>CAWBNC010000017.1:0-158907 GCA_963789785.1 uncultured Alphaproteobacteria bacterium | reverse complement strand
CTGCTCCTGGATGCCCTCCCACGGGCTGAGGAAATCGAAGCTTCGGAAGTCCTGGGGCAGTTTCACCGGCTCGTAGACGACGCGCTTCTGATCATCGTCGTAGCGAACCTCGACATACCCGGTCAACGGAAAGTCCTTGCGCAGCGGGTGCCCCTGGAAACCGTAATCCGACAGGATCCGGCGCAGGTCCGGGTGGTCGCGGAAGAAAATGCCGTACATGTCCCACGTTTCGCGCTCCCACCAGTCGGCGGAGCTGAAGACCTCGGTCACCGTCGGTACTGGGGTCTCGGGCGAGGTCGCAACCTTGACCCGGATGCGGCGGTTGTGGCTCAGACTGAGAAGATTGTAGACCACCTCGAAGCGCTCTTCGCGCTCGGGATAATCGGCGCCGCAGACGTCCATCAGTTGCTTGAACTGGCAGTTGACGTCGTCGCGGAGAAACTTCAGGACGCGGGCGATTCGGTCGCGATCAACGACGAGGCAGAGCTCGTCGCAATCCATCTGCACATCCTGCACCGCATCGGAAAGCGCTGCCTCGACGTACTCCCCAAGATCGCGAAGCGCCACATCCACCATCGTGTCGAAAGCTCCCTGACATTTGCGCGGCCCATAAGGCCCCGTCAGGCGCCGGCATAACGGGGCCCCGCCTAGCGGACCAGCGTTCCCGTGCGCCTGATCTTCTTTTGCAGCTGCAAGACCCCGTAAACGAGGGCCTCGGCGGTCGGTGGGCAACCCGGCACGTAGATATCGACCGGCACCACCCGGTCGCAGCCGCGCACCACCGAGTAGGAATAATGATAGTAGCCGCCGCCGTTGGCGCACGAGCCCATGGAAATGACGTAACGCGGCTCGGCCATCTGGTCGTAGACCCGGCGGAAAGCCGGCGCCATCTTGTTGGTCAGGGTTCCGGCGACGATGATCACGTCCGCCTGACGTGGGCTCGGCCGCGGCACCACCCCGAACCGGTCGAGGTCGTAGCGGCTGACGTAGGCGTGCATCATCTCGACGGCGCAACACGCCAGACCGAACGTCATCGGCCACATCGAGCCGGCCCGCGCCCAGCTGACCAGCTTGTCGAACTGGGTCAGGAGAAAGCCCTTGTCGTCCAGCTCGCCGGTGACCCGCCCCCACAGCTTGTCGTGGTCCCGGAGAAGCTCGGCCTCACGGCCGGCGGGCGGCAGCTCCGAGGTCTTGATTATTCCCATTCCAGCGCTCCTTTTCTCCACTCGTATATAAATCCGATGGTAAGGATTGCCAGAAAAACCATCATGGACCAGAACCCGAACATCCCGATCTCGCCAAGGGTGATTGCCCACGGGAAGAGGAACGCGACTTCCAGATCAAATATGATGAAGAGAATGGCGACTAAGTAAAACCGGACGTCGAACTGCCGTCTTGCGTCTTCGAAAGCATCGAAGCCGCACTCATAGGCCGAAACCTTGTCCGCATCCGGATTTTGCGGCGCAATGATGTAAGAGGCGACGATGGCCATTACCGCAATGCCGATGGCTATCGCCAGGAAAATGAGGATCGGCACGTAGTCGGACAGGAAGGCTTCCACGGCGACACCATTTCTGCCGACCGGCGGCCGGCGGTTCGAAGCACGCGACGGCGACCCGGAGGGAACACCGGGAAAGGCGGACGCTGGCGCCGGCTCATCCGCCCTGCACTCCAACGCGCGGGCCCGGGCGTTTGGCGGGAGTGACGGGACTCGAACCCGCGACCTCTGGCGTGACAGGCCAGCGCTCTAACCGGACTGAGCTACACCCCCATGGCGGATACGCCACCCGCGAGGGCGCGCCCGATGTAACCCCCGGCCCGGCGGGTGTCAAGACAGGACCCGCCGCGTTACCGGACAAGCGCATGACCTGCCCTCGTCGCGGGATCGACGATCAGGCGGCATCCTTCTCCGGCGAGAGAAGCACGGCGATCGGAAAGTTCTGCAGCAGTGCCCCGGCGGCGAAACAGCGGCCGACCGTCGGCGCCCGCCGCGACGACGTGTTCCTCGTCGGTCAAAACGTTGACCCAGTCGCCCTCCGCCGGCATCTCTTCGGGAAGCGCGACAGCGGTATCGCCCCACGCCGGGTTGCCCAGCGGCGGGCCGTTGAGCCGGTCCATGATGTTCGCGACAAGCCTCGGAACCACGACCAGCATGGCCTGCGCCCCGCATGTGCGCACGAAAGCGCAAAGCTGATCGCCGCGAGGCCCAATGGCATCGGCTGGAGCGTACGTGCCGTCGAGGAACAGCGCCGGATGGCGGGAGCGCAGGCCGAGGAGCCGCCAGGTAAGGTACAGCTTGACGACGCCATCCGGCCAATGCTCGAGCAGGCGCCGGGCCGTCGCCAGCGCGCCGTGCTCGGCGAGCCCGTCACGAAGACCGCGCAGGCCGGCCGCCCTGACTTCGAAGTCGACCGGGCGGCGATTGTCGGGGTCGACCAGACTGAAGTCCCACATCTCGCAGCCCTGATAGATGTCAGGCACGCCCGGCGCCGTCAGCTTGATCGTCGTCTGCGCCAGGCCGTAGACCATGCCGACCGGCGCGATCCGCTCCTGAAAGCCGCGAAAGTCCGCGACGAAGGGGTTGGCCTTGCGCGTATCGAGCACGCGGGTGACGAACTCGTTGAGGCTGGCCTCGTAGGTTTCGTCGGGCGCGATCCAGCTCGACCGGCGCTTGGCCTCACGGACCGCCTTGGTCATGTAGCCCAGCATCCTGTCGCGGAAGACGTCCGCCTGATCCGGATCGATCTCATCGTCGCCGGCGAATTCGATGGGCCAGGCCCCGACCAGCGTCTGGTAGAAGAGATACTCATCGTTCTCGTCGGGCGCCTGAGCGTCGTTGTACTCGGTCTTGCGCCGGCGATTCAGCGTCGCCCAGCGCCGCGCCCGCGCCGACCATTCGTCGGGCAGCTCGGAGATGACGTTGATGCGCGCGCGAACATCTTCGCCGCGCTTGGTGTCGTGGGTGGCCGAGCAGACCATCCGGTGCGGCCAGCGCCGCGCCGCGTCCTGGTTGAGGTGATGGAAAGCCGACAGCGTCGTTCCGAACCGCGCCGGCTCGCCGCCGACCTCGTTCAACGAGACGAGCCGGTTGTAACGGTAGAAGGCGGTGTCCTCGACGCCCTTGGCCATGACCGGCCCGGTATACTGTTGGAACTTCATCGCCAGCCGACGCACCTCGGCCGGGTTCAGGCCGTTGTCGCGCTGCTCCGCGATTTCGGCGGTCAGGAGCTCGAAAATGAAGTCGAAGACGCTCTTGTCGGGGCGATAGCTGCGCTTGCGCGCCTGGGCGATCGCCCACTCGATGTCGCGGTAGTCCTCCTGCGATGCGCCGGAACTGTCGACATAGGTCCGGTACACGGGGAAGCTGGCGACGACCTCGCGCAACGCCTGACGCAGCCCCACCAGGGTATAATCGCGGGTCTGCCAGCTCGTTTCGGTCAAGCGGTTGTATTCGTTGGCGAGAACCCTCAGCTCGCTGGCGAGCTCGAGGTCCATCACCTGCTTCTTGCTCTGATAGGTGATTTCCTCGAAAGACACGCCGTTCGCCGATGAAGCGCTCGTAGGCCCGCTCGAGGACCGTCTCGGCCTCGGCGTCGACGAACACCCCGTTGACCCGGTTGAGGAACTCGTAGCCGGTGGTGCCCGGCGATCGGCCACTCCTCGCGCAGGCGCTCGTGCGGCGCGAGAATCTTCTCGACGACGATGTAGAACGGCGCTCCGTCCTCGCTCGCCGGCGTCCTCGTCCGTTCCGCCGGCCTTGCGCGCCGGCGCATGGCCGCCGCCGCCGACCTCCTGCAGCCGCTCCAGATAGCGGCGGGGATCGAACAGGCCGTCGATGTGGTCGATGCGCAGGCCGTGAATGTGGCCCTCGCGGATCAGCCGGAGGGTCAGTTCGTGGATCTGGTCGAAGACCGCCGGCACCTCGATCCGGATGCCCGGCCAGATCGTTGATCTGGAAGAACCGGCGATAGTTGATCTCCTCGGCCGCGACGCGCCAGAAGGCGAGCCGGTATGGCTGCGCCTCGAGCAGCCGGTGCAGCGGCTCGAAGCTCGCATGCTTGCCGGGGGTGCCGTTGAGCCGCGCGACCTCGGCCTCGATCGCCTTGGCCAGAACCGGTTCGCGAGCCGCCTCGACCAGGCGCCGGCGCAGCCCGGCCGCCTGCCGACGCCGCGTCGCGCGATCGCGCGGCGAGCGGAAGCGCCGGGTCATGTCGCGAAAGCCCGGAAACGACCACCTCGAGCGCCTCGGCCTCGATCGTCGCTCGAGCCGTTCGTCCCGGTTGAGCTGCTTCGGCCACCGGCCGAAGGATCCGGCTGTACTGGCCGGGCGTGACCGGAAAGCGGTGCTCGTAGTACCAGACGCTGAAGCTGCCGTCGTCGGCGTCGAAGGCGAGCTTCAGCTCGCCGCCTTCGAGGGTGTCGCCGTAGTGATTGCCGAGGACCGGCAGCAGAACCTTGCCGCGCAGCTCCAGCTTCGCCGAGCTCCAGTCGATATCGAAGTACTCGGCGTAAGGCGATTCCTCGCCCCACTCGAGAACATCGAGCCACCAGGCATTGTCGGCCCGGCCGATGCCCATGTGGTTCGGCACGAAATCGAGGATCTGGCCGAGCCCGTGGGCCGCCGAGCTCGTCGCTCATGGCGCGGAAGCTGTCTTCGCGTGCCGATCTCCGGGTTGAAGGCTGTTGTGATCGACGATGTCGTAGCCGTGCGTGCTGCCCTCCCGCGCCTTCAGGTACGGCGAGGCGTAGAGGTGGCTGATGCCGAGATCGGCGAGATAGGGGATCAGCGCGCGGGCATCGTCGAAGGTGAAGGCGCTGTTGAACTGCAGCCGGTAGGTCGCCCGCGGCAGGTAGAGGTTGGCGTCGCTCACGCGCTGCCCTCCCTTCAGGCCGGGTCGAGATAATAGGCGGCCGCCCACGCCGGCAGATGCGTCATCGGCGATCCGGCGTCGAAGTCGGCGGTGGCATGCAGAAGCCTGCCCGTCGACCTCGAGTCGCGGGCGCCTCGGCCGCGTCGCCGGCCATGTTCGCCACCAGTGTCAGGGTCGAGCCGTCGCCGAGAGGCCAGACCAGCATCATCGCGGCGCCCTCGCGCCAGGCGACCGTGCCGCCGCCGGGCATCTTCGCGCAGGCGTACGGCCAGCTCGGTCTGGCGCAGGGCCAGCAGGTCGTCGATGCAGCGCGAGCATTTCGGCATGTTCGCCGGCCTCGCGCGCCGCCCAGTCGAGCTTGCTGTCCTCGAAGGTCTCCGGCGCGTTGGGATCGGGGATCCTGCGCCCGCGCCTCCGGATTGCTGAACTCGGGGAACGACGCGAACTCCCGCCGCCGGCCTTCGCGCACGGGTTCCTCGAGATCGGGCCCAAGATTGCAGAAGAACAGGAAGGGCCGCGCCGAAGCCCACTCCTGGCCCATGAACAGCATCGGCGGCGCCGGCGCCAGGCACAGGATCACGGTCGCCGCGCGCAGCGCCTCCGGCGATGCGAGCTGGTTGATCCGCTCGCCGAAGGCGCGGTTGCCGACCTGGTCGTGGTTCTGGATGAAGGAGACGAACGCCGTAGCCGGCAGCCCGGCGCTGGGCTCGCCGCGGATCTCGCCGTCGCGAAAGGGCGACGGATCGCCCTGATAGGCAAAGCCCTCGGTCAGGCAGCGGGCGAGGTGCGCCCCCGGCGCGATCGGCGTAGTCCTTGTAGTAGCCGCCGCTCTCGCCCGTCACCAGGACGTGGTAGGCGTGGTGGATGTCGTCGTTCCACTGGGCGACGTAATGACGCGGCCGCAGTTCGCGCCATCGCGACCGAGGTAGCGTGACTCGTTCTTGTCGTTCTCAAGCACCAGATGCACGTGCCGACCCTCCGGGATGCGCTTGTGCACGGTCTCGGCGAGCTCGGTCAGAATGTCCGGCGTGGAGTTGTCCTCGATGGCATGCACGGCGTCGAAGCGCAGGCCGTCGAAGCGATACTCCTCCAGCCAGTACAGCGTGTTGTGAATGAAGAAGTCGCGCACGACGCGGCTGTCCGTCGGCGTCGAAATTGATCGCCGCGCCCCACGGCGTGTGCCGATCGGGATTGAAGAAGCGCTTGGCGAAGGCGTGGAGGTAGTTTCCCTCCGGCCCGAAGTGGTTGTAGACCACGTCGAGGAAGACCATCAGATCGAGCCCGTGGGCGGCATCGACCAGCGCCTTGAGATCGTCCGGCCGACCGTAGACGCGCGTCCGGCGCGTAAAGGGCGACGCCGTCGTAGCCCCAGTCGCGCGTGCCCGGAAAGTCCGCCACCGGCATCAGCTCGACCGCGGTGACGCCCAGATCCTTGAGGTAGGCCAGCCGATCGGCGACGCCGCGAAACGTACCCTCGGGCGAGAAAGTGCCGACGTGCAGCTCGTAGAAGACGGCAGTCCTCCCACGGTCGCCCGCGCCACTCCGGGTTCTTCCAGGCATAGGCGGCGGGATCGATGACGGCGCTCGGGCCGTGAACGTCGTCCGGCTGATAGCGCGACGCCGGATCGGGCACCTTCAGATCCCCGTCGATCTGGTAGCGGTAGCGCGTTCCCGCCGCGGCATCGCGCACCGTGGTCTCGCACCAGCCGGCGGGATCCTTGCTCCAGCGGCAGCGACCCGTTCGGCGCTGCCCTCGCCCAGACACAGCGCCACTGTCTGCGCGTCCGGCGCCCACAGGCGGAAGCGGGCGCCCGCGGGTCCGACTCTCGGCGCCGAACGGCATCCGATGGCTGAACCGCGTCATGTCAGGCCCTTTCGCGTTTCGCTGGAATTGCTGCGGAGCATCAGGACGAAGGAGCGCGACCTGACCGGATAGATGTCGCCGTCGGCCGCGTAGACCCCCTCGGGGAAACCGGCGTCGCTGCTGGTGTCGATCAGCACCTGCCATCGTCTGGCCGACGTCCAGCTCCGGCAGCGTCCACTCCAGATCCTCGTGATGGGCGTTCAGGATGACCAGAAAGCTGTCGTCGACCTGCTGTTCGCCCGCCGCCGTCAAGTGGTACTCGCCGGCTTCGCCGCGGATCAGAAAGCTGAGCCAGCGAGCGGTCGCCGTCGTCCCAGTCGCCGTCGGACATCTCCGAGCCGTCCGGATTGAGCCACTGTCACGTCCTGAATATCGGTACCGGGGATGAACCGGCGGTAGAAGAAGCGGTTGCGGTGGAAGACGATATGCTCGCGGCGAAGCTGGATGAGCCGGCGGACGAAGTCGAGGAACGACTCGTTCTCGGCGGCGAAGTCCCAGTCCAGCCAGCTGATCTCGCTGTCCTGGCAATAGGCATTGTTGTTGCCGCCCTGGCTGCGGCCGAACTCGTCGCCGGCGACGATCATCGGCATGCCCTGCGAAACCAGCAGGGTCGCCAGCATGTTGCGGCGCTGGCGCAGTCTCAGCGCTTTGATCTCGGCATCGTCGGTATCGCCCTCGACGCCGCAGTTCCAGCTGTTGTTGTTGCTCGTCCCGTCGCGGTTGTCCTCGAGATTGGCCTCGTTGTGCTTGTCGTTGTAGGCGACCGCATCGGCGAGGGTGAAGCCGTCGTGGGCGGTGATGAAGTTGAGCGAAGCCCAGGGCCGCCGGCCGTGGGTGTCGAAGATGTCGCTCGAGCCGGTGATCCGGGTGGCGAAGTCGGGCATGCACCTCCGGGATCGCCCTTCCAGAACCGGCGGACCGTGTCGCGGTAGCGATCGTTCCACTCGCCCCAGCCGGCGGGAAAGCCGCCCAGCCGGTAGCCGCCGTCGCCGACGTCCCATGGCTCCGCGATCAGTTTGACCCGCGACAGCACCGGATCCTGCCGGACCGCGTCGAGAAAGCCGCAGTGATTGTCGAAGCCGCCATGCTCTTCGCGCGCCAGCGTCGTCGCCAGATCGAAGCGGAAGCCGTCGACGTGCATCTCCTCGACCCAGTAGCGCAGCGAGTCCATGACCAGTTGCAGGACGCGCGGATGGCGCAGGTCGAAGACGTTGCCGCAGCCGGTGAAATCCATGTAGTAGCGCTCGTTGCCGGGCACGAGATGGTAGTAGGAAGCGTTGTCGACGCCGCGGAACGACAGGGTCGGCCCCATCTCGCTGCCCTCGGCGGTGTGGTTGTAGACCACGTCGAGGATCACCTCGATGCCGGCGGTATGCATGACCTGGACGAAGGTCTTGAATTCGCCAAGGGCCTGGGAGGCGAGAAAGCGGGGGTCCGGCGCGAAAAAGGCGAGCGTGTTGTAGCCCCAGTAGTTGGTGAGGCCTTTCTCGACCAGGTGACGGTCGTCGAGAAACGTCTGCACCGGCAGAAGCTCGACGGCGGTGACGCCAAGCGCACTGAGATAATCGACCGCCGCCTTCGCCGACAGGCCCTCGAAGCTGCCGCGAAGCGCTTCGGGAACATCCGGCATCCGGATCGTGAAGCCCTTGACGTGCATCTCGTAGACGATGCTCTCGTGCCAGTCGATGCGCGGCGGCCGATCGTCGCCCCAGGTGAAGGCGGTATCGACGACCCGGCACTTCGGCATGTACCGGGCGTTGTCGCGCTTGTCGAAACTGAGGTCGGCCGACTTGTCGCCGATCCGGTAGCCGAAGTTGGCGTCGTGCCACTTGAGCTTGCCGACGAGCGACTTGGCGTAGGGGTCGATCAGCAGCTTGTTCGGATTGAACCGATGTCCCGCCGTCGGCTCGTAGGGTCCGTAGCACCCGGTAGCCGTAGAGCTGCGCCGGCCGGATGTCCGGCAGGTATCCATGCCAGATCTCGTTCGTGTACTCCGGCAGCGCCACGCGCTCGATCTCGCGCCTGCCCTGGTCGTCGAACAGGCAGAGCTCGACGCGCGTGGCATTCTGCGAAAACAAGGCAAAATTGACGCCTTTCCCGTCCCAGGTCGCGCCGAGGGGGTACTGATCCCCCGGCCAAACTCTCAGACTGTTTTTGGCCATTATATTCGTTGCCCCGCATTAGGAGAAGGGAAGATGGCGCCGCGCAACCTAGTGCCGGCTCGGTTCTCCGACATTAACAAAAGCCTCTGCCGGGCTCGGCGAAGGTTTGCGGGCCAAAGCGGCATGCGGTCGCGGCGCTGGTGGGCGGTGACGGGCTCGAACCGCCGACATCCACGGTGTAAGCGTGGCGCTCTACCGACTGAGCTAACCGCCCGTCGCGGAAGCGATGGAATACAAGGCAAAAGCGATTGGCGTCCACACCAATGCGCTTTCACCCCGCAAATTCACGAAAGTCAGCTTGCGGCAGCCGCCGACGGCTCCCGCGCGATCAACATGCCTGTTACGCTTGTTACGGCGCGGCTGGATCAAAACGCCATTGGACGAACTCGTACAACGGCAAAACAGGTTGATTTCAGACCGCCGGCATCTTGCCGGCGCCGGCGAAGGGCGCCGGACCGCTCTAGTTCAGTGCGTCCTTCAGGCCCTTGCCGGCCTTGAATTTCGGAACCCGTGAGGCGGCAATCTGAATGGCCTCCCCGGTGCGCGGATTGCGCCCCTCCGAAGCCGCGCGGTCGGACACCGAGAACGTGCCGAAGCCGACAAGACGCACCTCGTCCCCGCCCTTCAGCGCGCTGGTAATGGCTTCGAAAACACCGTCCACAGCCGTTGCAGCGTCCTTTTTCGATAAGCCGGTTTCGTCGGCGACAGTTGCGACCAGATCGTTTCTGTTCAACCCAGAACCCCCCTCTTGTGTCAAAAATTGCCAATAGCGGCCGCGTTCAACGCAACCCCCGAAAGGCGTACTACAAAATCTGGGGTTTCGCAACAAACGCGAGGCGCGGTTTCAGCGCGGCCGGTTACCTGCCCGAGCGGGTCGCTCCGCCATCGCGACATGGGCGTGCCGCAAACGCGGTGGCCGCCCCCCTGCAGCGGCCACGCCCATCCGGGCTCGGCATGCCCTAATGCGTTACAAGGCCGCCAACGTCGTCTTCGTCGGCCTGCGCGGCGACCGGAGCCCGCTTCAGGGCCTCGTCCTCATCCCATTCGATGGGTGTCAGCTCGGCGATAAGCGCCCGCTTCAGCACTTCATCGACCGTGGAGACGGGAACGATCTCCAGCCCGCGCTTGACGTTATCGGGGATCTCGGACAGCTCCCGCTCGTTGTCCTTCGGAACCAGGACCGTGGAGAGCCCGCCGCGATGCGCGGCAAGCAGCTTTTCCTTCAGCCCGCCAATCGGCAGAATCCGGCCCCGAAGCGTGATCTCGCCGGTCATCGCCACGTCCTTGCGCACGGGGATCCCCGTCAGCACGGAGACGATCGAGGTCACCATGCCGACACCGGCGGACGGGCCGTCCTTGGGTGTCGCGCCCTCGGGCACGTGGACGTGGATATCCTTAGTCGAGAAGACCGTGGGCGCAATGCCGAAGCGGATGGCCCGCGACTGCACGAACGACTTCGCCGCCTGGATCAACTCCTGCATCACATCACCGAGCTTGCCGGTAATCGTCATCCGGCCTTTGCCCGGAACGACCACCGACTCGATCGACAGCAGCTCGCCGCCGACCTCGGTCCACGCCAGACCGGTCGAGACGCCGACGAGATCCTCCTTCTCCGCCTCGCCGTAGCGATAGCGCTTAACGCCGGCGAACTTCGCGAGGTTGCGCCGGCTGATCTGGATGGACGCCTGGTTGCCCATCATGATCTCTTTTATCGCCTTGCGGGTCAGGTTGGCGATCTCGCGCTCGAGGTTGCGGACGCCCGCCTCGCGGGTATAATAGCGGATCACGTCGCGCAGCGCCGTGTCGGAGATTTCCCATTCGTCACCCTTGAGGCCGTGCGCCTCGGTCTGCTTGGGGATCAGGTGGCGCTTGGCGATTTCGACCTTTTCGTCCTCGGTGTAGCCGGAGAGCCGGATGATCTCCATTCGGTCGAGCAGCGGCGGCGGCATATTCATCGTATTCGCGGTCGTGACGAACAACACGTCTGACAGATCGTAATCGACTTCCAGATAGTGGTCGTTGAAGTTGAAGTTCTGCTCCGGATCGAGGACCTCGAGCAGAGCCGAGGCCGGATCGCCGCGCCAGTCGTGACCCATCTTGTCGACCTCATCGAGGAGGAACAGCGGGTTCGACGTCTTCGCCTTCTTCATGCCTTGGATGACCTTCCCGGGCATGGACCCGATGTACGTTCGCCGGTGGCCGCGGATCTCCAACTCGTCACGCACGCCACCCAGCGACATGCGCACGAAGTTGCGCCCCGCCGCCCGGGCGATGGACTTGCCCAGAGATGTCTTGCCGACGCCGGGCGGCCCGACAAGGCAAAGAATGGGCCCGCGCAGCTTGTTGGTGCGCTGCTGCACGGCGAGATACTCGAGGATGCGTTCCTTGACCTTCCTCAGGCCGAAATGATCGGCGTCGAGAATCTCCTGGGCGAGCCTGATATCCTTCTTGACCTTGCTGCGCTTCTTCCACGGGATGCTCAGCATCCACTCGAGGTAGTTGCGAACGACCGTGGCCTCGGCGGACATGGGGCTCATCGACCTTAGCTTTTTGAGCTCGCCCAGCGCCTTTTCACGCGCTTCCTTGCTAAGCGCGGTCTTTTTGATGCGCTCCTCGAACTCGCTCGCCTCGTCCCGGCCATCCTCGGTCTCGCCGAGTTCCTTCTGGATCGCCTTGAGCTGCTCGTTGAGGTAGTACTCGCGCTGGGTCTTCTCCATCTGCCGCTTGACCCGGCTGCGGATCCTCTTCTCCACCTGAAGCACGCCGATCTCCGCCTCCATGTGGGCGTAGACACGCTCCAGCCGCTCGCCGACGCTGGCGATTTCCAGAAGCTCCTGCTTGTCGGCGATCTTGAGCGCCAAGTGCGAGGCAACCGTGTCCGCAAGCTTGCTCGGGTCGTCGATCTGATTGACCGAAACCAGGACCTCCGGCGGAATTTTCTTGTTCAGCTTGATGTACTGCTCGAACTGACCGACGACCGAGCGGGCCAACGCCTCAAGCTCGCGGGTCTCGCCGTCCTGGTCGTCCAGGGGTCGCGCCTCGGCCTCGAAGAACGCCTCGCGATCGGTAAAGCGCTCTATCCGCGCCCGCTGGCCGCCCTCGACCAGCACCTTGACCGTGCCGTCGGGCAGCTTGAGAAGTTGCAGCACCGTCGAAACGGTCCCAATCAGGAAGATGTCGTCGGACTTTGGATCATCCTGCGCCGCGTTCTTCTGTGCGACCAGGAGGATCTGGCGATCGTCCTTCATGACGTCCTCAAGCGCGCGCACAGACTTCTCGCGGCCGACGAACAACGGCACGATCATGTGCGGGAAGACGACGATGTCGCGCAGGGGGAGGACTGGGTAGAGACTGGAAGAAGTTGTCACGATGAGATCGCCTCTTGCCGTTGGCTGACGCGGAGACTTGTGGGAAAGCCACAGCCTGCCTCACGGCGTAAGGTGGCCGCCTGCGCGCCGGGGATCAAGGTGGTGGGAGTCGTGCGGGCGGCGGCGATCAAGCGCTGCTGCCGAGGTCGCCTCGCCGATCGGCATAGATGTACAGGGGCTTGGCCTGATCGTCGGCCACTTCCCGGTTGATGACCACCTCCTCCACACCCTCGAAGCCGGGGAGTTCGAACATGGTGTCGAGAAGAATGCTCTCCAGGATCGACCGCAGCCCGCGCGCACCCGTCCGGCGCGCCACCGCCCTGCTGGCGACGCTGCGCATCGCGCCGTCGGTAAACTCGAGACGGACGCCTTCCATCTCGAACAACCGCTGGTACTGCTTGACCAAGGCATTTTTGGGTTTGGTCAAGATTTCGACAAGCGCAGCCTCGTCGAGGTCGTCGAGGGTCGCAAGCACGGGCAGGCGGCCGATGAACTCGGGGATAAGCCCGAACTTCAGCAGATCCTCCGGCTCCACGCCCTTGAGAACCTCGCCGGCCTGGCGTTCGTCAGGAGCACGAACGTCGGCGCCGTAGCCGATCGTCGTCCCCTTCGACCGTGCCGAGATGATCTTCTCTAATCCTGAAAAGGCACCGCCGCAGACGAACAGGATGTTGGTCGTGTCGACCTGGAGGAATTCCTGCTGCGGGTGCTTGCGTCCACCCTGGGGAGGAACGCTGGCAACCGTTCCTTCCATGATCTTCAGGAGCGCCTGCTGGACGCCCTCGCCGGACACATCGCGGGTGATCGACGGGTTGTCCGACTTGCGCGAGATCTTGTCGACCTCGTCGATGTAGACGATCCCCCGCTGCGCCCGCTCGACGTTATAATCGGCCGACTGCAGCAGCTTCAGGATGATGTTCTCGACATCCTCGCCAACGTAGCCGGCTTCCGTCAGCGTCGTCGCGTCCGCCATGGTAAAGGGCACGTCGAGGATGCGCGCCAGGGTTTGGGCGAGCAGCGTCTTGCCGCAGCCCGTCGGGCCGATCAGCAAAATGTTGGACTTGGCCAGCTCGACATCGTTGTTCTTGGCGCCGTGATTGATCCGCTTGTAATGGTTGTGGACGGCAACCGAAAGAATCCGCTTGGCCCGGTCCTGACCGATGACATAGTCATCGAGGACGGAGCAGATTTCCCGCGGTGCTGGCACGCCGTCCCCGGACTTGACGAGGCCGCTCTTGTGCTCCTCGCGGATGATGTCCATGCAAAGTTCGACGCACTCGTCGCAAATGAAGACCGTCGGTCCGGCAATCAGCTTGCGAACTTCGTGCTGACTCTTTCCGCAAAACGAGCAGTAAAGCGTATTTTTGGAATCGCCACCTGCGGATTTGCTCATGTCATTTTCCGTAACAGGGCTGCCTCCAGACCGGACATGTTAGCCATTTGCATCTTGCCGGCACAATCCCCAATAATCTGACAACGCCGCGGGACGATACGGTTGCAGCAGAACTGGACCCGCGAATGCGGCATCCACGCCCTCGGGACCGGCGGGACCATTACGGCGTCGTTAGCCTCTCGGTCCTTTCGGCCCATTCGGCCGGTCTTCGCGATCGGCCGCCGGTCGCATTTCCACGACCTGATCGATCAAACCGAATTCACGTGCTTCGGCGGGACTCATGAACCGATCACGTTCGACGGCTGTCTCGATGACGTCAACCGGCTGCGCCGTGTGTTTGACATAAATGTTGTTAAGTCGCGACCGCAACGCAAGGATTTCGCGAGCGTGGATCTCGATGTCGCTCGCCTGGCCCTGGAAGCCGCCTGACGGCTGGTGGACCATAATCCGGGCGTTGGGCAACGCGTAGCGCTTTCCCGGACACCCCGCGGTCAGCAACAAGGAACCCATGGACGCCGCCTGACCGATGCAGACAGTTGACACATCGGGTCGAATGTACAGCATCGTATCGTATATGGCCAGTCCCGACGTGACGAGGCCGCCTGGCGAGTTGATGTAAAACGAGATGTCCTTATTCGGGTTTTCGGATTCGAGGAAGAGAAGCTGCGCACAGACCAGGCTGGCAACCTCGTCGTTCACCGGGCCGGTCAGGAAGACGATGCGTTCCTTGAGCAGCCGCGAAAAAATATCGTAGGCGCGTTCGCCGCGGTTGGTCGTCTCGACTACCATCGGGATCAACATGTTCGACGCAGCTCCAGATGTTGTTTCCATGCATAGTCCGTTCGAGAGAACCGGCTCGAACTCGCGCCGAATCGCGGCACCGCATGTTGCAGGATGACAGCTCGCCGCCGCCGTCGCTGTGACGCTTGCCGGGTAGTATGGGGGCGCCGCCGGCTAAAGAGAAGCCGGCCCGTCCGCGCCCGTCGCTTCGTCCTGCTCCGCCTCCCCGGTTTCACCGCTCGCGGCGAGCAGTTCGGCCACCGAAACATCCCGCTCCGCTACGTTCGCCATCTCGAGGATGAAATCGACAACCTTGTCCTCGAGCAGCGGCGCCGCTAGCGACTCGCGGGCGGCCTCATGCTCACGGAAGAAGTCGATCACGTTTTTTTCCTGCCCTGGGTAACGGCGCGCCTCGGCCATGATGGCCCTGCTCAGCTCTTCCGGGCTGACCCGCAGATTATTGATGCGACCGACCTCGGCGAGCAGCAGACCGAGGCGGACACGGCGTTCGGCCAACCGGCGGTACTCGGCCTTCTTCTCGTCGTCGAGACCGCTGTCGGGATCCTCGACCGCCGCCGCCTGCTCATGATCATGGTCATGCCCGTGCTCGTGTTCATGCCCGTGCTCGTGTTCATGCCCGTGCTCGTGTTCATGCCCGTGCTCGTGTTCATGCCCGTGCCGTGCGTGCCGTGCTCATGATCGTGGCCGTGCTCATGATCGTGGCCGTGCTCATGATGCGTGCTCATGATCGGTCATGGTCGGGCGTGCTCGTTCTCGCCCTCGCCAGTTTCGGCCAGCTGACGGACAACGCTGCGGTACTCGGCATCGACCAGCCCGGCCGGCACGGCAAAGGTGTTGGTTTCGGCCAGCCGGTCGAGAAGCGCCCGCTTTACCTGCATCCGCGCCAGCGCCTTCAGCTCGCGGCCGTGCTCCGTGCGGATCGTCGCCTTCAGCGCTTCCAGATCCTCGGCGCCCACCGCCTGGGCGAAGGCATCGTCCACGCTCACTGGCTCGGGCTCGCGAAGCTCCCTGACATCGACATCGAAGACCACCGGCTTTCCAGCCAGCGCTTTGTTCGGGAAGCCCTCGGGGAAGGCGAGATCGAGCTGTGTGTGATCGCCAACGCTCAGCCCGATCAGACCGTCCTCGAAGCCGGGAATGAAGCCGCCGCCGCCGATCTCGACCTCGTAACCCTCGGCCCGCCCGCCCTCAAACTCCTCGCCGTCGATGCGGCCGACGAAGTCGATCACGGCCTGATCGCCCTTCTGCGCCGACCGCGCTTCAATGACCGGGGTCCACGACTTGCGCACCTCTGCGAGACGGGCGAGCGTCTTTTCCACTTCCGCTTCCTCGGGCTCGGCAACCATCCGCTCAAGCTCGATAGCGGCGAAATCCGGCGGGGTGATCTCGGGCAGGACCTCGACGGCCATCTTGTACTCGAGATTGCCCTCCGGCTCGAACGAGGTGATCTCGATCTTCGGCGTCAGCGCCGGGCGGAGCCCGCGCTCGGTCATCACCTCGGCCGACGATTCCTTGACTGCTTCTTCCAGAACCTCGCCCCGCAGGCTCTCGCCATAGCGCTTGCGCAACAGCGACATTGGCACCTTGCCCGGTCGAAAACCGGGAAGCCGGGCATTGCGCGCCAGCGTGCCGAGTCGCTCGGCAATCCTGCTTTCGATCTCGGCGGACGGGATGGCGACGTTGAACTCATGGGCCAGGTCGCTGACTTTATTCTCAATGACTTCCATGGAAAACCGACGTTTGCTGTGGCTGATGAATCGTGAAAAGCGCAAATGGCAGACAAGTTCGGCGGATCGGCGGCCGCGGATACCGAATGGTGCGGGCGGAGGGATTTGAACCCCCACGACTTGCGTCACAGGTACCTAAAACCTGCGTGTCTACCAGTTCCACCACGCCCGCCCGCCGGCGTGCTTCCTTTTACGGGACAACGCGTAGCAAGCGCAACCACGGTCCCTCCGGTCACTCCTTCAGCAGGGCGCGCATGGCCGACGACAACGCCGGCCTGCCCGAGCCGCGATAGGTCTCGTGATTTGCGTCGATCCGCGCCAGATCGTAGCGGTAGTTGATCATCATCCCAGCCGACTGCTCCAGACCCTTGGCCGAACGATCGGCCATCCAGTTCAGCTGCTCCATCCGCGCGCCGTTGCTGAGATGGAAATGCGCAACCGGATCCAGCGCCCGGCCGCGCGTTCGCTTTTCGACCGCAAGATAACGTGCGCACTGCCGCATCAGCGGCGTTTTCAAAGCCTTGACGACAGCGGCATCCCCAACCCAGTCGGAGCGCTCCAGCGTCTCCTTCAGCCAGCCCTTGACGCCGCGATGAACGCCGGCGGCGGTGGCGACGGCCTTGCGTTCGCCGGGCAGAAGCAGGCCGGCATCCCCTTCCCCGAGGCGAGCGCGTAGCCACGGCATGAACCCCGGTATCGGCGAAAGCGTCGCGAATGTCTTCAGCTTCGGGAATTCGTGCGAGAGCTGGTCGACCACCCGCTTGATCAGGAAGTTTCCGAAGCTGATGCCGTTCAGGCCGGGCTGGGCATTGGAGATGGAATAGAAAATCGCGGCGTCGGCGACCTGCGGATCCTGCACCGGCGCCGACGGATCGAGCAGGTTCTGGACGTTGTCGGCCATCCCGTCAACCAGCGCTACTTCAACGAATATGAGAGGTTCATCCGGCATCCGCAGGTGAAAGAAAGCGAAATAGCGTCGATCGAAGTCCAGCCGATTCTTCAGATCGTTCCAGCTTTCGATCGCGTGCACCGCCTCGTAGGCGATGAGCTTTTCCAGAAGCGCGCCCGAAGCGCTCTCCCAGGTGATGCGGCGAAGTTCGAGGAAGTCGACATCGAACCAGGTGGCGAGCAACGCCTTCAGGTCGTCGTCGAGCGACGCAAAGAGCGGATCGGCACGCGCCAGCGGCATCAGCTCGGCGCGCAAATTGACCAGGATCTTAACGCCCTGCGGCAGGCTGCTGAACTGCTGCAGCAGGCGGAGCCGCGGAGGCTCGAGCGCCCGGCGCAACTCGATCCGTGCCCGCCGGCGATCCTCCGCATTATCGGCCGCATTCAGCCTGTTCAGCGCCTCTTCGACGGCCCCCGTCGACAGATCGAAATCTTCGGCCAGGACCCGGAGGAACCGTTTGCGCCCGGTCTCGTCGAGAGCGAGATAGGCCTGCCCCAGCGCCGCCGCTCTGGCGCGCGCCGAGACTTCACCGCCGCGCGCGTCGAGGCATGCCTGCATCTGTTTGCGCAGCCGGTCGATGTCTTCGCCGGGCAGATCCGGCCGCAGGCTGGCGGCATCGACGTCGTATTCCGAGCCGGCGATTGTTTGCCAGCGCGCGCGCAGGCTTCTGATCGCCTGCTTGAAAAAACCGCTCGCGTCTTCCGGCTTGGCGAGCTGCCGGGCTACATCCAAAACCGCTACGTCCCTGCCTGCTGGCGACATTGTTGCTCCGTCCTACGTCTCAGTTGGGTTCGAATGCGTCATTCAGAACGCGCGGCAGTCCGTCGATGATGTCCTCGGCGATCAGCCCCCGGCCGAAAGCGGCGGCGGCCTGGCCGTGGAGCCAAGTGGCCGCGCAACCGGCGGCGAAAGCATCCATGCCCTGGGCGATCAGCCCGAGTATCATCCCGCTGAGGACGTCACCCGTGCCGGCCGTCGCCAAGGTCGGCGGCGCGCCGGTGTTGATCACGGCCCGGCCGTCCGGGGCGGCGATGACCGTATCGGCGCCCTTTAGCACCATCACCGCGCCCGACCGCCGCGCCGCTTCGCGCGCTCTGTCAAGCTTGGTGCCGTGCGCGCTAAAAAGCCGGGTGAACTCGCCCTCGTGCGGTGTCAGGACGCAAGGCGCGTGAATGGCCGAGAACAGCCGGTCAGGCGTCTCGGCGAACACGGTCAACGCGTCGGCGTCGAGCACGCAACGCTTTTCAAGCCGCAGCACGGTCAGGACCTTTTCCCGCACGCCCGGCAATGTGCCGGCGCCCGGCCCGACCAGCACGGCGTTGCGCCGCGGATCGGCGATGAGGCTCTCGAAGGCGCCTTCGTCCTCGATGGTCGCGACGATCGTGCCGGGGGCGCCGGTGGCGTAAATCACCCGGGACTCCGGGGGCGCGGCAATGCTCACCAGCCCGGCGCCGATGCGTCGCGCCGCCTCGGCGGCAAGCCGGGCCGCCCCGGTCATGACGCCCCCCAGCACCACCGCATGACCGCGGCCGTACTTGTTGCCGCCGGAGGCCAGCAACGGCGCCTGCGCCCGCCACAGGGCGGCACCGTTCCGGTGGGTTCGGGGCGCGATCTCGTCCAGGACGCTGGCGGGGATGCCGATGTCGACGACAACGAGGTCCCCGCACGCTTCCTTTGCCGGCAGCAGATAGTGCCCCGGCTTGGCCCGGAAGAAGGTCACGGTCAGCGCACACGTCGGCGCCGCGCCGAGAATGGCGCCGCTGTTGCCGTCGACGCCGCTCGGCACGTCGACGCCGACGCAGTTCAACCCGCGGGCGTTGATCGCTTCGACAACGGCGCGCGGCTCGCCCTCCAGCGGTCGCTGCAGACCGGCGCCGAACATCGCGTCGACGACCAGCGGGTCGCCGTCGAGAAGATCGACGGACAGAGGGTTCACCGGGCCTTTCCACCTGTGCGCATTGACCGCGGCGTCGCCCTTCAGGCGCTCGGCGTCGCCAAGCAGGCCGAGGCGGACCGGCCAGCCTTCCCCGGCGAGCAGGCGCGCGACAACGAACCCGTCGCCGCCGTTGTTACCCGGCCCGCAGACGACGCTGACCCGGCGCGGCGACCAGCGCCGGCGGATCTCCCGCGCGATCGCGGCTCCGGCGGCCTCCATGAGGGCAATGCCGGGCACACCCGCGGCCATCGCCGCAGCGTCGGCGCGGTACATCTCCTCGACCGTCAAAAGGGCGTCGTTGGCTGCGTTCACCGCTGACCTTCTCACTTCGTCCGTGAATGCGGCGCGGGCCGCCGCTGGCCGATGACACGTCCGCAGCCTATAAGATGGCAATGTCATTCGCCACGCCCAGTGATCGGCCATGAAAGTCATCGTTCTGGGAGCCGGCGTGGTTGGCGTCAGCACGGCCTACTACCTGGCTCGCGCCGGCCACGAGGTGATCGTCGTCGATCGCCGCGAAGGCCCGGCGCTCGAGACCAGCTTCGCCAACGGCGGCCAGATCTCCGCCAACCACACGACGCCATGGGCGGCGCCGGGCATGCCGGCGAAGGCGCTGCGCTGGCTCGGGAAGACCGACGCGCCCCTGCTCTTCCACCTCCGCTTCGACCCGGCGCTGTTCGCCTGGCTGGTGCGCTTTCTCGCCAATTGCACCACCGAGCGCATGCGCGCCAACACCCGCAAGGCCATGCGCCTTGCGCTCTACAGCCGGCGCGAACTCCTTGCGCTGCGCGCGGCGCTCGGGATCGAGTACGACCAGGTCAGCCGCGGCATTCTCCACATCTACCGCTCGGCCGCCGAGTACGAGCAGGCCCTGCCCCAGGTCGAGCTGATGAACCGGATGGGCTGCGTCCGCCACGTGAAGGACGTTGCCGAGTGCATCGCCATCGAGCCGGCGCTGGCTCCGGTCCGGGGCGACCTCGTCGGCGGCATCTACAGCCCCGACGACGAGAGCGGCGACGCCTACAAGTTCACCACGGCTTTGGCCGGCGCCGGCGCGGCGCTGGGCGTCTCGTTCCAATTCGAAACGTCGGTCACGGCGATCCGGGCCGAGAACGGGCGCATAAGCCGGGTGGAGACGACGACGGGCCCTCTGGCGGCCGAAGCCTACGTGGTCGCGGCGGGAAGCTTTTCGCCGCTGCTGCTCAGGCCGCTGGGCATCCGCCTGCCGGTCTATCCGGCCAAGGGATACTCCGTCACCATTCCGCTGGACGGCGGCAATGGGGCGCCGGTGGTCAGCCTGATCGATGACGAGTTCAAGATGGTCTACAGCCGGCTTGGCGACCGGCTGCGCGCGGCGGGGACGGCGGAGTTCGCCGGCTACGACAATCGCGTGCATGAGCCTCGGGCGCGGTTTCTCCTCGCCAAGGTTCTGTCGCTTTTCCCTCGCTGCGGCGATCCGGACCGGGCCGAGTTCTGGGCGGGACTGCGCCCGTCGACGCCGGACGGCGCCCCGGTCATCGGCCGCGCCCGCTATCCGAACCTGTTTCTCAACACCGGGCACGGCACCCTCGGCTGGACAATGGCCTGCGGCTCTGGCCGCCTCGTCGCCGATCTGGTCGCGGGCGTAGAACCGGAGCTGGCCTTCGACGATCTGACGATCGACCGCTTCGGCTGAGCGTGGACCAGCAAAGCAGCGCGGCGACGTCCCTCACCTTCCCGCTGTCGCGGGCCCCTTCCTCTCCCGAGGGGAGAGGAAGTCCGTGCCGGCTGCTTCTTCCTCTCCCATCGGGAGAGGATCGAGGTGAGGGGTCTCTCTGAGCAGAGACGGCGCGCAGGCTTGACGAACGGCCCGGGCGGGCTTAGAACATAACAAGAACTTATCCTGCTTCTCCGGGTTGTGGACGATGCGTGAATCGTTTTCTTTTTCTTTTCCTGACAGAGGCTTGATCGCCGATCTTCGTTCCAAAATCGAGCGTCTGGAGGGTGCTGGCGGGTTCGCTGATCCACAGCGCAACGCTTCCCCTGACGACCCGGTTCCGCTCGGCGTCGAGGCGGTGGATAACGCCCTGCGGGGCGGTCTGCGCCGTCCCGGCCTGCACGAGGTCGCCGCCGCGGACGAAAGCGCGGCCGCCACCGGCTTTTGCGCCGCGGTGCTGGCCCGGCTGACGGGAGACCACGGGACCGTCGTCTGGTGCCGGCGCGGGGCCGGCCTTTACGGCCCCGGGCTCGCCGCTCTGGGCCTCGATCCCGCGCGGCTGATCCTCGTGCGGGCGCGCCGCGAGGCTGACGTTCTGTGGGCCATGGAGGAAGGACTGCGCAGCCGCGCTCCGGCGGCGGTGCTGGGCGAGACCGCCGGCGGCGGACCGATCGCGCTGCGCCGGCTGCAGCTCGCGGCCGAGACCGGCGGTGTGCCCGCCATCCTCCTGCGCCCGCCCGGAGCCCCTTTCGTTCCCGGCCCGGCGCTCACCCGCTGGCGGATCGGCAGCGCCCACCCGAGCGTGGCGATGCCCCCGGAAGCCGCAGGAGCCGGGACGACGGCAGCCGGCAGGGTGAGCCTTCTTCGCCTCCGCTGGCAGGTCGAGCTGCAGCGCTGCCGCGGCGGCGTCCCCGCAAGCTGGCTTCTGGAGTGGTGTGATGAGACGGGTGGTTTCGTTGTGGCTCCCGAACTTCGCCATCGACCGGCTCCGCCGGCGGCGACGGCCGGAGCGCTGTCCGCCGCAAGCTAGGCCGCCGCTGGCGACGATCGCGGCCGGACCGGGAGGCATCCGCGTTGTCGCCGCCAGCCCCGAGGCCGTCGCCGGCGGCGTCGGCCCCGGGCTCGCGCTGACCGAGGCCCGGGCGGTCCTGCCCAATCTTGCGGTCGCCGCGGCCGATCCCTTGGGCGACCTTCGAGCGCTGGACGCTCTGGCCGAATGGTGCAGCCGCTATACGCCCTGGACCGCCGTCGACACCTTTGGCGCGGAACCGGGTGGTGCGCCGGGCGGGAAGACGGCCGGAAAGATGGGAGGCGGCGGGGCCGGCATCTGGCTCGATATCAGCGGTTGCGCCCACCTGTTCGGCGCCGAGCGGGCCTTGCTTGGCGACCTTGTGGATCGCCTGGACGGTTGCGGGCTGGCGGCAACGCTCGCCGTCGCCGAGACTCCCGGCGCGGCCTGGGCGGTGGCGCGATTTTCAAACGCATCGCTCAGCGTTGTTGCACCAGGGACGGCCGAAGACGCCCTGGCGTCGCTGCCGGTCGCCGGGCTGCGTCTGCCTGGCGCCGTCGTCGAGGCGCTGCACGCGGTTGGGCTGCGCCGGATCGGCGATGTCGCAGCCCTGCCCCGCGCGCCCCTCGCCGCCCGCTTCGGCGCGATCCTGCCCCGGCGACTCGATCAGGCCTTCGCCGCCGACGCCGAGCCGATCTCGCCGCGGCTGCCGGTGCCGGCAATGGCGAGCCGCCTCGCCTTTGCCGAACCCATCGCGAAGCCTGAGGATATCGCCGCCGCCACCCGTCACCTGCTGGCAGAGCTGTGCTGCCGCCTTGCCGCGGCGCATCAAGGTGTTCGCGAGCTCGGACTCAGGTTTTATCGCACCGACGCCAGCGCCACGGCCATCGCGGTCGGAACCAGCCGGCCGCAGCGAGATGCCCGGCACCTCGAGCGGCTGTTTCGCGAAAAGCTGGCCGATGTCGATCCCTACTTCGGCATCGACGCCATGGTCATGGGCGCGCTGGCCACAGAGCCCCTCGCCCCAGCCCAGGCGGCGATGGAGGCGGCGGGCTTCGCCCGCAAGCCGGGCGCGGAGGGCATGGCCCGGCTGGTCGACAGCCTCGGCAACCGCCTCGGCGCCGGGCGAGTGACGGTTTTGCGCGAACGGGCAAGCCACCTGCCGGAACGGGCCTGCGCGGAAGTCCCGGCGCTGGCCGCCTCCTCTGCACCGGCTCCCGCCCCCACCCGGCTGCTGCCACGGCCTTGACCGCGGCCCTGGCCGGCGGCGAGCGCTCCAGGCAGGCCCGGCCGGTGCATCTTCTGGAGTGGCCGGAGCCGATCGACGTCATCGCTCCCGTTCCCGACGGCCCGCCAGTCCTGTTCCGCTGGCGCCGGCGAGCGCACCGGGTTGCCGCCGCCGAAGGCCCCGAGCGCATCGGCTGCGAATGGTGGGAGCACGATGGCGGCCACCATCTCGACCGGGGCCCGCCCGGCCGCGACTACTATCGCATCGAGGACGAGACCGGCCGGCGGTTCTGGGTTTATCGCGAGGACGACTACCGACCGGGCGTTCCCTCGCGCTGGTTCCTCCATGGCCGCTTTGCGTGAACGGGAAGGCCGGGCCGTGACCGCCTACGCCGAGCTGCAGGTCACCTCGAACTTCAGCTTCCTGCGCGGCGCCTCCCATCCCGAGGAGCTGGTCGCCACCGCCACCGGCCTCGGCCTGAGCGCCATCGCGATTGCCGATCGCAACACGCTCGCCGGCGTCGTCCGCGCCCACGCGGTGGCCAAGCTCGCCGAAATCCAGCTCGTCGTCGGCGCCCGGCTGGATCTCGACGACGGCCAGATCAGCGGCCCGAGCCTGCTCTGCTTTCCGAGCGACCGCGCCGCCTACGGCCGCCTGTCGCGGCTCTTGACCCTCGGCCGGCGGCGGGCGGCGAAGGGCGAATGCCGCCTCGGTCTCGCCGACGTCCTCGCTCACGGCGACGGCCAGATCCTGGTCGTCCTGCCGCCCGACAGGCTCCCGGCGCGCGACCTTGTCGCACCAGGTGAAGCCGAAGGGAGCGAGGCGCAGGCGTTCCATGCGGCGCTTCCCATCCTCAAGGAGAGCTTCGGAGACCGCCTCTATCTCGCCGCCCACAGGCTCTACCTGGGCGACGACGACCGTCGCCTGGCGGCGCTGGCGGCGCTGTCCGCCAAACAGCGGATCCCGCTCGTCGCCACCAACGACGTTCACGCGCATACCGCGCAGCGCCGGCCGCTGCAGGACGTGCTCACCTGCATCCGTGAGGGCTGCACGATCTTCGATGCCGGCTACCGCCTGTTCGCCAATGCCGAACGCCACCTCAAGCCGCCGGACGAGATGGCCCGGCTGTTCCGGTCCTACCCGCAGGCCTTGGCCGCCGGGATCGAGATCGCCGGGCGCTGCCGGTTCAGCCTCGACGAGCTGCGCTATGAATATCCGGTCGATCCGGTGGCGGATGGGCGGACCCCGCAGGAGGAGCTGGTCCGGCTGACCTGGCTCGGCGCCGTCGAGCATTTCCCCTATGGCCTTGGGTCGAAGCTCGAGGCGCAGATCGACCACGAGCTGGCCCTGATCGAGACGCTCGACTTCGCCCCCTACTTCCTCACAGTCCACGACATCGTCCGCTTCGCCCGCGAGCGCGGCATCCTCTGCCAGGGCCGCGGTTCGGCGGCGAACTCCGCGGTCTGTTTCTGCCTCGGGATCACAGCGGTCGACCCTTCGCGCATCGACGTGCTGTTCGAGCGCTTCATCAGCGCCGAGCGCAACGAACCGCCGGACATCGATGTCGACTTCGAGCACGAGCGGCGCGAGGAAGTCATCCAGTACGTCTACGCCAAGTACGGCCGCGAGCGGGCGGGGATGACCGCGACCGTAATCCGCTATCGGACCAAGAGCGCCTTGCGCGAGGTCGCCAAGACCTTTGGCCTGTCGGAGGACGCGATCGTCGCGCTGCAGGGGCTGTTCTGGCGGCGGTCGTGGGACGAGGTCGACGACGACGAGATGCGCTCAGGCGGGCTCGATCCCGACGCGCGGGCGATCCGCATGGTCGTCGATCTGGCCGGCGAGCTGCGCGGCTTCCCCCGGCATCTTTCCCAGCATACCGGCGGCATGGTCATCACCAGGAGCGCGCTCAGCGAGGTCGTGCCGATCGAGAACGCGGCGATGGCCGATCGCACCGTCATCGAGTGGGACAAGGACGACCTCGACGCGCTGGGCATCCTCAAGATCGACATCCTCGCGCTCGGCATGCTGACCTGCGTGCGCAAGGCCTTCGCCCTGATCGAGGCCCACTACGGCCGCCGGCTGACGCTGGCCACCGTCCCGGCGGAAGATTCAGCCGTTTACGACATGCTGTGCAAGGCCGACTCGGTCGGCGTCTTCCAGGTCGAAAGCCGGGCGCAGATGACCATGCTGCCGCGGCTGCGGCCGCGCGAGTTCTACGATCTCGTCATCGAGGTTGCGATCGTCCGACCCGGCCCCATCCAGGGCGACATGGTCCACCCCTACCTGCGCCGCCGGGCCAGCCGCGAGCGGGTCGAATACCCGTCGGAAGAGCTGGCCCAGGTCCTCGGCAAGACCCTGGGCGTGCCCCTGTTCCAGGAACAGGCGATGAAGATCGCCATCGTCGCCGCCGGGTTCTCGCCTTCGGAAGCCGACAGGCTGCGCCGGGCGATGGCGACCTTTCGCCGCTCCGGAACCATCCACGGCTTTCGCGACAAGTTCATCGCCGGGATGGTCGCCCGCGGCTACGAAACGGATTTCGCCGAACGCTGTTTTCGCCAGATCGAAGGCTTCGCCGACTACGGCTTTCCCGAATCTCACTCGGCCAGCTTCGCCCTGCTCGTCTACGTCTCGGCCTGGATCAAGTGCCACTATCCGGCCGTTTTCGCCTGCGCCCTGCTCAACAGCCAGCCCATGGGCTTCTACGCCCCGGCGCAGATCGTCGGCGACGCGCGCCGCCACGGGGTCGAGGTCCGTCCGGTCGACGTCAACCGCAGCGCCTGGGACTGCACCCTGGAGCCCGTCGATCCACCGTCATCGCCAGGAGCTAAGCGCCGCGGCGACCCCCTCACCTTCCCGCTGCGCGGGCCCCTCCCTCTCCCGCCGGGAGAGGGAGTTCGCGGCGCGTCGGATCCAGGTTCTTCTCCCTCTCCCTCGAGGGAGAGGGTCGGGGTGAGGGCTTCGTCGGCTCCGCCTTCTCGCAATGACGACGGGGGGAACGACGGGGGGAGGCGGCCGCCGGTGTGGGCGCTGCGCCTGGGCCTGCGCCAGGTCAAGGGGCTGGCCGCGGCCGACGCGGGGGCCATCGTCGCCGCCCGCGGGCCGGGCTATGGCAGCATGGCCGAGGTCTGGCGCCGGGCCGGGGTGGGCCGGAGCGCCTTGCGCCGTCTGGCCGGCGCCGACGGCTTCACCTCCCTGGGCCTGAACCGCCGGCAGGCCCTGTGGGCCATCGGCGGGCTCGACGAAACGCCGCTGCCGCTGATGGCCGCCGCGACGGCGGCGGCGCCCGAAGGCTTCCCGAACGCGCCCGCGAGCCGGAGGTGGCCCTGCCGGCAAGCCCGCTCAGCGAGCAGGTCGGCGATGACTACCGGACGCTGACGCTGTCGCTCAAGGCCCACCCGATGGCCCTGCTCCGCCGCCGCCTGGGCGAGGACGGCTATCATCGCCAGCGACCGCCTCGCCGCGCTCGCCCATGGCCGGCGGGTCAGGACCGCCGGCGTCGTCATTACCCGCCAGCGACCGGGGAGCGCGAACGGCGTCATCTTCATCACGCTGGAGGACGAGGCCGGGCACGCCAACCTGATCGTCTGGCCGAAGACCTTCGAGCGTTTTCGCCGCATCGTCCTGCAGGCAACGATCATGGCGGTCACGGGCCCCGTCCAGCGCGAGGGAGAGGTGATCCACGTGCTTGCCGAGCGCCTGTGGAGCCTGGACGGGTCGCTGAGTAGGCTCGCCGCCGCCGCAGCACCCGGGCGCGCCCCGGAACGCTTTGGCGACGAACTCCGCTTCGACATCGCCGCGCGCGACTTCCATTGATCGCACATCGATAAGGTTTGCCCCGCCTTGCCCGATCCGGCTTCAGTCGTTGCGCAGGTAGGGGGCGGCCTTGCGGGCGAGGATCCGCCAGGTGCCGGCGAAGCCGATCGCGAGGGTAAGCGCGACACAGATGGCCACGGTCGCGATGACGACATCCCAGCGGACGGACCATGCGAAGTCCATGACGCCGACGCTCACCCCCCAGGCGACGGCGATCCCGAGCGCGGCGGCAATCGCCGCGGTCAGGAACCCGAGGACGCCATACTCGACAAGGTAGGCGCCGGCGATCCGCATCCTCGTCGCGCCCAGGACCTTGAACACGACGGCCTCGAACGTGCGCCGCCGGCGGTCCGCGGCGATCGCCCCGGCCAGCACCAGTGCGCCGGCGACAAGCGTGACGGCCGCGGCGCCGCGCACGCCCCAGGCAACGCGATCGAGCAGGTGGCTGACCGCCGTCAGCGCCTCGCGGGTGCGGATCGCGGTGATGTTGGCGAAGCGGTCGGTCACCGCCCGCTCGATGTTGGCCTCCGCGCTTTCCGGCGCGTAGACCGCGGCAATCTGGGTGTGCGGCGCGCCGGCGAGTGTCGCCGGGTTCAGGATCATGGCGAAGTCGAAGGGCACCGCGCGCCAGTCGATCCGGCGCAGCGACGCGATCTTGGCGGTGATCTCGCGGCCCAGCACGTTCAGGGTGATCGCATCGCCAACGCCGACGTGAAAGCCGCGGGCGAGATCGGCATCGAGCGAGAGCAGCGGCGGTCCCGCGTAATCCGCCGGCCACCACTCACCGGCGACGATGTCGGCATCGGCCGGCGCCGTCGCGGCATAGGTCAGCGCCCGATCGCCGCGCACGGCCCAGGCGGCGTCAGCGTCGACCGGCGCGTGTTCGACCCCGACCCCGGCGATAGCGACGATGCGTCCGCGCAGCGACGGCACGCGCTCAATCTTCCCGGCGCCGGGGACGGCTGCAACGGCGGCATCGAATGCCGCCGCCTGGCTGTCCTGGATGTCGATGAAAAAGAAGGCGGGGACGCGCTCCGGCAGCCGCTCGCCGATCTGGGCGCGCAGGTTGCTGTCGAGAAGGGCGACGGCGACGAGCACCGTCAGCCCGGCGCCGAGCGACATCACCACGCTGGGCGTCGGCGCGCCCGGGCGGTGGAGGCCGCTGATCGCCAGCCGCAACGTCGCGGAGCGCGGCCGCGGCCACACCGCGGCCAGCGCCATGAGGGCCGCGCCGGCGCCGCGCAGGAGGCTCAGCGTGAGAACCGCGCCGAAGACGAACCAGGCGGCGAAGGACGGGTCGAGCGAGGTCGCGACGGCGAGCGCCGCCAGCGCCAGCGCGCAGGATCCGGCTCCGACCATGTAGCGCCGCCGCGGCCGCCCGCCTTCGGCTTCGATGCTCTGGCGGAACAGGCCGCCGGCCGGCACCTCGCGCGCCCGGCCGAGCGGCCACAGCGAAAACGTGAGCGCCGTCAGCAGGCCCATCGCGGCGGCGACGAGGAGCGGCTGAGGGTAGATCGCGACGTCCACGGGAATGGGCACCCGGGCGCCAAGCAGCGCGAGCAGGCCGAGCGGCAGGCCGGCGCCCGCGATCAGTCCGAGCGTCACGCCGATGGCGGCAAGGACCAGCACCTGCAACAGGTAGACCTGAACCACCAGCGCGCCGGGCGCACCGAGGCACTTCAACGTCGCGATGGTCTCGGCCTTTCCGGCGAGGTAATGACGCACGGCATTGGCGACGCCGAGACCGCCGACAAGAAGCGCCGATAGACCGGCGAAGGTCAGGAACATGCCGAGCCGGTCGACGAACCGGCGCACGCCGGGTGCTGCCGCCGAAGCCTCGCGGATCTGCCAGCCGGCGGTCGGAAAGGCGTCGCGGACCGATGCGGTCCAGTCCTGGGCGGAAACGCCTTCGGGAAGCACAACCCGAACGTTGTGCCGGTACAGGCTTCCGGGCTGGACCAGGCCGGTCGCCTCCAGCGCGGCCGCCGAGACCATCAGCCGCGGCCCGAAGCTGATGACGTTGGCGACCCGGTCGGGCTCGCGGGCGGTCACACCGCGGATCCGGACCTCCGCCTCGCCCACCCGGACGCTTTCGCCGACGCCAACGCCGAGCTTTGCCAGCAAGCCGGCCTCCGCCACGGCGCCCCACAGGCCGTCGCGGAAGGCGAGCGCATCTGCGAGCGGCGCCGGGGGATCGAGTTCGACGCCGCCGACGAGCGGGTACGCGCCGTCCACCGCCTTCAGCTCGACCAGGCTTCGCGTATCGCCGGCCCGGGCCATCGCCCGCATCTCGATCACGTCGGAGACGGCGGCAGCGTGCGTGCGCAACCACGCGGCTTCGTCCGCATTCGGCGAACGCTGCGACAGTTGCAGCTCGACATCGCCGCCGAGCAGGGCGCGGGCGTCGGCCTGCAGGCCGCCGACGATGGCCGCGCTGAGGGTTCCGACGGCAGCGATGGCGGCGACGCCCAATGCGAGGCTGGCGATGAAGATGCGAAAGCCGGCGATGCCGCCGCGCAGCTCGCGCCGCGCCAGCCGCCAGGCGAGAGCCGGACTGGTGTTGGACATCAGCGGCTCGCGACGGCGCTCAGCGGCGGCGCCTGCCGGTCGCCGGCGATGCGTCCGTCCAGGAGCTCGATCGTTCGCCCGCAACGGGCGGCAAGAGCGGGATCGTGGGTGATGAGCAACAGCGTCGTTTTCCGCCGGCGGTGGAGATCGAACAACAGCTCGATGACCGCAGCGCCGGTCGCGCCGTCAAGGTTGCCGGTCGGCTCGTCGGCCAGCAGCAGCGCCGGTTCGGTGACAAAGGCGCGGGCCAGCGCCACCCGCTGCTGCTCGCCGCCGGAAAGCTGCGCCGGATAGTGGCTCAGCCGCCGACCCAGCCCGACCGCCGCCAGAAGGGCATCGGCGCGCGTCAGTCCGCCCGCGCGGCCGGCGAGATCCAGCGGCAGGGCCACGTTCTCACGTGCCGTCATCGTCGGAACGAGATGAAAATTCTGGAAGACGACACCGACGCTGCGGCCGCGAAATGCGGCGAGCCGGTCCTCGTCCAGCCCGGCGAAGTCCTGTCCAGCAATGACGACCCGCCCGGCTGTCGGCCGCTCGAGACCGGCGATCACCATCAGCAGGCTGGTCTTGCCCGATCCCGACGGCCCGACCAGACCGACGGTCTCGCCGGAGCGCACCGTGAGGTCGATCCCGCGGAGAATATTGACCTCGCCGGCGGCGCTCCCCAACCTCAGCTGAACGCCATGCAGGGCAATGGCCGGATCAGGCGAAGGAAGCGATGACACGCGGAGCACTCCTCGGGCTCGGGTGGCGATACGGGTTCCGGATGGCGGACGATGCGAAACGCGCCGCTTGCTGCCGATATGGAGCCGCGGCCGGCACGTTGAAAGCCGTGGGCCGGGCGGTGGTATTCGTAGCACTTTTCGCCGCCGGCGGCGGGACAGGGTTGGGGATGGCGAAGGCCGCCGACGCGACGGAGCCGTTGCGGCTGATGGTGCTGGGCGACAGCCTGACCGCGGGCTACGGACTGGCGCAAGCCGACGGTTTCGTCCCGCGGCTTGAGGCGGCGTTGCGTGCCGAAGGCTACGACATCCGGGTTATCGGGGCCGGCGTGTCGGGCGATACCAGCGCCGGCGGCCTGGCCCGTCTGCCGTGGCTGCTGGCCGGGCCGGAGCAGGATCGGCCGGATGCAGTAATGGTCGAACTCGGCGGCAACGACGGGCTCCGGGGTCTGGACCCGGAGGCAATGGAGAAAAACCTTGACGGTATTCTCGGCCTCCTCGACGACCGCGGCCTGCCGGCGATCCTGACGGGAATGAAGGCGCCGCCGAATTTGGGCGCCGATTACGGACGGTCCTTCGAGGCCGTGTTCCACCGCCTCGCCGCCAGGCACGATGTGCCGCTCTACGGCTTCTTTCTCGAAGGGGTCGCGGCGGTGCCCGCCCTCAACCAGCCGGACGGGATTCATCCGAACGCGGCCGGCGTGCAGGAAATCGTCCGCCGCATCCTGCCTGCGACCCGGGCCTTCCTCGACGGCCTGACGGCCGACGCCGCGAAGCAATAGCTGAGAGATAAGAGAGGCTTATGTTGTGGGTGCGTCGTCAAAGAGGGGCAGACGCGTGACAGTCTTGGCCCCACGCCGCCGTTTGGCCGCCGCCGGCTCCCCGGGTGGTAGTTCCGCAGCAGTCTGTCCGGAGGCTGGCGCCTGCGGCGGCGATGCTGCCGGCGCGGACGCCGTCTGCGTCGGCCGGGATGTTTCCTCCCGCCACGGGTCGGTTCCCATGCGGTAGGGCCACAGCGGGCAGGCGACCGCGGTGCATCGGCGCACCTCGTCGGCCCTGCCGCCGCAACAGTCGACACAGCGCCTGCGTATCGTCTGCAGAAGCGGCACGGCCCGATGGCCGAGAGCGCGCAGCTCTACCGGCGACAAACGCCGCGGATCTCGGCCGATGTCGAAGCCGTCGGGGCCCGTCTCCAGGCCCCTCTGCGCCTTCTTCCGTTTGCGCGTCATGCGCACCGACAGCGATCGGCCGGCGCGCCGCACGCTCCTGCTCACGCAGCCTTGCTGCCGACCTGAGCTTTAAGGTAGGCCAGCATCGTGTCCGCATCGGAGACCTGGAAGGGGTCCGTCGGACAGTTGTCCATGTAGCCGTCCTCGATGAACATCTTCTCGACGTTGCCGTCGTTGACGAACATGGAATAGCGCCAGCTGCGCATGCCGAAGCCCAGGTTCGACTTGTCGACCAGCATGCCCATCTTACGGGTGAACTCGCCGTTGCCGTCAGGCAGCAGAAAGATGTTCTTTACGCCCTGGGCCTTGCCCCACTGGTACATGACGAACGCGTCGTTGACGGACACGCAGACGATGCGATCGACGCCAAGCGCGGCAAATTCGCCGCACAGCTCTTCGTAGCGCGGCAGGTGGTTGCTCGAGCAGGTCGGCGTAAAGGCGCCGGGCAGCGAAAAGACGACGACTTTCTTGCCCTTGAAGATTTCGTCGGTGCAGAGATCCTTCCACTCAAACGGGTTGGGGCCGCCGAGGGCGTCGTTTCGTACGCGAGTCTTGAACGTGACGGATGGTACTTGCTGCAAAACTGTTCTCCTTTCCTTTGTGGTCCAGGCGACTGTCGATAATGCGTACCGTGGAGTCCGGTCGCGGCATTCCCCAAACCGATGCTGACGGACCGAAAAGAAACGCCGGCGGCTAAGTTGGGCCCCGCCCGCGCTCAAATCAACCGAGTCTTGTCAAAGCGTCAGTGCCGACCCAGTGCCGAGCCGGGGACCGCTTGAAGCAGCAGGCAAATCCCTCAGCCGCCGATCGCCGGCGCACCGGAGAAAAGTCCGAAGGCCTGCAGCAGCCAGAGAATCACCGCGATGACGACGACGATGTTGAGGATCGTTTTGATCTTTTGGTCCATCGGGATGTAGGTATTGGCGAGCCAAAGCAGCACGCCGACGATGATGAGAATGATGACGATTGTAATCAAAGGCATGCATTTCTCCATAATCTGATCCGCAGAATTCGCGACGTCTTGCCGATCCTGCGTGTAGGCGGGCTCGACCCCCGTTCATTCCAGTCGTCGAACAAGCCGCCGTCGCACCCTCGATGCTACGTTCGGCGCTTCGTCCATGGCTTATCGTGTGATAGAGATGAGTGGCCGGTCGGCATCGGCGCGGCAGCGGCGGGACTTGACCGCATCGCGTACCGATCCATCTGCGGAGGCACCGCTGTCTGATCAACGCGCTCGCTGGGGCGGGCCGCCTTGACCTGATCTGCCTTGGCAGCCGGGCAGCGGGCGCCAATTCACCAGCGCCGCGCAGCCGATAGCGCGAATCGTCATTCACTGAAGGAGTTGCCGCCGCCATGGGCGAGCCGGTCGAGCGACTGAGAAACATCGCCATCATCGCTCACGTCGATCATGGCAAGACAACGCTGGTCGACCAATTGTTGCGCCAGTCCGGCACCCTCGGCCGCCACAGCGAGTTCACCGAGCGGGTGATGGACAGCAACGACCTCGAGCGCGAGCGCGGGATCACCATCCTGTCGAAGAACACCGCGATCACCTGGCGAGACTGGAGCATCAATATCGTCGACACGCCCGGGCATGCCGACTTCGGCGGCGAGGTCGAGCGGGTGCTGTCGATGGTCGACTCCGTTCTGCTCCTTGTCGACGCGGTGGACGGGCCGATGCCGCAGACGACCTTCGTTACCCGCAAGGCGCTCGCCCGCGGTCTCCGCCCGATCGTCGTCGTCAACAAGGTCGACCGGCTGGTCGCGCGTCCGAACTGGGTCGTCGACCAGACCTTCGACCTGTTCGACCGCCTCGGCGCCAGCGACGAGCAGCTCGATTTCCCTGTGATCTTCGCTTCGGCCACCGAAGGCTGGGCATCGCGGGATTCGCACGTGCGCGCCGGCGACATGGTCCCGCTGTTCGAGACCATCGTCGATCACGTCTCGCCGCCAGAGGTCGATCTCGACGGGCCGTTTCAGCTACAGGTCAGCTCGCTGAACTACTCCAGCTATGTCGGCGTCATCGGCATCGGCCGGATCCAGCGCGGCCGCATCCGCCGCAATACGACGGTCGCCATCGCCGCCACCGACGGCACGGTGCGTCGCGGCCGCATTCTGCAGATCCTCGGTTTCCGGGGCCTCGAGCGGATCGAGCGCGACGAAGCGGCGGCCGGCGACATCATCGCCTTTACCGGCATCGACGGGCTGAAAATTTCGGAGACGGTGTGCGACCCGGACGCGGTGGAGCCGCTACCGGTGCTGGTCGTCGACGAGCCGACCGTCAGCATGACCTTCCAGGTGAACAACTCGCCGCTGCAGGGTCGCGACGGAAAGTATGTCACCAGCCGGGCGCTGCGCGACCGCCTCGAACAGGAACTGCTCCATAACGTCGCGCTCAGGGTCGAGCCGACCGACTCGCCCGACCGCTTCAGGGTCTCCGGTCGCGGCGAGCTGCATCTGGCGATCCTGATCGAGACCATGCGCCGGGAGGGCTTCGAGCTCGCCATCTCGCGGCCCGAGGTGATCTTAAAGACCGTCGACGGCGAGGTGCACGAGCCGTGGGAGACGCTCACCGTCGATATCGACGAGACGAGCCAGGGCGCGGTGATGGAGAAGCTGGGTCAGCGCAAGGGCGAGCTGCGAAACATGGTCCCGGATGGCCAGGGCCGGGTGCGCCTCGACTACTTCATTCCGAGCCGCGGCCTGATCGGCTTTCGTCCGGAGTTTCTCACGACCACCTCCGGCACCGGGCTGATGTACCACGCCTTCGAGCGCTACGGCCCGCGGATCGAGGGCGAGATCGGCCGGCGGGTCAACGGCGCGCTGGTCGCGATGGCGACCGGGAAGGCGCTGGCCTACGCGCTGTTCAACCTGCAGGACCGCGGCCGGCTGTTCATCGGCCACGCCGCCGACGTCTACGAGGGCATGGTCATCGGCATCCACTCGCGCGGCAACGATCTGGCCGTCAACCCGCTGAAGGCCAAGCAGCTCACCAACATCCGCGCCGCCGGCAGCGACGAGAACATCATCCTCGTCACCCCGATCGAGGCGACTCTCGAGTACGCCATGGAGTTCATCAACGACGACGAACTGGTCGAGGTGACGCCCAAGTCCATCCGCATCCGCAAGCGCTTCCTGCGCGAGCACGAGCGCAAGAAGGCCGCGCGCGCGGCCTAGGCTTGAGAACAGCTTGCCTGCTATAACGCGCTGCGTTATAGTCACGTTGGATGATCAGGAGCTTCGCCGATCCCGAGACGGAAACGATCTGGAGCGGCCGGCGGAGCCGGAGATTGCCGTCTGACATCCAGTCCATAGCCCTGCGCAAGTTGCGATTGCTCAATCAGGCGAAGGTGCTCGGCGATCTCAGGGTTCCGCCCGGAAATCGGCTGGAGGCGCTGAAAGGCGCAAGATCCGGCCAGCACAGCGTGCGCGTGAACGATCAATGGCGGATCTGTTTTGTCTGGACAGAGGGAGGGCCCGAGGATGTCGAGATCGTCGACTACCATGACCGACGATGAGCGTCTGCCGAATCCGCATCCGGGGGAAATTCTGCTCGAAGAGTTTTTGAAGCCGATGGGTCTGAGCCAGAACGCACTGGCGCGTGCCGTGCACGTGCCACCTAGGCGGATCAATGAGCTTGTTCTTGGCAAGCGCGCGATGACCGCCGATACCGATCTTCGCCTCACGCGCTACTTCGGCCTGTCGGAGGGCGTCTTTCTCGGCCTGCAGAACGATTACGACCTGATGGAGCGGCGGCGGCAGATCGAGCCCGAACTGCGGTCGATCAATCCGCACGCTGCGTAGCCGGGCGCATCAGGCCTTCCGCGCCTGGACCATCAGCGCGCTGATGGTTGCGTCGCCGAGGGAACGGCAGGCTTCCAGCCGGTGCAGGCCCTCGACCAGGACCAGCCGGTCGGCGTCCGGCCGGACCAGGATCGCGTTCTCCAGACCGCGCTCGAGAATGTCTTCGGCCAAGGCGTCGACGCGCGCCGCGTCCAGCGTCCTACGGCGTGCCATCGGCACGTAGACCTTCGCGATCTCGACCTTGACCTCGCGCACCGCCATCCCCTTGAAGCCGCAAGCAATTGTGTCGGCTGACAGCCGCGAATGTCAAGCAGCGGCGGTGGTCCGGACGTTGTCTTCGGAGAGGTGCACGGTCAGCTTCGAGGACTTCATGGCTGTAGCGTGATAATGAAGGGTTCGCCACTGTCTCAGGGCGGGTGAAGACCGAGGAGGACAGCATGGGCGATCGGAAGCGTCCTTTTGCGGGCAACGCGACTCCGCGAGACCCTCGCTCGGTCCTTGCGGCCGGGGCGGACGGAACATCCCGAGCGAGCGCCGGCCGATGTTTCTCTCACCTTACGCGCCTCGTCCGGTTCAGCCTGTTCGCCAGCCTCGCCGGCCTGCTCGCTGTTTCAGCGGAGGCGGCTCCCGCGCCGAGCTCGACCGCGGTCGCCGGCAAGCTGGATGGCATCTGGTACTGGACGTTGCCGACAACGCCGGGCGGCCTCGTTCCGACGCAAAGCTGGTCGGGCGCCGCGTGGACGCCCCAGGGCATCTACGTCGCCGGCATGGATCACAAAACGAACTCTGCGCTCTACCGGCTGAACGCCGGCGTGCTTCGCTACGTCGGCGACGCCCGAAGCGCATCCGAGGCTGCACATAACTGGCTGGACGACGAAATCGCGGAAAAGTTCCATACCCGTCCGGTCTGGCACGACGGCCGCGTCTATGTCGCCAACCTGAACAGCTCGACGCTCGATGACACCTACCTCAAGGTGCGCGGCTTTCACTGGTACGCCCACGACCCGGCGGCCCGACAGTTCGTCGATCTGAGCGCCGGCCAGCCGGGCGGTACGGGCGCGGCCCACGGCGGGCTCATCGCCCAGGTCGTCGATCCGGCCCGCAACGCCATCTACGCCGCGCTGGCGCCAACGGGAAACATCTACCGCTACGACATCGTCAGCGGCGAGAGCGAACTGCTCGGCCGCCCGGATTACAAGCGACCGTACGTCTATCCCGGCCGAGCGATGTGGGTGGCCCGCAGCGGCCGGCTCTACTTTACCGCCGGCAACGCCGAGCTGGCGTACTACGGCGCGCCCTACGATCCGGCGATCTTCGATCACGTGTACTTCTACGATCCCCAGACCCACAAGTTCGGCGAAATGAAGGGCTGGAAACTTCACGATCAACGGGCGATCGACGCGGCCCAATGCTTCACGCCGACGTCCGCTTCGCACGAGTGTTTTCTAATGGACAACGTCGGGCACATCTACAGGTTCAGCGATACGGCGGTGGGAGAGAAATGGAGCTATCTCGGTAACATCGGTCAGAAAGCCAGGCAGCCGTTCGGGTACACGTGGGTGTTCAGCGTCTACAGGTCGGAAGGAAAAATCTACGTCGTCACCGAACAGGGGACATTCTTCGAGTTCGATCTCTCCACCCGGAAGGCGGTCCGGCTGGCCGATCTCAAGACGTTTGAGCCGATGCTCGCGGACAAGATGTTTTTCTATGGCCACGACGCCAAGGCGGGGAGCCGCTTCTACTTCACGGCGTTCGCACGGACCGGGAACGCCCTGCTCGTCGCCATCGATCCGCAGCGGCTAAAGGCGGCCCTGGGACAGAGGTGATCGGCGCGACCATCCATGACAGCCGCTAGCCTGCTCATTGCGCCGTGGCGCGGCGAACCTGGGAGCGGAAGTTCGCCGAGCTGCGGTGATCGCTGGGTGTGACGGGCACTGTCAGCGCCGACGTCCCTTGCGGCGATTTGAGCCGGCCGTGCTTGCCGCCCCGCCGGAACGTCCAGCCGGCGGCGACCAGCGCACGCACGATGCGATCGATCTCCCGGCTCTTGCTGTACATCATGCCGAACCTGCCCGGTTGCCGCGGCCCCGTCGCCGAAGTCACCGAGGTTAAGGAATGGTTGCGGCCGCGGCAGTGACGGTCGACACGCGACCAGTCAAAGATTTTGAGGTGAAAGACGCGAGAGGAGCGTCGAGAGGGCCGCGAGGCAGGACTCAACGTGCGGCTACCGGTGCAGCGCCAAGCCACAGCCTTGCCACCCAGACATAGCCGCGATCAACGTACGGGTCGTGTCGCAATCCGCCTGCCCCGCCGCGGCGCAGGCGCAACCGCGGCGGCGACGGAGCATCCCAATCGGCTACGGCCGCAGTTCGACCTTCATCCAACCCGGCTGGCGCAGGTCGAAAGCCTTGTAGGCGTCGAGAACCGGCGCCAGCGGCTCGACCTTGGTCAGGATGTCTTCCGGCGTCACGGTGCCGTTGCGGACCATGTCGACGAGGTGCGGGATGTACTTGCGGTGGTTGCAGTTGCCCATCTTCAGCGTCAGGTTCTTGCCCATCGCCATGCCGATGGGGAACGTCGTCGCGGTGGGCGGATAGACTCCGATGAGCGAAACCGTCCCGGCCTTGGCGACCGACTGCACCGCCCACTGCAGCACCAGCGACGGCGCCTTGCCGGGTTGCCACAACGCGCCGTCGGGGTTCATTTCCGGCGCGATCTGCTTGCGCTCCTCGGCGAACTTGTCGGCGCCGGCGGATTGTGCCGCAGGTCCCTCGCTGGGCGGTTCCGCATCGATGCCGACGGCGTCGATGACCCGGTCGACGCCGGCCCCGCCGGTCAGCTCCCGGATCGTCTCGACCGGATCCTCGGCGTTGAAGTCAATGACCTCGGCGCCCTGGGCGCGCGCCATCTCGAGGCGGTCCGGCACGGTATCGACGGCGAGAACCCGGTCGGCGCCCATCAGCTTGGCGCTGAGTATGGCGAACTGCCCGACCGGGCCGCAGCCGAAGACGCAGACCGTGTCGCCGTCGGAGATCTCGGCCAGGTCGGCGCCGAAGTAGCCGGTGGGAAAGATGTCGGAGATCATGATCGCCTGATCGTCGCTGACATCGCTGGGCAACTTGACCAGGTCGGCGTTGGCGAAGGCGATGCGCGCGTACTCGGCCTGCAATCCGTCAAACGGCCCGGTCGATTTCGGCCCGCCGTAGAAAGCCGTGCCGGCGAGTTGGCCGTTCGGATTGGCGTTGTCGCATTGCGCCTGATAGCCGGCCCGACAGTAGGAGCACGAGCCGCAGGCGATGGTCGACGGCACCACCACCCGGTCGCCGGCGCGGAGGTTGCGAACGTTGCGGCCGATCTCTTCGACGACGCCGACCGCCTCATGGCCGAGGATGGTGCCGGGCTTCATGCCGGTAAACGTGCCGCGAACCATGTGCAGATCGGTGCCGCAGATGGCGCTGGAGGTGATACGGATGATGGCGTCGGTCGGTTCTTTGATCTTCGGATCGGGGACATCATCGAGACGGATGTCGCCGATGTCGTGGAAGACGACGGCTTTCATGGGCGAAGCTCCTGTAACCGAAGGCGAAATGCGGAGGAACGGCAGTCGCCACATCACAAGGAATGCGGCGACCAGCTTCGTTTTTCCCGGCGCTTCAGGCGGCTTTCGCCTTCATCTTCTCGTACTTCTCGCCCATCTTGTCGGCTTCGGCGCCATCCATGGCCTTGCGCGCGGCCGGGAAAAGCTTGGTCTCTTCGTCCTTGACGTGGTGCTCAATCGCCTTTTCGAGTTCCTCGATGGTCTTCGTCCATTCCTTCGAGGTGCTGTTCATTTTGGAAAGCTTGCCGAGCAGCTCCTTGGCTTCCGCATGCTCTTCGAGATCGTCCTTGACCTCGTCATCCATGCCGGTTGCCTTGCGCGCGGCCGGGTAAAACACCTTCTCCTCGAATTCGGTGTGGATCTCGAGATCCTTCTCGATCTCCGCGAACAGCTTGTCGCGGGTCTTCTCTGCGCGGTCTCCCGTGTCCTGGACCTTGGTCAGCAGCGACTTGACCGTACCGTGGTCTTCCATAAGCATATCGAAGATGTTGGGCATCCTGGGGGGCGTCCTCTGCGAAGTTGAGATCGCGCCAACAACGAGAGGACCGGCGCCCGGTTCCTGAGGGCGTTTCAGATATTGACATCGACGCGAAGAGAGCGAGGCTGACGCTGGTTCCCGAAAGGGATGTTCAACCTCGCGGGAGATGCGCCGTGGCGGAGAAACGGCTGCTGGTCTGCGATGACGAAGCCGCCGTCGGGCGCCTGGTGCGCAACGCGGCCGTTCCACGCGGCTACGAGGTCATGCTGACCACCGGCGGCGAAGAGTTGATGCGCGTTCACGACGAGTTCAGGCCGAGCGTCATCCTGCTCGACATGGTCATGCCGGGCGTGGACGGGAACGAACTGATCAACTGGCTCGCCGGTCATGGCTGCACCGCGCGCCTGGTCATCATGACCGGCTACCATCCTGAATACGCCGATCATGCGAAGATCCTCGCCCAGTACAAGGGCATCGGCTCGACAACCACCCTGCACAAACCGTTCGGAATCAAGGAACTGCTCGCGGCCCTGGATGGCTGAGATGAGGGTCACCGCCGAGACCAGGAGGCTCGTTCTCCTCGTCGCCATCATGCTCTGCGTCGCCACGGTCATCGCGGCCAGCGCGATCTACATCATCTATCGCGGCGGCATCGCGCGTGAGCGCGTCCGCCTCCAGGGCGTCGTTCAGTTTCAGGCTCGTCTGCTCGACTCGATAACCAAATTCGACCGGACCTATGCGATATATCCGAAAGGTCCGGAGGCGGCGGCGCTTCGCCAGTTCATCGACAGCCAGCGCCTCCCCGCTGGGCGCGATACGGGCGCGAGCGGAGAGCTGACGATGGCGCGGCGCGAGGGCGACGCCATCGTCTATCTGTTGCGCCAGCGCGCAAGCGATGCCGACGCGCCTCTAGCGATCCCGGCCAATGCGATGATCGACGAGCCCATGCGGGCGGCGCTCGAAGGTCGGTCGGGCACGATGATCGGCAGGGACTACGCCGGGGTGGCTGTCCTCGCCGCGTACGAGCCGGTTGCAATGCTGAATCTCGGCCTTGTCGCCAAGGTCGACCTTGCCGAAGTCCGCGCCCGCTTTACCCGGGCCGCCGTGCCGCTGCTGGCCATCGGCCTCGTCGCGGTGCTGGCCGCGACCGGGCTTTTCCATCTCATCAGCGAGCCGCTGCGCCAACAGCGCCGCAATGCGGAGACGCGCCTGCGCGGCCTGTTCGAGCACATGAAGAGCGGCGCGGCGGTGTTCGAGGCGCTCCCCGATGGCAGCGATTTCGTCTTTACCGATCTCAACCGTCGAGGCGAGGTGCTCGGCCAAATTGACCGCGAGACGGTCGTCGGCAGGCGGCTGACGGAGGCCTTTCGCGGCGTCGCGGAATTCGGACTGCTCGATGCGCTGAAGGACGTCATGAGAACCGGTGGGACCAGGGACCTGCCGGCCCGGGTATACCGCGACGATCGTTTCGAAGGCTGGCGCGATACCCACGTTTACCGTCTGCCCACCGGCGAGCTCGTCACCCTGTTCGACGACGTCACCGCCGAGAAGCAGGCGCAACAGGCGCTTGAGGAAAGCGAGGCGCGGTTCCGCGGCACGTTCGAGAACGCCGCCGTCGGCATCGCGCACGTCGGCTTCGACGGCGCGTGGCTCAGGGTCAACGAGCGGCTGTGCGACATCGTCGGATACGGCCGCGACGAACTGGTCGCCAAGACCTTCCAGGACATTACCCACCCGGACGATCTGGAAGCCGATCTGGGCCAGCTTGAGCGCATGATGCGCGGCGATATCCGCTCGTACAGCATGGAGAAGCGCTACATCCGCAAGGACGGCGACCTTGTCTGGGTCAACCTGACTACGGCGCTGCAACGCGATGAAGCCGGGCAGCCGATGTACTGCATTTCGGTCGTGCGCGACATCGGCAAACGCAAGCTCGCCGAGCAGACCCTGCGCGAGAGCGAAACCCGGATGCGGGCCCTGCTCGACGCCAGCGCCGACGAAATCCTGCTGTCATCGACCGAGGGCCGTGTTCTCGCGATCAACAAGGCCGCCGAGTCGCGTCTGGCGAAGCGCCTGGAGGGCGACAGTCCGCTCGGCGCGGACCTTACCCGTCTCCTGCCGGCGGACCTGGCCGAGACGAGACTGGCGATCATCCGCGATGTCGCTGCTTCGGGAGAGCCCAGGCACACGGATGTCGCGATCCGCGGCCGCTGGTTCGAATTCTGGTTCTACCCGGTCCGCCACCCGAACCAGCCGATCACCGAAGTCGCCGTCCATGCGCGCGACATAACCGACCGCAGGCGGGCCGAAGGCGACCTGCGGCGGCTTTACCAGGCGATCCAGCAAAGCCCGTCATCGGTGGTCGTCACCGACCGGGACGGCAGTATCGTCTACGTCAATCCCAAGTTCTGCGAGGTTACCGGCTACAGCCGCGACGAAGTTCTCGGCAGGAACCCGCGCATTCTCAAGTCCGGGCTGACCGATCCGGCCGAATACCGGGAGCTTTGGCGGACGATCACGCGCGGTCAGGTCTGGCGGGGCGAGTTTTACAACAAGAAGAAGAATGGCGATCGGCTGCGCGAGATCGCGTCGATCGCGCCGGTCAGGGGCGACGACGGCCGGATTGTCAATTTTGTTGCGGTCAAGGAGGACGTGACGGAATGGCGGGCGGTCGAGGACCAGTTGCGTCAGTCGCAGAAGATGCAGGCGATCGGTCAGCTCACCGGCGGAATCGCCCATGATTTTAATAATCTGCTGACCATCATTGTCGGTAATCTTCAGCTTCTGGAGCTGGACTTCGAGCGGCGCCGGCGGCCGTGGCACCCTCATCAGCGACGCCCTGTGGGCGGCGACCCGGGGCGGCGAGCTGACTCACCGCCTGCTCGCGTTCGCCAGGATGCAGCCGCTTCGCCCCACCGTCCTGAACCTGAACGACGTCGTCGGCGGCCTGACCGAGCTGCTGCGCCGGACCCTCGGCGCCGGCATTGCGGTGGTCGAAGAGCTCGACCCCGATACCGTCAGCGTCATCGCCGATGCAGGCGAGCTGGAACGTGCGCTGGTCAATCTCGCCATCAACGCCCGCGACGCCATGCCGAAGGGCGGCACTCTGACCCTCCAGACCCGCAAGGCCGTTCTCGACGCCGACTACGTCGAGCTCAATCCCGACGTCGTGGCCGGCGATTACGTCATGTTGTCGGTCAGCGACACCGGAACCGGGATGGCGAAGGACATGCTCGCGCGCATCTTCGAGCCGTTCTTCACGACCAAGGGGGTCGGCCAGGGGAGCGGCCTGGGACTGAGCATGGTCTACGGCTTTCTCAAGCAGTCCGGCGGCCATGTCAGCGTCTACAGCGAACTCGGCGTCGGGACTACGTTCAAGCTGTTCTTCCCGCAAGCTTCGCCAGCCGATACCGGATCGGTGGATGCCGCAACCGAGGACGGTGATTTTTCGGTGGCCGGGAAGAGCGCGCTGGTCGTCGAGGACGAAGAGCGGCTGCGCCGGGTCGCCACCCGCCTGCTGATGGACGTGGGCTTTCTCGTTCTCGAGGCCGGCGATGGCGCAGAAGCCATTCGTCTTGCTCAGGCCGCCGGCCGGATCGACCTGCTGTTCACCGATATGGAACTGCCCGGCGGCATGAACGGCATAGCCGTCGCCGAGGGCGTGACGATCCGCCATCCCAAGGTCAAGGTGCTGTTCACGACCGGTTATTCGGCCGGCCTTGGCTCCGAAAACGGCAGGCTCCCGCCGGACGCCCTGTTCATCGCCAAGCCCTACGCCCGCCAGGAACTGACACGTCAAATCCGCGCCATGTTTGCCGAAGAGGTGACGGAAGCGAATGCGTGAGCGGCTGGCAAGAGCCGCAAGGGACACAGAGGGCGCGCCGGGGCTACTCATCCCGCTTGGCGCGGTCGATGTCGCGGCGAGCGAGCTCATCGGCGAGCAGCGGGACCATCTCGGCGAGCAGCCATGCCGTCAGGATAAAGACATTCGCGATCTCCAGCGTCATGTTGTCCCTCCAGGCGGACACAGCGGATTTAAAGGCGTTTGGGCGGTCATGAGCAGCTCCAGAGCTTCTACGTTCGGGATTTCAACCCTGCGGCGGGTTACGATCAGAACATACAAAGAACATCAGGAGAGCACAAGATAATATTCCTATACAAGGCCGATGCCGATTCCCTTCTCCACGCTCATCCGCCCAGAGCGGCATCCCGTAGTCATGGTGAAGGCACCGTGATCGCCTTGTCCGCAACGTAGGCTGGCCGTCCGTGCAACAGATTGTTCTCACCCTCGTCAGCGGGAACGCGAGCTGGTGGAAGAGCCGCAAGTACCGTAAGGAAACAGCACGAAGGTTAAGGATGCTCAAACGCGCCGGCTGGAAGCTCGCGGGCATCGAGCGGCTGGCGAGCAGCGGCGTCGACACCCGGCGTCGCACGGCCTATCACTTCACCCGCTCCTGTGGAGACGCGTGGATTAGCAATGGATTCCAGACGCCTTCAGCATCGGCGGCGGAGCGATAAGGAAAGGGAGAGCGGGATGGCGAAGCTCGTGCGCTTTCATGAACTGGGCGGACCGGAGGTGTTGCGGATCGAGGAGCACGATCCGGGCGAGCCCGGCCCCGGCGAGATCCGCCTGCGGGTCCAGGCGATCGGCCTGAACCGCGCCGAGGCGCTTTTCCGCGCCGGGCAGTATCTCGAGGCGGCGAAGCTGCCGGCGCGGATCGGCTATGAAGCCGCCGGCATTGTCGACGCGGTCGGCTCCGACGTCACCGAGGTGGCCGCCGGCGATGCGGTCAGCGTGATCCCGTCGTTTTCCCTGAACGACTACGGGACGTACGGGGATCTCGTCATCGTCCCCGCCCGTTCTCTTGTCCCGACGCCGGCGGGTCAGTCGGCGGTCGAGGCAGCCGCGACATGGATGCAGTACCTGACCGCCTACGGCGCGCTCGTCGAGATCGCCGGGCTCGGCGCCGGCGAAGCCGTCATCATTCCGGCGGCATCCAGCAGCGTCGGCCTCGCCGCCATCCAGATCGCGCGCATGGTTGGCGCGACGGCCATCGCCACGACCCGCAGCGGCGCCAAGAGCGATGCCCTGCGCGAGGCCGGCGCCCATCATGTCATCGCGACCGATCATGACGATCTGGTCGCGGAGCGTGGAGCGGATCACCGCAAGGTCAAGGCGCGCGGATCGCGTTCGATCCCGTCGCCGGACCGTTCATCGAAAAACTGGCCGCAGCCTCGGCGCGGAGCGGCACGATCTTCATCTACGGGCTGCTCAGCATGCAGCCGACGCCGTTCCCAACCATGTCGGCGCTGGGCAAGGGGCTGTCGATGCGTGGCTACACCCTGTTCGAGATCGTCAGCGATCCCGATCGGCTCGCACGCGGCAAGGCCTTTGTCACCGATGGTCTGGCAAAAGGCGCGCTGAAGCCGATCATTGCCCGGACATTTCCGCTGGAACAGATCGCCGACGCGCACCGCTACATGGAGTTGAGCGAACAGTTCGGCAAAATCGTCGTCACCGTGGAGGAAAACCGATGACCATCGTCAAAGCCTACGCCGCAACCGCCGCCGGCGGCCGGCTTGAGCCGTTCGAGTACGAGCTGGGCGATCTCGGCGTCGACGAGGTCGACATCGATGTTCGCTACTGCGGCATTTGTCACAGCGATCTGAGCATGCTCGACAACGAGTGGGGTAATACCCAGTACCCGTTGGTGCCGGGCCACGAAGTCGTCGGCACGATCGCCGCGGTCGGGGCGAACGTCGATTATCTGCGGCCCGGGCAAACCGTCGGTCTCGGCTGGAACGCCTCGTCGTGCATGCATTGCCACGAGTGCATGTCCGGCGACCACAACATGTGCGCGGAGGTCGTAGGGACGATCGTCGGCCGCCACGGCGGCTTCGCCACCAGGGTCCGCGCCGACGCCGCCTGGGCGATCCCGCTGCCCGACGGAGCCGATCCGGCCAAGGCCGGGCCGATGTTCTGCGGTGGGGTGACCGTCTTCAACCCGATCTTGCAAAATAACGTCCGGGCGACCGACCGGGTCGGCGTCGTCGGCATCGGCGGCCTCGGCCACATGGCGCTGCAGTTCCTCCACGCCTGGGGGTGCGAGGTAACGGCCTTCTCCACCAGCCCGGACAAGGAAAAGGAGGCGCGCAGCTTCGGCGCCGATCGCTTCGTCAACACCCGTGACGACGATGCGCTCGCTGCGTTGGCCGGAACCTTCGACATGATCCTGGATACCATCAACGTCGAGCTCGACTGGGATGCCTACCTGAAGGCTTTGCGTCCGCGCGGCACACTGGCGATCGTCGGTGCGGTACCGACATTTTCGGCCGCTGGCTTTTCGCTGCTCGCCGGCCAGAAGTCCATGATCGGCTCGCCTTTGGGCAGCCCGGCGACGACCGCCGAAATGATCCGCTTCGCCGCTCGCCACAAGATCGCGCCGATGACCGAGATGTTCCCGATGTCGCGGGTCAACGACGCGATGGACCGGCTCAGGGCCGGGAAGGCGCGCTACCGCCTCGTCCTCGAGAACGACATCGGCTGAGGCTGCGCACGTCATAGCCGCGGGCGTGGATTGGACCCCGGACGCAAAGGCGGCGGCGGTCGCCTTCCACGTCCTCAATCAATTTAGCTTCTGGATAATATACGGACCGAACTTGAAACTGGAATGCAGATTACGTTGCTGGAAGCTTTCGTTCTTGCGAAGCATGTCTATGCAGCTCCTTGCCAGTTGCTCAAGAAAGACGACTGGATAGACAAGATGATATTCGACCTTTTCCGAAAGATCGGATACAGGGAGATAAACAGGTTCACCTTTATCTTCACTGTAAGAGAATGTTTGTTCTCTAGCCTCGTGGATTATGCAGCACCGATACGTGTACAGAATATTAGAATGTTTGAAACGGCTTATCCAAAACCTTATCATTGTTTATTCTACGCTCATTGCTGTTTAGATTTTTGACATAAGGCTTATCCCTTTGCTTCCGGTGCGATCAACATGTTGTAGGTTGCCGGTTTGATGGTGCTGGCGATGCCAAGAAGGGTTTGGAACGCGGCATGGGGTGTGCGCCGGCGATTGAAGCGGAAGACGAACTCGTCGAGGTAGGCTTGGAGATGGGGGCGGCGGAGGCCATGGTAGACGCCGAGCGCCCATGTCTTGAGGTTCGCGATGACGCGGTGCACCCAAGGCAGGACGATGTGGGCCGCCATGGCGCCGACGACGTGGGGCTCGTGCTTGAGCCCGGCAACGCCGGGGTAGGCGCTCCAGCCGTCGGTCCTGAGGGTGGAGCCGGCGGCGACATTGGCCTTGACGAACGGGTGCAGGCTGGCCGACGAGGCGTCCTCGATCGCCCCCAGGCGCAAGCGTCCGGGAGCCTTTTCGATGATCTCGACGGCGACGACGACCTGCATCTTGCCGTCCGGGCTTCGCCCGTGTCCGCCCGCCACCGGGTCATCCTTGGTGCGGTGGGACACGTGCGTTTCGTCGATCTCGACCACACCCGACAGCAAGGCGCGGGTGGGATCGACCATGGCCCGGCGCAGCTTGGCGCACAAGAGCCAGGCGCTCTTGTAAGACCCCAGGCCCAACTGCCGCCACATCTGCCGCGCGGAAATGCCGTTCGAGTGGGTGGCCATCAGATAGGCCGCCCAAAACCACACGCTCAGCGGCAGCTTCGAGCCGTGCATCACGATCCCCGCCGTGACCGACGTCTGCTTGCCGCAGCCGGCGCACTCCCAGGTGAAAGCCTTGGTCGCCAGCTTCCAGCCTTTGCCGTGACCGCAACTGGGACAGCAAAAGCCGTCGGGCCAGCGCGAAGCCGACAGCCACGCCGCGCACGCGGCCTCATCGGGGAACTGACGCTGAAACGCCAAGATGGAGCGAGGAAAGTCGGACATGGCGAACCTCTCAAGAAAGATGTTCGCTCTATGTTCTACACCACTCACCTCATGCCGTCACCACCACATTCGGTACCGCCGGACGCAGAGGGATAAGCCTTTTTGACATACCTTTCTATATCTGAAAGTTCGGGGTCATCGAGGATGCTTCGTTCGTCCGCGCTATCCAAAGCCGCCTCGAACGCCCACGCGAAGTCGTTTTGCAAGAAATATCTGAGCGCACCCCATTTGTTAGACTTGTCAAGATCCAGGGCTCTTGCCAGGTGCACGACGCTGATGCGCGTCGCATCTTCCCATACGCCTTGAGCCTCAACAAGTTTTACAAATCTGATCCTTGATGAAGGATCAGTATCGAAGGCTTTTGCGAGTGTCTCAAGAATGCCGAACAGAATGGTCTTTTTGTACCTTGTCAGCAATGAGGCCTCGCCGTTGTCAAGGCGCAAGCAATCAATATTTTGTATTTCGTCTTCCGCCCAATCAAGGAACGCCTTGCGTCTCGCTTCTTGCTCGTGCGCATCGTTCATGGCCGCTATGCCTTCGCTGTGTCTGGTGTGCCGCGACAGGGATACGATCCAATATATTGAAATATTGCTGGACGCAATACCATTAGTAGCTTCTCTCGTCGCCAAGGTAGGCGCCGAGATGAGTACCAGAAGCTGTGCGGCTAAAGCCACCCCGCCAGATCCGCCAGCGCCCGGGCGCTCAGGGCCTGTTTGCGGTCGCGGCCGCGCAGACGCTTGCGCCCCGCGCCGGCATCGTCGTGGAGCGGCGGGAACAGGCCGAAGTTGACGTTCATCGGCTGGAAGGTTTCGGCCGTAGCGCCCCCGGTGATGTGGCCGAGGAGCGCGCCCATCGCGGTCGTCGGCGGCGGCGGAACGGGCGCGGCGCCGTGGCGCTCGGCGGCGGCGAAGCGGCCGGCGAGCAGGCCGATGGCGGCGCTCTCGACGTAGCCTTCGCAGCCGGTGATCTGGCCGGCGAGACGGATCGTCGGGCGCGCCTTCAGCCGCAGGGTCGGATCGAGCAGGCGGGGGCTGTTGACGAAGGTGTTGCGGTGCAACCCGCCGAGCCGGGCGAACTCGGCCTCCTCAAGCCCCGGAATCATCCTGAAGACCCGGACCTGCTCGGCGTGGCGCAGCTTGGTCTGGAAGCCGACGATGTTGTAGAGCGTGCCCAGCGCGTTGTCCTGGCGGAGCTGGACGACGGCGTGGGCGCGCCGGCCCGGCGCATGCGGGTTGGTCAGGCCGACCGGCTTCATCGGCCCGTAAGCCAGTGTCTCGGGCCCGCGCGCGGCCATGACCTCGATCGGCAGGCAGCCCTCGAAGTACGGCGTGTCCTTTTCCCAGTCCTTGAACTCCATCGCCTCGGCGGCCAGCAGGGCGGCGATGAAGGCTTCGTACTGCTCGCGCGAGAGCGGGCAGTTGATGTAGTCGCGGCCCTCGCCCTTGTCGTAGCGCGACTGGTACCAGGCCTTGGCGAAGTCGATGCTGTCGCGGTAGACGACGGGGGCGATGGCGTCGAAGAAGGCGAGCGCGTCCTCTCCGGTGAGAGCGCGCAGGGCCTCGGCCAGAGGCGGCGCGGTGAGCGGTCCAGTGGCGACGATCACGCTGTCCCACTCGGCCGGCGGCAGACCCGCGACCTCGCGCGCGGCGGATCGTCACCAGCGGCTCGGCCGTTAGCGCCGCTTCGACTCGGCCGCTGAAGGCCTCGCGGTCGACAGCCAACGCAGAGCCGGCCGGCACCCGCGTTGCGTCCGCGGCGCTCAGAATCAGCGACCCGGCCCGGCGCATCTCCTCGTGGAGCAGGCCGACGGCGTTGGCCTCGGAGTCGTCGGAGCGGAAGGAGTTGGAGCAGACCAGTTCGGCAAGGCCGTCGCCGCGGTGGGCGGCGGTCGGGCGCGACCGGGCGCATCTCGTGGAGGACGACGGGCACGCCGCGGCGCGCCAGCTGCCACGCCGCCTCGCTGCCGGCAAGGCCGCCGCCGATGACGTGCACGGCCGCACGGTCCGCTGCTGTGGGTCGTCTTCATGCCGATGAATTAGCCCAAGCGACTGTGCGCCTACAACGCCGCGTCGATTTCCGCGGCCAGCGCCCGGACCTCGGCGGCCGCCGGGCTGCGCGGGGCCGTTTCCAGCACCGAGCGGCCGATCATCATGCTGGACGCGAAGGCCAGGCGGTTGCCGATCATGGCGCCGGCGACCGGAAGCGCGTCGGCGCTGAGCTGGGCGCGGATCGTCTCGACGATCCTGCCGCGCGCAGGAACGCGATTCAGCACCACCAGAACGGGGACCTTTTCGCCCCGAGCCAGATCCAGGGTCGGCCGCGTCGCCCAGATATCCATCGGGCTCGGCTGGACCGGAACGAGGACCAGGTCGGCGGCGCGAACCGCGACCTTCGCCTCGGTTTCGGCATGGGGCGGGCTGTCGATGATGAGCAGGTCGTAGTGCTGGCGCAGGCGCGAGATCTCGTTGGTGACCCTGTAGCCGGCGACCTCGCTCAGATGCAGCGCATGCGTCGCGGCCGGAGTGGTTTCGCTGCGCGCCCGATGCCAGGCGGCGAGGCTTTTCTGCGGGTCGATGTCGATCAGCGCGACCCTCTTTCCGCCGGCGGCGAAGGCGACGGCGAGCTGCGCCGCCAGCGTCGTCTTGCCGGCGCCGCCCTTCTGCTGGGCGATGGTCAGGATTTTCGCGGCCATCGGCGTCTCCTCCATCGCCCATCTTGAGCGACCGTAGCAGCAGCTACCAGCCGCAGGGCGATCCGGTGCCGAGCCCTCTAGATCGTGTAGACGCGGCGCGCAGACGCGATCAATGGAAATCGCAGCGCCAATGCCGGAACGCCCAGTACTCGCGCCTCCAGATCCGTTATGGGGGAGTGGATTACGCGCCACTACCGGCCCACATATCGGCGCGGGTGGCGGACGCTTGCCCCCTCGACCGGGAGAAAGCGGATGCTGAGCGCCCTTCTCAATGTGCTGTGGATCTTCACCGGCGGCCTGTGGATGACCCTCGCCTGGCTGATCGCGGCGGTCCTCATGGCGATCACGATCATCGGCCTGCCCTGGGCGCGTGCCGCATTCAACGTTGCCGCGTACACGCTGCTGCCGTTCGGCTACACCGCCCTGCCGCGCGATCTCGTCTCGGGGCGGCAGGATTTCGGAACCGGGGCACTGGGGTTCGTCGGCAACCTGATCTGGTTCGTGCTCGCCGGCTGGTGGCTGGCGCTGGGCCACGTGATCACGGCCGTCGCCCTCGCGCTCACCATCATCGGCATTCCGTTCGCCTGGGCTCATCTCAAGCTCGCGGTGCTGTCGCTCTGGCCCGTCGGCAAGGCAATCGTCACGGCGGATGAGGCCGAAGCAATTCTCGGCCACACCCGCCGGTCCGCGGCAAGGGTCTGAGACTCAGGGCTTTCCCGGCGCCGGCGCCCTACTCGGCCGCTTCTTGCCTGCCCACGGCCAGGTTGCTGTGCCGGCGGCTGTATCCGAAGTAGATCGCGAAGCCGATCGCCAGCCATACAACCAGTCGCAACCAGGTGTCGAACGGCAGCCCGATCATCAAAAACAGGCAGCTCGCGATTCCGGCCGCCGGCACCCACGGCACCGCCGGACAGCGGAACGGCCGCGCCAGATCGGGCTGCGCCCGGCGCAGGTAGATGATCCCGGCGCAAACGACGACGAACGCGAATAGCGTACCGATGCTAACCAGCTCGCCGAGGATCCCGATCGGCACCAGTCCGCCGACGATGCCGACTGCGAGGCCGAGGATCAGGTGGCCGAGATAGGGCGTGTGAAAGCGCGCGTGCAGAGTGCGAAAGACCGGTGGCAGGAGGCCGTCCCCGGCCATGGTGAAAAAGATCCGGCTCTGCCCGTAGAGAAAAACGAGAATCACCGAGGTCAGGCCGAGCAGCGCGCCGACCTTGACCAGCACCGCAAGCCAGGGCACGCCGATGACGTCGATGCCCTTGGCGATCGGGTCCGGCACATTGAGTTGCGGATAGGGAACGAGCCCGGTCAGGACGGCGGCAACCGCCATGTACAGCAGGGTGCAGATGATCAGCGAACCGAGAATACCGATCGGCATGTGCTTCTGCGGGTTTTTCGCCTCCTGCGCCGCCGTCGAGACCGCGTCGAAGCCGATGTAGGCGAAGAAGACAACCGCCGCCCCGCGGAGGATGCCGGTCCAGCCGAATTGGCCGAAGGTCCCGGTATTTTCGGGAATGAACGGGTGCCAGTTGGCGGTGACGACGAAGGACACGCCGGCGGCGATGAAGACCAGGACGACGCCGACTTTAATGACCACGATAAGGACGTTGAAGCGCGCGGACTCCTTGATGCCGATGATCAGAAGGGCGGTCAGCGCGGCGACGACGGCGAAGGCCGGCAGGTTGAAGACCGCCGTCACCTGGCTGCCGTCGGCGGCATGAACAATGCTGCCCGGCGCCGCCGTGAGCGAAGGCGGCAGGTGGAGCCCCAGGTCGGCGAGCAGGCTGACGACGTAGCCCGACCAGCCGACGGAAACCGTCGCGCCGACCATGGCGTACTCCAGGATCAGATCCCAGCCGATGATCCAGGCGATCAGTTCGCCGAGGGTCGCGTAGGCATACGTGTAGGCGCTGCCCGAAATCGGGATGAGCGTCGCGAACTCGGTGTAGCACAGCCCGACGAACCCGCAGGCGATGGCGCCGAGGACGAAGGACAGCATGATCGCCGGACCGGCGTATTGCGCCGCGGCCGTGCCGGTGATGACGAAAATGCCGGCGCCGATGATCGCGCCGACGCCGAGCGCGAGCAGGTTCCACGGCCCGAGCGTGCGCTCCAGTCCGCTGCTTTCGCCGCCGGAGCGGACGAGTTCGTGAACGGGCTTGCGCGCCAGATAGGGCGATGATTCCATGACGGTATTCCTCCCTGAGGCGGCGTTTCGCCGCACTGTTTATTCGTTCACTCGCTAAGTGCCGTCTTCGCGTCGACGTAGCCGTAGCCGAGGTCATCGGCGACCGCACGGTAGGTGACCTTGCCGTAGCAGACGTTCAGACCCTCGCGGAAGTTGGGATTGTCGAGCAGCGCCTGCCTGTAGCCGCGATCGGCGAGTGCAAGGGCGTACGGGAGGGTGACGTTATTCAGCGCGTAGGTCGACGTGCTCGGCACCGCGCCCGGCATGTTGGCGACGCAATAATGGACCACGTCGTCGACGACATAGGTCGGATCCGCATGGGTCGTCGCGTGGGAGGTCTCGAAGCAGCCGCCCTGGTCGATGGCGACATCGACGAGCACCGAGCCGGCCCGCATTTTCCTGACCATCTCGGCGGTGACCAGCTTGGGCGCTTCGGCGCCGTGGACGAGCACGGCGCCGACCACGAGATCGGCATCGAGGACGTACTGCTCAAGCGTCGCCCGGTTCGAGTAGACGGTCTTGAGCGCCGGGCCGAACTGCCGGGCGAGACGGCCGAGGACGTCGACATTGCGATCGAGCACGGTCACTTCGGCGCCCATGCCCAGCGCCATGAGGATGGCGTTTTCGCCGACAACGCCGCCGCCGATGACAACCACCTTCGCCGGCGCGACTCCGGGAACGCCGCCCAGAAGAATGCCCTTGCCGCCGTGCGCCCGCTCCAGGCAGTGGGCTCCGGCCTGAATCGAAAGCCGGCCGGCGACCTGCGACATCGGCGCCAGCAGCGGCAGGCCGCCGTGCCCGTCGGTCACGGTTTCGTAGGCGATGCAGACCGCGCCGCTGTCGACCAGATCGCGGGTCTGATCCGGATCGGGGGCCAAGTGCAGGTAGGTGAACAGGATCTGGCCATCGCGCAGCATCTTCCGCTCGCCGGCCTGCGGTTCCTTGACCTTGACGATCATGTCGGCGGCTGCGAACACGTCATCGGCCTTTGCGGCGATGTCGGCGCCGACGGCCCGGTAATTCTCATCCGACGAGCCGATCCCGCCGCCGGCCTGGGTCTCGACGACGATCTCGTGGCCGTGGGCCTTCATCTCGCGAACGCTGTCGGGGGTCATCCCGACCCGATACTCGTGGTTCTTTATTTCCTTCGGCACCCCGATGAGCATTGTTGTTTCCTTCCCTCGTTTCGCGTTTTGCGTCGGTGTCATTCGAGCCGGACACGGTTGCGTCCATTAGGACGCCAGCGACGACGCGGTTGCAACCCCTTCAGTGTGGCCGAAGCGCGCCCGGAAATTATGTCATACGACGGGCCGTAGAAATGTCACGAGCCGGGTTCTTTCTGATCCTTGTATCGGGGCGCGAAATGATCTATGTCGTTTCGAGTAGTTTCTAACGCTTCGATTTTGGTTGCTGCTTCGCTTTTCGCGTGGTCGGCTCACATCCTAAAAAGACGTTGAAGCTATCTGCGCTTTGGCATGTCGCCTGGCGCGTTTCCAGTTATGTGAGGCAATGAACGTGACGACCGGAACTGTGAAGTGGTTCAACCACACCAAGGGCTTTGGCTTTATCCAGCCGGATAGCGGCGGAGCGGACGCATTCGTGCATATTTCTGCCGTCGAGCGCGCTGGCATCAGCAACCTCGCCGAGGGGCAGCGGGTCGAGTACGAGCTCGTCCCGGGCCGCAACGGCAAGAGCTCGGCCGAGAATCTCTCGCTCGTCGGCTAATCGCCGCGCACGGCTAGAGTTTGAAAAGCCCCCTGGGTCCGCCCAGGGGGCTTTGTCATTATGGCGAGCTCCCTACGACCGACGGCCCGCCCGCGCAGATGTGATGAAAGGCGCATGGAGGCATGCCGCCGGTGCCCGTAAGCGGATATGGACGCGGCCGTTATGTTCCGTTCCTGCTCGCCGTTGCGTTGATGTGTCTCGGTCTGGGCCTTACGCTGCCGATCATGAAGGTCCGTAACTTCTGGATCTTCCACGGCGCGTACTCGATCCTCGATGGCATTTTGCTGCTGATCGGCCAGGGCGACCTGCTGATTGCGGCCATCGTCATCTCATTCTCTATCGCCGTCCCCGTAGCCAAAAATCTGGCCCTGCTCGTGCTGTGGTGGCGCTGGCGCGACGGCAGGCCGGCGCCGCGCCACCTGCCCGCTCTTCTCGAAGGCATCGGCAAGTGGTCGATGCTGGACGTGTTCGTCGTTGCCCTGCTCGTTTTTGCCGCCAAGACGCGCGCCTTCGCGGACGCAGCCGTCGCCCCGGCGATCATCCCCTTCATTATCTCGATCGCGCTGACAATGTACTGCAGCCGACTGATGCGCCTGGCGCTTGCCGCGCGGGCTGAAGAGCGAAACGGCTTGCGCTCGCCCTAATCAAGGCCGGCAAACAGGTCCGGTGCATCGGCTGCCTCCGCCGTGCACAAGTCGGTGAGGCCGATGCCGATCAGGCGGAAGGCCCGTCCCGTCGCCTCGCGCCGGAGAAGTGCCAGGCCCGCGCGCAGGATGACGTCGGCCCGCCTCGTCGAATCGGCGAGACGGTAATGGCGGGTCAGGATCCGGAAATCCGCCGTCTTCAGCTTCAACACCACGGTTCGACCGCCGAGTTCGGCCCGCGCCAGCCGGGCGGCGACCCGCTCGCCGAGCGGCGTCAGGGCTGCGGCGAGTTCATCCGGCGCGCGAAGGTCGTCGCGAAAGGTCGTCTCCGCCGAGACGCTTTTTGTCCGGCGGGTGGGCATGACCGCGCGATTGTCCTCGCCTTGCGCAAATTGCGCCAGCCGCCGGCCGAACCGACCGAAACGGGCGACCAGCAGCGGCGGCGGGATGGCCTGGAGGTCGGCGATCGTAACAATGCCCATCGCCGCCAGCTTCGCCGCGGTGGCATGGCCCACGCCCAGAATCTTGCCCACCGCCATCGGCGCAAGCACATCCTTGGCTTCGGCGCGGCCGATGACGGCGAAGCCGCGCGGCTTGTCGAGGTCGGAGGCGAGCTTGGCGAGAAACTTGTTCGGGGCGAGGCCGACCGAGATGGTGATACCGATCTTGCGCTCGACCGCGAGCGCGATTTCCGCCAGCAAGACAGCCGGGCGATCCGCGCTCAGCCGGACATCGTCGCTAAGGTCCAGGTAAGCTTCGTCGAGCGAAACCGGCTCTATGATGGGCGTAGCGGCGAGAAGGATGGCGCGGATCTGCCGGCTTACACGCCGGTACGTCTCCATGTTCGGCGGGATGACGACGGCGTCCGGGCACAGTCGCAGCGCCTGGAACATCGGCATGGCTGAGCGGGGCCCGAACCGCCTTGCAACATAACACGCCGTCGTGACGACGCCGCGGCCGCCGGGATGGCCGACGATCACCGGCCTGTCCTTCAGCGACGGGTTGTCGCGCTTTTCGACCGCTGCATAGAAGGCGTCGCAATCGATGTGAGCGAAGGCGAGATCGCCCAGTTCGCGGTGGCGGATGACGCGGGGCGAGCCGCAGCGCGGGCAAGCCTCATTGGCCGCGTCAATCCAGACCAGACAGTTTCGGCACAGGCCCTGTGCCTGTCCAGCGGCCGGATCGTGGGCGCGAAAGAAGGGCTCGGCGGTTGTCGGCAAGACTGCGGCCACCATCCATGACGCCGGCATCCAGCGCTCAGGTTAGAAGATGGCGCGTCCGGCCCGTCCGGACCAGACGTTCCTGACCTCGCAAACCCGCGAGGGGTCAGGTTGCAGCGCAAGCGGAGGGAGGGAGAGACTACCCTGCTCCCTCCCTCCTCCCGCCCCATTGCGCCTACAGGATGAAGTCGCCGCCGACCCATGCGCCGGGCTTCGTTGCGCCGTCCTGAACCAGGATTTCGAAGTCGACCCCCGCCTTGCCGTCGGTCTCGCCCTGGACCAGGCTATTGCTCCCGCCGCCTCGACAACGTGGAGCTGGCCCGCCTTCAGGTCAGGTGTTGTGCCGACGAAGGTGAAGGCCTGGTTGCCGCCCCTGTTGACATCGGCGTCGATCTTCGACAGGTCGATCCGGTCGCCGCCGTGCGCATGGATGCCGGTGAAGTCGGAGATCACGTCGTGGGCGGAACCCTTTCCGGAGTCGGTCGCGGCATAGTAATCGAATGTATCGCTCCCGGCCCCGCCGCTGATGTGATCGGCCCCGTACCGGCCTGCAAGCAGGTCGTCACCGGCGTCGCCGTAGAGCTTGTCGTTGCCGGTGCCGCCGCCGAGCTTGTCGTTGCCGACGCCGCCGAACATGGTGTCGTTGCCAGCCTGCCCGCCCATCTCGTCGTTTCCGGCACCGCCGCACATCAGATCGTTGCCGAACGAGCCGAAGATCCTGTCGTTGCCGTCGTCGCCGTAGAGTTTGTCGTTACCGTCCCAGGTGTCCTTGTCACCGGCCGCTCCGTAGATTGTGTCGTTGCCGGCGCCGCCATGGATGATGTCGGTGTCGTTGCCGAAGTAGTAGGCGTCTGCCGTCTTCCCGTAGATGAGATCGTCGCCGCCGGCGCCATCCAGCCGTTCGCCATCGAGGTCGGTCCCGGTGATGACGTTGTCGAGCTCATTTCCCATTCCGTGCCAGCCGTGATCCGAAGGCCCCGACAGGTCCACGGCCATCTCAAGCTTTTCAACATTGGCGGGCAGCGTGTAGTCGGTCTGGTCCGCGATGACGGTGTCGGTCCCCTCGCCCGGCTTCTCGAAGACATGGTCTTTGCCTTCGAGCACGACGTAGCTGTCATTGCCCGTGCCGCCGTAGAGGTTGTCGGTGTTGTGCCCGGCCCACGCGCTGGCGTCGCCGTTCGGGTTGCGCGCTGACGCCGCTAGGTAGTCATCCCCAGCTTCGCCGTACAGGCTCGCCGTCGTCTTCGACAGGTCGAGGCTCCAGGTATCGTAACCCGTGGTGACGTAGAGATAATCGTTGCCGGCTCCGCCGTGCAGGAGAATGGACCCGGTTGGGTTCTGCCCCTTCCAGTCGTCATACTCGTTCGGGGCGAGAGAGTAATAGACGCCAACAGTGTCGTTGCCGTCGTCGCCGTAGGCCGCGTTGCCTGCGGGGTTCGCGCCACCGCTGTCGCTGATATCGATCGTGATGTCGTCGTTGCCGCCGTCGCCGTGGATCGTGTTTCCCGCGTTCGTCTCGCCCACAGCCCTCGAGTGATCCCAGATGCTGTCGTTGCCGGCGCCGCCGTTGATCGTGTCGCCGCCGCCGCCGCCATCGAGAGTGTCGTTACCGCCGAGGCCGTGGATCGTGTCTGCCCCCGCCGATGGCTTGCTGTGTTCAGGCAAACGCGTCTTACCCGTCGACACCGTATCGGGGGTGATCGTGTTGCGCATATCCGTCCCGGTATAGGTACCCATTATCTCCTCCACTGGAGTAAAGCACGCAGATCACGTGTGCCGGGCGACCCGCGCCCGCGGGGCATGCCTCATCTCCGGATTGTCTAGTCCCGTCCACCCGCCGCCCTGCCGTGCCTTTGCGAGGCTGTCGGGGGTGGCGTGCACTGCTTCTCTGAAAATGGCTTTTTTGGCTTCTCTGTGGCTTTTTTGTGTTAGTGAGATTCAAGCAAGGAACCCGCGCCAAGTAAATGTGTCGTTTTTATGGGGAGATTCTTTTGTTGACGCCGCGATAAAAAGGTTACGGCTTTGGACAAGCGGGTTGCAGCCACGGGCGAAAAACCAGGCAGCGCAGCCGCAGCGCGTGGCCATGCTCAGCAGCGGCGCCCACTGCGCATCCGCGCCCCGGCTCGATCAGCCAGGTAGAGCGATGATCAGGAAAAATAATCAGGAAGGGGTGCGTCTTGCGAAAAGGGGTGCGCCTTCGGGCGTTAACCCTTTCGCCAAACCGAAAGCTACAGGATGAAATCGCCCGCGTGCCACGCGCCCGGAACGGCGTCACCGTCTCGGACCAGAATCTCAAGGTCCGGCGCCATCTCCGGCCTTCGGACCGACGTTGTCGAAGTCCAGGAAGATGTCCTTGGATCGGGGGGTGAAGTTGCGGGCTTCGACGTACTGATAGGTGTCGTTGCCACTGCCGCCCTTGAGCACGTCGCCGTCGAACCGACCTCTCAGGATATCGTTGCCCGCGTCTCCGTACATGGAGTTGACGCCATAGTACCCGCCGAGCAGGTCGTTGCCGGCGTCACCGTGAAGCACGTCATCGCCCAGCTTTCCGTAGAGATGGTCATTACCGTCCCCGCCGAATATGAGGTCGGTCCCGTCAGGACTCTGCCCGTCGTATTCGCCGCCGTTCCCATAAATCCGATCATCGCCGGTGCCGCCGTAGATCGTATCGCGATCGTCCCAGTCACCGATGCCGGGTGTCTTGCCTAGAATGTGATCGTCACCGCTGCCGCCACAGATCGTATCGCTGCCGGTTCCGCCATCGATGTTGTCGCTGCCGGCAAGACCACGGAGCAGGTCGTCGCCGCCGCGACAGCGGCAGTGGGTCACGCCAAGGACACCCCAGGGTGTCGGCACCGCTGAGTATCATAGGCAGGCTTTGAAATCGCGGCTTCGGGTCATACTTTCGGAAGACGCCCATTTCAAACCCGGGAAAGAGGCATCCTATGGCTTTTGAACTTCCCCCACTGCCTTACGACAAGAAGGCCCTGGAGCCGTACATTTCGGCGGAAACGCTGGAGTTCCATCACGGCAAGCATCACCAATCGTACGTCACCAACCTGAACGGCATGGTCAAGGACACCCCGCTCGCCGCCCACGGGCTGGATGACATCATCACCTCTACCTTCGGCGACTCGGGCAAAGTCGGCGTTTTCAACAACGCCGCGCAGGTCTGGAACCATACATTCTTCTGGCACTGCATGAAGGCTGGCGGCGGTGGCGCGCCGAGCGGCGACGTGGCGTCGGCGATCGACGCCGCCTTCGGCTCGCTCGACAAATTCAAGGAGGAATTCAAGACCGCCTGCACCAGCCAGTTCGGCAGCGGCTGGGGCTGGCTTGTCGCCGACGGCGGCAAGCTCGCGGTGATGAAGACGCCGAACGCCGAGAACCCGATGGCGCACGGCAAGACGGCGCTACTCACCTGCGATGTCTGGGAGCACGCCTACTATCTCGACTACCAGAACCGCCGGCCGGACTTCGTCCAGGCGTTCATTGACCATCTGATCAACTGGGACTTTGTCGCTAAGAACATGGCGCAGGCGGCATAGCCGCAGTCGCGGGGCGGCGCGGTTCTAACATCCGTCGCCCCAGCCCGCCTGCGCCGGGCGCCGGGCGCAGGCTTACACCGAGAGCACCCTGCGCCCGGAAGGGCGCGGTTTATATATCCGATTTCTTTGTATTCCATCGACTTTCCGCTTCCGGACGATTCCGTCCGAAAGCAGGCTGATCTATTCCACCGCCAGCAGCGCGGCGCGGACTTCGCGGGCTTCGCCGATGAGCAGGTTGAAGGTGCGGCACGCAGCACCGGTCGCCATCCACTCGGCGTTGATGCCGGCAGCGGCCAGTTCCTCGCGCAGCGGGTCCGCCATCGGCAGGAACTGTGCCCCGCAGCCTATGATCACCAGTGTTCCTGCCGCGGCACCGGCGACAAGCCTGCCGACCTCCGCCGTGGCGATCTCGTCGATGCGCCGCGCGGGCCAAGCTTCCGTGTGCTCGGCGAAGACGAGCACGGAGCCTTCGTAGCGCACGCCGGAAACACGGAAGCCGCCACCGCCATAGGCCTGGATCTGCTGGCGACCGCTGGGCGGAGAAGGCAGCGGATCGGGCACGGCTTATGACGGTTCCGCCACGGCCCGATCCTGAGCGACCGCGGACCGGCGGACGTTCATGTAGAGCAGCGGCGGCGTGGCGATGAAGATCGAGGAGTAGGTTCCGATGAGAATGCCCCAGAGCATCGCCGTGCTGAACCCGCGCAGGACCTCGCCGCCGAAAACATAGAGCGCGACCAGGGCGATCAGCGCCGTCGCCGCCGTCATCGTCGTCCGCGACAGGGTCTGGTTGATCGACAGGTCGAAAAGCTGGTCCAGCGGCATGCTCTTGTACTTCCGCAGGTTCTCGCGGTGGCGGTCGAAGACCACGACGGTGTCGTTGACCGAGTAGCCGGCGATGGTCAGCAGGGCCGCCACGGTCGTCAGGTCGAAATCCATGCCCAAGAGCGAGAACAGGCCGATCGTCGCGATCACGTCGTGCAGGTCGGCAAGGATAGCGGCGACGCCGAACTGCCATTCGAAGCGGAACCAGACGTAGATCATGATCGCCGCCAGTGCCGCGGCGATGGCCAGAAGACCGCTCGTGAACAGCTCGGAACTGACCTGCGGACCGACAACCTCGACGCGTTCATAGGCGACACCTTCGCCGAGCGCGTCGCGGATCTTCGCGACCGCCGCCTGCTGCGCCTCCTCGCCGCCCGGCTGCTTCTCCAGACGGATCAGCACCTCGCGGTCCGTCCCAAAGGTCTGCAACCCGACCTCGCCAAGCTCCAGACCGCCCAGCGTCGAGCGCATGGCCTGCAGGTCGGCCGTCTCCGGCATGCGGACCTCGAGCAGAACCCCGCCCTTGAAGTCGATGCCGAGGTTAAGGCCCTTGAAGATCAGCAACAGAACGGCGCCGATGATGATGGTCGCGGAGATGGCCAGATTGATCTTGTGCATGGCCATGAACGGGATCTTGGTGTCCGGCGGGACAAGGGTGATGCCACGAAACATGATGACCGTTAAATCGGGAGAAGCTGGGGCCTGGGCCTGGCGATACCAGGTGAAGATCATCAGCCGGGTGACCGTGACCGCCGTGAACATGGTCGTCAGGATCCCGATGGACAGCGTCACGGCGAAGCCGCGCACCGGCCCAGAGCCCATGGCGTAAAGAACGATGCCGGCGATGAGCGTCGTCAGGTTGGAGTCGATGATCGTCGTGATCGCGCGGGAAAACCCAGTGTCGAGCGCGGAGAGCGGCGTCCGGCCGTTGCGGATCTCCTCGCGGATGTGCTCGTAGATGAGCACGTTGGCATCCACCGCCATGCCGACCGTCAGGACGATACCGGCGATGCCGGGCAGGGTCAGCGTGGCCTGCAGCATCGACAGGGCGCCGAGCAGCATCACGATGTTGATGATCACCGCCAGGTTGGCGAGAACGCCGAAGAAGCCGTAAACGAAGGTCATGAACGCAGCGACCAATATGACGCCGACGACGCCGGCGAGCTTGCCGGCCGCAATGGAATCAGCGCCCAGCCCCGCCCCGACCGTGCGCTCCTCGATCACCGTCAGCGGCGCCGGCAGGGCCCCGGCGCGCAGCAGCAGCGCCAGGTCGCGAGCGTCGGCAACGCTGAACGTTCCCGAAATCACGCCCGAGCCGCCGAGGATCGGCTCGCGGATGCGCGGCGCGCTGATCACCTGATTGTCGAGCACGATGGCAAGCAGTTTGCCGACGTTGTGCGACGTTGCCTCGCCGAAGCGGCGCGCGCCGATCGTGTCGAAGCGGAACGAGACGACCGGCTCGTTCTGCTGAAAGGTCGGCTCCGCGTCGAGCAGGTTTTCGCCGCTGACGAGAACCCGCTTGTTGACGAGGATCTGCCGCGGCTGCTTGCCGGCGACCTGACCCTCGACCATGGGCAAGAGCATGGTTCCCGGCGGCACTCGCCCGGCATCCGTCGCGTTCGTGCTGTCATCGACGAGGTGGAACGTCATCTTCGCGGTCTTGCCGATCAGCCGCTTGACCCGCTCCGGATCGTCGATACCGGGAAGCTGGACAAGAATGCGGGTCCGGCCCTGCCGTTGGATGGTCGGCTCGCGCACGCCGGTCTCATCGATGCGTCGGCGGATAATCTCGAGGGACTGGTCGATCGCGGCCGTTTCCCGGTCGGCTACGGCTTTCTCCGTCAGGCTTACGGACATCTTCCCGTTCTCGCCACTACCGAACGAAGTGCCGGTATCGAGCTTGCGCAGGATCTGCTCCGCCTGGTCGCGCTGGGCCGGGTCGGGGATGATCACCTGCACCGCATCGCCGCTGATGCCGAGCTGCTCGTAACGAACGCGCGCGGTCCGCAGTTCGGCGCGTACGGACTCGACCATGCTCTCCAGCCGCTCGCGGATCAGCGCGCCGGTATCGACATCGAGAAGCAGGTGAGAGCCGCCCTGGAGATCGAGGCCGAGGCTGATCTGCCGGTGCGGAAGCCAATCCGGGAGGGCTTCGGCCTGCTGTCGCGACAGAAGGTTTGGCGCCGCGGCGAGCATGCCGAAGACGGTAACCGCGACGATCAGAATGATCTTCCAGGTGGGAAAGTGGCTCATCGCCGGCGTTGGCCGCCCGTCCTAGATCAACCTGCTTTCGGATGATATCGTCCGAAAGAGGAGAGTTGATCGATTACAAAAGATCGAGCATCTCATCTGCGCCCATTCGCGTGCAGGGTGCTCTAGTCTTTCTTGCCGCCAAGAAACTTTTTGAAACCGCCCTTGCCCGGCTCGCCGGCCGGCGCATTCACATTGGCCGAATCCGGGGTCTGGCCCGGCGCCGTGCCCGCCGCTGCGACAGCCTCCGTCTTGGCCACAACCGCCGACACCAGCGGCTTGTGGACGCGCACGCGCACCCCTTCAGCGATCTCAACCAGGATTTCGCTGTCGTCGATGACCTTGCTGACCGTACCGACGATGCCGCCGCCGGTGACGATGCGATCGCCGCGCCGGATGGCCGAGAGCATGTCGCGGTGCTGCTTCATTTTTTTCTGCTGGGGACGTATCAGGAGAAAGTAGAAGACGACAAAAATCAGGATGAGCGGCAGAAACTGCACAATCCCGGCGCCGGCGCCCGCTAAATCTCCGCCCGCTTGCGCGAAAGCCGGCGAGATGAACATCGCTTAACTCCTCTTATTGGATTGGGAACCCGCGGCGGACTATACGCCCCGTTGCCCCGGTTGCAACCGATAACGCCGGGCGCCGGCAGGTGAGGCGCGGGCGGCTTGCGGTTCGCGACCGGCCGCCCTATAGCCTCTGGCCATGGCCGAAACGGACATTACCGCACTTCTTCGCCGAGCGGTCGTCGCGCTGGAGCGACTGGCGCCGGCGCCGCCCGCTTCGGCCGCCCTTAGCGACGCCGACGCGTTCGTCTGGCACGCCGAGGGCAGGCTGCAGGCCGTTTCCCGCGTGAGCCGGGTCGACCTAGCGCTCCTCAAGGGCATCGACCAGCAGGCCCGGACGCTGCTCGACAACACCCGCCGGTTCGCCCGCGGCCTGCCCGCCAATAACGCTCTGCTGTGGGGCGCGCGCGGCACCGGCAAGAGCTCGCTGGTCAAGGCCGTGCACGCGGCGGTCAATGCCGGACACGGGGACGACGGCGCCCTGGCGCTGATCGAGCTCCACCGCGAGGATATCGCCACCCTGCCCCGGCTCCTCGCCGTGCTGCGCGAGGATACGCGCCGCTGCATCCTGTTCTGCGACGACCTGTCCTTCGACGGCCAGGACGCGTCTTACAAGTCGTTGAAGGCGGTTCTGGAAGGCGGCATCGAGGGCCGTCCCGCGACGGTCGTCTTCTACGCGACGTCTAACCGCCGCCATCTGATGCCCCGCGACATGATGGAGAACGAGCGCTCCACCGCGATCAATCCGGCCGAAGCGGTTGAGGAAAAGGTCTCGCTGTCCGACCGCTTCGGCCTCTGGCTCGGCTTTCATGCCTGCGACCAGCAGACCTACTTCGCCATCGTCGCCGGGTATACCGATCATTTCGGTCTTGAGATGGAGCCGGAGCAATTGCACGCCGAGGCGAACGCCTGGTCCCTCGCCCGCGGCGCCCGGTCGGGGCGCGTGGCCTGGCAGTTCATCCAGGATCTGGCCGGGCGGCTCGGCCAACCGCTGCCCAAGGCCTGAACAAGCCCGCGTCAGGTTCGCCCGCAGGCCGAGTTGGAGCGCCGAAAGCATGCCCATAAGCTTTCACCCCCATCCTGGGCAAATTTTGATCTGCAATTACGATAAGGGATTTGTCGCCCCAGAGATGGTTAAGCGGCGACCTGTTGTGGTTATCTCGCCGCGCCTTCGCCGGAGGAACAATTTGTGCACCGTCGTGCCGTTGAGCACGACCCCGCCTGAATCGAAAGAGCGATACCATCTCGAAATCTTCTTTCGCCCTGCACTTCCGCGACCGTGGGATTCGAAAGTAATGTGGTAAAAGCAGACATGCTAGTCTACGGTCATCTTCAAGCGGCTTGAAATGATCAGGGGACCAAAAGACTTCGAAGGAAAGCGCAAATACATGACGCCAAGGCTGGATGATGAGTATCTGAGAAAAATCAGGCACTGCGTTCTTTGCGCAGTCGGCTGCGCCTGATTGACATCGGCGACTGAAGGTGCGATATATCCGGATGTACCCGCTCTGCTAGCATCGGGCTTTTAAGACCCTACCAAGGGCGGCCGCGCCTGGAGCGAATGCAAGCTCTGGCGCGGTTTGGAAAAAGGGCCGGCCACCCACGAACGGCCGGCCCTTTCTGCATCTGCTTGCAGCCGGTGTCTTCATACAGAGACACAACGGCCTAGAGGGGCGAATTGACGCCTCTCCTGCGCCCGACTAGGTTGGCTGGCGACGGCGCGACGGTTCAATCCGGCGGCCCCCCTGCAACGAGAAATCATAATGGCTGCCTATCGTGCTCCACTAAGCGATATTCGTTTTGTCATCAATGAGTTGGCCGGGTTCGAGAGCGTCCGCGCGCTGAGCGGCAACGAGGACCTCGGCACGGAACTGGTCGACGCCATCCTCGACGAGGCCGATCGCTTCGCCTCCGAGGTGCTGGCGCCGCTCAACGTCATCGGCGACCGGACGGGCTGCGTGCTCGAGAACGGCGTTGTGCGCACACCGCCCGGCTTTCGCGAGGCCTACGGCCAGTTCATCGCGGGCGGCTGGAACGGCGTTCAGTTCGCCCCCGAATACGGCGGCCAGGGCCTGCCCCGGCTCATCTCGACGGCTGTCGGCGAGATGTGGACGAGCGCCAATATGGCCTTCGGTCTGTGCCCAATGCTGACCCAGGCGGCCGCCGAGGCTCTGGCCAGCCACGGCAGCGAGGCACTGAAGGCGACCTATCTCGCCAAGCTCGTCAGCGGCGAGTGGGCGGGAACGATGAACCTCACCGAGCCGCAGGCCGGCTCCGATCTTGCCCGGGTGCGAACGCGCGCGGTTCCCGGCGAGAACGGCGCGTACCGGATCACGGGTCAGAAGATCTACATCACCTTCGGCGAGCACGATCTGACCGAGAACATCATCCACATGGTCCTTGCGCGCCTCCCCGACGCGCCGGGTGGCGTCCGCGGCCTGTCGCTGTTCCTCATTCCCAAGTTCCACGTCGACGAGGACGGCGGTCTCGGCCAGCGCAACGACCTCCGCTGCGTCTCGCTGGAACACAAGCTCGGGATCAACGGCAGCCCGACGGCGGTGATGTCCTACGGCGACGGTGGCGGCGCCGCAGGCTACCTCGTCGGCGAGGAGAACCGCGGCCTGGAGCTTATGTTCACGATGATGAACACGGCCCGCCTCGCGGTCGGCCTGGAGGGCGTCGGCATCGCCGAGCGCGCCTACCAGGATGCGAAGGCCTACGCCCTGGAACGAGTCCAGGGCCGTGATCTCGACAGCGACGACCCCGCGCCGGTGCCGATCGCGCACCATCCGGATGTTCAGCGCATGCTGATGTCGATGAAGTCGCAGACGGAGGCTGGCCGGGCACTGGCCTACGCTGTCGCCGCCAACAGCGACATCGCCGAACACCATTCCGATCCCGAGGTGCGCCGGCAGCGCCAGCAGCTTGTCGACCTGCTCACCCCGGTGGTCAAGGCATGGTCGACCGACGTGGGCATCGAGGTCGCTAGCACCGCGATCCAGGTCTTCGGCGGGATGGGCTACATAGAGGAAAGCGGTGTGCCGCAGCATCTGCGCGACGCCCGCATCGCCACGATTTACGAGGGCACGAACGGCATTCAGGCTAGCGATCTCGTCGGGCGCAAGGTTGCCCGTGACGGTGGTGCGGCGGCCGCGGCGTTCATCGCCGAATTGCGCGCGATCGACGCCGACCTCGCCGCCGCCGGGGCGGAACTCGCCGCAATCCGTCACTGGCTCGGCCAGGCTCTCGACGATCTGGCGGCTGCGACCGCCTGGCTGGTTGAGACCTACCCCAGCCATCCCAGGCGAGCCGCGGGTGTCGCCGTCCACTACCTCCGGCTGATGGGCATCGTTGCCGGCGGCGGACTGATGGCCAGGGCGGCGCTGCACGCCCTTGGCCATCTCGAAGCCGGTGAAGGCGATCGCGTATTCTGGCAGGCCAAGATCATCTCCGCCCGGTTTTTCGCCGACGTCTATCTGACCCGCAGCGGCGCCTTGCGGTTGCTGGTGACCGACGGTTGGCGTGCGCTCGAAGACTTCGACCCCGGGCGCGATCTGTAAGGCCACGTCAGCCTGTCTCGCCGCCACCTGCGGCGCGACGGCGCATCAGCCCCTTGGCGGGGCTGTAGCCGATGATCGACAGAGCGAGGAAGGCCGCGAGCGCCGCGACCGTCACAGCCAGGGCCGGGCCGTTCAACTGCGCGTAAAGGGCGAAGCGGATCAGCTCGACGGCGTGGGTGAAGGGGTTGAGCGTCGCGATCTGCGGCAGAACCGTGCTCGCCTCCTCCAGCTTCCAAAGCGGATAGAGAGCCGACGACAGGAAGAACATCGGGAAGATGACGAAGTTCATCACCCCGGCGAAGTTTTCGAGCTGGCGGATCGTTGACGACAGCAACAGCCCAACCGCGCCCAGCATCAGCCCGGTAACCACCAGCGCCGGCAGGATGGCGAGGTATCCGGCCGCGGGAAAGCGGATGTCGAAGGCCCAGGCGACGGCGAGGAAGGCGTAGACCTGGATCAGCGAGACGGCGGTTCCGGCGGCGAGCTTGCTGGCCAGCAGGTACCAGCGCGGCAACGGGGTCATCAGCAGGATCTTCATGCTGCCCATTTCCCGGTCGTAGACCATCGACAGCGAGCTCTGCATGCCGTTGAAGAGCTGGATCATCCCGAGCAGGCCGGGGACGATGTAGACCTCGTAGGTGATGTAGGTCTGGTAGGGCGGCATGATCGCGATGCCCAGCGCGGCGCGAAAACCGGCGGCGAAGACGAGCAGCCAGACGAGCGGACGGACCAGGGCGGCAAAGAACCGCTCGCGCTGGTGAAGGAAACGGAGAACCTCGCGAACCAGGATCCCCCAGAAGCAGATCGCCCAGCCGCCGGCGCTCATGACACCGATCCGGCCGCTGCGGGAGCGGCCTTCCCTTGCTCCCCGGCGGTCAGGCCGGCGAACGCATCGTTGAGCGACGCGGCGTTGCGCTCCCGGAACAGGGCGTCCCGTTCGGCATCGGCGCGGATGACGCCCCGGTGCATGACGACCACCCGGTCGCCGGCGTGGACCTCGTCAACCAGATGGGTCGCCCACAGGACCGCGACGCCGCGCGCGGCCAGCGCGTGGACGTCATCGACGATGCGCGCCCGGCTTGGAACATCGAGGCCGACCGTGGCCTCGTCCAGCAGCAACACCGGCGGCTCGTGCAGCATCGCGCGGGCCAGCTCGACCCGGCGGCGCAGGCCTCCGCTCAGCTCGCGCACCTTGTGGCCTTGCCGGTCGCCCAGCTCCAGCCGGTCGAGGAGTGCGGCGATCCGCTCGCATGCCCGGCCGCCGGCAATGCCGTGGAGCCTCGCCGCGTAGCGCAGGTTCTGCGTCACCGTCAGGTCGAGATCGAGGGTCGGCTGCTGGAAGACGATGCCGAGCCGGGCAAGCGCCCGGTTCGGGTGGCTGCCCAGGTCATGGCCGCCGACCCGGATCCGCCCTGCGCTTTGCTGGAACAGGCGGGCGATCAGCGAAAACAGCGTGGTCTTGCCGGCGCCGTTGGGGCCGAGGAGCGCGGTGAAGACGCCGGCCTCGATGTTCAGGCTGACCTCTTTGAGAGCGAAGCGGTCCCCATAGGAAAACGACAGCGCCTCCAGCGATAACGCGGGTGGTGTCGGCGGGTGCGGCGCGGTGTCCATGGCGTCACGGTTTTACCACGACGCCCCAGGGAAAGCGCCCGACCCGGATCGACTTGATCGGCTCGAGGGCCGCGACATCGATGACCGTGACGTCGCCGCTGACGCCGTTCGTGGTGTAGAGCCGCGTCTCGTCGGCGTTCAGGGCCAGGTGCCAGACACGACGCCCGACGAGGAGATAGTCGAGCACCTTGTAGGTCTGCGCGTCGATCACCGCGACATAGTTGGCCGGCCCGAGGGCAACAAAGGCATAACGGCCGTTGCGCGTGAGCTTGATCCCGACCGGCTGGATGCGGTCCGCCGAGATGCCGCCGATCTTGAAGCGGATGGTCTCGATCACCTCCCGCGCATCGACGTCGATGACCGCCACCGTGCCGCCGACCTCGGACGACACCCACAGTCTCTTGCCGTCCGGGGTAAACATCCCGTAGCGCGGCCGCTGGTCGACGAGGGTGTTGTCGATCAGGGTCAGGCTCGCGGTGTCGATCCAGTGGACCATGTTGGTCGTCTCGGAGGTATTGATCACCACCCGGCCGTCGGGGCTGACCGCCATGCCCTCCGGCTCGACGCCGACATCGATCTGACCGATGACGTGGCGGCTGTCGGTATCGACCACGGTGACGACATCGTCATTCTCGTTGGCGATGTAGAGCTGGCGGTCATCGGGGTGCAGCGCGAACTGCTCGGGATCGACGCCGGCCGGGATCTCGCCGATCTTGGCCATGGTCGACGTGTCGTAGATCTCGATCCGGTCGTCGTCGCTGGCGCAGACGTAGAGCCGGGAGCCGTCGGCGTTGAGGGTGATCCCGCGCGGCCGGCGGCCGACCGGAACCGTCTGCGTCACCGATAGGCTCTCCTCGTCGATGACCGACAGCGTGTTGTCGCGCTCGTTGGAAACGATCACGGTCCCGGCAACAGCGGCCGAGGTTGCCGCCGCGACCGTGAGCAGGCCCGCAAGAACCGCGGCCGTCGGCGGCAGGAGCTTTCTCATCGCTTACACCCGCTTTCGGGACGGTCGTCGCCCAGGGTGTCGAGGGCGGTGAGCGGGTGAAGGAAGCCTTCCTGCGGCGACATCGAGACCATGGCGCGGGCGGTCACCAGCGGGATGGGCTGGCGGAGCTGGCCGTCCCATGGCCGATAGGACAGGGTCAGGCCCTTGAATCCGGCGAGCTCGAAGGCGTCGCCGCGGAGGTACCCGGCGACGGTCGCGAAGTCGGCCGATGACGTGCGGGCCGCCGCCTCGCCGATGGAGCGCACCGCCGCCCAGGCGGCGTAATCCACGGGCGTCATCGCGCGCCCGGCCTGACGCTGAAATCGCGATTGCAACTGCCGCGCACCCCACTGCTCGAGGCTCCGGTCCCACGCCACGGGTGTCAGACCCTGAGTGCCGGCGACGGGTCGCGGCTGCCAGGTGCGATAGGGCAGGTACTCGCCGAAAAGCCCGATCTCGTCGGCGACGACGAGGATGTCGTAGTCGCCGACCTGGGTGAACACCGGGATCTCGGCTTCGGCCGTCCTGCGGATGTCGAGCGCTTCCGACCAGGCTTTTTCGGCCACGATCCGCCCGCCGAAGCGGCCGGCGGCGCGCCGCACGGCAGCGGCGTAGAGCACATCGCCTTCCTCCGGGCCGGTCACTAGGAACCAGCGCTTCCAGTTCTTGCGGATCAGGTATTGCGCCAGTGCGTCGACGAGCATCGCCCGGCTCGGCAGCGTGTGGAGCAGATCGGCACGACAGTCTGCACGGCGGAACCGGTCGTCCGGTGCGCCGGCGTTGAAGATGAGCACACGGTCGCCGGCGGGGCGTGCGAGGAGCCGATCGAGCCCCGCCCCGTCCAGCGTTGACACGACGTAGTGCACGCCGTCGTCGCTCAGCGCGGCGAAGGCCGCGCCGACGTCGCCTTCGACGGGAAGAGCGCGCTCAACCAGCGCGAAAGTCTGGCCGGTGAAGCGGCCGGTGGTGTTGTTGTCGGCGATGGCCAGGCGCGCGCCCTGCAGGCCCCCGTCCTCGGGCGGAACCTCCAGCGTCGAGAGCCCGGGCGGCCGGTCGACCGCTTCCGACAGGTAGCCGATGCGAATGACCTCGTTCTCGGCTTTGACTTGCCGACCGGCCGCGGTCGGTTCGGCCGCGGCCGCGCCGGTTAGTGACGCAAGGGCGAATGCGAAAAGCGTCATGAGCCAGCGCAACCCGGTCGGTGGGCGGCGATAAACCATCGGCGCCGCCGGGAAAGCCGGCCACCGCCAGCGTTGCACGCCATATCCCATGCCTGTTCAACCCACTACACGGTCCTGCGTACGCTGGTAGTCTGATCCTGACGCTTGGTCCTCAAGCGTCAGGTGAATCAGCCCACCGTATCAATGCTCTAATAGTTCGATTCAGCTGACCGATGAGTATCATCCGTCAGTTGAATCGAACTACCAGGCGCGCGAACTCTAGCAGGCCGCGCGCTCGCGAGGGTCAACCCGGACCTAAGTCGAAGTGGCGGGACGCTCGGTCGTGGCTCATAATCGGTGTCCGGAGCAGTTTGCGGTGGAGGAAAACGCGGCGGATGGTCGAGCGGACCGGATCGGCAGGGCGAGGTTTCCGGACAAAGGCGGCGGGCGCGATGGTCGCCGCAGCCCTTCTGGCGGCCGGTCTTGCCGACGGCGCGGACGCTTTCGCCAGCGAAGGCATGGTCCAGGTGGAGAACGGCTCCGATCATCCGGTCAAGGCCGTCCTGCCCGGCGCGCGAGCGCTCGTTATCGCTCCCGGTGCGGCGCCCGTCGAGATGAGCGGCACGACCGCCGATGCCGGCGTCGGCGTCACCGTTCGGCTGTGGTGGACAACCGATCCGCGGCAACTGTGCCAGATCTACGTTCCGTGGGGGCAAACGGTGACTGCGACCGGATCCGACGAGATCCGCTGCCTCGGACGGTGACCGCTCCAAGCGAACCCGTCAACTGCCGCCCTGCGCCACGGCAGCACCGCGTTCCAGTTCCGCCACCTCGTCGTCGCTGAAGACCCGCCCGCGGGTCAGAAAGCGCACGCCCTCCGGCGCCTCAACGGAGAACCCGGAGCCGCGGCCGGGGACGACGTCGATGATGAGCTGGGTGTGGGACCAGTGTTCATATTGCGCCGTGCCGATGAAGAACTCGCAGCCGGCGATCGCGCCCAGCCTGCGATCCTGGCCGCCGGTGCGGAATTCGCCGGCCGGATAGCACATTGGCGAGGAGCCGTCGCAGCAGCCGCCCGACTGGTGGAAGGCCAGCGGGCCGTGCATGGCTTTCAGCCGTTCGATCATCTCGACCGCTGCGGGGGTTACGACAACCCGTTCGACCATGTTGCTCACCCGAAAACCGGCGGCGACGGAAGCGGGCCCGCACCCGCCCCCGCGCTGCCGGTCTTCCCTCTAGAACCTAGAAAAAGCCCAGCGGATTGGCGCTGTAGCTCACCAGCAGGTTCTTGGTCTGCTGGTAGTGGTCAAGCATCATCTTGTGGTTCTCGCGGCCGATGCCCGACTGCTTGTAGCCGCCGAACGCCGCGTGGGCCGGATAGAGGTGGTAGCAGTTGGTCCACACCCGACCCGCCTGTACCGCTCGGCCGACGCGGAAGGCCCGGTTGCCGTCACGGGTCCACACCCCGGCGCCCAGCCCGTAGAGGGTGTCGTTGGCGATCTCGATCGCCTCGTCCTCGTCCTTGAACTTCGCCACCGAGACCACCGGTCCGAAGATCTCCTCCTGGAAGACGCGCATACTGTTCTCGCCCTCGAAGATGGTCGGCTCGACGTAGTAGCCCTTCGCCAGCTCGCCATCCATGCTGGCGCGCTTGCCGCCGGTCAGGACCTTCGCCCCTTCCGCCTTGCCGATATCGATGTAGGACATGATCTTCTCGAGCTGGTCGTTCGACGCCTGGGCGCCCAGCATGGTGTCGGGATCGAGCGGATGGCCCTGTTTGACGCTGCGGACCCGGGCGATCGCCTTCTCCATAAAGCGGTCGTAGATACTCTCGTGGACCAGCGCCCGGCTCGGGCAGGTGCAGACCTCGCCCTGGTTCAGGGCGAACATGGTGAAACCTTCAAGCACCTTGTCGAAGAAGGCGTCGTCTTCCGCCATGACGTCGGCGAAGAAGATGTTCGGCGACTTGCCGCCCAGCTCCAGCGTTACCGGGATGATGTTCTCTGCCGCGTACTGCATGATCAGCCGGCCGGTGGTCGTCTCGCCGGTGAAGGCAACCTTGGCTATGCGCTTGTTGCTGGCCAGCGGCTTGCCGGCTTCGACCCCGAAGCCGTTGACGACGTTGAGAACGCCCGGCGGCAGAAGGTCGCCGATGAGCTCCATCATCACCATGATCGACATGGGCGTTTGTTCGGCCGGCTTGAGCACAACGCAGTTGCCGGCGGCCAGAGCCGGCGCCAGCTTCCAGGTCGCCATCAGGATCGGGAAGTTCCACGGAATGATCTGAGCGACGACGCCGAGCGGCTCGTGGTAGTGATAGGCGTAGGTGGTGGCGTCGATCTCGCAGACGCTGCCCTCCTGCGCCCGGATGCAACCGGCGAAATAGCGGAAGTGATCGATCGCGAGGGGGATGTCGGCGGCCTTGGTCTCGCGGATCGGCTTGCCGTTGTCGAGGGTCTCGACCATGGCCAGAATGTCGAGCCGCTCCTCCATCCGGTCGGCGATCCTGTTGAGGACGAGCGCGCGCTCGGCGGGCGAGGTCGCGCCCCAACCTGCCTTGGCCGCGTGGGCGGCATCCAGCGCCGTCTCGATATCCTCCGCCGTCGACCGCGCGACCTCGCAGAGCGGCAGGCCGGTTACGGGCGTCGGGTTGGTGAAGTACTGTCCGCGCGCCGGAGCGACCCATGAGCCGCCGATGAAATTGTCGTACTTCGGCCGAATGACGATGCTCTCGGCCAACTTTTCCAGTGCCTGATGGATCATTGCAAGCCTCCCTTTTTCGGTCGGTGCGCGCCCGCGGCGGCACCCGCCCGTGTTTTTGTTTCCTGACGATAATAGATGGTGCGTCGCCGGCGGTCCTGCCGTAAATCGGACTTTGGTCGAGTTGAAGTCGTAGGCTGGGCGCTTGCGACAGTGGGTTCATGAAACAATCGCCGATCTCCTCGGCCGCGGGCGGACGATCGCCGGTGGCGTCCGCCCGGTTCACGCGGCGCCGTGCCGCTTTCCGCCTGCTCGTCGTCACAGCAATGCTTGCAGCGCTCGCGACCGGCTCGCGCGCATCTCCCGCGGCGGCGCGTCCGATTGACGAGGTCCGCGAAAGCGGTGCGATCCGGATCGCCGTCTACCGTGACTTCGCGCCGTTCTCCGATTTCAGCAACGGACGCTTCGCCGGGATCGATGTCGACCTCGCCCGCGTTATCGCCAAGCGGCTTGGCCTGCCCGTGAACTTGATGGCGGTGACCGCCGGCGAAACGGTCGACGACGACCTGCGCAACGCGGTGTGGAAGGGCCACTACCTCGGCGGCGGTGTCGCCGACGTCATGCTGCACGTGCCGGTGGATCGCCGCTTTGCCCTGCGCAACAAGCAGGTCACCATCTTCGGCGCGTATGCCCGCATGCGCCTGGTTGTGGCCAGCAACGGCGAGGCGGACACGAGGGTGGCGAGCCTGGCGGATCTCGGTGAGGTCGGCGATGGCAGGATCGGCGTCGAGATCGCGACGCTCGCCGACTACTATCTCCTCAGCGCTTCCGGCGGCAGCCTGCGCGGCAACCTCGTGCACTACCCGAACACGATCGCCACGGCGGAGGCGCTGCGGGCCGGCGAGGTCGTTGCCGCGTTGGGGACGGAGGCGGAGATCGAGGCCGGGCTGGGAGCCGTGCGCGACGGGTTCGTCATATCGCCGGTTGCGATCCCCGGCGCGACGTGGCCGATCGGCGCCGCCGTCGACGAGCGCTCTCGCGACCTCGGCTACGCCGTCGGCGACATCATCGCCGCGATGGTCGAAAACGGAGAGATCGCGAGGATATTCGCCGCCTACGGGCTCAGCTACACGCCGCCGGAGGCCGAGTAGCCGCCATTGCGTTCTGGTTCTATCGCCGTTTTTCGCCGATGCGACCTTTTTCCAATTGCCGTCGCCGCTACCTCCTTACCAAGATGCGCGACGGGCGGCGACGGGCCGTCGCCGCCTTTCGTCAGGCCACGAAGGAGGATGACGCAATGCGCAAATGGAACCGCCCGACGGTGGTAGAAATCGCCGTCGGGATGGAGATCAACTGTTACGCGTGCGCCGAGATCTGAGGCCGGGTAACGGCGTCGGTCGGCATTTCCGCCGGCCGGCGCCTGCACGCCATGCGGATCATCATTCTCGGCTCGGCAGCCGGCGGCGGCTTTCCGCAGTGGAACTGTTCATGTCCCAACTGCGCCCGCGCCCGTGCCGGCGACCCGGCGGCGACGCCGCGAACGCAGTCTTCCGCTGCCGTCAGCATCGACGGGGAGCGCTGGTTCCTCCTTAACTGCTCGCCCGACGTCCGCTGGCAGATCGAGCAGACCACCCCGTTGCGGCCGCAACGACCCGTTCGCCACAGCCCGATCGCCGGGGTCGTTCTCACCAATGCCGATGTCGACCATGTCGCCGGCCTGCTGAGCCTGCGCGAAAGTCAGCCCTTCGTCCTCTACGCTACCCGCCGCGTTCTTGCGGCTCTGGCGGCAAATCCGATCTTCGCCGTGCTGCGCGCCGATCTGGTCGAGCGCCGGGCGCTCGCCCTTGACGGCCCAAGCCCGTTGCTGGGCCCGGACACCGCAGCGAGCGGGCTCGTCGTCGAAGCGTTCGCGGTTCCGGGCAAGGTCGCGCTTTATCTCGAAGACCCGGAGGCCGAAGCCTTCGGCTCGGTTGCCGAGGATACGATTGGGCTCAGGCTTAGCGAGCCGGCGACGGGCCGGTCGTTCTGCTACCTCCCCGGCTGCGCGGCCATGCCGTCATCCCTTGCCAGACGACTCCGCGACGCAGAGCTCGTTCTGTTCGACGGCACAACGTGGCACGATGACGAAATGGCGGCGAGCGGGGCCGGAGAGAAGACCGCCGAGCGGATGGGACACATGTGCATGAGCGGCGCGGGCGGCTCGCTCGCGGCCTTCGCCGAGCTCGAATGTCCGGCGCAAGGTCTACGTCCATCTCAACAACACCAATCCCGTCCTGCTCGCCGACTCAGGCCAGCGCGCCGAAGTCGAGGCGCGCGGCTGGCGCGTTGCCACGGACGGCATGGAGATCACGCTGTGAGACCGCTGCTGAGCACCGACGAGCTTGAGGAACGCCTGCGCCGGATCGGCGCCGAGCGTTACCACAGCCTCCACCCGTTTCACGCGCTCCTGCACGGCGGCCGGCTGAGCAGAGGTCAGGTTCAGGCCTGGGCGCTGAACCGCTACTGCTACCAGGCCGCTATTCCGCGCAAGGATCTAACCCTGATGAGCCGGATGGACGACCGGGCGATGCGTCGGGAGTGGCTGCACCGGGTGAGCGAGCACGACGGCGGCGACGGCAACCCCGGCGGCCTCGAGCGCTGGCTGACCCTCACGGACGGACTCGGTCTTGCTCGCCACGACGTCATCTCGCTGCGGCTGGCTCTGCCGGCGACCCGCTTCGCCGTAGAGGCCTACGTCCGCTTCGTCGGCGAGCGCAGCACCCTTGAGGGGATCGCCTCGTCGCTGACCGAGCTGTTCGCGCCGGCGATCCACAAGGAGCGCATCGCCGGGATGCTCGCCAACTACGACTTCATCGACGACAGCGTCATGCAGTACTTCCGCCGCCGGCTCGAAGAGGCGCCGCGCGACGTGGGCTTCGCCCTCGCCTACGTCAAGCGCGAGGCGCGCACGCCCGAACAGCAGCAGGCCGTGCTGGACGCCGTTCGCTTCAAGTGCGACGTCCTCTGGGCACAGCTCGACGCCCTGCACCACGCCTATGTCGAGCCGGCGCTGCCGCCGCCCGGCGCCTTCGTTCCGGACGCGCGGTCGATGACCGCCATGGCGTCATGCGCGGATGCCGCAACAGACGTGCCGCGCTTCGCGCCGCACATGCGGCTGTCCTTCGACAAGGCGCGGTCGCGCTGGGTGGTGCTGGGGCCCGAACGGCTGTTCGTGCCCGACGAGATCGCCGCCGAGATCCTGCGCCGGTGCGACGGGGCGACGAACGTCGCCGTTATCATCGACGGGCTCGCGGCCGAGTACGACGCGCCCCGGGTCGAGATCGCCGACGATGTGCTGGCACTCATCCGGCAGCTCCGCGAGCGGGGGGTGCTGGTCCCATGACGCCGCCGTCTTCGCCCTTGCCCCCGCCACCGCCGCTCGCCCTGCTCGCCGAGGTCACCCACCGCTGCCCGATGCGCTGCGTCTACTGCTCCAATCCGCTCGATCTGGTGGCGGCGAGCGGCGAGCTTGAAGAGACGGACTGGCTGCGGGTGCTGGGCGAGGCGGCGGATCTCGGCGTCCTCCAGGTGCACTTTTCCGGCGGCGAGCCGCTGGCCCGCCGCGACCTGCCGCGGCTCATCGCCCATGCCGCCCGCCACGGGCTCTACACCAACCTGATCACGTCCGGCATTCGGCTCGACGAGCCGCTTGCCGCGCATCTCGCCGATGCCGGGCTGGAGCACGTTCAGCTCAGCGTGCAGGACACCGAAGCGTCCGGCGTGGACCTGATCGGCGGGTTCGAAGGGGCGCTGGAGCACAAGCGCCGGGCGGCCGACGCCATCGCCGCCGCAGGTCTGGCGATGACCCTGAACGCCGTCATCCACCGCGGCAATGCGGACCGGATCGACGCCTTCATCGCGCTGGCGCTGGCGCTGGGCGCGCGCCGCCTGGAGGTCGCCCATGTCCAGTACTACGGCTGGGGGCTGATCAACCGCGCCCGACTGATGCCGACGATCGAGCAGGTTCGCGAGGTTACCCGGCGGGTCGAGACGGCGCGTGAGCGATACAAGGGCACGCTCGTCATCGATTATGTGATTCCCGACTACTACGCGCGGCTGCCGAAGTCCTGCATGGGCGGCTGGGGCCGGCGGTTCATGGTCGTCGATCCGGCCGGCCGGGCCCTGCCCTGCCACGCCGCGACCACCGTTCCCGGGCTCGAATTCGTCAACGTCCGCGACGGCTCGCTCGCCGAGATCTGGGCGAACGCGCCGGCGTTCAACGCCTTCCGCGGCACGGCCTGGATGGCCGAACCGTGTCGAAGCTGCGAGCGGCGCGAGCTCGACTGGGGCGGCTGCCGCTGCCAGGCGCTGGCGCTCACCGGCGACGCCGCCGCCACGGATCCGGCGTGCCACAAGTCACCGCACCATGCGGCCATGATCGAGCTTGCGACGGACGAGGCGAGCGGGCCGGCGCCGGCCGCGCCGGGCGGCTTTACCTACAGGGGCAGCCGCGGCGTTCGGCCGGCGGCGACGCCCGCGGCGATCGGCAGGAAGGCCGGGGAAACATGTTCAGGGTTCTGATCGCGGATGATCATCCGCTGTTCCGCGCCGCGTTGCGCCAGGTCATCGAGAGTCTGTTCGGCGAGTACGAGATTTTCGAGGCCGGCACCCTGGAGGAGGCCAGCGCCTTCGTCGACGGCGGCGATGCCAACGACATCGACCTCGTTCTGCTGGATCTGCAAATGCCGGGGTCGAGCGGCTTTTCCGGGCTGGTCAGCCTGCGCAACGTCGCGCCCTGGGTGCCGATCATCGTCGTCTCGGCGACCAGCTCCGAGGATGTCGTCCGCGCCGCGATCACCTGCGGCGCGTCCGGATTCATCCCCAAGTCGTTCTCAAGAGACGAGATCGGCGTCGGGATGACCCGGGTTCTCTCGGGCGACATCTACGTCCCCTTCCCCTGCGCGCCAAGCGCAATCGGACGCGCCGCCCCGCTGCGCACCGACAGCGAGGAGCGGCTGGCGGCCCTGACCCATGGCGAGCTTCGCGTTCTCGACCTGCTCGCGAAGGGCAAGTCGAACAAGATCATCGCCTACGAGCTCGGCATCAAGGAATCGACGGTCAAGGCGCACATCACCGCGATCCTGCGCAAGCTCAAGGTCCACAGCCGGACGCAGGCTGTCCTGGCGGCGCGCGATCTCAGCTTCGGCCGCAGCTGATCCGTGGGATGGGATCATCCGAAAGCGAGAAGTTGATCGGTTACAAGAAGTTCGAGCATCTCATCTGCGTCCATCCAGGCGCAGGTTGGTCTAATGGAGGTCGTGGCCGAAGGCATTGGCGGCGAGGACCGCCCCGGCCAGATGGAGCGAGCCGCAGATGAGCACCCGCGCCGGTGCGTCGCAGTCCCGAGCCAAAGCGTCGAGCGCGCCCTCGATGCTGGTTGCCGCGTCCGAGACGAGGCCGACGACCTCGCCGGCCTCGATGCCCATCCGCGCACTCAGGCTTCCCGGCTCGCCCGGTATTTCGACGGCGACCAGACGCTCGACGTAAGGCGCCAGCGGCAACAGAAAGCCGATGGGATCCTTGCTGTCGAGTATCCCGAAAACAACGAACAGCGGCCGGTCGCGCCAGGCATGAGCCTGGACGGCGAGAACGGCCCCGGCCGCCGGATTATGCCCGCCGTCAAGCCACAGCTCCCAGTCCGGCGGCAGCAGGGCGCGCAGCCGTCCGCTCGTCACCGGCTGCAGCCGCGCCGGCCACGCCGCTTCCGCCAATCCGCGAGCCAAAGCGTCGCCGCCGATGTCGATCCCCGTCAGCGCCCGGGCGCAGGCGATTGCCGCGCCGGCGTTGTCGATCTGGTGCCTGCCCTGCAGCGCCGGGCACGGCAGCCGCAGGGACACATCTCCACTCTCAAAGATCATGCCCTCGGTCTCGGGGCGCACCGACCAGTCCCGATCCTGACGAAGCAGAGGCGCCCCGACGGCGGCGGCGCGCGCGGCGACAACCTCGGCCGCGTCGCGCATCTGGGCGCTGACGACGCAAGGCACGCCGGGCTTGAGGATGCCCGCCTTCTCGCCGGCGATATCGCGCACGGTCGTTCCGAGAAAGGAGCGGTGGTCGAGGGAGATCGGGGTAATCGCGGTCAGCCGCGGCCGGTCGATCATGTTCGTCGCATCCAGGCGGCCGCCAAGCCCCGTTTCCAGCAAGGTCACATCCGCAGCAGTGCGGCTGAAGGCGAGAAATGCAGCCGCTGTCGTGATCTCGAAGAACGTGATGGTCTGGCCGGCGTTGACCAGGTCGCACTCCTCGAGCAGCGCCGCCAGCGGTTCTTCGCCGATTTCCGCGCCGGCGACAACGATGCGCTCGCTGAACCGGACCAGGTGCGGCGAGGTGTAGACATGCACTCGGAGGCCGGCGGCTTCGAGCATGGCCCTCAGGAAAGCGATCAGCGAGCCCTTGCCGTTGGTCCCGGCGACGTGGACCACGGGCGGCAGCGCGTTCTCCGGATGATCGAGGTCGGCAAGCAGCCGGGCGATCCGATCGAGCGAAAGGTCGATCACGCGCGGATGCAGCGCCTTCAGTCGGGCGAGGACGACGTCGCTGCGCCGCGGACTACTCAACGACGCGGTCTTCGCCGGCCGGCTGCGGCTGTGCGTGCAGGACCAGCGCAGCATCGCCGTCGCTGTCGCCATCGAGCGCGTCATCCGCCTCGTGCGGCGCCGGCTTGAAACCGGGCTCATCCGGCGCCAATGCCGGTTCGAGCCTGGGCCGACGCAGCAGCGTGTTGAGCCGGACGAGCGTCTCGCGCAGCGCCGAGCGATGGACGATCAGATCGACCATGCCGTGGTCGAGCAGGTATTCGGCCTTCTGGAATCCGGCGGGCAGGCTTTCGCGGATCGTCTGCTCGATAACGCGGGCGCCGGCGAAGCCGATGACCGCGCCGGGCTCCGCGACGGTGATATCGCCCAGCATCGCAAACGACGCCGATACGCCTCCGGTGGTCGGATCGGTGAGGATCGCCAGATAGGGCAGGCCGGCTTCGCGAACGAGCTGAACGGCGATGGTGGTCCGCGCCATCTGCATCAGCGAGAGGATGCCCTCCTGCATGCGCGCCCCGCCCGAGGCGCAGATGACGATGAATGTCGCATCCCTCTCGACGGCGAGGCGGGCGCCGGCGAGGAAGCCCTCGCCGACCGCAACCCCCATCGATCCGCCCATGAACTCGAAGTTCAAAGCCACCGCAACTACGGGCAGCGCACCGACCGCGCCATGTGCAACGACAAGTGCCTCGCTACGACCGGTGCGGCTCTGCGCCTCCTTGAGCCGGTCGGCGTACTTGCGCAGGTCGCGGAACCTGAGCGGATCCACCGGCGCTTTCGGCAGCGTAATCGTCTCGAAAGCAGCGTCGTCGAAGATCATGCCGAGCCGGGCGTCGACGCCCAGGCGCAGATGATGGTCGCAATGCGGGCAGACCCGCAGCCGGCTCTCCAGCTCGCGGTGGAAGATCATCTGCTCGCAGGACGGGCATTTTTCCCAGAGGTTGTCCGGCACCGCGCGCGAACCGACGCCGACCCATTCGCGCAGCTTGGGCCGGACGACGTTGCTGAGCCAGCTCATGCCGGTCCGGCCCGGCCGGCGCCGCGGACGCTGCGCGACAGCTCGCCGACGTAAGACAGAACCGAGCGGGTCAGGTCCGGGCCCGGCAGTCCCTGGTCATCGAGATGGTCGGCGACTTTGGTGACCAAAGCCGAGCCGACGACGCACGCATCGGCGACCGAGGCGACGGCGGCGGCCTGCTGCGGCGAGCGGATGCCGAAGCCCACGGCGATCGGCAGTCTGGTGTGATGGCGCAGCCTGCTGATGGCGCCTGCGACGTCGGCGATGGAGGGCGAGGCGGTGCCGGTCACGCCGGTGATCGAGACATAGTAGAGGAACCCGCGGGCATGGCTGAGGACGGTCGGCAGCCGGCGGTCGTCGGTGGTCGGTGTGACAAGAAAGATGAGGTCGATGCCGGCCGCGCGCGCCGGGGCAAGCAGCTCGGCGCACTCCTCCGGGGGCAGGTCGACGATGATCAGCCCGTCGACCCCGGCCTTCCGGGCCTCGGCGACGAAGGCTTTGACGCCGAAGACGTAGATCGGGTTGTAGTAGCCCATCAGGACGACCGGGGTCTCGTTGTCGGAGCTCCGCAGCGCCGCGACCATGCCGATCGTCCGCTTCAGGGTCTGGCCCGCCTTCAGGGCGCGCAGCGACGCGGCCTGGACTGCCGGTCCGTCGGCCATCGGGTCGCTGAACGGCATTCCGATCTCGATCAGATCGGCGCCCGCCTTGGGCAGGCCGCGAAGGATCGCCATCGACGTGCCGAGGTCGGGATCGCCGGCGGTGATGAAGGTGACAAGCCCGCCGCGGCGCTCCCTGGCCAACGCGGCAAAGCGGCGGACGATGCGGTTGTCGCTGCTCAAAGCTCGATCCCGAGGTGGGCGGCGGCGGTGAAGACATCCTTGTCGCCGCGGCCACACATGTTCATGACGATGATGTCGTCTTTGGGTAACCGCCCGGCGATGCGGCCGACATGAGCCAGGGCATGCGCCGGCTCGAGGGCTGGAATAATCCCCTCGATGCGCGAGCAGAGCTGAAAGGCCTCCATGGCCTCATCGTCGGTCACCGAGACGTACTCGACGCGGCCGCTGTCGCGCAGCCAGGCGTGCTCCGGCCCGACGCCGGGATAGTCAAGACCGGCGGCGATGGAATGGCCGTCTTTGATCTGGCCGTCGCGGGTCTGCAGCAGGTAGGTCCGGTTACCGTGCAAAACGCCGGGTTTGCCCGCGGTGAGCGAAGCGCAGTGCTCACCGGTGGAAATTCCGCGACCGGCGGCTTCGACGCCGATCATCCGGATCTCGGTATCGTCGAGAAAGGAATGAAACAGGCCGAGCGCGTTGGATCCGCCGCCGATGCAGGCGACAAGCACATCGGGAAGCCGGCCGGCGAGTTCGACGATCTGTTCGCGGACTTCCTGGCCGATAACCGACTGGAAATCGCGCACCATGGCCGGGTAGGGGTGCGGGCCCGCGACCGTGCCGATCAGATAGTAGGTGTCATCGACGTTGCTGACCCAGTCGCGGAGCGCCTCGTTCATGGCGTCCTTCAGGGTCTGGGTTCCGGCGGTCACCGGCCGGACCTCGGCCCCGAGCAGCTTCATGCGAAAGACGTTCGGCGACTGCCGGGCGATGTCGGTCGCGCCCATGTAGACGATGCACTGCAACCCGAACAGCGCGCACACTGTCGCCGTCGCCACCCCGTGCTGACCGGCGCCAGTCTCGGCGATGATCCGCGTCTTGCCCATCCGCCGGGCGAGCAGGATCTGGCCGAGGGTGTTGTTGATCTTGTGCGCGCCCGTGTGATTGAGCTCATCGCGCTTGAAGTAGATCCGGGCGCCGGCGAACCGCTCGGTCAGCCGCCGGGCGAAATAGATCGGGCTCGGGCGTCCGACATAGTGCTTGAGCTGGAGGGCGAACTCCTCGGCGAACGCAGGGTCGGCGCGGGCTTCCTCGTAGGCCTTCTCGACCTCGTAGATCAGCGGCATCAACGTCTCGGCGACATAGCGACCGCCATAAAGGCCGAAGTGGCCTCGATCGTCCGGAACCCCGTGGAAGGTGTTGACGACGGTCATTGCGTCGCTCCTATGGTGTCGATCGATGCGGCGGCGCGCAGAAACTGCCTGATCTTCTCCGGGCTTTTGACGCCCGGCGCGGTTTCGACCCCCGATGAGACATCGAGCGCCGCGGCACCGCTCAGCCGAACCGCTTCGGCGATGTTCGTTGCGTCGAGCCCGCCGGCGAGAAACCACGGAATACGACATGCGAAGCCTTTGACCAAGCCCCAGTCGAAAGAAACCGCGTTCCCGCCCGGCCTCTCGGGCCTGTGCCGGAGGCCGCGCGTCGAACAGGAGCCGATCGGCGACGGTGACGTACGCGGCTGAATCGCGAACGTCGGCGGCAATGTGTACGGCGAGCGCCTTGATCACCGGCAGGCCGAAGCGAAGCTTGATCGCCATGACCCGCTCCGGCGTCTCTTCGCCGTGGAGCTGGATCATGTCGAGCGGCACACGCGCCATGATCCCGTCAAGTTCCGCATCGGACGGAGCCACGAACAGGCCGACCCGCTTGACCGACGACGGCACCATCATTGCCATTGCGGCGGCGCGCTCGACCAGGATGAAGCGCGGTGACCAGGGATAAAAGACGAAGCCGACGTAGCGGGCGCCGCCACAGATCGCGGCCGTGAGCGTCGCCGGCGCATCAAGGCCGCAGATCTTGACGTCCATGCTCATGCATCCGCCGCGGCAATTTCGTCAACGATCCGCCGCGCCGCATCCGCGGGGTGGGCGGCAGCGACAATGGGCCGGCCAAGGACAAGGTAATCGGCGCCAAGGGCGACGGCCTCACCGGGCGACAGAACCCGTTTGTGATCGTCGGCCGCCGCCCATGCCGGCCGCACCCCAGGGACGACGAGCTTGAACGCGCCGCCGGTGGCGCCGCGCAGGGCCATGATCTCCGAAGCGGCGCAGACAACGCCATCGAGCCCGCTTGCCTTTGCCAGCAGGGCGAGGCGGGTGACCTGCTCGCGCACCTCCCCGGCCACTCCGACCGCCGCCAGATCGGCATCCGCAAGCGAAGTCAGAACGGTGACCGCGAGCACCAGCGGTCGATCACGGCCGGCAGCCGCGGCTGCACCGGCCGCCGCCCGCAGCATCGCTTCGCCGCCGCCGCCGTGGACGTTCAGCATGAACGGACGCAAGGGCAAGGCCGCGGTGATGGCGTGAGCGACCGTGGTCGGAATGTCGTGAAACTTGAGATCGAGAAAGATCGGCAGTCCAACCTCGGAAATCCGGCGCACCCCCTCCGGCCCACAGGCGGTGAAGAACTCGTGACCGAGCTTGATTCCGCCGACAAGACCCCTCAGAGCCCGCGCCAGCTCCAGCGCGCCGTCGAGATCGGTCGTGTCAAAGGCGACGAAGATGCGCTCGTGCGCTTTCACCATCACATCAGTCCTGAGGTCCGGCGATCCGCGTCCCGATCGGCGGCGCCCGCCGGATGGATCGCGAGGTCATGGCGAGGCGCCACAGGCGACGGCGGTGAAACGTGCCTCCGCTCCTGCCCCCGCCCGCGACGGATACCGTTGCGATGACCGCTCCGATTAGGCGACGCCGACCGGCGGCGACGGAATGGTAGCGCTTGTCTCCGCACGCTCCAGCCTTGCCAGCTTGTCCCGGGTCAGCGCCAGTTCCCGATGCTCGGCTTCCAGCCTGCGGGCCAGCGCCCGGCGCCGCGCACGACCGGCGCTTCCCTGCAGCCAGGCGACCAGACCGCCCCACAGAAAGCCGATGAACAGCGCGACGAGGGTGATGGCGTAGATCGGCACCGCCACCGCGTCGAGGAGGATCGGCCACAGACTGACCTCGACCATCGCGTGATTGCGCACCGCAAAGACGACGACGATCAAAAACAGCAGCGGCACGATTATCCAGAACAGAACCTTCATGACCCTATCGACCCTTCCCGCCAGCCGCTTTCTCCGCGGCCGTTATCGTTACTCGTCGTCCGCGTTCAGCTTTTCGCGCAACTGCTTGCCGGTCTTGAAGTAGGGAATGTATTTCGAGGTCACGTTGACCGTATCGCCGGTTCGCGGGTTGCGGCCGACGCGGGCCCCGCGCTCCTTCACCGAAAAAGCACCGAAACCGCGCAGCTCGACCCGATCCCCGCGCGCCAACGCGCTGGCGATTTCATCGAAGACCGTCGTCACAATCCGCTCGACATCGCGGTGGTAGAGATGGGGATTGGCCGCGGCGAGCCGAGCGATCATCTCGGACTTGGTCATCGATCATCCCCTCCCGGTGCAAGGCCCCATCGTCCCGTCCCGGCATCGCGCAACCCTAAACTAGAGCGCAGGGTGCCAGACGGAGACCAACCCGTCAAGATTAAGCCTTTCAGGAAAAAGAGCTTTTCCGGCCGAACCGAGCCATCGACTGACCTGCGCGGCCGTATCCTCGGGCTCGACGTCACGCACCGGCATGCTCGTCGCCACCCCCTTGTTTTCCTCCAGCCACCGCCGGGCTTCGCTTTCGCCGCCGATGGCGTCGATCAGGCCGCTGGCGAGCGCCTGGCGTCCGGTAAAGATCCGCCCGTCGGCGAGCCCGATGGCGACGTCGTGGCTCATCTCCCGCCGCTCTTCGACCATGCCGACGAACATCTCATAGACATCGGCGATCACCGCCTCGATGGCCGCCCTCGCCGCCGGGGTGAACGTCTCGAACGGGTTGGGCTGAGCCTTGAGCGGCGCGCTCTTGATCGACTCCGGCTTGATTCCGAGCTTGTCGAGGAGCCCGGTCACGTCGGCCGTCTGCATGATCACGCCGATCGATCCTGTCAGGGTGCCCTCGCGGGCAAAGATCCGCTCCCCGCCCAGCGCCGTCATGTACGCCGCCGAGGTGGCGACCTCGCCCATGACTGCGACGACCGGGATGGTTTTGCCGAGCTCGAACAGGCGACGGTAGAGCGCTTCGCCGCCGACCACCGTGCCGCCGGGACTGTCGATCCGCACGATCAGCGCCTTGACGCTGCTATCCTCGCCCAGTGCCTCAAGCGCCCGATCCCGATCGCTGTCGTCGGCGATAACGCCGGTGACGCTGAGCCTGGCGACATGGGCCCGAGCGACGACGCGGTCGAACCGCCCATAGGCGATCAGCACGGCGGCGACGATCGCGACCACGGCGGCAATTTGCCAGGCCGTCAGCCGTCGCTTGAGCCGCCGACGATCGATCAGGTAGTCCGTACCGGGCGCCATTGCTGCCCGCGCCGGTCAGGCGTTGCCGGCGACGCGGCGCCGGTCGCCGGCCGGCCGGCGCAGCTGTCGCCTAAGCCTCATCGTCGCCGGCGTCTGCGTCTGCGTCTGCATCCGCGTCGGCGTCATCGGCCTCGGTGTCGGCCTGCGCCGCGGCTTTCTTCTGCTCAGCCGCCCGACGCGCCGACTCGCGCTTCTCCTTGATCGCAGCGCCCAGGATCTCACCGAGGCTGGCCCCGGAGTCGCTCGAGCCATAGGTCGCGACCGCCTTCTTCTCATCGTCCATTTCACGAGCGCGGATCGAGAGGCTGACACGGCGGCTGGCGTGGTCGAGCTGGGTGATCTTGGCGTCGACCTTCTCGCCGGGCGCAAACCTGTCGGGCCGCTGCTCGCTGCGATCGCGCGAAAGTTCCGCCTTGCGGATCAGGCCGGTCAGACCGTCACCGACCTGGACCTCGATGCCATTGTCGAGAACGGCGGTCACGGTGCAGGTGACGACATCGCCCTTCTTCAGCTTGCCGACGCTCGCCGCGAACGGATCGTCTTCGAGCTGCTTGACCCCAAGCGAGATGCGCTCCTTATCGACATCGACGTCGAGCACCTTGGCGCGAACGACCTCGCCCTTCTGCTGCTCGCCCAGCATGTCTTCGCCGGATCGGCTCCACGAGAGATCCGACAGATGAACCATGCCGTCGATGTCGCCCGGCAGGCCGATGAACAGGCCGAACTCGGTGATATTCTTGATTTCGCCTTCAACGATCGATCCCGTCGGGTACTTCTCGAGGAATTCTTCCCACGGGTTGCCCATGCACTGCTTCAGGCCAAGGCTGATGCGTCGCTTGTCCTTGTCGACGTCGAGGACGACGACTTCGACCTCTTGGCTGGTCGAGACGATCTTGCCGGGGTGGACGTTTTTCTTGGTCCAGCTCATCTCCGAGACGTGGACCAGGCCTTCGACGCCGGCTTCGAGCTCGATGAAGGCACCATAATCGGTAATGTTGGTCACGCGGCCGTGGAACTTCGCGCTCTTAGGATACTTGAGCTCAACCCCGTCCCAGGGATCGGCCTCGAGCTGCTTCATCCCGAGCGAAATGCGCTGCGTCTCCGGGTTGAAGCGGATGACCTGGACGTGAACCGTTTCGCCGATCTGCAGGGCTTCCGTCGGGTGGTTGATGCGCTTCCACGAGATGTCGGTCACATGGAGAAGACCGTCGACCCCGCCGAGATCGACGAATGCGCCGTAATCGGTGATGTTCTTGACGACGCCTTCGAGAACCTGACCCTCCTTGAGGTTGGCGATCAGTTCGGAGCGCGCCTCCGCGCGCGTCTCTTCCAGCACCGCGCGGCGGGAGACGACGATGTTGTTCCGGCTGCGATCCATCTTGAGAATCTGAAACGGCTGCGGCGTGTTCATCAGCGGGCTGATGTCGCGCACCGGCCGGATGTCGACCTGGCTGCCGGGCAGAAAGGCGACGGCGCCGGACAGATCGACGATAAACCCGCCCTTGACCCGGCCGAAGATCGTGCCGGTGATGCGCTCGCCGCTGTTAAACGCTTTTTCGAGCACGTTCCAGGCCTCCTCGCGCCGCGCCTTTTCGCGGCTGAGAATAACCATGCCGTCGCGGTCCTCGTAGCGCTCGACGAATACATCGACGACGTCACCCGGGGTGATCGCCGCAGCCTGGCCCGGCGCGGAGAACTCCTTCAGGCTGACCCGGCCCTCCGATTTGAGCCCGACGTCGATCACCGCCATGTCGTTTTCGATGTCAACGACGGTGCCCTGGACGACCCGCCCCTCGAAACCGTCGGCCTCGTCCATCGACTGGTCGAGAAGGGCGGCAAAGCTTTCCTTGGCGCTCGCGTGGTGTTGATCGGCGGCGGTTGCGATTTCAGTCATGCGTGAGTTGTTCCGTCGGTACTGCGGTTGGGGTGAATGAAAAAGAAGCGAAGCCGCGCGATCGCGAGCAGCACGAAGTGATCATCGGGCTCAGGCCGCGCCCGGACGGCACCCGCCCGACAATGCGGACGGAAACTCTTCCCGGCGTTGCGGCAGGCCGACGATCAAGCATGCGCCCGGATGTTGCGCGCTTCCACGATCTCAAGAGCGGCTGCAAAAGCGTGTTCGGCGTCCAGCGTGCTTGTGTCTATGACGACTGCGTCCCGTGCGGGTAGGAGAGGCGCGATACTTCTTGCGGAATCACGTGCATCGCGTTCCTGCATCTCCCGCAGAACGCGGCTATGTATAGCGTTGACACCACGCGCCCGCAACTCCTTAAGCCTGCGTTTGGCGCGCACCTCGACGTTGGCCGTGACAAACAATTTTACATCAGCGTCGGGGCAGACGACGGTGGCGATATCGCGCCCGTCGAGCACCGCGCCGGTGCGCCCATCCGGGGGACGGTCAGCGAAGTCCTGCTGGAACGTAAGCAGCGCGGCACGGACTTCGCTCATCGCCGCGACCGTCGAGGCGAGGCTCGCGACATCGTCGCCGCGCAGGTCGTCGCGCTCCAAATCCGCGGGCGTCAGGCGTCGGGCTTCGGCCTCGGCCGCGGCGGGCGTCGCCTCGGCACCCGATGCAAGCAGACGCGCGGCCACGGCGCGATAGAGCGCGCCGGTGTCGAGATAGGCGTAGCCGAAATGCGTCGCCAGCCGGCGCGCCAGGGTTCCCTTCCCCGCCGCCGCCGGACCGTCGATGGCGATCACCCGGCTCTCTCCGGCTGTCATAGCGCCTGTCCTCTCTCCGGCACGAGCGGACGGTAGTGGCAGGCTGGCCCTGCCGGCAAGGCCGCAATGGATTTCGCCGCGCCCTTCGCGCACTATCCGGGACTTCCCGGCCAAGCCGGAACGATGTTTCGTCTCGATCCCGCCATTCACCTCTTCTGCAAGCCCATGCCGGAATGATGTCCCTTCTGCGCCGCGTACTGCGATTCATCGCGGCGGCCGTCCGCGATCTGGCGCCGCTGGCGATCGTTATCGTCTTCTTCCAGCTCATTGTCCTGGGCCAGCCGTTCCCCAATCTGGGCGATGTGCTGGTCGGCTGTGCTTTCGTCGTCCTCGGCCTCACTCTGTTCGTCCGCGGCCTTGAGATGGGGCTGTTTCCGCTCGGCGGCGCGATGGCCGGGGCCTTCGTCCGCAAGGGCAGCCTGAGCGCGTTGCTCCTCTTCGCGTTCGCCCTCGGCTTCGGCACCACGTTCGCCGAGCCGGCGCTGATCGCCATCGCCGCCGAAGGCGCACGCGCCGCCGCCGAAGCCGGGACCATCGCCGGGTCCGGCGAAGCGGTTGTAGCCTACGCCTTCCAGCTCCGCCTGTGGGTCGCGGTTGCCGTCGGCGCCGCTCTCGTCATCGGCGTCTTCAGGATCCTCAAGGGCTGGCCGATCCAGCTCCTGATCATCGGCGGCTACGTCGGCGTCGTCGCCCTGACACCGCTGGCGCCGGCCGAGATCGTCGGAATCGCGTATGACTCCGGCGGCGTCACCACATCGACCGTCACCGTCCCTCTGGTTGCCGCGCTGGGCGTCGGTCTCGCCCGGTCGATCCGCGGGCGCAACCCGGTCGCCGACGGCTTCGGCCTGATCGCCTTCGCCAGCCTCACCCCGATCATGTTCGTGCTGTTGTTCGGCATTGTCGGCGCCTGGCGCGCGGGCGGCTGAGATGGAGCTCCTGACGCTGACGCTGAGTACCGGCTGGGCTACGATCCTCGACCTCGCTCCGATCGTTGTCGTCATGCTCGTCTTCCAGCTCGGTGTCCTGCGCCGGCCGCTGGCGAACCCGCGGCGGATCGCGCTCGGCGTTCTTTACGTCTTCGTCGGCATGACCCTGTTTCTTGTCGGGCTCGAGGAGGCGCTGTTTCCGATCGGCCGGACCATGGCGGTCCAGTTGGCCGAGCTGGCCACCTCCGCCGGCGCGAGCGACAGCGGCAGCGCGGCAGCCATCGACTGGCGCGACTACCACTGGGTCTACATCTTTGCCGCTGCCATCGGCTTCACCACCACCATCGCCGAGCCGGCGCTGATCGCGGTCGCCCTTAAGGCTCAGGAGACGTCGGGCGGGACCATTCCCGCCCTCGGACTGCGCCTCGCCGTTGCCGTCGGCGTCGCCTTTGGGGTCGCCCTCGGTGTCTTCCGCATCGTCACCGGGACGCCGTTGGCGCTCTACATTTCCGTCGGCTACATCATCGTCATGGGCCAGACCCTGACCTCGCCGCGGGCGATCATCCCGCTCGCCTTCGACACCGGCGGCGTGACGACCTCGACGGTGACGGTGCCGGTGGTCGCGGCGCTGGGTCTCGGCCTCGCTGCCGGTATCCCCGGACGCAGCCCGCTCATCGACGGCTTCGGGCTGATTGCATTCGCCAGCGTCTGCCCCATTATGTCGGTGCTCGCCTATGTCTGGCTCGCGACCCGGCTGCGGCGGAAGAGCGTTTCGGGAGCCGCGAAATCATGAATCTGAAGCTGATTTTCGCCTTCGTCTCCGAGGATCGAACGGACGCGGTCCTCGATGCCGCCCGCGCCGCCGGGGCGACCGGAGCGACTGTCATTACCAACTGCCGCGGCGAGGGCCTGACTCCGGAAAAGAGCTTCCTCGGGCTCGAGGTTACCGCCCAGCGCGACATCCTGCTGTTTCTCGTCGCCGAACCGAAAGCCCGCGAGATTCTCGAGACGATCGCGCGGGCGGGCAAATTCGAGAATGAGCCCGGAGCCGGCATCGCCTTCCAGGTGGCGATCGAGGACGCGGTCGGCCTGCGGACCCAGGCCCACGCCCTCTTCAGCGCGATAGCGGAGCGGATATGAGCGAGGGCGAAGCGGGAATTGTGCGCGTCGGCGACGTCATGAGCCCGATGGTGCGCAAGATCGCGCTGACGGCGACGGTCGCCGAAGCGATCGAGGCCATGCGCGATGCCGGCGTCAGCTCGCTGGTCGTCGAGCGCCGTGACGCGTTCGACGAGTTCGGGCTCATCGTCGTCACCGATGTCGCGCGCGAGGTCATCGCCAAGGATCGCGCCGCCGAGCGGGTCAACGTCTACGAGGTCATGTCGAAACCGGTGCTCACGCTGCCGGTCGACATGCAAGGCAAGTACGCGGTGCGCCTTCTGATCCGATTCAATCTCTCCCGAGCGCTCGTGGTCGACGTCAACCGCGCCCCAGTGGGCATCGTCACCCTGCGCGATCTCGTCCTTCGCGGGCCCGCGGACAATGAGCGCGGAGCGGAGGCGACCGCGTGAGCGGAGCCGAAGCGCGGAGCCTGATCCGACGCGCCCGGTCGGCGGCGCTGGCGACCAGCCTGAGCGGGAACGCCGGCGATGGCGAAGCCGGCGGCGGCTGGCCCTACGCCTCCCTGGTCACCGTCGCCTGCGACACGGACGCGAGCCCGATCCTGCTGTTGTCCGACCTCTCCGACCATACTCGCAACCTCGGTGGCGATGACCGCGCCAGCCTGCTGATCAAGGCGGCCTCGCACCGGGCCAACCCGCAGACCGGGCCGCGGGTGAGCCTGCTCGGGCGTGTCGTCAGGACTGGGGACGAACGCCACCGGCGGCGTTTCCTCGCCCGCCACCCGTCGGCGGCGCTCTACGCCGGCTTCACCGACTTCAACGTCTACAGGATGACAGTCGAGCGCGCCCACTTCGTCGGCGGCTTCGGTCGGGCGATGTGGTTCGGCGCCGGTGAGGTCATGTTCGATCTGGGTGCGGCGGCGCAGATCGCCGCCGCCGAGCCCGACATCCTCGCGCGGCTGCAGGAAGACAAGGCGGACGCCGTCGCGCAGGCGGCGCAGCGGCTGCTGGCGCGTCCCGGCGCCGGCTGGCGGCTGATCGCCGTCGATCCCGAGGGCTGCGACCTGCGCCGCCGCGGCGCCCTTGCCCGGCTGGACTTCCCGTCGCCGGTGGGAACCGCCGAGGAACTCGCGCTCGTTTTCGATCGCATTGTGAACGACGGCGACGAACAGACCGGCGGCTGATTTGCCACCGTCGCACCATTCGACATGTATTTCAAACGCGTACGGAACATCTTAGAATTCGTCCGTCCCGCGCTTGCACGCAACCCGAAAAGGCTTAGTATTGGGCGGAATATATCACGGAAACGCCCATATAACTAGCAAACGCGGTCCGCCAGCCGATGCCTCTCGTGGGGACGACGGCGCGGTTCCACGGGATGTGACAACGCGAGGGAGTGACTCATGACAACAACTGGACGCGACCGGACCTCCAACACCAAGCTTCTGGCTTGGGTCGAGGAGATCGCCGGCATCTGCAAGCCGGACAGCGTGTACTGGTGTGACGGATCGCAGGAAGAATACGACCGTCTCAGCCAGCAAATGGTCGATTTCGGGCACCTACACCCGGTTGAACCCCGATAAGCGGCCGAACTCGTACCTAGCACGCTCGCACCCGAGCGATGTCGCTCGGGTCGAGGAGCGGACCTACATCTGCTCGAAGACCAAGGAAGAAGCTGGACCGACCAACAACTGGATGGATCCGGCCGAGATGAAGACGATCCTCAAGGGCGTCTACGACGGCTGTATGAAGGGACGGACGATGTACGTCATTCCCTTCAGCATGGGCCCGCTGGGCTCGCCGATCGCGCAGATCGGGATGCGAGATCACTGACTCGCCTTACGTGGTCTGCAATATGCGGATCATGACCCGGATGGGACAGAAGGTCCTCGACGTCCTCGGCGACGGCTTTTTCGTTCCTTGCGTCCACTCGGTCGGTGCTCCGCTGAAGCCAGGCCAGAAGGACGTTCCGTGGCCGTGCGAGGGCGACATCAGCAAGAAGTACATCTGCCACTTCCCCGTGACCCGCGAGATCTGGTCGTACGGCAGCGGCTACGGCGGCAACGCGCTGCTCGGCAAGAAGTGCCTGGCGCTGCGCATCGCCTCGGTGATGGCCCGCGACGACGGCTGGATGGCCGAACACATGCTCATTCTCGGGCTTGAAGTCGCCCAAGGGTGAGAAAACATACGTCGCCGCTGCGTTCCCCAGCGCCTGCGGCAAGACCAACCTGGCCATGATCCTGCCGCCGCAGGGGTTCGGGGGCTGGAAGGCGTCGACCATCGGCGACGACATCGCCTGGATCAAGCCGGCGCCAGATGGCTCGCTGCGCGCCATCAACCCCGAGTACGGCTTCTTCGGCGTCGCCCCGGGTACGTCATACGACTCCAATCCGATGGCGATGGACTCGATCAAGGCCAACTCAATCTTCACCAACGTCGCGCTCACCGACGACGGCGATGTCTGGTGGGAAGGCATGGACGGCCCCAAGCCCAGCCACGCTATCGACTGGAAGGGCAACGACTGGACTCCGGACATGGATCATCCGGCGGCCCATCCGAACGCGCGTTTTACGGCGCCGGCCGGGCAATGTCCGACGATCGACCCGGCGTGGGAAGATCCCCAGGGCGTCGCCATCGACGCTTTCATCTTTGGCGGTCGGCTGTCGAAGACCTTCCCACTGGTCTATGAGGCCCGCGACTGGAAGCACGGCGTCTTCATGGCCGCGACCATGGGCTCCGAGGCGACCGCCGCCGCGATCGGCCAGGCCGCGATCCGCCGCGATCCGTTCGCGATGCTACCCTTCATCGGCTACAACATGGCCGACTACTGGGACCACTGGCTGAATATGGAAGGCAAAGGCTACAAGCTGCCGAAGATCTTCCGGGTCAACTGGTTCCGCAAGGACGAGAACGGCAAGTTCATCTGGCCGGGCTTCGGGCAGAACATGCGGGTGCTGAAGTGGATCGTCGACCGGGTCAACGGCAACGCCGAAGCCGTCGACAGCCCGTTCGGCCTGATGCCGCGCTACGAGGACATCACCTGGGCCGGCCTGGACTTCACCCGGGAGAAGTACCACGGCATCATGGACATCAACCGTCAGGGACTGCTCGCCGAAGCGGAGGAGATCAGGCAGTTCTTCGCCAAGTTCGGCGACCGTCTGCCGGAGGAACTCGAACGCCAGCGCAAGGCTCTCGAAGAGCGCGCCGGCGCCGCGCCGGAAGTGTGGAAGATGGCCGGCTAGAGCATCCTGCGCCCCGACGGGCGCAGATGAGATGCTCGGTCTTTTGTAAACTGATCAACTTTCTGCTATCGGACGATGCCGTCCGATAGCAGGTTGATCTAGAGACAGCCAGCGGCAAGACGACGGAAAGCCGGCCTTCGGGCCGGCTTTTCTCGTATCGGCTCGCCGTTACCGGCGCAGCAGGCCGCGCGCGCCGATCCAGACGAACGTCAGCCACCCGGCCATCAGAAGGAAACCGCCCGCCGGCGCGGTGCCGGCGATCGGCAGATCGCCGCTCAGGGCGAAGGCATAAAGGGTGCCGGAAAACAGCAGAATGCCGAGGGTAAAGGCGACGGCGGCGAAACCGGCCGCCGACAGCCAGCGCGCCTCTCCAGAGGCGGCGAGCCAAGCGACCGCCAGCAGCGCGAGCGCATGGCCGAGCTGATATTGCGAGGCGATGGCCATGATCTCGCGCGGGTAGGCCTCGCTCACAGCATGACGGCCGTATGCGCCGGCGGCCACGGCGAGGAAGCCGTTCACCCCCGCCATGGCAAGGCAGGCCGAGGCCAGCCGATTGGCAGGCACTGGAGCGACCGCCGCCGGATCAGCCGCCGTTCATCATCTGGCAGCCGCCCGTACCGCACGCGGGCAGTCCGCACGGCGTTTCCGCCGGTCTCGCCGCGCCAGCATTCACCCGAGGCGCCGACAAAGCCTTCGTAACGACGGTATCGCCGCATTCGGGACAGGCAAGGCGATGCGCCGCCGCCTTGCTGTCGTAATCCCCGACGCTGGTGAACCACTCCTCGAAGACGTGGCCGTTGCCACAGTGCATATCGTAGACGATCATCGGCAACTCCTCGTCACTGCCTCCGCGCGCTATCTCGGCAGCTCGGAGAATCCCATCAGCATCTGATCGACCGAGCGGGCGCACTGGCGACCCTCGCGGATAGCCCAGACGACCAGCGACTGGCCGCGGCGCATGTCGCCGCAGGTAAAGACCTTCGGATTGCTGGTCTGGTAGGCGCCTGGCTCGCCCTCGGTATCCGCCTTGACGTTGCCGCGGGCGTCGAGTTCGACGCCCAGATCCTGCAGCAGGCGATCGTGCAGCGGGTGGACGAAGCCCATGGCGAGCAGCACCAGATCGGTCTCGATCCGGAACTCGCTGCCCGCCTGCGGGCGGAGGTTCCAGCCGCCGTTTTCGTCCTTCTCCCAGTCGACCCGGACCATCTCGAGGGCCTCGACCCGGCCGTTGCCGTGGAGGGCCTTGGTCGACACCGACCAGTCACGCGCGCAGCCTTCCTCGTGCGAGGTCGACGTGCGCAGCTTCAGCGGCCAGTCGGGCCAGGTCAGCGCCTTGTCCTCGTGCTCGGGCGGCCGCGGCAGGATCTCGAGCTGGGTGACCGACTCAGCCCCCTGCCGGATCGAGGTGCCAACGCAGTCCGAGCCGGTGTCGCCGCCGCCGATGACCACAACCTTGCGCCCGGCCGCGAGGATGGCGTCCTCTGCCCCAACCGTGCCGCCGGCGACGCGCGTATTCTGCTGGGTCAGGAAATCCATTGCGAAGTGAATGCCCCCGAGTTCGCGCCCCGGTACCGGCAGATCGCGGGGGTGCTCGGCGCCGCCCGAGAGGACGACCGCGTCGAACTCCTCGGCCAGCCGGCCGGCGGGGATCGCGTCGCCGACGTTGCTGTTCGGCCGGAACTCGACGCCCTCCGCCTGCATCTGCGCCATCCGACGGTCGATCAGGTGCTTTTCCATCTTGAAATCGGGAATGCCATAGCGAAGCAGTCCGCCGATCCGGTCCTGTCTCTCGAAGACGACGACCCAGTGGCCGGCGCGGGCAAGCTGCTGGGCGCAGGCCATTCCGGCCGGTCCGGAACCGACGACGGCGATGCGGCGGCCGGTGCGATGGGTCGGGATCTGCGGCAGAACCCAGCGGTTTTCCCAGCCCTTGTCGATGATCGCGCATTCGATCGTCTTGATGGTGACGGGGGTGTCGAAAATGTTGAGGGTGCACGCCGCCTCGCACGGGGCCGGACAGATCCGCCCGGTGAATTCCGGGAAGTTGTTGGTCGAGTGGAGGACGTCCAGGGCTTCCCGCCAGTCGCCGTTGTAAACGAGGTCGTTCCAGTCCGGGATGATGTTGTTGACCGGACAGCCCTGATGACAGAACGGGATGCCGCAGTCCATGCAGCGCGCGCCCTGACGCGAGAGCTCGGCCTCCTCCATCGGCACCGTGAACTCACTCCAATGGCGCACGCGTGTGCTGATCGACTCGTAGGCACGATCCCGGCGCGCGATCTCCTTGAATCCGGTTGGCTTGCCCATGGCTAATACCCGACCGCGACGCTGACGCCGGTCCGCTCCGTCGGCCGCCAACGTGCCTGCATCTGCTCCAGCGCCCGGCGGTAGTCCACCGGCATGACCTTGACGAACCGGGGCAGGTAATCGTTCCAGTTCTCCAGCATTCTCGTCGCCGCCCGGCTGCCGGTGTAGCGGCGGTGCTTGTCGATCAACGCGCGCAGTCGTTCGGCATCGAACCGGGTCATGTCGTGCATGATCTCGACCTGCCCATGCGCCCCAAGGTCGCCGCGCTGATGGTACATCTCCTCAAGGCGCTCGTCCTCGTCGGCGATCGGCTGCAGCTCGACCATGGCAAGATTGCAGCGCCGCTCGAACATGCCGTCCTCGTCGAAGACATAGGCGACGCCGCCGCTCATCCCGGCAGCGAAGTTCCGCCCGGTCTGGCCGAGAACGATGACGCAGCCGCCGGTCATGTACTCGCAACCGTGGTCGCCGACGCCTTCCACCACCGCGTAGGCCCCGGAATTACGCACCGCGAACCGCTCCCCGGCGACGCCGCGAAAGAAGGCTTCGCCGGCAATCGCACCGTAGAGAACGGTATTTCCGATGATGATGTTGTCGTGCGGGTCGATCGGGCTCTCCGCCGACGGCCGGACGATGATCCGCCCCCCCGACAGCCCCTTGCCGACGTAGTCGTTGGCGTCGCCCTCGAGCTCAAGGGTGATGCCGTGGGCCAGGAACCCGCCGAAGCTCTGGCCGGCGGTACCGATGCAGCGAACCCGGATCGTATCGTCCGGCAGACCCTTATGGCCGTAGCGCTTGGCGACCTCGCCGGACAGCATCGCGCCGACGATGCGGTTGGTGTTCTGCACCGGAACGTCGATCTGGACGGGGCGACGGCCGTCGAGCGCCGGCCACGCCTCGGCGATCAGCCGGTGATCGAGGGCCCCGTCGAGACCGTGATCCTGGCTCTCGCAATTGTAGCGGGCGACCTCGGGGCCGATCTCGATCTTGTGGAGGAGCCTGGAGAAGTCGAGCCCCTGCGCCTTCCAGTGCCCGATTGCCGCCCGCGTCTCCAAGCAGGTCGGTGCGCCCGATCATCTCGTTCATGGTCCTGAAGCCGAGTTCGGCCATCAGCTCGCGGACCTCCTCGGCGATGAAGGACATGAAGTTGATGACGTGCTCGGGCTGGCCGGCGAAGCGCTTGCGCAGCTCCGGATCCTGGGTGGCGACGCCCACCGGGCAGGTGTTGAGGTGGCACTTGCGCATCATGATGCAGCCGGCCGAGATCAGCGCGGCGGTCGAAAACCCGAACTCATCGGCCCCGAGTATCGCCCCGACGACGACATCGCGGCCGGTGCGGAAACCGCCGTCGACCTGTACCGCGATCCGCCCGCGCAGGCTGTTCAGCACCAGTGTCTGGTGGGTTTCGGCGAGGCCGACTTCCCACGGCAGGCCGGCGTGCTGGATCGAGGTGATCGGGCTCGCGCCGGTGCCGCCCTCGAAACCTGAAATCGTCACATGATCGGCATGGGCCTTGGCGACGCCGGCGGCGATGGTGCCGACGCCAACCTCGGAGACGAGCTTGACGCTGATCCGCGCCTCGGGGTTGACGTTCTTCAGATCGTGGATGAGCTGGGCTAGATCCTCGATGGAGTAGATATCGTGATGCGGCGGCGGCGAGATCAGGCCGACACCCGGCGTCGAATGGCGCACCCGGGCGATCCACTCGTCGACCTTGTACCCGGGGAGCTGACCGCCCTCGCCAGGCTTCGCTCCTTGCGCGATCTTGATCTGGATGTCATCGGCATTGACCAGGTATTCCGCGGTCACACCGAAGCGGCCCGAGGCGACCTGCTTGATCGCCGAGCGCATTAGATCGCCGTTCGGCAGGGGCCTGAACCGCTCCGCTTCCTCGCCGCCCTCGCCGGTATTCGACTTGCCGCCGATCCGGTTCATGGCGATCGCCAGGGTCGAGTGGGCTTCATAGGAAATCGAGCCGAACGACATCGCGCCGGTGGCGAAACGCCTGACGATCGCGGCCGCCGGCTCGACCTCGTCGAGTGGCACGGCGTTACGTCCCGGCTTGAACGCGAACAGCCCGCGCAGGTTCTTGAGCTTGGCGCTGTGGTCGTTGATCCGCCGGGTGTAGGCCTTGAACCGGGCGTAGTCGCCAGCCCGCACCGCATGCTGCAGCATGCCGACCGTCTCCGGCGTCCACATGTGCTCCTCGCCGCGCAGGCGGAACTGGATCTCGCCGCCGACGTCGAGCGCGTTGCGGAGCACCGGCGCCTCCCCGAAGGCGAGCTTGTGCCGGCGCACCGCCTCGTCCGACACCTCGGCGAGGCCGATCCCGCCAACCGGACTGTGGGTGCCGGTGAAGTAGCGTTCGATAAACGAGGCCGATAGACCGATGGCGTCGAAAATCTGGGCCCCGCAGTACGACTGGTACGTCGAGATGCCCATCTTCGACATCACCTTGAGGATGCCCTTTGAGATCGCCTTGACGTAACGCTTGTGGATCTCCTCCTCGCCGAGCTCACCCGGCAGGTGCGCGCGAAGGTTCGAGAGCGTGTCGAAGGCGAGGTACGGGTTGATCGCCTCGGCGCCGTAGCCCGCGAGCAGGCAGAAGTCGTGCACCTGTCTCGCCTCGCCCGTCTCGACGACGAGACCGACCTCGGTCCGCAGGCCCTCGCGGATCAGGTGATGATGCACACCGGCGGTCGCCAGCAGCGCCGGGATGGCGATGCGGTCGGCGCACAGGCCGCGATCGGACAGGATCAGGATGTTGTAGCCGTTGCTGACGACCTTGGTCGCCTGGGCGAACAGCCGCTCCAGCGCCGCCTCCATGCCGGCCGCGCCCTCATCCGCGGCATAGCAGATGTCGAGCGTGTAGGTGCGGAAGGCGTGATCGACGTGATTCTCGATCCGGCGGATGCGCTCCAGATCGACGTTCGACAGGATCGGCCCGCGCACTTCGAGACGCTTGTGGCTGGCCGCGGCGTCGCGCTCAAGCAGGTTCGGCCGCGGCCCGATCAGCGAAACCAGCGACATCACCAGCTCTTCGCGGATCGGATCGATCGGCGGATTGGTGACCTGGGCGAAGCACTGCTTGAAGTAGTCGGCCAGCATCTTCGGCCGGTCGGAGAGAACCGCGAGCGGGATGTCGCGCCCCATCGAGCCGATCGGGTCCTCGCCCGGTCTGGCCCATCGGCGCCAGGAAAAAGCGTACGTCTTCCTGCGTGTAGCCGAAGGCCTGCTGGCGATCGAGCAGGGTCTGCGGGTCCGGCGGCATCGGCCCGATCTCCGGCGGCAGATTCTCCACACGGATCTGGGTCTCGTCGAGCCACTGCTGGTAAGGGCGATCGCCGGCGAGTTGCGCCTTCAGCTCGGCGTCGTCGATGATGCGCCCCTCTTCTAGGTCGATGAGAAACATCTTCCCCGGCTGCAATCGCCACTTCTTGACGATCTTTTCCTCGGGGATCGGCAGCACGCCCACTTCCGAGGCCATCACCACCAAATCGTCATCGGTAATGACATAGCGTGCGGGACGAAGGCCGTTGCGATCGAGGGTCGCGCCGATCTGCCGGCCGTCGGTGAAGGCGACCGCCGCCGGCCCGTCCCACGGCTCCATCATCGCGGCGTGATATTCGTAGAAGGCGCGCCGCTTCTCATCCATCAGCGGGTTTGCATCCCACGCCTCGGGGATCATCATCATCATCGCGTGGGTGAGCGAATAGCCGCCGGCGACCAGCAGTTCGAGCGCGTTGTCGAACGTCGCCGAGTCCGACGCGCCGTCGCCGATCAGCGGCCACAGCTTCTCCAGATCCTCGCCGAGAAGATCCGACTTCATCGAGTGGCGCCGCGCCAGCATCCAGTTGATGTTGCCGCGCAGCGTGTTGATTTCGCCGTTGTGGCAGAGGAAGCGGAACGGCTGGGCGAGCCTCCACGACGGGAAGGTGTTGGTCGAGAAGCGCTGATGGACCAGCGCCAGCGCCGAACTCCAGGCGCGGATCGCGCAGGTCGGGAAAGTAACTGGCCAGATTCTCGGCCAGAATCATCCCTTTGTAGTTGATCGTCCGCGATGACAGCGAGACGATGTAGAAGTGGTCGGCCTCCAGGATCGGCTTATCCCAGATAGCGTGATGCACCTCCTTGCGGATCACGAACAGCTTGCGCTCGAAGGCATCAACGTCGCCGCAGTTTTCGCCACGGGCGATGAACACCTGGCGGATGACCGGCTCAATCGGCTTGACGCTGTAGCCCAGAACCGAGTTGTCGGTCGGCACGTCGCGCCAGCCGAGAATGCTCTGTCCTTCCGCCGGAACGAACTCGTCGAACGCGGCGATGGCCTTCGCCCGGCTCTCCTCGTCGCGCGGCAGAAAGACGAGGCCGACCGCATAGGCGCCGGGTTCGGGCAGATCGAACCCCAGCGACGCCGCTTCCTCACGAACGAACCGGTCCGGCATCTGGATCAGGATGCCGGCGCCGTCGCCGGCGAGCACGTCCGCTCCGGCCGCTCCGCGGTGGCGCAAATTCGTCAGGATCTCAAGGCCTTGCTCGACGATCTTGTGACTCTTGCGGTTCTTTATATCGGCCACGAAGCCGATGCCGCAGGCGTCGTGCTCGTTGCGCGGATTGTAGAGACCCTGTTCGACAGGCAAGGCACGTGTGCTCATCTGGCGCATCCTAGCGATTGAACCGCCCTTTCCTTCCGCATGGCCTCGAAGACACCGGTCGCGTCGCGAGTTCCGACGATTTCTTATACCGCGGCTTGAGGGGCCCGGATCCCCACCCGTCCCCCGGTCCGGTCCGCGCTTAGAAGCATTGTTACGTCTGGGACGCAATCTCGGACACAAACCGTACCCACGCCGTTCAGTGTGGGTCCGCCGGGCGGACATTACAAGGTCGTCAGGTTCAGGCAAACACTTCTTCCACAAGCCCGTGCAGATCACGATTTTGCTGGTCGATGGCCGTCGTCGATCATTAGTCTCCGGGAATGCGATACAGTCGCGCCGCCGGAAGGGTATCGCGTTTGAAGACGCCATCGCCGGGCAGATCACCGGACGCTGAATCCGGCGTCGCCGTCACCTTCGTAACCCAGTACATGTCCCGGGCGACGGTGAAGCGCCAACCTCGGCGGCCGTGGTCACGAAAGGGACAGCGATGACCTCAAGTCCGGTCTTCCTTCCGCCCGTCGCCAGGTTTTTGTGGAAAAGCGATCTCAGTCAGCTTCCTCGCTGGCAGGCGATCATGGTTCGGATCGGCAGGATCCTCTACGATGTCGTCCGCGATGTGATGGACGGCAACCTCACCTTGCACGCGACCAGCCTCGTCTACACCACCCTGCTGTCGCTGGTGCCCCTGCTCGCCTTCAGCTTCTCGGTGCTGAAAAGCTTCGGCGTGCACAATTTTATCGAGCCCATCCTGCTCAGCGCGTTGGAGCCGCTTGGCTCGCGCGCGGGCGAAATTACCGACCGCATCCTCGCGTTCGTCGAGAACATGCGGGTTGGCGTCCTCGGCGCCGTCGGCCTCGGCCTTCTGGTCTGGACCGTGATCTCGCTGATGCAGAAGATCGAAGCCTCCTTCAACGAAACATGGCGGATCGGCAACCAGCGGTCGATGACGCGCCGGTTCAGCGATTTCCTCAGCGTAATCCTCATCGGTCCGTTGCTGATGTTCTCGGCCTTCGGCATCAGCGCATCGCTCAGCACGCAACGTGGTCGTCGAGCAATTGCGCGACTATCAGATCTTCGGCTGGGCGATCAACCTGATCCGCACGGTCATGCCGTACCTGATGATCGTCGGCGCCTTCACCTTTCTCTATGTGTTCATCCCGAACACGCGTGTTCGCTGGCTGTCGGCCTTCATCGGCGCGGTCGTCGCCGGCATGCTGTGGGTCATCGCCGGCACCGTTTTCGCCTCGTTCGTCGCCGGCTCGACCAAGTACACGGCGATCTACTCCGCGTTCGCGACCCCGATCCTGTTCATGATCTGGCTATACGTGAGCTGGCTCATCCTGCTGGTCGGCGCGTCGATCGCCTTCTACCACCAGCATCCGGAGAGCGTTCGTCCCCGGCGCGTGCCGTTGCTGCTCAGCAACCGGCTGAAGGAACGCACGGCGTTCCAGCTGATGAGCATCATCGGCCGCGACTACTACCGCGGCGCTCCGGGATGGAGCCTCGAACGCTTGGCGAAAGCCGTCACTCTCGCCGGCGAGACCTGCGGACCCGTGCTTGATGCGCTCGAGGCATCGGGGCTTCTGAAGCGGACCGCCGACAAGCCGCCCTGCTACCTGCCGGCGCGGCCGATGGAATTGACGCCGCTCAGCGCGGTCATGGATGCGGTGCGGGCCGCCGAGGAACAGAGCCACCCCGGCATCGATGTCGTCCGCGCCGACCCGCCGGTCGAGCGCCTGACCGAGCGGATCGACCGCACGCTGGCGGAACTGCTTGAACAGACGACCCTCAAGGACCTAGCGCTGGATGACGAGATGACCCTCGGCCTACAAGCAAACGACGAGCCGCCAGCGGAGAGCGACGACGCAGACGTGCAACACCTGCGCGACGAGCAGGACCGCCAGAGCGACCAGGCCGAGGCCGTCTCCGGCTGAACCCCTGCGGCAGGGATGCCGGCCAAAGCGAGAGCAAGCAATGGGAGTGGAGAAACGTTCGTGAGTTCAACGCCGTCGTTGCCCCCGTCACACGATACCGATCCGGCCTCGGCAGCAGCGCCTGCCCGATCCCGGCGCCGGCGTTGGAAGATCGCCGCCTGGATCATCGTTCCGCTGGTAGTCCTCGCGCTGATCGTCTTCGTTCTGCCGACCTACGCTGCGCGCTACATCGTTCGCAGCCAGCTCGGCGACATGGGCATCACCACGGAAGGCATCGACACCCTGCGGATCGACGTCTGGAATCGCGAGGTCTGGCTTGGGCCTGTCACCTTCCGCGGCGAAGGGGCGCCAATCGGAGAAGTCAAGGAAGTCGGCCTGAAGTATGGCGTGCTCAACCTCTTTCATCGTCAGGCGCTAATCCGCACCCTGATCATCAAGGGCGTCGATGTCCAGGTGACCCGGGAGATGGACGGCAACATCACGATCAACGGCGTCGATCTCAGCCAGTTCACGAAGCCGAAGGCGGAACAGCCGCCGCCGAAGGAGGACGAGCCGGGCTGGGGCGCCGGCCTCGACGATTTCCGCTTCGTCGAAAGCCGGATTTTCTATACCGACCGCGCCAAGGGCACCATCCAGCTCGATGTCGACAACCTCGAACTGCACGAATTCCACACCTGGCAGCCGGATCATCCCGGCCGCTTCATCCTCGACGCGCGCATCAACAACATGGGCTTTCGCGCCGAGGGGACGGCGCGGCCGTTCGGCGAGGAGGTTCAGGCCGATGTCGAGATGACGGTCGACGATGTCGAGATGGATAAGATCGCGCTGTACACCGGGCCGCTGGGGTTCGACCGGCGCTCCGGGGTCCTGCGGGCGGACCTTTCGGGTTCCTTCAAGGGCGGTCAGGGCGCCGTCGACGCCAGCGTGAAGGGCGAAGTCACAGGGACCGACGTGGACGCCAGCCGACCCGATCAGGTCGCCATGACTTTCGATCGCGCGATTCTGAAGCTGGACAACCGCTATCGGCTCGCACCGGGCGGCGCCGGCATATTGAGCGGTCCGGTCAATTTCGCGCTCGACAATGCCCATCTTGAGGCTGCGGGCGGCTCGGAGCTCCGCCTGGCGAACGCAACGATCGACGTTCCGGCCCTGAACGCCGAACAGGCCGACGGCCGCACGCAGGTCGCCGTCAAAGGCGATATCGCCTTGACCCAGGTCGAGGCGCAATCCGCCGGGGCCACCGGACAGCAGGCGCCCGTCGATTCAGGCGGCGACGATCAAAACCGGGCTCAAGGACATCAAGGCAACCGTCGGCAACGGCGCGACCAACGTTACCGGCGGCCTCGATCTCTCGCTCGGCGAGGTCCGGGGGCAACTGCCGCAGCCGGCGCCAGCCGAGGCCATGCGCATCGCAGCGGACCAGGCGACCCTGTCGCTGCCCAGTTTCGCCGCCGAGACCGGAGCGGGAGGAACGAGCGTTAACGCGTCGGGAACGCTCGGCATGTCGGCGCTGTCGGCGGCCATGCCGGCGGCCGGGGGCAAGCCGCCGATCGACACCGACATCCAGCGGGTGCAACTCAACCTGGGCGAGATCGCGGCGAAGCTGGGCAGCGGCGCCCCGCAGTGGACCGTCGCCCTCGACGCCGTCATCGATGCGCTCAGCGCAGCTGTCGGCGGCGGCGACCTGGCGAAGGCGAGCCTCGCTCAGATCACCTTGAAAAGCGCCCGCGCGGATCAGGCGCTCGCCATCGGCGCCGACAAGCTCACCCTGGGCGGGACCGACATCGCGTTCAGCCGCGACGTCCTGACCGCCTTTTCAAGCAAGCCGGCAACGGAAAAGGCGCGGCAGGACGAGCAGCAGCCGGAAACCGCGCAATCCGGCGGCGCCAAGCCGACCATCAGGCTCGGCGCGTTCGCGCTCGCATCGCCCGCGAAAATCGCCTTCACCGACACCTCCGTCACTCCCGAGGTGCGCCTGAACACCGCCATCAAGACCCTCCAGGTCGAAAACCTCGACATGGCAGCGCCGGCGCAGAAGACCGACATACGCCTCGCCGCCACCGTCAACGACTTCACCAACGTGACCGCCAACGGCTGGATCACGCCGTTCGCCGCCCAGCGCAACTTCGATATCCTGGCGCAGATCGAGAAGCTGGAGCTCCCGCCGCTTTCGCCTTATGCCGCCCAGGCCGTGGGCGCAAACATCGACAGCGGCCGGCTCAACCTCAAGACCGACGCCTCGGCCGACAACGGCAAGCTCGAAGGCACAATCCTGATCGACCTTCGCAACCTCGCCTTCGGGGCGCTGTCAAAAGAAGACGCACAGCGGCTCTCGGCTTCCATCGGCGTTCCGATCGACACCGTCGTCGGATTGCTTCAGGACTCGGAAGGCAAGATCAACCTGCGCATTCCGATTTCCGGAGACCTCTCATCCCCCAGCTTCGACCTGTCGGATGCGATCGGCCAGGCGGTTACAGGCGCCGTCACCGGGGCGGTGACCGCGCCGTTCAAGCTTCTCTTCGAGCCTGTCGGCGCGATCGCCGGCGCGGTTGGCGGCGGCGGCCCGTCGTTCAAGCCGATCCCGTTCGCCCCGGGCGCTGCCACGCTGGCTCCCGAGGCCCAGGTCTTCACCGACAACCTCGCCAAGATGCTCAAGGAGCGACCGAAGCTGACCTTGCGGGTCTGCGGCCGATCCGGCGTTGACGATCTGCAGGCCTTGCGGGCGCGTGGCGAGTTGCCGCAACCGGCGCAGCCGGCGCCCGCTCAGCAGGGCGGCCGCGGAGCGAGCCCGCCAGCCAAGAATCCGCCTGTTGACGATCAGGCCCGTTCCGCCCTGACCCGCCTCGCCGAAGAGCGCACGCGTGCGGTTCGCCAGCAACTCGTCGAGCGCGACAAGATCGGCCCGGGTCAGGTTGCGGAGTGCCGTGCGGAGTTCGAGCCGAAAAGCAAGGCCGGCCCGCGGGTCGAAGTCGCGTTCTAGAGCGTTTCCGGTTCAGGTTTGCCCACCTGGATCGTCATTCAGAGGAGGGGGGCGGAGCCCGGACGTGGAAAAGAACGAGCTTTTGCTCTGGATCGCCACGCCGCTGAGCGGCTCGCGCGTCAGCGCTGCTCGCGGAAAGCGCCGGCAAGCGGAACGGCCGCCTGCAGCAGCGCGTACTCCGGCGCGAGGGCCTCGCGCAAGCGCGCCCGGTCGTCGTCGGAGAGCGGCACGGAGCCATATCCTGCCTTCTCCGCCAGCGGCTTGAGATCGAGAGCCAGCACCTTCGCAAGCTCTCCAAGATGCTCGTTGTAGCGTTCGGTCAACATGATGAAGTTAACTTTCGAGAGATTGCGCACCGCCTCGTCAACGTCGAAGCGCGGCGAAAACATGTAAAGCTGGCGCATCAGGTGCGTGCGCGGCAGCTTCTCAAGGAATTCAGAAAACGAATTGCCGAGGAAGGACGCTTCGATCCTTTTGGCTGGGTGGTCGATGTCGGCCTTCTGCCAATGGAGAAGCATCCGATAATGTGAAATCACTCGCGCCACCGGGTCGCGCAGGATTGTAATGGTAAACGTCCTGTCGGGGATTCTGACATCGTGGAAAGGAAAGTGCGAGTCGCCGAAGAAGTACGGGATCCGTTCGAGAAGATAGCGGTTGTGCGTGACGTACGCATAGCCGCCGTGCACGACCCAGCCGTGCGTATTCAGATGACGTTCTTTTTCGCCGCCGCGCAGATCGTGCCCGCCCAGATCCATGAACGTCCAGCGCAGGCTGCTCCCCGCGGTCTTGCGGATGTGGTAGAGGTATATCCGCTCAAAACCCAATGGACTGTGCCAGCGGTTGGCGGCCCTCAGGACGGATCCGTCGCTGCGAAGGTAACGAAGATAGTGAAGGAACGTCTTCACGTCCGCGGGAACGTTGTCCGCAAGGCTTTCCGGCAGTCTCAAGAACAAGTCCTCCTCCAGGGATTGTGGCTGCGTGTCCTGCCATGATGCGCGAACGCCATGCCCGCCAGCGGCGGGGCCGAGCGCGCTGGAGGACGATTCGGACGCCGTTAACGCACCTCTCGATAAGCGCCGGCGAGCGGAGCGGCCGCCTCGATCAGCGCGTACTCCGGCGTCAGCATCTCGCGAAGCCGCGCCCGCTCATCCTCGGATACCGATACGGCGCCGTACCCGGTCTTCTCGGAGAACGAGCGCAGGTTCAGCTGCAACAATGAGCCCAGACGATCGAGGTGTTCGCCGCAGTTCTCGGTGAACATGATGTAGTTCAGCTTCGACACCGCAGCGATCGCCTCGTCGACGTTGAACGTCTTAGAAAACATGTAGAGCTGGCGGAGCAGATGTGTGCGCGGAACCTTGTCGAGGAAATCGGAGAAGTCCTTGCCGGGATCGTTCTCTCTGCGGGCCTTGCCCGGATGCCGCAGATCGTGCTCGCGCCAGTGCCGCACCATCCTGTAATGGGAAAGCACCCGCGCGACGGGGTCGCGCAGGATTGTAATTCTTAAAGTGTTTCCGGGTATCCGCAGCTCATGCGCTGGTATGTGGGCGTCGGCGAAAAAGTAATGGCCACTCTGAATGAGGTAACGATTGTGCGTGACGAATACATAGTCTCCGTGGACAATCCATCCGTTCTTGTCATACCAGCGCTGTTTATGATGATCGTTAAAATCGCTTCCGCCCAGGTTCATGAAGGCGAAGGCCAGACTGGTGCCGGCGGTCTTGCGGATGTGGTAGTAGTAAATTCGGTCGTAGCCGAGCGGCTTTGGCCATGGCGCGGCACGATGTAATAGCGCGCGATTGCTGCGCAGGTAACGCAGGTAGTGAAACGGGGTCAGTGCATTGCCGGGGAGTTTTTGTTTCAGTCGTGTTACCGTCTGCATCGTGCACCCGTTTCGAGGTCGGTTTCACCCTAATCGCCGCACCTCGGTTCGCGCCTCGGACCTTGTACGGCTTGTTTCTTTTGTGCAAAGCAGCGTCTGACTTATAACAGGCGCGCGGTCAACCCCGCCTTGCTCAATTCCCCGCTCACCCCGCCCGCGCAGTGACCTTGCGCGCTCAGATGGGCGCGCCGTCCTCGACCGGGCGCAGCGCGAAGGCCGCGGCCATCAGAGCGCGGGTGTAGGCCTCCTTGGGCGCGGCGAAGATCGCCTCGGCCGCCCCCTGCTCGACCACCTTCCCTTCGCGCATGACCAGCACGTCGTGGGCAAGCGCCCGGACCACCCGCAGGTCGTGGCTGATAAAGAGATAGGCGAGGCCGTGGCTGCGCTGGAGCGCGCGGAGCAGCTCGACGATCTGGGCCTGGACCGAGACGTCAAGCGCGCTCGTCGGTTCGTCGAGAACGATGAAGTCGGGCTTCAGCACCAGCGCGCGGGCGATGGCGATACGCTGGCGCTGGCCGCCGGAGAACTCGTGCGGATAGCGGTCCTGCACCGCCGGATCCAGGCCGACCTCGACCAGGGCCTGCCCGATCAGGCTCCGCCGTTCTTCGCCCGAGCGCGCCGAGGCGGTGGATACGCAGGCCCTCCTCGACGATCTGGCCGACGGAGAGACGCGGGCTGAGGCTGCCGTAGGGATCCTGGAAGACGATCTGCATCCGCCGCCGCAGCGGGCGCAGGGCCCGCCCCGAGAGCCCCTGCAGATCGTGGCCGGCGAAGACGATCGAGCCCTCGCTTTTCTCCAGGCGAATCAGCGCGCGGCCGAGCGTGCTTTTGCCCGACCCGCTTTCGCCGACGATACCGACGGTGTGGCCCCGGCGCAGGGTCAGGGTGATGCCGTCGACCGCCTTGACGTGGCCGACGGTCCGGCGCAGGACGCCGCGCCTGATCGGGAACCAGACGCGGGTATCGCGCGCGGCCATGATCTCCTGCGCGTCCGCCGGCGCCGGGTCGGGCCGCCCCGACGGCTCGGCCGCCAGCAGGCGGCGGGTGTAGGGGTGCCGGGGCCGGTTGAAGACATCGGCGACGCGACCCTGTTCGACGATCTGCCCGGCGTTCATGACGCAGACCCGCTCCGCAACTTCGCGGACGATGCTCAGGTCATGGGTGATCAGCAGCAGCGCCATGTCCAGGCGCGCCCGCAGGTCTTTGAGAAGCTTGAGGATCTGCGCCTGGATGGTCACGTCCAGGGCGGTCGTCGGTTCGTCGGCGATGAGCAGGTCCGGCTCGTTCGCCAGCGCCATGGCGATCATGATCCGCTGCTGCTGGCCGCCGGAGAACTGGTGCGGATAGGCGTCAAGGCGGCCCTTCGCCTCGCTCAGGCCGACGAGGTCGAGCAGTTCGCCGACCCGCGTGCGCGCCGCCGCCCGGCCCAGACCCCGGTGGACGATCATCGGCTCGGCGATCTGCTTTTCGATCGGCTGCAGCGGATTGAGCGATGTCAGCGGCTCCTGGAAGATCATGGTCATCCGGTCGCCGCGCAGCGCGCGCATGCGCGAGCCGGGTGCGCCCAGGACATCGTCGCCGGCGAAGCGGATCGACCCGCCCGGATGCCAGGCCACCGGTTCCGGCAGCAGGCGCATGATGCTGAGCGCGGTGACCGACTTGCCCGAGCCGCTCTCGCCGACGATGGCCAGGGTCTCGCCCTTGCCGAGCGTGAACGACGCGCCGCGCACCGCCTTGACTTCCCGCGTCCCCCGGCCGAACGAGACCGAGAGGTCGTCGACCTCGAGCAGCGGCGCCGGATCCTTGGCCATGGCCGCCGCCCTACTCGCCGGCCTTGGCGGCGGACGGCGCCGCCAGCCCGGCGGACACCGGGCCCGGCACGGCCGGCAGCGCGGCGATGGCCTTGCGCGGATCGAAGGCGTCGCGCACCGCCTCGCCAACGAAAATCAGAAGCGACAGCATCAGCGCGATGACGAAGAACCCGGTCAGCCCGAGCCACGGCGCCTGGAGGTTGGCCTTGCCCTGGGCGAGCAGTTCGCCCAGCGACGCGGAGCCCGGCGGCAGGCCGATGCCGAGAAAGTCGAGCCCGGTCAGCGCCGTCACCGAGCCGGCGAGGATGAACGGAACGAAGGTGACGGTCGCGACCATGGCGTTGGGCAGGACGTGGCGGACCATGATCACCGGATCGGACGCGCCCAGGGCGCGGGCGGCGCGAACGTAGTCGAGGTTGCGCGCGCGCAGAAACTCGGCGCGGACGACGCCGACGATGCTCATCCACTGGAACAGCAGGAGAATGCCGAGCAGCCACCAGAAGTTCGGCTCGATGATGCTGGCCAGGATGATCAGGACGTAGAGGATCGGCACCGACGACCAGACCTCCATGAACCGTTGCAGGGTCAGGTCGACCCAGCCGCCGAAGTAGCCCTGGACGGCGCCGGCGGCGACGCCGACGAGCGTCGAAACCACCGTCAGGGTGAAGCCGAACAGGACCGAGATGCGAAAGCCGTAGATGGTCCGGGCGAGAACGTCGCGGGCCTGATCGTCGGTCCCCAGCCAGTGCTGCGCGTCGGGCGGCGAGGGCGCCGGTTCGGGCAGGTCCCAGGCGACCGTGCGGTAGCTGTAGTGGACGGGGGGCATGATCATCCAGCCCTTTGCCGCGATCAGCCGGCGCACCTCCGGATCGCCGAAGTCGGCCGCGGTCGGCAGGGTTCCGCCGAACGCCGTCTCCGGCTGGGCGCGGAAGATCGGCATGAACAGCCGGCCGTCGTGGAAGACCAGGATCGGCCGGTCGTTGGCGATGAACTCGGCGAAGAGGCTGACGATGAACAGCAGAAGGAAGATCCACAGCGACCAGAAGCCGCGCCGGTTGGCCTTGAAATTCTCGATCCGCCGCCGGGTCAGCGGCGTGATCCTGAGGCCGAGCCAGCGGTCCTTCGGAACGCTATCGGTGCCGCGCGATGACGGGGTCATTGCTGGCGCGCCTCGAAGTCGATCCGCGGATCGACGATGGTGTACATGATGTCGCCGACGAGATTGAGCACCAGCCCGACCAGCGAGAAGAAATAGAGCGTGCCGAACATCAGCGGGTAGTCGCGGTTGAACGCGGCCTCGAAGCCGAGCAGGCCGAGGCCGTCGAGCGAGAAGATGATCTCGATGAAGACCGTGCCGGTGAAGAGGATGCTGACGAAGGCGCTGGGAAAGCCCGCGATGACGATCAGCATGGCGTTGCGGAAGACGTGGCCGTAGAGCACCCGGCGTTCGCTCAGGCCCTTCGAACGCGCCGTCATCACGTACTGCTGGTGGATCTGATCGAGAAACGAGTTCTTGGTCAGCATCGTCAGGGTGGCGAAGCCGCCGATGACCATCGCCGTGACCGGCAGGGTGATGTGCCAGAAATAGTCGACGATCCGCGCCGGCCAGGCTCAATTGCGACCAGTTGTCGGAGGTCAGGCCGCGCAACGGGAACCAGTCGAGGTAGCTGCCGCCGGCGAACAGGACGAGCAGGAAGACCGCGAACAGGAACGCCGGCACGGCGTTGCCGACGACGACGAGGACGCTGCTCCAGACGTCGAATCGCGAGCCGTCGCGGACCGCCTTGAGAATGCCCAGCGGGATCGAGATGAGATAGGTCAGCAGCGTGGTCCACAGCCCGAGCGAGATGGAGACCGGCATCTTGTCGAGAACGAGATCGACGACGCTGCGGTTGCGGAAGTAGCTCTCGCCGAAGTCGAAGACCAGGTAGCTGCCCATCATCTTGAGGAAGCGTTCGTGCAGCGGTTTGTCGAAGCCGAACTGCTTCTCGAGCTGGGCGATGAACTCGGGATCGAGCCCCTGGGCGCCGCGATACTGGCTGTTCGGCGCGGCGCCCGTTCTCGGCCCGGCGCCGCCGCCGAGGGTGTCGCCGGCCCCCGTCCGGGTCACCCGCTGGGTGATGTCCGCGCCCTGGCCGGTGACCTGGGCGATGATCTGCTCGACCGGACCGCCCGGCGCGGTCTGGATGATCACGAAATTGATGACCATGATCGCGAGGAGGGTCGGCACGATCAACAGCAGCCGGCGAATGATGTAGGCCGTCATCGACGTTTGCTCCGCACGGCTCTGCATCGCCCGGCGCAGGACGATGTAGCCGATGGCGGCGAGGCCGCCGACGGCAGCGGCGATGGTCAGCGCGCCGGGGCCGTTGCCCTGTCCCCCGCTTGTGCCGGCGTCGGCGGATTGCTTCTGGAGGATCTCGCCAGCGTCGGCGGTGGCGAGACGCGCCTCGAGCCGCGCCGCCTTGTCCGCGTCCAGCCACCACAGCCCGAGCGACGTGCCGCGCCTGGGCGTTTCGGCGGGCCTCGAGAATTTGTTCCAGAAAACGTAGCGGTCGACGCCGGAATACCAGTTGGGAATGACGTAGAAGCCCCACAGCAGCACGCGATCGAGCGCCTGGGTGCGGGCGACGAGGCTTTCGCGGTCGGGCGAGGAGATCACCGCGTCGATCAGCGCATCGACCACCGGATCTTTGATACCGGCGTAGTTGCTTGAACCCGGCGTATCGGCGGCTTCGGAACCCCAGTAGGATTTCTGCTCGTTTCCCGGGCTCTCGGACTGGGGCCAGACCACCACTGTCATGTCGAAGTCGAAACCGCGCAACCGATTGATGTACTGGGATTCGTCGACCAGACGGACGCTGACATCGATGCCGAGGCGCTGAAGATTGCGCGCGAACGGCAGGATCACGCGTTCGAAGGCCTGGCTGACCAGCAGGATCTCGAAATGCATCGGCTCGCCGGTGGCGTCGTTGACCAGCACCATGTCGCGCACGTGCCAGCCAGCCTCTCCCAGCAGCGCCAGCGCGGTTTCCAGATTCGCCCGCGGCCAGCCGCTGCCGTCGGTCACGGGCGCGCGGTATTCGGCACCGAAGACCCGCTCGGGCACGCGGCCCCGAAACTGTTCGAGCATGTCGCGCTCCTCGACCCGTGGGCAGGCCCTCGGACGCCAGCTCCGAGTTGGCGAAATAGCTCTTCGTCCGGGTATACTGGCCGAAAAACAGCACCCGGTTGGTCCACTCGAAGTCGAAGGCGTAGCCGAGCGCCTCGCGCACCTTCGGATCGGCGAAGATGGCTCGGCGGGTGTTGAAGACGAACGCCTGCATTCCCGTCGGCCGCTCGTTGGGGATCGCCTCCTTCTTGAGCCAGCCGTCGCGCACCGCCGGCACGTCGTAGTCGAGCGCCCAGGCCTTGGCCTGGTTCTCCTGCCGCAGGTCGATCGCCCCGCCCTTCAACGCCTGGCGCTGGACGGTGTCGTCGCGGAAATACTCGTAGCGGATCCGCTCGAAGTTGTTCTGGCCGACATTGACCGGGAGGTTCCGGCCCCAGTAGTCGGTGACGAGTTCGGTGACGACGTAGCGGCCCGGCTCGAACGCGGCAATCCGGTAGGGTCCGCTGGACAGCGGCGGCTCAAGGGTCGAGTGCTCGAAGTCGCGCGTCTCCCAGTAGTGCTTCGGCAGGATCGGCATCTGCCCCATGATCAGCGGCAGCTCGCGGTTGCCGGCCTGGTTGAAGGTGAAGCGGACCCGCCGCTCGCCCACCTTCTCCGCCTTCGTCACCGCTGCGTAGTAGAACCGGTAGGAGGGCGCGCCCTTGGACTTGAGGATGTCGAGGGAGAAGACAACGTCCTCGGGCGTGATCGGCTGGCCGTCCTGCCAGCGGGCCTCGGGGCGCAACGCGAATTCCACCCACGAGCGATCCTCGGGCCAGACGATCTCGTCGGCGATCAGCCCGTACTGGGTGAACGGCTCGTCGGCGCTGGCGACGGTCAGCGTTTCGGCCTCGCCGGCGGCCGCCGGGTTGCCCTTGATGACGTAGGGGTTGAAGCTGTCGAAGGTGCCGGTGACGCCGAGGCGCAGGGTTCCGCCCCGCGGCGCGTCGGGATTGACGTAATCGAAGTGGGCGAAGCCCGGCGGATACTTGGGCTCGCCGAACATGGCGATGGCGTGGGCGCGATGGATCGTCTGCGCCGCCGCGTCCCCACCGCCGGAAACGTCGCCGGCCGCCGGTTCAGCCGCTCTCGCAGCGACGATGACGCCGAGCATAAGCGCCAGGCCGAGCAGCAACGCCCGCAGCAGCCCTTGCCGCCGCTCCTCTTCCAGCGCCCCGGCCGGCGCCCGGAGCGGGCGGGCGGGCGCAGGTTTCAGCGGCCAAGGATGCGGTCAAGCGGCCAGCGCGGCAAGGGCGACGGCATGGGCGGCGGCGTCTCCGCATGCGAGCACCCGGCCGTCGGACTCAATCCCGAGCGGCTCTCCGCGCCAGTCGCTGATGGAGCCGCCGGCACCCTGAACCACCGGCACCAGGGCGCAGTAGTCGTACGGCTGGGTCGAGGCTTCGCAAACCAGATCGACGGTTCCATTGGCGAGCAGGCCGTAGGCGTAGCAGTCAGCGCCGTAGATCGCGCCGCGGCACTCCAGCCGCAACCGTTCGAACGCGGCGGCGTCCGCGCCGATGAACATCTCCGGGCTGGTCGCGTACAGCCAGCCGCCGTCCAGCGTCGGGCAGGGCCGGGTCGTCGTCACGCGACCGTTGATGGTGGTGGGTCCGCCCTCGATCCCGACCCAGCGTTCGGCCAGTGCCGGCATGTCGATCACGCCGACCACGGGCCGGCCGCGGTGGACCAGCGCGATCAGGGTGCCGAACAGCGGCTTGCCGGTGATAAACGACTTGGTACCGTCGATCGGATCGAGAACCCAGACGTATTCGGCGTCCAGGCGGACCGCGCCGTGCTCCTCGCCAAGAATGCCGTGGGTTGGAAACGACTCCTCGATCATCTCGCGCATGCGCGTTTCGGCCTCGCGATCGGCAGCGGTAACCGGGGTCCGGTCGGCCTTGACCTCGGTGGGTATCGTTCCGCGATAGTAGCTCAGCACGATCGGCCGCACCGCGTCGGCCATGCGTTCGGCGGCGACGGCGGCAACAGCGAAGGCTTCGTCCACGCTCATTGCTGCAGCGGCGGCGGATTGTCGCTATGGGTGCGCAGGTACGCGATAACCGCTGCGCGATCCTCCGGCTTGCTCAGCCCGGCGAAGGTCATCTTGGTCCCCGGTGCGTACGCTTTGGGGTTCTCAAGATACTTGAAAAGATCATCGTCGGTCCACTCGCCGGACAACCCCTTGAGCGCCGACGAATAGTTGAAGTCGGCGACCGAGGCCTTCTGCCGGCCGACGACATTGTAGAGATGCGGACCGACCTTGTTGGGCCCGTCCTTCTCGGCGTTGTGGCAGGCCTGGCACTTGCGGAATACCTTCTCGCCCTCGGCGGGATCGGCCGCGGCGATCATCTTGTCAGCCCCCGCGGCGCCCGCCGCGGCAGCACCCGCGCCACCCGCCGCCGCGGCGGCTGCAGGCGCGCCCGCCGGGCCTTCAGCTGCGCAGCCTGCTTGCCTGGCGCGGGCTCACCGGCGCCCTTCTCCTCCGCCGGCGGCGCCTTTTCCTCGGCCGCCGCCGCCGGCGCCGGCTCTTCGGCCTTCGCCGTCGGCTCGGGCAACGGCGGCGGGGACTCGGTGTTCGCGCGCAGGTAGGCGATCACCTCGGCGCGGTCCTCGGCCTTGCTCAGGCCGGCGAAGCTCATCTTCGTTCCCGGCGCGTACGCTTTGGGATTTTCCAGAAAATGGTTGAGGTGGTCGTAGCTCCACTCCCCGCCCTTGCCCTTCAGAACCTCGGAGTAGGAGAATCCCTCGTGGCTGCCGACCGGACGGCCGACGACGTTGTGCAGGTTGGGCCCCACCTTGTTGCCGCCCGCGGGATCGATGGCATGACACGCCTTGCACTTGGCGAAAATTTTCTCGCCGGCACCGGCATCGGCCGAGGCAAGCAGCGTCGCGAAATCGGCTTGCGGCTTCGCGGGCTCGGCGGACGCCTTGGCCGCGCCGCCCTCTGGCGCTTCGGCGCCCGGCAATTGCGAGACGTGTTCTTCGACGTGGACGAGCGAATTGCCGAGAAAGTTCACACCGAACAGCAGCCAGGCGCAGATCAGAGCGGCAGCGCCCAATTTTTCCAGCAAGGAGAAGTGCATCTTGTTTTATGTCCCGTGTCCGACGACCACCTATCCCCAACCGAGCGGCCCGGCGCGAATGTAGCGCCAAGGCGGCGGCCGTTGCAATTCCCGGCTGGTCAAATCTGTTGCAACGCACACAGCTTATGCTATTTGCCGCAACCATGATCGGCACGACCAGACCCATCGTCCTGATCCCGGCACGGATGGCCTCGACCCGGCTGCCGGGCAAGCCGCTGGCGGATATCGCTGGAGACGCGATGATCGTCCACGTCTGGCGGCGGGCGAGCGAGGCCGACATCGGCCCGGTGGTGGTCGCCTGCGCCGAGGCCGAAATCGCTGCCGCCGTTACCGCCGCCGGGGGACGGGCGGTCATGACCCGGCCCGATCACCCGTCCGGCTCCGACCGAATCTTCGAAGCGCTGGCGCAGGTCGATCCCGACGGGGACTGCGACGCGGTGATCAATCTTCAGGGCGATTTGCCGACCATCGACCCGGCGGTGATCCGAGCCGCGCTCCGCCCCTTCGCCGATTCCGCGGTCGAAATGGGAACGCTGGTCGCGCCGATCAGTGAGGCGCGACGAACGCGAAGACCCGAACGTGGTCAAGGTGGCCTTATCGCTCGCCCCTGGCGCCGAGACGGGTCGCGCTATCTATTTCAGCCGCGCGCCCGTTCCGTGGGGCGAGGGTCCCTGCTTCCACCACATCGGCATCTACGCCTACCGGCGCGCGGCGCTCGCCCGGTTCGTCGCCCTGCCGCCCGGGCCGATCGAGCAGCGCGAGCGCCTCGAACAGCTCCGCGCCCTCGAAAACGGCATGCGGATTGACGCGACGGTGGTCGATACCGTTCCGTTCGGCGTCGACACCCCGGCCGATCTCCAACGCGCCCGGGCTATCCTGACGGGGATGAGGCGGCAATGAGCGGCGGAACGACCGCGGCCACGACGGACGGCGCCGCCGCCGCGGGCCGGATCATCGCCTTCCAAGGCGCGCCCGGCGCCTATTCCGACCTCGCCTGCCGCACGTCGCGTCCGGAGCTGAAAACCCTGCCCTGCCGCTCGTTCGAGGACGCCTTCGCGGCCGTGCGCGACGGCCGCGCCGGGCTGGCCATGATCCCGATCGAGAACTCGGTCGCCGGCCGGGTCGCCGACATCCACCATCTTCTGCCGAACTCCGGCCTGCACATCATCGGCGAGCACTACCAGCGGATCAACCACCACCTGCTCGCCGTAGGCGGCGCCCGCATCGCCGACCTCACCCACATCCACAGCCACATCCATGCGCTGAACCAGTGCCGCCGGCTGATCGGCGAACTCGGCCTCGAAGCCGTGGTCCGGGTCGATACCGCCGGCGCCGCCGCCGAGATCGCCGCCAGCGGCGACCGGACCCAGGCGGTCATCGCCTCGGAGCTCGCCGGCGACATCTACGGCCTGGTCAGCCTGCGCGCCAACATCGAGGACGCGGAGCACAACACCACCCGGTTTCTGATCATGGCCCACGAGCCGGTCGTGCCCCATCCGAAGTCGGGACCGACCATGACCAGCTTCGTCTTCCGCATCCGCAACGTCCCCGCCGCGCTCTACAAGGCGCTGGGCGGCTTCGCCACCAACGGCGTCAACATGACCAAGCTGGAGAGCTATCTCGTCGGCGGCCGCTTCAACGCCGCCCAGTTCTATTCAGAGGTCGAAGGCCACCCCGAGCACCACAACGTCAGCCTCGCCCTCGAAGAGCTCGATTTCTTCTCCCGCGAGGTCCGCATCCTCGGCGTTTACCCGCAGCACCCCTACCGCCTCGAACGCCACGACGACGACAAATACTAAGGCGGACCGAGGCAACAGGCAGAGCGGATCGGATGACGACTGGACGGATCGCAGGGTTCAGCGACGGCGTGCTCGCAATCATCATTACCATCATGGTACTTGAGCTAAAGGTGCCCGAGGAGGTTGACCTCGCCGCACTGGAGCCGGTCCTGCCGGTGTTTCTGAGCTATGTCCTGAGCTTCATGTATGTCGGCATCTACTGGAACAACCACCATCACCTCATGCATGCCTGCAAGCGCGTCGACGGCCCCTTGCTGTGGGCAAACCTGCATCTGCTGTTCTGGCTTTCGCTGATCCCCTTCACCACCGGCTGGCTGGGCGAGAACCGCCTGGCGTCCCTGCCGGTCGCCTTGTACGGCGTCGTGCTTTTCATGGCCGCGATCGCCTATGCCATTCTCCAATCCCGCGTTCTGCGCCAGAGCCCCGCCAATTCGCCGGTGCGCCCGGCCATGCAGGGCGACTGGAAAGGCCGGTTCTCACCGGTGTTCTGCGCTATGGCGGTGCTGGTGGCGTTCGTCCTCCCCTGGGCGGCGTGCGTGATCTATGTCGTCGTCGCGATCATCTGGGTCGTGCCGGACCGCCGCATCGAGACCGCTCTCGAAAACGAGATGGATCGCTAACTAGGGCCTGTTGAGATTTAGGATTCCATCTTGGGCTTGATTGTGATTCAAGCTTTGGATGGAACGATTTGTTCTGACTGACGCCCAATGGGCGAAGATGGAACCGCATTGTCTGGGCAAACCGACGGACCCCGGACGCAGCGGCAGCGACAACCGGCGGTTCGTCGAGGCGGTGCTGTGGATCGTGCGCACGGGCAGTCCGTGGCGTGACCTGCCGGCCGTTCGGGAACTGGAATACCGTCTTCAAGCGATTCCGGGACTGGGTCAAAGCCGATGTTTTCGTTCGGCTTTTCGAGGCCGCTCGGACGAGCCGGACATGGAATACGCCATGGTCGACGCCACCATCGTCAAGGTCCACCGCCACGGACAGGGCGCAAAAGGGGGACTCAGAGCCAGGCCATAGGCCGCTCCAAGGGCGGCATGACCACCAAAATCCTTGCGCTCACCGACGCGCTCGGCAATCTCGTGCGCTTCGTGCTGCTGCCCGGCCACCGCTTCGATACCGTCGGCGTGCCGCCGCTCATCGACGGCGTCCCTTTCGGCGCGCTGATCGCCGACAAGGCCTTCGACAGCAACGCCATCATCGCCGATCTCGATGCGCGCCGACAAAACCGACACAAGCTTCGCCGCAATCGTCCATCTCGCCGCTGCAGTCATAAACTCACGATGAAACTCAACAGGCCCTAGTGCAGGGCGACGGGCTCCAGATCGTTCTGGCGGATGATGGCCATGGCGACATCAAGCGTATCGTGGATGAGTGCGAGCGTACGCCCGTCGGCGGCGTGAACCTCAAGCCCCGGCTTGTTGTCAGCGACAACCGGCTTCAGGTACGCGATCACGTCGTTGCCAAGCGCGGCGAACGCCGCTGGCTCGATGTCGCGAAGGTCGATGTTCCAGGCTGTCCTGGTCGTGGTGTCGCTGTTCATCGTCACTTTCCCTCCATCGTCGCTCCAAGCCGACGTGCGGCATGGTGCGCGCAACCGTGTTCCGTCCCCTCAAACTCCGTGACGGTGACACGCACTGGAGCCTGCGCCGCCTTCACCTTCAGATCAACGCTCAGCAGACCGCGGTCCAGGGCGGCGCCCGAAACCTCGACGGCGTCGGCAAGGGCGAAGCTACGTTGAAATTGGCGCAACGCAATGCCCCGGTGGAGAAGGATCGCATGCTCGCTGGTCGCAGCAGCTGGACGACGTCCGCGAACCATTACTCGTCGCCCGACGACGGATACGCTCAGGTCATCGACGGTAAAGCCGGCCACCGCCAGGGTTATCCGCAGTCGGTCGGCGGCGATCTGGGTTATGTCGTAAGGTGGATAACCGCGCGCCGTATGTGCGACGAGTTCCGAAATCAGATCTGCAATGGGGTCCAGAGCAGGCGTCAAAGGGTCGGCGTATAGTGTTGAGCCCGACACGGCCTTTCTCCTAAAAAAGCGAGAAAGCAGGCGGCCGGACCCTCGCAAAAGGCATCAGGCCGAATTCGGCGAGTTCTATCTACTACTTTGCCAAATATGGGCGGATGCTAGCCAACGTCAATGGCTTACCGACAGCCCAAGGCGGGCTGCAAAGCGCACGGGTTCGCACCCCGAGGAGCGTGAAAAGGTTGTGCAGCCTGCGGTATCGCCCTCGTCAGCTCAGGTAACGAGCGCGACCACGACCCAACCGATCAGTCCGACGACAATCCAACTCAGCGTCATCGCGGTCGGCCAGACGAGAACCGCCGGATGTTTGTCACCGTCGCAGCAATCATGCTGCGCCGGCCTTAAGCGTGTGTCTTGACGTGAAGGTGCGTTCATTGCGCTTTCCCTCCCGATGTTCCCTACCCGGCCCGCGGGAGGAGCCCGCTCCCCGCAAGCCCCGCCGCATCGATGCAGACCGTTTTTGGTGGCATTCGCGCCGTCGACCGCCGCACTCGGCAGAACCGTGTTAACCCACACCGTCGTATAGTTTAATAATCTGCATCAACGAATCAAGCTAGATTTGCAAGCCGGGAAATAGCCACAATATGGCCATAATTATATCCCGCCTTTATTATAGTATGATAAGGCTATTCGTCATGTATAGACCGCTCCTTGATCATCCGATGGTGAATGGGCTGCGACATCAACGGATCGTAAGAGCGAGATTTTCATAATCTTTGATGCCACTTATTCTTGGTAGTGCTTGGATGACGCTGCGACCGCCATCCGTGAGGCGCAACTTGCCCGCGTTCGGGGTCATTAAAATGTCATCGATTGATCGCAATTTGGCGTCCTGGGCCCGAATGCGTCGTGCTTCATTTGGGGAAGGAAGGCGGATTGATCCTGCGCGGGAGAAGTCGCTCAGCGACGAAGACGGCTTGCATGTGAGCGTTCCGCCGGACCGGGATGCCGACCACAGCGCAAAAACAGGTGGCCAACGAGTCGGCAGGAACCGGAATCTGCTTCACACGGCTGTTGCGCGGGGGATCGATGGTGGAGCCGAGGGGAGTCGAACCCCTGACCTCCGCAATGCCATTGCGGCGCTCTCCCAACTGAGCTACGGCCCCGGAGGATACGCGACGTCTTACGTAACCGACTAGCCACGTCGATGCCGCTGCGCAAGCCTAATGAAATTGCCCCGATCCGGGCAAGTTAAATATCGTTACGGCAGATGTCGAGACCGACTAGGCCTTGTCCTCGTCCTCGTCGACGTGTTCCATGACCTCGCCGATGTCGTCGTCGTCCTCGCCAAGGTCGGACGTGTCCTCGATCAGACCCTTCGCCTCCGTCTCGTCGTCGTCGTCGTCGTCGACCTCATCGACCGTGGCCTCGGCAACATTTTCTTCGCCAACATCCTCTTCCTCGGCTCTCACCACGGCAGGCCGTCGCGCCGGAGGCGGCGCCTTTTCCTCGCGGGCGGCAGAGCCGCCGCGACGCGGTTTTGCCAATTTCTCCGGATCGTACGCCGTCTTGCACACGGGGCAGACGACCGTCTCCAGGCGGAGGTCGTAGAATTTCGCCGCGCACGTGGGACAGGTCCGTTTTTGCCCCCATTCTGGCTTCGCCACCCGCAGTTCTCCAGCATTTGTGGTGTCGTCGATCATGCGCCAATTGCCACGTTTGCTTTCGACGTGTCAAAACTAAATGATGTTCCGTCGGCCGTGCCTCGCCCCGCTTCGCCAGGTCCGGCTGCGGCGTTTCCTGCCGTACGAGTTGTAGCGGCGCAAATTCCCGGAGTAGGCGCAAAATCATGACGCTCATGACCTCGCGCCCCGCCGGCGCGCTAACGGGTCACATCGATGCGCCCGGCGACAAGTCGATCTCGCATCGCGCCCTGATCCTTGGCGCCAGCGCCGTCGGCGAGACGACCGTCTCCGGACTGCTGGAAGCCGAGGACGTCCTCGCCACGGCGGACGCGCTGCGGGCGCTCGGCGCCGTCATCGTCGGCGACGGGGGCCAGTGGCGAATCCGCGGCCGCGGCGTCGGCGGACTGGCGGAACCCGACCGGCTGCTCGATATGGGCAACTCCGGCACCGGTGTGCGCCTGCTCATGGGCCTCGTCGCCAGCCACCCGTTCACCACCTTCTTCACCGGCGACGGGTCGCTGCGGTCGCGGCCGATGCGCCGCGTCATCGAGCCGCTGGCCCTGATGGGCGCGGCGTTCTGGTCGCGTTCACGGGAGAGGCTGCCGTTGGCCGTGCGCGGCGCCCTCGATCCGCTGCCCATCGATTACACCCAGACCGTCGCCTCGGCACAGGTCAAGTCGGCCATCATGCTCGCCGCCCTGAACACTCCGGGGCGGACCAGCATTGTCGAACCGGCGCGAAGCCGTGATCACACCGAGCGGATGCTCGCCTACTTCGGCGCCGAGGTCGGTGTCGTCGACCTACCGGACGGCGGCAGGACGATCACCATTGTCGGCCAGCCCGAGCTCGGCGGATGCGCCCTGAGCGTGCCGGGCGACATCTCATCGGCGGCCTTCCCCCTGGTGGCCGCGCTCATTGTTGCCGGCTCGCGGCTGACCATCGCCAACGTCGGGATCAATCGGCTGCGCACCGGGCTTATCGAGACGCTGGTTGAAATGGGCGGCAGGATCGCGGTGAAGGATGCGCGCGAGCTGTCGGGCGAACCGGTCGCCGATCTTGTTGTCGAGGCGGGCGACCTTGTCGGCGTCGACGTTCCGGCCGAACGGGTGCCGCGGATGATCGACGAGTTCCCGATCCTCGCGGTCGCCGCGGCGTGCGCGCGCGGCCGGACCCGGATGAGCGGCCTTGGCGAACTCCGGGTCAAGGAGAGCGACCGGCTTGCCGCGATCGCCGAAGGCCTCGCTGCCTGCGGCGTCGCCGTCGAGACCGGGCCAGACTGGATCGTCATCGAAGGAGCCGATGGCCCGCCCCCGGGCGGCGGGCGGATTCGCGCCCGCCACGATCACAGGATCGCCATGGCCTTCCTCGTTGCCGGGGCGGCCGCGCGCGAGCCGGTCGGCATCGACGACGGCTCGGCCATCGCTACAAGCTTTCCCGGCTTTGCCGCGCTGATGAACGGAGTTGGAGCGGATATCTCCGAGGCAGAGGTCTGACGCCGGGGGCTTGACCCCGCGCCGGCCCGTCGGGCGAAGCTCAACCGGGGTCGGCGGCGAGGAGTCGGCCTTCTTCGAGACGCAGATGCCGCGTCGCCAGCCGGCTACGGAAGGGCGCATCGTGGGAAACGATCAGCATGGCCTGATCGAGCGCATCCAGCGCGGCGATCAGTCGCCGGGTCGCGTCCTCGTCCAGGCCCGATGTCGGCTCATCGAGCAGCAGGACATCCGGCTCCATCGCCAGAACCCCGGCGAGGCTAACGAGGCGCTTCTCGCCGCCGGAAAGTCGGTAGGTCACGCGGTCCTCCAGCCCGGCCAGCCCGAGCGCGCCCAAAATGGTCGACGCGATAGCATAGGCCTCCGAGCGGCTGCGCCCGAGGTTGAGCGGGCCGAACGCCACGTCTTCCATAACGGTGGGACAGAACAGTTGGTCGTCGGCATCCTGAAATAGCAACCCGGCGCGGCGGCGGACGTCGCCGAAATCCCGCTCACGTCGACGGACCTGACCGAAGGCTTCGACACTGCCCGCCTGCGGTATCAGAAGGCCGACCATCACCAGCAGCAGGCTGGTCTTGCCGGCGCCGTTGGCGCCAGAAACCGCGAGACGCTCGCCCGGCAGCACCCTCAGGTCGAGCCCGCGCAGGAGCGGCCGTGCCGGATCATGGGCAAAGCTGATCCCCCGGAGCGTGAAGTGCGGCTTTCCCGGGCCGTCCGCACCGCTCACAACCGGTCGAATCCGACCAGGCCGGAGAGCAGGGCAGCGCAGCAGATGGCGAAGACGACGTCGCGCCGATCCAACACGCCGGCTTCCGGCTCCGGGAAGGCGTCGGTGAAGCCGCGGCACTTCATCGCCGCCAGGATCCGCTCGGCGCGTTCGAAGCTTCGGACGAGAAGCATGCCGACCAGATAGCCTGTCGTCCGCCAGGTGTGCAGGTCGGTGCGCATGGTGAAGGCACGGGCCTTGAGCGCGAGCCGCAGCCGCTCCTGCTCGCGATGGAGAACCTCGATGTAGCGCACGGTGAAGAACAGAAGCGCGATGAGCTTGGACGGCACCGCAAGCCGGGCCAGCGCCCGGCCGAGTTCGACCGCGTCAAGCGTGCCGACGAGGCTGAGCAGGGCAAGGATGATCGCGGTCGCCTTGAGCAGGATCGCGATCGCCGCGAGGCCGCCCTCACGGCTCGCAACCAGCGGACCGATCCGGGCGATTTCATTGCCCGAAACGGTGAAGGGCAGCAGCAGCACGGAAAAAACGATAAAGAGATCGAGCGCGGCGACACGCCCCACGGTCCTGCCCGGCGGCAAACGCGCGGCAAACATGAAGCCCAGCGCCAACGCAAGACAGGCCGCCAGCACGGCGAGGCTGTCGACAGCGACAACGGCAAGGGCAAACAGCGCCGCAACAACGATCCGTATACGCGGGTCGATGGCGCCAAGTCCGGCCGTCGAGGTCGGGGTCGCGACCGGATCGCGCGCCGATGACGTGCCGAGAACCTCGCGGCTCACGGCCTTACGGCTCCCGCCGGCGTCGCGACAGGAAGAAGGCGGCCAGTCCGGTCAGGCCGAGAATGTAGCCGATGCCGCCGAGGACATCGTGCCAGCGCAACCGGTCTTCGTAGGCGTTGAGCTGTTCGCGCAGGGGCGTGACATGGCGCGAGACCACGGCCTCGACCGCGGCTTCGATCCCTTCGCGGCCGGTCTCGGACGCAGAATTTTGCCCCGTCCGATCGGCCCGCGGCTGTGCCGGCGCAGTCGGGCGCCTCGCGGGCACGTCGACAGGGCCCGCGATCTCTTCCGCATGGATGGTGAATGCGGCGCTATGGCCGTCGCCGGCGTCGGCGACGATCCGGTGATCGACCGGCGGGCCGGAGGGAACGGCGAAAGAGCCGTCGTCGCCGCTGCGGGTTTCGGCGATAACGACATCGTCCGGACCGAGGACGATGATCCGCGCGCCCCGCGCCGGTGTCGATCCGGCGAAATACACCGTTCCCCTGATCGTCGAGCCCTCGACGAGGGCAAAGACCTTGAGCAGGTGGGCCGCGGCAGGGCTCGACGCGGAAACGACGGCGACAACGGCGAGGCAGGCTGCCGCGAGATGTCGCAGATAACGCGGCGCCCGCTCACCCATCGCTCGCCCGCAAAGGCGCCGCCGACGCCATTAGAACTTCCGGCTTCACCTTGTGCAGCAGCGTCGCGGCCGCTCCGGTAATGGCCCCTTCGACGACCATCACCGGCAGATGAGCGGCAAAGACCAGCTTCGCCGCGAGGATGAACTCACGACCGCTCAAGGCCAACGCGCCGCCGACCAGGGCGCACGTCAAGGCAACGGCGAGCGCGCCGGCGGCGGCGCCCCAGATGAAGGCGCCGCCGGCCCGGATCCGGGCGGCGAACAGGTAGTGGCAGACCAGCGCGGGCGCGGCCATGACAACGGTGTTGACCCCGAGTACCGTGACGCCGCCATAGCCGAAAAAGACCGCCTGCAGCACCAGCGCGACGAAAATGGCCGGCACCGCCGCCCAGCCGAGGACGATGCCGAGAAGGCCGTTGAGAATCAGGTGGACGCTGGTCGGGCCGAGCGGCACGTGGATCAGCGAGGCGACAAAGAATGCGGCGCTCAGCACGCCGGTCTGGGGAATGCGGTCGGGATCGAGCGTCCGCAGCCCCCAGCCGACGCCGGCCGCGGCCAGAATCGCGCCGCCGATAACAACCTCTCCCGAGAGCACGCCATCAACGAGATGCGCCATCGTATCCTCCGTCCATCCGGGACATCGTCATTGTCCTGCGGCCCTGCCGCCGGTGCCGACCATGTCGACGGTGCGGACCCAGATCAGCCCGCCGAGCTCGCTATCGACATCCCGGCCCTCCGGCCCGGCCATCGCCGGGCCGTCCACCAGCGCGGCGAAGCCCCACCAGCCGGCGCGTGGCATTGCGTAGGTGAAGGCGCCGACGGCGTCGGCCTTGATGACCTGATTGACGAACGGATCGGCCGGTGCGGCAACCGAGCCGTCATTGCGCCACGCGACCTCTATGGTCGCGAATGGAACCGGCGCACCGTCGCGCCGGACAATGCCGCGAAAGACGTTGCCGGTCCAAAGCCCGTAAGGCCGGACCAGCGGCTCGATCTCCACGGGCAGGCCGACCAGGGCGTCCCAGCCCTCTTCCGCAGCGAAGGCGTCGACGACGACCTTCGTGTAATGGACGATCAGTTTTTCTTCGGCCGGCTCCCAGTACGGCGCCGGCTCGAGGAAAAAAACGTAGTCGCCGGGCCCCTGCGGCGTATAGGCCGCGCGATAGCCGCGACGGCCGTCGACCGGCCACGGCTCCAGCGCCCCGCTCAGGTCGGTGAGCGTGCCGCCCGCGAGAACGCCGAAGCGTTTGGGCGGCTTCATGTCCATCACCGGCCCGCGGGTGAACGGATGGGTGAATTTCGCTTCCAGGCTCACGGTCCGCGGGCCTTCGGCGGCGACGATGTCGGGCGACGGGATCAGTTCCTGAAAATGCGCCAGCGCGGGCGCGCTGATGACCAGAGCCATGAGCGCCAGCAGGGCCTGGCAGGCTAGTCTCAGGACGGCGCTATTATCCATAATCATAATTATCGGGTCCTGTTTCCCGCACCAATCGAGCCATGGCCGGGATGGCCGGCGAACCCAAGCGATCGTACGCAGCAAACGTCCCGCCGACGCGCCAGGAGGGTCCATTCCCTGCTCCCGCGCGACTTCGCGCCATCCGGGTGAGCTGCGACCGATACAATCGCATTCTCGCGCCATTGCCAAAACGTGACTATATTTTCGCCATCGAACGCCCGTCAACTCAATCCGCGGCCCGCTTCGCCGAGGCGGAGGTAGCGGTCGCAACTCAGAGGTGAGGAGCTGTGCCTGAAACAATCGCTCTGGTCGATGACGACCGGAACATCCTGACATCCGTGGCCATGGCCCTGGAGAACGAAGGATTCGTGGTTCAAACCTACATCGACGGTGCCGACGCGCTGGCCGGCTTGTCGCGCGAGCCGGTCGACCTTGCCGTGCTCGATATCAAGATGCCGCGGATGGACGGCATGGAACTGCTCAATCGCCTGCGCCAGCAGAGCGAGCTGCCGGTGATTTTCCTGACGTCGAAGGACGACGAGCTCGACGAGGTCGTCGGTCTGCGTATGGGCGCCGACGACTACATCACCAAGCCCTTCTCGCAGAGGCTCCTGATCGAACGCATCCGCGCGGTGCTGCGGCGGCGCGCCGCGCCCATCGAGGGCGAGCCGGAAAGCGAAGTGATCCGCCGCGGCGAGCTCGTTCTCGACTCGACGCGACATCTTTGCGCCTGGAAGGGCGCGCCCATCAACCTGACCGTGACCGAGTTCCTGCTGGTCCAAGCCCTCGCCCGGCGGCCCGGACACGTCAAAAGCCGCGACCAACTCATCGACGCGGCCTACGGCGAACACATCTACGTCGACGACCGGACAATCGACAGCCATATCAAACGATTGCGAAAAAAGTTCAAGGACGTCGACGACGATTTTGCCCAGATCGAGACCCTCTACGGCGTGGGCTACCGCTACCGGGCGGCGTGAGCGGCGAACGATGGGGAAGGACGCGACACGGCTGAAGCGCGGTCGATTCCTCTCGCCCATCACTCGGCGCATCCTAGCCATCAATATTCTGGCTCTCGTCGTCCTTTTCGCCGGAATGCTCTATCTCGACAACTATCGTCGCGGCCTGATCAGCGCCGAACTGGCGGCCCTGCAGACACAGACGGAACTCTTCGCCGCCGCGCTGGGCGAAAGCGCCGCCGATCCGGAGGTGCCCGCGGCCGAGGCGCTAAATGCGCGACTGGCTCAGCAGCTCATTCGCCGTCTGGTTGAGACCACCGGAACCCGCGCGCGGCTGTTCGGCATCGACGGCTCGCTTCTCGCCGACAGTCGGATGCTCGCAGGCCCCGGGGGAATGGTGCAGATTACCGAGCTGGCGACGCCGAAGACTGAGACGGAACCGCTGGAAGCCGTACTCGGCCTCTACGACCTCATCGCGTCCCGGCTGTCGACGGGCGCGACGCTGACGCCTTACGCGGAATATGCGGTGCAGACCGCCGCCGATTACCAGGAGGTCGTCTATGCGCTGTCCGGCGGCGTCAAGAACATGGTTCGGGCCGCGCCGGGTGGCGACGGCATGGTGCTGAGCGTCGCCGCGCCGGTGCAACGCTACAAGCAGGTGCTCGGCGCGCTGATGCTTAACAAGACCTCGCGCGACATCGACGCCGCGGTGCTGGACGTTCGCCTCGACATCCTCAAGGTCTTCGCCGTCGCCTTGGCCGTCACCGTCCTTCTCTCGCTCTATCTCGCCGGAACCATCGCGAGGCCGATCCGGCGCCTGGCCGCGGCCGCGGAAGGCGTTCGCCGCGACCGTCATCGCAGGCGGACGCTGCCGGACTTCGGCAACCGCTCCGACGAAATCGGCCAGCTCGCGGCCGCCCTGCGCGAGATGACCGAGGCGCTGTGGCAGCGCATGGACGCAATCGAGCGTTTCGCCGCCGACGTGGCCCACGAGATCAAGAACCCGCTCAGTTCCCTGCGCAGCGCGGTCGAGACCGCCGCGCGGGTGAACGATCCCGACAAGCGGCGCAAGCTGCTCGACATCATCCAGCAGGACGTGCAGCGGCTCAATCGGCTGATCAGCGATATCTCCGATGCGTCCCGGCTCGACGCCGAGCTGTACCGTGCGGAAACGGAACCGGTGGACGTCGGCCTGATGCTGGCGACGCTGGTCGATGTCACGGAAGCTGCGGCGGCCGCGCGGCAGACGCGAATGCGCCTCGACGTGCACAATCGCGGCAAGCTCGTGGTCAACGGCATCGAGGGACGGCTGGTTCAGGTCTACCGCAACCTCATCGCCAACGCGATGTCGTTCAGTCCGCCCGGCGGCATGATCATGCTCAAGGCAGCCCGCCGCAACGGTATGGTCGTCACAGAGGTTCTCGACGAGGGACCGGGCATTCCCGAGGGCAAGGAAGAGGACATCTTCGTGCGCTTCTATTCCGAACGTCCGCACGGGGAGAAGTTCGGGATGCACTCGGGCCTGGGCTTGAGCATCTCCAAGCAGATCGTCGAAGCCCACGGCGGCAGCGTCGCCGCCGAGAACCGGCGCGGCCAGGGCGGCGAGGTCAAGGGCGCCCGGTTCGTTGTCCGGCTGCCTATTGCCTGAAGGCGACCGACGCAAACCCCTTCCAAGTGCTGCTCGGCTTCGGTTGACAGCGCCGGGCGCTCCCGCCACGGTGCGCGACCATGGAGCGAATCAACGCCACGACTGTCGCTATCGAAGGCCACGGCGTCATGTTGCGTGGGCCATCCGGCGCCGGTAAATCCGATCTCGCGCTGCGGCTAATTGACGAGGGCGCGCGCCTTATCGCCGACGACTACACCGACATCGAGCGCAAGGATTTACGGCTGGTGGCGCACCCGCCGCCGGCCCTTGCGGGCCTGCTCGAAGTTCGCGGGCTCGGAATCCTGCTCCTGATCCCGTTTTCGCCGACCGTCCTCGTTGCCTGCGTTGATCTGGTGGCGGCGGACGCGGTCGAGCGCATGCCCCATGCCGACGCCGCCGCGATCGGGACAACCGGGCAGAAGCTTCCCCTGTTTCGCCTGGCGCCGTTCGAGGCTTCGGCAACCGCGAAGGTTCGGCTTGCCGTGCGCCTGTGCACCGGCGGTATAATGCGCCGGACATGACGGAAATCGCGCAGGCCTCGCCCCCGCCGAAAGCAGAGGAGCGTCGGCGGTCGGCCGGTCCGTCGGCAGAGAACAGGCTGCTGCTCGTCACCGGACTGTCCGGCGCCGGAAAGACCGCGGCGCTGAAGGCCCTTCAGGATCTCGGCTGCGATTCCATCGACCAGCTGCCGTTGGCTCTGTTCGAAAAGCTGGTGCCAGCGGCCGGTTGCGCCGCACTTGCCGGTGATCGCCTACTCGCGGTCGGGGTCGACGTTCGGACCCGCGACTTCACGATCGAGGCGCTCATGGCGGAAGTGGCGCGGCTCGACAATCTTGCCGACCTCGACCTCAAGGTCGTCTTTTTGTCCTGCGATGATGACGAGCTGTGCCGACGCTACAAGGCAAGCCGCCATCGCCACCCCCTCGCCGTCGATCGTCCGCTTCTCGATGGCATCGCCACCGAGCGTCAGATCATGGTGCCGTTGCGGGCCCGCGCCGATCTGATCATCGACACGACCGGGCTTTCACCGGGGGCGCTGAAGCGTCGGTTGGCTGGCACTTTTGCCAGCAGCATCAAGCCCGGCCTTGTTATTCTCGTCACCTCGTTCTCGTACGCGCTCGGCCTGCCGCGGGACGCGGATCTCGTCTTCGACGTGCGCTTTCTCAACAACCCGCATTATCAGCCGGAGCTTCGGCCGCTGACGGGTCGCGATCCGCCGGTCGCCGCGTTTCTGGCCGATGAACCCGCGTTCGCGCCGTTCTTTTCATCGCTGACAACGCTTCTCGAACCGCTGCTGCCGCGTTACGCTGCCGAAGGGAAGACGTACTTGACGATCGCAGTGGGCTGCACTGGCGGTCGACACCGTTCCGTTTTTGTCGTCGAACGTCTCGCTGCATGGCTCGAAACGTCAGGGCAGCACGTGCTAATCGAACATCGTGGGCTCGACCGGCTGCCCATATGAGCATGACCTCCGCGGCGAAGGATCGCGCACTGGTATGATTGGACTGGTCCTCGTCACGCACGGACGGCTTGCCGTGGAGTTGATCTCCGCGCTCGAGCATGTCGTCGGGCCGCAGGCGAACATGAACGGCGTCTGCATCGGTCCCGATGACGACATGGAGCAGCAGCGCTCCTACATTTTGGAAGCCGTGGCGCGGGCCGAGGAGGGCAACGGCGTGATCCTGCTGACCGATATGTTTGGCGGCACCCCCTCCAACCTTGCGATCTCGATCATGGACAAGGCCAACGTCGAGGTCATCGCCGGCGTCAACCTGCCGATGCTCGTCAAGCTGGCCAGCGTCCGCCAGACCGAATCGCTGGAGGAAGCTGCGCAGAGCGCCCAGGAGGCGGGCCGGAAGTACATCAACATCGCCTCCCGGTTGCTCACCCAGGAGGAGTCCTAACACGGGTTATGGGGGATGTGAGCGGCGACGGCGACACCTTGCGCTGTGTCGCGGTGATTGCCAACCGGCGCGGCCTGCACGCTCGGGCGGCGGCCAAGTTCGTCAAGCTGGCCGCGGGTTTCGATGCCGAGGTCACGGTGACCAAGCGCGGCCAGACGGTGTCCGGGCTCTCCATCCTCGGCCTGATGATGCTGGCTGCGGGGCCGGGTACGGAACTCGAAATCACGGCGTCCGGCCGTGAGAAGCAGGAGGCGATCGAGGTTCTGAGCAACATCATCGAAGCGCGCTTTGAAGAAGACTGATATGCTTGCAAGGCTGGTGCGTTCGCCGGCGAAAGATAGACCGATGTCAATCGGCGATCAGGGAAGGCAATGTCGGAATACGTTCGCGACGATCGCGTTCGCAACGAGCGGATCATCCACGGACTCGCGGCCGCGCCCGGCGTCGTTCTCGGCCGCGCCCATGTCCGTGAGCCGGACAGACTCCACATTCCGCGGTATCGTATCGCCGCGCAGCGTGTCGAGGACGAACAGCGACGCCTGACGGCTGCTATCGCCAGGGCGCGGCGGCGCATTTCTCGCATCAAGGCACGAGCGGCAAGCCGGGCCAAGCTGATACCGGAAATGGGCGGCGAAGAGCTCGGCTACTTGTTCGACGCTTATGTGCACATCCTCAAGGACTCGCGGCTGGTGCGCGGTGCCCTGGCGCGGATCAGAAACGAGCGGATCAACGCCGAGGATGCGATCCGCATCGAGGTCGGTCTCATCACCGAGGCCTTCAAGCAGATGGACGATCCGTATCTTTCGGCGCGTGTCGATGACATCCGCGAGATCGGCAATCGCCTGATCGCCTTCCTGCTCAAAAAAGAGACCGTCAAGCGGATCGCGGCGCCGGCCAAGGGCTGCATCCTTGTTGCCGAGGAGTTGACGCCGGCTGATGCCGCCCAACTCGATCCGGACGTCGTCGTCGGGCTCGCCGCCCAGATCGGCAGCCCGCAGGGCCACACCGCGATCATGGCGCGCGCCCTTGGCCTTCCCGCGGTGCTGGGCGCCGGCAGCGCGCTCGGTGAAATCGAGAACGGTGACCAAATCGCCATCGATGGCGATCGCGGCGAGATTATCGTTCATCCGTCCGCGGATTCGCTGCTTACCCTCCGCCGCCGGATCGATCAGCGCAAGGCCGAACGCAAACAGCTCCGCCGGCTGGCCAAGCGGCCGGCCCTGACCCGCGACGGGATCGGCATCAGCCTGCGCGCCAACGTCGAACTGCCGTTCGAAATGGACGCCGTCGCCAATGCCGGCGCTGAGGGGGTCGGTCTGTTACGGACGGAGTTCCTGTTTCTAAATCGGCCGGCGATCCCCAGCGAGGACGAGCAGGCCGCCGCCCTGATCGACGTTGTCGAGCGCGCCCACGGCCGGCCGGTGACGATCCGGACGCTGGATCTCGGCGGCGACAAGAGCTCCAGCGATATGATCAGCCGGCTCGGCGACAGCGCCGCGTCGGCGCTCGGACTGCGGGGCATCCGGCTGTCCATCGCCTATCCCGAGCTGCTCGAGATCCAGTTTCGCGCGATCCTTCGCGCTTTCGCCCACGGGCCGGTGCAGATTCTGCTGCCGATGGTGACCTCGGTCCAGGAGATCAGGACCGCCCGCGGCCTGCTTGCCCGCGCCGCGCGCTCGTTGCACCGGCGCAACGAGCATATTCCCCATCCCCTGCCCCCGCTCGGAACCATGATCGAGGTTCCCGGGGCCGCGCTTTCCGCGGACGCTCTCGCCCAGGTCAGCGACTTTTTCGCCATCGGCTCGAACGACCTGACCATGTACACGCTGGCCATCGACCGCAGCGACGAGCACGTCGCCCACCTCTACAACCCGCTCCACCCCGCCGTTCTGCGTCTGATCCAGTTTGCCAGCGCCGCGGCGGTCCGCGCGCGGATCCCGATCAGCATCTGCGGCGAGGTCGCCGGCGAACCGCGCTTCACTGCGCTGCTGGTGGGACTCGGTTTCCGCGAACTGTCGATGACGGCAAGCAGCATCCCCGCGGTCAAGCGGCGGATTCTCGGCATCGACAGGGCCTCGGCGGTCCGATGCGCCAACCTGATCATGAGCGAAACTGACCCGAGCCGGATCGAGGCTCTGCTGGACGACGTGAACGAGGCTGCCTGATCGCCGGCAGCAGCGGCGGCTGGCGCCACGAGCTGCGGCGACGCCGTGGCAATGCCCGCCGTGGCGCAATCAGGTGTGGGCGGGCAGGCCCTTGGTAGTGGAATATTCGAAGTGCAACGCTTCGCCGGGGTGCACCTGGGCGTACGCCGCGTGCGCGGCGGCCGCAGCCTCGGCAAAGCCGGTGAGAATCAACTTGAGCTTGCCCGGATAGGTGACAATATCGCCAACCGCGTAAAGGCCGGCTCGGCCGGTCCCGCATGACGATGGATCGACCCGGATCAGGTTTCGGTGGAGGTTCAGCCCCCAGTCGGCGATCGGGCCGAGGTTCTGCGCAAGGCCGAAGAAGGGCAGCAGGGCGTCGGCCGGAAGGGTCCGCCGCTTGCCGTCGAGATCGCTGACGATGACCGACTCCAGTTGTCCGTTGGCCCCGGCGAGGCCGTGCAGCTGGAACGGCACGACGAGATCGATTCGTCCTTCGCCCGCGAGCTGACCGAGCCTGAGCACGGAGTTGGGGGCGGCGCGGAACTTCGCACGGCGGTGGACCACCGCGACCGAGGCCGCGACCTCGGCCAACGACAGGGCCCAGTCGACGGCCGAGTTGCCGCCGCCGGCAATAACCACCCGACGACCGCGAAAATCCTCGCGGCGGCGGACGAGATAATGAACGCCCCGACCCTCGCCCTGGCCCTCATACTCCTCGATGTGCGACAGCGGCGGCCGGTTGGGCCCGAAGGCGCCGACTCCGGCGGCAATGATCACCGCCGCCGCCTCGATGCGTGTGCCCTTCGTTGTCGTCAGCAGCCAGCGGCCGCGCTCGTTTTCGCTGAGCCCCTCGACCTGCTCGCCGAGATGGAAAACCGGATCAAAGGGAGCCGCCTGCGCATACAGCCTGTCGACCAGCTCATGGGCGAGGATCGCCGGATAGCCGGGAATGTCGTAGATGGGCTTTTCAGGATACAACGCTGTGCACTGGCCGCCCGGCGCGTCAAGCGCATCGATGACGTGACAGTGCATGTTCAGCATCCCGCATTCGAAAACGGCGAACAGGCCGACGGGTCCGGCGCCGATGACGGCGACGTCGGTACGAAGGGGCTGGTCGGGCATGAAGGCTCCGCGAAAGGCGTGTATAGTTCTGTTCGATGGTTATGGTCGATATCATGAAGGTATGCACGTCCACGTTCAACCAGCGACCACGGCCGGCCAGCCGGATGATCGGGCGGCGGCGCGTTTGCACCCGGCGGAACCTCAGGCCGACGGCGCCGTGCCCGTCCTGACGCTGGTCGACGAAGATGCGACGAACGCGGTCGCCGCGCGGCTGGCAGACGTCGCCCGCCCGGGCGACGTGATTGCCCTGTGGGGCGGACTCGGCGTCGGCAAGACCGTCTTCGCCCGCGCCTTCGTCCGCGCCCGCCTCGGCGCGCCGGTCGAAGTGCCGAGCCCGACGTTCACCCTGGTGCAGATCTACGAGGCAGCCGAACCTGCCGCCGGGGACATTTTCCACTTCGACCTGTTTCGCCTTGAAGGGGCAGAAGAGGCCCTGGAGCTCGGCATCGAGGACGCCTTCGCCAGTGGTATTTCGCTGATCGAATGGCCCGACCGGCTGGGACCGTATCTTCCCGCGCGGCGTCTCGACCTTGTCCTGGCCGATGTGCCGGAGACAACGACCGCGCGCCAGCTCACCTTCACCGGCCATGGCCACTGGCGGCAACGACTGGACGAGGCTGGATTTGGCTGAGCGTTCGCTGCGGGTAGCCCGCTTTCTCGCCGCCGAAGGCTGGGACGCCGCCGCCCTGCGCCCGCTGGCCGGCGACGCCTCGTTTCGCAGCTACCGCCGACTGCGCGACGGCCACAGGCGGGCCGTACTGATGGACGCGCCGCCGGAACACGAGGATGTCCGCCCCTTCGTCCGGATCGCGGGGCACCTGCGCGGGCTTGGCCTGAGCGCGCCGGAGATCTACGCCGCCGACCTCGACGACGGGCTGCTGCTTCTGGAGGATCTGGGCGACGACACGTTCACCCGGCTTCTGCTGGCCGACGCCGACGAGCCAGCGCTCTACGCCCTCGCCGTCGATGTCCTCTCCCATGTTCACCATTTAAGCGCCGACCGCGCGATCCCGCCCGGCCTTCCCCGCTACGACGTCCGCCGACTGGTCGATGAAGCGCTGCTGCTCGTCGACTGGCATCTGCCCGCGGTTCTGGCCCGGCCGCTCCCGGCCGGCGCGCGCGCCGCCTATGTGGCCGTCTGGGAGATGATGCTGCCGATCGTCATGGCCCAGCCGCCGACCCTGGTTCTGCGCGACTACCATGTCGACAACCTGCTGCGGCTGGCGGATCGTCCGGGCATTGCCGCCTGCGGCCTGCTCGACTTCCAGGACGCGGTCGCCGGCGCGGCGGCCTACGATCTGATGTCGCTGCTCGAGGACGCACGCCGCGACATCGCCGCGCCTCTGCGCGTGGCCACGCTAAACCGCTATCTTGAGCGCGCGCATCCGAGCGACGCGGAAGGCTTCGAGACGACGTACGCGATCCTCGCCGCCCAACGCCACGCCAAGGTGATCGGCATCTTCACCCGGCTCAGCCGGCGTGACAAGAAGCACGGCTATCTGGTTCATATCCCTCGGGTCTGGCGACTTCTTGAACGCGCCCTTGAACATCCGGCGCTGGCCCCGGTGGCGCGATGGTTCGAACGCTACGTGTCTGCGGACAAACGCGTCGCACCGCCCTTGGAAGCGGCGGCGCAATGACGAAGATCGCATCCGCCGGCGCCGGCGCGGTGCCGCGCCACGCAATGGTGCTGGCCGCCGGCCTCGGCTTGCGCATGCGGCCGCTGAGCGAACAGCGGCCCAAGCCGCTGATCGCGGTCGCCGGGCGGACGCTGCTCGATCGGGTGCTCGACCGCCTTGTCGCAGCCGGGGTCGCCGACATCGTCGTCAACGCGCATTACCTGGCGGACCAGATCGTCGATCATGTCGCCCGGCGCGGCCGCGATGGATCCGCCGCGGCCGGTCGGGGTCCTGGCGAAAAGGCGCGGTTCCGGGTCTCGGTAGAAGCGGATCGCCTGGAAACGGGCGGCGGCGTCGCGCTTGCCCTGCCGCTGCTGGGGGAGGCGCCGTTCTTCGTCATCAACGGCGATGTGCTGTGGCTGGATGGTCCACAGCCGACCCTGCACTGTCTCGCAGCCGCCTGGGATGAGGCCGCGATGGATGCGCTGCTGTTGATGCAGCCGACAGAGGACCGCGTTCGGCTATGACGGCGACGGCGATTTCCTGATGGCCGTGGACGGGCAGCTTCGCCGTCGCCCCGACGATGGCACCGCCCCGCTCCTTTTCGCCGGAATTCAGATCCTCAGTCCACGGCTGTTCACCGCTGCGCCCGCGCCGCCGTTCTCCCTGAATATCCTCTACGATCGCGCCGCCGCAGCCGGACGGCTGTTCGGCATCGGCCACGACGGGCGCTGGTTCCATGTCGGCACACCCGCTGACCTGGCCCTGGCGGAGGCCGAGCTTGCCCGTCTCGACGCCGTGGCGGCGGAACCATGAGCAGCACCGCTATATTCACCATCGCGCCCGAGCGGCCGTTTCTTAAGGATCTGGTCGACGGGCTCTACGCCGAACCGGAATTCGCAGCGGGCAGAGATCCGGCGGCGCTGGCGCGGATGCGGATCTTCCTGCCGACGCGCCGGGCCTGCCGCGCCCTGACGGAGGCCTTCGTCGAAGCCAACGGCGGCCGCCCGCTCCTCCTGCCGCGGATCACACCACTCGGCAACATCGACGAAGCGGACCTCGAACCTTCGCCGGATGAGGACGAAGACGCATACGACGCGGCGGCTGTGGCCGATATTCCCCCGGCAATCCCGGCGCTCCGCCGCCAGCTCCTCCTCGCCCGGCTGGTGACGGCGGAAAAGAAGGCAAGGAAGCAGGCAATTTCGCCGGAGCAGGCAGCACGCCTCGCGGCCGAGCTCGGGCGCCTGATCGACCAGGTACACACCGAGCGTCTCGATTTTTCCACCCTGGCCGCGCTGGTGCCCGAAGACTTCGCTCACCACTGGCAGATCACGCTGGAATTCCTCGGCCTGATCACCGAGCATTGGCCCAGGATCCTCGCCGAGGAGGGTGCGATCGATCCCGCCGACCGGCGCAACCGGCTGCTCTGGGCGCAAGCGGAGGCTTGGCGCGCACGCCCGCCCTTGGGGCCGGTGATCGCCGCCGGGTCGACCGGCAGTGTCCCGGCGACGGCTGAGCTTCTCGCGGTGATCGCTACACTGCCGCGAGGCGCCGTCGTCCTGCCCGGCCTCGATACCCGCACGGACGAGCCCACCTGGGCCGCGCTCGATCCGTCTCATCCGCAGTATGGCATGGCCCAGCTCCTCGAGCGCATCGGCACGACCCGCGCCGCTGTCCGGTCTTGGCCGGAGGTCGCCGCGCCATCGCTCCCACTGCCGACGCTTCGCTGCCGCGCGGCTGATCGATCTGGCCCTGCGGCCGGCGGCGACGGCTCACGCGGCGGCAGCCTGGCCGCCCCTCGCGCAGGCACTCGAGGATTGCGTCCGGGTCGTCGCGCCAACACCGCAAGAGGAAGCCCGGACGATCGCGCTCATCCTGCGGGAAGCGCTCTTTGAGTCGCGGCGCGGCGTGCTGATCACGCCCGACCGAACTCTGGCCCGGCGGGTGGCCGGAGAGCTCGGGCGCTGGGAGATTGCCGTCGATGACAGCGCCGGAACGCCGCTGGACAGGACCGAGCCTGGCACGTTCCTCCGCCTGACCGCCCGGATGCTGGCCGACAGGCTGGCGCCGGTGTCGCTGCTTGCGGCCCTGAAGCACCCGCTCGCCGCCTGCGGAATGACGCCCAGCGCCTTCCGCCAGGCCGTCCGCCGGCTCGAACGGACCGTCCTGCGCGGGCCCCGCCCGGCCCCCGGTCTTGATGGCCTCGGGGACGCACTTGACGCAGCCGGCGGCGATGCCGCATGCCGGGAATTGCTCTCGCGGCTGGGCCGCGTTCTTGCGCCGGCCGGAGCCATCCTTTCGCCCGGCAGGCAGCCCTTTCCGAACCTGCTCGGCGCTCACCTGGCGCTGGCCGAAGCCTTGACCGAAGCCGAGGGAGAACCAGGCGCCGACCGGATGTGGCGCGGCGATGCCGGCGAAGCAGCCCTAGCCTTCGCAGCGGAGGCCTGCGAGGCAGGGCGCGACGTTTCGCATCTGACCGCCGCGGCCTACCCTGCCCTGCTTGAGGAATTGATGAGCGGGCGCACGGTTCGTCCCCGCTACGGCCGCCATCCTCACCTCGCCATCCTCGGCCCGCTGGAAGCGCGGCTGATCTCGGCGGATGTCGTAGTTCTCGCCGGGCTCAATGAGGGCACCTGGCCAGCCAAGGCGCAAGCCAGCCCGTGGATGAGCCGGCAGATGATGGATACCTTCGGCCTGCCGTTGCCGGAGCGCCGCATCGGCCTGTCCGCCCACGACTTCGCGCAAGCGTTCTGTGCGCCGAGGGTCTACCTCACCCGCGCCGCGCGGGTGGAGGGCGCACCGACGGTTGCGGCGCGCTGGCTCGTCCGCCTCGAAAACGTGGTGCGCGGCACCGCGCATGATGACTGGCTCGCCAATGCTTCCTTCCACCTGCGGTGGCAGGATGGCCTGGATCGCTCCGTGGCGGTTCGCCCGATCGAGCCGCCGCGGCCGCGCCCGCCCGTCGCCGCCCGCCCGCGCCGGCTCTCGGTAACCCAGATCGAGGCGTGGATGCGCAACCCCTACGGCATCTACGCCCGCCATATCCTCAGGCTGAAGCGGCTGAAGCCGATCGACGAGGATCCGTCCGCCGCCGATTTCGGTCAGTTCGTCCACCGAGCGCTCGACCGGTTCATCGAGGCATTTCCTTCCGGTCCGCTGCAGGTCGGCGCGCTGGACCGCCTGCTCGCGATCGGCCGCGACGAGCTGGCGCAGACCGAGGATCGCCCGAGCGTCCGCGCCTTCTGGTGGCCGCGCTTCGAGCGGATCGCCCGCTGGTTCGTCGCGGCCGAGGCGGAAAGCCGCGAGAGCCGTTTCACCGTCGCCTGCGAGGTCGAAGGCGAATTCACGCTCGCCGGCCCGGCGGGGCCGTTCGTGCTCAGCGCGCGCGCCGACCGTATCGACAGCCGGCTGGACGAGGGCGGTCTGGTCATCACCGATTACAAGACCGGTGCCGCGCCGAAAGGAAGGGAGATCTGCGCGGGCTTCGCGCCGCAGCTTCCCCTCGAAGCGGCAATGGCGGAAGCCGGCGCATTCGCCGACGTGCCGGCGGCGCCGGTCGCCGCGCTGGAGTTCTGGCGCCTGCACGGCAGGATCGACGGCGGCGAGCGCTGTGCGGTGAAGTGCGACGACGTCAACGCACTGGGTCAGGAGGCACTCGACGGCGTCCGGAGGCTCCTCGCCCGCTTCGACCTGGCGGAGACGCCTTATCTGGCCCGCCCGCGCGCGGCGGTGGCGCCGAAATTCGACGACTACGAACATCTCGCCCGCGTTCGCGAATGGTCGGCCGGGGCGGAAGCGGCAGAGGAATGACCCGAGCTGTCCCTGTTCCGCGACGAGGCGGCCGGCGCACTCGAGCCGGAGGAGAGACCCATTGCCGGCGGCGAAATCGCCGACGCGGCGCAACGCCGGGCGACCGACCCGGAGGCGTCGGTGTGGGTGGGGGCGTCGGCCGGCACCGGCAAGACCAAGGTGCTGACCGACCGGGCGCTCCGCCTGATGCTGAACGGAACATCGCCGCAGCGCATTCTCTGCCTGACCTTCACCAAGGCGGCGGCGGCGGAGATGGCGAGCCGGATCAATACCGAGCTGGGCCTGTGGACCAAGGCGCCGCAGATCGAGCTCGATGCCGCCCTCGCCCGACTGCTCGGCCGCACCGCCACCGAGAGCGAGGAACAGCGCGCGCGCTCGCTCTTCCCGGCCGTGCTCGATGCACCGGGTGGGCTGAAGGTGTTGACGATCCACGCCTTCTGTCAGTCGCTGCTCGGCCGCTTCCCGATAGAAGCCGGGCTGGCGCCGCATTTTTCGGTGATGGACGAGCGCGACACCGCCGAGGCGCTGGCGGCGGTCTGCGAGGACCTGCTCGTGCAGGTTCAGGATCCGGCGGACCCTCTCACGCTCGCCTTCGCAATCATCGGCGCGCACCTGCAGGAGAATGCGTTCGGCGCCCTGATGCAGGCCCTTGCCTGCCATCGCGGCCGTCTGACCAACGCTCTCCGCCATCACGGGTCCGCCACCGCCGCCGCCGCCGCGCTGCGCCGGCATCTGGGTATCGACGCGAGAAGACACGGCCGCCAGGTCGTTGCCGATGCCTGCGACGAGCGCGCGTTCGACGGCGTCGCCCTGCGCGCCGCCGCGCAGGCGCTGCTGACAGGCGGGAAAAAGGATCAGGAGCGTGGCGCGGCGCATTGCCGAGTGGCTGGCAGCGGACGTTGCGGATCGCACAACGACGTTCAACGCCTATTGCCGCCCATTTCTGACCGACAAGAATGAACTCCGCACGACGCTGATCACCAAGCCCTGCGCGAGGCAGGCGCGGACGCGAACGAGGCGCTGTGCGGCGAGGGCCATCGCCTGCTCGACGGTCTGGCGCGCCGCCGCGCTGCGACCTGCGCCGATACCAGCGCGGCGGTCCTGACCCTCGCCGAGGCGCTGATCGCGGCCTACGCGCGCTACAAGGACGCCCGCGCCGGCCTCGACTACGACGACCTGATCGAGCGGGCCGCGAACCTGCTCGAACAGGACGGCGGCGCGGCGTGGGTGCTGTTCAAGCTCGATGGCGGCATCGATCACGTGCTCATCGACGAGGCCCAGGACACCAGCCCCGAGCAATGGCGCGTCGTTCGCGCGTTGACGGCCGAGTTCTTTCCGGGCGCCGGCCGCAGTGCCGCGAAGCGCACCGTCTTCGCCGTGGGCGACGTCAAACAATCCATCTTCAGCTTCCAGGGCGCCGCCCCCGCCCTGTTTCTCGACAACGGCCGCAGCTTCGCCAGATGCGTCGTCGCGGCCGGGCAGCGCTGGCGGGAGGTCAAGCTGACCGTTTCGTTCCGCTCGACCCGAGCGGTCCTCGCCGCGGTCGATGCGGTGTTCGCGCTGGATGAGAATCGTGACGGCGTCGCCCTTGACGGCGCGGCAATCATGCACGCCGTTTCGGAGAAGCGGGCGGGCGATGGCGGGCTGGTCGAACTTTGGCCACCAATCGAGCCGCGCGAGGACGATAGGCCCGAGCCCTGGCGGCCGCCGGTGGAGCAGATCCCAAGCGACTTGCCGCAGCGACGACTGGCCTGGGTCATTGCTCGGCGCATTCGCGCACTGCTCGATGGCAAGACGCTCCTGGAGGCGAAGGGTCGGCCGGTGCGGGCGGAGGACATTCTCGTTCTCGTTCGCCGGCGGGCCACCTTCGTCGAGGAGCTGGTGCGGGCGTTGAAGGGCCTCGGCGTTCCGGTCGCCGGCGTCGATCGGATGGAGCTGAGCAAGCAGATCGCGGTGATGGACCTCGTCGCGCTCGGCCGCTTCGTCCTCCTCCCGGAGGACGACCTGACGCTGGCCTGCGTGCTGAAGGGCCCGCTCATCGGCTTCGACGACGACGACCTGTTCGACCTCGCCCATGCCCGGACGGGAAGCCTGTGGCGCGCCTTGCGCAAGCAGCGGACGAAAAAGGCTCGCTACGCCGACGCGGCGTCGCTTCTGTCAGAGCTGCTCAACGCCGCCGACACCATGCCGCCGTTTGAGTTCTACATGCGGGTGCTAGGCCCGCTCGGCGGCCGCCGCAGCCTGCTCGGCCGGCTCGGCCGGGATGCCGATGATCCGATCGCCGAATTTCTGGATCTCGCGGTCGCCTACGAACGGCGCCATCCGCCGTCGTTGGAAGGATTTCTCCACTGGCTCGAGAGCGGCGAGACCGTCGTCAAGCGCGATCTGGAGCAGGCGCCGGCGGCTGTCCGGATCATGACCGTCCACGGGGCGAAGGGCCTTCAGGCGCCGATCGTCTTCCTGCCCGACACGATGGGCGTTCCGACCGACAACGCGGCGCGGAACCATGGCCAGCTGGTCTGGCCGATGCTGGAAGACGGCGTCCGCGTGCCGCTGTGGGCGCCGCGCAAGGCCGCGTGCGACAACATCGCGCTGGGCGAACTCGACCGGCTGAAGGACGAGCGCATGCGCGAATATCGCCGCCTGCTCTACGTCGCCATGACCCGCGCCGAGGATCGCCTGATCGTCTGCGGCTGGCGCGGCAAGAAGGCAGAGCCGGACGGCTGCTGGTACCATGCCATCCGCCGCGGGCTGGAGCATGCGGCAGCCGACATTCGCGCTGAGACCGTTCGCGATGCCGGTTTGGACCAGGACCCCGATTTCGATGGTGAGCCGAAGATCCTCCGCCTCTACCGTCCGCAGGATACAGCGGTTAAGGAGGTTAAGGAAGGAGCGGTGACTCCGACTGTTCCGCTACCAGACTGGGCGAGTATGCCCGCCGCCGCCGCCGCGGCTTTGGCACCGCCGCTGGTGCCGTCGCGCGCCGAAGGTTCGCTCGCTCCGTCTTCGATTGCGCAGGAAAGCGACGGGCTGAAGTGCGGCCGGCTGATCCACAATCTGCTGCAACGACTGCCCGACCTGGCCCCGGCGCGCCAGCGCGCCGCCGCGGCCGCCTGGCTCGCCCAGCCGGGCCACGGACTGGAGCCACCGGCGCAGGCGGCGCTGCGGGATGAGGTGATGGCGGTGCTCGATCATCCCGGACACGCCGCACTGTTCGCCCCCGGCACGCTGGCCGAAGTTCCCATCAGCGGCATGATCGGCGTGCGCCCGATCGCCGCCCAGGTCGATCGGCTGGTCGTTACGGACGAACTCGGTAACGGTTGTCGACTACAAGACCGACCGGCCGGTGCCCACGCGCCCCGACCAGGTCGCCGCAGCGTACCTCGCGCAGATGGCGGCGTACCGAGCGGCGCTTCGGCTGATTTATCCGCGCCACACCGTGCGTTGCACGCTTCTCTGGACAGAGGGGCCGAAGCTCATGGTCCTGCCCGACGGGTTGCTCGACCGGTACGCGCCTTGACCGGGCCGACGCCGCTTCATACATTCTCCGCTCTTACGGGAGCGTGACGCCTCCAGCCTCCGTCCACACACGTTGACAGGATCGAGAGCATGCCGAAGCAGGTGACCGATGACTCCTTCACGGGCGATGTCCTGAAGGCGGAGAAGCCCGTCCTGGTGGATTTCTGGGCAGAATGGTGCGGTCCCTGCAAGCAGATCGCGCCATCGCTTGAAGCGATCTCCGAAGAGCTCGGCGAGAAGATGACGGTCGCCAAGCTCAACATCGACGAGAATCCGATGACGCCCTCGAAGTACGGCGTCCGCGGTATTCCGACGCTGATGCTGTTCAAGGACGGTCAGGTGGCGGCAACGCGCATCGGGGCGATGCCGAAGGGCAAGCTGCTCGAGTGGATCGAGTTGGTCCTTTAGGGCGGAAGTGTTCCGGCTCAGGAAAGTATGTGCGACATCAGCGCCCGTAGCTTGGCCGGGCGGATCGGCTTGTTGAGCAGGTAGAAGCCCCGGCCGCGGACCTGGCGAAGAACCTCCGAGCTGTGGTCGGCGGTGATCACGATGCCGGGTATCTCGGCGACGGCTGCGGCGCGGATGCCGTCGATCGCCTCGATGCCGGTGCGCCCGTTGTCCAGGTGATAATCGGCAACCAGCAGGTCCGGAACGCAGCGACTCTCGCCGGAGCGGGCGAGCGCCTCCTCGCCATCGAGTGCGGTAATGACGTCGCAGCCCCAGCCTTCGAGCAGAACGCGCATGCCCTCGCTGACGACCGCGTCGTTCTCGATGACGGCGACAAGGGTACCGGCGAGGTTGCCCGTCACTGCCGCCGCCAGAGGATTTCGCCGCTTCGGCGTTGCCGCGCCTTGTCCGAGCGGAACCTCCACCGCGAAAACCGAGCCGCGGTTGACAGACGAGCGCACGGTGATCGGATGGCCGAGAGCCTTGGCGATGCGCTGCACGATGGCAAGGCCGAGGCCGACGCCCTTCTCGCGCCCATGGCGGTTGCCGAGCTGTCGGAATTCCTGAAAGATCTCGCCGACGCAGGCTTCGGGAATGCCAAGACCGGTGTCCCAGATCTCGATCCGCAGCATCCGCCCCCGCCGACGACAACCCAGCAGCACCCGCCCGGACGGGGTATAGCGGATGGCGTTGCTGACGAAGTTGCGCAAGATCCGCGCCAGCAGGGCCGCATCGCTGAGAATGACGGTAGCGCAGGCAACAACGCGGAACTCGAGCCCGGCTTCACGGGCGATGGGTGCGTATTCCTGCTTCAGGCTTGAGAGAATGTCGGCGATGTCGAAGGCGACCCGGTCGACGCTGACGGCGCCCGCATCGAATTTCGAAATGTCGAGCAAGGTCGCCAGCAGCGCCTCAACGCTTCTCAGCGCGCCGTCGATACGACCGGCGAACTCGCTCTCCCGCTCACCGAGAGGTCGTTCCAGCAGGGCCGCGACAAACAGCCGGGCCGCGTTCAGTGGCTGAAGAAGATCATGACTGGCCGCGGCGAGGAACTTGGTTTTGCTGAGATTGGCGACTTCGGCTTCCGCCTTGGCCACCCGCAGAGCCTCCTCGATCTTCGCCCGCTCGAAAATCTCCTGACGCAGCTTAACGTTGAGCTCGGTCAGCTCAGCCGTGCGCTCGACGACGCGCCGCTCGAGCCCTTCCTTGGCCTCGCGCAGCGCTTCGGCCGACTCCTTGCGCTCGGTGATGTCGGTGTAGGTCGTGACGAAACCGCCGTCCGGCATCGGGTCGCGCCGAACCTCGAGCACGCGGCCGCTGGGCAGCACCTGGTCGTTCTGCAGCGGTCGCCGCTGCTGCGCCGCCTCCAGTCGCGCCGCCGCTGCTGCAAGGCCATTGCGGCCATAGTCGCCCCTCTCGGCGCGGAACTGCAGGTAGTCGATCAGCGGCGCGCCCTGCTCGACCAGCCAGTCCGGCAGCTCGAGCAGGTCGACGAACTGGTCGTTCCACGCGACCAGACGGAACTCGCGATCGAACACGGAGACGCCCTGCATCAGGTTGTCCAGCGTCGACTGGAGCAGCACCGACTTCTCCGCGAGCTCGCGTTCGCGCCGGCGCTCCTCGGAAACCTTGACCTCACTGATGTCGGTGTAGATACCGACAATGCCGCCGTCGCGGGTAAACCGTTCGCGGATCTGCAGCCACCGGCCGCTGCGCAAGTGGACGATGATCGGCTCGCTGGGGTGACGGTGCCAGCGCAGCCGCCGGCGCAGCCAGGCTTCCGGTTCCAGATCGAGGTCCGCGACCAGACCCGTCTCCACCGTCCATCGGGAAATGGCGGCGAACGGAGTGCCGGGTTGCGTTACGGCGGTAATACCGGGCCAGAATTCGAGGAACTTCTGGTTGCAGAGAACAAACTCGTCGTTGCCGTCGCAATGAAGGAAGCCCTCGGAAATGCTCTCGATCGCTTCCATCAGCCGGGTCCGGACCGCCTCGGTCTGCTCTTTCGCCCGGCTCAGTTCGGTGTTGGTCTCGCCGAGCTCGCGCAGCGCGATTTCGAGATTGCGGGTCCGCTCGCGCACCCGGTCTTCGAGCACGATCGCGGTCTGGAACAGAGAATAGGCGTTGCCCTGGAAATCGATGCCCCGCTCGACCTGATCCATCAGAACCTTGATGATCTTGTTGAGCTTCCGGCTTTGTGCGTCCGCGTCGGCCGCGCCGGCGGCAAGGTCGGTCGCCATGGCTCCGCTCATTCGCCTGCCCTCCCGCGACCGATGGCCGCGCCGGTGAACGTCTGGTTGACGTGCATCGCCTGGAACTGTTCGCCGAAGGTGTTGAACCCTACGGTATTCTGGGCCGCGAGCAGCCTCCCCGCCTCGCCCTTGAGCTGCTTCTGCTCCAGCTCAAGGTTCCGCAGGATACATTCGCAGCCGATCAGCAGCTGCGGCCGGCCGATCTCGGCGCGGATGGCCGCAAGCCGGTCGGCGAGGTTGCGGATGATGTCCGTACCGTTCGCCACCGTCAGAACCAGACCCTTGTCGATGGCCGAGAAGAAAGTCAGGCTGCCATCGTGATTGACTTTCTGAATCGAGCGCACGTAGTAGCGGCCACCGACCTTCACCATCACCGGGTGGGCCGCGAAAATCATCGGCGTGAGCCGGTCGACATCGAGCCCCACCAGCCGCGCGTATTCGCGCCCGGCCGGTTCGGCGTTGATCTCGGTGACGACACGCGTCAGCGGGTCCGCCTCGGTGATGACCATTCGCGTTTCCGAGGGAACGAAATGATCCATCGTGAACAGCCGGAAGGCGCGCCGGGTGCGGACCATGAGCAGGACGGCGCTGTCGCGATGGAAGGCGCCGTCGTAGTAGACCGAACTCGACCCGAATGACATTGCGCCGCCGGACGAGCCGCCGAAGAGCGGGATCTTGCCGAGCGCGGAGTAGATGGCGCTGACGACGATGTCCTCGCACTTGTCGAGCCCGTCGATAAGCAGAAAGGCGAAGCTGTTGTCGGCAGGCCCGGCGTCGGTCGCGCGATCGAGCTGCTTGCGCAAGTCGCCGGCGATAGCCTTGCCTTCGCCGATAGAGAATGACGGCAGGTCGCGCATGGGCGCGGTGACGACGGCGAAGTCCGGCCCGGCCAGCGAGAACCCGACGATGGATCCGTCGAGATAGCCGACAGGCGCGATCTCGCCCGCGGTCGTGCAGCCGATCACCCTGATCTCGCCGAACAGGCCGGCGAGCGCCGCACCCAGCGCGGCGAGGTCGTACTCAGCGGAGCAAAAGAAGACGGCAACATGCGCGTCCGGCTGAACCAGCGCGCGATAAAGCGCCGCCGCGGCGCGTTCCGGGTCGCGCTCGCACGAGTAGCCGATGCGAATCCCTCGCTCTGTGCGCTCGGACATCCTTCCCTGCCGTGCACCCCGGTTCCCTGTCGTCCTGCCATCGACCCATCGCCTGAGGCGGAACAACGCCGTGCGCTTTATCTATCGTTTCATCTCTTCTACGACAGTTTGGTGTCGGCCAGAAGATCGACTTTTGGCCTAATCGCTCCGGAGGTCCGACCAAAGTCGCGGGTGCGGCCGCGGAGACACAGGCTTACTGTCGCTCGCAAGCCGGCGGGAAAGCCGGCATTCAGGTGGCCGACCGGCCAAGGGAGGAGTCGTGCGCAAGTACATCATCGAGCGTGAGTTACCCGACATCGGCAGCGCCGAGCGCGAGACGCTGAAGCAGGCCGCCGCAAAGTCGAACGAAACCTTGGAAGCCCTCGGTCCGCACATTCAGTGGGTGGAATCCTACGTCGCCGCCGACAAGACCTTTTGCGTCTATCTTGCCGAGGACGAAGACATCATCCGCCGCCACGCCGAGGCCAGCGGCTTTCCCGCCAACCGCATCACCGAGATCCGCCGGATGATCGACCCGACCACCGCCGGCGGCTGACGACGTTGCTGACGACCGGGCCGGCGGAGCGCGGTTGGCTCACCCGGCCGGGCGAAGCGCCGCGGCCTGACCGGCGAGGGCGGTGATAGCCGACCAGTCGCCGGCGGCGACCGCGGCTTTTGGCGCCAACCATGAGCCGCCGACGCAGGCGACGTTGGCGAGCGCCAGGTAGTCCGGGGCGCTCTCGGCGGTGACGCCGCCCGTTGGGCAGAAGGTGACGTCGGGGAACGGGCCGGCGATCGCCCGCAGCATCGGAATGCCGCCGGCCTGCTTCGCCGGAAAGAGCTTGAGCGCGCTCAGTCCGGCAGCGCGGGCAAGAATCACCTCCGACGGCGTCATGACACCTGGAAGATAGGCCAATCCGCTCTCCGCCGCGGCGCGGATGAGCGCCTCGGTGACGCCGGGGCTGACGGCGAAGCGGGCGCCGGCCTCGGCGGCTTCGGCGAACTCGGCCCCGCGCGAGATGGTGCCGACGCCGACGATGGCGTCGGGAACATCGCGGGCGATGGCGCGGACGGCACCAATCGCCGCCGGTGTCCGCAGCGTGACTTCGAGAACCCGGACGCCGCCGGCGACGAGGGCGCGCGCCAGCGGCACCGCGTCGTTCTCGTCCTCGATGACGAGGACCGGGATGACCGGTCCGGCGCGGAGCACGTCGCCGATCCTGATTGCGCCGGTCATTGCCGCTCACCTCCGGCAAAGGCGAACCGGTCGCCCAGCCCGGCCTTCTGTTCCGTTCCGCGAGGCCCCGCCTCTTCCGGCAGCATGAACGTCATCGCCCCGGCCTCGGCGCCGGAGGCATGCAGGCGGAAGCCGTTGAACAGCTCGCGACCGAGGCCGAAGCGGTTGGCGGCGATGTCGACAGGGTCCGGCGACCGGGCCGCGAATTCTCCTTCGCCGAGCCTGATGTCGAGCACGCCCTCTTCCGCGTCGATGACGATGACGTCGCCCGTGCGCACCCTGGCCAGCGGTCCGCCGGCGACGCATTCCGGGGTGACATGGATGACCGCGGGCACCTTGCCCGACGCCCCGGACATGCGCCCGTCGGTCACCAGCGCGACCTTGAAGCCTTCGTCCTGCAGTACGCCCAGCGACGGCGTCAGCTTGTGCAGCTCCGGCATGCCGTTCGCTCGCGGCCCCTGATAGCGGACGACGGCGACAAAATCGCGGCGAAGGTTCCCGGCGTAGAAGGCTTCAAGGACCTCCTCCTGGTCATTGAAGACGATCGCCGGCGCCTCGACCCGGCGGTGCTCCGGCGCGACCGCAGAGACCTTGATCATCGCCCGGCCGAGCTTGCCGGTCAAAAGCCTGAGGCCGCCGTTGGGACTGAACGGATGGCCGTGGAGACGCAGGATCGCGTCGTCGCCGCTTTCTTCCGGCGCCGGGCGCCAGTGCAGCGCGCCGGCGTCGTCGAGATACGGCTCATCCCCGTACGCGTCCAGACCGTCCCCGGCAACCGTGAGCTTGTCGGCGTGCAGCAGGCCGGCGGCGATCAGCTCGCGGATGACAAAGCCCATGCCGCCGGCGGCGTGGAACTGGTTCACGTCGGCTTTGCCGCTGGGATAGATCTTCGCCAGCGTCGGCGTCTCGGCGGAGAGTTCGGCGAAATCATCCCAGGTGATGCGGATGCCGGCCACCCGGGCAATGGCGACCAGATGCAGGGTGTGGTTGGTCGACCCGCCGGTCGCCAGCAGCCCGACGATGGCGTTGGCAATGGCGCGCTCGTCGACGACACGGCCGATCGGCCTGTAGTCCACGCCAAGCGAGGTTATCTCCAGCACGCGCTTCGCCGCGGCGGCGGTCAGGGCATCGCGCAAAGGCGTGTTCGGATTGACGAAAGCCGCGCCCGGCAGATGCAGTCCCATGACCTCCATCATCATCTGGTTGCTGTTGGCCGTGCCGTAGAAGGTGCAGGTTCCGGGGCTGTGATAGGATGCGGCCTCGGCATCGAGAAGCTCGCCACGACCAATCTTGTTCTGGGCGTAGAGCTCGCGGATCCGAACCTTCTCGCTGTTCGACAGCCCCGACGGCATCGGCCCGCCGGGCACGAAGATCACCGGCAGGTGGCCGAAGCTCAGCGCCCCCATGAGCAGGCCGGGGACGATCTTGTCGCAGATGCCGAGGCACAGGGCGGCGTCGAACAGGTTGTGGGAAAGTGCCACGGCCGTCGCCATCGCGATCACGTCGCGGCTGAACAGCGAAAGCTCCATGCCGGTCTGGCCCTGGGTCACCCCGTCGCACATCGCCGGAACGCCGCCGGCGAACTGCGCGACTCCCCCGGCCTCGCGCGCCGCCTGCTTGATGATCTTGGGGAAACGCTCGTAGGGCTGATGCGCCGAGAGCATGTCGTTGTAGGCCGAAACGATGGCGATGTTGGCCGCCTCGCCGCCGCGCAACGCCGCCTTGTCGCGTTCGCCGAAGGCGGCGAAGCCATGCGCCAGATTGGTGCAGGAAACGCAGCTGCGGGCGACGCCTTTCGGGGGCGCCGCGTCAACCCGCGCCAGATAGGCCGCGCGGCTTTCGGCACTGCGTTCGCGGATCCGTGCGGTCACGCGTTCGAGCGCCGGATGGATGGTCATGCGAGGCTGCTCCTTGTCCCTCATAAGAGCGGATCGCCCGGCGGCAGACGGGCGGCCATGGCCTGGTCGGGATCGGCCGCCGGCAATCCTTCCTGATAGGCTGCGAGCGCGCTGTACTCGTCGCCGAGCTTGGCGGGAAGGCTCATGAAAATCGGCTTGAGCCGGTTATACGTCGCGACATTCGCCGCGATCGGCTGATGTCGATGGGTCGCGCCGACCATGCCTGATACGACATCGAGCGACGGCGCCGCTCCCACCGCGACCATGCCAAGAACGGCGGCGCCGAGGCATGAGCTCTCGAAGCTTTCCGGCACCACCACGTCGCGGTCGAAGACATCGGCCAGCATCTGCCGCCACAGGCCCGAGCGGGCGAAGCCGCCGGTCGCCTTGATGGTTGTCGTCGGCCCGATCAGCGACTCGACGGCGCCGAGGATGCTGTACAGGCTGAAGATCACTCCTTCAAGCACGGCGCGGACCATGTGCTCCTTGTGGTGATGCATGCCGAGGCCGAAGAAGGAGCCGCGCAGCCGCGGGTTCCACCAGGGCGCCCGCTCGCCGGCAAGGAAGGGGTGAAAGATCAGACCCGCGCACCCCGCCGGTACTCTGGCGGCGATCCGCGTGAGCACGTCGTAGGGGTCGATGCCGAGGCGCTTCGCCGTCTCCGTCTCGGCCGCGGCCAGCTCGTCGCGGACCCAGCGAAAGACGATGCCGCCGTTGTTGATGGGGCCGCCGACGACCCAGTGACGCTCGGTCAGGAGGTAGCAGAACGTCCGCTGCGCCGGGTCGGTCAGGGGCCGGTCGACGACGGCCCGCATGGCCCCGCTGGTGCCGATCGTCACCGCCACCTCGCCGGCGCGGAACGCGTCGACGCCGAGGTTGGAGAGCACGCCGTCGTTGGCGCCGACGACGAACGGCGTGTCGGTCTCTAACCCCATCGCCTCGGCGGTCGCAGGGTCCAGACCGGCGACGCAGTGGGTCGTCGGCACCGGCGCCGATAGTCGGTCGGGCGTAACCCCCGCGACGCGCAGGGCGCCTTCATCCCAGTCGAGGCGTTCAAGGTTGAACAACCCGGTTGCCGACGCAATCGAGAAGTCGACGACGTAGCTGCCGAACAGCTTGAAGAAGACGTACTCCTTGATCCCGATGAAGCGCGCCGCGCGGGCGAACACGTCCGCCCGCTCCTGACGCAGCCACAGCAGCTTCGTCAGCGGCGACATCGGGTGAATCGGCGTGCCGGTGCGCAGATAGATCGACCGGCCGTCGAGCTCCCGGCGGATCTGCTCGGCGCAGTCGACGCTGCGATTGTCGGCCCAGGTGATGCTGGCCGTGAGCGGCCGGCCATCGCCGTCAACCGCGATCACACTGTGCATGGCGGCGCTGAAGCTGACCGCCGCGATGGCGTCAGGCGCGGCGCCGGAAGCGGCAACGGCGCGGCCGATGGCGGCGACCGTCGCTGCGAAGATTTCGTCCGGATCCTGCTCTGCGATCAGCGGTGCCGGCGTGTGCAGCGCGTAGCCGGCGGTGTGATGGCCAAGGACAGCGCCGGCGCCGTCGTAGACCACCGCCTTGGTGCTCGTCGTTCCGATGTCGACCCCGATGAACAGCGATCCGCGCGCCACGTCCCGGTTCCTCCGCCGCTCAGATCACGGCGTTCAGCAGCATGATGAAGATGATGGCAACGACGGAGAGGATGGTCTCCATTGCCGTCCAGGTCTTGAAGGTCTCGACAACCGACATGTTCAGGTACTGCTTGACCAGCCAGAAACCCGCGTCGTTGACGTGCGACAGAATGAGCGAGCCGGCGCCGGTGGCGAGCACCAGCAGTTCGCGATTTACGTCGGGGACCAGCGTCACGATCGGAGCGACGAGGCCGGCGCCGGTAATGGTTGCGACCGTTGCCGAACCGGTGGCGACACGGATCGCGCCGGCCGCCAGCCAGGCCAGTAGCAGCGGCGAAATCTGCGCCTGGACGGCGAGCTCGCCGATGGCGTTGCCGACACCGCTGTCGACCAGCATCTGCTTGAAGCCGCCGCCGGCGCCGATGATCAGCACGATCGCGGCCGTCGGCGCCAGGCACGCGTCGAGGAACTTGAGAATGCGTCCGGCGTCGAAACCGCGGGCCCTGCCGAAGGTGTAGAAAGACAGCAGCAGCGCTGCGAGCAGGGCGGTGACGGGATCGCCGATGAAGTCCATCCAACCGCGCACGGGGTTGTCCGCGGGAAGGAAGACGTCGCCGGCCGACTTCAGCAGCATCAGCGCCACCGGCAGAAGCACGGTGAACAGGGTGATGCCGAGGCTTGGGTATGTGTCCGCTTCAGGCTCGTGCGCCAGCTGCCGGGCGAGTTCTTCGTTCGGTTCGGGGTTTACGAAGCGGGAGATAAACGAGCCGAACAGCGGCCCGGCGATGATCGCGGTCGGCAGGCCGACGATCAGGCCGTAGAGAATGGTCCTGCCGATGTCGGCGTTGAAAATACTGATCGTCAGCAGCGGGCCCGGATGCGGCGGAACCAGCCCGTGAACCACTGACAGCCCGGCGAGCAGCGGAAGAGCGATCTTGACGATCGGCATGTCGACGCGCCTGGCGACGAGAAAGACCAGCGGGATGAGAAGAACAAAACCGATCTCAAAAAACAGCGGAATCCCGACAATGAACGCCACGCACATCATCGCCCAGTGGACGTTGTCGCGGCCGAAGGCGCGAAGCAGGCTTTGGGCGATGCGATCGGCCCCGCCGGACTCGGCCATCATCTTGCCGAGCATGGTGCCGAGTCCGAGTACGATGCCGACAAAGCCGACGACGCTGCCGAAGCCCTTCTCGAACGACTTGATGATGTCGGGAGTCGGCACGCCGGCGACGAGGCCGAGAAAGCCGGCGGCAATCGTCAAGGCGACAAAGGGGTGCACCCGGAACCGGGTGATCAGGACGATCAGCCCGACAATTGCAATGAATGCATCCAGAAGCAGGAAGTTCTGATGGCTCAGGCCCAGCATTGCACCCTCACACGGTTTGCCGTTTCTCCCGCCGGAGCATCAACCGAAGCCGCAGGCATCAACTTAATGCAAAGCAAGGTCCGCATAGCAACTTCGTGATCCTGCTGTCGTCGGCTCTCCTCGGCGACGAAGGAACCAGCCGCCTGGCACAGCGTTCATTTGCAGCCACGCCAACGAAGATTTATAGGAGAATGCCTCGATGACGACTGCGGATGATACGCTGATGCAAAGCCTGCGCAATGCCCATGCCATGGAAAAGCAGGCCATCGAGTTCGACTGAAAACCAGATCGACCGGCTGCAGAACTACCCGGAGCTGCAGGGCTGGGTCCGTGATCATGTCGAAGCTTCGCGCCGACAGCGCGAGCGGGTCCGCACCTGCCTCGAACGCCGCGGCGGCGACGCCTCGAGCCTCAAGGATATCGCCTTGTCGATCATGGGCAACGTGCAGGAACTGACCGGCACTTTCGCCGCCGACGAGGTCGTCAAGAACGCAATTACTGACTACGGCTTTAAGCACTACGAAATCGGCGCTTACCTCAGCCTCGGCGCGGCTGCGGAAGCCGTGGGCGATCATGAGACAAAGAACGTCTGCGACGAGATCATCCGCGAGGAGGAAGGGCTGGCGGAACGGCTGAAGCCGATCCTGCCGGTGGTCATGAAAGAGTACCTGCGCCGCGAGCAGGCGGGCGATACGGCGAAGCGCTAGTTGCGGCGCGCCTTTAAAAGGGCTGAGGCCGAAGCACGGACATGGATCTGTCAGTTGCCTCGATGGTCGGCTTCGTTGCCGGCATGTGCTCGGCCGGCAGCTTTGTGCCGCAGGTCGTCAAGGCCTGGCGCGAAGGCGATACCGAGGCGATTTCGAAGCGCATGTACGTGGTGACGGTCAGCGCGTTTTCGCTGTGGATTGTCTATGGCGTGATGATCGGGAGCTGGCCGATTATCGCGTTCAACGCGATCAGCCTGTTGCTGTCGGGCGCGATCCTGGCTCTGAAAATGCGAAAGAGGAAGCCGGCGGCCGCGCGCGGCGCCGCGGGTTAAATCAGTCGCGCTCTTCGCCAAGCTGCATCACGCCGACCGCCATGGCGATGCTGCCGAAGGTGACAAACATTCCGAAGAACAGCATGATCAGAAATAGGATCATGTCCGGCGAGGCGAAGATCAGGGTCGCCAGCCCGGCGATGTCGAACCACAAAAGCAGGCCGGCGAAGACGACGCCCCCGATCGTGCCGCACAGCAGGTGCTTGAGAAGAAACATCACCGCGTCGCGTTGATGCGCCAGCATGGGCATGAGGAGCTTTCTCTCGCTGCCTGCGTTTTCTGACACCCACCATATAGGCCCGTTATACAGGCCCTGCGCAGGCTTCCTCATGGCGCCTCTTTTCGGCTTCGACGGTTTTCGCGGCATCACGGGCTTGTGACGCCCCGTGACGGCAATGCGATAAGGACGTCGCGCACGACCTCCCATGTCCAGTGCAGGAACAGTCCACATTGGGCAGATCAGGAGGATCACCATGAAGTCCGGCATTGGAATGCTCTTGACCGGCGGCGCCCTCGCCCTTGTCGGCGGCGGCTTCGCCACTTCGGCCTCGGCCGCGGATGCGGAGTCGGCGAGCGTCATCACCCTGAGCCAGCGCGCCTGCCAGTTCATCGAGCCGGAAAACGGCTTCGATCGCGGCTTTACCACCACGAAAAAGGCCGACTGCGAAGGGATCAACGCCGCAACCGGCGAGGCGCGGCTTGCCGAGGCCAGGACCCTGGAGCTTAACGCCGGGATCCTACGTCTTCCGCGTGACCAACGTCGATGTGCCCTACGAGCTGGGCTTCTGGCTGCGCGGCGACGGCATTGTCGATCGGACGCTGCTGCCGGCCGTCTCCGGCGGCGGCCTCAACCCCGGCGCGACCAAGGACTATGCGGTTGAATTGAAGCCGGGCGACTACGTCTACTCATGCCCGCTCAACCCGACGCCCGACTACCGGCTCGTCGTCAGGGGCCGAGGCTGAGGGAGGGAAGGAGAAAACGATGACCGACGCGCTCGCGACCGATCTGTGCGTCATCGGCGCCGGCTCCGGCGGGCTGTCGGTCGCCGCCGGCGCGGTGCAGATGGGCGCGCGCGTCGTTCTCGTCGAGAAGGGCAGGATGGGCGGCGATTGTCTCAACTTCGGCTGCGTGCCGTCGAAGTCGCTGATCGCCGCCGCCCGTGCCGCCGAGACCATCCGCACGAGCGGCCGCTACGGCGTCAACGGCCATCGCCCCGAGATCGACTTCGGGAAAATCCATGATCACGTTCACGGGGTCATCGCCGCCATCGCGCCCAACGACTCCGTCGACCGGTTCGAGGGACTGGGCGTAACGGTGATCCGCGCCGCCGCCCGCTTTACCGGGCCCCGCGAAATCGAGGCCGGCGGGCGCCGGGTCCGGGCGCGGCGATTCGTCATCGCCTCCGGCTCCTCGCCCGCCATCCCGCCGATCCCAGGGCTGGCCGACGTTCCCTACCTGACGAACGAGAGCATTTTCGACCTGCGTGAGGCGCCGGAACACCTGATCGTCATCGGCGGCGGGCCGATCGGCGCCGAAATGGCCCAGGCGCATCGTCGACTCGGGGTCCGAGTGACCCAGATCTCACGGAGCCGGTTCCTGCCGAAAGACGACCCCGAGCTGGTCGACGTGGTCCGCCGCCGTTTCGCCGCCGATGGCGTCGAGCTGCTGGAAAACGCTGAAACGACGCGCGTTGAAGCCGAGGCCAACGGCATTGCCGTCATGGCCGCGCACAACGGCAAGAGCGTGCGCTGTGCCGGGTCGCACCTGCTCGTCGCTACGGGGCGCAGCGCCAACGTCGACGGGCTGGAGCTCGACGCCGCCGAGGTCAAGTACTCGGCACGTGGGATTGTCGTCGATCGCCGCCTGCGCACCAGCAACAGGCGGATCTTCGCCATCGGCGACGTTACCGGCGGCTATCAGTTCACCCACATGGCGGCCTACCAGGCCGGGATCGTCATCCGCAATGCGCTGTTCATGCTCCCGGCCAAGGTCGATGACAGCGCGGTGCCGTGGGTTACCTACACCGATCCCGAACTCGCCCACGTCGGCCTGCACGAGGCGGACGCGCGCGAACGCCACGGCCATCGGGTGAGCGCGCTGCGCTGGCCGTTCGCGGAGAACGACCGGGCCCAGACCGAGCGCGACACGGAAGGCTTCGTGAAGGTGGCGCTGGGTCGCGGCAGCCGGATCCTGGGCGCCTCTATCGTCGGCGCCGGGGCCGGCGATCAGCTCGGCCTGTGGAGCCTGGCGATATCGCAGAAGCTCAAGATCGGCGCGGTTGCCGGTCTGATCCTGCCCTACCCCACCCGCTCCGAAGCCGCCAAGCGGGCCGCTGGCGCTTACTACACCCCGAAGCTCTTCAGCGCGCGGACGCGGACGCTGGTTCGCCTGCTGCAAAAGGTGTTCTGAGCCGCGCGCGTTCCCATATCCCGGTAAAATTCCGAAGCCTCAGGCATAGCAGGCGGCCAGCAGCCATGATCGAGCTTTACTACTGGACCACGCCCAACGGGCACAAGATCACGATCTTCCTTGAGGAAGCCGAGGTCGAGTACGTCATCAAGCCGGTCGACATCGGCGCGGGACAGCAGTTCGAACCGGCTTTCCTCGCGATCTCGCCGAACAACCGGATGCCGGCCATCGTCGATCAGGCGCCGGATGATGGCGGTGCGCCGATCTCGATCTTCGAGTCCGGCGCGATGCTTCAGTACCTGGCCGAGAAGACCGGTCGTTTCCTGCCCGCCGATCTGCGTGGCCGGACCGAGGTGATGCAATGGTTGTTCTGGCAGATGGCCGGTCTCGGGCCCGATGGCCGGGCAGAACCACCACTTCAGCCAGTACGCGCCGGAGAAGATCCCCTACGCCATCGATCGCTACGTCAAGGAGACGGAACGACTGTACGACGTTCTCGACGACCGCCTCTCCGACCGCCCGTTTATAGCCGGCAACTACTCCATCGCCGACATGGCCTGTTATCCGTGGATCGTCCCGCACGAAAAGCAGGGCCAGAACCTCGCCGATTTTCCTAATCTCGCGCGCTGGTTCGCCGCGATCCGCGAGCGACCGGCGGTCATGCGCGCCTACGCGCGGGCGGACGAGATCAGCACCCGAGCGGTTGTCGACGAGGCGTCGAGGGCCATCCTGTTCGGGCAGGGCCGACGGCAAAAGGCCGGATCGGCGCGCTGATCTCCTTGCCGAAGCCTCGCTTCAGGGCGCCTCATCCTCGATGGGCGTCTCTCCGATGTCGCGAATTAGGTTCTGATCTCCTCCGCGACCCGGGCGAGCGCGCCCGGATCGGGCGTGCGCGCGACGAGGCTGACCCCGAACCGGCCGGCGCGGACGAACGGATAGCTGCCGATGTCCACCTCGCGATGCCTTGCCTGGATCTGCCCCAACCCGGCGGCTATGGCGCCTTCAGTGGTGTAGGCCGAGATCGAGCGCGACAGCACCGGCGCACCGCCGCTCAGACGGCCGCGGATGCCGTCGAACATGGCGCGCATGATGACCGGGACCCCGGGCAAGACGAAGACGTTGCCGATCTGAAACCCGGGCGCCTTGCTGACCGGGTTGTCTATCAAGACCGCCCCGGCCGGAATGTCGGCCATCTTCCGCCGCGCGTCGTTTAGTTCGTCCGGCCGGTAATGCTGCTCCAGCGCCCGCAGCGCCTGCGGATTGCGTTCAAGCGGCACCCCGAAGGCTTGGGCGATGCTTATCGCGGTGATGTCGTCGTGAGTTGGGCCGATCCCGCCGGTCGTCAGGACGTAATCGAAAGACTGGCGGCAGGCGTTCACCGTCGCCGCGATGACGGCCTCGACGTCGGGAATGATCCTGGCTTCGCGGACGCGCACGCCGATGTCATTCAGCGCCGTGGCGAGGAACGGGAGGTTGGCGTCGGCGGTGCGTCCGGAAAGAACCTCGTTGCCGATGATGATAACCGCGGCGGTGACCGCTTTGCCTTTCGCCACCATCGGTTCCTGAAGCTGCGAGCGGAGCCCTGGTGCATGTCGATGCTCAAGGCGCGGCGGCTCGGTTGCCGAGTCAGAGCGCGGCCCGATCGACACGCACGCCGTCGACGCAGATCAGCCGCAGCAGTGGTTTCAGCTGACGCGACCTGACCAGGGCCGCTGTGCGGCTGCGCATCGGGCGGTATCGACGGTCGGGGCGCGCGACCATGCCGTCCACCGGCTCCATCCCGACCGGGGCAGCGTGATGCCGCAGCAGCGACGCCCAGAAAAGCCACCACAACATGCCGACCTCTGTCCCAGCCTGCCCCGCCTGAAAGACAGGCGAACGCCTCGTATAAGCGACGGGCGGCCAGCGTGGCAACGGCGATGTGTCGGATTTGTTTCGGCGGCTGAAGAAGGCGGGACGGCGAAAGCCGGGCATTGGCGCCCGGCTTTCGGTATTTCCAGTCCCGCCGGCGTTACGGGATCTTCGTGTTCAGGACGCCACCGCCTCACGGAATTCGTGCTGGGTCACTTCGGCGCGTTCCTCGATCAAATGGCCGCTGTCGCGAACGATGTCGAGCGCGGACTGCAGGAGGTCCTCGCTCTCGTTCATGTAGTCCTCGACCAAGGTGCGGCCGAAGGCCGTCTGCTGGTCGACGAACTGCTCCAGATCCCGGCAGCCCGAGATGGCTCTGGCCAGCTCCAGGTCCTTCTGCATCCGCATGCCGACAAAGCGTGTCAGGTGCTCCTGACAGTTCAGCATGCCGCGCATCGCCGTCGCCCAGGCCTGGATGAAGCCTTCGCTGTTGGCGCGCATGAGCTCGCTTATCTGCATCGCGCCCTCATAGATCTCGTGCGGGTCGCTCGCCGGGGCCAGCTCGCGTCCATCGCTCTGCTTCGATGCTTTTGCCATAACGTCCCGTCTCCTTCACAAAAAAAGACTCTGTCGATTGCGTGGCCTACACAAGGTCCAGCGCCGGGTAATACAATACTCAAAACCTGGCGTCATTGTGACATGCGCAACAAGAACTTTTTATTGCGGTTGCGAATTCGGCTTTTCATTAAGATTTTCTGAGAGTTGTCCAACACAACTATTTTGTGTTACTTGCTCATATCGCCGGCAGGTTGAGCGCCAGCCATGTATGCCGCATCGCGTGCACGTACAAAGGTAAGCGACCCAGCACGAGGCAGGGCGAATGTGTACGAGCTGGCAACAAGTGCGGGCGGGGCCCGGTCCGTTAAGGCTGGGCGGATGGCTACTGGCCGGG
>CAWBNC010000016.1:2500-28663 GCA_963789785.1 uncultured Alphaproteobacteria bacterium | reverse complement strand
ATTCGATGGCAATGCCGAGCCTGAGCCACCAGACAGAGAGCTTCGACAGGTTGAACAGGCCATTGGGGCTGGCGAAAGGCAGGCCGTTGTCGGAGCGGATGGCGTGCGGCAGGCCGCGCTCAGCGAACAGCCGCTCGAAGGCGGCGATGACCGGCAACTCGCGGGTTGACTCCAGGGCTTCGCACACAAGCAGGTAGCGCGAGGCATGATCGGTGACGGTCAGCGGGTAACAGTACTGCCGGTTGCCGAGGCGGAACTCACCCTTGAAGTCGGTGCACCACAGATCGTTGGGCGCGGCGCCTGAGGACAGCGGGGTGCCTTCAGCCTTGCGCCGCTTTCTGCCCATGCGTTTGACCAGGCCATGACGATCGAGCACGGCGTGGATGGTGCTGATCGCGGGCACGCGCACATCGCCGGCGAGCCGCCGGACCAGCAGTTCGCGGATCTTGCGCGCGCCCCAGTGCGGCTTGTCGCGCTTGAGCGAAACAATAAGGCTTTCCACCTGGTCGGGCAGCTGGTTGGCGTAACGCACCGGCCGGCGCGAGCGGTCGCACAGCGCCACCGGTCCGTCTTCACGATAGCGATTGAACAGCTTGTAGCCGGTCTTGCGGGAGACGCCGAACTCCCGGCAGACATCGCTCATCGCTTCCCCTTCGAGAAGCCGGGCGACGAAACGAAGGCGGTTCGACGGGAAAATGGGGCCCCAACCCCATTTTCCTGCCCGCCTCACTCCATAACGGAGCTCTCTTTCCACGGCATCGACACCTCCCGCGTCCTTCAAACCGCGGAAAATGTCACCCATGTCTCCGGTACGAATCGTCACCTATGTCTCAAGTCGAACATGACGAGAGCCGCTACTGCTGTGTCAGGGTCAGATCGACGATCCCCTCATCGCCGGTCGTGCCCAGCGGTTCGAGCTGCACGGCGCGAACCTGCTGCGCCTGGGTAAAGCCGTCGGTCGCCGTCACGAACAGTCGCCAGGTCACGGTGGAATCGCTGCCGCCGCAATCGAGATCGAGCCGGGCCTCACCGGCGCCGCTTGTTTCCAAGGAATAGGCGCCGCCTGTCGCGGTGCAGTCGGTGACTGTGGCGCTGGCGCTCGGTGCGGGCGCGACCGGGACGACATCGGTGCCGGCGGTCGAATTCGGCAGCGAGTGCGGCACTCGAGGACGTGCTCGCCGCGGCGGCGGAGATGATACTGATCGTGCCTGTGACGACGGTTCCGGTCGGGTCAAACGTGATCGCGCCGAGTACAGCGCTCTGCCGCGATCCGCCGGCGGCGATGATGTACTGCCCATCGAGGGTCACGGCCTCGGAAGGAGAGGCCTGATCTGACTCGCCGGTAATGGTGATGTCGCTCGGCATCGGGCTTGTGCCGGAGGTCGAAGTGTCGCCGATGGCGAGCGTACCGGCAACCGGCGCCACGACCCCGCCGCCGAACATCGAGCCCGTTGTGGCCTGCGCCGCGGCATCGCCGAGCGGGCCCGCGGTGGCAACAATGAAAGCGGCGATCAGGATGGTGCTTGGCCGAACTCCGCTCATAATCGTATCCCCTTCAAAACTGTCCCTTTTTTAGTTGCGGTGCGAGGCGTTCGGCGACAAGCTTGAATCGCGCTTCGATGGCCTCGCGATCCTGCGGATGTCCAAGTTGCTCCCTGCAGCCTTCTCTCAGCGCCTCGGCGTGGGTCAGGAGAATGCGCGCCCGCTCGGTCGCGTTGGTGTGGTAGGCGATCCGCGCGATGCTGTCCATCATGTGAATGGCCGCATTGCGGTCCGTTTCGACATACGGGCGAAGCTGACCGAGCATCGCGTTGGCGAACTGCGCGTATGAGACCGGCGGCGCGACCACCCGCAGTGCGCCTTCGTCGTCATGACGGCAGGCGCTGGGAACGTCGCGGCCGCCGAACTGGATAAGGCTGCTTGTCAACCAGTTCACGCATGACATTGCGGTGATGGGATCGTTGATGCCGGGCGACAGGGCCTTGCCGGCGACCTCGACGAGCTGATTGACGAGGAACAGCAGATCCTGCGTCTGGGTCCGCTTTCTTCCGACGATGTAGCCGCCGCGAACCTTCGCCTCGATACGGGCGTCGACCCTGGCGGCGGGTTTGACGAAAGCAATGGGGACATTCACGTCGACGAAGGTCCCCGGACCCGCGCTGACCCATATGATCAGATCGCATTGCCGAGCGGCGGCAACAAGCGCATCGGAGTCGATGTGCTGGACGTAGCCATAGGCGGTCGCGAACACCGGTGCGGAGCCCTCAAGCATCCCCTCGCCGGCGGCATAGGCTTCCTCAGCTGCGTCGTGCTCCGGGGCGTTACCGATCGCGGTCGGGTAGATGTCGTCGAGCAGGGCGCGGAGGCGCAGGCCAACGCCGGAGATCATCATCGAGATGTGGATGCTGTCGGGAACGTGCTGGAAGAAGTAGATGAGCACCGCCAGACTTGCCATCGCCAGCAGCATGCCGATGGCAATCGAGATGTTGGGTACAAACATGCCATTGCCGTCTCCGTCGCCGCCCTGGACGGTGCGCAGAACGATGAGGCAGAAGATAAAGGTGGCGATGAAGGCGCCCAGAGTAATCTGGTTGCCGAGATCCTGCATGAAATTGGACATCAGCCGCGGCCCGAACTGGACCGACGCCTGCGAGACCGTGGCAATGGTGATCGAAAAGGTTACGCCCGCGACCGTGACCATCGACCCGGCGATCGCCTGCAGAACCGCGCGCGCGCCATCCGCCTGGCTGAGAAGAAGCCAGCGCATCGCCTGAGGCCAGTAGTCCTGGTTCCAGACAATGTCGATCCAGATAGAGGTGAAAGCCAGACAGATGGCGGCCAGGGCCATCACCGCGGGGATGAACCAGTAGCTGCCGTAAAACGCGCTCCACACGCGGATGAGCAGAAGCTTCATCGGACTGGGGGCCGGCTTGAGAACGAAGGCATGGCGGATCCATTGAGCGGTTGAGGCGTCGGTGCGGAGACGCCGGTCGTAGCGAGCGGCTGATGTCCGTCCGCCATGAGATCTTCCTCAATGTAGCGTACGACGGCTTCAATGACGATCTCGCGCGGGAACGCGGCGTGGTTGGCGAACGCGGCTGAAAGGATCGGGTAGACGCGATTGAGCGGCATCGCGGCGGCCCAGTGATCGGCGTCAAGATAGCCGAGCAGGGTGCTGCCGGGGATGATCTGGTCATAGAAGAGAAGCTGGCCGTCGTTTCGCGGGTCGATCTGACTGAGGCGGTCCCAGCCATCCCGAAGCGCCAGTGACGTCCGGTCGCGCCGGACGAAGGAGGCCAGGGAGTAGTAGCGGATCCCATCCGGCAGCGGGTGGCTCGCCAGCCAGCCGGTCCGCCGGTCACGGCGCAGGCTGTCGAGGCCTTCTCCGTCGCCGACGCGACAGGTGCTGTTCGGCAGGAAGCGGACGATGGGAAACAGCTCTTTCGGCGCATTCTCGACGAGCGGCGACCCGTTGACGGCTCCGGAAAGCCCAACAACGGCCGCGATCCTTTGTGCCGCATCCGGCGGCAACAGGGTGACGCCTTCGAGGACGTCCGGCAGTCCCTTGGAATGGCCGACGAGGACCACGCGCTCGTCGGGTTTCAGATCCAGAGCGCGGATCTGCTCAGCAATCAGATAGCCGTTGTAGGTGCTGCTGGCCAACCCGGCGACGGATAGTTCGCCCGCCTGATAGCCAAGATCCACGAGGTGTTTCATCGCGAGCGGCAGGGTGGGGACGTAATTCGCGCTGCATTCGGAGGCGAGCCCGCCGACGACGAGTATGCGCAAGGGCAGGCGCGGCGGACCAAGGTATACCGGGCGATCCGGCTCTTCGCGCTCGTCAGCCATGCGCCACACGGTGTCGTTGCAATCGCGATAGTCGCCCAGATCGCGACCGTGATCGGCGCCAACAGCGCATAGGATCTGGCGAAAGCGTCCCCGTCCGTCCTCGATGCCGCTTGCGGGACCGGCCGGCATCAGGATCAGGGGCGGCGTGTCAGTGGTAAATGGCAGCAGAGGCTTTGGGGCACAGGCGCCAGTCCCCGCGACAAGACTGGCGGCAAGCAACAGAGCGAGCACGCAGCCGGATCCACCTGCGGGGCAGCGTTCCGGCGCTGCCACCTGGGCGGGATGTGTCCTAATGGGCTGGCTGGCGCAGCGCCATCGCTTCAAGCGGGAAGGACGGGGCGTTATTGTCGCGGGAAGCCGCCCGGGCGGTCTGTACGAGGCCCGGAGCCTCAGGCTTGTTATGGCTCGATAATGGGAGCCTCGGTCAGCAGGTCTTCCTCCACCTGACGAATGATCGATTCCAACAACACCTCGCGCGGGAATGCGTTCCGGTCGGCGATCATGGCCCGGAGAATGGGATGGTCGTCGTCGATCGGCACGACGGACGCCCAGTGGTCGCTGTTGACGAAAGCGATCAGGCGGCTCCCGGGAATGATCTGGTCATAGTAGAGCATCTTGCCATCGTTGCGCGGATCGATCCGGCTCAGCTCGTCATAGCCGGCGCGCAGGAAGCTGGAGATGTTTTCGCGACGGGCAAATGTCGCCACGGAATAATACTGAACCGACGTGGGCAAAGTGTTGTTTGCAAACCAGCGCAGCCGCACCGAGCGCCGCAAGCTCTCGACGGCGCCCAGATCGGCGCTGTAGCACTGGCCGCCGGGGAACAGCTTGAGCCACGGCAAGAGGAACTCGGGCGCGCCCTCGGCAAGCAGCGTGCCGCTCACGGCGCCCGAGATACTGATCACCGCGGCGACCTTGTGGGCCATGCGCGGATACATGCTGAGGAACTCGAGGACATCGGCGATGCCCTTGGAGTAGCCGATCAGAACGACCTGCTCGTCGTCCGCCAGTTCCATGTTCACCAGCGAGTCGCTGATGATCGAGGCGTTGTAGGTGCTGCTTCCGAGACCGCGGATCGGGATGACCGAAGTGGCATAGCCCAGCGCTTCGAGGTGCTGGAGGCTCTTGTCGAATGGCGTGACCATGCCGGCGAAGCAGTCCGCGCCCAGGCCCGACACGGTGGCGATGCGAAGTTTCTTTCTGGCGGGGCCGACATAGACCGGCTGACCGGTGCCGGCCGCTTCCTCGCGGCTTGGCATCAGGATATCGGCGCATGGTCGACGATTGGCGAAGGCGTCGCCGTGCGCTTCGTTGACGGCGCAAAGGGTCTCGCGAAAACGTCCGCGCTCGTCGGTGATGCTGCCGATTGCCCCCGTCGCCATCAGCGGCGGCGGGCCGAACGTCAAATCAATCAGCGGTTGCGGCGCACATGCTGCGAGCGCGAGCAACGACATCGCCGCCAGAATACACTGCCGGGCGTGGCGTCCTCGCCGGCCCAGGAGAAGCCGCGCGTACGTCGAATTCATTCTCAAGCTGAAGTTCCGTCTTGCTTGAATTTGTTCCCGTTTCGGACGGCCTATGTTCACGATCGCGCACAGCGAACGAAGGCAAGCACACCAGGAAGATATATAGGTGTCCTTAAAAGCGCTGATGTGCAAAGTGCAGGAAAATTCAACTTGTAGCAACCATGCCATGGATCCTGCTCGTTTGGCAAGAGTTCTGATACCTATTTCGCCAACTGAGGCTATCATTTGGCGAGAACCCGGCGAGAGTGCCACCAAATTGCCACTTCAGCACGTTATGCACTGCAGCATAGCTTAGAAACGGCGTGGGGATAAACAATGCGACGCAGTGTTATTTCATGTACGCTGAGCGCGAAGCTTACAATTATTTTTAGTTGCAAAATTGGTGGCTGTCTTATTGCGCTTGTTCTTTTGATGTTGCCAGCCATTAGCCACGCGCAGATCCCAGGGGCGACCTTGCGCGAGCAACTCAAGAGCCTCGAGCGGCTTCATGGGGTCGATGTCCGCGGGCTTGAGCGAATCGGCGATGAACCGGCGCAAGCCACTGCCGGCGATCTTCGCGGGCAGGTCATGGGGCTGCTGCGGAACTACAGCTACGTCGTGCTCCAGTCGGGCGACGAGGATATTCGCGGGGTGCGGATCCTTGCCCCGCAAGGGGGCGGGCGCCCTGATGTTCAGCCCAAGGCTGCTTCGACGGCGGCAAAAACCAGAGGGGACCGATCTTCAGCATCGACTCGCGCCCAGATCGACGGCCACACCTTGAACGCGACGCTGATGGGGTTCGGCGGCAAGGAATACGACATGACCCTCACGATCGACGCCAAGGTGCAGGATGTCGTTCTGCCGGCCTCGATGAAGGACGTGCTCGGATTTGACGCGGTCTCGCTCGAGGACGGCGTGACGAAGACCGCGCGGGGCGAAGTCTCGAGTGAAACCGGCCTGCTGCCGGCCGTTCGCGTCGGCGGGATGGTGGCGGAGAACGTCGAGGTCGCCTTCGTCGCCGACGATGCAGTCGACGGCCGGCCGCTGTTGGGCCAGAGCTTTTTGAATAATTTCAACGTCACCTACGACAGCGATACCGCCCAGCTGATGCTGATGCCGCGCTGATTTCCGGAAAGCGCGCGAGCACCGACCGCCGCTGACCGGGCGGCCGGTGCGCAGTGCAATGACAACCAAGTAACGCGTGAACGTCCTGCTGCAGATAGCGGGCGCCTCTTCCTCCGCTCCCTTCCCTGTTTCTCTTGCTTGCCCTCTGAGCTTTCCCTCTGAGCTTGCCCCCTGAGCTTGGCATCTTTGACCGGCCGTCTCCCGATGTTGCCTGCTTCGGAGATGCGCGGTCCGGCGAGACGGGAACCTTGCTTTTTGCACGCGATTTAGGTATACGGTCCTAGTAGCGGCGTCACGCCGGTCGATGTTAGCGACTGACAGAACATCGACCCGCTTGCGGATGGATTCATCCGAAAGCAGAAAGCTGATCGTTCGGAAGAGAGCCTAGTCATTCGTCTGCGCCCATCCGGCGCAGGTTGATCCGGCGGCTGCGCCGCATTCGGTCGAACCTTCGGGTCCACCAGTCAGCCTTGTTCCGCCTCGCCGTCTGCGGCGCGTGGGACGCTCATTTCTTTCGCTCCGCGCGCACTGCGGCCCGGCTTGCGGCCGAGGCAGCGTCGCACGCGGGCGCAGCCCCTGGAACTCTACCAAGAGGACGATGATGACAATGCGAATGCCGCCGGCGCGGACCTTCGAGGTCGGCCTGGTCATGGCCGGCGCTGTTTCTGCCGGCGCCTATACTGCCGGGGTGGTCGATTTCCTGCTCCAGGCGCTCGATACCTGGGAACAGGCGAAGCGCGACCGGACAGAAGGCATTCCCGATCACACCGTCCAGATCCGTGCCGCCGCCGGAAGTTCCGCCGGCGGCATCGTCTCGGCGTTGACCGCGATGATCCCGTTTACCGGTCACCATCCAATAACGGATCTGGCAACCGCCGCGACCGCGGCCGCTCCGGCGAACGCCGAACGCAATCTGCTCTACCGCTGCTGGGTTCGTGACATCGATATCCGGACCCTGCTGAAGACGTCGGATCTCGATGCCGCGACCGGCCATGGCGTCGCCTCACTGCTGAACGGCGGCGCCGTCGCCGCCGTCGCCGACAGCGCCATTGCCAGCGTCCGCGCATCGATCGCCGGCGCCCGGCTGCACAGCGCGCCGGCTTACTTCGCCAACCCGCTACAGCTCTATCTTTGCCTGACCAACATGCGCGGCCTGCCCTACGTCATCCAGATGGTCACAGCGGGCGGGGTGCGAGGGCACCGGGTAACGACCCATGCCGACTACGCCCAGTTCGCCGTGCAAGGCGCGGGCACCGGCGCCTGCGAAGCCCTGCATCCCGGCGTCGTTCCGGTCAATTGGCCGGGCACCGCGGGAATCGATGGCTTGGACGGCTGGAACCGCCTGCGCGACGCCGCCCTCGCAACGTCGGCATTTCCGGGAGGACTGCCGGCGCGAACCTTTGCCAACACGCCGGCGTTCTATCAGGCGCGGCCCTGGGCGTGCCCGGCCGACAGTTCCGGCGACGCGCCCGGCCCCGTAATCAACCCGGATGTCGTCTGCGCTCCCGGTCATTCATACGAGTTCTGGTGCGTCGACGGCGGACTGATCAACAACGAGCCGGTGGAGTATGCCCGGATCGCGCTCGCCGGTGGGCGCAACGTTCACAATGCCCGCGATCCCCGGCAGTCGGATCGCGCCGTCCTGATGATCGACCCGCTACCGGAAGACGAGGGTCTGATCGATCCAGGGTACGGCGCAGCGCCGGATATGGTCGAGGCGTTATTTTCGATGTTCGCCACCCTGCGTCGTCAGGCGCGGTTCAAACCGCAGGAGGTGATGCTGGCGATGCACGAGGACGTTCACAGCCGCTTTCTGATCGCTCCGCTCCGCCCCGGCAAGCGACCTGGGCAGACAGACCTCGCCTCTGTCGGTCTCGCCGGCTTTGTCGGCTTCGTCAATGAGCAGTTGCGTATGCACGACTTTCAGCTCGGCCGGCGGAACTGCCAGAAGTTTCTGCGCGATCATTTTGTCGTTCATGTCGAAAATCCCATCGTAGCACCCTGGATAGGGCAGGCGCGGGCGGCCGGTCAGGACATGAGCGACTTCCACCCCCGCCGTACAGCTGCTGACGGCACCGCTGGGATCGACGATGATTTCGTTCAGTTGATCCCGCTTTTCGGCGAGGCGCGCAAACCCATCACGCTGCGGCCGTGGCCGAGGCTCGACAACAAAGAGGTCGCCCCGGTCCTCGCCATGATCGACCGACGCGCCTCGGCAATCATGCCCGAGTTCGTTCACAGCCTGCTGAAGCGGATTGGCATCGATGATCATCATCTCGCCAACCGAGTCGTCGGCATGATCGCCGGCCGGGTGATCCGCGACCGTCTGCTGACGACAGCCGGCACGGCAATCGAGGCCGATCTCATTGCACGCGATCTGCTCGCCTGTTAGAGCCTACCGCCGCCGCGACGAGAGTCCGCAGACCGTCGCAGAAGCCTACCGGGGCTTTTCGCTAAGCTCCCGGCGGAGGGCGAGCGTGGCGTCGAAAAATGTGTCGAGCGGATGGTTACGGCAGTAGTTTTCAACCCAGAGCATCGCTCCTTCGGCGTCCGAGCCCGCAAGCATGTCGCGCTGGTCGGAATCGGACCAGTTCAGCGCGGTCATGAAGCCGAGAAGCCACTGCCGGAACGTCGCATCGAAGGAGCCGTAGGCACCGGTGCGACGCTCTCGTTCCTGTATGAAGCGGCCGCAGCTGATTTGGCCGATCCCCCAGATCGCGACTTTCGTTGCCGCCTCACCCGCCGCCAACGCCCCGCCATTCAAAGCGACTGCCGGGGCGGCGATCAGCCACGCGATGATCCAGGCCGCGGATCCACTACTGCCGGGCCGCGACCGCGGCCTCGACGATTTCGGAACCGATCTGCCCCTCGAAGTCCTGCCACACCGGCGTGAAAGCGTTACGCCATGCATCCAGCTGCTCCGGTGTCGGGGTTACGATATTGATCGGGCCCTCGCTGCTCGCCTTGTCCCGGTCATTTTGCGCCTGGCGCTGCGCCAGCGCATTAACCTCCGTTGTCACCTCTTTGAGAACCTCATCCAGCGTCGTCCGGACATCGGCGGGCAGTCCGGCCCAGAATGCCGCGTTGGTGACGACCATGTAGCCGAGAAAGCTGTGGTCGAGCTCGGTAAAGGAGTGATGCAATTTGTAAATCCCTCGCGAGTAGATGTTCGACCAGCTGTTCTCCTGACCGTCGACGAGGCCTGTGCGGATCGCGTCCGGAACGTCCCGAAACGGCAGGGGCAGGGTGGCGACGTCGATCCGGTTGTACTGCTCCTGAAAGATTGCCGAGGGCTCGGTGCGAAACAGGAGGCCGGCGGCATCTTCCGGCACGAGCAGCGGCTTGCTTGCCGATATCACTCGCATCCCGTTGTCCCAGTAGGCAAGCCCCTGAATGCCCTGCGGCAGCATGAAGTCGAGAAGCTGCCGGCCGACAACGCTGTTCTGGAAGCGGTGCACGTGATCGACATTGTCGAACAGGAACGGCAGCTCGAAGACCTGCAGCGCCCGCGTAAAGCTGCGGAACTGGGTGAATGAAGGGGCCGCCATCTCGACGTCGCCCAGCACCATCGCCACCAGCACCTCTTCATCTGTAAAGCGCTGCGCTCGCGGGTAAACCTCGATCCGCACCCGGCCAGGGAGGCGGGCTTCGGCGCGCTCCTTGAAGAGCTGTGCTCCCTTTCCCTTCGGCGTGCTTTCGTCGACGACGTGGGAGAAGCGGATGACGATCGGCTCGTTGCCGGTAGCTTCAGCCCCTGAGGCGCCGCCGGGCGACGTGAGCAGTCCGAGTGCGAGACCAAGAGCCAGCATGGCCGAGAGCAGCAGGGCGCGGCCGGGCACAAGGAGGCCCCACGTCAGCCTTGGCGCTACCGCTGTGGTGAAGCTGGAGCGACGAAATCCTATGACCATGAGATCCCCAACTTCCCGGGCGATGATGTCGCGTCAGGCCCGCTATGCTCTGGTCTATCGATACAAAGGCTCTATCGAGCCGCATTCGCCGCGTCAGTACCCTTTCACGGCGTCGAAATACTCCGGCAGAAAGAGAGAAATCTCCGGGATGTATGTGATCAGCACCAGAAACGCGAGCAGTACCATGAGCCACGGCAACGCCGCCTGCACAACCCAGCCGATACTTCGCCCGGTGATGCCGGCAGTGACGTAGAGATTGAGGCCCACCGGGGGGGTGATCATGCCGATTTCCATGTTCACGACCATGATAATGCCGAGGTGGATCGGATCAATCCCCAGTCTTAGCGCGATCGGCAGCAGGATGGGCGCCATGATCAGGGTGATCGCCGAAGGCTCCATGAAGTTGCCGGCGATCAGCAGGAGAATGTTGACGACTAGAAGGAACGACCATGTCGGCAACCCCCACGAGGTGATGGCCTCGGCGATGTGATGGGGGATCCGCTCGGTCGTCAGCACGTGGGCGAACAGCATCGCATTGGCGATGACGAAAAGGAGCATGACCGAGATTTTCGAAGCCTCGAGCACGACCTTGCGGACCTCGGGATCGAAAACTGATTTGGGCACCGCCACGATCATCTGCGCGATATTCCGGACGATGAGGCCCGGCACCGACTCGCCGTCGTGACGCCAGGGAACCTTGCGCAACGGGCCCATGTCGCGGTAGCCGAAGACGGCGATGGCGTAAGCGTAGACGGCGGAGACGGCGGCTGCCTCGGTCGGGCTGGCGATGCCGCCATAGATCGAGCCAAGGACGATAATCATAAGCAGAATGCCGCCCGCGGCGCTCCAGCCCGACGCGATCATTTCGCCGAAGCCGGTGAAAGGCGCAGCGGAAAGGCCCTTCACCCTGGCGAAGATGTAGATCGCCACCATCAGCATCAGGCCAAGCAGAACGCCGGGGATGAAACCGGCCATGAACATCCGCGCCGCCGACTGCTCCGTCGCGGCGGCATAGACCAGCATGACGATGCTGGGCGGAATGAGGATGCCGAGGGTTCCGGCGTTGGTGATGACGCCGGCGGCCATCTTCTCCGGGTACCCGGCCTTGACCATGCCGGTAATAACCAGTGAGCCGATAGCGGCGACGGTGGCGGGCGACGAGCCGGAGATGGCGGCGAAGAGCATGCAGGCCAGCACCGAGGCCATGGCGAGGCCGCCGCGAATGTAGCCGACGGTCGAGATGGCGAAGCGAATAAGACGCCTGGCGACGCCGCCCGTCGTGAGAAATGCCGACGAGAGAATGAAGAAGGGGATCGCGAGCAGGGTGTAATGGCCGGACAGCCCCTGCAACAACTTCAGCGCGATCGACGCCAACGAATCGTGGGAAAAGAGAAGGATCGTCACAATGCTGGAGAAGCCGAGCGCGACAGCGATCGGCATGCCCATCAGCATGCAGCCGAACAGCAGGGCGAAGAGGGCGGCGGTGGTCACGGCTTTTTCGCCTCCGTCTCTTCGGTCATGTCCTGGCCAAGCGTCTCCAGCGCCTCCTTGGCTTCATCGGCAAACCCGAACGAGTCCGACTTGCCCTGAAGCACGTGCCAGCCAAGCAGGACGAAGCGGATTGCAAGAAGAACGAAGCCGATCAGCAGAACGCTGTGCGCGAGCCACTTGGTGATCGGGAGATCCTCGAGCTTGATCCCGATCTTGTGAACCTTTTGGAGGTAGACCCAGGATCCCTGGATAAACAACCAGCAGTAGACAAGGCACAGGGCGATGGCGACGAGCGTCACAACCCGCCGTGCGCGGGAAGAAAGCAGCCGTACGGCCGCGTCGACGCCAATGTGCGAGCCGACCTTCACCCCGTAGGAGGCGCCGAGAAGGACCATCCACGCGGACAGATGCAGGACAAGCTCATCCGACCAGACCATCCCCATGTTGAAGCCGAACCGGAGGATGACCTCGACAAAGACAACAATAGTCATGACCACGAGGAGGAGGGAAATCAATCCCTCCTCCAGGTGGGTCAAGAAGCGTGCAATCATTCTTGATCACCCGCGCTTGAGAAAGCCCAGGATTCGTCAGGACGCGCGCGCAGAACTAGCTGGAGCCGCTTGTGGCAGCCGCGGCGTCGATGACGTCCTTACCGATGTCCTTCTCGAACTTCTTCCAGACCGGCTTCATCGCCTCGACCCACTTTGAGCGCTGTTCGGGGGTCAGCTCGATAACCTTGGAGCGACCCGAGTCGATGATCTTCTGCTTGTCCGACTGATTCAAGTCGTAGGCCATCTTGTTGCCGTAGGCGATGGCTTCGTCAAGCGCGGCCTTGACCTCCTTGCGGATGTCATCCGGGAGGCCGTTCCAGAACTCTTCCGAGGTCACGACCATGTAGTCGAGCGCGCCGTGGTTCGACTCGGTGATATACTCCTGCACCTCGTAGAACTTCTGAGAATAGATGTTGGACCAGGTGTTCTCCTGGCCGTCGATGGCCTTGGTCTGCAGCAGGGTGAACACCTCGGAGAACGGCTTCTTGATCGGAACGGCGTCCAGCGCCTCGAACTGGGCCTGAAGAACGTCGCTTGCCTGAATCCGGAATTTTTTACCCGCGGCATCGGCGGGGACACGCAAGGGGTCGTGCGCCGAAAGCTGCTTCATGCCGTTGTGAATGTAGCCAAGGCCGATGATGCCCTTGTCTTCCATCGAATTCAGAAGCTTCTGACCCGTGGGACCCTGCTGGAACTTGTCGACCGCCTGAATATTGTTGAAGATGAAGGGAAGGTCGAAGACCTGCAGCTTCTTGGTATAGGAGTCGAACTTCGAGAGCGACGGGGCGGCAAGCTGAACATCGCCGAGAAGCATCGCTTCCATAACCCTGTCGTCATCGAAAAGCTGTGAATTGGGGAAAACCTCGACGACGACCTTGCCGGGAAGCCGCTGCTCCACCAGTTCCTTGAACTTGGTCGCTGCTTGTCCTTTTGGTGTGTTGTCGGCGACGACGTGCGAAAACTTGATCACGATCGGATCTGCCGCGTTTGCCGCCGGAGCGGCGAGCATGATCGCGGCAAGCAGAATCCCGACTAGTCGCATGAACATCCTCCCTTAGATGATTGCCCTTGGCGTTTTTGCCGCAAGGTCTTCATTCCCGCGGCCCCCTTCACATGAGCGAACGGGACCGTCACTAAGTCAATGTCTTTACAGCGAAACGCGCGGGCATGGAAGAAAGGAATGACCGTTACGCAATGCGTTGCAATCAGGGCGTGAAATTATCATCCGAAGGTGTTGCGTGAAACGATCGGGAAGGCCCGCGCCGGTGCGCCGCGCCGTATCGGAGAGTTTCAGGGATAAGGCAGATCCGCCGCGCGCCGAAGGATCCGCGAGCCTGGCCGCTCTAGCGGTTTGTTAATGCCCTTCCGCCACACTGCAGGCCTCGACAATGGCAGCGGCGGAAGCGACGGTGAGCCGGAGACGGATACGTCTGGACGAGAGACTGCGGCATACTCGGGCGCGCGGTCGGGCCTTCGCCGCGGTCATCCGCCGCGTCCTGGCCCGTGCGTTTCCCGAGCGGCAGATCCTCATCCGCGAGCTCGACCGGATGAGCATCTACCGGCTGAGCCGGGGCGCCCAGGCGGCGACGGCGGCGGTTGCGATCGTCATGTCGGGCGGCACCATCGCCATCGTCATCGCGATCGTCCTCGCCTCGCCGGTGTCGCGGCCGCGTGAGGTCAGCGCCGTCATCGCAGCAAAGCTCGATACCCCAGGGGTGGTGGCGCGGAGCGCGGCTGAGAAGCCCATCGAGCCGATCGCTTCGCCCGGCGCCGCTGAAGTCGCGGCTGTCAAGATATCGATCGAGCAGGCTGAACCCGCCACTGACACTCACGTTGCCGACGTCGTGCCGGCGAACCTGCCGGAGGCAGCGGAAGACGCCGAACGCAAGGCAGCGCAGGAGGCTGAGGGAGCGCGCCTTCGGACGCTGCTGGCCGCGATCGACGACCGCGTTTTCGCTCTGGTGACACGTGGCCTCGGCGCTCCGCCGGCAGCCGATGACGCGCGCGCCGCCCGGATCGCCAGCGAGGTCGGGGTCGGCGGTGTCGATGCGCATGTCGCCAGCATCGAGCGCCACGTCGAGCGGCTAGCGACGGGGGTGTCGGCGCTCAGAAGCGCCGACAGCGCGCTGGTGCGGGAAATGCAGCCGCAGCTCGCCTACTTCATTGAGACGGCCGAGCGGGTGGTCGAGCGGGCGGGGCTCGATCTTGACGAGGTGTTCCACGGCGGCGAGGTGGCGCTGCGACGGGCCGAGGGGGGACCCTTCGTTGCCGCCATGAACGGGCCGCTGGCGGCCGAACGGGCTGCGCTGCATACGGACCTCGCCTACTGGCAGGCGCTGCGCGGGCTGGTCCGGCGCATGCCGCTGGCGTCGCCGCTCGATCGCTACGCGATCAGCAGCTCCTTCGGGGGCCGCCGGGATCCGGTTAATAATCGCAAGGCGGTGCATTACGGCCTCGACATGATTTCCAGCTTCGGTTCATCCATTCGCGCGACGGCGCCGGGGAGGGTGACCTTCGCCGGACGCAACGGCGGCTATGGAAACTTCATCGAGATCGATCACGGCCACTCGTTGCGCACGCGCTACGCTCATCTGCGCGCGATCAAGGTCAAGAAGGGCGACAAGGTCAGCTTCCTGCAGGAAATCGGCTTACTCGGAAATACCGGCCGCAGCACCGGCGCCCACCTGCATTACGAGGTTCTCGTCGCCGGCAAACCCGTCAATCCAATGAACTTCATCAAGGCAGGGCAGTATGTTTTTCAGGAATAACGCAGAGCCGCAGGTTTACTCCGGACCCGTCACCGGCGCCAGGAGCACCATTCCCTCCCTGCTCAGCAGCGACATCCGTATCAGGGGCGATGTCAGCAGCAACGGCGAGATCCAGGTCGACGGGGTTGTCGAAGGCGATGTTGTCGCCCAAAGCCTGGTTGTCAGCGAAGCCGGTACGGTGAGCGGAACGATCGTGGCAAAGAGCGTGCGCATCCTGGGCACGGTCACCGGCACCATTACCGCCGGCAGCATCAAGCTGGCCCGGACCGCGCGAGTGACGGGCGATATCGTTCACGAGGCTCTCTCGATCGAAGAGGGCGCCTTCATGCTCGGCCATTGCCGCCGCGCGGAACCGGAGCAGCCGATGCACGACGATGTCATCGGACACCCCGATTGCAGCGCTGCGTCTCCGGACCATGGCGAGCCGATCGCGGTCGCAACGCTCTGCCCGGACGACGTCAGCGAGGACGACGCGTTGACGATTCCGCCGCTCGCGCGCTAACCGCTGAACCTGACGTCAGCGGGCAAGGTCGGTCGCCAGAAGGCTCCTGCTACCGCCCAGGCGGGCCTGGTAGACCCACATGTTCTCGATCGCCCGCTGGATATAGTTGCGCGTTTCCTCATAAGGCAGCATCTCGATCCAGTCGATGACATCCACATCGCCCCGGCGCGGATCGCCGTAGGCATCGAGCCACTGACGCACCCGCGCCGGTCCTGCGTTGTAGGCGGCGAAGGCCAGAACGTAGGAGCCGTCGAAGGCTTCGAGGAGCGTGCTCAGATAGGCTTGACCGAGCTGGACGTTGTAGCCGCCATCCGTCGTCAGCCGGCCCGGCGAATAGTCGACATCGATCGCGCCCGCCACATGACGTGCCGTTTCCGGCATGAGCTGCATCAACCCGCGCGCGCCGGACGGGCTTATGGCGCCCGGGTCGAATGCGCTCTCCTGGCGGATCATGGCGAGGACGAGGGCGGGATCCACCGGGTAGGGCGCGCCGGCCCGCGGGTCCGGCAGGATCATCGTCGGGTAGGCGTGAGCGAAGAGCGGGTAGCCGTTGCGCATGGCGCGCTTGGCCGTTGTTACCCCCAGGCTGGCCCCCCCGGCCTCGCCGGCGAGCGCTGCGGTCATGGCCTGCCACCCCGGGCTTGGGCTGATCTCGGCGAGGGCCAGGATGAACGTACGGATCGCATCGCCTTGATCATGTGCGGCGAGCAGGCGAACGGCACGGACCAGCTCATGCGCGGCGAAGGCCTCTTGCTCTGCGACGTCCGGCTCGGCGTCGGGCGGCAGGATCAGGCTGTCGACGGCGAGCCGCTGCGCCGAGAGGCGGCCGTAGAACGTCGTCGGATGGGCCGCGGCCGTTTGATCCCAGGTGCGGGCGAAGTCATGATCGCCGGCCGCTTCTCCGGCCCGCGCCGCCCAGTATGCCGCCCGCGCGATGCTGATGGGAAAGCGGACAATCTTGAACATGTTGACGAAGTGCACCTGCGCAGTCCGCGCCTCGCCGAGGAAGCGAAGCGCGATCCAGCCGGCGAGCCATTCGGCTTCCGAATAATCGGAGGGGTCGGTCAGCGCGTGGTCGCGAACCAGGCGATAGGCTTCCGAAACATGCCCGAGCCGCAGCGCGTCGCGGGCAAGGGCGTTGCGCTCGATCCACCACAGGTCCGGCCGGCCGGGATCGCCCTTCACCTCGGCGAGAAGAGCGCGGGCCGCCAACTCCTGGCCGTTCTTCCGTCGCCAGCGGATCCGCTCGTAGATCAGCCCTGAGTCGTTGGCCAGCGCCGCCGGAACCGCGTTGACCGCTGCGTCGACATTGCCGCGTCGCAATCGCAGCCTGATCCGCGCCTCGGCCAAGGCCCGGTGATCGGCGTCGATGACGCCGTAGAGGCGTCGTGCGGCGGTGAAGCGTCCGCTCCACAACAGCGCATTGAGACGTGCAATGTGATCTGCAGGCGTGAGAGCATCGCCGAAGGTGGCCCGTAATGCAGCTTCGATTTCCGGGGAGAAATCTTCGCCGTCGCGCCAGGCCGTCCGGGCGACATCGCGCGCGCTAGCTTTCTTGCCGAGGTCGAGAAGCGCCGTCGACAGGCGAAATTGTCCGTAAGGCGTCGAAGGCCGCCGCGCGCCGAACCAGCCGACGACGGCCGCGTCGGACATGGTCACCGGCATCGCTTCTTCCGCCCGGCGGAGCAGCAGCGGGCGTAGCGGCCAGACGGGGTTGGCGGTAACGAAGGCATTCAGGGCCGCGAAGCTGACCGGCGCGTCGTTGCGCCGCGCCTCGAGCCAGAACAGCAGCTTGGCCGCAAGCGGGTCGGCGACGGCGCCGGCAAGCCCATCGAAGGTAGGCCAGTCGCCGCGATCGAGAGCGGCAAGGGCCGCGTCGAGAATCCGTTCGCCTGTTATCTGGCCGCCGGCCTCGGTACGTTCCGGCGGAAGCGCCCGGGCATCGGCCGACACACCGCACGGCCGGAACGCCCAGATCAGGGCCAGTATGGCAATCAGGATGCGGATCGGCCGTCTCATACGCCGCGCGCTCGATAGGAGTGGCCGCTGCGATGACAGCGTTCTTTGCAAAACCGCCTTCGACGGGTAAGGTCCGGGCGCACCCGGACGCTTGGAGACGTAAATGTTCAAGGGCTCGATCGTAGCTCTCATTACCCCGTTTAGGGAAGGCTCATTCGACGAGCATGCCTACCGGGCGCTGATCGATTGGCATCTCGAAGAAGGGACCGACGGCTTCGTTCCGTGCGGAACAACCGGCGAATCGCCGACCTTGACGCACGATGAGCATCGTCTCGCGGTCGAGACCTGTGTTGCCGCCGTGGCCGGACGCGCACCGGTCATTGCCGGCACGGGATCCAACGCGACCGCCGAAGCGATCGCCCTGACCAGGCATGCCGAGAAGGCCGGCGCCGATGCCGCTCTCATCGTCACTCCATATTACAACAAGCCCGGCCAGGAGGGGCTTTATCAGCACTACAAGGCGATTCACGACGCGACCGGCCTGCCCATCGTTATCTACAACATTCCGGGGCGTTGCGTCATCGACATGAGCGTCGAGACGATGGCGCGACTGGCGGCTCTGCCCAGGATCGTCGGCGTGAAGGACGCGACGGCGGATCTCGCGCGGCCGATCCGCACCCGTCTGGCCATCGGCGACGACTTCTGCCAGCTCTCCGGCGAGGATGCGACGGCCCTGCCGTTCCTCGCCGCCGGCGGCCACGGCTGCATCTCGGTTTCGGCCAATGTTGCCCCGGCGGCCTGCGCGCGGATGCACAAGGCCTGGCGAGACGGCGATGTCGCAACCGCTTCGGCCATCAGCGACTCGCTTAGCCCGCTGCATTCAGCGCTGTTCTGCGAAAGCAACCCCGTTCCGGTCAAGTACGCCGCCAGCCTGCTCGGCAAGTGCCGGCCGGAGGCGCGCATGCCGCTGCAACAGATCAGTCAGACCAGCATGGACCTGGTCGAGCAGACCATGAGGTCGGCCGGCCTGCTCGGCTGAGCCAGTCGGACATCTCGTGGCCGGAAAAGACAAAAGCAGAGGGCTGGTCGCCAGCGGCACCGTCGCCCAGAATCGTCGGGCGCGATTCGACTACGCGATCGAGGACACCTTCGAAGCCGGCATCATGCTTGCCGGCACCGAGGTCAAGTCGCTGCGCCGCGGACAGGCCTCGATCAACGAGGCCTACGCCGGCGAGCGCGGAGGCGAGCTCTTTCTGTTCAACGCCTACGTTCCGGAGTACGAGGCCGGGAAGACGTTCGGTCACGAACCGCGCCGCGCGCGCAAGCTCCTCCTCCATCGCCGCGAGATCGCCAAGCTGATCATCGCCATCCGCCGCGAGGGAATGACGCTGATCCCGCTATCGATCTACTTCAACAAGCGCGGCATGGCCAAGGTTTCGCTCGGTCTCGCCCGCGGCAAGCAAAAGGCCGACAAGCGCGCCGCGATCAAGGACCGCGACTGGAAACGGCAGAAGTCGCGCCTGCTGCACGCTCGCGATTAGGCGGCCTTGTCATGGGCGACTGCGCGTCGCCACGCCTGCTGAGGATCGCGCGATGACCAGAAAGCGGTCAGACGAACCGGAGCGATCGCGTCGTGCCGCCGCTCAGTTCCTCTGCGCCAGCGGCAGGAAATCGCGCTCGCCCACGCCGGTGTAAAGCTGCCGCGGCCGGCCGATCTTCTGCGTCGGATCCTCGATCATCTCGTTCCACTGCGCGACCCAGCCGACGCAGCGGGCGACGGCGAACAGCACGGTGAACATCGACGTCGGGATGCCCATCGCCCGGAAGATGATGCCGGAGTAGAAGTCGACGTTCGGATACAGCTTCTTCTCGACGAAGTAGTCGTCCTCGAGTGCGATCCGCTCCAGTTCCATCGCCATGTCGAGGAGCGGTTCGTCGCGCATTCCGAGTTCCTCGAGAACCTCGTGGCAGGCCGCGCGCATGATCTTCGCGCGCGGGTCGTAGTTGCGGTAGACGCGGTGGCCGAAGCCCATCAGGCGGAACGGATCGTCCTTGTCCTTGGCCCGCTTGATGTATTCGGGAACCTGGCTGCGATCGCCGATCTCCTCGAGCATCTTCAGCACGGCCTCGTTGGCGCCGCCATGGGCGGGCCCCCACAGCGAGGCGATACCTGCGGCGATGCAGGCGAACGGATTGGCGCCGCTCGAGCCGGCAAGGCGGACGGTCGAGGTCGACGCGTTCTGCTCGTGGTCGGCGTGCAGGGTCAGGATACGGTCCATGGCGCGGGCGAGGACGGGGCTGACCCGATAGGGCTCGCACGGCGTGGCGAACATCATGTGCAGGAAGTTCTCGGCGAAACGCAGGTCGTTGCGCGGAAAGATGAAAGGCTGGCCGATCGAATACTTGTATGCCCAGGCCGCGATGGTCGGCATCTTTGCGATGATACGATACGACGCGACCATCCGGTGGCGCGGGTTCGTGATATCGGTCGAGTCGTGGTAGAATGCCGATAAGGCCCCGACCATGCCGACCATGACCGCCATGGGATGGGAATTCGCGGCGAAAGCCTTCGATGAACTTGTGCATCTGCTCGTGCAGCATCGTGTGGTAGACGATGTCGTGCTCGAACCGCCGCTTCTGGTCGGAGTTGGGCAGATCGCCGTAGAGCAGGAGGTAGCAGACCTCCATGAAATCCGAATTCTCGGCCAACGCTTCGATCGGATAGCCGCGGTAGAGCAGAACCCCCTTGTCGCCATCGATGAAGGTGATCGACGACTTCGCAGCTGCCGGTTGACGTGTAGCCCGGGTCGAAGGTGAAGTAGCCGGTGTCCTGATACAGCTTGCGGACATCGATTACGTCAGGGCCGGTCGCTCCCGCTCAGCACCGGCAGCTCGCAGGCTCTTGCCGGTCGCGTTGTCGGTGAGGGTGACGGTCCGTTTGCGCGCCTTCGCAGCTGAAGTCTCTTCGCTCATCGGAGTTTCTTCCTTCATTTCCAAGCCGCTTGCCGGGACCGTCCGGCCCTGCTTCGGCATGTGGTCGAGGCCCATCCGCGCTTCAATGTCGCTGCGCATCCCCCGCCATGACATCGTCGATCCGTCTCAGCGTCTCGCCGCGACCGAGAATGTCCATGACCTCGAAGACCGGCGGCGATGCGGTTGCGCCGGTCAGCGCCGCGCGCAACGGCTGTGCGATCGCGCGCAATGGAACCTCCCCGCCGGGCGCCTCGGCGGCGTGGGCGCGGACCGCCGCTTCCAGAGCGTCGGCGCGCCACGGCTCGACACTCGCCAGCAGCGGGCGGAGGGCGGCGAGGTGCAGACCTCGCCGGCGCGTTCAGCGCCTCGAGCAGCCTTCGGCGCAAGAGCCACGGGCGCATTGACGGCGTAAAACGTTGCATTTTCAGTCAGGTCCACCAGCGTCCTTGCCCGCTGCTTCAGGCCAGTCATGCCGCCCATAATACGGTCGCGGGCGCTGTCGGCAAGTCTTGCGTTCGCGCTCGCAGCAAGGCGCGCAAGAACCAGATCCGTCAGCCGGCCGTCGTCCGCCTCGCGCAGATAATGGGCGTTGAGGCTGGTCAGTTTGGCCACGTCGAAGCGCGCCGGCGGCCCGGCCGATGGCGTCGAGATCGAACCAGGCGATGGCGTCCTCGCGGCCGATGATCTCCTCGTCGCCGCGTCCCCAGCCGAGCCGGAGCAGATAGTTGTTCACGGCCTCGGGCAGAAATCCCATGTCGCGATAGGCCTGGACAGCGAGCGCGCCATGGCGCTTCGACAGCTTCGCGCCGTCGGGACCGTGGATGAGCGGGATGTGGGCGAACTCCGGCACCGGCCAGCCCATCGCCGCGTAGAGCTGGTACTGGCGGAAGGCGTTGGTCAGGTGATCGTCGCCGCGGATGACGTGGGTCACGCCCATGTCATGGTCGTCGACGACCACTGCCAGCATGTACGTCGGCGTTCCGTCGGCGCGGAGCAGAACCATGTCGTCGAGCATCTCGTTTCTGCACGTCACCGCAGCCCTGGACGTGATCGGCGATCTTCGTCTCTCCGCTCCGCGGCGCTCTGAAGCGGACGACCGGCTTGACGCCCGGAGGGGGCGGATCGGCACACTCGCGCCAGCGGCCGTCATAGCGCATCGGCCGGCCCTCGGCCTTCGCCAGGGCGCGCATCTCGGCCAGCTCCTCGCTGCTGGCGTAGCACAGGTAGGCGTTGCCCTCGGCCAGGAGCTGGCGCGCGACCTCGACATGGCGGGCCGCCCGCGCCGCCTGCGAGACCGGCTCGCCGTCCCAGTCGAGCGAGAGCCAGCTCAGCCCGTCGAGGATCGCCGCGACGGCGTCCGCGCTCGACCGCGCCCGGTCGGTGTCCTCGATCCGCAGGAGGAACCGGCCCCGATGGTGTCTGGCGTAAAGCCAGTTGAACAGGGCGGTGCGAGCCCCGCCAATGTGGAGGTAGCCTGTCGGCGAGGGCGCAAAACGGGTGACGACGCCATGGCTGGCTTTCCCTGTATCGCCGCGTCCCTTAGCACATTTCGCGCGCGGCGGAACATGCCTATCCTCGGTCCTGCGACCGTGCGGCCCCGACGGGCGACCCGGCCGACGCCGTCGGTCCAGAAATGTGCGGAACAGGAAGGGAATTCATGGACGTCATCTTGCGCTGCGACAGCTTCGACATCAGCCTGGGCGAGGGCCCCGATATCGGCGATATCACCGGCCAGCTCGAACGGCTCGCCGCCGCCGCGGGCGTACGCGACGGCACGATGCACGTCTGTGCGGTGGGCTCGACCGGTTCGCTGACGACCATCGAATACGAGCCGGGCGCGGTTCAGGATCTCAAGGACGCGATCCGCCGCCTGGCGCCGCCCGGACAGGAACTACGCGCACGAGCATGACCTGGCACGACGGCAACGGCCACAGCCATGTGCAGGCGGCGCTGCTCGGGCCGTCGGTGGTGGTTCCGGTGCGCGACGGCAAACTGCGCCTCGGCACCTGGCAGCAGGTTGTCCTGATCAACCATGACGTGCGCCCGCGCCGGCGCACCGTTGAGGTCACGCTGATCGGCTGCCTGTGAAGGATGTTTCAGTCACGCGACCTGTCGCGCGGTGTGTAGAAAAGCCGCAATAAGCGGCGCGCCGTTCCGCAATAGTTGTGGTGAAGCTTTGGCAGATCGCGCGATGATAAGCGACCTGCGCCGGGTTCTTGATCCGGTCAAGGTGGCAACCAGCTGCTGCTGCAGGTTACAAGAAGTTAACGGTTCCGGCGAAAGTCATGGCGAACACAAAAAAGATTTTTTCTTATGGCATGGCTTCCACGTCTTCGTCATGGTATGGTTGGTTATTCGGGTAGGATGCAGGCGAGCGGTCGGCACCGCCCGAATCAAGGGAGGATGCCGCTCCGTCAACGACGGTCGAGGTTGAGAGAACGAGAATGCTGCATCTTAAAAGCAGCGACGTCCAAGTGTTTAAGGTCGCTCTTTATAACAAGAAGGTCCGCGCGCTCGTGCGCAATCACAAGCGTCATGGATGTTTCGGCGACCGCTGGGCCGAAGTCCAGTCGCGCGATGTTGTCGCCCGGGACGAGGCGGAGGCGCGCATGCTGATTGCCGAACGGTTTCCGCCGGAGGATGGCTTCGTCGTTGCTCAGGTCGCGCCGGCGTACGTATAGAGCCGGGAAAACCCTGACGAACGGCGCTGCGCCGCGGGTGCAACTCGGGGGCGCGCGACGTTGCCCGGTCCGAGACCTGACCCGCACGAACGGGTGAGGCCGGGGCCGCGCGCGAGTGACGCACTCCTTGGTCTTGCTTCGATGCCGGCGGACGAAATCTTGTTTCGATGGCGACGAATGAGCGCAGCCGCGGCTGAATTCGGACCATCACTGCTATTCGATACGCGATCGGCTCAGTACGCGGATCGACCGGCTCGGACGCGCACGCATCAAGCGTCTGTTCAAATCCACTTGGGCGGCGTGCTATGGTCGCGGCCGAAGCCGTGAGGAGAAGCCGATGGACGTTCGCGCCGCCGTTGCCCACGCCGCCGCCCGGCCGCTGGCCATCGAGACGGTGACGCTCGACGGGCCGAAGGCGGGCGAAGTCCTGATCGAGATCAAGGCCACCGGGGTCTGCCATACCGACGCCTATACCCTCTCCGGCAGGGATCCCGAGGGCCTGTTCCCGGCGATCCTCGGCCACGAAGGCGCCGGCGTCGTCGTCGAGGTCGGCTCCGGCGTGACCAGCGTCAGGCCCGGCGACCACGTCATTCCGCTCTACGTGCCCGAATGCCGGCAGTGCGAGTTCTGCCTCAATCCCAAGACAAACCTCTGCCAGGCGATCCGGACGACCCAGGGCCAGGGCCTGATGCCGGACGGAACCAGCCGGTTCTCGCTGAACGGGCGGCCGCTGCTCCACTACATGGGCACTTCGACCTTCGCCAACTACACCGTCGTTCCGGAGATCGCCGTTGCCAAGGTCCGCTCCGACGCGCCGTTCGAGAAGATCTGCTACATCGGCTGTGGCGTGACGACCGGCATCGGCGCGGTGATCTACACCGCCAAGGTCGAGCCTGGCGCGAAGGTCGTCGTCTTCGGGCTCGGCGGCATCGGACTCAACGTCATCCAGGGCGCGCGAATGGTCGGTGCCGACATGATCGTCGGCGTTGACGTGAACGGCGACAAGCGGGGCGATCGCCGAGCGCTTCGGCATGACCCATTTCGTCAACCCGGCCGAGGCGGGCGGCGATCTGGTCGCACACCTGGTCGACCTGACCGGCGGCGGCGCCGACTACGCCTTCGAGTGCGTCGGCAATACGACGCTGATGCGCCAGGCGCTGGAGTGCTGTCACAAGGGCTGGGGCGAGTGCGTCATCATCGGCGTCGCCGGCGCCGGCGAGGAGATCTCGACCCGGCCGTTCCAGCTGGTTACGGGACGGTCTTGGCGCGGCACCGCGTTCGGCGGCGCCCGCGGCCGGCGAGACGTGCCGAAGATCGTCGACTGGTACATGGAGGGCAAGATCAACATCGACGACCTGATCACCCACGTCGTCCCCCTGGAGCGGATCAACGAGGCTTTCGAGACTGATGCACGAGGGCCGCTCGATCCGCACCGTCGTCACCTTCTGACCGGCGTTCGCAATCCCGTGGCCGCGCCGATTTGCGCTCCCGAGCTCGTCCGCCGTCACCGCGCCTTCGCCGGCGAGCAGGCCGTCTACCGCCACGCCTCGGCCTGCACCGGCACGCCGATGGAGTTCTCCATCTTCCTCCCGCCGCAGGTTGCCCGCGGGCTGCGGCCGGTGGTCTTCTACCTCTCCGGCCTGACCTGTAGCTGGGCCAACGTAACCGAGAAGGGCGGCTTCCAGCGTACCGCCGCCGAACTCGGCCTGATCGTCGTCTGCCCCGACACCAGCCCGCGCGGCGCCGATCTTCCCGGCGAGCACGAGGCCTATGATTTCGGCTCGGGCGCCGGCTTCTATGTCGACGCCACTGTCGAGCCGTGGTCGCGGCACTACCGGATGGCCGCCTACGTCGAAGATGAGTTGCCGGCGCTGATCGCGGCGCATTTCCCGGCGGACATGGACCGGGTCGGCCTGTTCGGCCACTCCATGGGCGGGCACGGCGCGCTGACGATGGCGATGCGCAGCCCGGAGCGTTACCGCTCGTTATCGGCGTTCGCGCCCGTCGTCGCGCCGAGCCGGGTGCCGTGGGGGCAGAAGGCGTTCGCCGGCTATCTCGGTTCCGAGGTCGCGGCATGGCGGCGCTACGACGCCTGCGCGCTGGCGGCGGAAACGCGCTGGCGCGGGCCGATCCTGATCGATCAGGGCACCGCCGACGAGTTTCGCGAGGTCCAGCTTCGCCCGGAGCTCTTCGCGGCCGCCTGCGCGGACGCGGGCATCCCGGTCGACGCTCCGCCTGCAGGAGGGCTACGACCACAGCTACTATTTTATCGCCACGTTCATGGACGATCACCTCCGCCACCATGCCCAACATCTCTGCGCAGCCTGAGCGGGATAGGCTGGGGATGACCAAACCATTGCCGCTACCGCTGGAGACCACCGTTTGCTAGACATTGCCCGCGCCAGGTCGGATGGGTGGCCGAGCGGTTGAAGGCACCGGTCTTGAAAACCGGCAGGCCCTGACGGGTCTCGTGGGTTCGAATCCCACCCCATCCGCCATTTATTTGCAAAAAGTATTATTAAGCGGGCTGTTGTCTGCTAGCGGCTAGGAATACCCACGATGCTACCCGCAACGTTTTTGCCGGCTGAGGTGGCGTCATAAGCAGGTGCGCCGGGCCACGCGGCGAGATAACCCGGTCTTTTCAACCGGCGCGTTGGATGGTGGCTTTGCCTTCGGAAGGAGCCGTCATGTGAACAACCGCGCTTGCAGGGGTCTTGGCCCTACTGGGCGCTTGCATCCGGCCGCTGCCTTTCGAAAGATCGCTGCGAAATCTCTTGCCGGAGGGCGGGCGTCTTATTATGTTCACGCTCGTGGTCGGCGGCACCCTGTCGCGAATGGCCGCTTTCTCGAT
>CAWBNC010000015.1:0-189395 GCA_963789785.1 uncultured Alphaproteobacteria bacterium | reverse complement strand
CACCTTTATCGGAAAAAGCTGCATAAGTAACTCCAGCTAATATTATGATAAGTAAAACCACAGCTATCGGGTAAATATACAGCCTATTTTTTATCAGATTTGTATATTTTATTATTTAAATCACCCCCTTATAATAAAATTGCCCTTTGGTATTAATGATTCCTATTTATTTCTTGCGGGAAGATGCTCTTTATATTCCGGACTCTTCATTTTGAAGTATTAAGAAGATTCAGTTGTTTTAAACTTATAAATTCACCATCACTGACGATAATGTGATCCAGCAAAGTTACACCGATCTTTTTTCCAATTTCGTAAATTTGTTGTGTCACTAGAATATCTTCGGCGCTTGGTTGTGGGTCATTTGACGGATGGTTGTGAGCTAATATAATGCTTGTCGCGTTATTTTGAACTGACAGTTTAAAGATCTCACGTGGATCAAGCAGTGATTCATTAATGGTCCCGATCGATACCAGTTCTTTTTTTATGAACTTTCCCCTGGAATTTAAACAAAGTAAGTATAAATATTCCTTTTCTTTCCCAAATAAATCCTTTTTTACCAGGTCGAATACATCTTTTGGTTTGCTAATCTTTAAATTTGTTTGTTCAAGCGGACCAAGCCTAATTCTTAGACCTATTTCACAGGCAGCCTTGATACTGGCTGCTTTTGATAACCCGATTCCTTTATTTTTAGTTAATTCAGCAAGCTTGGTCTGTGAAATATTTTTTAGATCTCCATACTTTTTCAGTAGATTTCGGGAAAGGTCTATTGCAGATAACTCTTTACTTCCGGATCCAATTAGTATGGAGATCAATTCTGTTTCGGTGAGGTTTTCAAAACCATTATTTAACGCTTTTTCTCTTGGTTTTTCCTGTTTAAGTAATGATTTCACCTTTACACTCATCTTAGTTACCAATTTATATCATTGCAGGTATTTTCACAATGTAGGTAGGTCTATTGTAATTAGATTGTTTTAACATTTCCTTGTCCTGACAGTATTTCTTAGTATTTTGAGGATAATACTAGCAATGTACAATATTGCAATGCCAATTAGTGCGTGTTAAATTCTAGTTCAATAGGGCATGAATAAATACAAAAATATTTCACATAAAATAAAAGCGATAAGAGAAAAATACAATATGTCTCAAATGAGATTTGGTTATAAGATCGGTGTTTCCGGAAAGACAATTTCAGCCTATGAAACAGGAAATGCTACCCTCCTTTAAAAGTATTAGAAAAAATCTCTAGTGTGTATGATGAATCATTTTTGCAATTAAAGCAAAGTAAAAAGGAAGACCTGCAACACAAAATATTAGAAATAAAAAATGCTGTCGGTGAAATTGAAGAATTATTGAACAAGAGTTTGTCTTATTAATTGAATTGCATAAATTATATCTATAAGTTAAAATCTCTCCAACAAATCTATCAGGAAAGGTTAGAGAAAAAAAGGAAAAAATTATGACTGTTATAGATGTAGGATATTACGGAAAGTTGCAGTTTTTTGTAGTAAGAACATCCATTGATACCATCAATATACAATTAGGGCGGGATGTTACGTTGAGCTTAAGAGACTTGGGTCTTGATCTGTCAAAGTTGCAAAACATAGGTTCCAAGATACCCAGAAAGGTCATAGCGACCTTTGTCAAACAAATACCAAAGGGAATTGAGGCTAATACAAAAACTTGTATTTGCAAGTCAGATAAGCACTCTAATGCTCCGGGGGGAAAATGCGGTAATAGTATAACAACAGCAGGAGACTATGTTTTTTTGTGTCGAATGTGTTTAACTGATTGTAAGGAAGATTAACATTTTTTCTTGTCTGAATCTTTAATAATGACGCGAATATTCGTTTTTCAAGAAAGCGAATCAATACAACCAGCGTGCCCCTTTTTAAAGGAGAAAAGGAGAACAACACGCTGGTTAATACTTTTTTATTTCCCATTACATAATTTTTTGTATAATTAACCCAATGGAACTTGGCGTGATTACAGTTTTTATATTTATAGTCGGTCTTTTTGTAATTTATTTTGCAGTTGACTTCTTACTTATATATAGAAAAAGCGAAAAAGCCCATCTCGAAGCTATCCGCCAAATAAATTCCCTGTCCGACAACGACTTTAGTAAGTTTTTAATTGAAACATTCATAAAACTGGGTTATGAAGTAATGTTAATAGACAAATCGGGAGATTATGGTGCAGATCTTGTAATAACTAAAGAAAATAATACCAATATAGTCAAAATTAAAAGGTCTGACCAATTGGTTGATATAAATACCGTAAAAGAAACTATTCATGCCATGCAGGCATTCAAAGCAGGTATGGGTGTTGTTGTAACAAATGCAGACTTTACAAAAGAGGCAGTGACATTTGGAGAACATAACAATATCTTACTGATCGATAAGGAAAAATTGTCGGATATGATCATAGACAGCAACAGAAATTTAGCCGCTCAATCAAAACCACTATCAGATTAATATAAACTATCTCTTACTGTATTGAGGTGCTTTACGTGCTTTATGCAGATAATATTTCTTACGTTCGACCATTCTGGGGTCTCGTGTCAGCAAACCTTGTTTTCTCAAAATAGATTGATTTTCTTCGCTTAAGGTTGCCAAAGCTCTTGAAATACCGTGTACAACAGCATCAAGCTGGGCTTCTCTACCTGATCCGGATACTTTTACAGTCGCTGAAAACTTTGCTTCAGGATGGGATACCCCAACAGCATGGAACGGCTTATGCAGTTTTATCAGATCTTTTTCTTTGTCAAAGTATTCTGTCGCAAGTTTATCATTTATTATAATATCCCCTTTTTTTTCATACAAAAAAACACTGGCAATTGCTGTTTTTCTTCTGCCTGTTCCGGATATAAAGTCTTTATTCTTTTTTGTTTTTTTTGGTTCATCCATAATTAATTATTTTCCTTTACTTCTTCACTTTTATTTTCTGTGACAGTAGTCTGTCCTTGATGTGGATGGTCTGCCTCAGCATATATATATAAATTGTTCAGTCTTTCCTGCATTAACTTATTTTTTGGTAACATGCCTTTTATAGCTTTTCTGATGACTTCTTCAGGGCGTCTTTCCAAAAGGTTTCTTAGGGTTTCTTCTTTTATACCACCCGGATGGTTTGTATGTCTTATATATACTTTCCCATCCAATTTGTTTCCCGTTACGGCAATCTTTTTAGCATTAGTAACTACAACCTTGTCTCCGGCATTCTGGTGAGTTGAGAATTCTGCTTTATTTTTACCGATCAGGATCTTAGCAGCATCAGTTGCTACTTTACCTAGGATTTTTCCGTCAGCATCAATCAAATGCCAATTAACCGTGGTATTATATGTTTTATCAAACGTGGTTTTATTTTTCATTCTTTATATCCTTTTTTGAAATAGGTTTTTTGGCTTTGGTTTTTGCCGGCTTAGTTTTTTTGGTTGAAACCTCTTTAGTTTCTTTTTTTGGTGTTTTAACTTTGGTATCAGTACCTTTAAGTTCTGTCTTTTCTTCGTTCTTAGTTTCTTCAGTTATCGCTGTTTTTTGTTTTGTCTTTTCACTTTTTGCAGGTGTCTTTTTAGTTAAATTTACAAATTCGATATATGCCATAACACTGTTGTCTCCATCTCTGTTCCTTACTTTTACAATTCTGGTGTAGCCGCCTTTTACTTCATTATAATTTGGCGCTATATCTGTGACTAACTTTCTGATCGCATCTTCCGAAAATAATTTGGTACGTAAATATCTTAAGGTATTGTAATCACTTCCTTTTTTTGCTTTGGTAACAAGTCTTTCAATATAAGGTCTTAAACTTTTAGCCTTAGCAAAGGTTGTTTCTATCTTTTCGTGCTCAATTAGTGATGCAGACAAGTTTTTCAGTAACGCTCTTTGATGTCCTTTGTCACTTGTTAACTTGTTTTTATCAACTCTATGTCTCATATTATCTTAAACCTTCTTTTTTAAGCAGTTTTTTAATTTCAGTTAACGATTTTTCACCCAGATTTTTAATATCCGATATTTCTTCATCACTTTTTTGTGCTAATTCATGCAATGTCTCTATACCGTGCTTTTTAAGGGCATTAATTGTTCTTGTTTGTAGAGGTAATTCTTCTATAGATACGTTCTCAGCTTTTAAGGTGATCATGGTTGTTTCTTCTTTTTCTTCATCATCTTTTGCTTTACCGCCGCCTGCAATAATTGTCTCAAAAAAGTCTTTTAACATTTTTGATGCATCCAGCAAGGCATCATGCGGATTTATACTGCCGTCTGTTTCTATATTTAAAATTAATTTATCAAGATCCGCCCTTTCGCCAAACCTTGTTGGTTCTATAGAATAAGTAACATTTGTTATCGGTGAAAAGAGTGCATCTAAAACGATCACACCGACCTTTGATGTTTGTCTTTCTTCCATAGGTGAATAACCTACACCTGGTTCTATGATCAATTCTGCTTCAAATTCAGAACTCTTATCTGCCAATGTAGCAATATGCTGATCTTTGTTCATTACTTCTGCATCAGAAGTCACTTCTATATCTTTTGCGGTGATTTTTCCCGGTCCCTTTTTCTTTATTGTTGCTACCACAGTAGTATTTGTATGGATCTTGAATCTTATCTTTTTTAAATTCAAGGTAAGTTCCACCACGTCCTCTTTAACACCTTTTAGAGAGGTGAATTGGTGGGGTGCTCCCTTTATCTTTACTTGAGTAATTGCCGCACCACTTGTTGCTATAAGTAGTACTCTTCTTAAAGAATTTCCCAAAGTATTTCCAAATCCTGTAGGAAGTGGTGATAATTCGTATGAGCCGGAACTTTTTGATTCAGTTATTGTTTCTATATTTAAGTTTTCTTTATTTACGTACATAGTTTATTTTTTAAATTTTTTACCTTGAATAAAATTCAATAATTAGCTGGGGATTAAAAGCTTCCTGGAAATCCTCTTCTCCGGGTAGTCTTTCAACCTTCACAAATCTTTCTTTAACATTGGCTTGTAGCCATTCAGGAAGAACAAATCCCTCTCTTAAGTGGATCTTGTCAAAACTGATCGGTTTAATTACATCCCCCGCTGTTAGGGAATGTGACGGAGTTGTTGCTCTGGTTCCGTTTATCAAAAAGTATCCGTTCCTGACAAATTGTCTTGCCTGAGCTCTTGATACTGCAAAACCGCTTCTGTAGACCAGATTATCAAGTCTGGCTTCAAGTTTTTGCATTAACACATTACCAGAAACTCCTTTAGTTTTTAATGCTTCATTAACGTAGTTCCTGAATTGTTTTTCTAATACACCATAGATCCTTTTTGCTTTCTGTTTTTCTCTTAATTGTTTACCATAATCCGATAATTGTTTTCTTGATGTACCATGCTGTCCCGGTGCTTGCGGTCTTTTTATCACTGCGCATTTATCACTGTCACATCTACTTCCTTTTAGGTTAAGTTTAATACCTTCTCTTCTGCACAATTTACATTTTGGTCCGTTATATCTTGCCATATTTATACTCTTCTTCTTTTCTTGGGACGGCAGCCGTTATGTGGCATTGGGGTGCGGTCCGTAATTGATACTACGTTCAGTCCGGCAGTTTTCAGAGCCTTAATTGAAGAAATTCTGCCTAAGCCCGGTCCTTTTACAAAAACCGAAACATCTCTCAATCCATTTTCTGCAGCTTCCTGGGCAACTTTTTCGGTAGCTTTTGTTGCAGCATAAGGTGTTGATTTTCTTGATCCTTTAAATCCGGTTTTTCCTGCACTTCCAGAAAATAAGGCATTACCATCATTATCGGTTATAGTGATCAAGGTATTATTAAAACCAGCGGTTATAAAAACTTTTCCGCTTGGCGTTACTTTTTTTTGTTTATTCTTTGTTCTTTTTACGGTTTTTTTTGGCATTTTTTTAATAAAATTACTATTTTTTACAATTATTTCTTGGCCAATTTCCTCTTTAAGCCCCCAACTGTCTTTTTCTTGCCTTTTCTGGTTCTGGCATTATGACTTGTTCTTTGTCCCCTTACGGGTAACCCTAACTTATGTCTTTCTCCCCTGTATGATCTTATTTCCATGAGTCTCCTGATGTTTTGTGTCACTATCCTTCTGAGTTCTCCCTCTACGGGAATTTCCATTTTGTTCAAGATATTCTGTATACTGGCGATATCTTCCTCGGTAAGTTCACTTATTCTTTTATCCTCACTTACCTTAGCTTCTTTAAGGATCTTTTTTGATTTAGATTTACCTATACCTTTTATATAAGTTAACCCGATTATTGTTCTTTTTTCATTAGGTAGATCAATACCTGCAATTCTTGCCATAATTAGCCTTGCCTTTGTTTATGCTTAGGGTTTCTTTTACAAATTACCCTAATAACTCCTTTTCTTTTTATTACTTTGCAATCTCTGCAAATTGGTTTTACTGATGATCTTACTTTCATATTTTTTTTACCTTTGTTATCGGTATCTGTAGGTTATTCTGCCCCTTGAAAGATCGTGAGGGGAGAATTCAACTTTTACTTTATCTCCGGTAAGTATTCTTATTTTAAACTTTCTCATTTTACCCGAAAGCGTAGCCAGAGCTATTTCTTCATCATCAAATTGTATCTTGAACATTCCACCCATTAAAGTTTCAATGATCCTACCATCCTTGCTTATTATTTGTTTATTGTTCATATTCTATTTATTATTACGAAACGACACACTTTCATATGTCTAAAAGTGATTTTAGAATCCACTTTTTAAAAGTCAACTTTTAACTTTTAGTAACACTAAAATTATTAGTTAAGTCGACGCGCAGAATTGTATCAAAACCTAAATAATAGGTCAATAAATAGTTTTCTATGCAATTTTTTAATAATTACGTGATTAAAAACCTGTTTGTTGACTTTTAAAGACTCGAAATCTATATTACCATTATGTGTTTAAAATGCAATGCTATCATTGTAAAAAGGGTCTTTTAAGAATTTTTTCACACAAGCAATTAGTTATTAAGGATTTTAGTAAATAATTTATAATTAAGTATAAGTTAATAATTTAATAGGAGACAAATGTTAGATATCAAATATATTAAAGATAATATTGAAGAAGTAAAAAAAGCTGTGGAACTAAAAAAAGTCTCCAAAAAAGTTGATATTGATACCCTAATTCAAAAACATGATTCTTATCTTGATAAGCTTAAGATTGTCGAAGAGCATCGGAACTTAAGGAACAATTTATCAAAGGATATTTCAAAAGTAACCGGTCCCTCACGTGAAAAATTGCTTGAAGAAGCTACGGAATTAAAAGGAGAACTCGGAAAATTGGAAACAGAACTTGCTGAATTAAAAGCATCCTACGAAGCAGATCTTTTAACTGTTCCTAATGTTATATCTAAAGACACACCCATAGGTGTTTCGGAAGAGGATAATGTGGCGATAAAGACTGTAGGCGATCTTCCGCAGTTTGATTTTACACCAAGAGATCATGTCGAATTAGGAGAAATGCTCGATATTATCGATATTGAAACCGCTTCAAAAATAAGCGGTTCCAGATTTTACTATTTAAAAAATGAAGCTGTATTTCTAGAATTATCAATTGTCAGATATGTTATGGATACTTTAACAAACAGAGATATTATTGACGAAATTGCCAAGAAGACTAAAAACAAATATACCAAGCCTTTTGTTCCATTGCTACCTCCCTTATTGATCAAAGCAGATGTAGCTAAGAAAATGGACAGGTATAATCCAATAGAAGACAGATATTATATTGAAAAGGACGACATGTTGTTCATTGGAAGTGCCGAACACAGTTTGGGGCCGATGTTTATGGATGATAATTTGGATCTAAAAGATTTACCGTTACGGTATATTGGTTTTTCCCCGTCATTCAGACGTGAAGCTGGTTCTTATGGGCTCGATACGCGAGGTATTATCAGAGTACATCATTTCGATAAATTGGAGATGGAATCCTTTTCATCAATTGAAGACGGGCCCGCAGAGCAGGAATTGATAATTGGTATTCAGGAATATTTGGTTAATAGTTTGGGGCTTCCTTACCAAGTTATTGCGATCAGCAGCGGTGATATGGGGCTACCGGATTACAAACAGGTTGATATAAATACGTGGATACCTTCACAAGACAAATATCGCGAAACTCATACATCTGACTATATGACCGATTTTCAAGCTCGCAGATTAAATACTACTTATACAAGTATTGAAGGTGAACGGGAATATGTTCATATGAATGATGCTACGGCATTTGCCGTAGGGAGGATAATCGTTGCTATTCTTGAAAATTATCAGCAAAAAGATGGTTCAGTAAAAATACCCGAAGTTCTGCAAAAATATACCGGATTTGATGTGATCACACCAAAAGCATGACTTTGGATATATTGAAAAAAAGCTGAGGAGATGTCATAATCAGGATAATTTTTTACATAAAGAGGCAGACTACTTTTTAATAAAGGTATTTTCCGCAAAAGTAAGATACAATTTTGTTAGCGGAAAAAAGTATAAAGTACTCTTAAGGTTTGTATTAAAAAAAGAATAAATTTGGAATTATTTAATGAATATTTTTGACGGGTTGCAACTGCCACGGGTAATTTATGAAGCGGATTCTAAATATAACGGGCATATTCAGGTAGTCCAGATAGGAAATACTAAAAAAATAAAGGTTGACAGAATTGATCAGTCGATTAGTTATACTTCCCCTTCCTGTAAAAGGTTGGTTTGGGGAAAAGCTGTCAATTTGTTAAAAGAAAATCATCCCGAAACAAAGAGTCTAATGATCTTAGGACTTGGCGGTGGTACTATGGCGCATATTTTTGCTCAGGAATTTCCTAATATCAAAATCACAAGTGTCGAAATTGATCCTGTTATGGTAGATATCGCAAGAAAATATTTTGATATAGATAATATTCCAAATCATAAAGTTTTGGTAACTGATGCCATGAGGGTTGTAGTGGAGCCCGAAAAGTATGATATATCCTTGCAAAGTATGGATGCATTGATCGTAGATATTTTTAACGGTCAAAAATATCCTGACCTTGGAAAATCAGGCAATTTTATAGCTGCTATAAAAAGGTTGGTAAAACCGGGAGGTGTAATTATTTTTAACAGAATATATTTAGATGCTCATCAGGACGAAGTTAACAATTTTATTGAATACATTTCAGGTTTTGTTTCAAATGTTAAATTACTTGTTGTAGCCGGTTACACAAATTCTGATAATATCCTGATACTGGGTAAAGTATAAATTTTGGACGCAGTTTAAGCGGAGTATAATTACTTTTATATGAGTTTTTTTCATGCTATTTTTTTAGGTCTGATCCAGGGTGTAAGTGAGTTCTTGCCAATTTCATCATCAGGGCATTTGATCATCATTCCTAAATTGATCGGGATCTCCGGTCAAAGTTTATACTTTGACTTGATTTTGCACTTAGGTACAACCTTTGCAGTAGTAATTTATTTTTTTAAGGATCTGACGACAATCTTTTTTACTTTACTTCGGGATCTTATTAAACATCTTGGCAACTTTAAAAAGTATTCAGGTGTTTCCATTTTAGGTTTAAAAATTATTGCCGGATCTGTCCCGGCAGCTGTTCTAGGTGTATTACTGGACAATTATATTGAAAATATATTTAGAAATATTAGTTATGTCGTGGTCTTTTTGTTTATTGGGACAGTGTTGTTAATTTTGGCTGAGTATAAATTACGAAAAATTGGAAATGCTGAAAACATCCCTTCTGAAAATAATGATATTGATAATGATACCCTAAACACAAAAATTTCTTTTAAAAACTCATTACTTATTGGATTATTTCAATCATTTGCTATATTTCCCGGTGTCTCCAGATCAGGTTCGACTATTTCAGGTGGAGTATTTTTAGATCTGACCCGCGCCCAGGCGGCAAAATATTCTTTTTTATTATCAGTCCCCATAATAGCCGGGGCAGCATTTTATAAAATTGTGTCTTCAATAGGAGGGCCCGGGTTGATCTTTGATGGAAGTCTGGTTATAGGTTTTATATCTAGTTTTATCTTTGGTCTTTTTGCGATCAGATTTTTACTTGATTTTCTCGGTAAAAATAAACTGGATATTTTCATCATTTACCGACTGATATTAATTGTTGTATTGCTTTTGTTAAAGTAAATTCCCATATTAAATGGTAAACTTTTTTAAAGTGATATAATCACTCTGTTATGTTTGGGAAATTGTTTGATTCTAATGAAAAACAACTAAAAAAATACCAACCCACAATAGATGAAATAAATTCATTTTCTGATGATTTTGAAAAACTTTCTGATGCTGAGATTGTGGATAAAACAAACTTTTGGAAAACAGAACTTGCTGAATTAACAGATGAAGAGCAGGAAAAATATCTAGATACGATCTTACCGGAGGCTTTTGCGTTGGTCAGGGAAGCTGGTAGACGGTCTATAAATATGCGGCATTTTGATGTTCAACTACTTGCAGGTATAGTATTGCACCAGGGTAAGATTGCAGAACAAAAAACAGGGGAAGGTAAAACTTTAACAGCAACACTTCCATTATATTTAAACTCATTAACAGGTAGGGGGGTACATTTGGTTACGCCTAATGATTACCTTTCAAAGCATGGTGCAGGGTGGGTTGGCCCATTATACAATAATCTCGGAGTTGAAGTAGGTGTGATAGTAGAAGATAAGTCTTATAAATTTGATCCGAATTATAAAAGTGCTGAATTCGATGATGCGTATGCTGTCCATTTAAAAGAAGTAACCAAACAGGAAGCTTATCAGTGTGACGTAGTTTACGGAACAAACCACCATTTTGGCTTTGATTATTTAAGAGATAATATGTCAACAAGATTAAGCGATATGGTACAAACAAACAAGAACGGGGATTTTGGTATTCATAACTACGCTCTAGTTGACGAAGTAGATTCTATTTTGATAGATGTAGCTAGAACACCGTTAATTATTTCCACAACAGATTCAAAGCCATCTGACAGATACCACGAAGCCAACAGAATAATAAAATCTTTAGCAAAAGATACAGATTATGATGTCGATGAAAAATTCAGAACGGCAACACTGACTGATCTTGGTGTCAGAAGAGTTGAAAGGTTACTTGGCGCTGAAAATATTTATGAGGATGATTTTGAGATGGTTCATTTGATCGAGCAAGCTTTGATTGCGTATGCATTGTATGAAAAAGACAAAGATTATGTGGTCAAAGACGGAAAAGTAGTGATTGTCGATCAATTTACCGGGCGAGTATTGCCGAATAACAGATTTTCTCATGGTCTACATCAAGCCATAGAGGCTAAAGAAGATGTCCAAATACAGGACGAGTCTAAAACTTTAGCAGAGGTTTCATATCAAAACTATTTTAGGATGTACAAAAAACTGGCGGGAATGACCGGAACTGCGGCAACTGAGGCAGAAGAATTCTTCAAAATATATGGATTGGATGTTTTGGTTATTCCGACAAATATGCCGATCATCAGAAAAGATATGAATGATGTGGTTTATAAAACAATATCAGCAAAATTTAAAGCTGTGGCTGACGAGATCGAAGCCAAATATAAATTAGGCCAACCGGTTTTGGTTGGTACAACTTCAGTAGAAAAAAGTCAGATGCTCCATTCTTATTTACAAAGAAAAAAGATCCCCCATGAAATATTAAATGCAAAAAATCACGAGCGTGAGGCATTGATCATTGCGCAGGCCGGTAGTAAAAACGCTGTTACTATTTCGACCAATATGGCAGGAAGAGGTGTTGACATCAAACTTGGCGGTGATCCTCAGGATCCTAACGAGATGGCCGAGGTTATGGGTTATGGCGGGTTACATGTGATCGGCACCGAAAGGCACGAATCACGCAGAATTGACAATCAGCTTAGAGGAAGATCAGGCAGACAAGGAGAACCGGGCTCTACAAGATTTTTTATTTCCTTACAGGATGATCTAATGCGAATTTTTGGAGGTGATAGATTACAAAATGTTATGAATAAGTTTGGTTTGGATGACAATGTGCCTTTGGAAGCAGGATTAGTGAGCAAATCCATTGAAAGTGCCCAAAAAAAAGTTGAGGGTTTTAACTTTGACAGTCGAAAAAGAGTTGTTGAACAAGATGATGTAATGAATGTTCACAGAGAGGTAATCTATAAATTACGTCGGAAACTGTTGGAGCTAAAAGAGGGTAATACTGAAAATGAAGATTGGATAGCCGACAAATTATCCGCCAATTCTGATTTTGACAAAGCTGCTTGGAATGCAAAAAAGAAGCAATTCGGTGAAAAGATGTGGCAACAGATCGTTGCAGACTTTGGGCTTCCGGTAATAGATTTGTTATGGATGGAACATTTGGTTGATATGGAGCAATTACGTACAGGAATAGGTTTACGTGGATATGCACAGCGCGATCCCATGGTGGAATATAAAAAAGAAGGCCATGAGCGTTTTGATATTTTAGTAAAAAGGATTTACACTGATCTGTCAGAAAGATTGCTTAAAATTTCGGCCGATACTAAAATGACTCGCGAAGATTCAGTGTTGCAAAGATTGTCCCGTCGGGCAAATTATCAATTTTCTGAATTAGAAACAGGTGTGGGTGAAGAAACCTCTAAATTAGAAAATGCAGGTACTATTATAAAGGATCAGACGGGTAGAGAATTTAAAATTGAGCAAGTAAAGTCAACCAAAGAAAAGCCCGGAAGAAATGATCCTTGTTGGTGTGGGAGCGGAAAAAAGTACAAGAAATGCCACTATCCTAATTGATTTGACTGAAGATGTATCTTTGAATAGTTGCATTCCCAAAAAATAGTATTATACGGAACAAAACACTTCTCTTAATTTTTTACTGTTGCGCGGGTACAGAAGCGTTCTGCAAAATCGGCAGTACCTGTTGTTGCGCCGGTTGTGGAGTAGGTTGTCCCGGATCTTGTACAGGCTGTACTTGAACCGGCTGGTTTAACTGATCCAACGGTTCATTAGTTACAGCACCTTCATTAGTGACCCCCTCAGGCCCCGGTTGCGTTTGATCATTTATCAGCATATTGGGTGTAGTACTAAGTACAACGGTTCCATCAGGCGCGGTCATACCGGCTATTATAAGTTGCTGTCTTAAGGTGATTAGTTCCTGCATAGCCCGCTGTGCCAGAGTATACTGTGGACTTAATTCCAAAGTTTTATTAATCAGGGCAATTGCATAATCGACATTGCCTTCTTTATAAGCGATCAATCCAAGAACATAATAGGATTGGAAAATCCTGGGATTCATTTCCAAAGATTTTGCTAACCACGCTTTTGCCTTTTCGTAATCCGGAAGTAATGTGTAAACATACCCGATATTATATACAGCATCGGCATAATCGGGTTTTAATCTGACCGATTGTTCAAAGTACTTTATAGCTTCGGGAAAGTTATTTTCTTTAGTATAAACGTCTCCCAAATTATTAAACACACGATAACTTAGTGGAGCATTTTTTAAGGTTGCAAGCCAAATACCTTTATTTGTTTTAAAATCCTGTGTTCTTACCATTGTTCGGACCCCAAATATTATAAAAAGAAATACCACAGCAACTAAAGCAAAATTTTCAAAAGTTTTTTTCTCGATCAAATTCAGCAATAAAACAAACATAATTAAAAAAGCCACCGAACCCACATACAAATATCTTTCAGCGATGAACCACGCTATCACAACCGGGCTGAATACCGGCAATATAGAAATGTAAATTATGGTCAAAAGTCCGAACAATCTATATTTCTTTTTAATGAACAAAAAAAGGATGACGGCAAATACTATAATAGTAACTGCGATCATAGTGTTGTAATAATATGGTTTTATTATTTCACCTTCATGAAATATGCTAAGTTTAAGAGGAAAAGCAGCAATTCTAACGCTTTATAAACTGAATAGGGTAGTCTTTTTAACAACGGATCCGCTTTTTCAGGATCAAAATACAGATCAGTAAAATTATAAAGACGTGCTGTGTATTGCTTAAAATATGAATATATACCGTACCCGACCGTTCCTATTATAATTCCAAGATAATCTTTAAAATAACTTGCGATCGGAAGGGTAAATTTTTGGTCGTCTTTATTTGTTACATGTGTTAAATCAATAAGTGCCAAAATAGGAGGAATGATCAAAAGCCATGGAGATCTAAAAAACAATAACGCAAATATAAAAAGTCCCGAACTGTAATAAATATATTTTCTGTCATTTGTGAATCTGTATTCTAAAAATAAAAGTATTGTTGAAAATGTAAAGAAACCGATAAATAAATAACCGTTAGCAGAGATCCAATTTAAAGCCTCTGAAATTGTCGGATGTACCGAAAATAAAAAAGCCACCATTAAAGCAATTTTTTCGCTATATAATCTTCGAACCAGTAGAAAAACCAGAAAAGTATTAATTGAGTGCATAAAGATCGCAAACAATCTGAATCCTAAAGTAGTTTTATTAAATAGGTTAAAAAATACAGCGTTATAAATAGGTGTAAGTTCCAAAGTTGCCAATGAGCCATTAAGGTCCTGTACCTGTGGATTATTAACAATAGATGTAGTATCGTCGGCTGTTATGAACTCACTGCCTATTAAACCGGAGTAAGCAATAAAGACTATAAAAAAGAAAATACCAAGAAGTAATAAATTAGCTTTGATCAATTTCGCTAGGGGAATAAAATTTGCTGACACTACTTTGCTGCTTTTGGTAGATTGATTGTCAGAAGGGCGCTGTTCTTTTTCCCTATATAATTTCCTATTTCGATTTCTTCTGCTTTTTTTACCCATATCTCTTTAGGTATTATAATACATAGGGCACAAATATGGGACTAAAAAATTTTATACTAGAATTTATTGAAACTGTAAGCGTTTCTATAATAGTTATTTTGTTGATCTACGCAACAATTGCATCAATTGAAGTTGTGTGGGGAACAAGTATGGAGCCTAACTTTGAAACCGGAGAAAGGATCCTTGTAGAAAAAATAACAAAACACTTTAACAATTATTCTAGAGGGAACGTTGTAGTATTGATACCCTCAACAGATACAAAACATTATTTAAAAAGAGTTATAGGTATCCCAGGAGATATAATAAGGATCTTGGATTGCAAAGTTTATATATCCAGGGATGGTGAAAAGTTTGTACTTCAAGAAGATTATTTAGCACCGGGAACTTGTACTGAGGGTGGCCCGGGGTTACCAGAAGGGAAAGCGATCAAACTGGGAGATAATGAATACATTGTATTAGGCGATCATCGGAGTGTATCCCAGGATTCCAGATTTTTTGGAGTAGTTGAAAAAAATCAAATACTTGGTAAAGTAATATTTAGATTTTGGCCTTTGAATAAAATCGGTTTTATAACATAAGAAATACTAATTTTTGAAAAAAATTTATTTAAAATTTAATATCTTAAGAGTTATTAGTAACTTTTTAACTATTCAAGGTCAAATACTATAAAAAGTGAATATCCGGTGCGTGGATTATTTGTTGACATAGTATAGTTAGTATAGTAGACTACGCGCTGTTCTCCTGTTTTTTATTAGGGTATTGTACTTGTGCTTTAATAGTGCAATAATGATGATTGTGCCCTATTTTTAGTGTAGGGGGTTTACACCGTTACTCAAGCAAAAAAGGCTTTATTTGACGCAAAATAAAGAATGAGGTAAGAACAAAACTGCTCATGCGAGAGTTCATTTTAAAAGTAATTAATTTTTTAAAGTAATATATAAATGAGACATAGCTTTTCAAAAAGAAAAATAGCACTTCCATTATCAAATTTAATCTCTATACAACATAATTCATTTAACTGGCTCACTACTGACGGGCTCGTTGAAGTATTGGATGAACTTGGAACAGTTGAAGATACTTCGGGCAGAGGTTGGGTATTAACCTTTAGTGATCATGAGATCCAAAAAGAAAATTTGTCTGTAGAAGAAGCCAAAAGAAACGGTAGGACATACGACGCCCCATGGTATATCAAAGCTACATTAGAAGACCCAATAAACAAGGAAAAGAAGGAACAAATGATTTATGTAGGAGATATTCCCCTGATGACTCCACAGAGGAACATTTGTTATTAACGGTGTTGAAAGAGTTATCGTAAATCAATTGATCAGATCAGAAGGGGTTTTGTTTACAGGTGAAGTTTCTCCCGTAACGGGACAATTTTTAGCCGGAGCAAAATTATTACCAAGAAGTGGTGTTTGGCTTGAAATCGAAACTTCGAGAAGCGGTGTTATTAGTGTAAGAATTGATAGAAAAAGAAAGATCACCATTACAACTTTACTTAGAGTATTTGGGCTAGAGACTGATGATAATATCCGAAATGCCTTTGAAAACGTGGAAACAAACCCTGAGATCAATTATATAGAGTCCACTTTGGCTAAAGACCCGGCATCCTCTTATGAGGAAGCCTGTATTGAAATATATCGAAAGATAAGACCCGGAGAACCGTTAGTTTTAGAAAATGCTAAATAGTTAGTGGATGCATTATTTTTTAATCCAAGAAGATACAGCTTAGGAGCAGTGGGTAGATTTAAGTTTAATCAAGTATTAGGCTTGAATTTCCCAAATGACAGAGATCACAGATTACTCCATTTAGAAGATCTAATTAAAATAATTTCAAATATAATTGAATTAAATAATGGTATCGGAAGTGCCAGTGATGTTGATTTTTTAGGTAACAGACGAGTAAAAAGTATCGGAGAATTATTACAATGGCAGATGAGAATAGGCTTTTTGAGAATGGAAAGGAATATTAAAGAAAGAATGAGCTTAGCACCCAGAGAATACTTACCTGAACCATCAACACTTATTTCACCGCGGGCTGTTACAGCTTCTATTCACAGTTTTTTTGCAACCGGTCAATTGTCACAGTTACAGGATCAACAAAATCCGTTAACTTCACTTGATCATTTAAGACGACTTTCAGTTATAGGACCGGGTGGATTAACAAAAGAAAGAGCCAGCATGTCTGTAAGAGATGTACACTACTCTTCGTTTGGAAAGATCTGCCCTGTTAGAACACCTGAAGGACCAAATATAGGACTAATTAATTACCTATCAATGTATGCACAAGTCAATGAATACGGATTTTTAGAAACTCCTTATGTAAAACTGAAAAAAGACAATGACGGAAAACTTAAAGTTACTGATGAGATTGAATATTTAGCAGCTTACGATGAAGAACACGTATATATTACTGATCATTCAATAAATATTGACGAAAAAGGATATATTACTCGATAAACAGATCCCGTTAAGAAAAGGTGGACAATTTATTTTAGGGGATGCTTCCAATTGCAGAATATATTGAGGTTGTTCCTACGACAGGTTGTTGGTATTTCGGCAGGTTTAATTCCCTTTTTACAAAATAATGATATTGCTAGAGCACTTATGGGTACTCAACAAATGTCACAAGCAGTGCCTTTGGTACATCCAGAAGTCACCTATTGTTGGAACCGGAATCGAATCAGATATTGCTTTAAACTCAAATTCTATTGATTGTGGCTGAAGATGATGGTGAGGTTGTTTATGCTGATGCTGAAAAAGTTGATGTTAACATATAAGGAAAAAGAAGATAAAGCTAGATATAAAGCTACAAAATTTCACAAATCAAATATCAGATACCTGTTATAACCAATATGTAAGAGTTGACAACCGGACAAAAAGTTAAAAAAGGTGAAGTTTTAATTGAAGGTCCCGCAGTTGATAGATGGTGATCTTGCAATTGGAACAAATGTTACAGTTGCTTATATGATTTGGGAAGGTTACGAATTTGAAGATGGAATAGTTATTTCTGACAGATTAGTTCAAGATGATGTTTTAACATCTATTCATATTTCTGACTATTCAATTTCAGTTTTTGAAACTAAACTTAGGTCCTGAAGAAATTACCAGAGATATTCCTAATGTTTCCGAAGAAGCTTTAAGAAATCTTGATGAGGAAGGTATTGTTAGCTATTGGTTCAAAAGTTAAATCAGGTGATATTTTAGTAGGTAAAAGTTGCACCTAAAGGTGAAGCCGATCTTTCAGCAGAAGAAAGACTATTAAGAGCTATTTTTGGTGAAAAAGCAAAAGATGTTAGAGATAACTCTTTATATATGCCTCATGGTGAGCACGGTGTGGTTATTGGTGTTAAAAGAGTTACAAAAGAAGATAACGAAGACTTACCCGCAGGGTACATTGAAGAAATCACTGTTTATGTTGCCCAGCAAAAGAAAATATGAAGATTGGGGATAAATTAGCAGGAAGACACGGAAATAAAGGTGTTATTTCCGCTATTGTATCCAGCAGTAGATATGCCTATACTAGCAGATGGTACACCAGTAGATATTGTATTTTCATCTGAGGCAGTTTTAAAAAGAATGAATGTTGGTCAAATACTGGAAGCGTCCCTTGGGATGGCAGGTAAGATATTGGACAAAAGATATCGAAGTCCCCTCATTACAGGCAATACCGAAGAACTGATATTCAGAAAGAATTAAAGAAGCAGGATCTTCCCGTTATCAGGAAAAATGAGATTAATAGATGGTAGAACAGGAGAATATTTCAATGATGAAATCGTTGTAGGAGATACCTATATATTAAAACTAATTCACATGAGCGAAGAAAAAATGCATGCCAGATCAACAGGACCGTACTCTCTAATTACCCAACAACCTTTAGGAGGTAAAGCACAATTTGGTGGTCAAAGATTTGGGGAAATGGAAGTTTGGGCTTTAGAAGCTTATGGCGCCGCACACGTTTTAAACGAAATGTTAACGATCAAATCAGATGATTTGGTTGGAAGAACACAGGCATATAGCGCTATGATTCAAGGAAATGAAATACCCGAATCCAACGGTACCTGAAACATTTAAATTATTAATTAGGAAACTAAATGGTTTGGGATTGGGAATAGAAACCCTAACTTCACATGAAGTAGATGATAGAAGAACTGGATGAAATAGAGAAAATGAAAGCAGGTGGTTGCACCGGATGAAAAACTAGTTTATGAAGTCGAACTTGACTTGGAAACAGCATGGGCCGACGTCGTAGAAAGATTCTGAAGAGGATGTTAGTGAAGAAATAACTATGAAAGAATTAAATCAATTAAAAAACTTTGATGCAATAAAAATATATCTAGCTTCTACCGAGGAGATCTTAAGCTGGTCTTATGGGGAAGTAACAAAACCCGAAACTATTAACTACAGAACATTCAAATCCGAAAGAGACGGTTTATTTGATGAAAGGATATTTGGACCTGTCAAAGAATTATGAATGTTATTGTGGAAAATATAAAGGAATAAGATATAAAGGTGTTATCTGCGATAAATGCGGTGTTGAAGTAACTCACTCAAGAGTAAGAAGAGAAAGAATGGGACATATAAAACTTGCCTCCCCGGTTGCTCATGTTTGGTTCTTTAAAGGTATTCCTTCAAAGATGGCTCTTTTACTTAGATATGTCACCAAGAAATGTTGAGTCTGTTATTTATTTTGCATCTTTTATTGTCACAGAAATAGATAGTACCAAAAAAGTCGAAGCAATTTCCCAAGATATGAGAAGATCTTGGAAAAGTCTAAAGAATATATCTGAAACAGAATTGGAAGCCAAGATTAAAGAAGTGGAAAAAGAATTCAAGGAAATCAAAAAAACAAAAGATGAATTTAAAGTCACAAGAAGACGAATTAAAACTTAGACAAAAATTACAAACTTAAAAAATCAGTTATGACAAAAAATGTTGAAGAACAGGAAAAAACTTACAAAATTATTCAAAAAAAGATTGAAAGTATTGAACTTCATACAGTTATTTCTGAAAATGAATACGTTGACTCTAGATGAATTATCTTAGATAATTTGTACATTGGAAATTGGAGCAGAAGCTTTACAAAGATATTATAAATAATATGGATCTTAACGAGATCTCTGCAGACATTAAGGGAGGAAATTGGAAAACGCCAAGAGGTCAAAAAGCTCAAAATTGCTAAAAGATTAAAAGTTGTTGAACAATTTAGAAGAGCCGATATTGATCCCGGCAGAATGATAGTGGAAGTTATACCGGTTATTCCTCCTGATTTAAGACCTATGGTTCAACTTGAAGGTGGAAGATTTGCCACTTCTGACCTAAATGACCTTTACAGAAGAGTTGATCAACAGAAATAACCGATTAAAAAGATTTTTGGATCTTGGTGCACCTGAAATTATTTTAGAAATGAAAAAAGAATGTTTCAGGAATCAGTTGACGCTTTATTTGATTCTTCAAAACAAAGACAAAAAGACAGAGTAACAAGAGGTAAGAAAAGAACTAAGATCCTTAGCAGATATGATAAAAGGTAAGCAAGGTATCTTTAGACTTAATCTCTTGGTAAAAGAGTCGACTATTCAGGAAGAGGCGTTATTATTAACGGTCCTAGATTTAAACTGAATGAATGTGGTCTCCCAAAGGAAATGGCTCTTAGAATTATTTAAACCTATGGTTTTAAGAGAAATCTTGTCCAGAGGTTATGCACCTAATGTAAAAAGTGCAAAATTTTATCTGGATAAAAGAAGTCCAGAAGTTTGGGATATTTTAGAAGAAGTAGTAGAAGATCATCCCGTATTGTTAAACCGTGCACCTACTCTTTGGAGACTGGGTATACAGGCATTCTATCCAAAACTTATTGAAGGAAATTCAATCAGACTTACATTTATGTGTTGTATCCGGATTTAATGCTGACTTTGATGGTGACCAGATGGCTGTACATGTTCCATTATCTGAAGAAGCTAGTAGAAGAAGCTAGAACGATTATGATTTCTACAAATAATTTGCTGAATCCTTCTAATGGTTCACCAATGTCGATTCCGACAAAAATTATGTTTTCGGTATTTATTATATGACACAATTGATGATAAACTGCAACCTTTGAAACAGTTTTGCAAATAAAGAAGAAATATTATATGCCATGTATGTAACAACGTAAATTGGTCTAAGACAACTGATTAAAAGTTAAGATTGAATGGAGAAATAATTGAAACTACTCCAGGAAGAATACTGTTTAATGAAATTGTTCCTGAATCATTTGGATTTGTTAATTACGACTATGGATAAAAAGAATGTTACTAAAGGTCTACTCTCAGAGCATTTGACAACGAAGACTAATGAAGTTATCGTCAAACTTAATTGATGATTTAAAGAATCTAGGATTGAATATGGAACTATCTCAGGCAATCTGTTTCTTTATCAGATATTGAAATTCCTGCAAACAAAATGAAATTATTAGATCTGGAAAACAAGCAGTAGTAGATATTGATAAAAACTTTAGAACGAGGCTTATTACCAAGAAAGAAGCTACAAGATTAACAGAAGATGCTTGGAATAATGTTATTGCAGAAATCGATGAGGCAGTTTGGGACTAATCTTGAAGAATACAATCCTGTTAAAGTTTTGGTTAAATCAGGTTCTACAAGAGCTTCTAGAAGCCAGGTTAACCAAATTGCAGGTATAAAAGGTTTGGTTGTCTGATCCTACAGGAAAAATTGTTTAAATGCCTATTTTGGGTAATTATAAATCAGGTTTTCAGGACTTGAATACTTTGTTGGTGCTAGAGGTGCTAGAAAAGGATTGGTTGATAAAGGGTTAAAAACAGCTGATGCAGGTTATTTAACCAGAAGATTGGTTGATGTATCTCAAGATGTTATCGTTAGAGAAGAAGATTGTGGTACAGATAAAGGCCGAATGAATGAAAGTTGGAGAAGGTACCATTATTACAATCTTTCGCAGAAAGATTATTGGTAGAATTTTGGCACAGGATGTAAAGGATGGCAAGAAAGATTATTAGTAAAAGCAGGAACTTTATTAACAAGAGTAGATGCTAGAAGAAATTGTAAAAGTCAGGAGTTGAATACAATTAATCATTAGATCACCTATGCACTGTGAAACCAGACAGAGGAATTTGTCACAATGTTATGGATTAGATTTAATGACCGGTAAAGAAGTAAGAATCGGTAGCTGCAGTAGGTGTTGCAGCAGCCCAGTCTATCGGTGAACCGGGAACTCAGCTTAACAATGAGAACATTCCATACAGGCGGTATTGCAGGAAAAGATATTACTCAAGGATTACCAAGAGTTGAGGAATTAGTTGAAGCAAGAACACCTAAATTTTTATCAATAATGAGTGAAATTACAGGGCAAGTAACATTGATTAAAAACTGGTGATGAGAGAAAAATAATAGTCATAAGCGACAAGATATCAGAAGATGCAGACGTTGTGGAATACGATGTTGATCCGGTAGCAGAAATAATTGTTGAAGACGGTCAACTGGTTGCAAAAGGTGAAAAATTAACTTCTGGCCACCTTAGATTTAACTGAATTATTAAAGAATAGTTGGTGTTGAGGAAACTAAAAAATATATTATTGATGAAATTCAAAAAGTGTATGCTTCACAAGGTGTGGCATTAAATGATAACATATTGAGGTTATTGTTAAGCAAATGTTTAATCATGTAAAGATTGATGAGACAGGGACACTGAATTTATGCCTGGTGAATTGGTTACCAAAGCTAGTTTTGAAGAAAAGAATGAAGAAGTTGTTGCAGGTGGAGGAATGCCAGCAACCGGAAATGTCAACTTCTTGGAATTACTAAGGCATCTTTAAATACCGATAGCTTCTTATCAGCCGCATCCTTTATTCAAACAAGTAATGTGTTGACCGATGCCGCTGCAGCTGGTAAAGTCGATAAGCTGTTAGGCTTAAAAGAAAATGTTATTATTGGGAGATTAATCCCAACCGGCGAAAGGGCACAAAGAGAATAATGTATATCATTTAGCAATATTGTGTATAATGCATAGCGCTATTGTAGAAAAGGTAACTATATGCCAACAATAAACCAACTAATAAGAAGTAAAAAAAACAAAAAATAAGAAAGCAAAAGTACCGGCATTAAAAGAAGTCTTATAACACTATTAAAAGAAAATAGTGGATACTTATCGGCCTTTTAAAAGAGGTGTAGTTGCTTACAGGTTAAAACTCAAACACCTAAAAAACCTAACTCGGCTCTAAGAAAAGTTGCCAGAGTAAGATTTTCAAATAAAAGAGAAGTAACCGCTTATATTCCCGGTGAAGGCCATGATCTGCAAGAACACTCGGTTGTGTTGGTTCGTGGCGGTAGAGTTAACGATTTGCCTGGTATAAAGTACACTATTGTTAGAGGAACTTAGACCTTGCAGGCGTAGCATAACAGAAAATCATCAAGATCAATTTATGGTACAAAAAAACCAAGCAGAAAAGAAGTAATTTAGGAGATCATATGAGAGGTAAAAAAGCCAAAAAAAGACCAATAGAAACCGATCCATTTATAAATCAAAAGTTGTCACAAGAATGATTAATATTTTTATGCGTGGATGGGAAAAAAATCTACTGCAGAGGTATAGTTTATAAAGCATTAGAAAAGATTATCAGATGACAGAAAAGAAGCATTAAGAATGTTTGAAGAAGCTGTTAAGAATGTCATGCCTCAACAAGAAGTAAGATCCAGAAGAGTTGGCGGTGCTACTTATCAAGTACCCATCCTGTAAAACATGATCGTGCTGAAGCATTGGCTGTAAGATGGCTTGTGATACAACCAGAAACAAAACAGGTAAGATCATGTTAGACCAGATTTTTCATGATGAAATTAAAAATGCCTACGAAGGTATTGGAGATGCAATTAGAAAAAGAGAAGAAACACATAAATTGGCAGAATCGAATAGAGCATTTGCTCATTTCGCACGATATTAATTTGTAAATTTCTATTTATTAAGTGTTTTTTGTAGGGAAAATTATGGCTGAAAACACTAAAAAAGAATATCCTTTGGAGAAAATTAGAAACATTGGTATTATTGCGCACATTGATGCCGGAAAAACAACTGTGACTGAAAGTATTTTGTTTTTTACCGGAAAAACACATAAAATTGGTGAAGTTCATGAGGGGGACACCCAAATGGACTGGATGGATCAGGAAAGAGAAAGAGGTATTACCATAACTTCAGCGGCAACTACTTGTTTTTGGAAAGATCATCGAATAAATATCATAGATACTCCCGGGCACGTTGACTTCACGGCCGAAGTTGAAAGATCTCTAGAGTATTAGATGGCGCAGTTGTAGTATTTGACGGAAAAATGGGTGTTGAACCTCAATCTGAAACAGTTTGGAGACAAGCAAATAAGTATAGTGTTCCCAGTTTTTGTTTTATTAATAAGATCAATCAAACAGGTGGAGATTTTTATAAAAGTGTAGATTCTATCCATGAAAGATTGAGTTTAAGTGCCTTACCCTTATTTTTACCAATAGGTTTTGAAAAAGAAATAAGAGGAAATGTTGATTTAGTAAAGATGAAAGCATATACATATGACGGATATTAAGCAAGAAGATTTTGTTGAAGAAGAAATTCCGGAAAATATGGTAGATCAAGCAAAAGAATGGCGACAGCAAATTGATTGAAAAAGCCGTGGAATTTGATGATTCACTTATGGAAAAATATCTGGATACAGGAGAATTAAGTGAAGAAGAATTAGTATCAGCTATCAGAAAAGCTACTATTTCAGGTCAATTTTATGCCATTATCGGCGGAGACGGCAGAGGATTGCCGCAAGATATGTATTGGATGCTGTTGTATTATACCTACCTTCCCCACTTGAAACACCGGAAATTATTGGACATAAACCACATTCAGAAGAAAAGATTATTTTAAAATCAGACAAAAACGGACCATTTGTGGCACTGGCTTTTAAGATCCAGACCGACCCATATGTAGGCAGACTTAACTTATATCAGAGCATACAGCGGAACTTTGAATTCAGGTTCTTATGTTTTGAATTCCACAAAAGATAACAAAGAAAGAGTCGGTAGGATTTTATTGATGCACGCAAATCATAGAGAAGAAATAAAAGAATTAAAAGCAGGAGAAATAGCTGCAGTAGTAGGTTTGAATGCCAGTACAGGGGATACGATTGTGTGAAGAAAATAACCAGATTGTTCTAGAATCGATAAGTTTTGCAGAACCTGTTATAGGAAAAGTAGTGGAACCAAAAACAAAAAGTGACCGGGACAAAATGGGAGAAGCTCTGAAAAAGTTTTTAGAAGAAGATCCTACATTAAAAATTAAAACCGATGATGAAACTTCACAAACAATACTTTACGGAATGGGAGAGCTGCATTTGGAAATTATAGTCGACAGAATGAAGCGAGAATTCAATGTAGATGTAAATACAGGCAAACCACAGGTCGCATATAGAGAAACCATCAGAAACTCAGTAAATAAGGAAGGAAAACACATTAGACAATCAGGTGGTAGAGGACAATATGGTCATGTGGTTATTAAGATGGAGCCTTTGGAAAGAGGAAAAGGCTGGGAATTCGAGAATAAAGTTGTTGGCGGATCTATTCCGAGAGAATATATCCCGGCAGTAGAAAAGGGCATAAAAGAAGCAAGAGAAGCAGGTAAGGTAGCAGGCTATCCGGTTAGTTGATTTCAAAGTCACACTGTATGACGGGTCATACCACGAGGTTGACTCCTCAGAAATGGCCTTTAAATTGGCAGCGATCGAAGCTTTTAATTCAGCCGAACTTGGTGCGGATCCCTATTTATTGGAACCAATCATGACAGTCGAGGTTATCATACCTGATGAATTTATGGGAGATGTTATTGGTAATCTGTCAGGTAAAAGAGGAAAGATCGAAGGCACAAAAATAAGAGGAACAGCTACAGTTATTTCAGCAAAAGCTCCTTTATCAGAGATGTTCGGTTACGCAACCGAATTAAGAGGTATGACCCAGGGTAGAGCTAGTTTTACTATGGAACCAAGTCACTATCAGGAAGTACCTGCAAGTATTGCAAAAGAAATAATTGAAGGTAACAAGAGTTAGTTGCTGATTTGACAAAAGAAAGTCTTGATTTTTAGGCTAGTTTTGATTAACTAGCAAATGCATATCATCTTAGGATTTTGTGCGTAAGATAGGATGATTCTGTAATATATAATAAAGAATTTATTTCTATCTTAAAGGGTCTTTTGCCTACATAATTGCTTTTTATATTTTTAAAAGGTAGTTATCGGGTAAAAGATTACCACCCCAAAAAGGGGCAATGTATAAAGTTAAATTAAAGAGGATTTAATATGGCAGCCGAATTTGTAAGAAATAAACCACATGTAAATATCGGTACTATTGGTCACGTTGACCATGGTAAGACAACACTAACCTGCGCTATTACAAAAGTTTTAGCTGAAAAAGGATTTGCTGAGTACACTGCTAAATTCGAAGATATTGATAATGCTCCTGAAGAAAGAGAAAGAGGAATTACTATTAATATTACCCACGTAGAATACGAAACAGAGAAAAGGCACTATGCACATATAGATGCTCCGGGACACGCTGACTATATCAAGAACATGATCACAGGTGCCGCTCAGATGGATGGCGCAATTTTAGTAGTATCAGCTCCTGACGGACCTATGCCTCAGACAAGAGAACACATTCTTGTTGCAAATCAAGTTGATGTACCAGCAATGGTAGTTTTTATTAACAAAGTAGATATGGTATCAGGATCCTGAAATTCTCGATCTTGTTGAAATGGAAGTTAGAGAACTTTTAACAAAATACGAATTTCCCGGAGATGAAGTTCCTATTATTAGAGGATCAGCATTAAAAGCACTTGAAGGTGATCCTGAAGTGTTGAAAAGCAATTGATGAACTTATGGATACAGTTGATGAATATATTCCGACACCTGAAAGAGATACTGGACAAACCATTTCTTGATGCCTGTTGAAGATGTCTTCTCTATCTAAGGTAGAGGAACAGTTGTTACAGGAAGAATTGAAAGAGGAATATTAAAGTTAATGAAGAAGTAGAAATCGTTGGTATAAAAGATACCAAAAAGACAGTTGTTACCGGAGTTGAAATGTTCAGAAAACAACTTGAAGAAGGTCAAGCAGGAGATAATGTCGGAATACTTCTTACGAGGTATTGAACAGAGAAGATGTTGAAAGAGGTCAAGTTCTTGCAAAACCCGGATCAGTTAAACCTCATACCGAATTTGATGCTGAAGTTTATCATCTTATCTAAAGAAGAAGGCGGACAGACACAAACCATTCTTTAGAGGATACAGACCACAATTTTATATCAGAACAACTGATGTTACTGGAGAAATCATCTTCCAGAAGGTGTTGAAATGGTTATGCCCGGAGATAACGCTAACATGAAGGTAAACTTATTACACCGGTCGCTCTGGAAGAAGGAATGAGATTTGCTATCAGAGAAGGTGGTCATACCGTTGGAGCAGGTGTTATTACAAAGATTATGAAATAAATTAGTAATGAATTAGTTATGGGCGCCCGCACTGCGTGCTCGGTTGGCATTAAAAGATGAAAAATGGCAAAACCACAAAACAAAGTAAAATTAGAATAAAACTAAAATCATATGATAATAGGATCATGGATTTGAGTTGTGTAAAATTGTAGACACGGCAATTAGAACAGGTGCAAAAGTAGTCGGTCCAATTCCTTTCCCTACAAAAATCGAGAGATTTACTGTTATTAGAGGTCCTCATATTGATAAAAGATCAAGAGAGCAGTTTGAACTAAGAACACATAAGCGGGTCATTGATGTGTTGGATCCTACACAATCAACCATTGATAACTTGTCTAGAATTGAGTTTACCTGCTGGTGTTGGTATCACTATCAAGATGTAATCAAAGGCTTGAGTATTTGAAGAATTATATTATGCAAGCATTATTGATAATGTTGCGAAAGTTAAATAAAATTTAAAATTACTTGAAACAGGGCTAAAATAGACTATAATAGCGTAGCGCCTTGTGGCGCTCAATTTTTTTGTATATGACTAAGCAAATAAAAGGAACAAAACTGAATATGAGCCAGATTTTTATTGAAACCGGAAATGTTATACCGGTGACAATTATTTCTACTTTAGACGATCTGGATCAGGATCTTATGAATAAAGAAGTTGTAGTGATAGGTAAATCAAAAGGTAAGGGGTTTACAGGTGCAATGAAAAAGTGGAATTTTAGCGGTCAGCAAGCTACCCGCGGTCAGTCTAATAAACCAAGAGGCCCAGGGGGCAATTGGTTCTCAAACTCCGGGAAAAGTATTTAAAGGGAAAAAGATGGCAGGAAGACAAGGAAACAAAAGAGTTTCTATAAAAGGTTTAAAAATAGTAAATGTTGATAATGAAAAAAAGCTGGTTATGGTTTCGGGACCTGTTCCGGGAGCCAGAAATTCAGCAGTATTAATTAATATTTTAGAATAATGAAAAAACAAGTATTAGATACAAAAGGGAATAAAGTTGAAGAGATCACATTAAGTGATAGTGTCTTTGATATTGAGCCAAATGTTGAGGTAATTAACCAATATGTGAGGGTTTACAGGGCTAATCAAAGGCAGGGAACATCTTCTACAAAAAACAGAGGTGAGGTAGCCGGTAGCAGTCAGAAACCTTGGCGACAAAAAGGAACCGGTAGAGCAAGAGTAGGTACAAAAAGAAATCCTATTTGGCGAACAGGCGGTGTTGCACATGGGCCAAGACCCAAAAGTTGGAGTCTTAAATTAACTAAAAAACTTAAAAAATTAGCTTTGAGATCAGTTTTGTCACTCAAATTCAAAGAAGACCAAGCATATTTAATTGACAAGATCGCTTTTAAAGAGCCAAAAACAAAAGAAATGGTTGCAGTATTATCAGCACTAAACACAAAGGGTAAAACTTTGTTGGTTTTGGATAAAATAAATCCGGTTGTATTAAAAAGCGGATCAAATATAAAAAATCTATCTACGATCTTTATTGATAATTTGAATCCGTATGAGATTTTAAATACTAAAAATCTGATCTTAACTAAGGATTCAGCACTAATATTAGATGAAAGGTACAAAAAATGAGATACAACAACATAATACTAAAACCTATTATCACAGAAAAATCGGTAAAAGCAGCCGAGTCCGGAAATTATACTTTTAAAGTTAATACTAAGACAAAAAAGGGCACTGTTGTGATCAAACTAAAACAAATGTTTGATGTTGATGCAATTGATGTTAGATCTATGATCATACCGGGAAAGCCTAAGAGAATACTTGGCACAAGAAGGCAAACTAAAACCCCAAAATGGAAAAAGATGGTGGTTAAATTGAAAGAAGGGCAAAAAATTGATCTATTCCCTAAGGAATAGCAATAAACGCACATGATAAAAAAATACAATCCTACAAGTCCGGGCATTAGATTCAGAAAAACCTTGGTGAAGGATGTTGATAAGGTAAGACCTCATAAAAAGCTCACACAAAGCCTTAACGGGCCTTCAGGAAGGTCCAGGGGCCGTGTTTCTATTAGGCATAGACAGCGTGGAGTTAAAAAATTATATAGAGTTATCGATTTTAAAAGAAATAAATTTGGTGTACCCGGAAAAGTTGCCGGTATTGAACATGATCCTAATAGAGGTCCTAATATTGCCTTAATCCACTATTTTGATGGGGATAAAAGATATATTTTAGCTCCGGAAGGTTTGGAAAGGGGAATGTTGATCGAGTCATCAGATGAAGCTCCTTTAAAACCGGGCAACAGTTTACCTCTTTCAAAAATACCTTTAGGTATGCCAATTCATAATATTGAAATTAATCCCGGGCGCTGGTGCTAAACTGGTAAGAGGTGCGGGAAATAGCTGTATAATAATGGCAAAAGACGGAAATCATGTTAATATCAAGCTCCCTAGCGGAGAAGTGAAGAATGTCAGTAAGGACTGTCGTGCAACAATTGGAGTACTTTCAAATTTTGACAGAAGAAATTCTCAAGACGGGAAAGCCGGTATAAAAAGGCATAAAGGGTGGAGACCTACAGTCAGAGGAATAGCTATGCCTGATCCCGGAAAACACCCTCACGCAGGTTCATATAAAGACAATGGTATCGGTATGCCATCTCCGAAATCACCTTGGGGTTGGAAGACACGAGGGGTTAAAACAAGAAAAAGAAAAAGTACTGATTATTCTATAGTGACAGATAGACATAAAGCAAAAAAGAAAAGGTAATAAAATTTTAAAAATATTATGACAAGATCATTAAAAAAAGGAATTTTTGTTGACGAAAAATTATTAATAAAAGTAACTAAGGCTAAAGAAGCAGGAGATCGTAAACCTATTAAGACTTGGTCACGCAGATCCACGATCATACCCGAAATGGTAGGGTTGACCTTAGAGGTTCACAATGGAATGAAGCACCTTCCTGTGTTTGTTACCGAATCAATGGTTGGACACAAATTGGGTGAGTTCTCCCCTACAAGAAAATTTAGAGGGCACTCTTCTAAAAAACTTTAAGAAGAAATAAATATGTTAAAACCAATAGTAACAGCAAAATTAAAAAGAGCGGACGTATCACCAAGAAAATTAGGTATTGTATTGGATCTGGTAAGAGGTCGATCTTTAGAAGAGGCTAAAATCATTTTAGCTTTTGATACTTCTAAAGGGGCTAAAATCTTACTTAAATTACTAAAATCGGCTCAGGCGAATGCAGTGCATAACAATAAGTTATTACCTGAGAATTTATATGTTTCTGAGCTTTACTGTGGTCCGGCGCCAACTTCAAAAAGGCCAAATTACGGTGCACGGGGTCGCTTTAGTTTTAAATTAACAAGAAAAAGTCATATTTATTTGGGATTATCGGAGGTAAATAAATAATATGGGGCAAAAAATACATCCGTATGGATTTAGATTAGGAATAACAAAAGATTGGAGATCCAGATGGTTCGCAGGAAAAAAACAGATACGCGGACCTGCATTGGAAGATTTTAAGATCAGAAAATATTTAGAAGGAAAATTGATCTACAGCAGGCTTAAAAAATATTGAAATAGAAAGAACCGAAAATGAAGTAAGCATTTTTATAAAAGTGTCAAAACCCGGAATTGTTATAGGTAAGGGCGGCGCAGGTGTTGAGAATCTTGAAAAAGAAATAAAAAAAATAACCGATGCAAAAATAAAGATTACTGCGGAAGAAATAAAAACGCCTGAAACTGAATCACAGTTGGTCGCTGATTATATTTGCAGACAGTTAAAAAGAAGAGTTCCTTACAGTAGAGTATGTTGTATTCGCAACAAATTCAGCAATTGATAAAGGAGCTTTAGGTATAAAAATAAGGATATCAGGTGTGCTTAAGCGGAAGTAATACTATCGCCAGATCTGAGAAATTTATTTAGGTCCTGTCCCTTTACAGACATTAAGGGCTGATATTGATTATGCTCAAATAAATTGTAATTTGTTGTTTGGGACTATTGGTATAAAAGTATGGATTTATAAAGGAGAAATTAATGCTTAATTTCTCTTTGCGATTAATTTATAAAATTAATCTAAAAGGTGAAATCACTGCGTGATTTAAAGGAAAAAAATGTTATTACCAAAGAAAGTAAAATTTAGAAAGCAGGCACAGAGGTACCAATAAAGGTATCGCTATAAGAGGTTCTACAATAGCTTTTGGGGATTTTGCGTTAAAAGCTATGGATAGAGGTTTGTTAACATCAAGACAAATAGAAGCCGCAAGAAAAGCTATCTCTCATAAAACAAAAAGAGGAGGAAAGTTATGGATAAGAGTATTTCCGCGACAAGCCATTTCGAAAAAACCAAATGAAACCAGAATGGGAAGCGGAAAAGCACCAACAGATCATTATGCAGCAGTTATTAAACCCGGTAAAATAATTTTTGAGATTTCCGGAGTTACCGAAGAGATTGCAAAAAACGCTTTTAAAAGAGCAAGAGCTAAACTGCCTTTAAAAACTAAATTTATTTTTAAGGATTAATATGAAATTACAGGAAATGAGACAAAAAACAATTAAAGAGCTTCAGGAAGATCTAAAAAAGACTAAAAAGGATCTGGAATCTATAATGAGAGATCTTTTGCAGTCAAAAGAAAAAAATGTTAAAAAAGCTGTGGACTACAAGAAAAATATTGCAAGAATGAATACAGTTATTACTGAAAAGAAAATTTTGGAAAGTTTAAAAAATGAGTAAAAGATTATTAGGCAAAGTAGTATCAGATAGGATGGCCAAAACTGTTTTGGTTGAGGTTCTCAATCCCAAAAAGCATCCTATATATAAAAAGAACATACGAGATACAAAAAGATATTTTGTTCGAAATACACTTGATGTAGTACCCGGTGATATGGTTTTTATTGATGAATGCAGACCTTATAGTAAAAAAGTTACTTGGGTAACTGTAGAAAAGGTGGAGGAAAAGTAATATGATACCGGTCGGAGCAGTTATAAAACCAGCAGACAATTCGGGAGCTAAAAAACTAAAAGTTATTGGTATTCCCGGAGCTTCTAAGATAAAGACCGCAAGATTGGGTGATATTGTAACTGTTCGGTAAGTGGTGCTTCTTCAGTAGGACATGTTAAGGATCATACAGTATACAAAGCGGTAATAGTAAGAACCAAAAAAGAGTGCAGAAGAAAAGACGGAAGCTATGTAAGATTCGATGATAATGCAGCTGTAGTGTTAAGCAAAGAAAAACAGATGGTTGGTACAAGAGTTTTTGGGCCAATTGCCAGAGAAATTAGAGACAGAGGTTATTTGAAAATTGCATCTTTGGCAAAGGAGGTTTGGTAAGATCTTCTCCCTTTAGTTTTAGGGATGTGCTCCTATCAAAGTTTTTTATGAAATTAAGAAAAGACGACAAAGTAAAAATAATATCAGGAAAAGATCAGGGTAAAGTGGGAAAAGTTCTGAAGGTCCTACCTGAAAAAAACCTTATTGTGGTTGAAGGTGTGAATGTTGTAAAAAAACATATCAAACCGGGAACCGTAGGTCAAAATCAGGAAGGTGGTATCGTCAGTATAGAAAAACCTATTAATGCATCAAATGCAATGTATTTTGATACGCGAGAATAACCAACCTGTAAGATTAGGTTATAAACTTATCGATGGTAAAAAGTACAGGATTAATAAGAGAACAGGAGATGCACTGGACAAGTGATCTTCTTTTACTTGTATGAATAGATTAAAGAAAGTATATACAGAGAAAATAGCACCTGAAATGATCAAAAAGTTCAGCATGCACAATGTTATAGCAATACGTAATGCCTGGTACCGTATTGCTGCCATCTGCTGGTTGAGCAGGGCGACTTGGGCGCGGGCCGTCTCCGACAGCTCGCGCTCGGCCGCAAGCGCCTGATCCGACTCAGTGGCCTTCGCCGACAGGCTGGCCGCCTGCTGCTCCAGCTCCTTCTTCAGCGCCTGAAGCGCGGCGATGTCGTTGCTGAGCTTGATGACCTGGCGCTGCGCTTCCTGTCCCTCGGCAAGGCCGGCCTCCGCGCTTTCGGCCCGCCTGGTCAGGGCCACGACCTGTTCGCCGAGGGTGTCGCGCGCGGCGATGGACGCGTTCAGCTCGTCGGTCAGGCGAGTAATATTCTGCGACAGATCGTCCTTGGCGCGGCGTTCGAGCGCAAGCAGGTCGGCGAGCTCGCTGACCTGTCCCTGGAGCAGGGCGAGGGCTGCATCGCGCCCCGAGAGCGTCTGGCTGAGAAAGAACTGCGCCAGAACGAAAACCATCAGCACGAAAATGAAGACGAGCAGCAGGTTGGCGAGGGCGTCGACAAACCCAGGCCAGATATCGATGCTGTGCCGCGCGCGTCGCGTCGAGTAGGCCATGATGCCAAGATCCTTCCGCTAGCGGTTGATCCTGACGCTTGGGTTCTCAAGCGTCAGGTAACTCAGTCCACCGCAACGATGATCTAGTGGTTCGCTTCAGCTGACGGATTGGAAATCATCCATCAGCATGGAACCTCTAGCGGCCGGCGTCCTCCGTGGCCGCGGCGATCGTCCGAGCGAGGAGCTTGATGTCGGTGCGAACCCGCTGGAGAACCTCTTCGCGGCCGGAACTGACATCCTCCATCAGACGCGCGACATAGCGATCGAGATTGCGGATGTGCGTCCGCGTCGCTTCGTCAAGACCGGAGCCTTCGCTCCGGGCCATGGTCTCTGCAAGCCGGGCGAGGATGGGCTTGATCTCGGTCTGGCTTTCGGCAAGGCGGAGCATCAGGTTCTGGTCGGTTTGCATCTGATCCGTGAGCGCGCCGATCTTCTCGCCGAGGTCGAACAGGTGGGCCTGTGTCGCGTTGCGGTTTTCCTCGCCGCGGGCGATGGTTCGTTGCAGCGTTTCCAGGCTCTCGGCGGTCTGTTCGAGCAGAGCCTCGACATAGACGGGGACGCCGCTGCTCGCCGTCGCCCGGCAGGGCGCCGCTCGACAGCCGGGTCAGCCCCGACAGCCATTCCTCGAGGTCGTTGTAGAAGCGATTCTGCGCCTGGCCCGCCTGAAGATCTAGAAAGCCCAGCACCAGAGATCCGCCGAGTCCGAACAGGGACGACGAGAACGCCGTGCCCATCCCGGCGAGCGGCGCCTCCAGGCCCTTCTTCAGGTTGGCGAATACGCCCGACACGTCGCCGCCCTCGACCGACAGCCCGCCGATCACGTCGCCGACCGAGCCGATGGTCTGGAGCAGTCCCCAGAATGTGCCAAGCAGACCGAGGAAAATCAGCAGGCCGATGGTGTAGCGCGCGAGCTCGCGGGATTCGTCAAGGCGAGAACCGATGCCGTCGAGCAGGGAGCGCATCGCCATGGTCGACAGCGACAGGCGCCCGCGCCGCTCGCCCAGCATCCGCGCCATCGGCGCGACGAGGTGGGGTTCGGGCGTGTGCGACAGAACCTCCCGGTCGCTGCGGTAGCTTTCCAGCCAGTTGACCTCCGGGATAAGCCTGAAGACCTGGCGGAAGCTGTAGATGATGCCGAGAAGAAGAACTCCGAGGATCAGACCATTGATCGGCGCGCTGGCCATGAACGCGTGGCTGAGCGGTCGATAGAGCAAGCCGGCTGCGACTGCGACCACAAGCAGGAACAGCAGCATGCGCAGCAGGTAGCGTCGCGGGCGAGTCATGAGGCGGCCTCGCGCCAGGGGACACGATCGTCCCCGCAGGCATTACTTGTCGAGGACCACCACGTCAACCCGGTCGGCCTCACCCGACGCCGAGGTGTTGCCGAGAGCTCGCACGTCAATGCGGCCGGCGGCTACACCATGGTCGATCAGAAAGCCCCTGATGGCGAGCGCCCGCGACAGCGATGTGCGCCGCGCCCGGCTTGCGGAATCGGTCCGGTCGCCGGCATAGGCGGCGAGCTGGATGCGCAGCCTGGCGGCGGCTTTGACCTCGCGGGCGAGGCTCTCGAGCTGTGGCTGCGCCGGGCTCGGGATCTCGATCCCGTTCGCGGCGTAGATCAGCTGCAGTCGGGCGCCGGCACTTTCGCGCTTGTCCACGGACGCAGAAGCCTTGGGCCTGGGCGCCGGGCGCAGGGACGCGTCCTCATGCGGCTTTATCGGCGGCCTTGCCGGGCTCAGAAGTGCGACCTGCAGCCCGTTGGCGGGCTTGCGCGTCGGTTCAGGTCGCCATGGCGTTGCTGCAACCGACCGGCTTCCACCGGCCTGCGGAGCCGCCGCCATCACCAGCGGGGCGGGCGGGGGAAACAATCCCACGGTTTCTGCCGGAGACCCGGCCGCGTTGCCGCCTGCGGCCGGCGCGCGTGCGGACTGGGCGGCGGCGGCGAGGACCTGCGGCGGCGGGAAAAGTCTCGCGTTATCGACCGGAACGGCCGCCGACACCGACTTGCCGGGCGTCCTCGGCGGCGGCTCGACGCTCGCCAGCAGGTGCGCGGCCTTGCGCGTCAGGAGATGGACGGGCGCGACCGTGCGATCGCGGATCTCCGCGGCCGTGCGCGGCGGCCAGTCGGGGATCAGCCGGCCGTAATCGCGTCCGGCGACCGCCGATCCGCCCACCGTCGCCATCGCGCCGACGTGGAGGCTCGACATCGGCGCCGCCGCGCCGGGTTGGAGAAGATCCGATGTCCGGCCGCTGGCCCTGCTGGTCGTAACCGGCGGGACCGGTCGTGGATCCGCGCTCAGCGTGTCAATGACCGAGAGGTCGACGATGACGTTGGCGTTTGCGACCGGGCCGCTCCATGCCGGCGCGATCGTCATCAAAGCGGATGCGGCGATAACGGCGCCAGCAGCCGTCAGCCTCAGATCCGAACGCAAAAAGCATCGCTCTGCTGCCATAGCCGGCCCGTACCTTTCCAAAAGATGCGGACTTATGGTAGCGGAGAGAAGTTAACAGAACAACCATGTTGCGCGCTTATGCCTATGGCACGCGTCTTGGTTGTCGTCGCGAAGCGAGGTGAGCTTTTCGCGTCAGGAAGGGGCAGGCTTTCCGTCGTCGGCGTCTCCCGACGTCGCTGATCAGCCGTTGCAATTGAGGATGGAGCGCGCTGTTGGCGGCGAGGATCCCGCCGCCCGAGAGCATCCGCCGGCCGCCGGTGAGATCGCTCACGAAGCCGCCCGCTTCCCTGACCAGAACGATGCCCGCCGCCACGTCCCACGGGTTCAGCCCGTTTTCCCAGTAGCCGTCATAGCGACCGGCGGCGACAAAGGCGAGATCGAGCGCCGCCGAACCGAACCGCCGGACGCCGGCGCTGACCGTCATGACGCCCTTCAACTGGCGCAGGAACAGGTCGTGGTCGGGCAGGCCGCAGAACGGGATCCCAGTTGCAAACAGCGCCTCTTCGACCGACTTTCGCGCCGAAACCCGCAGCCTGCGGCCGTTCAGGTAGGCGCCGGCGCCCTTCTCCGCAACGTACATCTCGTCGTGTACCGGCGAGTAGATGACGCCGGCGAAGGGATCGCCGTCGCGCTCCAGCGCGATCGAGATGGCGAAGTGCGGGATGCCGTGCAGAAAGTTGGTGGTCCCGTCGAGGGGATCGACGATCCAGCGATTGGAGATGTCGCTGCCGGCGGTGGCGCCGGACTCCTCCATCAGCATCCCGTAGCCCGGTCGAGCCTTCCTCAGTTCGGCGCGAAGGATGCCCTCGGCGCGGCGATCCGCCTTGCTGACGTAGTCGGCCGGGCCCTTCTTCGAGACCTGCAGGTGTTCAAGCTCGCCCAGATCGCGCACGAGTCCGCGCGCTGCCTTGTGTGCGGCCGCTGTCATGACGTTCAGGAGCGGCGAACGATGAACCATCGAACCACTCGAGGCTGGACCACGCTGCCGTCGCGCGGACGCATCCCGCGACAGAACAATGATCGGTTGAGACGAGGTGGAGCGCCCGGTCTCCGCCCGCTAGGGGCGCAGGATGCCGATGCCCTAGAGCATCCTGCGCCCGGATGGGCGCAGATGAGATGCTCGATGCTCTTGTAATCGATCAACTTTCTGCTTTCGGACGATACCATCCGAAAGCAGGTTGATCTAGTCTTTCGCCCGCTCGACGTAGGAGCCGTCGCTGGTATTGACGACGATCCGGGTGCCGATTTCGATATGCGGCGGAACCATGACCCGCATTCCGTTTTCGAGCAGGGCGGGCTTGTAGGAGGAGGCGGCCGTCTGTCCCCTCACCACGGCGTCGGCCTCGACGACTTCGAGCACGACCGAGTCCGGGAAAGCGACACCGATCGGCTGGTCTTCGTGCAGCTCGATGACGACGTTCATGTTCTCCTGGAGGAAAGCCGACGCGGTCCTCGCCGATGTCCTCCGCCGACAGCGTGATCTGCTCGAAGGTTTCGGTATCCATGAAAGTGTAGGTCGAGCCTTCGGAGAACAGATACTGGAAGGGACGCTGGTCGAGGCGGGCGCGTTCCACGGTTTCGGCCGAACGAAAGCGCTCGTTCAGCTTCGTCCCGTCGCGCAGACCGCGCAGTTCGACCTGCAGGTAGGCGCCGCCCTTGCCGGGCTGCGTGTGCTGGATCTTGACCGCCCGCCACAGCCGCCCCTGGTGCTCGATCACCATCCCCGGGCGGATGGCATTGCCGCTGATTTTCATGACGTTCCGAATGTGATGGGATCATACCCGCGCTGGCCGGCGAAGCTAGCAGGTCCGCCGGAGGCTCGCAACGCCGGTCGGGCGCAGACAGGGCGCGGCGCCGGCGATGCAAACTCAGCCGGCTTGCGGCCGAGCGCGCCCGGCGGAGATCATCCGCGCGACCCGCTTCGAGAAGGCGGGTGAAGGCGCGGACCGCCGCGGCCGGACCGTCTGGATGGGCCCAGACGCCGCCGCAGACGGCGAGGAAGTCGGCGCCGGCCGCGACCAGCGGCGACGCGTTTTCGACGGTGATGCCGCCGATCGCAACGCACGGCACCGTCATCACCGCGCTCCACCACGACAGCAGATCCATGCTCGCGTGATGCTTCGGCTCCTTCGTTGTCGTCGGATGGAACGCGCCGAAGGCGACGTAGTCGGCGCCGGCCTCGGCGGCCTCCATCGCCAGATGCCGCGAGTCGTGGCAGGTCACGCCGACGATCGCATCGCCGCCGACCGCGGCCCGGGCGCTGCGGTAGTCGGCGTCGTCCTGACCGACGTGCACCCCGTCGCACCCGAGCGAGGCGGCGAGATCGGGCCGATCGTTAAGGATAAACGCGACGTCGCGCGCCTGGGCAACGGCACGGAGACGTTCGCAGGCGGCGCGAACGGTGTCGTCATCGACGTCCTTGAGCCGTAACTGCACCGCGGCGACCGGGCCAGCGTCCAGCGCTTCGGCAAGGCAGGACGTGAACGCCGCCGCGTCAATGCGCGGCGGCGTCACAAGGTAGAGTTGACAGGATGGATCGGCCGCGCTCACTCCGCTGCCTTGGCGGTCCCGGCCGACTTCTTCTTTGCCGAGGAAGATGTTGATGATGCGCCCGAGCATATCGAGCGCCTCCTCGCGGGGGCGCTGGAAGGTGTTGCGGCCGATGATCTGGCCGAAGCCGCCGCCGTCGCGGATATCGCGCGCGTCCTGATACACCGCATCGGCCCCCTTCTTCGCCCCGCCGGAGAACACGACGATGCGCCGGCTGGCGAATGCCGCCTGCATGACGTGGCGGACCCGCGCCGCCTGGGTCGAGATATCGACCTTCTCCGAGGCGTAGATCTTTTTCGCTTCCGGTTGTTCGATGAACTCGGTCGGGAGCTTGACCTTAATGACGTGGGCGCCGAGCAACGCCGCCATGTGCGCGGCGTAGGCGCAGATGTCGATCGCAAGCTCGCCGTCCTTCGACAGCGTCCCGCCGCGCGGGTAGGACCAGATGACGACAGCGAGGCCCTTGGCCTTGGCCTCAGCCGACATTTCGCGAATGTCCTCCATCATGTGGAAAGACTCGTCGGATCCCGGATAGATCGTAAAGCCGATGGCCGAACAGCCGAGGCGAATGGCGTCGTCGACGCTGGCGGTGATCGCCTGGGTCGGCGCCTCCTTACTGCGGTAGAGCGTGTTCGAGCTGTTGACCTTGAGGATCAGCGGAATCTGGCCGGCGTAAGCGTCGGCCACCGCTTCGACCATGCCGAGCGGCGTGGCGTAGGCGTTCAGGCCGGCGTCGATCGCGAGTTGGATGTGGTAGGCGGGATCGTAGGCCGGCGGGTTCGGCCCGAAGCTGCGCAGCGGACCATGCTCGAATCCCTGATCGACCGGAAGGATGACCATCTTGCCGGTGCCGCCGAGACGACCGGTGCAGAGCATGCGCGCGAGGTTTGCCTTGGTGCCCGGCGTATCCGTCTCGTAGTTAGACAGGATCTTCTTTACTCGGGGTGTAACCTTCATGTCATCGTCTCCCCAGGTACGTGAATGCCATGACGAGTTGCAGTAGACAAAAGCACCGCTATTTCACATGTGGCCTCAGGCTACCGCTTTGGAAGCGGGCGAGCCATAGTGCGCACGTCTTTTTCGGCTCGTCGACAGCAAGCAGGTCGAGGGCGTCGGGCGGAAGCGGGGCCAGCGCGGCGCCATAATCGGCGGCGATGGCGGCGACGCGCACCAGCATCTCTTCGCAGCCGATCAGACAGACCCGGTCGACGCCCCGGCGCAGCAGGGCCAGGGCAAGACCGGCGGCGTCGCCGCAATCGACGGCAACGCGAACGTCTGCTTCGGGATGAGCCGCGCGGGCGAGGGCGAAGATCCTGCCGATCACGGTCGCGCCGTAGCCGGCGGCGATGTCCTCGCGGATCCACAGGGTGACCGGAACGGCAAGCGACGTAGCGGCGGCGAGCGTGGCTTCGGCATCGGCAAGGTTGTAAATCAACACAGCCGCGACCGTACCGACCTCCGGATGTAGCCGGAGCGGAAATGACGAGGATCGGCATGACGGAGGCGGAGCCATCCGGCTCCGCCTCCACCTTCCGTCGAGCGCGAGTGGCCTAAGCGGCGACCCAGGCGTTCGCCGTGTCCGACATCCGATTGGAGAAGCCCCATTCGTTGTCGTACCAGGCGAGAATGCGCACGAGCTTGCCGTCGACGACCTGGGTCTGGCTGGCGTCGAAGATCGAGCTGTGACTGTCGTGATTGAAGTCGATCGAAACCAGCGGCGCCTTGTTGCAGGCCATGATGCCCTTCAGGTCGCCGTTCGCGGCCTCCTGGATGGCGTCGTTGACCTCGGCGACCGTGGTCGATTTCTTGGCGATGAAAACAAGGTCAACCACGGAGACGTTCGGCGTCGGAACACGGATCGCCGAGCCGTCGAGCTTGCCGGCCAGATGCGGCATGACGAGACCGACGGCCCGCGCGGCGCCCGTGGTGGTCGGGATCATCGACAAAGCCGCGGCGCGCGCGCGACGCAGATCCTTGTGCAGCGTGTCGACGATCCGTTGATCGCCCGTGTAGGAGTGGATGGTCGTCATGTAGCCGCTTTCGAGCCCGACCAGCTTGTCGAGCACGAAGACCGGCGGCGCCAGGCAGTTGGTCGTGCACGACGCGTTGGAGACGACCTTGAGATCCTGGTTGAGGACGTCGGTGTTGACGCCGTAGACGACGGTGGCGTCGGCGCCTTTCGATGGCGCCGAGACGAGCACGCGCGGCGCACCGCAATCGAGATGGACCTTCGCCTTGTCCTTGTCGCTGAAGATACCGGTGCACTCGAAGACGACGTCGACCCCGAGATCGCCCCAGGGCAACTTCGTCGGGTCGCGCTGCGCCATCACCTTAACTTTGTGACCGTCGACCGTGATGCTTTCGGCATCGGACTTGACGTCGCCCGGATAGGTGCCGTGCACCGAGTCATATTTCAGCAGGTGAGCGTTCACGTCCACCGCGCCGAGGTCGTTGATCGCGACGAACTCGACGTCGTTGCGATGCGCCTCCATTGCCGCCCGCATCACGAGCCGCCCGATACGGCCGAAGCCGTTAATGCCAACCCGAACCGCCATGCATAACCTCCTTAGGAATCCGTAATGGTCTGGGACGACTGCTTTTACTGGATGTGAATCGCCGCCAGCCGAGTGAGGAGCGACATACTCCCGGGGCACTCTTCAAGGTCTTTTTAGGACCGTTTTTATGTGGCCGGCACAATCCCCTGAAAGGTAGACGTCGTCAACGGCTTTTTCCGCCTGTTGCAGCGGTTGACGGCTCCGCCGGAGGCTGCCTATCCTGCCTTCGCGGTGTGCGGGGGCTGCCGGCGTATCGTTATGCGGGGGAAGGCGATGGAGTTGGAAAAGGCGATCGCGCGGCTGGCCGAGGCCTGCGCCGATCTCGAGTCGGTCTCCGTCCAACGCGGCGCCTTCCACAGCCGCCGCGCCGAGCGGATCAGGAACGATAACATCGCGCTGAACCGGACCAACGAGCAGCTCGCGGCGGGTCTCGACGGCGCCATCGCGCGGTTGCGCACCGTGCTCGGCGGCTGACGTCGTGGGCGTCGTTCACGTTTTCCTCAATGAGCGGCCGTACGACATATCCTGCGACGACGGTCAGGAGGAGCACGTCGCCCACCTTGCGAAGGTGCTCGCTGATCGGGTGACGGCGCTGGCGGAGACCGTCGGCCAGGTCGGCGAGTCCCGGCTGCTGCTGATGGCCGGCCTTCTCGTTGCCGACGAACTGGTCGAGGCCCGCACCGAGCTGGAGTTGTTCATCGGCGGCGCGGAACTGCCGCCCGCGCCGGTCACGTTGTCTGCCGGCCTGGCCGAGGAAGACCTGACGGAGATGCTCAACGGCCTCGCCAAACGGATCGAGGACATTGCCGAGCGCCTCAAGTCCTCCTAGATTGTGAGCGGCGGGCGCTGCGGGGTTCGTTTGGTCTCTACATCCCTCGGGCCAACAGTGATCCGAATGGGAGCTGTGCCTTCCGGACCCGCGGGTTCGGGATACGGTGCCCACCTGCTTACGCAGGCCGGAGAGGATTGCACGACCGACGGCCATCGCGGCTCCGCCAACCCTGGCGCGGCATGTCGGTGCGTTATCCGCGCCTCTGGACACAGATGGTAATGGTCGAACTCGACGAGGAAAAGCGTGCGCTGCGGACGCGGGCGCGGAAGATGCGGTTGGTCGCCGACCAGAAGGAGGGCCCGATCGCCGCCGCCGCCGTCGTCGGCCATTTCCTTGACGGGTTGGCTGCGTTTGACCTCGCCGCCGGGGCTGTTGTTGCCGGCTACTGGCCGATCGGGACGGAAATCGATGACCGTCCGCTGCTCGCGCGCCTGCACGAGAGGGATTTTGACTGCGCCCTGCCGGTGGTCGCGGATCGCGGTGCGCCTCTGGTCTTCCGCCGCTGGGCGCCGCTCGATCCGGTCGAACCGGGCGATCATGACACCGTCCAGCCGCCGGTAACGGCGCCGGAGGTCACGCCCGACCTCCTTCTGATACCGCTTCTCGCTTTCGATGCCGCCGGTTGGCGGCTCGGGCAGGGGGTCGGCTACTACGACCGCACCCTGGCTGCGTTGCGCCGGACGAAGCCGGTGACCGCCGTCGGCATCGCCTATGCGGCGCAATGTTTCGACGCCGTCCCGCACGGTCCGCTCGACCAGCCTCTGGACTGGCTCCTGAGCGAGCGGGCGCTCACGAGAGCCGCGCCGTGAGGGCCCTTACGTGAAGGTTCTTTACTGCGGCGATGTCGTCGGCAGGACCGGGCGCAAGGTCGTCACCGCGCTCGTTCCGGAGCTGCGCCAGCGCCTGGAGCTGGATTTCGTCGTCGTCAACGCAGAGAACGCGGCCCACGGCTTCGGGCTCACCGGCGATATCTGTGCGGAATTCTTCTCCGCCGGCGTCGATGTGATCACCACCGGCAATCATGTCTGGGATCAGCGCGAGATCATCCCGTATATCGCCCGGGAGGCTCGCGTGCTGCGGCCCTTGAACTATCCCGAGGGAACGCCCGGTATCGGCGCGCACATCTATGCCAACGGCAACGCTTTGCGGCTGATGGTTCTTCAGGTCATGGGCCGGCTGTTCATGGATCCGCTCGACGATCCGTTCGCCGCGGCCGAGCGGGCGCTGCAGAACCAGCGCCTTGGCACTTCGGTCGACTGCATCATCGCCGACATCCATGCCGAGGCGACCAGCGAGAAGATGGCGCTGGCTCATGTTCTTGACGGCCGTGTTTCGCTGGTCGTCGGCACCCACAGCCATGTGCCCACGGCCGACGCGCGGATCCTTCCCGGCGGCACCGCCTACATCACCGACGTCGGCATGTGCGGCGACTACAACTCCGTCATCGGCATGCAGAAGGAAGCGGCGATCGGCCGTTTCGTCTCAAAGATGCCGGCAGGGCGGCTGGAGCCGGCCACCGGACCGGCGACTCTGTGCGGTATATACGTCGAGACCGACGATGCCACGGGGCGGGCGGTTCACGCCGGCCCGCTGCGCGTCGGCGGAAGCCTTGTCGCGCAGTGGCCGGTGGCTTGAGCCGGAAGACGCCTGACGATACTTTAATCTCTCCGCAATCTCTCGGCCATACCTCATCCCGGCTAGATGTGGTAGACTTATCGCATGCTAGCCACCTTATTTAAGCGAGCGAGACACACCGCAGGCCATGGCAGGTCATTCGCAATTCAAGAACATCATGTATCGCAAGGGCGCGCAGGATGCGAAGCGGGCCAAGGCGTTCACCAAGCTGATCCGCGAGCTGACCGTCGCCGCCCGCGCCGGGCTGCCGGATCCGGAGTTCAACGCGCGCCTGCGCTCGGCGATCATCGCCGCCAAGGCGGCGAACATGCCGAAAGACACGATGGAGCGCGCGATAAAGCGGGGAGCCGGCGAAGACGGCGGCCAGAGTTTCGAAGAAGTCCGCTACGAGGGCTATGGGCCAGGCGGCGTCGCCCTGATCGTCGAGGCCCTTACCGACAACCGAAATCGCACCGCGAGCGAGCTGAGAGCGGCCTTCGGCAAGCACGGCGGCGCCTTTGGCGAGACCGTCAGCTTCCAGTTCGGGCGGATCGGCCTCGTGCGTTATGACGCCGGCACGGCTTCGGCCGAGGCCATGTTCGAAGCCGCGCTCGACGCCGGGGCCGACGATGTCGCCTCGGGCGCCGAGGGTCACGACATAATGTGCGCCGCCGATGACCTGTCAGCGGTCCGCGACGCGCTTGAGGCCCGTTTCGGTCCGGCCACCACCGCGGGGCTCGACTGGAAACCGCTGGCGACGGTTGCGGTCGATGAGGATACGGCGGCTACGCTTTTTAAACTGCTCGATGTTCTCGATGACAATGATGACGTGCAGCGGGTTGCCTCCAATTTCGACGTCGCCGACGAAGTGATGGAGCGGCTGAGTGCGTGACGGCGCTCGTGGTTCGTTTCGCCTGATCCGAATCGGCGCGACGTTGCGCGCGTGGCTTTAGATGCGGCTGCTTGGGCTCGACCCAGGGCTCGGCGCCACCGGCTGGGGCGTCATCGACGCCGAAGCCGGCCGATTGCGCCACGTCGGCGACGGGGTTGTGCGGACCAGCCCGCGGGAGCCGCTGGCGATGCGGCTGGTCCGGCTCGCAGAGGGCATCGAGGCGGTCATCGCCCGTTTTGGAGTGGCCGAGGCCGCGATCGAAGAGACCTTTGTCAACCGCAACGCAGTTTCGACCTTGAGGCTGGGTCAGGCCCGGGGCACAGCCCTTCTGGTCAGCGCCCGGGCCGGTCTGCCCGTCAGCGAATATCTTCCGAACCTGGTCAAGAAAGCCGTCGTCGGCAGCGGCCACGCCGCGAAGGATCAGGTCAAGATGATGGTTGGGATCCTGCTGCCGGGCGCGGCGCTGCAAAGCGAGGACGCGGCCGACGCGCTGGCGGTGGCAATCTGTCACGCCCATCACCGGCAGACGGCGCTGCGACTGATGGAAGGCGCGCGGTGATCGCCAAGCTGACGGGCACCATCGACAGCATCGGCGAGGGCGCCGCCGTCATCGACGTCCGCGGCGTCGGCTACCTGGTTCTCTGCTCCCAGCGCACCCTTTCCGAGCTCGTTATCCACGGCCCGGCGAGCCTGCTGATCGAGACCCAGGTCCGCGAGGATGCGATCCTGCTCTACGGCTTCGCCCGGGCGGACGAGCGCGACTGGTTTCGCCGGCTCATCACGGTCCAGGGCGTCGGCGCCAAGGCGGCCCTGGCGATCCTCTCGGCCGTTCCGGCTGAGACGCTGGCCGCCGCGATCGCCGCTGGCGACCGGGCGATGATCATGCGTGCGCCCGGCGTCGGGGCCAAACTCGCCGCGCGCGTCATCGGCGAACTGCGCGACGAGGCAGTGGTTGCGCCGCGCGGGGCGTCGGTTCGCGCGGCCAAGGTCGGCGAAGACGTGGCGCCGACCCATCAGGCCGTCTCGGCGCTGGTCAACCTCGGCTTCAGCACGAGCGAGGCCGTGGATGCGGTTGCGACCGCGGCGGGCCGGCGCGGCGGTCAGGCGAGCGTGGAAACCCTGATCACCGACAGCCTCGCTACGCTCGCTCCGAAGGAGCATCATCCGTGAGCGCCGCGGCGGATCCGGACCAGCGGCTCGTCCAGCCCGCGGCCGACGACGATGATGATGGCGACGCCGGGCTTCGCCCGACCTGCCTCGACACCTTCGTCGGCCAGCGGTCGATATGCGAGAACCTGCGCGTGTTCGTTACCGCCGCGGCCGGCCGCGACGAGCCTCTCGACCACGTGCTCCTCTACGGCCCGCCCGGCCTCGGCAAGACCACGCTGGCGCAGATCATCGCCCGCGAGCTTGGCGTCGGCTTTCGCGCGACCTCGGGGCCGGTCATTGCCCGGGCCGGCGATCTGGCGGCGATTCTGACCAATCTGCAGCCCCGCGACGTCCTCTTCATCGACGAAATCCACAGGCTTTCCGCCCCAGTTGAGGAAATCCTGTACCCGGCCATGGAAGACCGGAAACTCGACCTGATGATTGGCGAAGGACCGGCGGCGCGCTCAATCCGGATCGACCTTCCGCCGTTCACGCTGGTCGGTGCGACGACGCGCACAGGCCTCATCACCAAGCCGCTGCGCGAAAGGTTCGGTATCCCGCTGCGCTTCGAGTTTTACGCCACCGAGGACCTGGTTCGCATCGTCCGCCGCGGCGCGCGGATTCTGACCATGCCGCTCGACGCCGACGGCGCGCTGGAGATCGCCCGGCGGTCGCGGGGAACGCCGCGGATCGCGGTGCGGCTGTTGCGCCGGGTCCGCGACTTCGCCGCCGTGGCCGAACTTGCGATTATCGACAGCGGCGCGGCGGATTCCGCGCTCACGCGACTCGAAGTCGACGGCTTCGGCCTGGATGCGATGGACCGCCGCTACCTGCGATGCATCGCCGAGACCTATCGCGGCGGCCCGGTCGGCGCCGACACGCTGGCCGCGGCGCTTTCGGAACAGCGCGACACCATTGAGGACGTCATCGAGCCTTACCTGCTGCAACGCGGGTTCGTTATGCGGACACCCCGCGGCCGCGCCCTGGCGCCGGAGGGTTATCGCTGTCTCGGGCTGCCCGCGTCGGTCATCCCCGGACAGCTCGATCTGCTGGACCAAGATGACGATGACTGAGCAGTGGGTTCATCCCACGGCAGCACCCCCGTCCGGTTGGTTCTGCGAGGGCGTCCATACCTTTGCCGCACGGGTTTATTACGAGGATACCGATGCCGGCGGTGTCGTCTACCACACGAGCTACCTGCGTCTGGCCGAACGGGCGCGGACGGAACTGATGCGATGCGCCGGTTTCGACCATGGCCTGCTGCTGGAGCGCTACAACGTGCTGTTCGCCCTGCGCCGGTGCCTCGTCGAGTTCGCGCGGCCGGCCCGCCTCGACGATGCGCTCGAAGTCCGCACCCGAGTGACCAGGGTGGCCGGCGCCTCCTTCGACGGCCGCCAGACGATTGTTCGCGGCGACGGCGTTCTGGTCGAGCTTGACTGCACGCTTGCCTGCCTCGCGCCGGATGGCCGGCCGGTGCGGCTTCCCCACGAGGTCCGCGCCGCGCTCGAGAAGCTGTGCCTCAACAAAGGATGAAGAGAACGGATGGAAGCCAACGTGATCGATGCGGCAAGTCTGGGCGCCGCCGCGCCGCACGGCCTTTCGATGCTGGCCTTGTTCTGGAACGCCGACTGGGTAGTCAAGTCGGTGATCCTTCTGCTGCTCGCGGCATCCATCTGGTGCTGGGCGATCATTTTCGAAAAGTCTTTCAGCCTGCGCCGGCTCAACGGCCGCGCCGACCGCTTCGAGTCCGCCTTCTGGTCCGGCGGCGCCATCGACGAACTCTACGACCGCATCGGCTCGAGCCCGCAGGATCCGATGTCGGCGCTGTTTGTCGCGGCCATGCGGGAGTGGCGACGGGCTACCATCCGTGCGCCTCAAGGGGATCGATTTTTCCGAGAAGGTGTCCAGGATCGCATCGAGCGGGTCATGCAAGTAACTGCCGGCCGCGAGCTCGACCGGATCGAGCGGTACATGACGTTCCTCGCTTCCACCGGCTCGACGGCGCCGTTTATCGGTCTGTTCGGAACCGTCTGGGGCATCATGAACAGCTTCGAGGCCATCGGCCTGACCAAGAACACCAGCCTTGCGGTGGTTGCTCCCGGTATCGCCGAGGCGCTGTTCGCCACCGCGCTCGGTCTGCTCGCGGCGATCCCGGCGGTCCTCGCCTACAACAAGCTCTCGCGCGATCTCGACCGGTATTCGGGGCGCTTGAACGGTTTCGCTGGCGAGTTCCTCGCCATCCTCTCCCGCCAGATCGAAGAGCGGGGCTCACGCCAGATCGAAGAGCGGGGTTGAAGGCATGGCGATTGTGCTGAAGAACCGGAGGCGGGACGGTTTTGGCCGGTCGCGGGCTCCGTTGATGACCGACATCAACGTCACCCCGATGGTCGACGTGATGCTCGTTCTGCTCGTCATCTTCATGATTACCGCGCCGCTGCTGACTGTCGGGGTGAGCGTCGATCTGCCGCAAACCCAAGCCTCGACCATCGCCGGGCAGGACGAGCCGCTGTCGGTGAGCGTCGATCGCGCCGGGCAGATCTTCATCCAGGACACGCCCGTCGAAATGGCCGCGCTGGCGCCGCGGATCCGCGCCATCGCCGGCAACAACCCCGACGTTCGGATTTTCGTGCGCGGTGATCAGGCCATCGATTACGGCCGGGTGATGGCGGTGATGGGCGCGATACACGCCGCCGGTTTCAACAAGATCGCTCTTTTGACCGCGCCGGTCGACGCCGGGGCCGGCGGCCGGACCGGGGGCCGGGGCGGCGGTGACGGACCTGGGGAGAAGCGCTGACGGATATGCGGCGGCCGCTCTTCGTTTCCGTTGCCTTTCACCTCGCCATTCTGCTGATGGCCGCTATCGGCATACCTTTGTCGCGCCCGGACGAAGCGCCGATGGCTGAAGCGGCGCTGAGCGTCGAGCTCGTCGACGTGGCCGAGAAGAGCAACCTGCCGCCGGCGCCCAGCCCGAAGATGGACGTCAAGCCGGAAGAAAAGCCCAAGCCGCCGGAACAGGCGCGGGCGCCCGAACCCGTGAAGCGCGAACAGCCGCCGCCCCCACCGCCGCCGCCACCCGCCGCCAAAGTCGAGCCTGCGCCGCAGGCGGAGGCGGAGCCGCAAAAGGCTGCCCCGCCGCCGCCGGAACCTGAGCCGGAACCGGCGCCCGCTGTCGAACCGGCGCCCGCGCCGACCTTCGCGCCGAAGCGAAAGGCGGAGGCGCCGTCGCGCCCAGAGCCGGAACCGGAGAAGACCGTCGCCCAGGCCGAGCCGAAGAAAGCCGAACCCAAGATCGAACCGAAGCCGGAGACCAGGCCCGAGCCTAAGGCCGAGGCGAAGCCGAAAGCGCCCGAAACGGCCAAGCCGAAGGCCGATGCGGCCAAACCGAAGCCGGAGGCCGAGATGGATTTCGCCGCTGTACTGAAGTCGCTCGACGCAAAGCGGCAGGCGACGCCCGGAGAGCCGAGCCGCGGCGAGACCAGGACGGGCAGCGATGCCGCCAACGCTCAGGGGAAAAACGCGAGCACAAGCTATGACGCCGGTCTCCCGGTGACCATGAGTGAGATCGACATGGTCCGCCGGCAGATCGAGCAGTGCTGGAACCTGCCGGCCGGAGCCCGCGATGCGCCCAACCTCAGGGTCACGATCGTCGTCGACATGAACGCCGACGGGACGCCGCGAAGCGCGGCCATCGACGATCAGGGGCAGATGCAGGCCAGTCCCTTCTATCGCGTCGCCGCCGAAAGCGCGCTGCGCGCCGTCTTGAACCCGCGCTGTCATCCCTTCAAACTGCCGCGTGAAAAATACGAGAGATGGAAAACCATGACGCTTGTTTTCGACCCCAAGGACATGTTCGGCACATGACGGGCAACGCGCGAAGCCGCCGCGTCGCCTCCGCCGCTCTCGCGGCGCTGGTATCGTTCCTGATGCTGCTCCTGATGGCACCGCCGGCGTCGGCCGATTTGCGGATCGACATTACCCGCGGCGTCGTCGAGCCGCTGCCCATCGCGATTGTCGGGTTCAAGGGCGACGAGGCCAAGGCCGAAGACATGGGCCGAAATATGGCCGCGGTGATCTCGGCCGATCTGGAGCGCTCCGGCCTGTTTGCGCCGATCGACCCCAAGGTCTTCATCCAGGCGCAGCCGTCGATGGACAGTCAGCCGCGGTTCGGCGACTGGCGGATCATCAACGCCCAGGCGCTGCTCTATGGCCGCGCCAAGATTCTCGACGACGGACGGCTACGGGTCGAGTTCCGCCTGTGGGATGTCGTCTCCGAGAAGCAGATGGCGGGTCTCGCATATTATACCGCGCCGGAGAACTGGCGGCGCATCGCCCACATCATCGCTGACGCCGTCTACAAGCGGATAACCGGCGAGGATGGCTACTTCGATACGCGCATTGTCTACGTCGCCGAGTCCGGGCCGCAGGTCCGCAGGGTCAAGCGGCTGGCGATCATGGACCAGGACGGCGCCAATCATCGCTTTCTTACCGACGGCAGTGCGCTGGTCCTGACCCCCAGGTTTTCGCCGACCCTGCAGGAAATCGCTTATCTGTCCTATTCCGGCGGCGCGCCGTCGGTCTACATCCGCAACATCGACACCCAGCGCGAGGAACGCGTCGGCGACTTCCCCGGCATGACGTTCGCGCCGCGCTTCTCGCCCGAGGGCGAGAAGCTGGTCATGAGCATGGCCAAGGACGGCAATGCCGAGATCTACACGATCGACCTGCGCACGCGCCTGACGAAGCGGCTCACCAACAGCTCCGCCATCGACACCTCGCCCAGCTATTCACCGGACGGCAAGCAGATCGTCTTCAACTCCGATCGCGGCGGCTCGCAGCAGCTCTACGTCATGGAATCGGACGGAACCAATGTCCGCCGCATCAGCCATTCGGACGGGCGCTACTTCACGCCGGTGTGGTCGCCGCGCGGCGATCTCATCGCCTTCACCCGGATCAACGGCGGACGATTTGCCATCGGGGTCATGCGCCCCGACGGAACGGGCGAACGAATCCTGACCGAGAGTTTCCACGTCGAGGGGCCGACGTGGGCGCCAAACGGCCGGGTGCTGATGTACTTCAAGAAGGAGCCGACCGCCGCGGACGGCTCGGGCGGCCGGTCACGCCTCTATACCATAGACTTGACCGGGTACAACGAGCGCGAGATCGTTACGCCGCTCGATGCTTCCGATCCAGCGTGGTCGCCCTTGCATCCTTGAAAAGGCGCTTATACGCTCATCAACGGGGGAAACACCGATTTGTAATCATTGGAATACTGCTGGGATCGACGCCGTCGCCCGCTGTGGGCCGGCCGCGATGACGCCTGCCTTGCTTTCTTTCAGGAGGAACGTTTATGCAGATTAAGATTATTGCGCTGGCGGCGGCGCTTGCCCTGCTCGGCGCCTGCTCCACACCCTCGGACGAGGCCACCGACAGCGGCGCGGCGGCGCCGGCGCCGGCGGGGTCGGCGGTTCCGGCTCGTTTACCGGCGATGACGTGGTCGCGGGCGAACTGCCGCCGGTCGAGGCCGAGCAGAAGCTGGTGGAAATCGGAGATCGGGTGTTCTTCGGTCTCGATCAGTACGATCTCGCTCCCGAAGCCCGCACGACGGTCGAGCAGCAAGCCAAGTTCCTCGCCCAGCAACCGGCGCTCAACGTGGTCATCGAGGGTCACGCCGACGAACGCGGCACCCGGGAGCACAATCTCGCCCTCGGCGATCGGCGGGCCAATTCGGTGAAGGATTATCTCATTGCTCTCGGCGTCTCGCCCGGACGGATCAGGACGGTATCGTACGGCGAGGAGCGGCCCGCGGTGGTCGGCTCCAACGAGGCTGCTTGGGCGCAGAACCGGCGCGCGGTCACCGTGATCGTTGGCAGCGACGCCGGAAGCTGAGCGAGCCGGTGAGGCACGCCAAAACGAAGGCGGTTTCCGCTCCGCCGCGGCCAATCGCAATTCACGCCGCACTTCGCCGCCACGGACTTGGGGCGGCGACGGTCGTGGCGCTGGTTCTCCTCGCTGGCCCCGGTTACGGCCAGTATGGCGACTCAGCGTCCCTGAGGAACCGCGTCGAGCAGCTCGATCAGCAGCTGCAGGCTCTGCAGGGCGGCGGCGGCGGTGGGCCAGCGGCGGCGCGGATGGAGGTGCGCCAGTCCGAATACGAGGAGGAACTGCGCGCGCTGACCGGCCGGGTCGAGGACCTCAACTACCAGGTTCGCCAGCTCAACGAGAAGCTGGACAAGATGGCAGCGGACGTCGATTACCGGCTCGATCAAGGCGCCGCCCCCGAAGCACCGCCCGCTGCGCCGCCCTCGCTCATGGCGCCGACGTTGCCGCCGACGGACGCCGACGCGACGCCGCAAGGTCCATCGCAAGGCGCGTCCGGTCAAACCGTTCCCGGACGGCAGCCTCGACCGCTAGGTACCCTTGCTCCCGGCGCGGCCGCGGACGCCGGAGCTGCGGCCGAGACGCCGAGAAAGGAATACGCCCAAGCCTACGACCTGCTGCGTCAGGGCCAGTACGAGCAGGCGGCGAGCGCGTTTTCAGCCTTTCTCGAACGCCATCCCGACGATCCGCTGGCGGAAAATGCCCGCTACTGGCTGGGCGAGTCCTTCTATGCGCGCGGCGACTTCACACGGGCGACGGAAATCTTTGTCCAGGGTTATCAGAGCAACAAGACTGGGGCGAAGGCCCCGGACACACTGCTCAAGCTTGGGATGTCGCTCGCCGCGCTCGATAAGAAGAAAGAGGCTTGCGCGACCTTTCGCGAGCTCGGCAAGGCCTTTCCCGATGCTTCGCCGGCAGTGAAAGAGAAGGCGGCGCAGGAAGGCCGGCGCGCCGGCTGTTCCTGAAGCCGAAGATTCACGCTGTCGATCCGCGCGCCGCCGGCGTTCCGCCCATCGGCGACGACGACTTCGCGGCGGCCATGGACGCGGCCGAGCCATTCGAGGCGCGCCCGCGTCTGGCCGTCGCTGTCTCCGGCGGCGCCGACAGCATGGCGCTGTGCCTGCTGGCGCACACCTGGGCGACCGAACGCGGGGGGCAGGCTCTGGCGCTGACGGTCGATCACGGCCTGCGCGCCGCTTCCGGGGCCGAGGCGGATCGTGTCGGCCGGTGGCTGTCGGCGCGGGGGATCGAGCATGAAGTACTGCGCTGGATGGGCGAGAAGCCTCGGACCGGCTTGGAAGTGAAAGCGCGGCAGGTTCGTTACCGGCTGCTCCAGCAGTATTGCCGCGAGCGTGGAGTCCTGCATCTGCTTATCGGCCATCACCTTCAGGATCAGGCCGAAACGGTGGTCATGCGCGCGGCCCGCGGCAGCACCACACACGGGCTGGCCGCGATGGCCGCGATGGTGGAAACCGGCTGCGCGCGGGTGATCCGACCGCTTCTGGCCGTGCCGCCGCAGCGTCTGCGGGCATACCTCATGGCGCGCGCGCAACCCTGGATCGAGGATCCGACGAACAGCGGAGCGGCCTCGACGCGCGGTCGTATCCGCGCTGCAATGCCGGCCATGGTCGCGGAGGGCTGGTCGCCGGAGGCGGCGGCGGCCGCCGCCGGGCGCCATGCCGCAGAGCGGGCCCAGAACGAGTCCGGCGTGGCGATGCTGCTGGCGGAGCATTGCCGGCTGCATCCGGCCGGTTTCGCCATTCTTGATGCCGCGGCGCTGGCGACCGCGCCCTCGGCCCTGACGACGATGGCGCTGGCGAGGATCGCCACGACCATCGGCGGCAACGCCTATCCGCCCAGCACGGCGGCACTGGAGAGGTTGCGCGGTCGTCTCGAAGCGAACAAGACGGGCGCCCTCGGCCGCTGCGTCTGGAAGTGGGTGCGGCTGGGCAGGTGCGGGGGGCGGGGCGCCACCGGCATCCTCGTTTACCGCGAGACCCGGGGCCTGCCAGCGCCGCTGACCCTTGCCGCGGCAGGCGAGCTGATCTGGGATGGGCGCTTCAGGGTGTGCGTCGGTCGCGGTGTTTCGACCGCTCTTGCCGGCCTGAGCCTTTGCGCGATGTGCGAGGACGACTGGCGTCAGGCGGTCAGGTCCGATCCGGACCTGGGCGGCGCGCGGGTGCCGCGGCAGGCGGCGCTTGCGCTTCCGGTCCTGCGCGATGCGCGGGGCCTTCTCGCCATCCCTGCGCTCAACTGGCATCGCGACAACGCCTCGGAGATGGAGCTGACCGCCGCCCGCGCCATTTCCATCGCCTTCAGGCCGCTCCGCAGCCTCTCCGGGACCGGCTATTTCCTTGCCTGAACTTGATCGAGTACTATCTCATCAATGCGGTGGAGAGGCTCACGCGCGAAACGCACTTATCGCCAAAAGCTTCGATGCCCGATTTTATTACACCCTAAAGCGACACGGGTTGGCCACTTGAACATGAGTCGAAACCTCGCACTGTGGGTCATCATAGCGCTGCTCGTCTTTGCGCTGTTCAATCTCTTTCAGGGCGCGGCGCCGCAACAGACGCGCCAGCAGCTGGCCTACTCGGAGTTCATCTCCCAGGTGGAGAACGGTGACGTCCGCGATGTCACCATCAAGGGCCAGCAGATTACCGGGCAGTACCGCGACGGCCGGCCGTTGTCCACCTTCGCGCCAGCCGACTCCGATATGATCGGCAAGCTTCAGGAGCACGGCGTCCGCATCAATGCCGTTCCCGTCGATGAGGGAACCCCAACGTTGTGGAGCGTTCTCGTCTCCTGGTTCCCGATGCTGCTGCTGATCGGCGTCTGGATCTTCTTCATGCGTCAGATGCAGTCGGGCGGCGGCAAGGCGATGGGCTTCGGCAAGTCGCGGGCGCGCCTTCTGACCGAGAAGACCGGACGGGTCACCTTCGGCGATGTCGCCGGCATCGAGGAGGCCAAGCAGGAGCTTGAAGAGGTCGTCGACTTCCTCAAGGATCCGCAGCGGTTTCAGCGTCTGGGCGGCAAGATCCCGAAGGGGTGCCTGCTGGTCGGCCCGCCCGGAACCGGCAAGACGCTGCTCGCTCGCGCGATCGCCGGCGAGGCCAACGTCCCGTTCTTTACCATCTCGGGCTCCGACTTCGTCGAGATGTTCGTCGGTGTCGGCGCGTCGCGAGTCCGCGACATGTTCGAGCAGGGCAAGAAGAACGCCCCGTGCATTATCTTCATCGATGAAATCGACGCGGTCGGTCGCCATCGCGGCGCCGGTCTCGGCGGCGGCAACGACGAACGCGAGCAGACCCTGAACCAGCTCCTGGTCGAGATGGACGGGTTCGAGTCCAACGAGGGCGTCATCCTCATTGCCGCGACCAACCGGCCCGACGTCCTCGATCCGGCGCTGCTGCGCCCCGGCCGCTTCGATCGTCAGGTGGTCGTCCCCAACCCCGACATCGTCGGCCGCGAGATGATCCTGAAGGTGCACATGCGCAAGGTCCAGATCGCACCGGATGTCGACGCCCGGGTGATCGCCCGCGGCACGCCGGGGTTTTCCGGCGCCGATCTCGCCAATCTCGTCAACGAGGCCGCATTGCTGGCGGCGCGCTCGGGCAAACGCCTGGTGACGATGTTCGACTTCGAGGCGGCCAAGGACAAGGTGCTGATGGGCGTCGAGCGGCGCTCGATGGTCATGACCGATGAGGAGAAGCGCCTCACGGCCTACCACGAAGCCGGGCATGCGCTGGTCGGGCTGGCCGTTCCGCGCCACGACCCGCTGCATAAGGTGACGATCATTCCCCGCGGCCGGGCCCTCGGTGTGACCATGTCGCTGCCGGAGCGCGACCGCCACAGCTACTCTCGGGTCGAGCTGGAGTTCGAGGTTGGCCGTTATGTTCGGTGGCCGCGTCGCCGAGGAGATCGTGTTCGGCCTCGACAATGTCACGACCGGGGCCGGCAACGACATCCTCCAGGCCACCGGCATTGCCAGACGGATGGTCACCGAGTTCGGCTTCAGCGACAAGCTTGGTCCGTTGCGCTATTCCGACAACCAGGAGGAGATCTTCCTCGGGCATTCGGTGACGCAGCAGAAGAATGTGGCCGACGCGACCGCGCGCATCATCGACGAGGAGGTTCGCCGGCTGATCGACGAGGCCGAGGCGAAGGCAAAGGAAATCCTGCTCGCACGTCGCGACGATCTCGAGCGGCTGGCCTCGGCTTTGCTAGAGTACGAAACGCTGACCGGCAATGAGGTCGATGCGGTTCTTCGGAACGAGCCCATTACCCGTCCCGACCCCGGCGAGGAAAGCCGCGAGCCGGGCCGTCGTTCGTCGGTGCCTTCAAGCGGCGACAAGACGAAGAAGCGCCCAACGCCTGGCGGCCTCGAAGCCGAACCGCAACCCGGCGGCTAGTCGAACCGATCGCGAGACCGGATCGGGGCCTGATCCGTGTCGCAAAACACTTGCGGCCGGGGAGCCGGGTCAGTGATCACCTTCGCCGGAGTGCCTCTGGACCGGCCGCGGGTCATGGGTGTCGTTAACGTCACGCCGGACAGTTTTTCCGACGGGGGCGAAGCCTACTCCCCCGAGGCGGCGATCGACCGCGGCTTGGCCATGGTCGAAGCCGGCGCCGATTTCGTCGATGTCGGCGGCGAGTTGACGCGGCCGGGATCCAACGGCGTTGCCATTGCCGACGAGCTTTCCCGGGTCATCCCGGTCGTCGCTGCACTCGCTGCGCATGGCGTCAGGGTGTCGGTCGATACGCGTCGCCCCCAAGTCATGGCCGCAGCACTCGATGCCGGCGCATCGATCATCAACGACATCACCGCGCTGACCGGCGACCCGCGATCGCTTCCGCTGGTAGCCGGGCGAAAGGCGGCTGTCGTTCTGATGCACATGCAGGGCGAGCCGCGAACGATGCAGAAAGCGCCGCACTATGACGACGCGGCCGCCGAAGTCGGCGCCTGGCTGGCGGCGCGCCGGGACGACTGCCTCGCCGCCGGTTTGCCGCACGGGCAGATTGCCCTCGATCCCGGCATCGGTTTCGGCAAGACGCTCAACCACAACCTCAGCATTCTCTCGCGCTTGGCCGACTATCGCGCGTCCGGCTGCGCCCTTCTGGTCGGTGTCTCGCGCAAGAGCTTTATCGCCCGGCTAAGCCGAAACGAGCCGCCGCAAGGCCGGCTGGCCGGATCGCTTGCCGCCTGCTTGGCCGCGGTTGCGCGCGGAGCGCATGTTGTTCGTGTGCATGACGTGGAAGCCACAGTCCAGGCATTGAAGGTCTGGCGCGCAATCGCGGAATCAGGCAAGATGGTTAGGGGTGTATGTTAGGTGCCCGCCACGTGTAGACTGACGGCAACAGCGAGGCGGCTCAGGGGTGTTCATGGCTGATAGGCTCTTCGGCACGGACGGCATACGGGGTACGGCGAACCGCGATCCCATGACAGCGGAGGTGGCGTTACAGGTTGGCCTTGCGGTTGGTGCGCAATTCCGTCGCGGTCGTCATCGCAACCGGGTCCTGATCGGCAAGGACACGCGCCTGTCGGGGTACATGCTGGAGTTGGCACTGACCGCCGGCTTCACTTCGATGGGGATGGACGTAATCCTCGTCGGCCCGATGCCGACACCGGCGGTGGCCAATCTAACCCGGTCGATGCGCTGCGACGTCGGCGTGATGCTGTCCGCCTCCCACAATCCCTTCGAGGATAACGGGATCAAGCTGTTCGGTCCGGATGGCTTCAAGCTGTCCGACAGCGTCGAGAAGGCCATCGAGGCGCGCCTCGCCAATGGCGCCGATGGCCAACTTGCCCAGCCCTGGGAGCTGGGCAAGGTCAAGTGGCTGACCGATGTGCAGGGCCGCTATACCGAGTTCGTCAAACACTCTTTCCCCAAGGGCGTCGTGCTCCAGGGGCTGCGGATCATCGTCGATTGCGCCAATGGCGCCTGCTACAAGGTTGCGCCCGAGGTGCTGTACGAACTCGGCGCCGACGTCATCTCGATCGGGATCGAGCCCGACGGCTTCAACATCAATCGCCGTTGCGGCTCGACCTCGCCCGAGGCGCTGTGCCGATCCGTGACCGAGTATCGCGCCGATCTCGGTATTGCCCTCGATGGCGACGGCGACCGGGTGGTCATCGCCGATGAGACCGGCGCCCTGGTCGACGGCGATCAGGTCATGGCGCTTGATCGCCAAGTCCTGGAACGCGTGCGGGCGCCTGCTTGGCGGCGGGCTGGTCGCCACGGTCATGTCGAACATGGGCCTGGAGCGCTACCTGGAGAGTCTCGGGCTGACGCTCGAGCGCACCAATGTTGGCGATCGCTACGTCGTCGAGACCATGCGCGAGCGCGGCTACAACGTCGGCGGTGAGCAATCGGGTCACATTATCCTCAGTGACTACACGACGACAGGAGACGGGTTGATCGCCGCGCTGCAGGTGCTTGCCGTCCTGGTCGAGTCGCAACGGCGCGCCAGCGAGGTGTGCCAGATGTTCCAGCCGCTTCCCCAGCTGTTGCGCAACATTCGGGTCAACGGCGAGCGACCGTTGGAGTTCGACGAGGTCCAAGAGACGATCGCCGCCAATCAGCGTCGCCTCGGTAACAGCGGCCGCCTTTTGATCCGCAAGTCCGGCACGGAGCCGCTGATCCGGGTCATGGCCGAGTGCGACGACGAGACCCTACTGCATTCCGTTGTCGACGACATTTGCGGCGCCATACAGGCTGTCGCGCATTAGCACGAACAGGACCGCGGCAGGAGCAGCGCCGTGCGCGGCCGGGTTCTGATCGTCGCCGGCTCTGACTCGGGCGGGGGCGCCGGCATCCAGGCCGACATAAAGACGGTCACCGCGCTGGGCGGGTACGCCGCCACCGCGATTTCGGCGCTGACGGCGCAGAATACGCAAGGCGTGTTCGGCATTCACGACGTTCCCGCGGACTTCGTCGCGTTGCAGATGCGGCTGGTTCTGGACGACATCGGCGCCGATTGCATCAAGATCGGCATGCTTCATCGCCCGGACGTCGTCGCCGCCGTCTGCGCCGTGCTGGAGGGGCTTGATCGCCGAATTCCGGTGGTGGTCGATCCGGTCATGTTCGCCAAAGGCGGCGACAGCCTGCTGACCGCCGAGGCCAGGGCGGCGGTCACATCGCGCCTGCTTCCGCTGGCGGCCCTCGCCACGCCAAACCTGCCGGAAGCGGCGGCCCTGGCCGGCATCGAGTCCGATGATCCCGAGGCGTTGGCGCGGGCGGTTCTGGCGCTTGGGCCGGATGCGGTGCTGGTCAAGGGCGGGCATGGCGCCGGCGCCACCATCGTCGACGTCCTGGTCGGCGGCCGGCGGTCCGTGGCGCGCTTCGAAAGTGCGCGGATCGACACGCCGCACACGCACGGCACCGGCTGCACCCTGGCGTCCGCCATTGCCACCGGGCTTGCCCAGGGCATAGAGCTGGGTGCCGCGGTCGAGCGGGCGCGGGCCTACGTCATCGAGGCCATCCGCACCGCGCCGGGCTTCGGTCACGGACACGGGCCCTTGAATCACGCTCACACCGTCGCGGCTTTTCCGGCCCAGCGCTGAACGAGCTCGCCCCTTCAACCCTACCGTGGCCGTGGGCGGAGATGGCAACCGTCTCGCCAACCAAGCTAATAGGACAATGCCATGGTAAAGCAGCGTGATGCGCTACTTCTAGATCAGCGTCACTTTGGCAGTTTCTAGGTCGTACATGCTGCCGACGATCTTGATTTTGCCGTCGCGCTCCATGTCATGAAGAATCTTGCTGCCTTCGCGGATCTCATTTAGCGCCATCATCACGTGCGTGCGCGCGACCGCATCGACAAACTGCGGGTTAGACGCGGAGCGCTCGCCTTCAAACTTGGTTGCCACAACAGCCGGCCGGATTTTGGCAAGAAGTCCGGTCAAGTTGCCGAGCTCGACGTCCTCGATCGCGCCTTTGATAGCGCCGCATGCCGTATGGCCCATCACCACCACCAGCTTTGCGCCCGCTGCGGCACAAGCAAACTCCATGCTGCCCATGATGTCGTCATTGACGGCGTTGCCGGCAAGCCGCGCATTAAAGGTATCGCCGAGACTAAGATCGCAGATGATTTCCAGAGGCGCCCGCGAATCGATGCAGGTCAGGGCAACCGCCGCCGGATGCTGACCCGCAGCGCTTGCATGTTGTTCGGCCAAGAAATCCCGCGGCTTCGCGTTGCCGCCAACAAAGCGTTCGTTGCCCTCGATGAGCAGAGCGACCACGTCGTCTGGGGTCATTGCATCGCGCGCTTCTTGCGTCAGAGCCGCCGCGTGCGCAGGGGCTCCAAGACCCCCGCCACAGATCACCGCGACACCTACAGTGCTTGCAGCCGATGCATTGAGGAACGCACGACGGCTGACGTGAGAGCAGTGACGACCCAAACCCATAGCCAATTCTCCAGTTCAAGGGAACAATACCGTCTGCGCTCGCTACTGTACCACTCGGGCCCTCAGGTGCGCGTATTCCTCCGATGAGAACGATCCTGCCTCTTTCAGCCTATCAAGCTTCTCAAGCTCGTCAGCGGCACTAAAACCGACAATCTGGCGCAAGTTTGGCGCGCCTGTCGGTTACGCGCCTCGTTCCGCTTCGCCATACCACGCGCCTTGCGTAATGATATAAATAAAAATGCCGATATAGGGTACGACGATCAGCACTATGACCCACAGTACTTCAATCATACCGGTGACGTCGTGCGGCGGAACAGGTCGCCGGCTACGACTATTTTAAGCCAGAACCACAGGGTTGCTGTCGGGTAGCGCCAATTGACCTTAGAGCCGATGCCGTGAGTTCGGATTCAGGCCACGGTCACGGGCCGCTCAATCACGCCCACACCGTCGCAGCTTTTCCGGCCCAGCGCTGAACGAGCTCGCCCCTTCAGTCGGAGAATAGGGAAATGCCGAACACCGCGCCGGCGAGCAGGCCCGCCCAGACCAGAGCGCTAATCACGGTCGATTGTCGGGCGCTCTTCTGCTCAAGCCAGTGGTGCGGCTTGATCCCCTGGACGGCGAAGACGACCTGGGCGGCAAGGTTGACGCAGATCAGGTTGATTACAACCAGCATTGCGGCGGCCGATGCCTCGCCAAGGCGTCCGCCGCCGGCCATCAACCCAGCCGTTGCCGCGGGCGGAAGAATGGCGACCGCGACCATCACCCCGACCAGCGCCGTCGACAGGCCGGTCGTCAGCGAAAGCGCCGCCGCCGCTCCGGAAGCGAGCGCGAGGACGACGTCGCCGTAGCCGACGTGGGTCCGGGCGAGAAGCTGAGCGCTGGCAAGCCCGACGCCGGAGATCGCGGCGAACGCGGCGCAGCTCGTGATCGCGACCGATAGCCCGGCGAGGCTGGTTCGGATTGCCCGCCCCATCAGGCCAATATCCCCGAGAGCGGCGCCGAAGGCGAAGGCCAGGTTCGGGCCGAGCAGGGGAGCGATCACCATCGCGCCGATGACGACCGCAACGTTGTCGACGACGAGGCCGATGCCGGCCACCATCGTCGAGAGTATGACGAAGAGCAGAAAGTTTCGGTCGATGACCGCTCCGCCTGCGATGACCCCATAAAGCTCCTCGCGGGTGGCGGTCAGAGCCCTGCTTTGCCGCGCCTCGATCTCGTCTTCGTCCTCCTCAATCGGCGGCAGGACCCCGTCGACCGGAAGAATGGTCAGACGCCACGCATTGTCGGTGGACAGCTGACGCTGGATCGCGTCGACAAGGGACTGGCGCTCGCCGCTTCCGGTCAGGATCCTGACGAGGACGCGTTGGCCATCTCCAATCGGTAGAACGTGGCAGTCGAGGGCACTGGCCTCTTCGGCGATGGCGACAAGGGTGTCGGCATGCCCGCCGCCGGCGACGATCTCGATTATTTTCGGCTGCATTGTCGGCTATTTCGCCAGGTATGAGCGCCGCGGCGAGCGGCTCAGAATGATCGCGCGGCGATGGCCGTGCCGTCAGCGACGAGCGCCATGATCGCCGCTGCGTGCTCGCCGCGGAGCCGCGACGTCACCATCTTGCGGAACCGGCCGGGCCCCAGAGCGCCGCGCTGGCGACGCAGCGTGGACGCATCGGCGCCGCGTGGCGGCTGACCGCCGTCGAGACGCGAAGCCGTGCTCTTGAGCGTATAGACGAGGCCGCGTTCCGGCTCGCCCAGCTCGGTGTAGAGCGCGCCGACGGAACTTGCCGCGCCTGCCGCCTCTTCGTGCAGGCCCGAGCTTCCGGCGAGCTGCATGGCGCACTTGAAGCAGGTCAGCGCCGTGGTGGTGCTGCCCGCTTCGACGGCGAGCCGGCCGAGATCGCGCAGGTCTCGAACCTGCCCTGCGCCGGCGCCCGGCATGTACGAGACCGACCGACCTGCCTGCTGGAGCCTGCCTGCTCCATCCTCGTCGCCGCGCGCCTCGGCGACCACGGCACGCTGGTAGTGCGCGCGGGCGACCCCGGCAGCGTCGCTCTGCGCCTTGGAGAGCTCGAGACAAATGCCATAGCAGGTCTCGGCGTCGTCGTATTCGCCCTGCAGAAGGAAGATGTTGCCGAGATTATGCGAAGTCCGGGCGACGCCGGCCGTGTCCCTGACGGCCGCGCTCGCTTCGATCGATCGACAATATCGCTGCGTCGCCTTGCCGAGATCACCGGCCGCCTGCGCGACAAGGCCAAGCTGGTAGCAAGCGCGCGCGACCCCATGGCGATTGCCTTCGTCATGCATCAAGGCGAGACTGCGCTCGTACCACGCTTCGGCCGCGGCATAGTCGCCGCGATGATAGGCGAACGTGCCGAGGTGGAAGCGGCAATCGGCCAGACCGCAGCGATCGTCGAGGACTTCAAAGGCTTGGAGGAACAGGCGGAGGAGGGCGTCGGCGCGATCTGTACCGCTTTCGGCCGAGCGGCGGCTACAGTCGCTGCGCCCCAGAGTCCAGACCAGGTCGCGCAACCCTCTTCGCAATGGCTCATCGTCGCCTGCTGGCGCGGCAACACGATTCTCGCTCGACACGCGCATTCCCGAGTCGTCATGAAACAGGCGTGGGTGTAGTGCACATTGCCCATGAAATGCAAGAATGCGCGAAACGCTGTTCTACTATAGGCATGTAGACCACGCAGGGACAGCGGCCGACTGCGGCCGGGGTTATTCGATTCTGCGTCAGGACACATCGCAAGGCAGCCATCAGGAGACCGATCATGAACATCGACTTGAGCGGCAAGACGGCCGTTGTTAGCGGCTCGACGGCGGGCATCGGCTATGCCATCGCCCGCGGGCTGGCCCGGGCCGGCGCCGCCGTGGTGCTCAACGGCCGCACGGAAGAGAGGACGCGTGACGCCGCCGCGCGGCTGAGCCGGGAGATCGACGGGGTCCAGGTCGAGTGCGTGCCCGCTGATCTCACCACGACCCCCGGCCTGCAGAGGTTCATGGATCAGGTGCCCGATACGGACATCCTCGTCAACAATCTCGGAATCTTCGAGCCGAAGCCGTTCCTCGAGATCACCGATGACGACTGGGAGCGGTTCTTCCAGGTCAACGTCATGAGCGGTGTCCGCCTGAGCCGGTTCTATCTTCCGGGAATGGTTCTTCGCGGCTGGGGCCGCATTGTCTTCATCTCAAGCGAATCCGGGGTGCAGATCCCGGCGGAAATGGTTCACTACGGCATGACCAAGACCGCGCAGCTCGCGCTTTCGCGCGGCATTGCGGAAAGCGTCGCCGGGACCGGCGTGACCGTCAATGCGGTGCTTCCGGGCCCGACCCGGTCGGAGGGCGTCGAAACCTTCCTTTCCGCCATGGCGGCGGCGCAGGGCGCCTCGCGCGGGGAATACGAAGACGAGTTCATCAAGACGCAAAGACCGTCCTCGCTGATCCGGCGTCTTGCCGAGGTCGAAGAGGTTGCGAACATGGTCGTCTACACCTGCTCCAGGGAGGCATCCGCCACCACCGGTGCCGCGCTCCGCGTCGACGGCGGTGTCGTCCGCTCCATTGTCTAGGCCCGTGTCCAGGCCCGTGAGCGCGGGCGGCTTCTTCGCGATCGGTGACAGCCGGCTCGAGTGGCGACGCGTTCGGCCACCGGGGGTGCGGCCCGATTCTGACAGGCCGACGCTGGTGCTTCTCCACGAGGGCCTCGGCTGCGTGCGCCTGTGGCGCGGCTTTCCCGATGCGCTCGCATGTCGCACCGGGCTCGACGCCTTTCTCTACAGCCGCTCCGGCTATGGCCGGTCGTCGCCCGCGCCCGCGCCGCTGCCCCTGGACTACCATCGCGTCGAGGCGATCGAGGTTCTGCCGCGCGTGCTCACCGCTGCCGGCGTCAATCGGCCGATCCTCATCGGCCACAGCGACGGCGGCACGATTGCGCTCATTTACGCTGGCGCGGCGGTATCGCCGGCGCTTGCGATCGTCACCATGGCCGCGCACGTCTTTAACGAGGAGACGACGCTGCAGGGAATCGCCGAAGCGAGGGAGGCCTTTGCCGGCACCGACCTGCGGGCGCGCCTCAGCGTCTACCACGGCGACAACGTCGACGGCGCCTTCCGGGGATGGTGCGACGCCTGGCTCAGCCCGCCCTTTCGCGCCTGGAATGTGGAAGGTTATCTGCCGGCGGTCGTCTGTCCCGTTCTGGTGGTCCAGGGCGAGAACGACCACTACGGAACCGTGGCGCAGGTGAGAGCTATCGCCGGCGGTGTGTCCGGCCCGGCCGAGACCCTGATGATCCCGGAGTGCGGCCACGCGCCGCACCTTGAGCAGCCCGAGATCGCCTGTGCCGCCATTGCGGCGTTCCTTCAGACGCACAACATCGTCTGAAGACTTTCAATGAAAGACATTTCTAATATAACATCCGCTTGTGCGTCGTCGCGTTCATCGCGCCGGAGGCGATCGAGCCGCGAACGGTCGAGGGCTTCGCTGTCGCTTGCGCAGATCGCTGGGAGTTCGGCGTGAGCCGCAGGCCTTTTATCGCCGTCATCGTCGTCTGTCTTGCCGCCGCGGTGGTTGCGACTGGGTACGTCCAGCTCAAGGTGCCGCGGGTGGCTATTGCGACGCCCAGTCGTGGCCCGGCGGTGGAGGCGATCTATGCGACGGGCGTGGTCGAACCGGTGGTCTGGGCAAAGGTGACGCCGATGGTCCGGGGCCGCATCATGGAGCTCTGCAAATGCGAGGGCCGGCAGATCGGCGCGGGTGATTTTCTGGCCCGCCTCGATGATGCCGAAGAGCGGGCGCGACTGCGCGAACTCGAAGCCCGCGCCGAGTTTCTCGAAAGCGACATGCAGCGCTACGCCCGCCTGGTCGAGCGCAATCACGTCAGCGCCCAGACCTACCAGCGCGCGGCCAGCGCCTTCGACGAAGTCCGCGCCATGATCGCAGCCGAGCGCAAGCGCGTTGACGACCTGACGATCCGGGCCCCGATCGACGGCGTTGTCCTGCGCCGCGACGGCGAGGTCGGCGAGATCGTCGACAGCGACAACGTACTGTTCTGGGTCGGCGAGCCGAAACCGTTGTGGATCATTGCCGAGGTCGATGAGGAGGACATCCCCCGGGTCGCCATCGGCCAGCGCGCGCTCATCAAGGCCGATGCCTTTCCCGACAATGTCCTCGAAGGTCGGGTCGAGACGATCACGCCGAAGGGCGATCCGGTCAACAAGAGCTTCCGCGTCCGCATCGCTCTGCCGGCGGACACGCCGCTGCTGATCGGCATGACCACGGAGATCAACATCGTCGTTGCGACCGTCGAAAACGCGCTCCTGGTTCCGGCCGAACTCGGTGAGCGGCGGGCGGATCTTCACGGTCGTCGACGGGCGGGCTAGAGCCGTGGCGGTGAAGACGGGGATCGCCTCGCCGGCCATGGTCCAGATCACCGCCGGGCTCGACGACGAACAACCCATCGTCATCGCGCCGCCGGCGGGTCTGCAGCGATGGCGACCGGGTCCGGGCGGCGCCGGGTTCATGAACGGGGCTTGATCGTGCGATGGCTTTCCCCCTGCGCCTCATCGTCGGCATCGCTCTGACTCACATCCGCGGGCGAACGCGCCAGACGGCGCTGTCGATCCTCGGTGTCGCCACGGGCGTCGGCTTCGCCATCGCCATGGCCGGGCTGATGGAAGGCTCGCAGAGCGACTTCATCAGCCGCATCGTCGACGCGACGCCGCACGTGATCGTCAAGGACGAGTTCCGCGATCCGCCGCTCCAGCCGGTGGCGCGCCAGCGTGCCGACGCGGTCATCGCGCTCCGCGGGGTCAAGCCGAAGGACGAGTTGCGTGGCATCCGCAACCCGCGCCCCAAACTGGCGGCTCTCGACGCTCTCCAGGGTGTCGCCGCCGCGCCGACTCTGCGCGGCCAGATCGTTCTCCGCTACGGCGGCAAGGAGGTCGCCGCGTCGCTGATCGGGGTCGAGCCGAAGCGCGAACGCCGGGTCTCGCAGGTCGAGGCGGACATGATCGCCGGCACCCTCGACAGCCTCTATACCACCGCCAACGGGATCATCCTCGGCCGCGGCCTGGCCCGCAAGCTGGCCGCCGAGGTCGGTTCGACTCTGGCGGTCACCTCGCCGGCCGGCGTCGCGCTGAAGATGAAGGTGGTCGGCCTCGTCGACAGCGGCATCGTCTCGCTCGACGAAGGCACCAGCTACGCGCTTCTGAAGAAGGTCCAGGTCCTGCTCGATCGGCCGAATATCGTCAACGAAATCCGCCTGCGGCTCGACGACGTGACCGCCGCGCGCGCCGTCGCCCACCGCGTCGAGACCCGGATCGGCTACAAGAGCGAGTCCTGGGAGGAAGCCAACGAGGGCATCCTCGAAACCTTCGCCATTCGCAACATCATCATCTACACCGTGGTCAGCGGCATCCTGATCGTCGCCGCCTTCGGCATCTTCAACATCGTCTCGACGATCACCTTCGAGAAGGCCCACGACATCGCCATCTTGAAGTCGCTCGGCTTTCGCGAAAGCGATATCCGCGCCCTCTTTCTCTTCGAGGGGCTGCTGATGGGCGGCGTCGGCACGGTGCTCGGCTGGGGGCTCGGCTATGCCCTGTGCCGGATCCTGGGAACGGTCCACATCCAGATCCGGCCCGGCGCCGACGCGATGGCGCTGCCGGTGATCTACGCGCCGGCGCACTACCTCATCGCCGCGGCGGCGGCCCTGTCGGCGGCGGCGATCGCAGGCTATCTGCCGGCGCGGCGGGCAGCCCGGTTCAACCCGGTCGACATCATCCGCGGGGCAGCCTGAGCCCCCTTATGAGCCCGCCCGTGCGCACATCCGCAGGCCCGCCCGTCATCGTCGCCGAAAAGGTGACCCGTATCCTCTCCGGCGCGGTGGCGACGACGCTGGTGGAGAACGTCGATCTGGCGATCGGCACCGGCGAGTTTGTCGCCATCACCGGACCCTCGGGCTCGGGCAAATCGTCGCTGCTCTACCTCCTCGGGCTGCTCGATCGGCCGACCAGCGGGCGGATCCGGCTGGAGGGACGCGACACTGGCGCATTCGATCGCGATGAATCGGCCGCCTTCCGCCTGAGCCGCATCGGTTTTGTCTTCCAGTTCCACTTTCTGTTGCCGGAGTTCACCGTCCTCGAGAATGTCATGATCCCGCTGCGGCGGCTTTCGGGGCGCAGCCGGGAAGCCATTAAGGGCCGTGCCGAGGCCATCCTGGAGAGCCTGAACATCGCCAGACTGCGCGACCGCCGGCCGGACCAGCTCTCGGGCGGCGAGCGTCAGCGCGCCGCCGATCGCCCGGGCGCTGGCCAACGATCCGCCGATCCTGCTTGCCGACGAGCCGACCGGCAACCTCGACACCCACAACGCCGACCTCGTTTTCTCGATCCTCGGCGACCTCGCCGAGAAGGAGGGCCGCACTGTGGTCGCGGTCACCCACGATGTCACGCTGGCGGCCCGGGCCGCCCGCCGTATCGGCTTGGTCGACGGCCGCATCATCGCCGACAGCGGCGCCACGGGGTAGATCAAGCTGCTTTCGGATGGAATCGTCCTGAAAGCAGAAAGCTGATCGATTGCAAAAAGACCGCGCACTTCATCTGCGCCCAATCGGGCCCAGGATGTCCTATATCAGCCCGAGGATGGAGCGGGCCTCGGCGGGGCTGGCCGGGTGGCGGCCGTAAACCGCACACAAGGCGGCGACCTGGGCAACGAGTTCGGCATTGCTCTCCGCGAGCCGGGTCTGGTCGAACTTCAGGTTATCTTCCAGCCCCGTGCGGACATGGCCGCCAAGTTCCAGCGCCCAGCGCGCCACCTCGAGCTGATGGCGGCCGATCCCGGCGGCGGTCCAGGTCGCACCGGGCATCAGCGCGGCGATTTCGGCAATCGCGAACTCGACCAGCCTGCGGCGCGCGGGCAGGGCGTTGGGAATGCCGAGGACAAGCTGGAGGTGGGGCGGGCTGCGCAGCAGGCCTCGGGCAATGAGCCTGCTCGGCGGTGTAGAGCATCGCGAGATCGAAGACCTCGACCTCCGGCTTGATACCGCGCTCGATCATCTCGCCGGCCATGGCCTCGACGAGCTGCGGATGATTGTCGTAGATCTGCGCAGCGAAGTTTACCGAGCCGGTCGCCAGCGACGCCATCTCCGGGTTCAACGCCAGCGGCCTGGCCCGCTCCGCCGGATCGCGGCCCCGGCCGCCGGTGGAGAACTGGACGATCATCCCCGGGCAGGCTTCCCGGATGCCGTCGCGGACGGCAGAAAAGCGCCCGACGTCGGAGGATGAGCTTTCGTCGTCGTCGCGGACGTGCACGTGAACGACGCTGGCGCCGGCCTCATAGGCCGCGCGGGTCGAGGCGATCTGCTCTCGCGGCGTGATCGGCACGGCCGGGTTGTCGGCCTTTCGCGGCACCGCGCCGGTGATCGCGACGGTGATGATGGCGGGCGTACTCATTGCCCCAGCATGAGGAGCACGCGTGGCTGACGCAACCCGGCTTTGCGCCAGGTCGAGAGAAACGCCCGCGCGCCGGCGCCCTCGTCAGCGGCCGCCGGCCAGTTGTTTCTTGATGAAGGCGTCGACCTTGCCGAAGGCGTGGATCATCCCGTCAAGCGACAGATTTTCGGCCACGTGCAGACGGATCCGCTCGGCGAAATCGGCCTTCGGATCCTGGTGCTCCTTGAAGAATCCGCGCAGCGACTGGACCATCGCCTCGTCGCTGTAGGTCGGCACCCGGACCCCGGTGACGCCGTCGACGACATAGGTGATCTCCGGATGATGGGAGGGGCCGAGCGGGGTGCGGTCGTAGGCAATGACCGGCACCCCGTAGGCCAGCGCATGGTTCACCGACAGCCCGACCGCACCCGAGAAGACGGCGGCGTCGGCGCACAGATACTGGGCGGCGAGCTTCGTCTCGTCGTACTCCGCGCCCAGCATGTGGATGGACGTCCCGAGGTCGGATCCCGCCTCGGCGCGCACCTTGTCCGCATCGACGCCGTCGCCGATGATGGTCAGCGCCGCGTTGGGGAAGTCTGCGCGCAGGCCGCGGAACGATGCGCACGAGCCGGGGCAGATCCTTGTCCGGGGTGAGCCGGCCGACGTTGATCAGGTGCGGCCAGCCCGGGCGCCTGCGCCGGCGCGACATCGCGTCCGGCGACGTTCAGCGAATCGACGTCGAGGGTGTTCGGCGCAACGAACAGCCGGCCCTTCGGCATGAACCGGCTGAGAAAGGCGCACCCTTCGTCGCTATAGCATAGGTGGCCGTCGACGAGCCGCGACAGGACGACCCGTGGCGCCTGTGCCAGCTTCTGCTTCGGCGTGTTCAGGCCGCGTTCCATGTTGAAGCCGTGCGACCAGAACAGGACGATCGGTTTGCCCTTTGTCCGCCGGATCCACGGCAGTGCGTAGGTCGAGCTGATCCGCAGCCCGAACTCGGCAATGATCGCCGTCGCTCTGGTCTGCTCGATGATCTCGTTGATCGGGATCTTCGCTTCGTAAGGGTTGTCCTTGTTGGGGAACTCGATGTCGAATCGGCGGATGAAGTCGAAGTCGTCATGGATGAGCTTCTTGTACTCCGGCGCCGAGCGCGACGTCGCCACGATCCAGCCGAATTCCCGGTGGAGCCGCTCGAAAATCGGCAGCCGGTAGTGGGGAACGACACGCTGAAAAACGACGGTCTGGGGCATGCTGTTTCCGTTTGCACGTGAGCCGCCAAGGGCTCCGCGCTCGTAATAGATGTTAGATTTGAACGCGACAGAGTTGTCGCGGGATGAACACCCAACAGGGCCGTTCGCCGGCTTCGCGTGCTGCAGGTGAGTGAGAAACGACCTGGCGGTCAAGGGATTTCTGCGGCATCTCGCGACCACTATCACGATCCGATCGGACCCAGCGCACGCTCAGACCGGCCGCGCTGAACTGGCCGTTCGGCAACAACCGTCCCATATCTGGACGACCATGCGAGACACCACAGGATACTGGCTTTCTCAAGGCGCGCGCGTGGCCTGGTACCTTGGCCAATACCTGGCCTCGACACGCACCTCGGCCCTGGCGTCGTCGCGGGCCGGCGGCGACAACGGCGCGCGCGTCCGTCGCGCTCCGCAGCCGGGCCTTCCGACCATGCGCGACCTCCTGGTCGATCTCGCCACCCTCCTGCGCCGCGACCGCGACAACATCGCCGCCGGGCTGTACCGGATGCCTCATGACGCCGTGCCGAACATTCGCCGCTGGCTGCGTGATGCGCGTCTCTACTTCGACGATCTGCCCGCGGTCAATGCCAGACGGCGGCGTGACGGGTTCAGCGAGCTTGGCGCCGACGACCCTCGGCTGCCGCCGTATTATCGACGCAACTTTCACTACCAGACCGATGGCTATCTGAGCGCCCGCTCGGCCCAGCTGTACGACCATCAGGTCGAGGTTCTGTTCCTCGGCGGCGCCGCGGCGATGCGCAGGCAGGCGCTGGTGCCGCTTGCGGCCTACGTCCGCCGCCAGCGGGGCAGGTCGTTGCGGCTACTCGATATCGGGAGCGGGACGGGCGATTTCCTCACCTTCGTCAAGGACAACTGGCCGGACATGACCGTGAGCGCGGTCGACCTCAGCCGCTACTATCTGGAAGAAGCCGCGCGTCAATTGCGCCCCTGGGGCGGGGTGGCTCGAGTTTTGGCCGCGGCCGAAACGCTGCCGATCGGCGACGAAACGGTCGATATCGCGACGGCGATCTATCTCCTCCACGAGGTTCCCGATGAAGAGCGGGCCGCCATAGCGGCTGAGGCTGCGCGCGTGCTGCGACCCAACGGCCGGCTTATCATTGTCGATTCGCTGCAGTACGGCGACCGAGCGGCCTACGATCTGTTGCTTGCAAAGTTCCCCGCCTCGTTCCATGAGCCGTTCTACGAAGGCTACGCCCGCTGCGACCTCGATGCGCTGTTTGCGTCCGTCGGTCTGCGCCGGAGCGGCAGCACGGTCGCGTTTTTCTCGAAGGTTCTTGTTTACGACAAGCCGGCTCGGGCGTGATGTGCGGCAGGTTCACCCAGACGCGCCCATGGGCGGAGCTGGTCGAACTTTATCGCGTCACCGAACTGGTGGCGGCCCGGCCGCCAAAGCGGCGTTACAACATCGCGCCGACCGATGACGTTGCCGTGGTGCGAACCCCTCAAGGCGGTCATGGACGCGAACTGCTGAGTCTGCGTTGGGGGCTTCTGCCGATCTGGGCTGAAAATCCCGACATGGGCGCACGCATGATCAATGCCCGCGCGGAGACGATCGGCACGAAGCCTGCGTTCAGAACCGCGTTTCGCTCACGCCGCTGCCTCATCATCGCCGACGGTTTCTATGAGTGGCGGAGCCGCGGCGACCGTGCCAAACAGCCCTACCACATTGTTGCTGCCGACGGCCAACCTCTCGCCTTTGCCGGGGTGTGGGAACGCTGGTTCGGCGCCGGCGCTGAACCGGTAGAGACCTGCGCCATTATTACCACAGAGGCGACGCCGGAATTGCGCGCAATCCATGACCGCATGCCGGTGATCCTGCCGTGGGCCGCGCATGACCCTTGGCTGGATCGGGACACGGCAGCGAAACGCCTTGTCGACCTCCTTCGGCCCTACCCGGAGACGCTTGCCCTTCGCCCGGTATCGCGGCGGGTCAATGACGTGCGTCTTGACGATCCAGGTTGCGTCGAGTCGGCTGTCTGCGCCTGATTGCTCGGATACGTCGATTTGTTCGCTGAAAGTTCGCCACCGCTTTGCCATACTCGCTGACCATGGTATAAGGCCATCTGAGCGGCGGTTTGCGCGGCCGAGCCGTGCACGAGCGTCAGGAGGGGACAGCGCAGGCGTTCAAGCTCGCTGGCCAAGCCTTCTGCTGCACTGCGGTGCATGGCGAGCCTCCATAGGGCGGACGTAAGACGGACGCGTAGCGAGGCGTAATTGCGGGGCCGGGGGGCAGCCAAAGTACGCGGGGAGGCGCGGTCCTGGCGTAACGTCGTCCGAGCAAGCGGCGGCGAGAAGGCGCTGGCCCTGAGCAGCCCACGCCTGCGCGCCCGGGCCATGCGCACGAGGGGGATAGCCGCGGAGCTTGGAAGGACTATATGCTCCGGCGATGTGCGATCGGAAGGCGAAGCGCGATCGGTGGGCTAGAGCATGCCTCTCGCCCGGATGGGCGCAGATGAGATGCTCGATCTTTTTGAAATCGATCAACATTTCGGACGGCTCGATCCGAAAGCGGGTTGATCCAGGGGTTCGGTTCCGAGTGAGTGGCAACGATGCAGCCTGAGTTTTTCGGCCTGATTATGGATCCGTTCGAAAGCGGACCCGATCCCCGTTTCCTCTATATGGATCCGGCACGACGGAACGGTTTTGCGCAACTTCTGTCCAGCGTATACGAATGTAAGGGCATGGTGTTGCTCGCCTGCGATCGCGGGCTCGGCAAAAGCACCCTGATCCGTCACCTCGCCGATCAGTTGTCGGCTCTCGACAGCGTCCTGGTTCTTTACCCCGGCGGGGTACTGAACTGCCGGCCGGGGATGTCGATCGCGGAGGTTCTGGCCGCCTGCCGCGGCCGGTTCGACCGCCGCCAGCCGGGCGCCAGCGACGAGGATCGGCTAACGGCGACGCTGGAGCGCGCAGCGGGCCGTGGTCAGGTCGCTGTCCTCCTGCTCGATGACGCGGATGCGCTCGATGATGCCGCCCTGTCGCGGCTGCGCCTTTTGACCGAGCCGGACGGCGAAGACCGTCGTCTGCTGTCGGTTATCCTTGTCGGGTCGCAGAAGCTGCAGCGTCGGCTGGAACAGCTTGCCGTAGCCGATGGCGGTGCCCGCGGCAATCGACAGCCGGGGGTCGATCTCGCAATCGACCTGCCGGCGCTGCGCGATCGGGACGTCGATCGGCTTATCCGCCACCGGCTGACAATTGCCGGCCACGCCGAGGGCGATCTTTTCTCTCCTGTCGCTCTGGCCGAAGTCGCCAGGCGCAGCCGCGGCAACCCATTGCACGTTATCGCTCTGTGCGAGGCTGCAATGGGACTCGCGGAGCGCGAGACGAAGTCAACGGTATCGCGCGATCTGATCGAGCGCGCGGCCGACCACCTTGACGATCTGGATCTCGACGACTCGCATGGTGCAGGCGAGTGGGGGCGATCTTCGGCACCCGCGGCCGGCGTTGCTGCCCTGCCCGTCGAGGAGGCGACGAAAGCGGCGTCGCTGTCGCCGGCCGGAGTGCATCACGGTGACGTGGCGAGGCGGCTGGATGACGTTGCCGAGGCCATCCGCGCCGCCGACCTTCGTTCCGGTGGGAGCCGCGCCCCGGACCCGCACTCCGCCAGAAGCGTTGAACCGCGCGCCACCGTCGACCCGCACATCAAGTTCGGGCCCGGCTTGGCGCCAGGCCGGGAAGGCTTCGCGGATGAGCCGGAGCCTGAACCGGCAGGCCGGCCGGTTGCCGCCGAGGTCCGTTCCATCGAGCATCCTCAGTTCGCAGGCAACGATCAGCGGTTCTACCCGGGGGTACGACCGAGCGAGACCCATCGGCCGCGCGGGCGGGGATGGCTGGCGACCGTGGCGATGTTCGGCCTGATCCTGGCTGTGCTTGCAGGCGCCGGCTTCTACGCGTTGCGCAGCGGCGTGGTGGACATCGGCGATCTTGCCGGCCGGGTCGAGGTGCTGAGCACGAAGCTTGTTCGGCTCGTCAGCGACGCAATCAACGCCGATCCGGCGGTGGGAGAGGGCCGCGGCGGCGACGCGGCCGGGGCGGGCGCCGGAGCGCGTTCCAGGGAACTCGCAGGCGTCGACGCTCCGCCGGCCGGTGCCGTCGAGGATCCCCATTCGACGAGCCTCGGTTTCGACCGCTTCGGCGCGAACCGCACTGCCGGTGCGGGCGCGGATGACAGCGGCGCTCCGGCCGTCGAAGGCTACCAGTTCAGTCCGCCACCGCCGCAGACGCCTGCCGGAGAGCCGTCGAGATCGCGTGGCGGCGACGCGAAAGCCGAACCTGGCGATGGCGCTTCCACCGCTGCGGACAACGCCGGCGGCGGACAGGCAAGCGCGCAGCCGCCCGTTTCACCGCCCGTGCCGTTACCCGCACCGCCGCCGGCGAAACCGGCGTCGCAAGCAGCGCCGGCCGGGGAGGGGGCGCAGCGGGCGGCGGCAGACGCCGAAGCTGCGAAGGCGCCGCCAACCGCCGGGAGCGAGGCAAGCGCCGGCGATGTGCTCGACCCCGGGACCGCCGTGATCCTCAGTCGCCGCGGCCCTCCCCAAGCGCCCAAGCCGACGCCGCCGGCGCCGCCGTACGCGCCGGAGCAACCGGCGTCCGGCGGTCGCGCACCGGCAGCGGCCGCACCGGCGCAGACGGCGTCTCGCGAACCGGCCACGGGGCCGGCTGCGGAGGCGCCGCGCAACGGCCGGTCCGACAAGAACCAGGCGCAGTTCGAGCCCTTGCTCGCGCGCGGCGACGAGTATCTCGTGACCGCCGATCTCGACATGGCGCGGACGTTCTATCAGATGGCTTACGAACGGGGCAGCGCCGAAGCCGCGGTGCGAATGGGCTGGACCTTCGATCCGCAGTACTACAAGCGAGCGGGCGTGAGTGGCGAAGCAAGTCCTCGCGAGGCCATTCTCTGGTACCAGGAGGCGCTTCGCCGCGGCGACCGCCAGGCGTCGCAACGCCTCAGCGCGTTGGCAACTTGGCTGCAGAGCGCGGCGGCCTCGGGGGATGTCGAGGCGAAGCGGATTCTCAAGCTCTGGCAGGGCTGAGCCGGCCGACGCCCATTGCGATGCCGGGTCTTTTCGGCACCTCCCCCCTGACGTTTCGACCCGAGGGCCGACCCCGGGGCCGTATAGCCGCATGGTTACATTACAGGGGCAAGGTTCGCGTCAGCACCCGGTTGCGCTTTCGCTTCCGCGGGCGAAGTCTATAATGCCTTGCGATGGGGATCCTGATGACGGCTGCGGAGCGTTGAGCGTGAGCGTTGCGGGCGGGGCGGTGGTGGTCGCCAAAGAGGTCCGAGTGGTGCGCGGCGTCTTCGGACGCGTCGCTACGGTTCCTATGGGGCCTATGCAATGACCGTCGTTCCTCTCGCGAGTGGCCTCCGCCCGGCGTCGCCCGCTCACGTCGCAATCATCATGGACGGAAACGGACGATGGGCGCGCGCACGCGGTCTGCCCCGCACGGCGGGTCACCGCCGCGGGGCCGAGGCCGCCCGCAGCGCGGTCGAGACGGCGATGCGCATGGGCGTCCAGTATCTGACGCTGTTCGCGTTCTCGTCGGAGAACTGGAAACGGCCGGAATCGGAGGTGAGCGATCTTATGGGCCTGCTGCGCCATTATCTGCGCAGCGAGATCGGCCGCTTCCACGACGGCGGTGTCCGGCTGCGGGTGATCGGCGACCGGTCGCGGCTGTCGGCCGACATTGTCACCCTGATCGCCGCGGGCGAGGAGCGGACGGCCGGCAACAAGAAACTGACGCTGATTATCGCGCTCAATTATGGCGGCCGGGCGGAGATCGCCATCGCTGCGCGCCGGATCGCCGGCGATGTCGCCGCCGGCCTGCTGCGTGCCGAAGAGGTCGACGAGCGGCTTATCGCGTCGCATCTCGAGACCGACCGGGATCCCCGATCCGGACCTGCTCATTCGCACCAGCGGCGAGCAGCGGATCAGCAACTTCCTGATATGGCAACTCGCATACACCGAGCTGGTCTTCCTCGACCTGCTGTGGCCGGACTTCTCGCGCAAGGATTTTGAAGCGGCTGTCCGCGAATACGAGGGCCGCAATCGCCGCTATGGAGCGGTGCAAGATCCCGTCATAGTCTCTTAGCGGAACCTGATGCCGACCCAGCCCGTTCGTTCGAGGTGGGTCGATCTGGAAGCCGACAGGCAGCGGCGGTGAAGCATTGGCAACAAGGGGACACGGACAATGAACCTCAGGGCGGTTGCGATCGTGCTTGCGGGCGGCAAGGGAACCCGGCTATCGCCGCTGACCAACGAACGCGCCAAGCCGGCCGTGTCCTTTGGCGGCAAGTACCGGATCGTCGATTTCGTTCTCAGCAATCTCGTCAACTCCGGCATCTTTTCCATCTACGTCCTGGTGCAGTTCAAGAGCCAGTCGCTCCTGCTGCATCTGAAGGACGGTTGGCAGTTCAGCAACATTCTCGGCAATCAGTTCATCATCCCCGTGCCGGCGCAGATGCGCTCTGACGGGGAGACCTGGTATCGCGGCACGGCGGACGCCATCCACCAGAACATCAACCTCATCGAACAGTCCAAGCCGGATATCGTCGCGGTCTTCGGTGCCGATCACGTCTACCGGATGAACGTCGCCGAAATGATCGAATATCACCGGCAGGTGATGGCCGACGTCACCGTCGCGACGATCCCGGTAGACCGCGAATATGCGAGCGCTTTCGGCGTCGTCGAGACCATGGCCGACGGTCATATCGTGCGGTTCATCGAAAAGGATCCGGACGCGCCGGGAATGCCAGGCGACTCCGATCAGAGTCCTGGCATCGATGGGCAACTACATCTTCTCCACCGAAGCGCTGTTGCGCATGGTCTACGAGGACGCTGCCGACAAGAAAAGCTCGCACGATTTCGGCACCGATATCCTTCCCCGCCGGGTCGGCAAGGATCGCATCTTCGCGTATGATTTTGACAACAATCGAATTCCTGGCGAGCCCACCCGCGGCGGCAACTACTGGCGGGATGTCGGGACCATCGAGGCCTATTTTCAGGCGAATATGGAGATCCGCTCCGAGGATTCGCCGCTCAATCTGTACAATCGCCGCTGGCCGCTGCGCACCGCCAGCTATCCGGATCCGCCCGCGCGCTTTGCGTTAAACGACAGCGCCGATCCCGGGCAGGCGATCCATTCCCTTGTCGCTGGCGGCTCGATCATCGCCGGGTGCGTGCGCGACTCGGTTCTTGGGCGCAACGTCATCGTTCACCCCGGCGCGACCGTCGACGAGTGCGTCATCCTCGACAACTGTGAGATCGGCCCCGGGGCCGCGCTGCGCCGGACCATTCTCGACAAGAACGCCAAGGTTCCCGCAGGAGAGCGGATCGGCTTCGATGCCGAGCAGGATCGGCAGCGTCATCACGTCAGCGACAGCGGCATCGTCGTCGTTACCGGGACGCGCTCGCCTGTGGACCTTGCGGTTCTGGGAATCTGATCCCGCGGAAAATGAGGTCGCGGCTCGTCACGGTCTCAAGGCGTGCAACGGCCGCGCGGTGGCGAGCAACCGGATTGCATCCGCCGCGGATCAGGATCACCCGACAGGCCTAGATCAACCTGCTTTCGGATGAACTCGTCCGAAAGCAGAAAGTTGATAGATTACAGAGAGATCGGGCATCTCTCCTGCGCCCATTCGGGGGAGAGGCATGCTCTCGCTGGAGCGGCGGGCCGCTCCCGCCGCCCTGCCGGCCCCTCAGGATTCCAGAACTTCTTCGTAGCGGGTCGAAAATGCGCCGTTCTCGGCACAGACGGGTACATCGACGAGGCCGCGTCGGTAAGCGGCCAGCCAATCGTCGCTGCCAACGTCGTCCGGCCGGGGGACGAGAATATCGTGATCGATCATGGATCCAGTGCCTCCTTGGCACATCGTCAAGCCGGACGAAACCGTTCCGTCCGCGCGGTCTGTAGGCGGTCTGTGGGGCGGGCTCCGTATTTGCCGCAATCCGCTCTGGAACCCTCGGTCGAGTTCGTTCCCGACGCCGTTGTGCCTCCGTCGTTGTAGGACATGGGGAGGGCCGGCGCGTTCTGCCGCCCCTCGAATGCACTGAAATCTTCACGTGTGGTCGGGCAGTCGCACCAGCTCGAGCAGGTCCGGGTCGGGTGCGCGAAGCGCCGGCGTTGTCGGCGATGTATTTCAACCGGTTGCGGCCGTCCCCATGTCACGAGGAGGCATGGCACGAAGCGAGGGGAGGCGAAAAAAATGCAGGCAGTCGGCGATCTCATGGTTCCCGTCGAAGGCTACACGGTGGTCGCCGATACGGCGTCGCTGCATGTGGCGATCGAGGCGCTCGAGGCGGCCTCTGGCGGTATGCCCGACGACCCGGCCCGTCCGCGCGACCGCGCCGTGCTGGTGCGGCGCGGCGACGGCCGGATCCTCGGCAAGTTGTCGATGTGGGATCTGCTGGGCGGGCTCGATCCTCGTCATGGCCATCCGGTCGACCCACTGGCGATGGTCGAGAGCTTCGGCCTGTGGAGCCACGCCCTGCTACGCAACGCCTCCGAAACGGCCCGCAGAATAACCGTCGGGGATCTGCTTCGCGTGGCGCACGAGCACGACGACGAGCGGATCGAGGAGGTGGCGGCCATGGACCAGGCGATTGCCCAGCTCATCAAGGGCCGCTACCTCTCTCTCCTGGTCACCCGCAACGGCGAGATCGTCGGCATTCTCCGGCTCAGCGACGTCTTTCGCACCGTCGCCGGGCTGCTCCGCCGGGCCGAGACGCCGGCTTAGAGCCGGCTCTCGCCCGGACAGGCGCAGATGAGATGCCCGATCTCCTTGTAATGGACCGACGTCTTGCTGTCGGACGATCCCATCCGAAAGCAGGTTGATCTAGTTGCAGAAGTAGCTCCGGTCGTAGCTTCGCCCGACGCGAGAGGCGGGCGCGTAGTCTCCTTGCGGCGGCCTGCCGCCGCAGGCGCGCCCGTTGATCTTGTGTTTCGGGTCGAATGTGGCACATCCGTCCGACACCGGTTTCGGGTGCGCATAGACCGCCTTCTGGAAGGCAAAGTTCCAGTAGCTGCCGTCGACGTAGACATCGGTCAGTGTGGTTCCCTGGTCCGGAACCTGGTTTGTTCTGTCGTCGGCGCTGCCCATGAACAGCAGCATGAGCGGTTTGCCCGCACCCGAAGTTTTGGCGATACCGCGGTCGTAGCCGACGTTGACCCGGTTGAGCTTGAGCTTGCGCGTGCCGTGGCCTTCGCGCGGCCGGTAGGGCGAAAACAGTCCCTGATAGCCGGTGAGGCCGGTCACGTTCTGCAGGATTAACTCCTGCAGCGGGCCGCCGCCCTGAGCATGGACGAGATCTCCATGGGTCCCTTTGGGGGTGCCGCTGATGCCTTTGACGAAGGTGTTCTGAACGATCAGCCGGCCCTTGTCGTTGTAGCTTCGGATCGCATCGGCGGACTTCCTGTTGACGTCGATGCTCACCCCGTCGATCAGAGCGGTTCCCGATGTATCCTTGACCGTGATCACGGCGGACAGGCTGTCGTTGTAGATGATTTGCCCGCCGCTAATGCGGAGGTTGCGGGGCCTTGCGACAACCATGCCCTTTGAACAGGTCCTGTCGGACGGCAGCTTGATGTAGACGTCACGCCCGTCGGCCCGGAGGTTCTTGGCGAAACCCGGATCTCCAGGGCACTTGCCTTCGATGACGATGGGTTTCGATAGCGGCGGCGGGACAACGCACGTGATGGCGGCTTTGACCCCAACGGGTAGGGAAAAGGATAGAATGGAAATGAAGACGAGCAGCGCCCGCGCCACGCCGCTGATTTGTGAAGTCATTCGCAGTTCTCCAGAATCGATTACTCTCTTTTTCCGAAGACGCACCGCAACCGACAATTTTCTTTTCGATCCCGTCGTGTAGAGCCGACTGTCCGCGGCACACCCAAGGACGAGGAGAAGTTGACGAAGAACTTTGCTCACATTAAGGCGGATATTTGGCGGACGGTTGTCCACCTACGCTGAAGCGCAATCATGCGAGGCGCGGCATGGGGCCGAGGAAGTCCTCGACCGCGCAGCGGCACCGGGAGCTGCTGGACCGTCTTGATACTGCCGGGGTGCTCGAAGCGCTCGTCACCGCCGACGAGCCGACCGCCATAGGGGCCGGCGTCGTGCGCCTTGCGCGCCTCGCGGCCGGGGAAGGCCGAGGCCGTCCCGTCCCCGCGTAAGAGATCGGGGCGCGTGAAGGTCGCGGCGCGGCAAAACCGCGGAACCTGAAATAAGTCGAAGCGGCGCTAACGCGCCGCTTGTCAGGGATCAGTGCCCGGTCGATGGGGACGAACACACCACACGGAAACCGAAGTTGCTGTACCGGTTGAGCGGGGAGTACCTGAAGCGGAAGGCTGAGCGGGCGAAGTCCTGATTGTCGTCCCAGGCCCCGCCGCGCAGCACGCGGGAGTCGAAATCGTCGGCGCCGGAACTCGTTACCTCGACCTTGGGCGCATCGAACTTGTTCAGGCACCACTCCCAGACGGTGCCCGCCATGTCGAATGCTCCGACCGGCGAGGCGCCGGCTGGGTACATGCCCACCGCCGTCGCCTGCCCCAACCGGCTCTCGAACGTGTTCGCCCGCCACGGCTCGGCCTTGGGATCCCACTCGGGCCCCCACGGAAAGACGCGGCCCTCCTCCCCGCTGGTCGCCGCCTGCTGCCACTCCCATTCATCTGGCAGGCGCACGGGGAAGCCGAGCCGCCGGCTCATCCAGCGACAGAAGGCGACCGCGTCGAACCAGCTGACGTAAACCGCCGGGTGGTTGCCGAAGCGCCCGAACTCGTAGGTGTCGCCGTCCTCCTCGCGGTAGAGGTCGTCGCCCCACCTCGCCGGATCCTGCCAGCCGTCCTCCGCATCGATGAAGGCACGATACTGGGCGGCGGTGACGGGGTAGCGGGCAATGTGGAAGCCATCTACCCGCTTGCTCCGAATGTCGACGACGTCCGAATAGGCATTGTCCGGATCGGACAGGATCGAGATTGTCACCTCGCCGCCCTCGACCGGCCGCCAGTCGAGGTCGGGCGTGCCGTGGTCATCGACGCCAGACCCATCCCGAGGATCGCCCAGGACGTCGAGCCGCTCGCCGATCAAGAGCCGGCGCCGGTGCGTCGTCCCCGGCCTCTCCAGCTCCGCCAGCATCTCGTCCGGATCGATCGGTCCCAGAAACTCCTGCACCTCGCTGCTCAGCTGCACTTCCTCGCCGATCTGCTTCAGCGCCGTCACCGCCTCCAGCACTCGCTCATGCGACCACTGGTAGCTCAGGTCTCTTTGCTTCTCCAGCCACGTGCGAGTATCGGCCTGCAGCTGGCGAAGCACACGAACGGACTCGCGGCGTCGCTCCATCCAGTCTTCGAGCTTTGGCCAGTGGCGCAAAAGAGCTTCGTGGGCGACTTCCACCCACTCATCGCCAGTCGCCCAATCGCGACCTGTGACCAGAAGCCGTTCGTCTGCAAGCCGCCGCGCAACCGTCTGGCCAATACCGCTCAGCTCCTTCAGGGGGGCGCGTCGGCGAAGGTCCGCGCGCGCCTCTTCCACGTGCACCAGCGCCGCAAAGACGCCGGGAACGGCGTCGCGCTCCTCCGGCGCCAGTAGCGCGTATGCTCCCTCCGCGTGCGTGACAATCGATCGGGCAGCCGGCCCATCTTTTCGTACGCATGCATGGTCAGCGCGCCGCGGCGGTTAGTCTGCGCCTCCCAGAGCTGCCTGAGAGCGAACTCGAGCAGCGGCAGGTCGCCCGGTTGATCCTCGGCATCGTTCAGCAGCGCCTCGACGAGCACGGGTTCAACGAGCAGACTCGTTTTCTCCGCCGGCTTGCGGATTGCCGATTCCAGTCCGTCGCGAAGCAGCGCCGGGAGGTGCACCGTCGCCTCACCGGCAAGCCGGGCAGCGAACGGAGGATGTTGGCTGAGCAGCTCGCCCCAGTAGTCGGCGCGGAGCGTCAGCACGACCTGAATGCCGTGGTCACGCAAAGCATCGAGCAGCATCGCGATGAAGGCGGCGGCGCCCTCGGGGCGATAGGTATAGAGTTCTTCCCATTGGTCGACGATCAGCATGAGGTCGGTGGTCCCCGGCTCCTCGGCGAAGATCTGCTCGACGACATTGCGGAGCCGGGCCGCCCCATCGTCCCGGAGGCTGGCGGCCAGCGTCCTGGCCTCCGAGTATGCCTGGTTCTTCGACCATTCGAGGACGCGTCGCGGCTCCCAGAGCGGCAGCAACGCCTGGGCGAGGGCCAGGAACGGGTTCTGGCCCGGGTGGTCGACGATTGCGACCTGCCAGACCCGGCCGCCGCTCTGCCGCCGCAGGCACGGAACAAACCCCGCCCGCGCCAGCGACGACTTGCCGCTGCCCGAGGGGCCGACGATGGCGACGATGGGATACAGGCCAGCGGCCGCGACCAGTTTCTCCAGGTCTTCCTCGCGGCCGAAGTAGAATGCTTGGTCCTCCTCCCGGAAAACCCGAAGCCCGCGGTAGGGACAGAACAGCATACGCGGATCCGGGTGGGCTTCGTCGTACAGCTCTGCCGGCGGAGTGCCTTCGACCGCTCCGAGGATCAGGTCCGCCGCCCGTGGGTCCCACGCCTCGACCCAGACGTTCTGCGACAGGAAGCCCACGCCGGCGTGGGCGAGCGCACCCTCGCTGAGCAGCACCGGGATGACCCGAAAGCACTCGCGCCCCTCGGCGCGCTCCCGGACCTCGCGGTCGATCGCGGCGTAGACCTCGCGCTGCTGCCACGGCCCCAGGCCGCTCGCCCCGATGACCACGGCGACGGCGCGGCAATGGGCGAGGTGGCGGTCCAGCGACGACGGCCAGTGCTCGCCGGGGCTCAGATACCAGTCGTCCTTGAAGGGAGTGACGCCCCGTTCCGTGAGCGCCCGCGCCAGGCGCTCGACGTCCGAGATGTCACGGCGGTTATAGCTGAGGAAGATCCGGAAAGGCTCGGCCACGTGTCCCCCGTCCGCGGCTGAAGCGGCGATGTTCCTGATTCTCAAGCTTAGACCCTGACCGTGCCCCTCGCCAGCTTCGTTGCGGTGACGCTGCCGCCCCCCTCGTGACGCTCCCTGACGCAACCAGCGTCATGCGTAAGCAGCTAAGGACGCTCATGGTTCTTCCAGCGATGACGCTGTGACGCTGGCAACTCCCCTTGCTTACCCAAGCTACGGCAGACTCAGGCCGCTTCCCGTAAGCCATTGAGATTATGGTGCCGGATGAGGGATTCGAACCCCCGACCTACTGATTACAAATCAGTCGCTCTACCAACTGAGCTAATCCGGCGGCGCGCCCGCGAGGCTTGGCGAGGCGGCAAAGGCAAAACGCCGCAGCGCATTTCGACGATAGCGCCTGGCGGACGTGGCGACAAGAAGGCGACGGCGCTACGGCGCATCAAACGCTCGCCCGGCTGCAGTGCATTCATCCGTCGGTATCGCCGCCGCGGCCGCGTTCATAAAGTGCAATCGCCGCCGCCGCCGAGAGATTGAGGCTGCCGCTCGCGCTCTCGATGGGGATCCGGGCCAGGCCGTCGCAGGTCTCCCGCGTCAATCGACGCAGGCCATGACCCTCCGAGCCGAGGACGATGGCGGCGCGGCCGGACGGCAGGGCGCAGGCGAGACTGTCTCTTGCCTCCGCATCCAGCCCGATGCACCAGAAATTCGCGGCCTGCAGAGTGCGCAAGGCTCGGGCGATGTTGACGACGCTGACCAGCGGCACCCGCTCCAGCCCGCCGGCGGCGGCCTTGGCCAGCGCGCCGGTCGCCGTCGGCGCATGCCGGTCCTGGGTGACGACCGCGGCGGCGCCGAAGGCGGCCGCCGAGCGCATCACCGCGCCGACGTTGCGCGGGTCGCTGGCCTGGTCCAGCACGACGATGCAGGCCGTCGCCGCGCCTTCGAGTTCAGCGATAACGGTTTCCAGCGCCACCTCCGCCAGCGGCTCGACCATCGCCGCGACCCCCTGGTGCACCGCGCCGGGCGGCAGAAAGGCTCCAAGCGCACGCCGGTCGCAGAGCTCGACTTCGGGCCGTGGCGCGGCAGCGGCGGCGGCGACCCCGGCCAGCCGCTCGCGGGTCTGGTCGACCGCAAGCAGCCGCCGGCAACGCCGATCAGGATTGGCGACGCAGGCGAGGACCGCGTGCAGGCCGTACAGCCAGACGGCCGCGGATGCCCGCCGGTCTCGCCCCGGCTCTCGTCTCTGGTTCTGCAACGGGGATGCGGCTCGCCCTGATCGCCGGGAGCGGCGATGAGATGGGTCCGGCGGCGGCGAGGGATGACGGCTCATGGCGGTAGGTGAATCCTGGCCTATGAGGTTGGAGTGCCGCGTCCGATACCCGCTTCGGGAACTCCACGCGACTGTTTCCTGCTTATTGAAGATTGACAAGGGAGCGGCAAACCCCATATTTGCAAGCGCTCGTTCCGCCGGCTTGGCCGGGCGCGGCGGCGCGCCGGAGGGGTGCCCGAGTGGTTAAAGGGGACGGGCTGTAAACCCGTTGGCGCACGCCTACGTAGGTTCGAATCCTACCCCCTCCACCATCCAGAAGGGCGGGCCAGACGGGCTGGACTTGAACCTCGACAGGCCTGGTCGTGCGGGTGTAGCTCAGTGGTAGAGCAGGAGCCTTCCAAGCTTCAGACGAGGGTTCGATTCCCTTCACCCGCTCCAGTACGCTACAGTGGTCGCGACCGGCGGTTGGCCGATCCGGCAGGATACGCTTTGTTTTAAACTTTCGAGCGCGAAAGACACCGACAAGATGGCGAAGGCGAAGTTTGAGCGGACGAAGCCGCACTGCAATGTTGGGACGATCGGTCATGTCGATCATGGCAAGACGACGTTGACGGCGGCGATTACGAAGACGCTGGCGGAGTCCGGTGGGGCGACGTTCATTCCGTTCGATCAGATCGACAAGGCGCCCGAGGAGAAGGCGCGTGGGATTACGATCTCGACGGCGCATGTGGAGTATCAGACGGAGAACCGTCATTACGCGCATGTCGATTGCCCGGGTCATGCCGACTACGTGAAGAACATGATCACCGGTGCGGCGCAGATGGACGGGGCCATTCTGGTGGTTTCGGCGGCGGATGGTCCGATGCCGCAGACGCGCGAGCATATTCTTCTGGCCCGTCAGGTGGGTGTTCCGGCGATTGTGGTGTATCTGAACAAGGTCGACATGGTTGACGACCCGGAGCTTTTGGAGCTGGTCGAGCTTGAGCTTCGCGAGTTGCTGTCGAGCTATGATTTTCCGGGCGACGACATTCCGATCGTCAAGGGTTCGGCGCTGTATGCGCTGGAGGGTCGCGACCCGGAGGTTGGGGCACAGTCGATCCTGGAGTTGATGAAGGCGGTGGATGCGTACATTCCCCAGCCCGAGCGTCCGAAGGACCAGCCGTTTTTGATGCCGATCGAGGATGTGTTTTCGATCTCGGGGCGGGGCACGGTGGTGACGGGGCGGGTCGAGCGCGGGGTTGTGAAGGTCGGCGAGGAGGTTGAGATCGTCGGTCTGAAGGCGACGACGAAGACGGTGTGCACCGGTGTCGAGATGTTCCGCAAGCTGCTCGACCAGGGCGAGGCTGGCGACAACATCGGCGTTTTGCTGCGCGGGACCAAGCGCGAGGATGTGGAGCGCGGTCAGGTTCTGGCGAAGCCGGGGACGATCACGCCGCACACGAAGTTCGCCGCCGAGGCCTACATCCTGACCAAGGAGGAGGGCGGTCGGCACACGCCGTTCTTCACCAACTACCGGCCGCAGTTCTATTTCCGGACGACGGACGTGACCGGGACGGTGGCGCTGCCGGAGGGCACCGAGATGGTGATGCCGGGCGACAACGTGTCGATGGAGGTGACGCTGATCCAGCCGATCGCCATGGACGAGGGCCTGCGCTTCGCCATCCGCGAGGGCGGCCGCACGGTCGGCGCCGGCGTCGTCGCCAAGATCATCGAGTAGAGCCGAGACAACCACAACCGGACCGGCCGAACGCCATAAACCCGGCGACGGGCGCGGCGGTCGGCGCAACGACATAGGGGTATAGCTCAGCTGGTAGAGCGGCGGTCTCCAAAACCGCAGGTCGCGGGTTCGAATCCTGCTGCCCCTGCCAGAACGCTTTAGGATCATGGCACGCACCAACGTCGCCCAGTTTTTTCGCGAGGTCCGTCAGGAAGCGTCCAAGGTGACGTGGCCGTCGCGGCGAGAAACCGCCATCTCGACCGCAATGGTGTTCGTCATGGTCGTGCTTGCGGCGATCTTTTTCTTTTGTCGTCGATCAGATCATTGCGGTCGCGATCCGCTTCCTGTTGAGCGTGGGGATGTGAGGCCGAATGGAAGCGCGCTGGTACGTCATTCACGTCTATTCCGGATTTGAGCGCAAGGTTGCGCAGTCGATCGACGAGCAGGTGCGCCAGGCCGGCATGAGCGACCGGATCGAGCAGGTGCTTGTGCCGATCGAGGAGGTCGTCGAAGTTCGCCGCGGGGCGAAGATCAACGCCGAGCGCAAGTTCTTTCCCGGCTATGTTCTCGTCAAGATGGCAATGAGCGACGAGACCTGGCACCTGGTCAAGAATACGCCTAAGGTGACCGGCTTTCTTGGCGCGCGCGGCCGGCCGACGCCGATCACCGAGGCCGAGGCGATGCGGATCATGCATCAGGTCCAGGAAGGCATCGAGCGACCCAAGCCGTCCGTTACATTCGAGGTCGGCGAGCAGGTGCGGGTCAGCGACGGCCCCTTCACCTCGTTCAGCGGGCTGGTCGAAGAGGTCGACGAGGGCCGGGCGCGGTTGAAGGTCGCGGTTTCCATTTTCGGCCGGTCGACGCCGGTCGAACTGGAATACGCGCAGGTCGAGAAAATGTAGCCGGCCCCCAATCGGGCGACAGAAGGTACGGTGACAGCCGGCGCGAGCGCGCGGCGGTCCTGAGGAGAGACGATGGCGAAAAAGATTGTCGGATACATCAAGTTGCAGGTGCCGGCCGGCGCGGCGAACCCGTCGCCGCCGATCGGCCCGGCGCTGGGCCAGGCCGGGCTGAACATCATGGAGTTCTGCAAGACCTTTAACGCGCAAACGCAGTCGCTCGAACAGGGGATGCCGGTTCCGGTGGTCATCACGGTCTACGGCGATCGGACCTTTTCGTTCGTGACCAAGACGCCGCCGGCGAGCTTTCTTCTGAAGAAGGCGGCCGGCGTTCCGAAGGGCTCGGCCGATACCGCGCGCCAGCACATCGGCACGGTGAGCCGCGAGCAGCTGCGCGAAATCGCCCAGCTGAAGATGGCCGATCTCAACGCCAAGGACATCGACGGCGCGATGCGGATGATCGCCGGCTCGGCCCGGTCCATGGGCCTGGAAGTGGTGGACTGAGAGACATGGCGAAGAAGAGCAAAAGGCTGCGTCAGGCTTACGAGGGAATCGGGCCCGACGACACATATGATCTCGCCGAGGCGATCGCGCTCATCAAGGAGCGGGCGTCGGCCAAATTCGACGAGACCATCGAGGTTTCGCTCGGTCTCGGCGTCGATCCGCGCCATGCCGACCAGATGGTCCGGGGCGTCGTCAGCCTGCCGCACGGGACCGGCAAGACGTTGCGCGTCGCCGTATTCGCCAAGGGCGACAAGGCGGCGGAAGCCACCGCCGCGGGCGCGGACATCGTCGGCGCCGAGGATCTGATGCAGCAGATCCAGGGCGGCCAGATCAACTTCGATCGCTGTATCGCGACGCCCGACATGATGGCCGTCGTCGGCCGCCTGGGAAAAATCCTCGGCCCCCGCGGGCTGATGCCGAACCCAAAGCTGGGAACGGTGACCCAGGACGTCGCCGGCGCGGTGCGCGCGGCCAAGGCCGGTCAGGTTGAATTTCGGGTCGAGAAGGCCGGGATCATTCACGGTGGAGTCGGCAAGGCCAGCTTCAGCGCGGACGCGATCGAGGCCAATGCGCGGGCCTTCGCCGAAGCGATCGTCAGGGCGAAGCCGAGCGGCGCCAAGGGAACCTACCTTCAGCGCGCCAGCGTCAGTTCGACCATGGGTCCCGGCATCAAGGTCAACGTCGGCAGCGTCGCCGGCTAGATCGACGCTCCGGCGCCAGTGTGCCGGTATGAGTGGAGACGAATGAGCAGAGACACGGGGGCGCGTGCAGACGCGGCCCGGTGAGCGGGCGGGCCAATGCGGTCCGTCCGGCGAAACCTGTCCGAGACAGCAGGCACCAAAGGCGGCGCAGCCGCCGGAGGTTTAATGGCGATCCGCCTGCCGAGACGGTATCGAGCGCAGAGGTCAGACGGATCCCGTCTGCGATCGCGGGGCTTGAGCCGGCGCCTGGACAGGCGCACGTCGTTCGACGGGGCCGAAGCCGGCGCACCGTCGGACATAGGTGATGGCCGAGTCCGTCACGGGGCGACTGCGAAAGCATCGCCGCGGGCGGATCGAGACGGGGATGACCGATGGATCGGGTAGCCAAGGAACAGCTGGTCGCGTCGCTGCATGAGACCTTCGCCGAGACGGCGGTGGTCGTGGTGACGCAATACTCCGGCCTGTCCGTGGGCGATATGACCAACCTGCGCGCACAGATGCGTGAGGCGGGGGCCAGCGTGAAGGTCACCAAGAACCGCCTCACCAAGCGGGCTTTATCGGGTACGCGCTATGCGGGCCTGAACGAGATGTTCGTCGGACCCACCGCCATGGCGTATTCCAGCGATCCGGTCGCGGCGGCGAAGGTCGCCGTCGGGTTCGCCAAGACCCATCCGAAGTTGATCGTCATCGGTGGCAGTCTCGGCGACAAGGTGCTCGACGAGGATGGCGTCAAGGCCCTTGCGGCATTGCCATCCCTCGACGAGCTTCGCGCCAAACTCATTGGCCTTGTCAGCGCGCCGGCGACCAAGCTGGCCGTTGTCCTGCAGGCGCCGGCCGGGCAGATCGCCCGCGTGTTGTCGGCATATGCGGAGCAGGGACAGGGCGAGGCGGACGAACAGCCGGCAGCGTAGTTGTAAGCATTACCGATCAAGCCTGAGGAGCATACGAAGATGGCAAACCTGGAGACCCTGGTCGAGCAACTGTCGAATTTGACCGTCCTGGAGGCGGCCGAGCTCAGCAAGCTGCTCGAAGAAAAATGGGGCGTTTCGGCGGCGGCGCCGGTTGCGGCGGCGGCGCCTTCGGCAGCGCCGGCGGCCGAGGCGGCCGAAGAGCAGACCGAGTTCGACGTTGTCCTGGTGTCGTTCGGCGAGAAGAAGATCAACGTCATCAAAGAAATTCGCGCGATGACCGGGCTCGGCCTGAAGGAGGCGAAGGATCTGGTCGAAGCTGCGCCGAAGACCGTCAAGGAAGCGGTGAAGAAGGAAGACGCCGCCGAGATGAAGAAAAAGCTGGAGGAAGCAGGGGCGACTGTCGAGGTCAAGTGACAAAAAGCGCGCGGCAGGGCTTGGCCCCTGCCTCCACGTGCCACATATGGTGTAGAGGACGGAGTGCCGGGGCCGCGGGAATGCGCTGCGCCCCCGTTTTCGTCCGTCTTAGAGGCGTCCGCCCGCATGGGTCTGACCGCGACCGGGAAAGCGGACGTTCCAGTCGATGCGCGTTATTGCCGCGGGGGATGTCGGCGATGCTGAAGCGGATAATGCTGCAGCGTCGCACCTCCTTTGCGGCCAGCGCGCGTGACTCTCGCGGTTCCGACCCCTGGCAAGCGGTGCCCATGGGTTCGGAACGGCAGCATCCCAGTACACTCGCGAGGACCACTTATGGCTAGAAGTTTCACCGGTCGCAAGCGCGTTCGGAAGAGCTTTGGACGCATCGCCGCCGCCGTGCCGATGCCAAACCTGATCGAGGTGCAGAAGAGCTCCTACGATCAGTTCCTGCAACGCCGTGTCGTCGCGGACCAGCGCACCAGCAGCGGCCTTCAGGAGGTCTTCAGGTCGGTCTTTCCGATCAGCGATTTCTCGTCGCGGGGGACCCTCGAGTTCGTCAAGTACGAGTTCGAGGAGCCCAAGTACGATGTCGAGGAATGCCAGCAGCGCGGCATGACCTATGCGGCGCCGCTGAAGGTGACGCTGCGCCTGGTCGTCTGGGACATCGATGAGGACACCGGGGCGCGCTCCATTCGCGACATCAAGGAGCAGGACGTCTACATGGGCGACATGCCCTTGATGACCGATAACGGCACCTTCGTCGTCAATGGCACCGAGCGGGTGATCGTCTCGCAGATGCACCGTTCGCCCGGGGTCTTTTTCGACCACGACAAGGGCAAGACTCACGCCTCGGGCAAGTACCTGTTCGCGGCGCGGGTGATCCCCTATCGCGGCTCGTGGCTGGATTTCGAGTTCGACGCCAAGGATCTCGTCTATGTGCGCATCGACCGGCGGCGCAAGCTTCCGGTCACGACCCTGCTGATGGCCCTGGACGGCCGCGGCACGGAGCTTCTTCGCCAGGAGCGGGGGGCCGAGGGTCGGGGTCTGGAGCCGGGCGAGATCGTCGGCATGACGCCGGAAGAGGTTCTCGACTACTTCTACGAGAAGGTGACCTTCCATGTCAGCGACGGCGGCTGGAAGACTGAGTTCCGGCCCGAGCGGATGCGGGGGATGAAGCTGCAGCGCGATCTTGTCGACGCCGGCAGCGGCAAGCGCGTCGCCGAGATTGGAACGAAGCTGACGCCCAAGCTTCTGCGGGAACTGGCGGCGCAGGGACTGACCGAACAGCTCGTTCCCGATGAGGATCTGGCCGGACGCTATATCGCCGAGGACGTGATCGACGAGGACAGCGGCGAGATCTTCATTGAGGCCGGAGAAGAGATTACCGAGGTCAACCTCGATGCGCTGAAGAAGGCGGGGGTCGACGAGATCCGCACGCTCGCGATCGACCACATCAACATCGGCCCCTACATCCGCAACACGCTCGCGATTGACCGCAATTCCAGCCGGGAAGAGGCGCTTTTCGACATCTACCGGGTGATGCGCCCGGGCGAGCCGCCGACGCTGGATACCGCCGAGGTGCTTTTCCGCGGGCTGTTCTTCGATTCGGAGCGCTATGACCTCTCCGCCGTGGGGCGGGTCAAGATGAACTCCCGGCTCGGCTTCACCACCGACGATTCGCTCAGGACGCTACGCAAGGAGGACATTCTTGCCGTCGTCAAGGTGCTCGTCGATCTGAAGGACGGTCGCGGCGAAATCGACGACATCGACCATCTCGGCAACCGGCGGGTGCGCTCGGTCGGCGAGCTGCTGGAAAACCAGTACCGGGTCGGACTCCTGCGCATGGAGCGGGCGATCCGCGAGCGGATGAGTTCGGTCGATATCGACACCGTCATGCCGCAGGAGCTGATCAACGCGAAGCCCGCGGCGGCGGCGGTGCGCGAGTTCTTCGGCTCGTCGCAGCTCAGCCAGTTCATGGACCAGACCAACCCGCTGTCGGAGATCACCCACAAGCGCCGGCTATCGGCGCTTGGACCCGGCGGACTGACGCGTGAGCGGGCCGGCTTCGAAGTCCGTGACGTCCATCCCACCCATTACGGCCGCATCTGTCCAATCGAGACGCCGGAAGGGCCGAACATCGGCCTGATCAACTCGCTGGCGACGTTCGCCCAGGTGAACCGATATGGCTTCATCGAGACGCCGTATCGCCGGGTCGAGGACGCCCGGGTCATGGATGAAGTCATTTACATGTCGGCGATGGAAGAGGGCAAATACACGATCGCCCAGGCGAACGCCGAGCTCGACGACGAGGGCCGCTTTACCTCCGATCTGATCAGCTGTCGGCGGGGCAACGACTTCGTCATGGCCCGCGCCGGCGACATCGACTTCATCGACGTGTCGCCGAAGCAGCTCGTTTCCGTCGCCACGGCGCTGATACCGTTTCTCGAGAACGACGACGCCAACCGGGCGCTGATGGGCTCGAACATGCAGCGTCAGGCGGTGCCGCTGCTCCGCAGCGAGGCGCCGCTGGTCGGCACCGGTATGGAAATGGCCGTGGCCCGGGACTCCGGCGCGGCCATCGTGGCGAAACGTCCGGGAATTGTCGATCAGGTCGACGCAACCCGGATCGTCATTCGCGCCACCGGCGCCACGTCGCATTCGACGCCCGGGGTCGATATCTTCAACCTGCTCAAGTTCCAGCGCTCGAACCAGAACACGACGATCCATCAGCGGCCGCTGGTCCGGGTGGGCGAGACCGTCGAGGCCGGCGATATCATCGCCGACGGGCCGTCGACGCAGCTGGGCGAACTGGCGCTCGGACGCAATGTGCTCGTCGCCTTCATGCCTTGGCAGGGTTACAACTTCGAAGACTCCATCCTGATCTCCGAGCGGCTCGTCCGCGACGACGTCTTCACCTCGATTCACATCGAGGAGTTCGAGGTCATGGCCCGCGACACCAAGCTGGGGCAGGAGGAGATCACCCGCGACATTCCCAACGTCGGCGAGGAGGCGCTCAAGAACCTGGACGAGGCCGGGATCGTCTACATCGGCGCCGAGGTCAAGCCGGGCGACATTCTCGTCGGCAAGGTGACGCCGAAAGGCGAGACGCCGATGACGCCGGAGGAGAAGCTTCTGCGCGCGATCTTCGGCGAAAAGGCCGCCGACGTTCGCGACACCTCCCTGAAGGTGCCGCCCGGCGTCGCCGGGACGGTGCTGGAGGTGCGCGTCTTCTCCCGCCGCGGGGTTGAGAAGGACGCGCGGGCGCTGGCAATCGAGCGCTCCGAGATCGAGCGGCTGGCCAAGGATCGCGACGCCGAGCGGGTCATTCTCGAGCGCAACTTTCACAACCGGCTGCGGACGCTGCTCATCGGACAGACCATCGTCAGCGGGCCGAAGGGGATGTCGGCGGACGAGATCATCAGCGACGAGCTTCTCTGCCGGCTTCACCCCCGGCCAGTGGGCGCGGACGGTCATTGCCGACGACGCGGTCATGGCCGATGTCGAAGCCTTGCGGTCGTCGTTCGAGGAGGGGATCTCCCGGCTCGAGCAGCGGTTCGAGGACAAGGTAGAGAAGGTCCAGCGCGGCGATGACCTTCCTCCCGGCGTGATGAAGATGGTCAAGGTCTTCGTCGCCGTGAAGCGCAAGCTCCAGCCGGGCGACAAGATGGCCGGGCGGCACGGCAACAAGGGCGTCATCTCGAAGATCATTCCGATCGAGGACATTCCCTATCTCGCCAACGGCACCAGCGTCGACATCGTGCTCAACCCGCTTGGCGTGCCATCGCGGATGAACGTTGGCCAGATCCTGGAAACACACCTGGGCTGGGCCTGCGCCGGTCTGGGCGCGCAGATCGGAGACCTGGTCGACGCCGCACGCGCCGAGCGGCTTCGGCCAACTTCGCGATCACCTGAAGGAGGTCTACGGGCCGCGCTCAGTACGACGAGCTGATCGCCGATCTGTCCGATGAGCAGTTGCTGGAACTGGGCGAGAACCTGCGCCCGGGCGTTCCGGTCGCCTCGCCTGTGTTTGACGGGGCGCGCGAAAGCGACATCGTCGACCTGCTCGGCAGGTCTGGTCTGGATACGACCGGCCAGGCGACGCTCTACGACGGGCGGACCGGCGAAGCGTTCGCGCGGAAGGTGACGGTGGGCTACATCTACATGCTCAAGCTGCACCACCTTGTCGATGACAAGATCCACGCCCGCTCGATCGGCCCCTACAGCCTCGTCACCCAGCAGCCGCTCGGCGGCAAGGCTCAGTTCGGCGGCCAGCGTTTCGGCGAGATGGAGGTCTGGGCGCTGGAGGCTTACGGCGCCGCCTACACCCTGCAGGAGATGTTGACCGTGAAGTCGGACGACGTTTCCGGCCGGACCAAGGTCTACGAATCGATCGTCCGCGGCGACGACACGTTCGAGGCGGGCGTGCCCGAGTTGTTCAACGTGCTGGTCAAGGAGCTGCAGTCGCTCGGTCTGAACGTCGAGCTGAATTGATATCGCGGCGGCGCCATGCCGAGCATCGTCATCGGGGCGCATGTCGCCCCTGATCTGATCTCCGTTCGGGAGAAGACGCAATGAATGAGCTTTTGAAGATCTTCGGCCAGGTTGGCGGAACCCAGCGCTTCGACGAGATCCAGATCTCGATCGCAAGCCCCGAGCGCATCCGCTCGTGGTCGTTCGGCGAGATCAAAAAGCCCGAGACCATCAACTATCGAACCTTCAAGCCGGAGCGCGACGGCCTGTTCTGCGCCCGGATCTTCGGGCCGACCAAGGACTACGAGTGCCTCTGCGGCAAATACAAGCGGATGAAGTACAAGGGCATCATCTGCGAGAAGTGTGGCGTCGAGGTCACCCTGCAGAAGGTCCGGCGCGAACGCATGGGCCACATCGAACTGGCCTCGCCGGTCGCGCACATCTGGTTCCTGAAGTCGCTGCCGAGCCGCGTCGGCCTGCTGCTCGACATGACGCTCAAGGACCTCGAACGCGTTCTCTACTTCGAGAATTACGTGGTTGTGGAGCCGGGGCTGACGCCTCTGAAGTTCCGCGAGCTCATCAGCGAGGATCAGTACCAGAAGGCGATCGAGGAGTACGGCGAGGATTCCTTCAACGTCGGTATCGGCGCGGAAGCGATCCGCGAGATGCTCAAGGCGATCGAGCTTGAAACCGAGCGGGCGACACTCCGCGTCGACCTGAAGGAGACGACGTCCGAAGCCAAGCGCAAGAAGCTGGTAAAGAGGCTCAAGCTGATCGAGGCCTTCATCGAGTCCGGCGCCCGTCCGGAATGGATGATCCTGGAAGCCATCCCGGTGATCCCGCCGGAGCTGCGGCCGCTGGTCCCTCTCGACGGAGGCCGGTTCGCCACCTCCGACCTCAACGACCTCTACCGCCGGGTGATCAACCGCAACAACCGGCTCAAGCGGCTGATCGAACTGCGTGCGCCGGAAATCATCATCCGCAACGAAAAGCGGATGCTGCAGGAGTCGGTCGACGCGCTGTTCGACAACAGCCGCCGCGGCCGCCCGATCACCGGCGCCAGCAAGCGGCCGCTGAAGTCGCTGAGCGACATGCTCAAGGGCAAGCAGGGCCGCTTCCGCCAGAACCTGCTCGGCAAGCGCGTCGACTACTCCGGCCGGTCGGTCATCGTCGTCGGCCCGGAACTGAAACTGCATGAATGCGGCCTGCCGAAGAAGATGGCTTTGGAGCTGTTCAAGCCGTTCATCTATTCGAAGCTCGAACTCTACGGCATGGCGACCACCATCAAGGCCGCCAAGCGGATGCTCGAGAAGGAGCGGCCGGAGGTGTGGGACATCCTCGAGGAGGTGATCCGCGAACACCCGGTGCTTCTCGAATCGCGCGCCAACCCTGCATCGCCTCGGCATCCAGGCATTCGAGCCCGTCCTGATCGAGGGCAAGGCGATCCAGCTCCATCCGCTGGTCTGCGCCGCCTTCAACGCCGACTTCGACGGCGATCAGATGGCGGTCCATGTGCCGCTGTCTCTGGAGGCGCAGCTCGAGGCGCGGGTGCTGATGATGTCGACCAACAACATCCTCAGCCCGGCCAACGGCAAGCCGATCATCGTGCCGTCGCAGGATATCGTTCTCGGCCTCTACTACCTCAGCCTCGATGGCGAGGACGAGCCGGGCGCGGGGAAGGTCTTCGCCGACATCGGCGAGATCCATCACGCGCTTGAGGCCGGCGCCGTCACCCTTCACGCGAAGGTCCGCGCGCGCTACCGGACGGTCGACGCCGACAATCGGCCGATGACGCTGGTCGTCGAGACGACGCCGGGACGGATGCTGCTCTCCGAGACCCTGCCGCGGCATCCGAACGTGCCGTTCGGCCTGATCAACAGGCTGTTGACGAAGAAGGAGATCTCGTCGGTCATCGATTCCGTCTACCGCAACTGCGGGCAGAAGGAGACGGTCATTTTCGCCGACCGGATCATGGGCCTCGGCTTCACCTATGCTTCCAAGGCGGGCATCTCGTTCGGCAAGGACGATCTGGTCGTACCCGAGACCAAGGTCGCGCTGGTCCGCGCGGCGGAGGATCGGGTCAAGGAGTACGAGCAGCAGTACCTCGACGGCCTGATCACCCAGGGCGAGAAATACAACAAGGTGGTCGACGCCTGGGCCCACTGCACCGATCTGGTCGCCGATGCGATGATGCAGCGCATCTCCACCACCAAACCCGGCGAGCTCGTCAACTCGGTCTACATGATGGCCCATTCGGGCGCCCGCGGTTCAGCGGCGCAGATGAAGCAGCTCGCCGGTATGCGCGGGCTCATGGCCAAGCCGTCGGGCGAAATCATTGAGACGCCGATCATCTCCAACTTCAAGGAAGGGCTGACCGTTCTCGAGTACTTCAACTCCACCCATGGCGCCCGCAAGGGTCTGGCCGACACGGCGCTGAAGACCGCCAACTCCGGCTACCTGACCCGCCGGCTGGTCGACGTAGCCCAGGACTGCATCATTCTGGAGAACGACTGCGGCACGACCAACGGCATCACCGTGCGGCCGGTGGTCGAAGGCGGCGAGATCGTCTCCGGGCTCGGCGAGCGGCTGCTGGGCCGCTGCGCCGCGGACAACGTGGTCGATCCCGTTCACGAACGGGTCATCGTCCGCGCCGGCGAGATGATCGACGAAGATGCGGTCGTCGCCGTCGAGGCGGTCGATCTGGAGGCGGTCAAGATCCGCTCGGTTCTGACCTGCGAGACCCATAACGGCGTCTGCGGCAAGTGCTATGGTCGCGACCTCGCCCGCGGCACGCGGGTGAATATCGGTGAAGCGGTCGGCGTCATCGCGGCGCAGTCGATCGGCGAACCGGGCACGCAGTTGACCATGCGGACGTTCCACATCGGCGGCGCGGTGCAGCGCGGGGCCGAACAGTCCAAGGTCGAGGCGTCGTCGGACGGCAGCATTCATCTGCGCAACTGCAACACCGTGCGCAACAGCTCCGGCGTGCCGGTGGTGATGAACCGCAACGCGGAACTCGTCCTGACCGACGCCCAGGGCCGCGACCGGGCCCGCCATCGTCTGCCGTACGGCGCGAAGGTGCTGCGGGAGGATCGCTCGGAGGTCAAGCGGGGCGATCGGCTGGCGGAGTGGGATCCCTACACCCTGCCGATCATCACCGAGCGCGAGGGCATCATTCACTACGTCGACCTGGTCGAGGGCGTTTCGGTCGTCGAGCAGGTGGACGAGGCGACGGGCATTGCCTCGAAGGTGGTCATCGACTGGAAGTCGCAGCCGAAGGGTAGCGAGCTCAAGCCGCGGGTCACGCTGCGCGATGAGAATGACCAGGTCCTCATGCTGGAGAACGGCCTGGAAGCCCGCTACTTCCTCTCGGTCGACGCGATTCTCTCGGTGGAGCCGGGGCAGAAGGTGCATGCGGGCGACCTGCTCGCGCGCATCCCACGCGAATCGGCCAAAACGAGGGACATCACCGGCGGTCTGCCGCGCGTCGCCGAGCTGTTCGAGGCGCGCAAGCCCAAGGATCACGCGATCATCAGCGAGATCGCCGGCCGGGTCGAATTCGGCAAGGACTACAAAGCCAAGCGACGGATCGTCGTCGTTCCCAACGACGGGGACGGAGACGGCGACGCCGCGCGAGTACCTGATTCCGAAGGGCAAGCACATCAGCGTGCAGGAAGGCGACTTCGTCGAGGCCGGCGATCCGCTGATGGACGGCAACCCGGTGCCCCACGACATTCTCCGGGTCCTCGGTGTCGAGGCTCTTGCCGGCTATCTGACCGACGAGATCCAGGAAGTGTACAGGCTGCAAGGGGTCAAGATTAACGACAAGCACATCGAGGTGATCGTCCGCCAGATGCTGCAGAAGGTCGAAATCTCCGACCCTGGCGACACGACCTTCCTGATCGGCGAGCAGGTCGACCGGATAGAGTTCGACGAGCTCAACGCCAAGGCGCTGGAGGAGGGCGACCGCCCGGCTGAGGGCCTGCCCGTGCTTCAGGGCATCACCAAGGCGAGCCTGCAGACGCGGTCGTTCATCTCCGCCGCCTCGTTCCAGGAAACCACGCGGGTTCTGACCGAAGCGGCGGTTTCGGGCAAGATCGACGCCCTGCAGGGATTGAAGGAGAACGTGATCGTCGGCCGCCTGATCCCGGCGGGAACGGGCAGTGTGATGAACCGCTTCCGTCGCGTCGCCAGCGAGCGCGACGAGCAGGCGGCCATCGCTAACGAGGCGGCCCGCGAGGAGCCGGTTCGGCCGGCGCTGCCGGTCTCGGAGCAGCGCGCGGAGCCGGAGACCTTCGGCGCCAAGTAGCAACGGCAAGCGCCGCGGTCGCGAGAGAAGCGGCCGCGGCAACCGTCGCTTTTCGGCCCCATTTGAATGCCGGATCGGGTCTGCCTTTGGGGCTATTGCTGCTTGACGGGCCTCGGAGCACCCCCTAGTATCCGCCTCCTTCCGATGCGGGATCGGTGGTGAGCTTGACAGCTCAAACGCGGTCTCGAGCGTGACGGTAAAAATTTGCGATTGGCGCTGAAGGCGCGGCGGAAAGCAGGCCGTAAGGCTTGTTTTTGTTTGTCCGTAGCTTCGGTGCGGGTTTGGTCTTCAGCCTGAGGGCGCTGGCCGGCGATCTCTTTGCCGGCAACGAGGGTAAGTGATGCCGACGATCAATCAACTGGTGCGCAATCCACGCAAGGCCCCGGTAACGCGCAATAAGGTGCCGGCGCTCGAGGGCTCTCCTCAGAAGCGCGGCGTGTGCACGCGCGTCTACACGACGACGCCGAAGAAGCCGAATTCGGCGTTGCGCAAGGTCGCCCGCGTCCGGCTGACCAACGGCTTCGAGGTCACCAGCTACATTCCCGGCGAAGGCCACAACCTCCAGGAGCATTCGGTGGTGCTGCTGCGGGGCGGACGAGTTAAGGATCTGCCGGGCGTTCGCTATCACATCGTTCGCGGCGCGCTCGACACGCAGGGCGTTTCCGCCCGTCGGCAACAACGCTCCAAATACGGCGCCAAGCGGCCGAAGTAGGGGAAGGAAAACATGTCGAGACGCCGGGCGGCCGAAAAGCGCGAGATCCTTCCCGATCCGAAATACGGGGACGCGCTCCTGACCAAATTCACCAACGGACTGATGCTGGACGGCAAGAAGTCGGCGGCCGAGCGGACGGTCTACGGTGCGCTGGATCTGATGGAGAAGAAGACGCGCCAGGATCCGTTGAAGAGCTTTCACGATGCGCTCGAAAACGTCCGGCCGGTGCTGGAGGTTCGCTCGCGCCGGGTCGGCGGCGCCACCTATCAGGTGCCGGTCGAAGTGCGGACGACGCGCAGGCAGTCGTTGGCGATCCGCTGGATCGTCGACGTTGCCCGCAAGCGGGCGGAGAACACGATGGTCGAGCGGCTTGCCGGCGAACTGCTCGATGCTGCCAACAACCGCGGCGCTGCGGTGAAGAAGCGTGAAGATACCCATCGCATGGCGGAGGCCAACAAGGCCTTTTCCCATTACCGCTGGTAGATTTAGCTAAGGTTCTGTCACTGATGCCTCGGACAACGCCGCTCGACCGGTATCGTAATATCGGGATCATGGCCCACATCGATGCGGGCAAGACGACGACGACCGAGCGCGTTCTCTTCTACACGGGTCGCTCCTACAAGATCGGCGAGGTGCACGAGGGCACCGCGACGATGGACTGGATGGAGCAGGAGCAGGAACGCGGCATCACGATCACCTCTGCCGCGACGACCTGCATCTGGCGCGACCATCGCATCAATATCATCGACACTCCGGGCCACGTCGACTTCACCATCGAGGTTGAGCGGAGCCTGCGCGTCCTCGACGGCGCGGTCGCCGTCTTCGACAGCGTCGGCGGGGTCGAGCCGCAGTCGGAGACGGTCTGGCGCCAGGCCGACAAGTACAAGGTTCCGCGGATCTGCTTCGTCAACAAGATGGACCGGATGGGCGCGGACTACTTCCGCTGTATCGAGCAGATCGGCACGCGGCTGGGTGCTACCGCGGTGGTCACGCAACTGCCGATCGGCAGCGAGGCCGAGTTTGCCGGCGTCGTCGATCTGGTGCGGATGCGGACTGTTATCTGGAAGGACGAGAGCCTCGGGGCCGAGTTTGTCTACGGAGAGATCCCGCCGCAGTACGCAGCGCAGGCGCGCGACTATCGGATGAAGCTGCTGGAGGCCGTTGTCGAGCAGGACGAGGCGGCGCTGGAGCACTACCTCGAAGGCCAGGAGCCGGACGAGGCGACCTTGTTGCGGTGCATCCGGCTCGGCACCGTGTCCAACACCTTCGTGCCGGTGGTGTGCGGTTCGGCGTTCAAGAACAAGGGCGTGCAGCCACTTCTCGATGCGGTCGTCGATTACCTGCCGTCGCCGCTGGAGGTTCCGGCGGTGCGCGGGGTCAAGCCCGGCAGCGACGAGGAGGTCGAGCGCAAGAGCGCCGACGAGGCGCCGTTCTCGGCGCTGGCGTTCAAGATCATGAGCGATCCGTTCGTCGGCACGCTGACCTTCGCGCGTATTTACTCGGGCGTGCTTGAAAGCGGGTCGGCGGTGCTGAATAGCGTCAAGGAGAAGAACGAGCGGGTCGGCCGGATGCTGCTGATGCACGCCAACAGCCGCGAAGACATCAAGGAGGCCCGCGCCGGCGACATTGTCGCAATCGCCGGGCTGAAGATGACGACGACCGGTGACACCCTCTGCGATCCGCGTCAGCCGGTGGTGCTGGAGCGCATGGAGTTCCCCGATCCGGTGATCGAGGTCGCGGTCGAGCCGAAAACCAAGGCCGACCAGGAAAAGATGTCGGTCGCGCTGTCGCGCCTGGCCAACGAGGATCCGTCATTTCGCGTCGCCACCGACGCCGAGAGCGGCCAGACCGTGATCAAGGGCATGGGCGAACTGCACCTCGAGATCATCGTCGACCGGATGAAGCGGGAGTTCAAGGTCGACGCCGCCGTCGGTGCGCCGCAGGTCGCCTATCGGGAGACGATTTCGCGAACCTCGACCGTCGACTACACCCACAAGAAGCAAACCGGCGGCGCCGGCCAGTTCGCCCGGGTCTCGATCCGCTTCGAGCCCCAGGAGCCGGGCACGGGCGTTCTCTTTGAAAGCGCGGTCGTGGGCGGCTCGGTGCCGCGCGAATATGTTCCCGGTGTGCAGAAGGGTCTGATGTCGGCGGCGCAGACCGGCGTCATCGCCGGGTTTCCGATGATCGATTTCAAGGCGGTGCTGTTCGACGGCGCGTCGCACGATGTGGATTCCAGTGTACTGGCTTTCGAGATCGCCGCCCGCGCCGCCTATCGCGAGGGGATCGCCAAGGCGGCGCCCAAGCTGCTGGAGCCGATGATGAAGGTCGAGGTGGTGACGCCGGACGACTACATGGGCGACATCATCGGCGATCTGAACAGCCGGCGCGGGCAGATTTCGGGCATGGACCAGCGGGGCAACGCGCGGGTCATCACCGCGGTCGTGCCGCTGGCGACGATGTTCGGCTACGTCAACACGCTGCGCTCGATGAGCCAGGGACGGGCCACCTATTCGATGCACTTCGACAAGTATGCGGACGTGCCCCAGGCGATTTCCGAGGAAGTCCGACAGCGGTTGGCAAGTTAAGGCCATTACGGAGTTACGGAGCAGCAAGATGGCGAAGGCGAAGTTTGAGCGGACGAAGCCGCACTGCAATGTTGGGACGATCGGTCATGTCGATCACGGCAAGACGACGTTGACGGCGGCGATCACGAAGACGCTGGCGGAGTCTGGCGGGGCGACGTTCATTCCGTTCGATCAGATCGACAAGGCGCCGGAGGAGAAGGCGCGTGGGATTACGATCTCGACGGCGCATGTGGAGTATCAGACGGAGAACCGTCATTACGCGCATGTCGATTGCCCGGGCCATGCCGACTACGTGAAGAACATGATCACCGGCGCGGCGCAGATGGACGGGGCCATTCTGGTGGTTTCGGCGGCGGACGGTCCGATGCCGCAGACGCGCGAGCATATTCTTCTGGCCCGTCAGGTGGGTGTTCCGGCGATTGTGGTGTATCTGAACAAGGTCGACATGGTTGACGACCCGGAGCTTCTGGAGCTGGTCGAGCTTGAGCTTCGCGAGTTGCTGTCGAGCTATGATTTTCCGGGCGACGACATTCCGATCGTCAAGGGTTCGGCGCTGTATGCGCTGGAGGGTCGCGACCCGGAGGTTGGGGCACAGTCGATCCTGGAGCTGATGAAGGCGGTGGATGCGTACATTCCCCAGCCCGAGCGGCCGAAGGACCAGCCGTTTTTGATGCCGATCGAGGATGTGTTTTCGATCTCGGGCCGGGGCACGGTGGTGACGGGGCGGGTCGAGCGCGGGGTTGTGAAGGTCGGCGAGGAGGTCGAGATCGTCGGTCTGAAGGCGACGACGAAGACGGTGTGCACCGGTGTCGAGATGTTCCGCAAGCTGCTCGACCAGGGCGAGGCGGGCGACAACATCGGCGTTCTGCTGCGCGGGACCAAGCGCGAGGATGTGGAGCGCGGTCAGGTTCTGGCGAAGCCGGGGACGATCACGCCGCACACGAAGTTCGCCGCCGAGGCCTACATCCTGACCAAGGAGGAGGGCGGTCGGCACACGCCGTTCTTCACCAACTACCGGCCGCAGTTCTATTTCCGGACGACGGACGTGACCGGGACGGTGGCGCTGCCGGAGGGCACCGAGATGGTGATGCCGGGCGACAACGTGTCGATGGAGGTGACGCTGATCCAGCCGATCGCCATGGACGAGGGCCTGCGCTTCGCCATCCGCGAGGGCGGCCGCACGGTCGGCGCCGGCGTCGTCGCCAAGATCATCGAGTAGAGCCGAGACAACCACAACCGGACCGGCCGAACGCCATAAACCCGGCGACGGGCGGGACAGGACACGGCACACATGGACAAGCAGAATATCCGGATTGGCTTGAGGGCCTTCGATCATCGCGTGCTCGACCAGTCGGCGCGCGAGATCGTCAGCACCGCCCGCCGCACCGGAGCGCAGGTGCGCGGTCCCATTCCGCTGCCGACCCGGATTGAACGGTTCACGGTGCTGCGCTCGCCGCACATCGACAAGAAGTCGCGCGAGCAGTTCGAAATCCGCACCCACAAGCGGGTGCTGGACATCATCGATCCGACGCCGCAGACGGTCGACGCGCTGATGAAGCTCGACCTCGCCGCCGGCGTCGACGTCGAGATCAAGCTCTAGGGCCGAGGGTACGATGAGAACCGGTCTGATCGCACGGAAGCTGGGGATGTCGCGGGTCTTTCGCGACGACGGCAACCACGTGCCGGTGAGTGTGCTGAAGGTCGACACCTGCCAGGTCGTCGCCCAGCGGACCGCCGCCCGCGACGGCTATACCGCGCTGCAGCTCGGCGTCGGCGCGGCCAAGGTCAAGAACGTGACCAGGCCCCAGCGCGGTCATTTCGCCAAGGCCAATGTCGAGCCGAAGCGGGTGCTGGCGGAATTCCGCGTCAGCGACGAGGCGATGATCGACGTCGGCGCGGAGGTGACCGTCGACCACTTCGTCGTCGGCCAGCATGTGGACGTTACCGGCCGCTCGATCGGCAAGGGATTCGCCGGCGGCATGAAACGCCACGGCTTCGCCGGACTGCGCGCGACCCACGGGGTTTCGGTCAGCCATCGCAGCCTCGGCTCAACCGGGCACCGGCAGGATCCGGGCAAGGTGTTCAAGGGCAAGAAGATGGCGGGCCATCTCGGCGACAAGCAGATCACCGTGCTCAACCTCGAGGTCGTCGCCACCGATGTCGAGCGCGGCCTGATCCTGATCAGGGGCGCGGTCCCCGGCGCCGAGGGCGGGCACCTGCTCATCCGCGACGCGGTAAAGAAGCGCATGCCGGACGATCTGCCGATGCCCGGCGCGATCCGCAAAGCCGCCGCGGCGGGCGGATCGTCGGAACCGATCGCCCCGCCGGAGGTTGCGCCGGAACCGGTGCCGGAAAGCGATGACGCGCGCGGCGAGAGCGGGGAATAGCGGTCGTGGAGCAGAACGTCGTAAATCTGGACAGCGAGACCGTCGGCACCGTCGATCTCGATGACGGCATCTTCGCCGTTGCGGTGCGCCCGGACATCCTCGCTCGGGCAGTCGCCTGGCAACTTGCCAAGCGGCGGGCGGGCACGCATAAGGTCAAGGGCCGCAGCGAGGTGGCGCGGACCTCGAAGAAGCCGTTCAAGCAGAAGGGGACCGGCCGGGCGCGCCAGGGCTCGCTGAAAGGTCCGCACATGCGCGGCGGCGGCGTCGCATTCGGCCCGGTGGTGCGCGACCACGCCCACTCGCTGCCGAAGAAGGTGCGCAGGCTGGCGCTGAAATCGGCGCTCTCGGCGAAACTTGCCGCCGGCGAGCTGATCGTTCTCGACCAGGCTGCGCTGGAACTCGCCCAAGACCAAGGCGCTGGCGGCGCAGGTGGAGCGACTCGGCTGGCGCAAGGCGCTGCTTATCGATGGCGCCGCGATCGACAGCAACTTCGCCCGGGCGGCGCAGAATATCGTCGGGCTCGACGTGCTGCCGTCGCAGGGCGCGAACGTCTACGACATCCTCCGCCACGAGACCGTGGTTCTGACGACGGCGGGCGTCGAGGGTCTGACGGAGCGACTGACATGAACCGCCGGTACGGCAAGGCGCAGGTGTCGATCAGCAGCGAGCGCCAGCTCGAGGTGATCCGCCGGCCACTGATTACGGAGAAGACGACCCTGCTCGGCGAGCACAACCAGGTCGCCTTTCTGGTCGCGCTCGACGCGTGCAAGCCGGAGATCAAGGCGGCGGTGGAGGATTTGTTCAAGGTCAAGGTCAAGGCCGTGAACACCCTGATTGTGAAGGGCAAGAACAAGCGGACGCGCGGCCGGCCGGGCCGGCGCTCCGACGTAAAGAAAGCGATCGTGACGCTGGCGGAAGGCCACTCGATTGACGTGACGACGGGCTTGTAGGGCGGGGCTGTAGGCGAAGATGGCACTCAAGAACTTCAGACCGACGACGCCGGGTCAGCGCGGGCTTGTCCTGATCGACCGCTCGGCGCTGTGGAAGGGCAAGCCGGAGCGCAGCCTGACCGAGGGCCTGCACGGCAGCGGCGGTCGCAACAATACCGGCCGGATCACCGCGCGTCGCCGTGGCGGCGGGCACAAGCGCCGGTATCGCGTTGTCGACTTTAAGCGGCGCAAGTTCGATGTGACGGCGACAGTGGAGCGTCTCGAATACGACCCGAACCGGACAGCGTTCATTGCCCTCGTCCGCTACGAGGACGGCGAGCTCGCCTATATCCTGGCGCCGCAGCGCTTAGGCGTCGGCGACAGCGTGATCGCCGGCGCGGCCGTGGACATCAAACCCGGCAACGCGCTGCCGATGCAGAACATTCCCGTGGGCACGATCATCCACAACGTCGAAATGAAGAAGGGCCGCGGCGGTCAGATCGCGCGGTCGGCCGGAACCTACGCCCAGCTTATCGGCAAGGACCAGGGCTATGCCCAGTTGCGCCTGAGCTCGGGCGAACTCCGGGTGGTTCGCGCCGAGTGCCTCGCAACCATCGGCGCGGTCTCCAATCCCGACCAGAAGAACATCAAGATCGGCAAGGCGGGGCGGACCCGGTGGCTGGGCAAGCGGCCCTCGGTTCGCGGCGTGGCGATGAACCCGGTCGATCATCCGCATGGCGGCGGCGAGGGCAAGACCTCGGGCGGTCGCCACCCGGTGACGCCGTGGGGCAAGCCCACCAAAGGCAAGCGGACCCGCAACAACAAGAAGACGGACCGGCTGATCATGCGCCGCCGTCATCTTGCGAAAAAGTAGCAGGAGGATAGGGCGTGCCCCGCTCGGTTTGGAAAGGTCCATTCGTCGACGGCTTATCTGCTGCAGAAGGCCGACAAGGTTCGCTCGTCGAAGCGCAATGAGGTGATCCGGACGTGGTCGCGGCGCTCGACGATACTGCCGCAGTTCGTCGGCCTCACCTTCGGTGTCTACAACGGCCGCAAGTTTATTCCGGTTCTGGTGACCGAAAACATGATCGGGCACAAGTTCGGAGAGTTTTCGCCGACGCGGACCTTCTTCGGTCACGGCGGCGACAAGAAGGCGAGGCGAGGTTAAGCAATGGGTAAGCCAGGCGCGGAGCGCAAACTCGCCGACAGCGAAGCGGTCGCGGTTGCCCGTCACCTGCGTCTCAGCCCGCGCAAGCTGAACGTGGTTGCCGGGCTGATCCGCGGGATGAGCTGCGATCGGGCGCTGGCCGAGCTCCAGTTCTCGCGCCGGCGGATCGCCGGCGATGTCCGCAAGGTTTTGCAGTCGGCGATCGCAAACGCCGAGAACAACCACCAGCTCGATGTCGATCGGCTGTTCGTCGCCGAGGCGAGCGTCGGCAAGACGTTGGTGATCAAGCGCTGGCATCCGCGTGCGCGCGGGCGGGTCGGCCGGATCGAGAAGCCCTTCAGCCAACTCCGGCTGGTGGTTCGCGAGCGCGAGGAGCACGTCTGATGGGACAGAAGGTCAATCCGATCGGCCTCAGGCTCGGGATCAACCGCACCTGGGACTCCCGCTGGTACGCCGACGAGCGCTATGCCACCCTGCTGCACGAGGATCTGAAGATCCGCAAGTACGTGCGCGAGCGCCTGGCCCAGGCCGGGGTGTCGCGGATCGTCATCGAGCGGCCGGCGAAGAAGGCGCGGCTGACCATCCACACCGCCCGGCCCGGCGTTGTCATCGGCAAGAAGGGCGCCGACATCGAAAAGCTGCGCAAGGATCTGGCGAAGATCACCAAATCCGACGTGCATCTGAATATCGTCGAGATCCGCAAACCCGAGATCGAGGCCCAGCTGGTCGCCGAGAACGTGGCGCAGCAGCTCGAACGGCGCGTCTCGTCGCGCCGGGCGATGAAGCGGGCGGTCCAGTCGGCGATGCGCCTGGGCGCGCAGGGAATCCGGATCAACTGCGGCGGCCGGCTCGGCGGCGCCGAGATCGCCCGCTCGGTATGGTATCGCGAGGGCCGGGTGCCGTTGCACACGCTGCGCGCGCACGTCGACTTCGGCCAGGCCGAGGCCAAGACCACCTACGGCATCTGCGGGGTCAAGGTGTGGATCTACAAGGGCGACATCCTCGCCAATGACCCGATGGCCCTCGACAAGCGGGCCGCGGAACAACAGGGCGCGCGCTGATCGCGCAACCGACGAAGCATATGAAATAGGCGTTCAGTCATGCTCAGCCCCAAGCGGACCAAGTACCGCAAGCAGCATAAAGGCCGCATCCACGGCAAGGCCAAGGGTGCGACCGAGCTCAACTTCGGCGCCTTCGGCCTGAAGGCGCTGACGCCCGAGCGTATCACCGCGCGTCAGATCGAAGCGGCGCGCCGTGCGATCACGCGGCACATGCGCCGGACCGGGAAGGTCTGGATCCGTCTCTTTCCGGACGTGCCGGTGAGCAGCAAGCCGGCGGAAGTGCGCATGGGCGGCGGCAAGGGATCGCCCGAGTTCTGGGTCTGTCGGGTCAAGCCGGGGCGGATCATGTTCGAGGTCGACGGCATTCCGCGCGACGTCGCCAAGCAGGCGTTGACATTGGCGGCCGCCAAGCTGCCGGTCAGGACGCGCTTCGTGTCTCGCTTCGGCGAGGAGGGGTAGGGCCGTGAAAGCCACCGATATGCAGGCTCAAGACGGATGATGAACTGGCCGATCAGCTCATCAGCCTGCGCAAGGAGGCGTTCAACCTGCGCTTTCGCGCCGCCAGCGGCCAGCTGGAGAATACGGCGAGGGTTCGCGACGTGCGTCGGACCATCGCCCGCGTCAAAACCATTCTCGGGCAGCGCAAGCAGCCAGGGGCGACGGGAGCATAGCGGGGAACAGATGCCCAGGCGAGTGTTACAAGGCGTCGTCGTCAGCGACAGCGGGGAGAAGACCATCGTCGTTCGCGTGGAGCGACGGGTCATGCATCCGCTCTACAAGAAGACCATACGCCGGTCGAAGCGCTATCACGCGCACGATCAGGCAAATCAGTACAAGGTCGGCGATACGGTTCGCATCCGCGAATGTCGGCCCATTTCCCGGCTCAAGCGGTGGGAAGTGGTCCTCGAAGGCGAATAGCCGGCGATCGGGCTTGAGGGGTAGAGCGAGATGATCCAGGTCGAGACAAACTTGGATGTGGCCGATAATTCCGGCGCACGGCGAGTCCAGTGCATCCGCGTGCTCGGCGGTTCGCGCCGGCGGTTCGCCGGCGTTGGCGATATCATCGTCGTCTCGGTCAAGGACGCGATCCCCCGCGGTCGGGTCAAGAAGGGCGAGGTTCTGCGCGCGGTGATCGTGCGGACGGCGAAAGACATCCATCGCTGCCGATGGGTCGGCGATCCGTTTCGACCGTAACGCGGCGGTCCTGATCAACAAGCAGGGCGAACCGGTCGGCACCCGCATCTTCGGGCCCGTAACCCGCGAACTGCGGGGCAGGGGTTACATGAAGATCGTTTCGCTCGCGCCGGAGGTGCTGTGATGGCGATCAAACTGAAGATCAGGAAGGGCGATCGGGTCATCGTTACGACCGGTCGCAGCAAGGGCCGCGCCGGTGAGGTGCTGAAGGTCATGCCGAAGGAGAACCGGGCGATCGTCCAGGGCGTGAACATGGCCAAGCGGCATCAGAAGCCGCGGATGGGCGGCGGCGAAGGCGGCATCGTCGAGAAGGAAGCGGCGATCCACATCTCCAACCTGGCGCATGTCGATCCCAAGGGCGGCGGCGCGACGCGCGTCGGTTTTAAAATTCTCGACGACGGCCGGAAGGTGCGCTTCGCCAAGCGCTCCGGCGAGATGATCGACAGATAGGAAAGGCGCGATGGCACGGCTTCGCGAGCGCTACAAGACCGAGGTGCGCCAGGTTCTCCAGGACGAGTTCAAGTACGAGAACCCGATGGAGATTCCGCGGCTGACGAAAATCGTGCTGAACATGGGCGTCGGCGAGGGCGTGCAGGATCGCAAGAAGGTCGAGGCGGCCGCGAGCGACATGGCCGAGCTCGCCGGGCAGCGACCGGTCATTACCAAGGCGAAGAAGTCGATCGCCGGCTTCAAGCTGCGCGAGGGCATGCCGATCGGGGTGAAGGTGACGCTGCGCCGCGACCGCATGTTTGAGTTTCTCGACCGGCTGGTGAACATCGCGCTGCCGCGGGTCAGGGACTTCCGCGGCGTCTCGGCGAAGAGCTTCGACGGTCGCGGCAACTTCGCCATGGGCGTCAAGGAGCAGATCATCTTTCCGGAGATCAGCTACGACAAGGTCGATCAGATCCGCGGTCTCGATATCGTGATCTGCACCACCGCGAAGAACAACGCTGAGGCAAAAGCCCTGCTCAAGGCGTTTGACATGCCGTTCAGCAAATGAGTGCGCGAGGGAGAAGAGTATCAGGATGGCTAAGAAGAGCCTTGTCGAGCGAAACAAAAAGCGGATGAAGCTGGCGGAGCGATACGCGGAGCGCACGGGCCGAGTTGAAGCGGCTGGCGGCTGACCGGAGCGTAACCGGCGAGGAGCGTTTTGCCGCTCGCATGCGGCTGGCCGAATTGCCGCGAAATTCGTCGCCGGTGCGCGTTCGCTTGCGCTGCAACCTGACCGGTCGGCCGCGCGGCAATTATCGCAAGTTCGGGCTGTCCCGCATCGCGCTGAGGGAACTCGCGTCGGCGGGACAGATCCCGGGCATGGTCAAGTCGAGCTGGTAAGGAAGCGCCCACGATGGCAATGACCGACCCGCTGGGCGACATGCTCACCCGCATCCGCAACGGACAGACTGCGAAGAAGAACGCCGTCGTCTCGCCGGCGTCGAAACTGCGAAGCTGCGTCCTTGACGTTCTCCAGCGTGAGGGCTTCATCCGCGGCTATGCTGAATCCGAGGTGCGGCCAGGCATTCGCGAGCTCAGGATCGAGCTGAAGTATCACGAGGGCCAGCCGGTCATCCGCGAGATCAGCCGCGTCTCGAAGCCGGGACGGCGCGTCTATTCGAAGATCAAGGATCTGCCTCGGGTCTACAACGGCCTCGGCGTGTCGATCCTGTCGACGCCGAGGGGCGTCATCTCCGACGCCGAGGCGCGGGATGCGCACGTCGGCGGCGAGGTTCTCTGCAAGGTTTTCTAGGTCAGGAAGGTCGAAGCCAACCATGTCGCGCATTGGCAAGCATCCGGTTCCCGTGCCGAGCGGCGTCACCGTCTCGCTCGCGAACGACCGGTTGACCGCGAAGGGCCGTCACGGCGAGCTGACCGCGGCTCTCATGGAAGAGGTCGTGGTCACCCATGAGGGCGATGCGATCGTCATCCGGCCGCGCGACGACTCCAACCGGGCGCGCGCCATGTGGGGAACCGCGCGTACGGTTGTCGCCAATCTGGTTACCGGCGTCGACACCGGGTTCACCCGCAAGCTCGATATCGCCGGGGTTGGCTATCGCGCCCAGGTTCAGGGCGGCGATCTGGTGCTGCAGCTCGGCTACAGCCACGAGGTTCGCCACCCCATTCCCGCAGGGATCAAGGTCGAGTGCCCCGACCCGACGCACATCACCATTCAGGGCGCGGACAAGCAGCTCGTCGGCCAGATGGCCGCGGAGGTTCGCGCCTACCGTCGCGCCGAGCCCTACAAGGGCAAGGGCATCAAGTACGACGACGAAATCATTCGGCGGAAGGAAGGCAAGAAGAAGTAAGCCATGGCCGATATACGAGCACTGTTCGAACGACGGCGGCGGCGGATCCGTCGGCGCCTGGTCGCGGCGGCGGGCGAGCGTCCGCGCCTTTCCGTTTTCCGCTCCAACAGACACATCTACGCCCAGGTCATCGATGACCGGGCCGGCCGGACGCTGGCTTCGGCGTCGACGATGGATGCGGCGCTGCGCGACGGGCGGGCGGCGCCGGCGCCGATGCGGCCGAAGCGGTCGGCAAGCTGCTGGCCGAGCGCGCGCTTGCCGCAGGTGTCACGCCGTGGTCTTCGATCGCGGCGGCTATCGCTATCACGGCCGGGTCAAGGCGCTCGCCGATGCCGCCCGCGAAGCCGGGCTCGGATTGTAAGGAGAACGGGAATGGCGCGTAGACCATCCGGCAAGCGCAGCGAGCGCGGCGACCGGCCCCAGGGCGAAGACGCCGACCTCACGGACAAGCTGGTTCACATCAATCGTGTCGCCAAAGTGGTCAAGGGCGGACGGCGGTTCTCCTTCGCGGCGCTGGTCGTCGTCGGTGACGGCCGCGGCCGGGTCGGCTACGGCACCGGCAAGGCTCGGGAGGTTCCGGAAGCGATCCGCAAGGCGACGGATCATGCCAAGCACAGCATGATCCGCGTTCCGCTGCGCGATGGCCGGACCCTGCACCACGACGTCAACGGACACTATGGCGCCGGACGGGTGGTTCTGCGCTCGGCTCCCGCCGGCACGGGCGTTATCGCGGGCGGGCCGATGCGGGCGATTTTCGAGACCATGGGCGTTCAGGATGTCGTCGCCAAGTCCCTGGGCACGGCCAATCCGCACAACATGATCAAGGCGACCTTCGCCGCCTTGAGTAATATCTACTCGCCGCGCGCGGTGGCGGCCCGGCGCGGCAAGAAGGTCGGCGACATCATCGCCCGGCGCGGCGACGCGGCGCCGGCGGCCGATGGCCCGAGGGCCTGAGCATGATGGACGACACCATGAAGGCATCCGTTCGGATCACCCAGATCCGCAGCGCGATCGGGCGCAAGTCTGACCAGCGGGCAACCCTCCATCGGTCTGGGGCTCAACAAGATCGGCCGGAGCCGGGAGCTTGAGGATACGCCGGCGGTGCGCGGCATGATCGCGAAGGTCCGCCATCTCTTGCGTGTCGAAGACGAGAACTAGTGGTTCGATGCCGACGGCTGATCCTTATTCGTCAGGCTGAATCGAACCACCAGAGTATTGTTATGGTGGGGTGACTCACCTGACGCTTGAGGACTCAAGCGTCAGGGTCAGACCACTAGGGCGTCGCGGCTGCGGCGAACGGGGAAACGCGTTGTCATGAGACTGAACGAAATCCGAGATAATCCGGGGGCCCGCACGCCGCGCAAGCGGATCGGCCGGGGTATCGGTTCGGGAACCGGAAAGACCGCCGGCAAGGGTCACAAGGGACAGAAGGCGCGCAGCGGCGGCGGCTCGCCGCCGGGCTTCGAGGGCGGGCAGATGCCACTCTATCGGCGCCTGCCGAAGCGCGGATTTCGCAATCCTTTCCGCAAGGAATACGTCGAGGTCAATCTCGGCGCACTGCAGCAGGCGATCGAGCGCCGGCGGCTCGATCCGTCGGCGCCGCTGGACGAGGCGGCGCTGCAGGCGGCGGGCCTGTTCCGGCGCCGTCGCGACGGGGTCCGGCTCCTTGCCAAGGGGGTGCTTTCGACCGCGGTGACGGTCCATGTGGCCGGCGCGTCCAAGGCCGCCGTCGCCGCCGTCGAGCAGGCCGGCGGCAGCGTCGTCATGGCACCCGCCAAAGTTCGTCCCGCCGGTCCCGCGTCCGGCCGGACGAAGGGTGCTGACAAGCCCGGCGCGGCCGGCGAGCAGCCGGCAGGCGCGGCGGACTAGGGGCAGGAGAGGGTTCATGGCCTCCGCTGCCGAACAGCTCGCCGCGAGCCTCAACTTCGGCGCCTTCGCCCGCGCGACGGAGCTCAAAAAGCGGATCTGGTTCACGCTGGCCGCGCTCATTGTCTATCGGCTCGGAACCTATGTTCCTATGCCGGGCATCGATCCGGCGGCCATCACCGATATTTTCAACCGCCAGGCCGGCGGCATCCTCGGCATGTTCAACATGTTCGCCGGCGGCGCGCTGGGGCGCATGACGATCTTCGCGCTCAACATCATGCCGTACATCTCGGCCTCGATCATCATGCAGCTGATGACGGCGGTCGTGCCCAGCATGGAGGCCCTGAAAAAGGAGGGCGAGGCCGGGCGCAAGAAGATCAATCAGTACAGCCGCTATCTGACGGTCCTGATCACGGCCGGGCAGGCGTACGGCGTGTCGGTCTGGCTCGAAGGTCTGCAGTCGGGTGTCGGCCCCGCGGTTCTCGATCCCGGCTATTTCTTCCGCTTCTCGGTGGTCGTCACCCTGATCGGCGGAACCATGTTTCTGATGTGGCTGGGCGAGCAGATCACCGCGCGCGGGATCGGTAACGGCATTTCGCTGATCATTTTCGCCGGGATCGTCGCCAATCTGCCGCGAGCCCTGGCGGCGACGCTGGAGCTGGGCAGGACCGGGGCGCTGTCGACGGCGCTCATCATTGCCCTTCTCGCAATCATCATCGGCGTGATCTTCTTCGTTGTATTCATGGAGCGCGCGCAGCGGCGCATCCTCATCCAGTACCCCAAGCGCCAGCACGGCGCCAAGGTGATGGGCGGCGAAAGCACGCATCTGCCGCTGAAGATCAACACGTCGGGCGTCATTCCGCCGATCTTCGCCTCTTCGATCCTGCTGATGCCGGTGACGCTCATCGGTTTTGCCGCCGGGCAGGGGCCGGCATGGCTGACGTCGGTCGCGGCCTACCTCGGTCACGGCCAGCCGCTCTATCTGCTGCTCTACGTCAGCTTCATCGTCTTCTTCGCCTTCTTTTACACGGCAGTGGTGTTCAGCCCGGCTGAAACGGCCGACAACCTCAAGAAGTACGGCGGCTTCGTCCCCGGCATCCGCCCCGGTAGGAACACCGCCGACTATCTCGACAAGGTTCTCACCCGGCTGACCGTGATCGGCGCCGCCTACCTCTCGTTCGTCTGCATCCTGCCGGAGATCATGATCTCGCGCTTCGCCGTGCCGTTCTACTTCGGCGGGACCAGCCTGCTGATCGTCGTGACCGTGACGATGGATACCGTCGCGCAGGTGCAGTCCCATCTCATCGCCCATCAGTACGAAGGTCTTATCAAGAAGGCGAAACTGCGGGGGAGGGGGAGACGCTGATGAACATCGTTCTGCTCGGCGCGCCCGGCTCGGGCAAGGGCACCCAGGCCAAACGGCTGGAGGATGCGTTCGGCATCGCCCAGCTCTCGACCGGCGAGATGCTGCGCGAGGAAGTCGGCAAGGGCAGCAAGATCGGGCAGACGGCCGACTCGTCGATGCGTGCCGGCCAACTGGTGCCGGACCATCTGATCATCGCCCTGATCGAAACCGTGCTCGACGATCCGGCCTGCGGGGACGGTTTCATTCTCGACGGCTTCCCGCGCACGGTTCCGCAGGCGGAAGCGCTCGACGTGATGCTGGAGACAAAGACGCTGAAGCTCGATCGGGTGCTCGAGCTCGCGGTCGACGACGAAGCCATGGTGGAGCGGATCAGCGGGCGCTTCTCCTGCGCCAAGTGTGGCGAGGGCTATCACGACAGCTTCAAGCCGCCGAAGACGCCGGGCGTCTGCGACGTCTGCGGCGGCACCGAGTTCGTCCGTCGCGCCGACGACAACGCGGCCACGGTGCGCGAGCGGCTGAAGGCCTATCACACGCAGACCGAGCCGATCTCGGCGTACTACGAGAGGCAGGGGATCCTCACTCGGATCGACGGAATGGGCGACATCGATCAGGTCACTAAGGACTTGACAAAAGCGATAAAGGCGCAACCTGAGGGTTGACGCTGGGTCGGGAGCATCTATAATCGCGGGTTCTTCACTCCCGGCGATTTTCAATTGGCGTTTGTGTAAGGCAGCGAGGAGATCGTTCGTGGCGCGTGTTGCTGGTGTAAACATCCCGACGCAAAAGCGGGTGGAGATTGGGCTGACCTACATTCACGGAATTGGCCGCAGGACGGCTAAGGAAATCTGCGCGCGGCTCGGCATTCCAGCGTCGCACCGGGTTCAGCAGCTTTCCGACAATGAAGTGCTGCGTATCCGCGAGATGCTCGACAGCGACTACCGCGTCGAGGGCGACCTGCGCCGTGACGTAGCCATGAACATCAAGCGGCTCATGGACCTCGGCTGTTACCGCGGGCTGCGTCACCGCCGCGGCCTGCCGGTGCACGGTCAGCGAACGCACACCAATGCGCGGACTCGCAAGGGTCCGGCCAAGCCCATTGCAGGCAAGAAGAAAGTCACTAAGTAAATCAGTAAGGATCGAGGATGGCCAAGCCCGGCACGCAGCGCGTCCGTCGGCGCGAGCGACGCAACATTACGTCCGGCGTTGCGCATATCAGCGCTTCGTTTAACAACACGATGATCACCATTACCGACGCCCAGGGCAACGCGATTGCTTGGTCCTCGGCCGGCGGTCAGGGGTTCAAGGGATCTCGCAAGTCCACGCCGTATGCCGCTCAAGTTGCCGCCGAGGATGCCGGCCGCAAAGCGCAGGAGCATGGGATGAAGACCCTGGAGGTCGAGGTTAAGGGCCCCGGCGCCGGGAGGGAATCGGCGTTGCGTGCACTGCAGACGGTTGGCTTTTCGATTACCGCCATCAGGGATGTTACTCCAATCCCTCATAACGGGTGCCGTCCGCGTAAGCGCCGGCGCGTCTAAGCCGTTGCGGCCGGCCCGACCGGCTGCGGAATGGCGAACGCGCCCGGGCGCGGTAGCCCGTCCCGCCATATCGCCGCCGACAGTATTGTCCCGGTGGCGTAAGACATGAGGGAAACCCCCGTGATTCAGAAGAACTGGCAGTCCCTGATCAAGCCGACGAAGCTTGAGATTGTTTCCGGCGCCAACCCGCGGTGCATCGCAACCGTCGTTGCCGAACCCCTGGAGCGCGGTTTCGGCCTCACCCTTGGCAACGCAATCAGGCGGGTTCTGCTCTCGTCGCTGCAGGGCGCCGCCGTGACGGCGATCCAGATCGAGGGCGTTCTCCACGAGTTCTCGATGATACCGGGTGTGCGCGAGGACGTCACCGACATCGTTCTCAACATCAAATCGCTCGCCCTGCGCATGGGCGGCGAGGGACCGAGGCGGATCCGGCTGGTCGCCGACGGTCCCGGCGAGGTGACCGCGGGCATGATCCAGACCAGCCACGATATCGAGGTCATGAATCCAAACCTTCTGATCTGCACACTCGACCAGGGCGCCCACCTGGCGATGGAGCTGGTTGTCGAGGCGGGCAAGGGCTATGTCCCGGTGTCGGCGACCCGCAACGAAGACGCTCCGATCGGGCTGATTCCCATCGACGCCATTTTCTCGCCCGTACGCAAGGTTGCCTACAAGGTGGAGAACACCCGGGTCGGGCAGGTCACCGACCACGACAAGCTGTCGATGGATCTGGCGACGAACGGGGCGGTCAGCCCGGAGGACGCCGTCGCGCTGGCCGCGCGCATTCTTCAGGACCAGTTGCAGCTCTTCATCAACTTCGACGAACCGCAGACGGCGTTCGAGGAGGAGCGGCGGGATGAACTGCCGTTCAACAAGAATCTGCTGCGCAAGGTCGACGAGCTCGAGCTTTCGGTGCGGTCGGCCAACTGCCTGAAGAACGACAACATCATCTATATCGGCGATCTGGTCCAGAAGACCGAGGCCGACATGCTGCGGACCCCGAACTTCGGACGGAAATCGCTGAACGAGATCAAGGAAGTGCTGGCCCAGATGGGTCTCCATCTCGGCATGGAGATCCAGAACTGGCCGCCGGATAACATCGAAGAGCTGGCCAAGAGGCTCGAAGAGCCGTACTGATCAGCGCCGCCGGACGGGCGGCAACGAAGGGGAATGAACGGCCATGCGCCACAGGATGAGCGGTCGCAAGCTCGGTCGCACGAGCAGCCACCGCAAAGCGATGTTCGCCAACATGACGGCGTCGCTTCTTCGCCATGAACAGATCATGACGACCTTGCCGAAGGCGAAGGAGCTGCGTCGGTACGCCGAGCGGATGATCACGCTGGGCAAGCGCGGGGCGCTGCACAACCGGCGTCAGGCCGCGTCGTTCATCACCGAGGACGACGTCGTCCGCAAGCTTTTCGGGCCACTCGCGGAACGCTACCGCGCACGCGCCGGCGGGTACACCCGGGTGCTGAAGGCCGGCTTCCGCTACGGCGACAACGCGCCGATGGCGGTGATCGAACTCGTCGATCGCGATCCCGATGCCAAGGGCGCCGCCGACAAGGCCCGGGTCGAGGCTGAGCGCGCCGCAGCGGAAGTAAACCGGCCGCCTGAGTCTGCCTGCGGGCACGGCCGCTATATCCGCCGGTGGCCTTGGACAGTCGCGGGCCGCGGCTGAGGACGGCCGCACGTGAGCAGACGTAAGCACGAACCGGAGGCCGACAGCCTGTTCTCGGCCCAGGCGCCGCGACCGCTCGCGGACCGGCTGCGGCCGGCCGAACTCTCCGAAGTTGTCGGTCAGGACCATCTGCATCGCCGCCGACGCGCCGATCGGGCGGATGATCGCCGCCGGCAAGCTGACCTCGATGATCCTGTGGGGGCCGCCCGGGACCGGCAAGACGACGATCGCCCGCCTGCTCGCCGCCCATACCGATCTTCATTTCGAGCCGCTGTCGGCGGTCTTCTCAGGCGTTGCCGATCTGCGCCGGGTGTTCGACGCGGCTCGTCTCAGCGCGCCGAGACGGCCGCGGAACCCTGCTCTTCATCGACGAAATCCATCGCTTCAACCGCGCCCAGCAGGACGGCTTCCTGCCCTACGTCGAGGACGGAACGATCATCCTCGTCGGCGCGACCACCGAGAACCCGTCGTTCGAGCTGAATGCGCCGCTGCTGTCGCGAACGCAGGTCTTCGTCCTTCACCGGCTCGATCGTGCCGCCCTGGCGGAGCTTCTGGCGCGGGCGGAGACGAACCTGTCGCGGCGCGCTGCCGCTGGATGAGGACGGCCGCACCGCTTTGCTGGCGATGGCCGACGGCGATGGCCGCTACCTGCTCAACATGGTCGAGGCGCTGTCGGCCTTTCCGGCAGAGCCTTTGCTCGATGCGGCCGCGCTCGCCGATGCCGTCCAGCGCCGCCTGCCGCTGTACGACAAGGCGCAGGAGGGGCACTACAACCTCATCAGCGCCCTGCACAAGTCGCTGCGCGGATCCGATACCGACGCGGCCCTCTACTGGTTCGCCCGGATGCTCGCCGGCGGCGAGGATCCGCTCTATGTCGCCCGCCGGCTGGTCCGCTTCGCCGTCGAGGACGTGGGCCTTGCCGATCCGCAGGCGCTCGTTCAGGCGCTCGCCGCCTGGGACGCCTTCGACCGTCTCGGCTCGCCGGAGGGTGAACTGGCCCTGGTCCAGTGCGTCATCTACCTCGGCGCCGCGCCCAAGTCGAACGCGGCCTACAGGGCCGAAGCGGCGGCAAAGCGCGCGGCGCGCGACACCGGTTCGCTGATGCCGCCGAAGCATATTCTCAACGCGCCGACCCGATTGATGCAGTCGCTGGGCTACGGCGCCGGCTACGTCTACGACCATTCCACCAGCGAACGGCTTCTCGGGCCAGAACTACTTCCCCGACGGCATGGAGCGACTGCAGCTCTATCATCCCGGCGGCCGCGGCTTCGAACAGGAGATCGCCAAGCGACTGGCCTATTGGCAGAGGTTGCGCGACAAGATCGGAGAAGACCGCGGTGGCTGACACGCCTTCGCCCGGCGACAGCGCCGCCGGCGAGGAGGCGGTAGGCGCGGACGAAGGCGGGCTCCGGCTCGATCGCTGGTTCCGTCGCCACTACCCCGGCGTGCCGCATGGGCGGCTGGAGAAGCTGCTGCGCAGCGGTCAGATCCGCATCGACGGTGCGCAGGTCCCGCGCCGGCGATCGTCTCGAGCCGGGGCAGAGGATCCGCATCCCGCCACTGGGTGAAGCCGCGGCTGTCGCGCACCGCCCCGACCAGCCGGCAAGGGTGGCGAGCGTCACCGCCGGATCCCCAGGCGACCCGGCGGCGCTGCGCTCCCGGATCCTCTTCCAGGACGACGCTGTCATCGTCCTCGACAAGCCGCCCGGCCTCGCCGTCCAGGGCGGCAGCGGCACCCGCAGCCATCTTGACGGGATGCTCGATCTCCTTGCCGAAGGCGGCGAGCGGCCGCGTCTCGTTCATCGGCTCGACAAGGACACGTCGGGCGTCATCGTTCTCGCCCGCAACGCCGCCGCGGCGGCTTCCCTTGCGCCGGGCCTTCCGCGAGCGGAGCGCGCAGAAGATCTACTGGGCGATTGTCGTCGGCGTACCCGATCCTCCCGCCGGGCGGATCGATCTGCCCCTTGCCAAGCGGCCCGGCCGGGCCGGCGAGCGGATGCAGGGCGATATCGGGGGCGATCCCGCCGTCACCGACTACGCCGTCGTCGAGCGCGCCGGCCGCCACGCCGCCTGGCTCGAGCTGAGCCCGCTCACGGGCCGGACCCATCAGCTGCGCGTCCATTGCGCCGCGATTGGAACGCCGATCCTCGGCGATGGCAAGTACGGCGGTCGGGCTGCGTTCCTGAAGGACGCGGCGGAAATTCGCGCGCTTCACCTGCACGCGCGACGGATCACCATTCCCCACCCGGGCGGCGGCACGCTGACGGTCGAGGCGCCGTTGCCCACCCATATGCGCGCCCTCTGGAAGCGCCTCGGCCTCGCCAATGTCACGGCCAAGCCGCCCCGGCGGGAGAAGGCAGGCGCAGCCGTTGCCTTAGGCCGCTCCTCCTCAGGCCGATCCTCGGGCCTTGCTGCGGCGAAACACCGTCATCAGCGCCGGCAGCACGATCACGGTGCACGCCAGCGTCAGCCCGATCGCAATCGCCAGAAGTAGCCCCATGCTGGCGATTCCCGGGTGTGCCGACAGCGCCAGGGTGCCAAACGAGGCGATCGTCGTCAGGGCGCTGAAGACGACGGCGCGCGGGGTGCACGATGTCATCATGGTCCCGGCTGCGCCCTCCTGCCGCTCGCGGATGACCAGGTTCAGGCTGGCGGCGACACCGAGCCCGAACAGCAGCGGCAGGACGATGACGTTGGCGAAATTGAACGGCAGGTCGAACGCCGCCGAGGCCGCGACCGTCAGCAGGGCGGCGAGGAGCAGAGGCGCGAACACCAGGGCGATGTCGCGGAGGTCGCGCAGGAGGACGACAAGAAGCAGGGCGATGCCGAGGACGGCTATTCCGGCGGCCTCGAGGAAGGCGGCCTCTACCGCCCGGCCGGCCTCGACGATGATCACCGGCGCGCCGATGGCCTGGGGCGCGACCTTCTGGACGGCCGCGACAAACCGGTTGAGGGCCCGGGTGTCTTCCGCGACCGGCTTCGCTGGGATAGATCTCGACACGCGCCCTGCCGTCGGCGGCGACCCAGCGCTGGCGCAGATCATCGGGCAGATCGTCGAGACCGACCGGCCGCGCCTGAAGCAGGGTGCGCAGCGTGTCGAGCTGTGCCGGAAGTCCAGTGAGGAGCGCGCGCCTGAGCGTCTCGAGCTGCGCCTCATCGCTTCGCCCGGCCGCGAGTGCGTCGAGTGCGGCGAGGAAGCGCCCGGCCGCCGCGGCCGTCTGGTTCGGCGAGCCCGCCAGCGCAACGAGAGCGGCCTTCAGCCGGTCGAGGGCGGCCATGGCCTCAGGCGTTGTCGGCGGCGGGGCGACCGGGCCGCTCAGCGACGGCTCCAGAATCAATGCCAGAGTGTCGATCATCGTCAGCTTGTCGTCCTGGCCGGTGGGCACGAAGTCGGCAAGGGTGCGGGTGCCCGCGACCGGCGCGAGTTCCCGCGCTTGCGTCGCAATCGCCTCCGCGGCCGGAAGATCGTCCGCCAGCGCCGTGATCGCGTAGGCTTCGTTCAGCCCGGAATTCATCAGATCGCGCAGGGTCTCGACGGACTCCGCGTTGGGATCTTTCAGGTGCAGCGGATCGAAGTCGAAGTGAGCTTCGGGCGCGATCGCGAGCGCTGCTGCGGCGACAACCCCGGCGCCGGCCAGAACCCGCCACGGTCGCGCCCCCGCCCAGACCCGGAACCGGCTCAGGACGATGTTCTTGAACTCGCCGGCGTCTGCCGGCGCCGGCCTGCCGGGTACGACGGTGAGGAAGGCCGGCAGCACCGTCAGGCTGGCGGCGAGAGCGATGGCCATGCCGGTGCCCGCGATCAGTCCCAGCTCGGCGAGACCGACATAGCTGGTCGGCAGAAAAGCAAAAAAGCCGATGGCGGCGCACACGGCCGACAGCGTCAGCGCGCCGCCGACGCCGGTCGCGGCGCGGCTCAGCGCGCCGGCATGGTCGAGATCGAGATCCCGGCCCTCCCTGTAGCGCAGCGTGTAGTGGATCCCGAAATCGACGGCGAGGCCGATGAAGAGGACGAAGAAGGCGACGGACAGCAGGTTCAGCGTCCCGACCAGCGCGAGCGCCGCCGCCGCGGTCAGCACAAGCCCGACGAGAACCGTCAGCAGCGTTGCGACCGACAGGGAAAAGGCGCGAAAACAGAGGAAGGCGAGAAGGGCGACGACGGCGAACGAGATCAGCATCGGCGTGGCGCTGTCGAGCTGGGCGCTCTTCGAGCTCCTCGTCGGCCAGCGCCGCATCGCCCGTCAGCCGCACCGAGACCCCGTGGGCCGAATTCGAGCTTGAGCTCGCCGGCGAGAGCGCGGGTGGCGGCGATGGCCGGCGCCGCCGGCTGAAGCGAGGCGAAGTCGAGCGGCGGATTGAGGACGATGATCCGCCGCATCTGTTCGCGATCGGGCGCCATGCCGAACATCAGCGACTGCCACGATAGCGGGGCGAACCGGCCGGCGGCCGCGGCGTTGGCGGCGCGCGCCATGTCGTCGAGCGCCGTGGCGATGGACAGGCCGCCGCCGCTTGCAGACTCCAGATTCTCGATGGCCAGCGACAGCACAGCGAAGAGGCCGCGCAGGCTGGGATCGCCGGCCAGGGCGCCGATGAACGGCTGGGCCGCGCTTAGCTGATCGACAACGGCTTCCAGCCGGCCTGTATCGAGAAAGAGCAGGCCGTTGCGGCGAAAGAACGGATCGCCGGCCGGATCGAAGACCGGACCGAAAACGTTCGGGCGCCGGCGAAAGCCCGCCGCCAGCTGGTTGCCTGCGGCTTCGGCGAGTTCGGGCGTGTCGCCTTCGACGACAACGACGATTGTGTCGGTATTGAGCGGGAAGGCGGCCGTCATGGCCCGGCCCGCCTTGCGGAACGGCAGTTCGGCGGACAGCATGTCGACGGTGTTGGTGTTGATCGCGAGGTTGCGCGCGACATAAACCCCGGCGCCCCCGGTGGCGAGCGTGGCGGCGGCCACGACAACCCAGGCATAGCGTCGCATCAAGCCGGTCCAGCGATCGAGAAGGCGGATCATGGTCTATCTCATCGGCGGCTGAAGGCTTCGGGAGCGGAGGAAATGCTACGAACACCCGGATGTTCGCCCGCTGCGGCGACGCGGCCGCAAGGCGTATAGCCGGAGCCGGCGGTTCGCGCAACGTCGTCGCCTCGTCCGTCGTCGCCCCGTCACGACGATGTCATGACCACGGGCCGATTGCGGATAAGCCTGCGGCCGGCTAAGTCAATGGCGGTACACTGAGCTCGGTCTACGGTCCCGAAGGAGAAAAGGAGAGGTGCTATGGCCATTTTCGGGCCAGGGTCACAGGATCCCTGGGGCGACGCTCTGGGTGCGCTCCGTCGTATCCAGGACGAGATGAATCGGACGCTTGGCGGCACCGGCGCAGGCGCGGTAGCGACCGAGTATCCGCCCGTCAACATCTGGCGCGGCGAGAACGGGATCATTGTCGCCGCCGAGATGCCGGGGGTGAGCATGGACGACGTCGAGGTCGTCGTCCACCAGAACACCCTGACGATCAAAGGCCGCAAGGACGCCGAAGCCGGCGCCGCCACGGTCAGTTTTCACCGCCGCGAACGGGCGACCGGCAGCTTCGCCCGGACCATTTCGTTGCCGTTCAACGTCGATGCCGGGCAAGTCAAGGCCACTGCAGAGGCCGGCATCGTCAGCATCGAACTGCCGCGGCCGGAGGCGGATAAGCCACGGCGAATCCAGATCACGACCGCCTGAGAGGAGAATGGAGAATGGCTGACACTTCGACCGGACCAGGCGCCGGCGTGGGGCGCGGCGTCGAGGCGACGCGGAACCGTCCGGTCCATACGCCCGCCGCCGATATTTACGAAACCGAGGACAGGCTCGTTCTTGTCGTCGAACTTCCGGGCGTCCGGCCCGACCAGATCGACGTGAGCCTCGATAAGCGGGTACTGACCATCGCCGGCCACGGGGAGGTTTCCCGGCGCGAGGGCTACTCGCTTGCGCTCTGCGAATACCAGCCTGGCGACTTCGAGCGCGCGTTCACCTTGTCGGACATGATCGACGACAGCGCCATCGAGGCGGTGATGAAGGACGGCGTGCTGCGCCTGATCCTGCCGAAGGCCAAGGCCGGGCCGGCGAAAACGATCGGCGTCAAGGGCGGCTGACAACGACTGGATCGGAATTGGGATGGGCCTGATGACGTTGACCAGAACGAAGGCGCGTTCGCGCGCCTTCGTTCTCGCCCTGCTGCCTGCTCTGCTTCCCGTCTGGCCGGTGACGCCGGTCCATGCCGGGATCCCGGCCGCGGCGCTCGAAGGCGACGTTCCGTCTCTCGCTCCGGTGCTCGACAAGATTACGCCGGCCGTGGTCAACATCTCCGTGACTTCGGCGGCGCCGGTGCAGCAGAACCCGCTGCTCCAGGACCCGTTCTTCCGCCGGTTCTTCAACCTGCCGGACGGCCCGCCGCGCGCGCAACCGCGAATGAGCGCCGGATCGGGCGTGATCGTCGATGCCCGCCGCGGCTACGTCCTGACCAACAACCACGTCGTCGAGAATGCGACGGAAATCGCCGTGACGCTGAAGGACAGGCGGCAATTCAAGGCGAAGCTGGTCGGCCGCGATCCGGAAACCGACATCGCGATGCTCAGGATCGACGCCCGCGACCTGACCGCGCTGGTGATGGGGAACTCCGACAAGCTGCGCGTCGGCGACTTCGTTCTCGCCATCGGCAACCCGTTCGGCCTGGGCCAGACCGTCACCTCCGGGATCGTCAGCGCGTTGGGCCGGAGCGGATTGAACATCGAGGGCTATGAAGACTTCATCCAGACCGATGCCTCCATCAATCCCGGCAACTCCGGCGGCGCCCTGGTCAATCTGAAGGGCGAGCTGATCGGCATCAACACGGCCATCGTCGCGCCGGCCGGGGGCAACGTTGGCATCGGCTTCGCCGTTCCCGCCAACATGGCCCGCTCGGTCATGGAGCAGCTCACCACTTTCGGGGAGATCCGGCGCGGCCGGCTCGGCGTCGCCATCCAGGACGTGACCCCGGATCTGGCCGAAGCCCTGCGTCTGGATCGACCGGTCGGCGCGGTGATCACCAACGTCGAGGCGGGATCGTCGGCCGAGAAGGCGGGGATCCGGCAGGGCGATGTCATCGTCGCGGTGGACGACGATCCAATCGAGGGCGCGTCCGACCTGCGCAACAAGATCGGGCTCGAGCCGGTGGGCGGAACGATCACGCTCGAGGTCATCCGCGATGGTCGGCGGCGGACGCTTAAGGCGGAGGTTGTCAAGATGCGCGCCCAGAGTGCATCGGCGGGCGCTGTATCGCCCATGCTTGAAGGCGCCGTTCTGAGCGACATCGACCGGAACTCGCCTCGGTTCGGCCGGATCGAAGGCGTCGCCGTTACCAGCGTCAAGAAAGGCAGCCCGGCGTGGCGGCACGGTCTGCGCGACGGCGACATCCTCGTCGCCGTCAATCGCGACAAGGTCCGCTCGCTCGCTGAAGCAACCGCCGCGCTCAGCGACGCCGGCCAGGTCGTCGCGCTGAACATCCTGCGCGGCAACTCGATGCTCTACGTAATTATCCGCTGAACCGCGCGAACTGCCCCTCACTTCGATCCTCTCCCGCTGGGAGCCGCCGGGAGGGGGCACCCGCGACAGCGGCAAGGTGGGGGAGAAAGTTGCCTTTCTGGCTACATCAGGAACCAGGCGCCGAGCCCGAGGAAGGCGAAGAAGCCGACAACGTCGGTGACGGTGGTCAGGAACACCGCCGAAGCGATCGCCGGGTCGATGTTCATCCGCTCGAGCGCCAGCGGGATCAGCGCGCCGGAAAGGCCAGCGACGATCAGGTTGAAGATCATCGCCATGCCGATGACGAGGGCGAGGCCGGGGCTGCGAAACCAGGCCCAGGTAATCAGCCCGGTGATGACGGCGAAAAGGACGCCGTTGATCGCGCCGACAAGCGCCTCCTTGCCGACCACGCGCCAGGCGTTGGCTTCCGTCAGTTCCTTCATCGCCAGCGCGCGGACCGCCACGGTCAGGGTCTGGGTCCCGGCATTGCCGCCCATCGAGGCAACGATCGGCATCAGCACGGCGAGGGCGACCATCTGTTCGATGGTGGCGTCGAACAGACTGATGACCGACGAGGCGAGGATGGCAGTGCCGAGATTGACCAGCAGCCAGGTGAACCGCGACCGCGACGTTTCGATGGCGGCGCTGTAAAGGTCGTCCTCGCGGACGCCGCCGAGGCGCATAATGTCGTCTTCGTGCTCCTCGTCGATAACGTCGACGACATCGTCGATGGTAATCACGCCGACAAGGCGACCGCCGCTGTCGACCACCGGCGCCGACGCCAGGTCGCGCTGGCGGAAAAGGAAGGCCACATCCTCCTGGTCCGTCGTCGCCTCGATGACCTTCATCTCGGTGGTCATGATGTCGGCCATCGGCTGCGCCCGGCGCGCGCGGAGCATGTGGCTCAGGCTGACCGCGCCGACCGGCCGGTGCCCGGGGTCGACGACGAAGATGTCGAAGAATTCCTGCGGCAGGGTATCGGGGTCGTCTTCGGCGGTCGCCCGCAGGTGATTGATCGTGTCGCCCACGCTCCAGAAGCTCGGCACCGCGACCAGCTCGCGGCGCATGAGCCGACCGGCGCTGTATTGCGGGTAGGCGAGGGCCTCTTCGATAAGGGTGCGATCGCCCGGCGAGATCGCCTTGAGGACCAGTTCCTGCTGATCTTCCTCAAGTTCGGAGATGATGTGGACCGCGTCGTCGGTCTCAAGCTCGCGGACGGCGTTCACCGTCTCGGCGATGCCGAGCTCCTCGATGACTTCGTCGCGGACCCTCTCGTCGAGCTCGGCGAGAACGTCGGGGGGGAAGTCGTTGCGCAGCGCCTCTACGACGCCGCGCCGGTTCTCCCCGCTCAGCTTCTGGAGCAGATCGGCGACATCGGCGTCATGGACCGGTTCTAGAAGGGTGCGGACCTCGTCATGGTCTTTGCGCTCGAGCGCGTCTTCGACCGCGTCGACGACGGCCTCATCGAGCTCGAAGCCCTCCTTGGGCTTGTCCAGGCGGTCCTGTTCGACCGCGTCCGCCGGCTCCGACACCGCCTATGCCTCCCGTCACGCCCATGGCGCCGCAGCAGCCCCTATAATGTCTCCAATGAATGGGCCCGGGCCTTAGTCGGGTGCGGGCGCGCCAGCCTGTGGCTTGTTCTTTTTTCTGTGACGGATAGTAAGTGCCGGATCTTGCAAGATTGGTGCGGTCGAGAAGACTCGAACTTCCACGGGGTCTCCCCCACAGCGCCCTCAACGCTGCGCGTCTACCGGTTCCGCCACGACCGCAAACCATCTTGCAATATAGGAAAAGGCAACCGATTAGGTAAGCAGGGAATACCAAAACCCGCCATGGAGCGCAAGACTTGCCGCCGGACGCGATTGATAGCCAGGCATCGCCGCCGGTGCCCGTGACCGGGCGTGAGCGCGATCCCACCGGCGCGATCCCGGCCGTCGCCTATGGTCGCTTCGGCGGTGCCGAGTGGTTTTCGAGCCCGGCGCCGGTCCCCTATCCGGTGGCGCTTGCGGCGATGGAGGCGCGGGTCAGCGCCATACTCGAAGGCCGCAAGGGCGACGCGGTCTGGCTGCTCGAACATCCGCCGCTCTACACACGGGGAACGAGCGCGCGGGCGGACGAGCTGCTCGATCCGCGCTTTCCGGTCTTCGCCGCCGGCCGCGGCGGCCGGTTCACCTACCACGGTCCGGGCCAGCGGGTCGCCTATCCGATCCTCGACCTTCGCCATCGCGGCGCCGACGTCCGGGCCTATGTCTGCCGGCTGGAGGGCTGGATCATCGAAGCGCTGGCCCGCCTCGGCGTCCGCGGCGAGCGGCGGACGGGGCGGATCGGGATCTGGGTGGAGACCGTCGATGGCGGCGAGGCCAAGGTCGCCGCGATCGGGGTGCGTGTCCGCCGCTGGATCAGCTTTCACGGAATCTCGCTGAACGTCGATCCCGACCTCGACCACTTCACCGGCATCGTTCCCTGCGGCCTTGCGGGCTACCCGGTCACCTCGCTGCATCGTCTCGGCGTCGCCGTCTCCATGGCCGAGGTCGACCGAATCCTCGCCGAGACATTTACGCAGGTCTTCCGGGAGCAGCCTTGAGGCGGCGAATTACCGCGTCGGCAGGGCGTGGAAGCCGGGATCCTGCGGGTAGACCGCCGTTGCCGGCGTGACCTCCCGGACCTGCGCCGACGGCGGCCCCTGCCAGCAGGCTTCGAGCATGGCGTCGACGGCGGCGTTAGGTCCGGCGAAGAGCGCCTCGACGCTGCCGTCGCTGCGGTTGCGGACCCAGCCGCGCAGGCCGCGCTGGCGCGCCTCCATCACCGCCCAGCCGCGATACCAGACGCCCTGCACTCGGCCCTCGATGCAAGCTAGGACGGCCTTTACGACCGGCCCGTCGTCCTCTTGGCTCATGGCTTTTCGCGCCGCCCCCTGTTCCGGCGCCGCTTCGCCGCGGACCAGCATCATGAAACTCCAGGCCTCGATGATCTCGTCGCGCAGCTGCCGGCGTCGCAGCGCCGCCTCGTCGTCCTCGCCCCAGCGTTCGCTCTGATAGATCTCATCGAGCTGCGACAACACGAAGGCGCTTTCCGCGTCAAGGCGTCCTTCGATCACGGCCAGGGCGAGGATCAGCGAGCCGCAGGCCTGCGCGATGACCGCAAGCGCCGTCAGATGCCACGGGTCGAGGGCTTGCAGCGGCCGGCGCAGGGCGTCCAGCGCGGCCGCCGGCTGGGCAACCGGGACGACGCCGCTGGTTACCGCAAGGTTCGCGTCCCACCGCTTCGCTGCCCAGTCGAGCAGGGGTTGCCACTGCTCATGCTGGCGCCGGGCAAGATCCGCCGGGGCCTCGGCGCGATAACAGAGGAGATCGGCGCCGGCGTAGCCGAGAAGCATGTCGGTAACGGCGGCCGTGTTCGGAGCGATCCGGTCCAGTGCCGTGCTCGCCAGCCGGGTCAGCGGCATGGCGGCGACGTCGATGCGTGCCGACTGGGAGCGCCACTCTGCGGCGAGCGCCTCGGCGCTTTCGGCAGAGGGCAGGGTGAGCAGCCGGCCGCCCGGCGTCCGCATGGGCCGGCCGTCGAGACAGACGGCGTGGCCTTGCTCGTTGCCGCTGCCCGGCATTGCGCCCAGGGGTGCGACGGCAACCGTCCTATGGAAGCGCTCGGCGGACGGCTTCACCTCGGATCATCCACGGCTGATCTCACGGCTTAAAGCATCCTGCGTCCGGACGGGCGCAGATGTTATGCTCGATCTTCTTAAAACCGATCGACTTCCTGCTTTCGGACGACTCCATCCGAAAGCAGGTTGATCTAGGTCTCAGGCCGCCGCCGTCTTCACCATGTCCTCGATCAGATCCGGAAGGATCGAAAATTTATCGACGATCACGGCGGCGCCGGCGGCAAGCAGCTCGGATCGATGATGATAACCCCAGTCGACGCCGATCGCGACCACTCCGGCGTTGCGCGCCATCTCCATGTCATAGGTGGTATCGCCGATCATGACAGCGCGTCCGGCGCTCACGCCGGTCTCCGCCAGGGCCTGGTGGATCATGTCTGGCGCGGGTTTGCCGGCTGCCCGGTCGGCGGTCTGGATCGTCGCGAAGCTCTCGCAAAGGCCATGGGACGAGAGGGTCGCCAGCGCGCCGCGGCGCGACTTGCCGGTCGCCATGCCGAGCAGCCAGCCGCAGCCGACGATAGCGCCGAGGCCCTCGAGTACGCCGGGGTAGAGCCATTCGCGCGTCTCTCCCTTCTGCCTGAGGACGCTGAAAGCCTCGACATAGCGATGCGCCAGCGCCGCCTGTGTCGTTTCCGCGCCGTCCGGATAGAGCAGCGCGATCGCATCGGCAAGGGCGAGGCCGACAACCCGCTTGACCGCCGCCGCGGACGGTTCGGACAGTCCGAGCGCTGCGAACGCGGATGCCATGGCGGCGGTGATGGCGTACTGGCCATCGACCAGGGTGCCGTCGCAATCGAAGATGCAGAGCTTGGAAGGAGTCATGCACAAGGGTGAGAACATCCATTGAGGTGGTTCGCGGTCGCGCTGGTGATACCCGGACCGGAGCGAGTCGACGTGCAACCCAAAATACCCGCTTCACCCGACCAGATCAGCATTTTCTTGCGCCACCCGAACCAACGCACCTTTTTAGTTGTGTCTCCTGACCCCCATGCACCTCTAGAATTTGTTTGGCGTCCGGTCGTTCAGGCGCCGGCAGCCTTCGCAGCGCTGGTGGCCCCGGCGGCTGCGGGAGCGCCGGCAGGATTTGCGTCGGTCTTCATCGGCGTCGCCGCCGGCCGATCGTCCGGCCGGGCCCAGCCGCCGCCCAGGGCGCGATAGAGCGCGATCAGGTTCTGCACCACCAGGCCCTGGCTCTGGGCGAAGGCGTCGTCCTGCTGGAACTTGGAGCGCTGCTGGTCCTGGACGTTCTGGAAATCGGTCAGGCCCGAAACGTAGAGCGAGGTGACCAGGCGGACCGCATCGTTCGCGGCCTTGACCGATCGGGCGAGGATGTCGCTGCGTTCGCCCTGCTGGCCGTAAGCGACAAGTGCGTCCTGGGTCTCGCGCAGGCCGGTCAGCACGGTCTGCTCGTAATTGAACAGCGCCTGTTCGGTCCGGGCGTCCTGGACGGCAATGTTGCTGCGAATCCTGCCGCCGTCGAAGACGTTCCAGATGACGGTCGGGCCGAAGCCATAGCCGATGTTGTCGCCGTTGAAGAAGCTGCTGACCCCGTACTTCTGGAAGGCGAGGAAGCCGCTCAGGGTGAAGCGCGGATAGAGGTCGGCGGTAGCGACGCCGATCTGCGCCGTCTGGGCCGCGAGCTGGCGCTCGGCCGAGCGGATGTCGGGACGTTGACGGAGGAGATCGGCAGGCAGCCCGATGGCAACCTGCGAGGGCGCCGCCGGCACCCGCGTGTGAACGGCGAGAATATCGTAAAGCGCCGTCGGCCGTTCGCCAAGGAGCACGCCGAGACGATGGACGGCCTGCTGGAGCGAAATGCGAAGCTGCGGAATCAGCGCTTCCGTCGTCGCCAGATTAAGTTGTGCCTGGGCGATCTCGACGTTGGAGGCGAGCCCGGCGCGTTTCCGGTCCTGCACCAGCTTGAGGGTCTGGCGCTGCGTGGCGACGTTTCCGGCCGCCGCGTCGATCCGCGCCTGCAGCGTTCGGATCTCGACATAAGTCGTCGCGACATCGGCGTAGATCGAAACGAGCACGTCGCGGTAGTCCTCGAGCGACGCTTGAAGGGTCGCGTCGGCGGACTCGGTATTGCGGCTGATCCGGCCCCAGAGGTCGATCTCCCAGCTCGCGTCGAGGCCCGACTGGTAGAGGGTGCTAGTCCGCTGACGCGAGCTGCCCAGTTCTTCCTGAACGCCTTTGCTCAGCCGCCCGCGCTCAAGATCGCCTTGCGCTTCGATCGACGGCAGCTCCTCGCCGGCGGCCAGCCCAACCTGGGCGCGGGCCTCGAGAAGACGCGATACCGATCGTTTCAGATCCAGGTTGCCCCGGGAGGCGTGGGCGATCAGACCGTCCAGAACGGGATCGTTCAGAAGCGCCCACCACGTCCGGATGTCGGCGCTGCCATCGGAGACGCCGCGTATCAGATCCTGGTTCCACCGGTCCGGCATGCGGGTGGTCGGCGGCGCGTAATTGGGCCCCACGGCGCACGCGCCAAGCGCCATAGCCACGGCGACAAGCGCCGGCAGGACCGCCCGTGCGCAGGGACCGTTCCGTGGTCTCGGGCCTTCTGGTCGAAGCCGCCGGGTCATGGCGCTGGCCGACTTGCCCGATCGCACCGGCGTTCTTTGGCTCATGACGGCGGCGTCGCTCGTGGTTTCGAAGGATCCGCAATCGGGCCGCGGATTTGCCAAGTCATCCGGAATGCCTGCAGACCCCTCAGCCATACACGGGCGCCGGAGCAAGATCAACACGATCGCCGTTTTCCTGCTATGCAGGGTCGGTGCCAGGTGATCGCCGAGCTGTCGCTGCTGCCGTTCGTCAGCATCGACTGGGACTGCGGCTTCTGGACCGTGACGGTCGTCTCTGCCGGTGATTTCGCCGGTGTCGTTGTTTGGCTGGCTGCTTGCCTTCACTCTGTCGCCCGACGATCCGGTCGCGGCGCCGGGGGGCGACAACCCTGCCGATGCGCCTCTACGGCTGGATGTCTCGGCGTTACTTCCGAATTCGACGCTATACCGACGGTACCGATCGCTCTCGTCACGGTGGCTGCGATCATCGACTCGCTGGCGCAAAAGCGGCGCATCGCGGCGGGGCAACGCGCGCGGTCATAACGCATAACGCGCATACTCCGGCCTTGCCAAATCGTTCGCGTTGCTGCGTATTGTAAGGTAGCGGCTGGTTTGCGAGGGAAGCGAGATGGCGTCCATTCGGTGGTCCGAGGCGATGAGCGTGGGTGTCGCGCGTCTCGACCGTGACCATCAGATCCTCATTGGCCTGATCAACCGCATCGACGAAGCCGGCGAGGACGAGACCACACGCAATCGGGTTCTTCCCGAGGTTCTGGCCATCCTCATCGCCTATACCGTGTTTCACTTCGAGCGCGAAGAGAAGGTGATGCGCGCCTGCGGCTACCCCAACATGGGCACACATCACGAAGAGCACCGGGCGTTGACCCGCGAGGTTCAGGAGTTGCAACGGCGTTACCGCCGCGGCGACCCCGAACTCGATCGCAGCGAGATCCTGACTTTTCTCGTCGGCTGGCTGAACCACCACATCCTGCTCCAGGACATGGACTACCGGCCCTATGTCGAGGGCAGCAAGGTCGCCGATGCCGCCGCCGAGTCCCACGGCGAATTCGATCTCAGCACCCTGCTCAGGTTTCGCGCTCCCAAGGAGGGCGAAGCGGTTTAAGCGGGAATTTGCCCTCGTCTCGATCTTTTCCCGGCGGGTCCCAGAGGGATAGGAAGAAGGGGCGACGCGACTTTCCTTTCCCCTCGGAGAGGAAGGGGCCCGCGCCAGCGGGAAGGTGAGGGACGCACCCGGACTTAGACCGTCGGCGCGCTCTTCGGCGGGCGCGCTGCGGGAAGGCCGGCGGCCGCCGCGAGATCGGCGACGGCGGCCTCGAACATCGCCGGCGTCAGGCGGCCGGTGTTGGTGTTCAGCCGGGAGCAGTGGTAGCTGTCGATGAGGATTTTGCCGTTGGGCAGGCGGTGGCAAGCGCCGTGGCGGAACGGGAACGCCGCGCGCCGCGCCGCATGGCAGGCGAGGACGGCATTATGGGCGATGCTGCCCAGAGCCAGGATCCCCCGCAGCCGCGGCATGGCAGCGATCTCCGCGGCGAGGAAGGGGCGGCAGGTGCCAATCTCCGCCGGGGTCGGCCGGTTGTCCGGCGGCACGCAGCGCACGGCGTTGGTGATGCGGCAGCCGGTGAGCCGCAGTCCGTCCGCCGGATCGCCACCGTAATCGCCCTGGGCAAGGCCGAAGCGAAGCAGGGTCTGGTAGAGCAGAACGCCGGCGTAGTCCCCTGTGAACGGCCTGCCGGTCCGGTTCGCCCCCCGCAGGCCCGGCGCGAGGCCGACGATCAGAGCGGCGGCGTTCTCATCCCCGAACGACGGCACGGGCGCGGCGTGCCAGTCGGGATGGGCCGCGCGATACTGGGCGCGCACCGCCGCCAACCTGGGACAGAGTGGGCAGTCACGCGCCGGCAGGATGGGCGGCGCGTCGGCTCCGGCGGGCGTCAGCACCGGCGCGGATCACACATTCTCCAGCAAAGGCCCTGACGGGGAAGCCGGCGTGTTGTGGCTGCGGTCCTCGCGTCCGGGCAGGTTGCGCTGGATGCTCGGCTGCAGATCCAGCAGCTCGACGAAGTTGTCCGCCTGCCGGCGAAGCTCGTCCGCCACCATCGGCGGCTTCGAGCGGATCGTGCTGACGATCGTCACGCGAACGCCGCGCCGCTGGATCGCTTCTACCAGCCGGCGGAAGTCGCCGTCACCGGAGAACAGAACCACATGGTCGAGATGCTCGGCCATCTCCATCACGTCGATCGCGAGCTCGATGTCCATGTTGCCCTTGATCTTGCGCTGGCCGAAGGCGTCGGTGAACTCCTTCGTCGGCTTGGTCACCATAGTGTAGCCGTTGTAATCCAGCCAGTCGATGAGCGGCCGGATCGGCGAGTATTCCTGGTCCTCGATCAGGGCAGTGTAGTAAAAGGCGCGGATCAGGTGGCCCTTGGCGGCGAAGAGTTCCAGCAGGCGTTTGTAATCGATATCGAAGTTCAGTGCCTTGGCGGCGGCGTACAGATTGGAGCCATCGATGAATAAACCAATTCGTTCCTGAGGATAGAATAACATCCAGACATGTCCCTATCTGATGGTGCGGGTGCGGCTATGGGTATCGGTCGGCGACGCCGGCAAAGGCGCAGCGAAGTTTCTTTATATAATCGTGGAAACGACTTGCGAGTGTACATAAGTTTGTCCTCAGGCACCTTCAAGGCCGTCGGGAGTAGACACCCGGTGATCTACATTGCCATAGGCGGCAACCTGCCGAGCGCGCGGTTCGGCCCGCCGCCGGCCTCGCTCGATGCCGCACTCGAACGGCTGGCGGGCCGTGATATTGCCGTCTGCGCCCGGTCCAGGTGGTATCGCAGCGCCCCCCTGCCGCCGTCGGCGCAACCGGACTATATAAATGGTGTTGCCGCGGTGCAGTGCGCACTGCGACCGGCGCTGCTTCTGGCAGTTCTGCACGAGATCGAAAGCGAGTTTGGCCGGGCGCGGCGCGAGGAGAACGAGGCGCGGTGCCTGGACCTGGACCTGCTGGCCTACGATGAGCTGGTGGTCGGAGACGAGAGCGCGCTGCTGCGCCTTCCGCACCCGCGGCTCGCGCAACGGGCCTTCGTGCTCGCCCCGTGGGCCGAGCTGGCGGCTGACTGGCGTCACCCGCTCTCGGGTCTGACGGTGAAGGAGATGCTTGCCGCCTTGCCGGACGACCAGCAGATCGACGTGCTGCAGCAATGATGCTGCGGTGGGCAATAATTTGCGTCACGCTGACGTTGCGGGCACAATGCTTGCCACGAACGTGTGAGGGCTTTCAAGTGGAGACGAGTGAATGGCGCGTGTAACCGTTGAAGACTGCGTAACCCGGGTTCCGAACAGGTTCGAGTTGGTCATGCTCGCGGCCCAGCGGGGCCGCAACATCGCCGCCGGTGCGCCGCTGACCCTGGATCGCGACAATGACAAGAACGCCGTCGTTGCCCTGCGTGAAATCGCGGATGCCAAGGTCGACTTCAAGGATCTCGAGAACGGCCTTATTCGCGGGCTTCAGACGATCGTCGAGTCCGACGATCCGGAAGGCGAGGAAATCGACCTCCTGCCACTCAGCGAGGATACCGCTGAAGAGATCGGCGAAGAGCGCGGCGAGGCGCGTGCGGCGGATGAGATGCGCGAAGACGAGCTTCATCTGGAGGAAGATGCCGTTGCGGTCGACGCGGAGGGCGAAGACGATGTCGATGTCGATATCGATGTCGAACCCGACGCCGACTCCGGGGGCGACTTCGGGGGCGACGAGCCCGAGACGTTGTAACGCCGAGGCGCCGGCGGCGCGGGCCGACCTGAGACGGGCGGTCCGGTTGCGCTCGCCGGAGCCAAGCTTCCACCAGGTCCGACAATGATCCGGCAGTTCGAGCTGGTAGAGAGGGTCAGGGGGTACGATCCCTGCGTAGACGAGGATGCGCTGAATCGCGGCTACGTCTTTGCTATGAAAGCGCATGGCAACCAGCGGCGAGCCTCCGGCGATCCCTACTTCTCCCACCCGCTGGAAGTGGCCGGCATCCTGACGGACTACCGCCTCGACACGGCGTCGATCCTCACCGGGCTGCTGCACGACACGATCGAGGACACGACCGCCACCGTTGACGACATCCGCTACCTCTTCGGCGACGAGGTCGCGCGTCTGGTCGACGGCGTCACCAAGTTGACCCGGATCGAGCTGCAGTCGGAACGGGCCTCCCAGGCTGAGAACTTCCGCAAGCTCGTACTCGCCATGTCCGAGGACATCCGCGTTCTGCTCGTCAAACTGGCGGACCGGCTGCACAACATGCGGACGTTGCGCCATATCCGCGACCCCGAGAAACGCCGTCGCATCGCCCACGAGACAATGGATATCTACGCCCCGCTTGCCGAGCGCATCGGCATGCAGGAGATGAAGAACGAGCTTGAAGATCTCGCCTTCGCCGAGATCAACCCGCACGCGCGCGCCTCGATCCTGGCGCGGCTGAGCTTTCTTCGCGACCAGGGCGGCGACCTGATCACCAGGATCATCGATGAGCTGCACACGACAATCACCGCGGGCGGCCAGAAGGCCGAGGTCGTCGGCCGCGAGAAAACCGCCTTTTCGATCTGGCGCAAGATGCAGCGCAACAACCTCGGCTTCGAGCAGCTCTGCGACATCATGGCCTTTCGCGTCGTCGTCGAGACGGTCGAGGACTGCTATCGCACGCTCGGCGGCGTGCATCACGGCTATCCGGTCATTCCCGGCCGCTTCAAGGACTACATCTCGACCCCGAAGCCGAACGGCTATCGCTCGCTGCACACGGCCGTGCTCGGGCCGGAAGGCCACCGGATCGAAATCCAGATCCGCACCCGCGAGATGCACGCCATCGCCGAACGCGGGGTCGCAGCCCACTGGCACTACAAGCAGCACGTCAGCCATACCAACGGCCGGCAGTACCGCTGGCTGCGCGAGCTTCTCGAGATTCTCGAACACGCGGTCGGCCCGGAAGAGTTCCTCGAGCACACCAAGCTCGAGATGTTTCAGGACGAGGTCTTCTGTTTCACCCCCAAGGGGGACCTGATCAACCTGCCGGCGCGGGCGACGCCGGTGGATTTCGCCTACGCCGTGCACTCGGAGATCGGCGACAAGTGCGTCGGCGCCAAGATCAACGGCCGGCTGATGCCGCTCAGAACCGCGCTGCAGAATGGCGATCAGGTCGAGATCGTCACGTCGCGGGCGCAGACGCCATCGCCGACGTGGGAGCGGTTCGTCGTTACCGGCAAGGCGCGGGCCCGGATCAGGAAATTCATCCGATCCAAGGAACGCGAGCAGTATCTGCAGCTTGGGCGGTCGATCCTCGAGCGCGCGTTCAAGGAGGAGGGCTACGAGTACTCCAACAAGGCGCTGGAAGGCGTTCTCAAGAACTTCAAGCAGCCGACGGTCGACGATCTCTGCGCCCAGGTCGGCGCCGGCCTGCTCACCGGGCGGCAGGTCATCGAGACGGTCTTCCCCGGGACACGGAAAAAGCCGAGCTTCTATCGGAAGGTCATTCCGCTGGCCCGGCGCGGGAAGAAGGTTCCGAAAACCGACTTCAACGTTCCGCTCAAGGGCCTTATTCCCGGCATGGCCGTGCACTTCGCCGGCTGCTGCCATCCGTTGCCGGGCGATCGTATCGTCGGCGTCGTCACCACCGGCAAGGGCGTGACCATCCACACCATCGATTGCGACAGCCTCGCCGCGTTCGCCGATGCGCCGGAGCGGTGGATCGACGTCTCATGGGAGGTCGACGATCCGGCGGCGCCGCTGCACATGAGCCGGGTTCAGCTCATCGTTGTCAATGAACCGGGCAGCCTCGGCAGCCTGACCACCGTGATCGGCAAGAACCAGGGCAACATCACCAATCTGAAGATCACCAACCGCACCAACGAGCTGTTCGACATGCTGGTCGACATCGAGGTTCGGGACGTCAAACACCTGACCGACATTATCGCCGCCCTGCGGGCGACACCGGCGATCAACGCGGTCGACCGCGCCCGGGGTTAGAGCGCGGGTAGGCCAGAGGGTCAGTCGCCCCAGCCGCCCGCGCAACGCCGGCCGCGCATTCCACGCGAGCGCAGTTTGGTCTATGTTACGGGCCACGCGCGGCAATCGGTTGGTCCCCCGCTTCAGACAAACCGTAGCTTGGTCGTAGTTCTACCTCTCGATCATGTAAAGGCTACGTCTCACATCGATCTCGCCAAGACCGAAGTGCGTGACTGAATGCGCCATGGGGTCTCTATTGATAGAGGCCGATCCGTCCCTCGAGGAGCCATTCATAGGGCTCGAATCCTTTATCATGGTACAAACTATGGCTATACTCTAATGACATGACGATATTGTGAAACAATTTCTTTCCGATCATCAGGTCTATCGGCACGAATGCCTTACCACTGTCATTGTAATTAACCTGTATGCCTTCACTGGCGTAGGTCGCAAGAAACCAGCCGTCGGGGAGTCCGACGTTTAACTTCGGCTGGATTTTCATCAGACTGATGTCCGGCCGCCCAGCGTTCTCGTTGCGGCTGGCAAGACTGTTAAGATAAATGACTTCCGTGAGGAAGAAGCTGTCAGAGCTGATTTCCGGTAGGGCGTAACGGGCGGCGGCGACGGGTCCGACCTGGTATTTTCCGTCTCCCGCCTCGTTGAGACCGGCGGTGGGCCAGACAACTCGTATGCCCAACCCATAGCCAAGTCGCGGCGTCGGCGGTGGCGGGACGATCACCATTTCCGTTAGGAAATCGCCCTGACCAAACCGCGAATGTCCGTTCGGGTTAAAACTGCTGGTCACGTCCTCGGAATAGATGAAGGGCTGGTCCAAGCGCCCGTAGACTTTCCAGCCGTCGGCGAAACCCGTCCAAAGGTCGGCGCGCAGTGTCGTTACCCACTTTGACGGCTGGCCGCCGTCGGCATCGGGAAGTCGCTCGTAGCGCTGACGGAAATCGAAGCGATTCCTTGGCGCGGTGAGATCCTCTCCGTTGTTGAAGGCGCCGTGGATCTGGGCGTCAGTCGCCAATGGGGCCGGCGCTCGCTCATCCGCCAGAGCGACCGCCGGAGCGCAAAGCACAGGCAGCATCGCCCTGGTAATGAGGCTGCGGACCATGGCTTGACCTATTTTCCACGCCAGGGGAAGATCCGCTTCCAGTCGGTCTTCATGCTGATCACCGTCCAGCCGCGCTGCTTCAACTCGTCCATCAGCGACTGGCTGAACGTGCCTACCTTGGTGTCCGGCAGGCCGTTGGCGGGGCCGTAGGCGAACTCGCGCTCGGAGTGCGGTCGCCGGGCGCGACGAAGTCCGCGCCGCCCTCGGTGGTCGTCTCCGCGACCAGATCGAGAATTGCCTGCTTCGCCGCCCCGTCGTTCCAGGACGGCAACGGATCGTCCTGCGCGGCCAGCGGCAACGGGACCGCGAGGGCGAGGGCCGCAATGACCCCCTGGATCAGGCGGCGCCGGTCGAGCATCAAACGGATAACACCGAGCATGTCAGCCTCCGTCAGTTGCTGTTTTGGTCGGTTAGCAAGTCCATGACCTGATCGATCGAGAAGCTGCCTGGCTTCTGCCGCGGCGGGAAGTCGCGGAAGGTCGCAAGTTCTTGGCCGACGATGTTCTGGGCCGGCAGCAGCACGAACAGATGCTCGACGAACCAGCGGTCGTAGCCGCCGGCCTCGTGCTCGGCGCGCTCGAACGGGTCAGACCGCAGGTTGAAGATCTTCGGCGCACGCAGCGGCACCAACGGCTGCATCCAGACCTCGAGCCCGTGCGCCTGCTGCTCCATGAACACCGCCTTGTACTGGTCGTAGCGCAGCCCGGCGAGATCGCCGTCGTCGGTCCAGTAGAAGAACGCCCGCCGCGGGTCCTCGGCTTCGGGGTTGGCCAGAACGGCGCTCTGGTCGAAGCCGTCGATGTGGACCCGAAAGGTCGCGTCGCCCACCGTGTAGCCCTCGATGAGCCGTTCCTTGACGTCCGGAACCCCGGCGGCGGCGAGCAGCGTCGGCAGCCAGTCCTCCGCGGAGACGATCCCGTTGATCTCGGAGCGCGGTGGCACCTGGCCGGGCCAGCGGATCAGCGCCGGCACCCGGTAACCGCCCTCCCAGTTGGTGTTTTTTTCGCCGCGGTAGGGCGTGGTGCCGCCGTCGGGCCAGGAGAAAGTCTCGGCGCCGTTGTCGGTGGTGTAAATGATGATGGTGTTGTCGGCGATGCCGAGCGCGTCAAGTTTGTCGAGCAGTTCGCCCACCTGCCCGTCATGCTCGACCATGCCGTCGGGATAGAGGCCGAGGCCGGTCACGCCCTGCGATTCCGGCTTCAGCCGGGTCCAGATGTGCATCCGGCTGGGGTTGAACCAGACGAAGAACGGCTTTCCTGCATCGTGCGCCCGGTCGATGAAGCCGAGTGTCGCCGAAAGAAATTCCTCGTCTACCGTCTCCATGCGTTTGATATCGAGCGGCCCGGTATCCTCACAGTTTTGCTTGCCCCATTCCCCGAAGCGGGGATCCTCGCCCGCAACGGGCGCGGTCGTCGCCGTGCAGCGCATTACCCCGCGCGGCCCGAAGGTTTCGCGGAACTTCGTGCCTTGGGGATAGTCCGGATGCTCCGGCTCATCCTCGGCGTTGAGGTGGTAGAGGTTGCCGAAGAACTCGTCGAAGCCGTGCACGGTGGGCAGGAACTCGTTGCGGTCGCCGAGGTGGTTCTTGCCGAACTGACCGGTCATGTAGCCGAGCGGCTTCAAGAGGTCGGCGATGGTGGGATCCTCGGCCTGCAGGCCCTCGGGTGCTGCGGGCAACCCGACCTTCAGCAGCCCGGTGCGCATCGGGCTCTGGCCGGTGATGAAGGCAGCGCGGCCGGCAGTGCAGGACTGCTGGCCGTAGTAGTCGGTGAAGAGCCCGCCCTCCTCGGCCAGCCGGTCGATGTTGGGGGTACGGTAGCCCATCTGGCCGCGATTATAGGCGGAGATGTTCCAGTAGCCGATGTCGTCGCCCATGATGACCAGGATATTGGGCTTCGCGCCCGCGTCCTGTGCGCCGGCCGCGGCGATCAGGACGAGACTAAGAATTGGGACGAGACTAAGAACAAGACAGGCGCGGCGACCTGGGTCGTTCGGCATCTTATCGTTCCCTCGACCATGTGGCTCAGAATTTCCAGCTGAGCGTGGCGTTTAAAAAGTGGTTCTCGTTGGTCGAATAGTTGCCCTGGATGGTTCCGCCCAGCGGCTTGCTGCGGCTGATGTCGGCTTCGTCCAGGTGATCGCATGTCACGATGCAGGCATCGTTCAGCTCGACAAAGTGCTCCTTTTGCATTTTGGCAAGCTCGGAACAGCCACAAGATCGCTCATATCATCATTTCGTGTTATTGCTCTCCGGGCTGCTGCGCAAAGCTTCCGCTTTCAGGGTTTCTCCTCCCAGGAGAAGATCCGCTTCCAGTCGGTCTTCATGCTGATTACTGTCCAGCCGCGCTGCTTTGCCTCGTCCATCAGCGACTGGCTGAACGTGCCGACCTTGGTGTCCGGCAGGCCGTTGGCCGGACCATAGGCATATTCGCGCTCGGAGTCGTCGTGGAGGACCAGCATCATCAGCCGCGCACCGTCGCCGGCTCCCGTCCATTCCAGCATCTCCCGGTCGCCGCCGGAGTTGCCGAAGGCGGCGTACGGCCGTCTGCCAATGAACAGGTTGATGCCGATTGCCTTGCCGGCATGATCGTCAACGAAAAAAATCTTAGGCTCGCGCATCAGCGCCGGCTTGCCGTCGTTGAACTCGTACCTGGTTGCGATGCTCGATCCCACCACCTGCTCCGGCGGGACCCCGTAGACCCCATTGCTGTAAACGCGCACGAACTCCTGGCCGCCGCCAGTGACGATATAGGTCCGGAAGCCGTTGGCCCGCAGGTAATCCATGACTTCGAGCATCGGCTGGTAGACGAGGTCGGTGTAAGGTCGCTGGAAGCGCGAAAGTTTGGCCGTCGCCAGCCACTGTTTCACGACGGCAAGGAAATCCTCGGTGCTCATCCCGGCGTGGGTGGCAGCGATGATCTGCGCCCAGTCCCCCTCGCCGAATTTCGCCATCGCCGCACGGTCGCCGGCGAGGACCGCTTTGAACGGCTCCCTCTTTTTCCATTCCGGATGTTTCGGCGCCAGCTCATGCACCCGGTCGAGCGCGAACATCGCCTGCGTATACAGCGGATGCTCGACCCACAGCGTGCCGTCCTGATCGAAGGTGGCGATGCGATCTTCGGGCGGCACGTACGTGGGATTTGCCTTATCGGTGGTGGCGGCGACGAACGAAAGGATCGCCTGTTTGGCGGGGCCTTCGTTCCACGAGGCGAGTGGATCATCCGCCGCGTGCGCGGGCACGACGAGCAGCACAACGGCGTAAGCCGCAATGGCAAAACCGGTGGTCAGCTTGGAGTAACTGTGTTTCATCGCAGATTTTCTCCATGCGGGACGGGCGGCCCCTGCGAGCCGCCCGCTTCGTCAGATCCCGTCTGGCTTGGTCGCGCTAATCGCTCGGGTGACCAGCTTTCTTCATCTGATCGAGGATACCGTCGAGATTGTAGGTTTCTGGAGCCTGCAGCGGCGGGAACTCTTTGTAGGATTTCGAGCTCCTTGAACCACAACTGCTGACCGATGGGCAGCATGTTCCAGTCGTAGATATAGGCGGTTACCGGGCCGCCGATTGCACCGCCCAAGCTCATCGCCGTCTTTTGGTCCGTGCCAACCGCCTGCTCGAAGGGGTCACGCTTTATGTTCTGAACCATGGTCCAGTGGTAGGGAATGAGGGGCAAAAGCCAACCATCCGCTCCCGGCTGTGCCATGGTGTAGGAAAACTTCCAGTTCTTGTAGCGGACGGCCGACGGCGTCGCGCCCGAGTAGTAGAAGAAATAATCGCGTGCCGACTTTTCCGACTTGCCCAACAAGAAATCGCTCTGATCGACGCCGTCCAGCGTCGTCTTGACGATGCCGGGGTACTTGCCGGCCTCGATCTGCTGCTTCAATCCGTCTCCCTTGGGACCGCCCGCGATGTCGACAAAGGTGGGCAGCCAGTCCAGCGCCGCGAAAATCTGGTTCGTCCACACGCCCGGCTTGATGTGCCCTGGCCAACGCACGACCTGCGGCGCACGGTAGCCGCCTTCCCAGGCCTCGCCCTTCTGACCCTTGAACGGCGTGACACCACCGTCAGGGAAGCTGATCGCCTCGGCGCCATTGTCGGTGGTGAAGACAACAATGGTGTTATCGAGTTGGCCCATGTCCTCCAGCTTCTTCAGCACGTAGCCGATGTTATCGTCCATCTGCTTCATGCCGGCTTCGTTGACGCCCCAGTCCTTGCCGCCCGGCTCACCCACCATCGCCATGTACTTGTCCGAGAGCACGGTGCTGACGTGCATGCGCGCCGGGTTGTACCAGACGAAGAAGGGCTTGTTGGTCTTCTTCGGATCGTTGCGGTCAAGGAAGTCAATGACCTTGGCCGATATCTCTTCGTCCACCGTCTTCGACCGATCCAGGGTCAGCGGGCCTTCGTCCTTGCACGTCTGGTTCTTCAACGTGCCGTCCGAGGACGTGCACGCGATGACCGGGCGCGGCGGCGTCAGGCAGGTCGTGGTCTTGGGGTCCACGGCGTTGGGGACTTCGGGCAGGCCGGGGACCGGCGTGTTCTTGCACGGCGGAGCGATGCCCTGCACGAGGGGGGTCTTGTTGAGGTCGGGGAAACTTACGCCCTGCATTGCGTCGAGGTGGTAGAGGTAGCCCCAGTACTCCTGGAACCCGTGCGCGGTCGGCAGCGCCTCGGTGTGGTCGCCAAGGTGGTTCTTGCCGAACTCGCCGGTGGTGTAGCCGAGATCATAAAGGAACTTGGCAAGCGCCGGTGTGCCCTGCCGAAGCCAGGACGGGCTCCCAGGAAGCTGTGGCGGGATCATGCCGGTGCGCAGCGGATACATGCCGGTGAAAAAGGCGTTGCGTCCGGACGTGCAGCTCTGCATGGCGTAGTAGTCGGTGAACGCCATGCCCTCCCGTCCAATCCGGTCGATGTTGGGCGTTTCCCCGACCATAACGCCACGGTGGTAGTAGCTCGGCTGCATCCAGCCGATGTCGTCGCCCATGATGAACAGAATGTTCGGCTTTTTCTGCTGCTTCTGCTGGGTGCCCTGTGCGTCAGGCGGTGTCTGCTGCGCGGCCGCCTCGTCGGGAAGTAGACCGACCGCCGCTACTCCAGCAATGGCTAGCGCCACGGCAACGGTCCGCCCAAAGCGGGCACCGTTCAGCCTTCTCTTCTTCATATCGTCCTCCCTATTTTGCGCCTCAGTTCTTGCCGATCTGAGGGGTTTGCGGAAGCTGAGTACCCGTTCCCCTCGAGGATCATCCCTTCAAATCTGCTCCTCTTTGTTGCGCCTTTGTTGCGCCGGAACACGGCACGACTTTTGGAATGACTAAAGCTACGATGAGTTTGTGTATAAGTCCAAAAAAAACACAGACGGTTGTCTCGGGCCTGCTTCCCTCCGCCATCGTCCGATGCTCTGCGCCTATCGGGCCACCCAAGAAAGGCGTGTTCTCAAAGGGGCTTACTGTCAGGGCGGGGTACTGCGCTCCCCGCTTTACCGCCGATTTCGCTCTCTCTCTACGACCCCTTTCTCTGCTAGGGGAACGACATCCAATCGCCTATAACGCGTCCGGCGGCGCCGCCCCGGCGACGGCCGGCGTCAGTACTGGTAGAAGCATGGCCCGACATCTCCGCCTAGGCGTCAACATCGATCACGTCGCGACCATCCGGAATGCCCGTGGCGGCCGACATCCCGACCCGGTGCGCGCCGCCAAGGCGGCCGTGGAAGCGGGCGCCGACGGCATCACCGCCCACCTGCGCGAGGATCGCCGGCACATCTCGGACGAGGACATTGTCCAGCTTCGGCGAATCCTCGACGCGCCGCTGAACCTGGAGATGGCCGCGACCGAGGACATGCTGGACATCGCGCTGCGTCACATGCCGCACGCAGTGTGCCTGGTGCCGGAACGGCGCGAGGAACGGACCACCGAGGGCGGCATCGACGCCGCCGCCGGCGTGGAATATCTCGCCCGCTACGTGACCGAAATGAGCCTGGCCGGCATTCGCGTGTCGTTGTTCATCGAACCGTCGCTCGAACAGGTCGAAGCCGCGGCGATGCTGGGCGCCGGCGCCGTCGAATTTCACACCGGCCGCTACTGCAACAGCACGGGCGCCGAGCGCGCGGGCGAACTCGAACGCATCAACAAGGCCGCCATCCGCGCCCATGACTTCAGGATGGAGTGTCACGCCGGTCACGGTTTAACCTACGACACGGTTGAAGCCATATCGGCGCTTCCCTTGATCGTAGAGCTGAACATCGGACACTTTCTGATCGGCGAAGCCATTTTTCGCGGGCTTGAGCCGGCCATCCGGCAGATGCGCGATCTGATGGACGATGGGCGCGCGACCGCGCCGCCGACGCCGCGGGGGCTGCTGCTGTGATTCTCGGCATCGGCACCGATCTGCTCGACATCCGTCGCATAGAGCGGACCCTGGAGCGGTTCGGCGTGCGCTTTTGCGAGCGCGTCTTTACCGCCACCGAGCGGGCCCGTTGCGATGCGCACGTCGCGCGCGCCGCCCGCTATGCCCAGCGGTATGCCGCCAAGGAAGCGTGCGCCAAGGCGCTCGGCACCGGCTTTCGCGACGGCGTCGCCTGGCGCGGCATCGCCGTCGACAACCTGCCTTCTGGTAAACCGTTCCTGACCCTGAACGGCGGCGCCTTGCAGCGGCTTGAAATGCTGACCCCTTCGGGAATGACCGCCGCCATAGAGCTCTCGCTGAGCGACGAGTATCCGCTGGCGCAGGCGGTCGTCGTCATCTCGGCGGTAGCGGCGTCGACGACGGTCGTTGGCGCAAGTCGGTGACGTTGAGGATTTGGTAGGCCGATGAAGCGTGATTTAAACAAAGCGGATGAGCAGCCGGTGACAAGCGAGACGACCACCAACGGCGCGCGGGGCGGGACAAACAGCTTCGTCGACCTGTTGAAGACCATTTTCTACGCGGTGCTGATTGCGGTCGTCATCCGCACTTTTGCCTTCGAGCCATTCAACATTCCTTCGGGATCGATGATCCCGACGCTGCTCGTCGGCGACTATCTGTTCGTATCCAAGTACGCGTACGGCTTCAGCAGGTATTCGCTGCCGTTCGGCCTGCCGCTGATCCCGGGCCGAATCCTGGCGTCGGAGCCGAAGCGCGGCGATGTCGTCGTCTTCAAGCTGCCGACCGACAACAAGACCGACTACATCAAGCGGATCGTCGGCCTGCCCGGCGACGACATCCAGGTCGTGAACGGCATCCTTAACATCAACGGCAAGCCCGTCGAGCGCGTGCCGCTGGGCGAGTATACCCTGCCGGATGGGAACGGGGCCGGGCGGCGCTTCCACCTGTACCGGGAAACGCTGCCGAACGGTGTCGCTCACCCGATTATCGAAATGACGGACGCCGGTCCCTTCGACAACACCATGGTCTACACCGTGCCGCCCGGCCACTACTTCGCCATGGGCGACAACCGCGACAGCTCCCGCGATAGCCGGTTTCTGGGCGAGGTGGGCTACGTGCCGTTCGAGAATCTCGTCGGCCGCGCCGAGTTCCTTTTCTTCTCGATCGATGGCAACCCGCTCAAGATCTGGGAGTGGCCGCAGAGCGTCCGCTTCGATCGCCTGTTCACGGCCATCCGGTGAGCGCCGAACGCGGAGCGACAAAACCGGGAGCGGGCCTGGAGCAGCGCCTCGGCTACGGGTTCACCGACCCGACCCTGCTCGCTCTGGCGTTGACCCACGGCAGCGCACGCGGCGGTCGTCCGGGATCGGTTGTCTCGAACGAGCGGCTGGAATTCCTCGGCGATCGCGTTCTCGGTCTCGTCGTCGCCGACTTGCTCTACCGGCGTTTTACCGATGAGCCGGAAGGCGCGTTGGCGCAGCGCCATGCGGCCCTGGTGAGCCGGCCGACGCTGACCCATGTGGCCGAGCGGCTGCACCTGAGCCCGTCCATTGTCGCTTCGCGCAGCGAGCGGGAAGCCGGGGGCACCAGCAATCCCGGCATGCTCGCCGACACCTGCGAAGCCATCATCGGCGCGATGTTCCTGGACGGCGGGCTGGCGGCGGCCGCGGCCTTCATCGAGGCGCAGTGGTCGGCGTTCATCAGCGACACCCTGACGCCGCCGAAGGATCCCAAGACCGCGTTGCAGGAATGGGCGCAGGGACGCAACCTGGGCCTGCCGAGCTACCGGGAGGTGAAGCGCCACGGCCCGGCGCACGCACCGGAGTTCTGGATCGAGGTGGATGTGCCGCAAATCGGAACGGCGATTGCCAACGGCGCAACCAAGCGTGCTGCCGAACAGGCGGCGGCGGAGGAACTCATGGGCCGCCTCCGGCGCGGCGGGTAGAGAGCCAGCGAATGGAAGAGGACACCGCCAGTCAATCCGATCCAAGCGCAGCGCCGGCTACGCGCTGCGGCTTCGTTGCCGTCATCGGCGCGCCCAACGCCGGCAAGTCGACGCTGGTCAACGGTATCGTCGGGGCCAAGGTCAGTATCGTCACGCCGAAGATGCAAACGACCCGGTTCCGGGTGCTCGGCATCGCTCTGCGCGGCGAAACCCAACTTATCCTCATCGACACCCCCGGCATTTTTGCACCGCGCAAACGGCTGGAGCGCGCCATGGTCGCCGCGGCCTGGAGCGGTGCCGGCGATGCCGATGAGATCGTGTTCGTCGTTGACGCCAGCCGCAGCCTGAAGGGCCAGCCGCTGCGTATCATCGATCGCCTGAAGGGCGCGGGCCGGCGGGGGATCCTGGCGCTCAACAAGATCGACCTGGTCGCCAAGCCCGAGCTTCTCCGCCTGGCGGCGACATTCGATGCGGCCGGGAACTTTTCCGACATCGTGATGATCTCGGCGCAGACGGGAGACGGCGTGGGAGATCTGGTCGCGCTCCTGCAACAGCGCCTGCCGCAGGGACCGTGGCTGTTTCCGGACGACCAGATCTCGGATCTGTCGGAGCATGTCTTCGCGACGGAAATTACCCGCGAGAAGCTGTTCATGGCTTTGGGCCAGGAACTGCCCTACGCCGTTTCGGTCGAAACCGAAAGCTGGACCCGGCGCGACGACGGCAGCATCGAGATCCGTCAGATCATCAACGTCCAGCGCGAGGGGCAGAAAGCAATCGTCATCGGCCACAAGGGCAGCCGCCTTGGCCAGATCGGCAGCGCCGCGCGCGCCGACCTGGAGCGGCTCCTCGGATGCCGGGTTCACCTGTTTCTGTTCGTCCGGGTGCAGGCGCAATGGAGCGACGATCCAGCCTGGTACCGGGACGTCGGGCTCGACTTTCAGGCTTGATCTCCGCGAGGCGGTCGGCATCTTGCAACCTGCTTTCTGATAGAATTGTCCGAAAGCAGAAAGTTGATCGTTTACCAAACCAAAAGATCGAGCATCTCATCTATGTCTACTCGGGGGCAGGATGGTCTAAATGACCGCCTCGCCGTGGAGCCGGCTCACTGCGTCGCTGAGCGCCGCATCTTCCGTTTCGAACGCGCGCTCGGCATCCGTCATATGCGCGCCGGTCTCGTCGATCTGTCTCCAGACCCAGTACGCGCCGGTATTGGCGATCTCGACACGGGCGTAGACCCGGCGGAAAAACCCTCTCCGGCAGGGATGCGGCTCCATGATCATGATGTTGTGAATACCCAAATGTCTTCCCACTGTTCTCCCCCTTTTCGGGACGATCCGGATGATCGCGCTGACGCAGCAACAACCGGGCCAGTTGCGGTATGCAGAGCACGTCCGGGAAATGAGTTGCCTGGACACAACGATCGATATTTGGCGAGTGACGGGAGCCGCCGTCCCGGAGCGTCTTTGCACACCGGACGGGCGTGTGCCGCCTCCTTGTGCAGGCTGATGTCCAACCGGGGAGGGAAGCGCTTCGGATAGTCAGCAGGGGCGCAACGATGGAATGGACTGATGACGCCATCATCCTTTCGCTTCGGCGGCACGGGGAAAGCTCTGGCGTCATCTCCCTGCTGACCCGCGATCACGGCTGCCAGGCCGGCCTTGTTCGCGGCGCCCGTGGCCGCACGGCCCGCGGCTTCCTGCAGCCGGGCAGCCTGATCCGGGCGACCTGGCGGGCGCGGCTTGCCGAACACCTGGGGACGATTTCGTGGGAACCCGGCGCCCGGGTCATGACCGACGTGATCGAGAATGCCGGACGGCTCGCCGCGCTTGCCTCAGTCTGCGCCGTCGCCGATGCGGCGCTGCCGGAGCGCGAACCCCAGGCGGCCGTTTTCGCGGGCACGCTGGCGCTGCTGGCAAGCTTTGCCGAGGATGCGATCTGGCCGTCGGCGGCCGTCAAGTGGGAGCTCGGCCTGTTGCAGGCGCTGGGCTATGGCCTGGATCTGTCCGCCTGCGCCGCCACCGGCAGCCGCGGAGACCTGATCTACGTCTCGCCTCGCAGTGGGCGCGCGGTCTCGCGGGCCGCCGGAACGCCCTATCACGACCGCCTGCTTACGCTACCGCCGTTCCTTCTCGTTCCCGGCGGAGCGGGCACGGCGGCGGAGGCGGTCGCCGGGTTGGAACTCACCGGATACTTCCTCGAACGCAACGTCTTTCGCGGGCGCGGTCGAGGCCTGCCGCCGGCGCGTCTGCGCCTTCTCGATCTTCTTCGTCGTGCCGCGTCAGGGAAGGGGGGCGCAACAGCCGCGGCATCCTGAGTGCCGGCGACAGGATCGCCGGGCTCCTTCCCAGCGCTCGCGGCGACGAAGAGTGGTTTGAATCGGGCAATAAAGCCAATACGGTGCCCGCCGACGCCGGAACGATGAGCCGCGACAACGCGGTCGCGACGGCGGAGCGGGAGCATTGCCCATGCGCGCGATCAAGCGGTTCGTCCTCGCGGTCGAAGGGCTCAACGAGGTCGTCGGTCGCGCGGCCGCCTGGCTCACGCTGGCGATGGTCCTGATCACCTTCGCCGTCGTCGTCCTGCGCTACGTTTTCTCAATCGGATTCGTCTGGCTGCAGGAGTCCTACGTCTGGCTTCACGGCATCGTCTTCATGATCGCCGCCGGCTACACCCTCGCGCACGATGGGCATGTGCGTGTCGACATTTTCTACCGCGAAGCCCGGCCGCGGACGCAGGCGGCCGTCAATCTCGCCGGTGCGGTCCTGCTGCTCCTGCCGTTCGTGATCATGATCGGCTGGGTCGCGTGGCCCTACGTCTCGGTATCGTGGCTGCGTCTGGAAGGTTCGCGCGAGGCGGGCGGGCTGCCAGGGCTGTTCCTGCTGAAATCGGTGCTTCTCCTCTTCTGCGTCCTTCTCGGCCTGCAGGGTCTGGCGATGGCCGGCCGAGCTGTCCTCGCGCTGGCGGTTCGCGATGCGTTCTCCGGGTCCCGCGCCGGCGCGCCGGAACGCTGAACATGACCGCGGAAGTCCTCAGCGTCTCGATGTTCGCCGTCGTCTGCGGCGTGCTCATGTTCGGCTTCCCGGTCGCCTTCAGCCTCGCGGGAACGGCCCTTGCCTTCGCGCTTGTCGGCGTCGGCCTCGACATCTTCGACCTGCGCCTGCTCGGCGGCCTGCCGTCGCGTTATCTCGGCATCATGGTCAACGAGGTGCTGGTCGCCGTGCCGCTCTTCGTCTTCATGGGCGTCACCCTGGAGCGGGCCAAGATCGCCGACCAGCTGCTCGAAACCATGGGCCTGCTCTTCGGCCGGATGCGCGGCGGTCTCGGGCTGAGCGTGGTCTTCGTCGGCATGTTGCTGGCGGCATCGACCGGCATTGTCGGAGCGACCGTGGTGACGATGGGCGTGCTCAGCCTGCCGACGATGCTCCGCGCCGGCTACGACCCAAAACTGGCGGCGGGAACGATCAGTGCATCCGGAACCCTCGGGCAGATCATCCCGCCGTCCATCGTTCTCGTCCTTCTCGGCGACATCCTGCAGGGCGCCTATGCCGAGGCGCAGCGGGCCATCGGCAATTGGGCGCCCGAGCCGGTCTCGGTCATCGATCTTTTCGCGGGCTCGTTCATCCCCGGAATGATCCTGGTCGCCTGTTACATGGGCTGGATCGTCGTCCAGGCGATCGTCAATCCCGCGAGCTGCCCGGCACTTCTCGAAGACGGCCGGCGCGCTTCCGGCCTCGGTCGCAGGGCGGTGACGGTGCTTCTGCCGCCGGGCCTGCTGATCCTCGCGGTCCTCGGCTCAATTCTCGCCGGTATCGCCACGCCGACGGAGGCGGCGGCGGTCGGCTGCATCGGCGCTCTTCTCCTCGCCGCACACGCGGCTCAGAGAGAAGCGGCCGGCGAGGCTGCCGGGGCGATGGCCGAGGCGAGCGGCGAGAGGCCCCCCGGCCCGATGCGCCGGTTCGCCGGCCGGCCCACCGAGCTTGCCGGTCTGGCGCTGGCGGTGCAGGTCGCCCTGAGCGCGCTGTTCGATCTCCGCATTCAGCGGGAAGTCGTACCTGCGGCCGACGCCGTCGCCTTCGCTTTTGCCGTTGCCGCCGGGCTGGTCCTGCTCTGGGGACTGATCGGCGCCATTCGTATCCTCATCGGCAACGGCGTGCTCGGCGAGGTGATGCGAGCGACCGCGCGGATCAGCAGCATGGTCTTCGTCATCCTGCTCGGCGCGTCGGTCTTCTCGCTGGTCTTTCGCGGCTTCGGCGGCGACAGGCTCGTCGCCGACATTCTGGGCAGCATGCCGGGCGGTCCGTTTGCGGCGATGGCGGCCGTCATGGCCGTGATGTTCGTGCTGGGCTTTTTTCTCGATTTCATCGAGATCATTTTCGTCGTCGTGCCGATCGTCGGACCCATCATCCTGCAGATGGATGTCAGCCCCGTCTGGTTCGGGGTCATGATCGCAATCAACCTGCAAACCAGTTTCCTGACGCCGCCCTTCGGTTTCGCCCTGTTCTATCTGCGCGGCGTCGCTCCGCCGGAGATCAGGACCCTCGACATCTATCGCGGGATCATCCCGTTCGTCGCCATCCAGATCGCTGTTCTTGCGCTGGTCGCGGCCTTTCCCGCACTGGCGACGTGGCTGCCGGCAACGCTGTTCCCTTGAGAGTCAACGCGGCCTAACCGGCCCCGGCTTCGGCAAAAGTGTAGGGCAGCGCCCGCGCGGCGGTGAAGGCCTGCTCGGAAAGCCGGGTCCAGGGCATCGCGTCCTTGCGGAACGACAACAGGCTGTCCATGACCTTGCGGCTCATCGGATCGGCGGCGGCAAGGCCGTCGAGAACCTGGCCCGACAGGCCGCCGAGGCCTTCCAGGACGGGGTCGGGAAAGGCCTTGAGGACGACGCCGTGCTGCTGGACCAGCGTCTTCAGCGCTGAGTTGTTGCGGGCGACGAACTCGCTCAGCACGGTCTGGTTGACCGCCGCATTGGCGCTTTCGATTATGGCCTTGATGTCCGCCGGCAGTCCGTCCCAGGCGGCGAGGTTGATGAAGTTGTCGAGCGTCGAGCCCGGCTCGTGCCAGCCCGGATAGTAGTAGTACCTGGCGCTCTTGTAGAGGCCGAAGGCCAGATCGTTGTACGGGCCGACCCACTCGGCGGCATCGATCGCGCCGGACTGGAGGGCCGGTGGAATCTCCGCGCCGGGGAGGTTGACGACATTGCCGCCCGCGGCCTTGACGACCTCGCCGCCCAGTCCGGGTATGCGCATCTTCAGCCCCTTGTAGTCATCGAGGCTGTTGATCTCCCGGTTGAACCAGCCGCCCATCTGGGCGCCGCTGTTGCCCGAGGGAAAAAACTTGCAGCCGAGTTGCCTGTACATCTCGTCGGCGATCTCCTGGCCGCCGCCGTACTGAAACCAGGCGTTCTGCTCCTGCGCGGTCAGGCCGAAGGGAAAGGTGGTCAGGAACTGCAAGGCCGCGATCTTGCCCTTCCAGTAGTAGGACGCGCCGTGGCCCATCTCGACGGTGCCGCCGGAGACCGCGTCGAGCGCCTCGAAGGCCGGCACGATCTCTCCGGCGCCGAACACCTTGACGGTGAGCCGCCCGTCGGTGCCGCGCTCGATCAGCTGGGCGAGAAGTTCCGCGCCGGTGCCGAGGCCGGGGTAGTTTTTCGGCCACGTCGTCACCATCCGCCATTCCATACGGCCCTTCGCAATCGCGGGCGCGGCGAGCTGGGATGCAGCGGCGCCGGCAACGCCGGTGAAGGCGGTGGCGCGGATGAAGCCTCGTCGATCCATGAACGGTCACTCCCCGTGAAGACGCATCGCGGTCCCTGGCCCGCGATAGCGGCGTTTGATCTCGTCGGTTATCGTTGCGTCAGAGAGCCAGCGGCAGACGTGGAGCCGAGCCTAGATGAACCCGGCCGCGAATGGAACCGGGTGCGGTCGCGAAGGTACACGCGGCGGGAGAAGGAGCGGGCGGTTGACGATGGATCAGGAAACGGCGTGAAGGGTATTAACGCGACGCCGCGCGGATCGATCCGGGAAGGCGATCAGGGCGGATCAGTCGGTGCCCGGCTCCGGTCTCAACCAAGCTCTTCCCGCTCGCTGTCCGCGCGCGCGAGGGGCTCCAGGCGCTTCCAGCCGTCGGCCGTGTATGCTTCCATCGGCCGGAAGGCCCTTTTGTAGTCCATTTTGCTGCAGTTGTGGACCCAGAAGCCGAGGTAGACATAGGGAAGGCCGAGAAGGGCAGTCCATTCCACCAGCCAGAGAATCATGTACGTGCCGAGGCTGCGCCGCGAGAGGCTCGGTTCGAAGAAGCTGTAGACGGCGGAGAAGCCGTCGGCGAGGCGATCGGCGAGGCACGCGGCGACGAGCGACCCATCGCGGTCGCGGAACTCCACGACGAGGGTGTCGACCGGTGTCTCCTCGATCAGCATCTGATAATCGGCGAAATCCATGCGCGCCATCTCGCCGCTGCCGTGACGCGCCCGCTGATAGCGCCGGAACAGCCGGTACTGTTCATCCGTTGCCCGCGCCGGCCGCTCGATGGCGATGAGATCGTCGTTCCGGGCCAGGGTCCGCCGCTGCCCGCGCGAGGGCTGGAACGCACCGGCGACGATTCGCACGGCCACACAGGCCTCGCAGTTCCGGCATACCGGAACGTAGGCGATGCCGTGGCTACGCCGAAACCCGGCCCGCGACAGCGTGTCATGGACGGCGACAGCCTGCCGCCCGCTCAACTCCGTCACCAGCCGACGCTCGGTGCGCCCGGGGAGGTAGGGGCATGGTAGGGGCGCGGTCGAGAAGAAATACTGCGCTGTCAGACCTGCCAGATCGTGCTTCATTGCCTGCCCGGTAGACCAACTGGACACCCGAGAACTATTATCATCCTTCGACGACATTGATAACAAGCCATGATCCGTTGAACAAACCGAAGTTGGTGGCTAGTGGTCTGATCCTGACGTTTGGTCCTCAAGCGTCAGGTGAATCAGCCCACCGTATCAGTAGTTTGGTGGTTCGATGCTGACGAATGGGTATCACCCGTCAGCATCGAACCACTAGCGAACTGCTTTCGATCCGCGCAGGAGAACCACCGTGATGCGTCGGTTTCCAGGCGCTTCCGGATCGTCGCGGATCAGCGGCTCGGTGTCGGCCTTGCCGACGACGCGGGCGATGCGGCCGGCGGGGACGCCGTCCTCAACCAGCGCCCGGCGCACTGCATTCGCCCGGTCGGCGGACAGTTCCCAATTCGAGTAGTCGGCCGATGCGGCAAAGGCCAGTGCGTCGGTGTGGCCGCTGATGGCGACCGCCTGCGGCATCTCCAGTATGACACCAGCGACCATCTTCAGCAGGGCATGGGTATGGGTGTACATGCCGGCTTCGCCGCGGGGGAACATGGGCAGGCCCTCCTGATCGACGATCTGGATGCGCAGGCCCTCCGGCGTATTGTCGATAAGCAGGCTCTTCGCCAGTTTCGCGGCTTCGGGCAGACGGAGCATTGCGGCGCGCAGCGCCGTTTCGGCATCGGCCAGCTGGCGCTGCTCGCGTTCGCTGTCGCCAGGCGGCGACCGCTCGGCCTCGGCGGCGGCCGGCGGCGGCGGGAAACCCGGCGTCTCCATGGGAGGTGGCGGCTCCATCGGCTTCGCCTGCTCGATGTCCAGCTCGAATGTGCCTTTTTCGGCGGCGAATTTGCCCGCGAGGAAACCGCCGCCGCCGCTCGTCGAGGGGCGGGTCGTGATCGGCGAGAAGTAGTCCGAGATGCCCTCAAGCTGCTCGCGGGTCGCCGCGTTCAGCAGCCACAGCAGCAGGAAGAACGCCATCATCGCGGTGACGAAGTCGGCGTAGGCGACCTTCCAGGCACCGCCGTGCTTCTTGTGCCCGCGCCCCCTGGACTTCCTGACGATGATCGGCGTCTGGCTCATTCGCCGCGCTTCAGGCCGGTGCTGTCTGGGCCGAAGCGAGAGAGGCCGGAGCGCTCTGGGCTGGCGCGTTCTGTATCGTCTCCTCGACTTCCGTAAAGCTCGGGCGCAGGTGGCTGGGGATAGTCTTGCGGGCGAACTCGACGGCGATCTGCGGCGCGTAGCCCTGGATGTGCGCGATAACCCCGGCCTTAATGCATTCGAGGTACTTGCCCTCGGCGGTGAAGGTGGCCTCCAGCGAATGCGCCACGGGCGCGGCGACGCCGTAGGACGCGAGGACGCCGCTGAAGGTGCCGACGAGGGCGCCGCCGATGAGATGACCGAGGATCTCGGGCGGCTCGGTGATGGATCCCATCGTGTGGATCACGCCGAGCACGGCGGCGACGATGCCGAGCGCCGGCAGGCCGTCGGCAATTGCGTTCACCGATCCGGCGATCGCTTCCTGTTCGGCGTGGTGAACCGCCAGTTCGCCGTCCATGATCGCCTCGATTTCGTGTGGACTGCCGCTGCCCATCGTCAGCAGGCGCAGGTAGTCGCAGAGGAACGCGACCGCGTGGTGGTTGCCGGCGAGCGAGGGATAGGCCTGGAACAGGGGGCTTTCTTCCGGGTGCTCGACGTGGGCCTCCAGGGCCAGATCGCCTTTCGTCTTGGCCAGCTTGAACAGGGCGAACATGGCGGCAAGGAGATCGAGATAGTTCGATTTGCTGCCCCTGGCGCCGGTCAGAAGCTTCTTCATTGCCTTGAGGGCACCGATTAGCACCGGCCTGGGATTGGCGATAATGAAGGCGCCGATCGCCGCGCCGAAGATGATGACGAACTCCAGCGGTTGCCAAAGGATCATGATGTGACCGCCGTTGCCCAAGTAGCCGCCGACGACACTGGCGGCGACGACGATCAGACCGACGATAAACAGCATTCCATGCTCCCAAACCCTTGACTGTGCGATGGCTGGTCCCGTAGGTACCTGTCGGAACCCGTCTCCGCCACCGATCGGGCGCGGCAGGGTACGCCGCAGGTTTACAGCCCTGACGGTTTAGAATCCGCTAATCGCGCCGGCTGTGCCGTCTCGCCGGGTCTTGCAGGAACTGTAGCCGTGGCCGTCAACGAGCTGTCGTTCAAGGATGCGCTCAGCCGGTTCGCGACCGGCGTCTGCGTGGTAACAACGGTGGGGGAAGATGGTACGCCCGGCGGCATGACCATCAGTGCGTTCACCTCCGTCTCGCTCGATCCGCCCCTGGTGCTCTTCTGTCTCGGCTGCAAGAGCGACGCGCTCATCCGCGGCGCGCGCGCCGGCCGTTTCGCGATCAACATCCTTGGCGAGGATCAGGAGGAGGTTTCAGAGACCTTCGCCTCGCAGAAGGGCGACAAGTTCGAGCACGTTGCCCATAGTCCGGGCGAGTCCGACTGCCCGACGATCAACGGCGCACTGGCTGTCCTCGAATGCGAACTCGCTGCCGTGCATGATGGCGGCGACCATCTGATCGTCGTCGGCCGGGTGGAGCGACTGCGGGTCCTCGGCGGCAAGCCGCTGCTTCGGTATCGCGGCCGCTACCTGCGCATCACCTGAGCGTCGATCATTTTTCGGGCACAAGGGTAAGCCGCACGGCTGCTTCCGCTTCCAGCGTCTCGCGTGACTGCCCGAGCGTGATGCCTTGGCCGGCGCGCCAGAGTTGGACCAGGTCGCGGTAGTGGACCGACAACGGGTTGCCCGACTGGCCGGGGGCGACGATAAAACGCGACCGCGCCAGATCGGCAAGATCGTAGACGGCGCGGTACCCGGCGCCGTGCACCGCGGCGAAGGGCTGCTCCGGGTCGGCGATGTCGGAGGCCGCGCGCATGACCGTGTCGTTGCCACCGCCGATCGGCGTGCGCACGTCGGCAAGAGCGCGGACCAGCGGGATTCTCCCGAGCAGCAGATTGTCGAACCGGGCCTCGTGCGCCGCGGCCCAGCGCCACGTCCGCCAATCGCCGCCGTATCCGGTTTCGAGTTCGGCCATGGCGGATCGCAGCGATTGGCCGAGCCGCGCGCCGCAGTCTTCCACCTCGGGCGTGAGCGGGCGATCGCACCATACCGGCCGGTCGCGAAGGACGCGCTCGACGAAGAGCGGCCGGTAGCCCCAATAGGCCGTGAACAGGCCGTCCAGCCTGTCCTCGCCGATGTCCCTGGTGAACGCGCGCAGCCAGGCGGCGAAGATCAGCGGTTCCGGACGATCGGCGGCCATTTCGGGATCCGCCGACCACTCCCGAAGCTGCGCCAGCACCGCGGCATGGCCGGCGTCGTCGTGCACGGCCGCAAGCATGAGCGGCAACAGGGTCTTCGCCATCAGCGAGGCGACATCGTTTTGGATCCCCGCCATTGTGGCGACCGTGTGATCCGACCGGGCGTTGAGCAGTTCGGCGATGCGCTGGGCCCGAAAGCCGGCGTCCCAGCCGGCGCCGAGGTACCAGGGGTAGCCGTCGCCGACGATCCTGTTGTTAGCGTTGATGATCAGATCGACGGGCGAATTGAGCACCCTGGGCAGGGCGTCGAAAGGGACGAAACCGCGCCAGTCGGCCTCGCCGCTCCACCCGGGAGTCGGGGTCAGGCCCTGGCCCGGCTCGCGGATCGGCACCCGCCCCGGAACGATGAAGCCGATGTTGCCCTCGACGTCGGCGTAGCCGAAGTTCTGCTGGACGATCTTCTGCTGCGACAGGGCGGCGACGAACTCCGGCCAGGAGCCGGCGGTATTGACTCCCAGCGCCGTTTCCGGCGTGGCGTCGTCGTCGGCGAGGTAGGTCGCCGCCAGCGCGAGGATCTCCGGATCGTCGCGCGGCGCAGTGCCTGGCCCGAAGCCTGAGGTCGCCTCGGGCGGCATGTCGCTGATGACCGGGCCGTGTCGGGTCGAGCGGATCTGGACGATCACGTCGGGTTCGCCTCTAACCCCAATCGTCTCGCTGCGCACGGCGAACGGCTCAGATCCGGCCGGCGTCAGGTAACGGCCGGGATCCTCCGGATCGGGACGCTCGACGAACAGATCCTCAACATCGCTGCCGGTGCTGGTCAGGCCCCAGGCGATCCGGTCGTTGTGGCCGAAAATGAAGAAGGGGAACCCCGGGGCGGTCGCGCCGGCGAGCGTGCCGGCCGGCGTCGCGATGCGCGCCAGATACCACGGACCCGGCGCCCCGAGCCTCAGGTGCGGATCGTTGGCGAGCAGGGGCTTGCCGCTCTTCGTCCACGTTCCGCCGACCACCCAGATGTTCGAAGCTCCGCCGAGCTCCGCGCCGCCTCCGCCGCGATCCCGATCGCGTTCGGCCGCGCCATCGGGTGTCGGCGCACCCGGTACGGTCAGTGGATCGCCCGGCGGCGCCGGCGGCCATAGGTCCGCGAGCAGATCGGGGGGCAGAACCCGGCTCAGGCCTTCGCGCAGCAGCTCCTCGTTGCGATTCTGGGCCAGGCGCAGGGCCATCGTCCGCAGCCACAGCAGGCTGTCGGCCGGTCGCCAGGGCTCGGGCGTAAGGCCAATTGCGAGAAACTCCGGTGGCAGCGCCCCGATATGGGCTTCGCGCCAGCGGTTGACGCCGCGGGCGTAGGCGTCGAGCATCGCCCGCACTGCGGCAGAGGACGCCTCGTACTGCGTGTCGGCGAGGCGGGCAAAGCCCAGCGTCCGCATGAAGCGGTCGATCCCGAGGGTCACGGGGCCAAGCACCTCGGACAGGCGGCCAGCGCCGAGGCGGCGCATGCTCTCCATCTGCCACAGGCGATCCTGGGCGTGGACGTAGCCCAAAGCGAAGGAGGCGTCGGTCGGGGTCTCGGCGAAGATGTGCGGAACGGCGTACGCGTCCCGGTAGACCGCAACCGGCGCATCGACCGCTGCGGCTACATGCTCCTTGCGCGGCGGCAGCGACCAGCTCAGCCACAGCGCCGCAAGGCCAAGACCCATGGCGGCGGCAACCGCAAGGACGGCGAAGCAGCGGGCAAGGAGGGAGATGGACATCGCCCGGCATTCTTTCCCCGATCGGGTCTACCTGCAACCGTCGCAAGCCTCAGGCTGCCGACAGCTGCCCACGGGCGCGGACGACCGGCGCGGGCCATGTGCCTGCTCGCGCTGATCGCGTCGCGCGAACATGCTACAAAGCCTGCGGCAATGCGTGCTCGGCAATGAAGAAAAAGCGGAGGATGATCATGACGATGCGCGAATGCAGCTACCTCAGTCTCGGCGCGCACGGCTTTCACCGGGTGGCCTACACCGAGTGGGGCGGCTCGGACGAAGCGCGGGTGGCGATCTGCGTTCACGGCCTGACCCGAACCGGTCGCGACTTCGACTTCCTCGCCCAGGCCCTGGAGGACCGCTACCGAGTCGCCTGCCCCGACCTGCCCGGCCGCGGCAAGAGTCACTGGTTCACAGCCCACGCCGACTACAGGCCGCCGGTGTATCTGAGCGACCTGGCCGCCCTGATCGCGCGGATGGACGTTCCCGAGATCGACTGGATCGGAACCTCGCTCGGCGGCATTCTCGGCATGACCCTAGCCGCGCAGCCGAACACGCCGATCCGCAAGCTGGTCGTCAACGATGTCGGCGCCTTCATCGACAAGGCCGCGTTGACCCGCATCTCCGGCTATGTCGGCCAGGATCCGACGTTCCGCAGCCTCGAGGCGCTGGAGGCCTACCTACGCGAGGTTCACGCTCCGTTCGGTGCGCTGACCGACGCCCAGTGGCGGCATCTCGCTATCCACAGCGCAAGGCGCGACGAGGCCGCCGAAGTCTGGCGGCTGCACTACGATCCGGGCCTGGCGGCGCCATTCAAGGACGGTTTTTCGGAGGATGTCGATCTCTGGCCGGTGTGGGAGGCGATCACCTGCCCGGTGCTGATCCTTCGCGGCGCCGAGTCCGATATCCTTTTCCACGAGACGGCGGAAGAAATGCTGACCCGCGGACCCGAGGCCGAACTTGTCGAGCTGCCCGGCATCGGCCACGCGCCGATGCTGATGGACCCGGCCCAGATCGCCGTCGTTCGCGACTGGCTGCTGGCCTGAAATAGCGCGGCTTAATCTTCCTTGAGCAGACGCGCGGCGTCCAGTGCTGCGTAGGTGAGGATTCCGTCGGCACCGGCGCGCTTGAAGGCGAGAAGGTTCTCGAGCAGCGCGCGGGAGTAGTCGATCCAGCCGCGATCGGCGGCGGCGCGCAACATGGCGTACTCGCCGCTGACGTTGTAGGCGAAGGTCGGTACGCCGAACGACGCCTTCACCCGGTGGATGATATCGAGATAGGGCAGGCCCGGCTTGACGATCACCATGTCGGCGCCCTCCTCGATATCGAGGGCAACCTCGCGCAAGGCCTCCAGGGCGTTGGCCGGGTCCATCTGGTAGGTCTTCTTGTCGCCGACCAGCGCCCCGGACGAGCCGATGGCGTCGCGAAACGGGCCGTAAAAGGCCGAGGCGAACTTGGCCGCGTAGGCCATGATCTGGGTGTCGGTGCACCCGGCCCTGTCCAGCGCGTCGCGGATCGCGCCGACCCGGCCGTCCATCATGTCGGACGGCGCGACGATGTCGCATCCGGCCTCGGCCTGAACCACGGCCTGACGGCAGAGAATGGCGACGGACTCGTCGTTCATGACCTTGCCGTCGCGGCAGACACCGTCGTGGCCGTGGCTGCTGAACGGGTCGAGCGCGACATCGCAGATGACGCCGAGCCCCGGATGGGCGGCCTTGATCCGGCGGATGGTCCGGCAGACCAGGTTGTCGGCATTGACCGCTTCGTCGCCGTCCGGCGTTTTCAGCTCCGGCTCGACATAGGGAAACAGCGCGATCGCCTGGATGCCGAGGCCGACGGCTTCGGCGACCGCGTCTCCGACCAGGTCCGACGACAACCGGTCGACTCCCGGCATCGACGGGACCGGCTCACGCCGGCATTCGCCTTCGATGACGAACACGGGCCAGATCAGGTCGAAGATGGACAGCCTCGTCTCGGATACGAGCGCGCGCGACCAAACCGCGCGGCGATTGCGCCGCATCCGCGTTCGGGGAAAGCGGCCCCGCGCCACTGGAACCTCAGGGTTAGCCACGGGTCAGGCCGCCTCCAGGGCCTGCGCCAGGTCGGCCTGAATATCGTCGATGTGCTCGATGCCGACCGACAGCCGGACGTAGCCTTCGGAGACACCGGTCGACATCCGGTCCTCCGGCGAGAGCTGCGAGTGGGTGGTCGAGGCCGGATGGATGGCCAGCGTGCGCGCGTCGCCGATGTTGGCGACGTGGTAGACGAGCTTGAGCGCATCGATGAAGCGGCGCCCGGCCTCGCGCCCGCCGGCGAGTTCGAAGCCGACCAGGCCGCCGAAGCCGCCGGCGAGGTAGGTCTCGGCGCGTCGGCGCATCTCACCGTCCTGCAGCCCCGGGAAGATCACCCGGGTCACCTTCGGGTTCTTCGCCAGCGCATCGGCAACGGCCTGGGCGTTGGCGCAATGGGCGCGCATGCGCAGCGGCAGCGTTTCCAGACCCTGGAGGAACATGAAGGCGTTGAACGGGCTCATTGCCGCGCCGATGTCGCGCAAAAGCACGACCCTGGCGCGCAGAATGTAGGCGATCGGGCCGAGCGGCTTCGCCGCCTCGGTCCAGACCGCGCCGTGGTAGCTGGGATCGGGCCGGCACAGCGTCGGGAAGCGTTCCGCGTGCGCCGCCCAGTCGAAGCTGCCGCCGTCGATGATCAGCCCACCGATCGAAGTCCCGTGGCCGCCGATGTACTTAGTCGTCGAATACATGACGACGGCGGCGCCGTGGTCGAAGGGCCGGCACAGGATGGGCGCGGCGGTGTTGTCGACGATGAGCGGCACCCCGTGCCGGCGACCGATCTCGGCGACTTCACGGATGGGGAAGACGTGCAGCTTGGGATTGGGCAGGGTCTCGGCGTAGTAGCACCTGGTCCGCGAGTCCGTCGCCCGCGCGAAGGCCTCCGGATCGGCCGGATCGACGAACCGAACGTCAATGCCCATGCCCTTCATCGTGTTGACAAAAAGGTTCCATGTTCCGCCGTAAAGGTCCGTGGAACTGACAAAATTGTCGCCGGCCTGACAGAGGTTCAGAACCGCCAGGGTGGACGCCGCCTGACCCGAGCCGACCGCGAGCGCCGCCGCGCCACCGTCGAGCGCGCTCATCCGCCGTTCGAGCACGTCGCAGGTCGGGTTCATGATCCGGGTGTAGATGTTGCCGAGTTCGCGCAGCGCGAAAAGATCCTCGGCGTGCTGGGTATGACGAAACTGGTACGAGGTCGTCTGGTAGATCGGCACGGCAACCGAGCCGGTCGCTTCTTCGTTACGATAGCCGCCGTGGAGTGCGACCGTCTCGGGGTGCATGGTTGGTTCGCTCACTGCTCTTTGCCTTCACTCGCCTTGGATGTGGTCGTCTTGCGCCCGGCCTTACGCCCCGTCGGCGGCGCGGCTTGCGCCGTGGCTGTCGAGGGCCGGAGATTATACGGTCCGTCGGCGAAAGGTTAGGCTTTTTGCCGCTTTTCCGGGCGCGTCCAGCACACGGATTGAGCAGCGTCGCTTTACCCGCCCGCGCCGCTGGGCTAGCCTGACCTGAGGATCGCGTCAACCCGTCCGGGACATGCGAGCGGCGGGCGACGTGCACCGACGGAGGAGTGTGTTTCGTGCCAGACGACATTGTGGCCAGCAACGACGCGGCGGCCTCTTCAATCGAGCGCCGGGCCTACCAGCCGCGCAACCCGATCCGGTTCGTGACCGCCGCCAGCCTGTTCGATGGCCACGATGCATCGATTAACATCATCCGTCGGCTGCTTCAGGGCGGCGGCGCCGAGGTCGTGCACCTCGGCCATAACCGCGCCGTCGACGAAATCGTCCGGGCGGCGCTGCAGGAGGATGTCCAGGGGATCGCCATCAGCTCGTATCAGGGCGGGCACATGGAGTACTTCAAGTACATGCTCGACCTGCTGCGCGCCCACGGCGGCGGGCACATCCGCGTTTTCGGCGGCGGTGGCGGCGTGATCGTCGCCGAGGAGGTGGACGAGCTCCACGCCTACGGCGTCGCGCGCATCTATACGCCCGAAGATGGCCGCCGGCTCGGCCTTCAGGGCATGATCGACGACATGCTGGCGCGCGCCGACTTCGACCCGGCCACCAGCTTTGCCGCCGATCTGAACGGGCTGTTCGACGGCGACGCGCGGGTTCTGGCGAGGGTCATCACGGCGCTCGAGGCCGGCACGCTTCCCGGCCACATCCGCGACGAGATCCATGCCCACGTGCAGGGGCGCTCCGCGGTGCCGGTCCTTGGCGTCACCGGCACCGGCGGCGCTGGCAAATCGTCGCTGACCGACGAGCTGGTCCGCCGGTTCCGGCTGTACAGCGGCGAGCCGAAGATCGCCATCATCGCCATCGATCCGACCCGGCGCAAGACCGGCGGCGCGCTGCTGGGTGACCGCATCCGCATGAACGCCATCGACGGCGCGAACATCTTCATGCGCTCGATCGCAACCCGCTCAAGCGAGCAGGAGATCCCGCCGGCGCTTCCCGACATCGTTGCTGCCGTCAAGTCGGCAGGGTTCGATCTCGTGATCGTCGAGACACCAGGCATCGGCCAGGGCGACGCGGGTATCGTCCCCCATGTCGACGTCGCGCTCTACGTGATGACACCGGAGTTCGGCGCGGCGAGTCGAGCTCGAGAAGATCGACATGCTCGACTTCGCCGACGTGGTCGCGGTCAACAAGTTCGACCGCCAGGGCGCCCACGACGCCCTGCGCGATGTCGCCAAGCAGATCCAGCGTAACCGCGAGGCCTTTACCGTCCCGGTCGACGAGATGCCGGTCTTCGGCACGATTTCCTCGCGCTTCAACGACGTCGGCGTCAGCGCCGTCTACCGCACGCTGGTCGACATCTTCAACGCCCGCGGCCTGGGCGACTGGCGAACCCGGCTCGACGGCGAGGTCCGCCGCTTTTCCGAGGTCGGTGCCGGAATCGTGCCGGCGGCGCGGCGGCGTTATCTGGCCGAAATCGCCGATGTCATCCGCGACTATCACGAGACGGTTGCAGAGCAGAGCCGGATCGCCCGGGACCGCCAGCACCTGCGCGAGGCGCACCGGCTTTTGACGGAAGCCGGGGCGGAGACCTCGCAGGCGCTCGCCGATCTGCTCGCAGACAGCGACAAGGCGCTCGATCCGCGCTGCCGCAGGCTGATCGAGATCTGGCCCAGTGTGCGCGAGACCTACGCCCGCGACGAGTTCGTCGTGCGCATGCGCGATCGCGAGATCCGCACCCGGCTCCACCACACGACGCTGGCCGGCAGCCGCCTGCCGAAGGTGGCGCTGCCGAAATACGAAGACGAGGGCGAGATCCTCAAGTGGCTGCTGAAGGAGAACGTGCCCGGCAGCTTCCCGTTCACCGCCGGGGTCTTTTCCTTCAAGCGGGAGGGCGAGGATCCGACCCGGATGTTCGCCGGCGAGGGCGATCCTTTTCGGACCAACGCCCGCTTCAAACTGCTGTCGGCCGACTCCCCCGCCAAGCGGCTGTCGACCGCGTTCGACTCCGTCACCCTGTACGGCTTCGATCCCGACCCGAGGCCCGACATCTACGGCAAGATCGGCAATGCCGGCGTTTCCATCGCGACGCTCGACGACATCAAGGCGCTCTACGACGGCTTCGCCCTGTGCGATCCGCTGACCTCGGTTTCGATGACCATCAACGGCCCGGCGCCGGCGATCCTGGCGATGTTCTTCAACGCCGCGATCGATCAGCAGCTCGACCGTTTTGGAGCCGAGAACGGCCGCGAGCCGACCGAGGACGAGGCCGGCAAGATCCGCGACTGGGTGCTCGAAAATGTCCGCGGCACGGTCCAGGCCGACATCCTCAAGGAGGACCAGGGGCAGAACACCTGCATTTTCTCCACCGAGTTCGCGCTCAGGATGATGGCCGACATCCAGGACTTCTTCGTCCACCATCGGGTACGCAATTTCTACTCGGTCTCCATCTCCGGCTATCACATCGCCGAGGCCGGGGCCAATCCGATCTCTCAGCTCGCCTTCACCCTCGCCAACGGCTTCACCTACGTCGAGGCGTACCTCGCGCGCGGCATGCACATCGACGACTTCGGCCCGAACCTGTCGTTCTTCTTCTCGGCCGGCATGGATCCGGAATACACGGTGATGGGCCGGGTGGCGCGGCGGATCTGGGCGGTGGCGATGCGCTTCAAGTACGGCGCCAGCGAGCGCTCGCAGAAGCTCAAGTATCACACCCAGACCTCGGGCCGGTCGCTGCACGCCCAGGAATTCACCTTCAATGACATCCGGACGACGCTGCAGGCCCTGTTGGCGGTCTACGACAACACCAACAGCCTGCACACCAACGCCTATGACGAGGCGATCACGACGCCGACCGGCGAAAGCGTCCGCCGGGCGATGGCGATCCAGCTCATCATCAATCGGGAGTGGGGGCTGGCCAAAAACGAGAACCCCAACCAGGGATCGTTCATCATCGACGAGCTGACCGATCTGGTCGAAGCGGCGGTGCTCGCCGAGTTCCACCGGATCAGCGAGCGGGGCGGGGTTCTCGGCGCCATGGAGACCGGCTACCAGCGGGCCAAGATCCAAGAGGAGTCGCTCCATTACGAGCGCAGGAAGCATGACGGCAGCTACCCGATCGTCGGGGTCAACACCTTCCTCAATCCGGCCGGCGAGGTGGTGCCGACGCCGGAGCTTGTGCGCTCCAGCGAGGAGGAGAAGCAGCGCCAGATCCGCCGGCTCGGCGAATTCAAGGCGTGTCACGCGGCTGCCGCGCCGGAGATGGTCAGACGCCTGCAGCAGGCGGCGACCTACGGTGACAACGTGTTCGCGGTCCTGATGGACGCGGTCCGCGTCCTGTCGCTGGGCGAGATCACGAACGCGCTGTTCGAGGTCGGCGGACAGTACCGGCGCAGCATGTAGGAACGCACGGCGCCCGCTTCGTCATTGCGAGGAGGCGCAGCCGACGAAGCAATCTACCGAACCAACGCTGGATCGCCACGCCCCTCACGGGGCTCGCGATGACGGCCTTTTTCATGATGGCCTGCGCAAGACTCGGTTACCAGCACCCAAGGCGCACCCCGGCGCGGTCGATGTTGGCACCGCTCTTGCTGATTTTCCTTGACCGTGTCGCGACATTCGGGGGAAAGGAGACAAGGAGCAAGAACAACAACAACGACGATAACAGGGAAACTTCGCGTGGCGCGATGCGGTGCCTCGCGCAAGGCAAGTCGCTTGAAACTCCGGTCGCGGTGACAAAAGAGGCGGGAAGCCTCCGGTCGTCGGCGCAGCAGGCTGTACGGGTTCGACTGATCGCCGATGGAATATTTTGTACAGCAGTTGATCAACGGGCTTACGCTCGGCGCGATCTATGGCCTGATCGCCATCGGCTACACGATGGTCTACGGCATCATCGGCATGATCAACTTCGCCCATGGCGAAATTTTCATGATCGGCGCCTTCATCTCGCTAATCTCGGTCATGGTGCTAGCAATGTTCGGGATCACCTGGGTTCCGCTGGCGCTGCTCCTGACTCTGATCATCACCATGGCGCTGACCGCCGTTTACGGCTGGACGCTGGAGCGCCTCGCCTATCGTCCGTTGCGCGGCTCGCCGCGGCTGGCGGCCCTGATCACCGCCATTGGCATGTCGATCTTCCTGCAGAATTACGTGCAGCTTCTTCAGGGCGCGCGCGTCAAGCCGCTGCAGCCGATGATTTCGGGCGGCTTCGAGATCATGCGCCGCGAGGGATTCATCGTCTCCCTCAGCTATCTGCAGCTGTTCATCTGGATCCTGACAGTGGTGCTGATGGCGATCTTCACGCTGATCATCACCCGGACGGCGCTTGGTCGCGCCCAGCGCGCCTGTGAGCAGGACATCGGCATGGCCTCCCTTCTGGGCATCAACGTCGACCGCACGATCTCCCTGACCTTCGTCATGGGCGCGGCGCTTGCCGCCGTTGCCGGCCTGATCTTTCTCGTCAATTACGGGGTGATCGACTTCTACATCGGCTTCCTCGCCGGGATCAAAGCCTTCACCGCCGCTGTCCTCGGCGGCATCGGCTCCCTGCCGGGCGCGATGCTGGGCGGCCTGCTGATCGGCCTGATCGAGGCCTTCTGGTCCGGATACTTCACCGTCGAATACAAGGACGTCGCCAGTTTCGCCATTCTCGTCCTTGTTCTGATTTTCCGGCCCACCGGGCTGCTCGGCAAGCCTGACATCGAGAAGGTATAAAGCGAGCGCAATGGCCACCGCCTCTCCGCCCGCGCGGCAACCGTTCGATCTTGCCGCGGCTCTCAAGGAAGCCGGGCTCACCGCGTTCGTCATGCTGGCTCTGGCCGCCGGGATCGTCGCCTTCCACATCGTCGACGTGCCGGGCGGGCTTGCGATCGAAACCCGCTTCGGCACGGCCGCTGCCGTGGCGGCGCTGGGGTTCTTCGGCCGCTTCGGGGTTATCCTGTTGCGCACGGCGCGGCCGCTGCCGGTGTTCGTGGTCGCTCTCATCGCGGCGTCCGTCTGGATTGCGGCACTGCTCGGAGAGGCGCTGTTCGGGCCCGACTGGGCGGCGCGGTTGCAGGTTGCGCTGCCGTTCGACGACGTGGTCGTGAACTGGATCGTCGCGCTGACCGCGCTCGGCTTCGCACTGCGCGCGCTCTGGATGCTGCGCAACACGGGCGCGTCGGCCGAAACGATCGTCGGTCGTGACGCGGCGATGGATCGCGTCGCAGCGCGGGTCGCCCGGACCTCGCGCTTCATCGGCCCGGTCCTGCTGGTCGGCGCGATCGTCTTCCCGCTGCTGATCTTCGCGCCGGAAACCGCCTGGCTGCCGTCGGTCGACCGCCGGCTTCTCGACATCGGCATTCTGGTCGTGACCTACATCATGCTCGGCTGGGGACTGAACATCGTTGTCGGTCTCGCCGGCTTGCTCGACCTCGGCTATGTCGCCTTTTACGCGGTCGGCGCCTACAGCTACGCGCTCCTCGCTACCTACTTCGATCTCGGCTTCTGGATCTGCCTGCCCTTCGCCGGGATGATGGCCGCGATGGCCGGCATGCTGCTGGGGTTTCCGGTCCTGCGCCTGCGCGGCGACTACCTCGCCATCGTCACGCTGGGCTTCGGCGAGATGATCCGCGTCATCCTGCTGAACTGGTACAAGTTTACCAACGGGCCCGACGGCATTTCCGGCATTCCTCGGCCGACGTTATTCGGTCTGGAGTTCACCCGGGTCGCCGACGACGGCGGGGAGACCTTCTCCAGCTTCTTCAATCTCGCTTACTCGCCGACCCATCGCGTCATATTTCTCTACTACGTCATTCTCGCCCTGGCGCTGCTGACCAATCTGTTCACCTTGCGCATCCGCAAGCTCCCGGTCGGCCGCGCCTGGGAAGCGCTGCGCGAGGACGAAATCGCCTGCCGCTCGCTGGGAATCAACCCGCGCAACACCAAGCTTACGGCGTTCTCGATCGGCGCCATGTTCGCGGGCTTTGCCGGCTCGTTCTTTGCGACCCGCCAGGGCTTCATCAGCCCGGAAAGCTTCACCTTCATTGAATCCGCGGTCATTCTGGCGATCGTCGTTCTCGGCGGCTTCGGCAGCCAGATCGGCATCGTCCTCGCGGCGATCCTCCTCATCGGTCTGCCCGAGTTCTTCCGCGAGCTGCAGCAGTACCGGATGCTGGCCTTCGGCGCGGCCATGGTGCTGATCATGCTGTGGCGCCCGCGCGGGCTGCTGGCGTTCCGCGAGCCGACCATCCGGCTTCATCATGGCGCCTCACCTCCGGCGCAAACGGTGGCGGCGGCCCGCCCAGACGAGGTCGCATGATGGGCGAGACCCAGCGCGCAGCCGGGGCCCGACCCCGTCACCAGCAAGAGCCTGCTCGTGGTCGAGCACCTGACCATGCGCTTCGGCGGGTTGATCGCCATCAACGACGTCTCGTTCGTCGCCGCCGACCGGGAGATTACCGCGATCATCGGCCCCAACGGCGCCGGCAAGACCACCGTCTTCAACTGTCTCACCGGGTTCTACGAGCCGACGATCGGCCGCCTGATCCTGAACCATCCGCGCCGCGGCCGATTTCTGCTGGAGCGGATGGAAGGCCACCTGATCCCGGCGCGGGCCGGCGTCGCCCGCACCTTCCAGAACATCCGGCTGTTCGGAGCCATGTCGGTGCTGGAGAACCTGATCGTCGCCCAGCACAATGTCCTGATGCGCGCATCGGGGTTCAGCTTTGCCGGACTGATCGGACTGCCGCAATATGCCCGTGCCGAAGCCCGCGCGGTCGAACGCGCCCGCTACTGGCTTGATCGGGTCAACCTCACCGCGCGCGCCGATGACCCGGCGGCAAGCCTGCCTTACGGCGACCAGCGCCGGCTGGAGATTGCCCGGGCGATGTGCATCGAGCCGGCGCTGCTGTGCCTCGATGAACCGGCTGCCGGCCTCAATCCGCGGGAATTCGGCCGATCTCAACAGGCTTCTTCTCGACATCCGCAATGAGCACAGCATCGGGCTGCTTCTGATCGAGCACGACATGACGGTGGTCATGGGCATTTCCGATCACATCGTCGTTCTCGACTACGGGCGGTTGATTGCCGATGGGACCCCGGAGGCCATTCGTTCCGATCCCGCCGTCGTCCGCGCCTACCTCGGCGAGGAAGAGGACGAGGATCTTCCCGACGAGGTCGCCCACGACATCGCCGCCAAGCGCGAGGACGAATAGGCGATGCTCTCGGTCTCGGGCCTTCACACCCACTACGGCAACATCGAGGCGCTCTCCGGAGTCGATATCGAAATCCGGAGCGGCGAGATCGTGACCCTGATCGGCGCCAACGGCGCCGGCAAGTCGACCCTGCTGATGACCATCTGCGGCAGCCCGCGCGCGTCCAGCGGACGCGTCATGTTCGAGGGTCAGGACATTACCGGGCTGCCGACCCACCAGATCGTCGCCCTCGGCATTGCCCAGGCGCCGGAAGGGCGCAGGATCTTCGCGCGGATGAGCGTGATGGAAAACCTGCAGATGGGCGCAACGACGACAAAGCCGGAGTATTTCGATCACGACCTCGATCGCGTTCTGACGCTCTTTCCCATCCTCAAGGAACGCAAGGGGCAGCGCGCGGGCACGCTTTCCGGCGGCGAGCAGCAGATGCTCTCGATCGCGCGGGCGCTCATGAGCCGACCGCGGCTGCTGTTGCTCGATGAGCCGTCTCTCGGGTTGGCGCCGCTGGTGGTCAAGCAGATCTTCCGGGTCGTCAGGGAGATCAACGAGCGCGAGCGGGTGACGGTTTTTCTCGTCGAGCAGAACGCCTTCCACGCGCTTCGCCTGGCGCATCGCGCCTACGTCATGGTCACTGGCCGCATCAGCATGAGCGGGACCGGACGGGAGCTTCTGTCCAATCCCGAGGTGCGGGCGGCCTACCTTGAAGGCGGAGGCTAGGCATCGCGGTGGAAAGCATCCTTGGCACGACGTTGCCCGTCTTTTTCGTTGTCACCGGGCTGGTCATCGGCTTTGCCGCGTACATGACCGGCCAGGCCATCGCAAACACCTGGCGGCCCGCCTGGCAGGTCTGGATCTACGGTCTGCTGCTGGGTCTGGTCGCGCGGTTTCTGATCTTCGCCCTGTTCGATGGCGAGCTCCTTTCCCTGACCGGCTATGCAGCCTCCACCGCGCTGCTGCTGATAATCTGCACCTTTGCCTTCCGGCTGACCCGCGCCCGCAAAATGGTGCACCAGTACCCGTGGCTCTACGAGCGCGCTGGATTGTTCGGCTGGCGGAAGACAACGTGAAAACACTGGTTGCATTAGAGCCGTGAAGATCCATTATAGCCGATAAGTAGTCCGGCCGCCTCGTCATCTCGCTTAGTGCCTTTGCGCATAGAAGCGGCCGTGTTGTTTTCACAGGGAAAGGGAAGGGCTGTAGATGAAAAAGCTCACGGCCGTAATCGTCGGCTTGATGACAGCGGGGATGATCTGTTCCGGATCGAGCGCGCAGGCGGACATCAATATCGCCGTTGCGGGGCCGATGACCGGCCAGTACGCAACCTTCGGCGAGCAAATGAAGAACGGCGCGGAAATGGCGGTCAAGGATATCAACGCCGCCGGCGGCGTTCTCGGCCAGCAACTGCGGCTCTTTGTCGAGGACGACGCCTGCGATCCGAAGCAGGCCGTCGCGGTCGCCAACAAGGCCGCCAGCGAGGGGGTTGTTTTCGTTGCCGGCCATTTCTGCTCGGGCTCCTCCATCCCCGCGTCCCAGGTTTATGAAGAGGAGGGCATCGTCCAGATCTCGCCGGCGTCGACCAACCCGAAGCTCACCGACGAGGGCGGCTGGAACGTGTTTCGGGTGTGCGGCCGCGACGATCAGCAGGGCGCCGTTGCCGGCGATTATCTCGCCGACCATTTCGGCGACAAGAAGATCGCGATCCTGCACGACAAGACGGCCTACGGTAAGGGCCTCGCCGACGAGACCAAGGCCAAGCTCAACGCGCGCGGCATCACCGAGACGATGTATGAGGCGTACACCGCTGGCGAGAAAGACTACTCGGCGCTGGTCAGCAAGCTCAAGGGCGCGGGCATCGACGTCATCTATCTTGGCGGTTACCACACCGAAGGCGGGCTGATCATTCGCCAGGCGGCGGAACAGGGCTACAAGCCGCAGCTCGTCTCGGGCGACGCGCTCGTGACCGAGGAGTTCTGGAAGATCACCGGCGACACCGGCGAGGGTACGCTGATGACGTTCAGCCCCGACCCGCGCAAGAACCCCGACGCCGCGCCGGTCGTCGAACGCTTCCGCGCAGCGAGCATCGAACCCGAGGGCTACACGCTCTACACCTACGGAGCGATCCAGGCATGGAAACAGGCCGTCGAGAAGGTCGGCGGCACGGACCCCAAGAAGGTCGCCAAGGCGCTGCACGACATGGAGTTCGACACCGTGCTCGGCAAGTTCAGCTTTGACAAGAAGGGCGATGTCACCGCGCCGGGCTATGTCTTCTACGTGTGGAAGGACGGCGCCTACGACTACGTTCAGTAGGGGCTTGCCGCTGGCAATTGACGCTGCTGACGGTGAACGCAACGAACGAAGCCCGGCGGGAGACCGCCGGGCTTCATCGTATTGTGCTTCGGGGCAGACCGCCGCGTCAAACCTGATCTGATTAAACCGGCAATGCTGCGAGCGGGAGAGCCCCGCGCCTGCGCTTAACGAGCGCAGGACTGGGCGGCCTGCGTCAACCTGCTTTCGGATGAAATCATCCGAAAGCAGAAAGTTGATCGATTACAAAAAGATCGAGAAGCTGATCTGCCCCGATCCGGGGACAGGATGATCTAGCCGCGGCGGCCCACGCCCCGCTCACGCGCTTTGCGCCCCAGGCCGATCTGCTTCGCAAAGTCAGAACGTTGCCGCGCGTAGTTCGGTGCTACCATTGGGTAATCCGCCGGCAAATTCCACTTCGCCCGATACTCTTCGGGCGTCATGTTGTAAGTGGTGCGTAGATGCCGCTTCAGCATCTTGAGCTTTTTGCCGTCTTCCAGGCAAATGATGTAGTCGGGATGAACCGATTTGCGGATCGGCGCCGCCGGCTTTTGCGGTTCATTGGTCGGTTCCGCCGGCGGGGCCTCCAGAGCAGTCAGCGAGTTGAACACGCTGTGGATGACCTCAGGGATCTGACCCGCCGCAACCTGATTGTTACTGAGGTACGCGGCAACGACATCTACGGCCATGCGCAGCACGTCATCTCGCGACATGAAATCGTTTTCTTCTTCGCTCATCGGAATTTGACCCAAACTGCCTTTTTCAACCCTGAGCGGCATGCTACCACAACGTAGCTTTGAGCTGTCAATAGTAAAAAAGAACCGCGCGAATAATGACTTCTTTGCGGGGATGCCGCACGAAGACAAAGGGCAATTAATCCCCGGCATCCCTTGGCTTATGGCGCGCGTATGAGGGATGGCGCTTGCCCGTTGGAGTCCGGCCGCCGGCGCGGGATGAGTGCATGCTCGCGGGCGATAGCGCCGGTTTCGTTGCGCCTCGATGAGACTCGCCGGAGACGAACCGGGACCTGGCCCGCGCGATGACTGGTAGCACTCTGGCTATCGCCTACAGATATATGGTAGAGGATCGGGCGCCGCGGTGTAGCGGTCGCTCCGCAGCAGGGAACGGTTGTCCGTGGACAAGGCGAAGGTGGCGATTGCCTGCGACCATGCCGGCTTTGCGCTGAAGAGCGCGCTCAAGGCGGATATGGCGAGCATGGGCCGCGCCATTATCGATCTCGGCGCGGACGGAATGTCTTCGGTGGATTATCCCGACTTCGGGTATGCCGTTGCCCATGCCATTCGCGATAGGCGGGCGCAGGTCGGCGTCCTCATATGCGGATCCGGGATCGGCATCAGCATGGCCGCTAATCGTTATCCGCACATCCGCGCGGCGCTCGTCCACGACGCGCTTGGCGCCAGAATGGCTCGCTTGCACAATGATGCGAATGTGATCTGCTTCGGGGGACGAATGATCGGCGAAGATGTTGCCATCGACTGTCTCCGCGTTTTTCTCGCAACCGGGTTCGAAGGCGGCCGGCACGCCCGGCGGATCGGCAAGCTGACGAATCCGGCTTGAACACACAAGGCAGGAGCGCTTGATCATGTCACTGGCAGAGCCGAAGGTTCGCAGCCTCCCCGGGAACGCCTTCTTCGAGCAGTCGCTCGCCGACTGCGATCCCGAAATCGACGCCGCTATCGGTCACGAGCTGCAACGTCAGCGCGATCACATCGAGCTGATCGCCTCGGAGAACATCGTCTCGAGGGCGGTGCTGGAAGCTCAGGGCTCGGTCCTGACGAACAAGTACGCCGAGGGTTACCCCGGTCGGCGCTATTACGGCGGTTGCGAGCATGTCGATGTCGCCGAGGCGCTGGCGATCGAGCGCGCGCGTCGGCTGTTCGATTGCGCCTACGCCAACGTTCAGCCGCACTCGGGGGCGCAGGCGAACGGCGCTGTCTACCTTGCGCTGATGAACCCCGGCGACACGCTGCTCGGGATGTCGCTCGCTGCCGGCGGCCACCTGACCCATGGCGCCGCGCCGGCGCAGTCCGGCAAGTGGTTTCGCGCCGTGCACTATGGCGTGCGCCGCGAAGACGGACGGATTGACGATGCGGAGGTCGAAAGGCTCGCCGTCGAGCACCGACCGAAGGTGATCGTCGCCGGCGGCTCCGCCTATTCTCGGGTGATCGACTTTGCCAGGTTCCGCCAGATCGCCGATCGGGTCGGCGCCCACCTTCTCGTCGACATGGCGCACTTCGCCGGTCTTGTCGCCGGCGGGGTTCACCCGAGCCCGTTGCCGCACGCGCATGTGGTCACGACCACGACCCACAAGACTCTGCGCGGCCCGCGCGGCGGCATGATCCTGTCGCAGTCCGAGGAGTTGGGCAAGAAGCTCAACGCGGCGGTGTTTCCGGGCCTGCAGGGCGGGCCGCTGATGCACGTGATCGCCGCCAAGGCGGTGGCGTTCGGCGAGGCCTTGCGACCTGAGTTCCGGACCTACGCCCGCCAGATCGTCGACAATGCTCACGCTTTGGCAGAAGCGTTGGTCTCGCGCGGTTACGCGATCGTCTCTGGCGGCACCGACACGCACCTGATGCTGGTCGACCTGCGCTCCCGCGGCCTGACCGGAAAGGCGGCCGAGGCCAGCCTCGGCCGCGCCCATTTGACGTGCAACAAGAACGGCATTCCCTTCGATCCCGAGAAGCCCATGGTGACCTCGGGCATCCGCCTGGGCACCCCGGCGGGGACGACCCGTGGTTTCGGCACCTCGGAGTTTGCGCGCGTCGGCGAGCTGGTGGCCGACGTGCTCGACGCGATTGCCGCGGATCCCGAGGCCAGCGGCGAGGCGGAAGCGTCGGCGCGCGACAAGGTTGCGGCCCTGTGCCGGCAGTTCCCAATCTATGCCGGCTTCTGAGGCGGTCGCGAGGGATGGCGCGGATCGGCGGGAAATCATAGGGGGGAGTAGGCGATGCGCTGCCCGTTCTGCGGCCACGAGGATACCCAGGTCAAGGACTCGCGGCCGACCGAGGATCATGCGGCGATCCGTCGCAGGCGGTATTGCCCGACGTGCGGTGCGCGGTGGACCACATTCGAGCGGGTCCATCTGCGCGAGTTGACCGTCGTCAAGAAGGATGGCGAGCGTACACCGTTCGACCGCGAGAAGCTGTTGCGGTCGCTGCGGATCGCCTTGCGCAAGCGGCCTGTGGACGACGAGCGGATCGAGCGCATCGTCAACAGCATCCAGCGCCGGCTGGAAACGCTCGGGGAGGCGGAAATACCGTCCAAGGTGATTGGCGAAATGGCGATGGAACAGCTTCATCAGCTCGACCAGGTCGCCTACGTCCGCTTCGCATCCGTCTATAAGAATTTTCGCGAGGCCAAGGACTTCGAAGAGTTTGTTGAGAGCCTGAGCGATCAGTGACGGCCGGCGCGCGCGATGAGATCGACGCCGCGCACATGTCGGCGGCGCTGACGCTGGCCAGGCGCGGGTTAGGCCGGGTCTGGCCGAACCCGGCGGTCGGCTGTGTGCTCGTTCGCGACGGCATCGTTGGCGGCCGGGGCTGGACGCAACCGGGCGGCCGGCCTCACGCGGAAACCGAGGCTCTTCGCCGGGCCGGGTCGGCGGCGCGGGGCGCCGTTGCTTACATCACGCTGGAGCCCTGCGCCCATCACGGGCTGACGCCGCCCTGTGCGCAGGCGCTGGTCGAGGCAAACATTGCGCGGGCGGTGGTGGCGGTGGTCGATCCCGATCCCCGCACCGCCGGTCGCGGTCTCGACCGGCTGCGCTCTGCCGGAATCGAACTTTCCGTCGGTGTCGGCGAACACGAGGCGCGCGACCTCAACCGCGGTTTCTTTACCCGGATCTCCGCCGGCCGGCCCATGTTCACCCTGAAGATGGCGACAACCCTGGACGGCCGGATTGCGACCCGGACCGGCGACAGCCGCTGGATCACCGGCGAGGCGGCGCGCCGGGCGGGGCATTGGCTGCGGGCGAACCACGATGCGATCCTCGTCGGCTCTGAAACCGCGCTAACTGACGACCCGTCGTTGACCTGCCGTCTTCCCGGGCTGGACGATCGCTCTCCGATCCGCATCGTCGCCGACGGCCGGCTCCGGCTCGATCCGGCGTCGTCGCTGGCCCGAAGCGCTTGCCGGTTGCCGCTCTGGGTAGGCACGATCGACGGCGGGCGGACGCCGAAGCGGCAGACGCTGGAGGCTGTCGGCTGCGAGATCATCGAGGTCGCAGCCGATGCGGCCGGACATCCGGACGCCGCGGCGATGGCTGCGGCGCTCGGAGCGAAGGGCCTGACCAGAGTTCTGATCGAGGGCGGCGGTCGCCTTGCCGCTTCGTTTCTGGCGGCAGGTCTGGTAGACGAGGTCGCGTGGTTTCGCGCGCCGCTGATCGTTGGCGAAGACGGTCGTCCGGCGGCGGCGGCGCTTGGCATCGATACGCTCGCCGCGGCGCCGGGGTTTACCCGAAAAGGTATCGCCGAAGTGGGCGCAGACTTGATGGAAACGTACGGCCGGAGTTTATCCTAGATGTTTACCGGCATCGTTGCCGACCTCGGCGCGGTGAGCGATGTCCGCGACGGGAACGTCGGGAGCGACAGGCGCCTTTCGATCGCGACGGCATTGCCGGCCGGCGAGTTCATGACGGGCGCCTCGATTGCCTGTTCCGGCATCTGCCTGACCGTGATCGACCATGGCGTAGACTGGTTCGCCGTGACCGTATCCGGCGAGACCCTGGCGCGCACGACAGTCGGCGCCTGGCGGGTCGGCACGGCTGTCAATCTCGAGCGTTCGGCGCGGCTGGGCGATGAGCTCGGCGGGCACATCGTTTCCGGCCACGTCGACGGCCTCGGCACGCTGAAGTCGGCGGTAGCCGACGGCGCGTCGCGACGCCTGGTCTTTGCTATCCCCGAGCCGCTGCGGCGCTTCATCGCCGAAAAGGGCTCGATCTCTATCGACGGTGTTTCGCTCACGGTCAACGAGGTCGACAATGACCGCTTCGGTGTCAACATCATTCCTCACACCCTGAACGTGACCACCCTCGGCCGGCTTGAAGTCGGTGACCGGGTGAACGTCGAAATCGATCTGCTGGCCCGCTATGTCGCACGTTTTCTCGAAACAGCCTGACGCAACGAGCGCGGACGTGGCTTTCGCACCCATCGAGGAGATCATCGAAGAAGCCCGCAACGGGCGGATGGTGGTCCTTGTCGACGACGAAAACCGCGAGAACGAGGGTGACCTCGTCGTTCCGGCGCAAATGGCCACTCCCGAAGCGATCAACTTCATGGCGAAGTACGGCCGTGGGCTGATCTGTCTCGCCCTCAGCCATCAGCGCGTCGACCAGCTCAAGCTGCCGCTGATGGCGCAGAAGAACGCGTCGCGTCACCACACGGCCTTCACGGTGTCGATCGAGGCGCGGGAGGGCGTCACCACCGGCATCTCCGCTTCGGATCGGGCGCGTACCGTAGCCGTGGCCATCGATCCGACCAAGAGCAGCGAGGACATCGTTTCGCCGGGCCATATCTTCCCGCTGCAGGCCCGCGACGGCGGCACACTGGTGCGCGCCGGCCATACCGAGGCCGCGGTCGACATCGCCCGGCTGGCGGGGCTCAACCCGTCGGGGGTCATCTGCGAAATCATGAACGACGACGGGACCATGGCCCGCACGCCGGATCTGATCCGCTTCGCCCGTACCCACGGCCTCAGGATCGGCACCATCGCCGATCTCATCGCCTTCCGCCTGCGCCACGACCGGATTGTCGACCGTGTCCTCGAAGCGCCATTTACCAGTGTCCACGGCGGCCGCTTCGCCATGCACGTGTTCGTCAACCGCGTGGCCTACGCCGAGCACCTGGCGCTGGTGAAAGGCGATCTCGCCGCAGATGGCCCGGTTCTCGTGCGCATGCACGCGCTCAATATTCTTGAGGATGTTCTTGGCGACGACCATTCCGGGCGCGCAGCCCAGCTTCACGAGTCGATGCGGATGATCGAGAGCGCGGGCCGCGGCGTTGTCGTCCTCATCCGCGAGCCGCATCCGACCAGCCTTTCGGACCACGTGAAAGCGCGCCTCGCCGGCGACGACGATCGCGCGCCCCAGCTTCGCGACTACGGCGTGGGCGCCCAGATCCTGCTTGATCTCGGCGTCCGCCAGCTGATCCTGCTGTCCAATACCAAACGGACCATCATCGGCCTCGAAGGCTACGGCCTGTCGGTTGTCGGGCAACAGGCCGTCACGGAGGCCATCGCGGAATGATCAGCCAGAGCGGGCGGGTGTACATCATCGAAGCGCGGTTCTACGAGGATCTTGCAGACCAGCTTGCCGCCGGCGCCGTCGCCGAGCTCGATGCCCGCGAAACACCGTTCGTTCGGATCGCGGTCCCCGGCGCTTTCGAGATCCCGGCCGCCGTCCGGCTGACCACGCGCTCCGGCGGCTTCGGCCCGGGCGACGGCTTCATAGCGCTTGGCTGCGTCATTCGCGGCGAGACCGATCATTACGACCACATCTGCCGGGAGGTGAGCCGGGCTCTGATGGATCTGTCCACGCTTGACTGCATCCCCATTGGCTTCGGCGTGTTGACCTGTGCGAACTACGAACAGGCCCGCGTTCGCGCCGCCGTCAACGAGAAGAACAAGGGCGCGGAAGCCGCGCGGGCCTGCCTGCGGATGATGGAGCTGAAGGCGGCCCTCGGATCGGCGCTGGCATGACGCCCGGGGTCGCCGTATCGGCAAAGCGGAAACGTTCGGCCGCCCGGCTGGCGGTGGTGCAGGCGCTCTACGAGCTGGATGTTTCCGGAACGTCTACGGATACGGTCATAGCCGCTTTCCTCAAGGACAGATGGCTGGAGAGCGTCAGCGACCCGGCCATGGTGGAGTTCGACGCGGCCCATTTCGCCGAGGTCGTTCGTGCGGTGGCGGAGCGGCGGATCGCTCTCGACCTGGCAGTCAGCGAAGCTCTTGCCGAAAAGTTGCAGGTCGAGCGGCTTGAGGTGTTGTTGCGGTCGATCTTTCGCGCCGGCGCCTATGAGCTGTCGGCCCGTCACGACATCCCGACGAGCGTCGTCATCAACGAATACCTCGAGGTCGCGCACGCATTTTTCAGCGGCAAGGAACCGGCCCTGGTGAACGCCGTCCTGGACCGCCTGGCGAAGTCGATGGGACGCGGCGACGCCGCCGCAACGCAGCCGGCTGACTCGGCGGAGAGCGATGAAGACGCCGGCGCGCGGAAGGATCCGGCTACAGCCTCCGCGGGGAAATTGCCCGGCGACGATCGCGCAGGCTAGCCGTGCCGCCCGAGCACGGGGAGTTCGACATCATCTCGCGCTACTTCGCGCCGCTGGCCGCCGGCGCGCCCGGTGCGCTCGGTCTGCTCGACGACGCCGCCCTTGTTGACCTCGCTTCCGGCTGGAGTTTGGTGGTCACGACCGACGCCATCGTTGCCGGCGTCCATTTTCCGGTCGATACAGGACCGGAGCACATCGCGGCCAGGCTTCTCGCCGTCAACCTCTCCGATCTTGCTGCGATGGGTGCGGATCCGCGATCCTACCTGCTTGCGCTGGCCCTGCCGCAAAACTGGGGCGCGGCCGAGCTGGAGCCATGGCTGCGCGCCTTTTCGGACCGGCTCGCGGAGGATCAGGCCCAATACCGGGTGACCCTGATCGGCGGCGATACGGTGGCGACGCCGGGTCCGCTCACCTTGAGCATGACCGCGATGGGCGTCGTTGAAACAGGGCAGGGGCTTCGCCGGTCCGGCGCCGCGATCGACGATGGCGTTTTCGTCTCCGGCACGATCGGTGACGCGGCGCTGGGCCTGCGCATCGCGGTGGGCGATCTCCCCGAGCTGGAAGCCGGTGATCGCGCCTATCTTCTCAATCGTTTCCATATGCCGCAGCCGAGGGTTGCCCTCGGTCGGCGGCTCTGTGGCGTCGCGACAGCCGCGGCTGACGTGTCCGACGGACTGATCGCCGACCTCGGTCGCATCTGTATCGCATCGCGTGTCGGTGCCGATATCGACACGGACCGGATTCCGTTGTCGCCGGCCGCCGCCGCTGTCATTGCCGCCGATCCCGGGTGCCTTGCCCTGGCGTTGAGCGGCGGCGACGACTACGAACTCGTCTTCACGGCGGATGAGGCCGCGTGGCCGACAGTGGCCGGGATCGCGCGCGAGATCGGCGTGCCCGTCACCATGGTCGGCCGGATCACGCCGGCTGCCGGCGGCAGCGGCGTCCGGGCCTTCAAGGGTGGTGCCCCAGTCGCTGTCGAGACCGCGGGCTGGCAACACTTTTTCTAGACAGGGCATTGGCCCGGAGATGCCAATCGTTGCGGGCGGTTTGATGCTGCAATGCAACAAAGGCATGTTGCGAAAGCCTGCGGCATCTGGCATGTTTGTCTGCAAGAGTCTCGTAACGAACAAATGACGCGTCCTGGGGGGGAAGGGACTCAATTTCCCAGGCGGGCGTCTTGCAAAAAAAGGGCCACCAGCATGTCGATCGTTCACATTCTTGTGATTGCGTGCGGCGCGGTCGCGGTGTTTTACGGCTATTTCGCCAGCCGCTCGGTACTCAGCAGCAGTGCCGGCACGCAGCGCATGCAGGAAATTTCAGGGGCGGTTCAGGAAGGTGCGGCCGCGTACCTCAATCGTCAATACACCACCATTGCCATCGTCGGCGTCGTCGTCGCCATCGTTTTGTTTCTGCTGATGGGTCTGAAGGTCGCCATCGGCTTTCTGATCGGGGCGGTTCTCTCCGGCGTCGCTGGGTATGTCGGCATGTATATATCCGTCCGCGCGAATGTGCGGGTCGCCGATGCGTCGCGAAGGGGCTTGGCTTCAGGCCTTGAAGTGGCTTTTAAGGCCGGAGCCGTCACCGGCATGCTCGTCGCGGGTTTTGCGCTCCTGGCGGTCGCGATCTACTACGGCATCCTGCTGATCATCGGCGCGGAAGGCCGCGAGCTTATCGATCCGCTGGTCGCCCTCGGCTTCGGCGCGTCGCTTATTTCCATCTTCGCCCGTCTCGGCGGCGGTATCTTCACCAAAGGCGCGGATGTGGGCGCCGACCTCGTCGGCAAGGTCGAGGCAGGCATTCCTGAGGACGATCCGCGTAACCCGGCCGTCATCGCCGACAACGTCGGAGACAATGTCGGCGATTGCGCCGGCATGGCCGCCGACCTGTTCGAGACGTATGTCGTGACCGTTGTCGCGACGATGGTTCTCGCCTCGATCTTCTTCGCCGACACCCCGACGATGGCACATATGATGATGTATCCGCTGGCCATCGGCGGCGTCTGCATTCTGGCCTCGGTCGCCTCGACGTTCTTCGTCAAGCTTGGCGCCAGCAACAGCATCATGGGCGCGCTTTACAAGGGTTTCATCGCCTGCGCCGTCTTCTCCGCCGTTCTGCTGCTGCCGATCACCTGGATCGTCGTCGGCCTGGGCACCGAATACACGGTCGGAGCGGGAACCCTTTCAGAGGTAACTTTCACCGGCTGGTCGTTGTTCTTCTGCGGCGTCACCGGCCTTGTGGTCACCGGCCTGATCATCTGGATTACCGAGTACTACACCGGTACCAATTACCGCCCGGTGATATCCATCGCCGAGGCATCGCAAACGGGTCACGCGACCAACATTATCCGCGGCCTCGCCATTTCCATGGAAGCCACCACGATCCCCGCCCTGATCATCTGTGCGGCGATTATCGTGACGTATTCGCTGGCCGGCCTGTTCGGGATCGCGATCGCGGTCAGCGCAATGCTCGCCTTGGCCGGCATGGTGGTCGCCTTGGATGCCTACGGGCCGGTAACCGATAACGCCGGCGGGATTGCCGAGATGGCCGATCTTGAGGCGGACGTGCGCAAGATCACCGACGCCCTCGACGCCGTCGGCAACACCACCAAGGCGGTGACCAAGGGCTACGCGATCGGCTCCGCCGGTCTCGGCGCGCTGGTGCTGTTTGCCGCCTACACCCAGGATCTGAGCTTCTTCAGCGCCGACACGGTTCGCTATCCCTACTTCGCAGGAATCTCCGTCAACTTCTCGCTTGCGAATCCTTACGTCGTCGTCGGTCTGCTGCTCGGCGGCCTGCTCCCCTACCTGTTCGGAGCGATGGGCATGACCGCCGTGGGCCGCGCCGCCGGCTCGGTGGTCAACGAAGTGCGCCGGCAGTTCCGGGAGATCCCAGGGATCATGGAGGGCACGGGCAAGCCGGAGTACGGACGCTGCGTCGACATGCTCACCAAGGCGGCAATCAAGGAGATGATCATCCCCTCGCTGCTGCCGGTGCTGGCGCCGATCGTCGTCTACTTCGTCATCAGCCTCATCGCCGGAAAGTCGGCGGCCTTCTCAGCGCTGGGCGCGATGCTTCTGGGCGTGATCGTGACCGGACTTTTCGTCGCGATCTCGATGACCGCCGGCGGCGGCGCTTGGGACAACGCGAAGAAGTACATCGAGGATGGTCATTTCGGCGGCAAAGGCTCCGACGCGCACAAGGCGGCGGTGACCGGCGATACGGTCGGCGATCCCTACAAGGACACCGCCGGTCCGGCCGTCAACCCGATGATCAAGATCACGAACATCGTGGCGTTGCTGCTGCTGGCGACATTGGCTCAGTAGCGGAGCGGACCAGACGCCTGGTGGTTCCCGGGCGTCTGGTCGGTCGATCCACTCATCCTCGATGACCCCGACTGACCCGCGGATGGATCCCATCCGTGGGCATCGGACCGCAATCGCAGACTGCTCCCCGGCCGGGCCCCGTCCGCGGGCCGCCGCTTCACATGAGCAAACGCGAGAGGTTTGAATGCTAGGGTGGGCAGCACCATACCCAGGCGGGCCATGGCACTCTTTCGGGTGGCGCCGCCGAGGCCGGCGCCCGGTCAGGCTCAGTGGCGTTCCTGCTTGTCGTTGTTGAACCGGCCGAGGTTGCCGAGGAACTGCTCGATCATCGTCAGATTGCTGCCATGCGTCGGCGTCTCGCGCTCGACGACTTCGATGTCGAGATCCTTGTCGACCTCGGTCTTTTCGACGCTGCTCACCGTGCCGTTCGGATCGAACGAGACAATGACCATGTCGCGTTCGAGCAACTCCGGCTTGAAGAAAGCAAGGCTTTCCCTGCGATCGCCGACGTAATACCACGCTTCGCCATCAAGCACCGAGACGGTCGAGGGTGATCCGAGGATCGCCAGGACATCGCGCTGGCTGGTTTGATTGGGAACAATCTTCGCCAGCTTGTCGGCCTGAACCATGTCACCGTGAGTCGCGACTTCTCCGGCGCAGCCGACCATCAGCCAGACGGTGGAAACTGCTGCCAGCGCACGAATCGTCCGCGGCAAGACTGCGCGTTCATGTGGCGCGCCGCAGTTGTCGCCACGGACAGGAGAACCGGACTGGACGGACCGCATATAGCCCCCACATCTGCCTCAGCCGGAACAAGGCGCCGCTGCTGAGGTCATTGATGACATGGTGGCATGGTAACGGTCCGGCTTGCGCTGTTCAACTGCGACCGCGGGAGGCGGGGTACTTGGCCAACGAGTTCAGGCGCACCATAGAGGCAGCTGCGACGAAACTTTACGCTCGAGTTGTCGACCAAGCGCGTCAACCGCTGCACTACCTTGAATTTGGTGTTCCGGATACACCGGACGGCCGTTTCGACATGATCGCGCTGCATGCCTCGTTGCTGCTACGCCGTTTGCGCCGAGATCATGACCGCACCGAGGCGCTTTCCCAAACGTTCTTCGATCTGATGTTTGCCGATATGGATCAAAACCTGCGCGAAATGGGCGTCGGCGACCTCGCCGTGGGCAAGCGAATAAAGCGCATGGCGCAAGGCTTCTACGGACGCCTGGCGGCCTACGAGGCGGGTCTCGCCGAAACCTCGGACGGGCTGCTCAAGGAAGGCCTGCAGCGGAATGTCTACCGGCACGGCGCGGCTTTGGAAGCCGAACTTGCCGGGCTGGCCGCGTATGTCCGAAAACAGGCGGTCGCGCTGGATCACGTCAGCGCCGAGCGACTTTGCGCCGGTACGCTGGAGTTCGAGCCGCTCGGAAGCGACGCAGGATAACCACATGTCGACCCGACCGATCGCGCGCGCCGAGTTCACGAGAATTGTCGCCATCGATGGTCTGCATCGGGTAGGAGGGCGCCTTGCGGCGGCCCTCCTCCCACACCACCGTGCGTACGGTTCCGTACACGGCGGTTCATGAAGCGTAGTTGAGGCGGCGGTGCCGGTCGAGCAGGCTGACCAGCCCGAGATTGCGAAAGAAGCCGGCCCGGAAGGCGTCGTTCATGTGGCTGGCCCCGGCGTTCCACCAGGGGCCGTGTCCGTTGTAGGCGGAGACCCATGCCCGTTCCTCCGCGAGCCCCCGCTGCATCAGGCGCATCGCTCGTGTCCTCGGCCGCTTGCACTGGCGCCAGATCAGACAGCGCAGGCGCCGCCTGATCCAGCCGTCCAGCGCCTCGAAGATGCCCCTGGCCTCGGCCAACCGGAAGTAGGCGATCCAGCCGGCGAGGATCGGGGCGAGGTCTTCGATCGTGCGCCCGAGGCTGCGGCCCCGGCCCTGGCGCCACAACGCCCGAAGCTTGCCCTTGAACCGCGCCACGCTCGCAGGTGCCACACGCAGGCGCGGCGCCCGGTGGGCGGTCATGGTGAAGCCCAGGAAGCTGCGCTTCCAGGGGCGGTCCACGGCGCTCTTGGCGACGTTGACCGCGAGCCGCAGTCGCTCGGCCAGGAACCGGGCGATCGACGCCATCACCCGTTCGCCCGACCGCCGGGACCGCACATGGATGTTGCAGTCGTCGGCGTAGCGGACGAAGGCATGGCCGCGTCGCTCCAGTTCCTTGTCGAGGTCGTCGAGCAGGATGTTCGACAACAGCGGCGACAAGGGACCGCCCTGCGGCGTCCCCTCGGTCCGCGCCGTCGCCACCCCGTCCGCCATCAACCCGGCCCGCAGATAGCGGCGGATCAGCCGCAACACCCGCTTGTCTTCGACCTTGCGCGCCACCCGTGCCATCAGCACGTCGTGGTTCACCCGGTCGAAGAACCTCTCCAGGTCGATGTCCACCATCCAGCGCCGGTCCGCCGCCACATGGGCGCGCGCGGCCAACACCGCTTGGTGGGCGCTTCGCCCCGGCCGGAAGCCGTAGGAGGCGTCCGAGAAACCCGGGTCGAAGAGCGGTGAGAGTCCCTGATGCAGCGCCTGCTGGATCAGCCGGTCCACGACCGTGGGGATACCCAAGGTCCGCGTGCCGCCGCCGGGCTTCGGAATATCCACCCGACGCACCGGCTGCGGCCGGTACCGGCCGGCCAGCAGGTCTTCCTTGATGCGCGGCCAGTGTTTCACCAAGAATGCCTTGAGGCCGTCGACGGTCATCGCGTCAACGCCCGCGGCGCCCCTGTTGGCCACCACGCGGTGGTAGGCCGCCCTCATGTTCTCCCGGTCGAGGATCGCCTCCAGCAACCGGGCCGTCGCCTCCGGGCGGGCAGAAACAGACGGTGCCGCAGCGCTCGACGCACCCAGCCCCTTCTCTCGCGGCTTCCGGCCGCTACCCTCGGGACAGGCGCCGGGCATCCCAGCCCGGCCTTCGGCGTAATCTCGCACCATCGAACCGTCCGCTTGCCGTCCGGCACTCCATGTTCGGCCCTTCGCCGCCCGGTCTTGGCAAGCTACTATGGCCTCTGCTAACTCCTGCCGTCCCATCCCGACGCCTCTCGGCGCCGGTAGCACACCTGAAACCAGGGGCAGGCCGGCAGGCCTCCCAGGGTAAGACGCGCGACCTTCGTCCCACATACCCGCCGCATATACGCCCAGACCCTCCGGGTGACATCGGGCTTTGGGTCTTCACGCCCCCTCGCCCAGGGTCTCGGCGCCTCCTATGCGGTTCCTGTTCGTCGGGCCAGGACTTTGCTTACAGCTTCCTTCAAACCCCGCCTCGCGGCGACGCCCTTGCTGTTCGGCTAACGGTTCCCGTCACCAGGGCCCGTCGAGGACTTCCACCTCCAAGTCGGCCAACTCACCACCACAGCGAGCCAACCAGCGCCGTCAGGTATTCTGTGTCAAAAGCCGCTCGTTCGCGGTCGCGGCCGATGGCTGCGAACGAGCTGCGCTCGCGAGACGCTTCGGCCTTCGGGAGCTTGACCGGCTGGAGGTGGCGGGCGTGGTGAGCAGCGTGCGCGGCGGGACGGTTGTGCAACTGACTGCGCATCTTTCAGCCGACGTAATGCAGACCTGCGTCGTCTCCCTCGCACCGGTCCCACGGCAAATAGAGTCCGATTTCGTCCGCCTCTACGTAGAGGACGCGATGGGTGAGGGCGCGGCCGGCGCGGAAGTCTACTTCGATGAAGCGGACGACGATATCGATCCGCTTGAGGACGGTCGACTTGACGTCGGTGAAGCCGCGGCGGAGCAGCTTGCTCTCGAACTCGACCCCTATCCGCGGGCGTCCGCCACGGAGGTCGAAAACGCCGGTTTGCCCCATGAGGATGCGCAAGCCGACGCGCCCACGAGCAGCGCCTTCGCTGACCTAGCCAGGCTCCGGCCAGACCGAGCTTCATGAAGACGGCGCAAGTGACTTGCCGGCGCGGATGATATTGGCTAATTAAGCGCCAACGGACTGCGTGCGAACAGCCGACTTTCCTTGCGCCGCACCTTTCCCATCCGAAGATATTTTAAGGTTGCATGCCTGTAACGGAAGCGCCGACGATAGCGGGCCATGCACGGCCATTGACATGATCGCCAGCGAATTTTGCCTTGCAGCGGATCGAGTGGCCTCGGGTCACGTTGCTGCCGGTTTTTCAGAAAGCGGAATGATCGAGGTCTCACCCCACTTCGGACCGGTCCCAATGCACCACCTTCGCAGGAGTGCGCGGTGAACGCGTCGGGAAACGCCGGTGCGCAGTCCGACCGCGTCACCATTTCAATCGACGCGATGGGCGGCGATCACGCTCCCGTCATGGTCATCGAAGGCATCGATCTCGCGCTGCGACATCTGAGCGGCGTGCACTTCCTGCTGTTCGGCCGGGAAGCCGAACTGGCGCCGCTGGTGAGAAAGTGCCCGCGGGTCGGCGCGGTCTCGCACATAAGGGATACCACCGACGTGGTCAGTAGCAGCGAGCGTCCGTCAGCGGCTCTGCGCGCGGCCCACAACTCCAGCATGCGCCGCGCCATCGATGCCGTCGCAGCGGGAGAGGCGGATGGCGTTGTTTCAGCCGGCAATACCGGCGCGCTGATGGCGATGGCGAAATTCGTGCTCAAGACCCTGCCGGGCGTCGATCGGCCCGCGATCGCCTCGGCCTATCCGACGATCCGCGGTCGGTCGGTGATGCTCGACCTTGGCGCCAACATCGAATGCAGCGCCGAGAACCTGGTTCAGTTCGCCGTCATGGGGGAAGTGTTCGCGCGCCGGGTGCTCGGCCTCAAGCAGCCGTCCGTCGCACTTCTGAACGTCGGCGAAGAACAGCTGAAGGGCAATCAGGCCGTCAAGAAGGCCGCAGAGGTGCTTCAGCAGAGCGACCTCGCCATCCGCTTTCACGGCTTCGTGGAGGGTACCGACATCGGCGCCGGTACCGTTGACGTTATTGTGACCGACGGTTTCACCGGAAATGTCGCCTTGAAGACTGCCGAAGGAACGTCCCGGCTCTACACCCATTTCCTCCGCGAAGCTCTCGGTTCCGGGTGGCGGACCCGGCTTGGAGCCATGCTGGCGCGTCCGGCCCTTCGGCAGATGCGAATGCGGATGGACCCGCGGAACTACGATGGTGCCATGTTTCTTGGTCTCAACGGGGTATGCGTCAAGAGCCACGGCGGCACCGACGCCCACGGCTTCTCCAACGCGTTAAAGGTCGCGGTCCGGCTCATTGCCGACCGGGTCAATCAGGGAATCAGGGACGACTTCTTCCACATCGCCGGAAACAGTCCGAAAGATCCGCGGATCGCGACCGGCTGATGACCGCGCTGCGTTCAAGGATCGTCGGCTGCGGCTCATACCTGCCGGCTCGGGTGCTCAGCAACGACGAGCTTGCCGTTCAGATTGAAACGTCAAACGAATGGATCGTCACGCGTACCGGCATCCACCGCCGGCACATCGCCGCCGATGGCGAACTGACATCCGATCTGGCGACGCAGGCTGGCAGAAGAGCTCTCGATCATGCCGGGATGGACGCCGCGCATATGGACCTCATCATTGTCGCGACGACGACGCCGGACGATACCTTCCCGGCGACGGCGACCCAGGTGCAGGCGAAGCTCGGCACGACCCGCGGTGCTGCTTTCGATGTGCAAGCGGTCTGCTCGGGCTTCGTCTTCGCGCTCGCCGTTGCCGACAATTTCATCCGCGCCGGGCAGGCGGAGACCGCTCTTGTCATCGGCGCCGAGACCTATTCGCGCATTCTCGACTGGCACGATCGCGGCACCTGCGTGCTCTTCGGCGACGGTGCGGGCGCGGTGGTCGTGGCACGGGCGGCGACGGCGGAAAACGCGACCGCCGGGCGCAAGCCGCAGTCGTCCATCCTGTCGACCCACCTTCATTCGGACGGTCGCTATCGCGACATTCTTTACGTCGACGGCGGCCCCTCGAGAACGGGCACCGTCGGCAAATTGCGGATGTCCGGCCGCGAGGTGTTCCGGCACGCCATTTCGTGCTCTGGCGCTGGCCGCCCACGAAGCCTTGTCGGCAAACGAGCTGACCATCGCCGATGTGAGCTGGCTTATACCCCACCAGGCGAACCAGCGCATCATCGAGGGCGTCGCCCGGAAGCTGGCCGTGCCGGCCGAACGGGTCATCTCCACCGTCGAGGACCATGCCAACACGTCGGCGGCGTCAATCCCTCTTGCGCTCGATCGGGCGGTGCGCGACGGGCGGATCAAGGCCGGCGACCTCCTGCTGCTCGAGGCGATCGGCGGAGGATTGACCTGGGGCGCCGCGCTCGTTCGCTGGTGAACGCGCAGGCAGCGGCGCGCGAGATAAAGACCTCTTTGCATCCCCTTGATATTGACCGATTTCTGTGCACGGGTTAGGCTTCGTCCAGGCGGCAGCGGAGATTACAGCAATGGCCGGACGGACCATCACCAGGGCTGACCTCAGCGAGGCGGTTTACCAGGAGGTCGGTCTCTCGCGCAGCGAATCGGCAGAGCTCCTGGAGTCGGTCCTGGGAGAGATCATTCAGGCGCTGGGGCAGGGCGACACGGTAAAGCTCTCTTCCTTCGGAACTTTCTCCATCCGACAGAAAGGCCGTCGGATCGGCCGCAACCCCAAGACCGGCGACGAGGTGCCGATTTTTCCGCGCAAGGTCCTGGTCTTCCGCCCGTCACAGGTGCTCAAGAACCGGATCAAAGAGAGCCGGCATCCAGGCGCGGCCTGATGAGCGTCGACGACGATCCAAAGCCAGGCTTCTTCGCCGCCGGCGGGCGGCAAGTCGCCTTCGGCCTTCCGGACTATTACCGAGGTCGCCAGCGAGCTCGATCTGCCGCAGCACGTGCTTCGTTTCTGGGAGACCAAATTTCCTCAGATCAGACCGATGAAACGCCGCGGCGGGCGGCGGTACTACCGTCCGGAAGACGTGGTGCTGCTGCGCGAGGTTCGTCGCCTGCTCTACGTCGACGGCTACACCATTCGCGGGGTGCAGAAACTGCTGCGTCAGCAGGGGCGACGGGCGCTGGCTCAGTCCCGGCCACGAGCGGCGACGGCCGAATTCGCCGAGGCCGAAGTTGACGCTCAGGACGATGGCCGGTCCCCGGAGCAGGCGGCACCCCCGACGGCGGGCGGTAACGAAGGTGCCGCGGAATCCGCCGAGGCGGCGGCCGAGGAGCCTTCGCCCTCCTCGCCCAAGTGGCGGCGCGACATGGAGATGTCGACCGTGCTCCGCAAGGAGCTGTTCGCCCTCCTCTGCGAACTGGAAGAGCTGCGCGCCCTGCTGCCGGCCAACAGATCCGGACGGCCCGAATAGCCTCGACGTTCCTGAAAAGACGGCTGCGGCACCGGCCCCGATCGTGCCGGGCAGGCCCGGTGAGCTCGTTCATCACGACGTTGCGCCGTCTCGCCGCTGCTCTATAGTGGGCGCTGGTCCGGAGCGTGGCGCAGCTTGGTAGCGCACTAGACTGGGGGTCTAGGGGTCGCCGGTTCGAATCCGGCCGCTCCGACCAGTTGCCGGCTGTCCAGTCCGGAGACATCGGTAACGGTTTGTTCCTATGAGATGGGTAACAACCTCGTGCCGAACGGGGTGTCGAGTGGCTGCAGGGTCCTTTGTTCGAGATCGATATAGCCGAGATCGTAGGTCATGAAGGAGACGAGCCAGATGGCGTCGTCGACTTCCTTGAGGCCGAGCCGGTGTCCGGCCAAGACGCTTGAGATGTTGATCTTTTTTCTGTGCATGCAGATGCGGCCGCAGGCGGTCACCAGGATGTCGCGGTCGTGGAAGGGGTATTCGACCTCCGGCAGGCCGGTATAGGGACGTGGCGACGGGGCGTAGACGCTTTCGGGGCATCTCATGTCCAAGGCCTCGTGCGGCCGTTGACTGTTGAACTCGCTGACGAAGGTGTCGAAGCGGTCCTGCTGAGCGATAGCGTTCATGGCCGGCGGCCTTGCGGTTTCCTGCTTCAAGGTGAGATGCATGCGCTCGTGGCGTCCGTTCTGCTGGGGATGGCCTGGCTTGATGCGTTCGATGGCAATGCCGAGCCTGAGCCACCAGACAGAGAGCTTCGACAGGTTGAACAGGCCATTGGGGCTGGCGAAAGGCAGGCCGTTGTCGGAGCGGATGGCGTGCGGCAGGCCGCGCTCAGCGAACAGCCGCTCGAAGGCGGCGATGACCGGCAACTCGCGGGTTAACTCCA
>CAWBNC010000014.1:0-50087 GCA_963789785.1 uncultured Alphaproteobacteria bacterium | reverse complement strand
AGCTCGAGTGTTGCGCGGCGCCCACGATCGCCGGGGCCGATGCCATATTTTTGCGGAGCCGCGCCCCTGCCGCAGGGGCGCGGCTTTCTTCTGTTCGCCAGTTGTGGCACAACTGATGGGCACGTCAGGGTCGAAGCGGTCCGAGCGAGGTCGCGGTCGGCTGCGGGAGGGCCCGCTTCCGTCCTTGTCCGCGCTCGGCGGGATTAATTATTTCGTGGGAAGGGTTGTTGATTTCGTCGGCGGATCTAAGGCGCTGTTCCAACACCGTCTAGCGCTCGCCCCAGATCGCGATGCCTCAACCATTCGCGTTGAACCCTGAAGGGCACCGCGCCGTACTTACGCTTCTAAGAGGATCAGTGGATGGTTACCGGAACAGTCAAGTGGTTTAACCCCGCTAAGGGCTACGGCTTCATCGCCCCCGATAATGGCTCGAAAGACGCCTTCGTGCACATCTCCGCTCTCGAGCGGGCCGGACTGAGTACGCTTCGGGAGGGTCAAAAGGTCCAGTACGAACTTGTGCCGGGCCGCAACGGCAAGTCATCTGCCGAGAACCTCGTCGTTCTCGACTAGACACCCGACGGCACACAACGACATCGGCGCACATAATAGCCGATGAAATGAAAACTAACGTGGCGCTGCTTTCTCAAGGAGGCGGCGCCTTTGTATTTTTGGGCTCCGGCGATTTTTGTCGCCGAAGCCCAATCGAAGTATGCCTGACCGGCGGGAGAGGTTCAGTCGCTCTTGTGAGGCAGGAGGCTGTCGGCTACCTGCTTCACGCTCTGGGTGACGATCCCGAGCTCGTTCGGATCGCCCTTGAACAGCGCGCTCATGTAGCCCTTCGCCTGCGACCAGGTGATGTGCGGCGGGAGTGGCGGGACGTTCGGATCGGCAAGAAATTCGATCACAACCGGGCGATCGGCGGAAAAGGCCTCGGCCCAGCCGGCGGCGATGTCCTCGGGCTTTTCCACGCGAATGCCCTTAAAGCCGAGAAGCTCGCCGTACCGCGCATAGGGGAAATCGATCACATCCTGCGCCGCGGGGAACTTCGGGTCTCCCGCAAGGACGCGTTGCTCCCAGGTCACCTGATTAAGGTCGTGGTTGACCAGGACCATGACTACGAAACGCGGATCCGACCAGCTCTTCCAGTACTGCTGCGGCCGTCACCAGCTCGGCGTTGCCGTTCATCTGCATCGCCCCGTCGCCGACCATGGCGAGGACCGGACGGTCCGGGTAGGCCATCTTGGCGGCGATGGCGTACGGCACGCCGCTGCCCATCGTCGCCAGCTTGCCCGAGAGCGACGCCATCATGCCGCGGCGGATCTTGACATCGCGGGCATACCAGTTCGTGTGCGAGCCGCAGTCGCCGCACAGGATGGAGCGATCGGGCAGGTGCTGCGACAGCTCCCAGAAAATCCGCTGCGGATTGATCGGGTCCGCCTCCTCCATGGCCTTCGCCTCGAGCTCCGGCCACCACTTGGCGACCTCGTTCTCGATGTGCTCGCGCCACTTCCGGTCGGTCTTGCGCTCGAGATGAGGGATGAGGCGGCGAAGCGTCTTGCTGCTGTCGCCGATCAGGTTCACCTCGGTCGGGTAGCGCATGCTGACGTTGCGCGGCTGGATGTCGATCTGGATCGCACGCGCCTGGCCGTCCTTCGGCAGGAACTCGGAGTAGGGGAAGGTCGTCCCGATCATCAGCAGCGTGTCGCAGCCCTGCATCAGCTCCCAGCTCGGCTTGGTTCCGAGCAGGCCGATCGAGCCGGTGACGAACGGCAGGTCGTCGGGCAGCGCCGCCTTGCCGAGCAGCGCCTTGGCGACGCCGGCGCCGAGGATGTCGGCGACCTCGATGATCTCGTCGGTCGCGCGCAGGCCGCCGGCGCCGGTGAGGATGGCGACGCGCTTGCCGGCGTTGAGGATCGCGGCCGCGTTCTTCAGTTCGTCCTCGGTCGGAACCGGGTGCGGCTGGGCATAGCCGATCGCCGGAATAGACGTTCCCGTGCGAGCGCGGCGGGCTCTCCACCGCGCTCATCTCCTGGACGTCGTTCGGCACGATGATGCAGGTGACGGTGCGCTCGGCGGCGGCGATCCGGATGGCGCGGTCGATCACGTGGCGCGCCTGCGCCGGGTTGCTGATGGTCTCGACGTAGGCGCCGGCGACATCCTTGAACAAAGTATTGAGGTCGACTTCCTGCTGATAGTCGCTGCCGAGCGACGACGACGCCTGCTGGCCGACAATGGCGACGACCGGCATGTGGTCCATGCGCGCATCGTAGAGCCCGTTCAGCAGGTGAATGGCGCCGGGTCCCGATGTCGCCAGGCAGACGCCGACCTGGCCGGTGAACTTGGCATGGCCGCCGGCCATGAACGCCGCCATTTCCTCATGGCGCACGCGGACGTAGGCGAACTGCTCCTTGACCCGGTCGAGCGCGCCCATGATGCCATTGATGCCGTCGCCGGGGAACCCATAGATCCTCTCGATACCCCACTCGTGCAGCCGCTTCAGGATGTAATCCGCAACCATCTCTGCCACGGCCGGTCCTCCTTGAAAATCATGAACGCTCGTGCTGTCGCATCGGCGCCGGCGGCTTCGCGGCCTTGCACCGCTATCGGACTTCGTCGGACGAAGCGCTCAAGCCGGTGCGAGCCGCTCTGTTGCAACAACCGCGGCCGAAGAAGGTTCCGGCGGCGATGGCAATGCGTGCGACTTGCGGAGCTGCGTGCTAGACTTTTCAGCGGGATCGACCCGCCAAACCGCGAGACAGTTTGTCCCGTCGCCGTCCTGCCGCGGGAGTCGCTTCATACGGACGTGACGACGGGCTCTTCGGCAGTGGTGACGCTCGATCCGACCAACCACATTCCGTCGTCAGGAGGCTCGCCCCGCGCGGCAGGACATTTATGGAGAACGATGGTTCTGGGACGGCGTAACTCAACTGCGGCGCGCTCCGTGATCGCCGGCCTGCTCGTTGTCCTGGCAGTGAGCTTCGCCGGCGTACATCCGCTAAGCGCGGCGGCGACGGCGAGCACCGAGCGGGTGAAGGCGGAACTGCTTGCCGATGCGGCCGCGGTTCAGCCCGGCCAGACGTTCCGGGTCGCGCTGCGCCTCGACATCGCCGACGGCTGGCACACCTACTGGCGCAATCCCGGCGATTCCGGCGAGCCGACGCACATCGACTGGCGGCTCCCGCCCGGCGTCGAGGCGAGCGAAATCCGCTGGCCCGCGCCCGAACGGATCCCTTACGGCCCGCTGGTGAACTTCGGCTACCACGGCCGCGTCATGCATCTGGTCGAGATGACGCTTCCCGGCGATTGGCCAGCCGATCGGCCGCTCGATCTGCAGGCTACGGCCAGCTGGCTTGTCTGCAAGGATATCTGCATTCCCGAGCAGGCCGATCTGTCGCTCACCCTGCCCGGCTGGCGGCGAGCGGCGCGCATCCGGCCGCCGCGGCGGAGATTGCAGCCGCCATGGCGCAACTGCCGGTCGCGTATTCCGGCGCGCGGTTCGGACCTGCCGGCCGCCGCCGGCGCTGGCGCCGGGGTCGACGCACCGGCCGATGCGCTGGTCTTGCGACTTGCCGATGGCGATGCGTTTGGGGACACGGCGAGCGCCTACTTCTTCCCCGATGCGTGGGGCGCGGTCGATCCGGTCGCGCCGCAGCGTCTGGAACGTACCGGCGACGGCCTGACGCTGGTGATGACCAGCGGCAGCGAGCCGCCGGCGGAAGCGCTCTCCGGTGTGCTCGTGATCAACCCGGAGGCCGCGCGCGGCGATCCGGCGCGGCGCGCCTTCGCCATCAGCGCCGAGCGCGCCGATGTCGCGGCCGGCTCCGGGGCTGGCCGCCGCAGAAGCCGGCGGCAGCCGGCGGGGTTGTCGGCAAAGCCGGCGCCGGCGCAGTGACCGGCGGCGGCGTCAACCCCGGGCTGTTTGCGGCGCTGGGGCTGGCACTGTTGGGCGGGCTTCTGCTCAACGTCATGCCGTGCGTTTTCCCGATTCTGTCGATGAAGGCGATGGGCGTCATCCGCCACGCCTCCGACCGCCGCGCGTTGCGCGCCAGCGGCCTCAGCTACACGGCCGGCATTCTCGTTTTCGTCGGCCTCGTCGCCGCCCTGCTGATCGGACTGAAGGCCGCCGGTGAGCAGGTCGGCTGGGGCTTCCAGCTTCAGTCGCCGGCCTTCGTCGCCGCCATGGCGCTGGTCGTCTTCGCCCTGGGCCTGAGCCTGTCCGGCGTGTTCACCGTCGGCGCCGCTGGCATGGGCTGGGGCAGCGGGCTTGGGGCGAACAGCGCCGGGCCGGCTCGGCTCCTTCCTCACCGGCGCCCTGGCGGCGCTGGTGGCGACTCCCTGCACCGCGCCGTTCATGGGGATCGCGCTGGGTTTTGCCCTGACCCAGCCGTGGCCGGTCGGCGCTCGGCGTGTTCCTCGATGCTCGGGCTTTGGTCTTGCCCTGCCGTACCTCGTCCTGACGCTCGTTCCGGGGCTGGCGACGTGGCTGCCGCGTCCCGGCGCGTGGATGGATCGGATAAAGCAGTTTCTCGCTTTCCCGCTCTACCTGACGACGGCGTGGCTGGTCTGGGTGCTGTCATTACAGGCCGGCGCCGACGCGGTTCTCGCCGTGCTCGTCGGCATGATCCTCGTCGCCCTTGCGGCGTGGCTGTTCGACATTCGCCACGGCCTCGCCGGCGGCCGTCGCCATCTTGTCGGCGCAGCCTCGCTCGCCGCCGGACTGGCTGCCTTCGCCCTGGCGATGTGGCCGCAGTCCGGGGCGCTGCCGCTGAGCCACGCCGGCCCGGTAACCGCGGCTCAGACTTCAAGCGGTCCCGACGCACCCGCATTCGAGCCGTTCTCGCCGCAGCGGCTGGCGGCGTTGCAGTCCGCCGGCACGCCGACGTTTGTCAATCTGACCGCCGCCTGGTGCATCACCTGCCAGGTCAACGAACGCGTGGCGCTGTCGTCCCAGCGGGTTGCCGACGCCTTCCGCGCGCCGCGGGATCGTCTACCTCAAGGGCGACTGGACCAACCGCGACCCCGAGATCACGCGCCTGCTCGACAGCTTCGGCCGCAGCGGCGTGCCGCTGTACCTTTTCTACCGGCCCGGGAAGCGATGCGCCGGTCATTCTGCCGCAGCTCTTGACCGAGTCCATTGTCATCGACGCCATCGAGGATCTGCCCGTCGATTGCCCGGGACGAGAACCCACAGAAAGGAAGCGGATGATGAAAATCTGCGCCAGCGCACCGCGTCGTCTCCATCGTCAGGCCTGGGCCGCGTTCCTGGCCGTGGCGGTGTTTCTCGGCTGCCGGTCTGGTCGCAACCGCTGCCGCGGCGGCGCCGGCCATCGGCGAAGCGGCGCCTTCGTTTACGGTCAGGAACGCCGACGGCGTCGACCGCAGCCTCGCGGACTATGCCGGTAAGGTTGTCGTTCTGGAGTGGACCAACCGGGATTGCCCGTATGTCCGCAAGCACTACGGCACAGGTAACATGCAGGCCCTGCAGAAACGGGCGACGGCGGATGGCGTCGTCTGGCTGACGGTGATCTCGTCGGCGCCCGGCGAGCAGGGCTATGCCGACGGCGGGCAGGCACAGCGGATCGCCGCCCAGGCCGGCGCCGCGCCGAGCGAGATCCTGCTCGACCCGGACGGAACCATGGGCCGCGCCTACGGAGCCAAGACGACGCCGCACATGTACGTCATCGATCGCGACGGCCGCCTCGTCTACATGGGCGGAATCGACGACCGGCCGACGACGAAGCCGGCCGATGTCGAGGGCGCGCGGAACTATGTCGCGGCGGCGCTGGCGGATCTCGCCGCCGGGCGGTCCGTCGAGACCTCGTCCACCCGCCCGTATGGCTGTTCGGTCAAGTACCGCTCGTCCTAATGGGTTGCATTATGAGCTTTATGTCAACCTATGCGACGTTTTTGCTACGGGCCAAAACCCGGACAGGCTGCATATCTTCCTAAATAAAGCTCTTGTTGCGTGTGCCCCGTTCGGGTATAAAGACGACGTCCCGCGAGCGTCCATGGCGAACCGGACGTAGGGTCGAGACCCGATCTCCGGTTTGCCTTTGACCTCCTCCCTATCCAAACTTGCGCCGCCCCTTCGGGGGCGGCCTTTTTTTGCGCAGCCTGTCGGGACGACGTTACCCCTCCTGCCTCGCCGTCATCACGTTCGCCGCTGGCGCGTCCGAACGTGTCAGCGGCCGCGTACTGTCAAAGGCCCGCGATCGTACTCTTGGGAGCACGCGCAACGAGAATGAATGATCGCGTTCAATTTAAAAGTTTATTTTGGACACTGACGAAATCGCGCACATGTTCGAAACTTTGCCCTATATTGATTGTCATGGGTAACCCCTTCGGGTATAGAGAAGAGGTCCCGCGAGCGTCCATGGCAAACCGGACGTAGGGTCGAGACCCGATCCCCGGTTCGCCTTTGACCTCCTCCCTATCCAGACCTATGCCGCGCCTTCGGGGGCGGCTTTTTCTTTGGGCGCCGAGAACGCGCGCCTTCGCCGACGCTCCTGTTGCGCGGGTCCATGACCGTCAGGCATGACGTGGGAGTCGGCAACCTCCACTCCACGTCGGTATGATGACGAACGCGGTCCCCCTGCCGCTCTGCGCCAGGAGACGGCCGTAGGCATCGAGCAGCACGACGCTGGCCGGATCCATCAAGAAGATCCCGTCGCCATAGGGCACCCTCATCTCGGCAGATGATCCGTTTTCAAGCGTGCATGTGGCGGCTTCGCCGAAGTGCGGACGATGCGCGTACGCCGGTCCGGAAATCGCGACGAGCAACGCAACGAGGGCCAGGCTGCGCCAGATGCTCATCGTCCCAGGCTTTCCCTCTCGCTTCTCATCCGATTATGGGTATATCTGAAATAAGAATAACAATTTAAAAGAGAATAAGCTCTAGGGCCATAGCACGTTAAGGACGAATATCTTCCTACAAAAAACCCTTGTTGCGTGTCACCCGTTCGGGTATAAAGACGACGTCCCGCGAGCGTCCATGGCGAACCGGACGTAGGGTCGAGACCCGATCTCCGGTTTGCCTTTGACCTCCTCCCTATCCAAACTTGCGCCGCCCCTTCGGGGGCGGCCTTTTTTTGTGCCGGCGGCAAGGCTGACGGCTTATCCTGCACGCGTTTGGGATAAGCGGACCGGAGCGGAGCAGCCGCCGATGACGGATCTGTTCGTTGCGATGAGCCGGAGCCTGCAGACGTGGGCTGGCGATGTCGGGTTGACGAAACACGTCTACAAGCTGGGCATCGCCGCCGAAGACGCCGAAGCGGCGCTTGCCGCGCTGAACAAGAGCGGCTTCGCCGGGCGCGCCGACTGGAAGCTTGTGCGCAAGCAGCCGGTGGAGGCGGTTGACGAGCAGGATGCTTTGGCGCGCGTCGGCGGCAAGGAGATGGCCGTCGATCCGACGTACTACCCGCAGATCAAGGGCGCCAAGGGCATCTTCAAGGTCAAGATCCCCAACGTCGAGAACCATGTGCTTGTCCGCAAGGCGCTGGCCGGCGAGCAGCCGAAGCACGTCAGCATCAAACCCGCCGACGTGGCCGACTACCTCATTCGCAACGCCGTCGGCTGACCCGGCCGGCCTTCAGCTTCCATCAAAGCCTAACCGCTATCCTTCCTCTTCAAGCCTGTGGGGCCGGAGAAGACCGATCGCGATGCCGTTACCGAGGCCGATACGACCGGCATGGAAACGTGCTTGGCTCGCCCTGGCCGCCGCCGCCGCGCTCATCGCTGCAACCGGCGCCGCACGGGCCGACGAACGGCGCGAATTTCGTGCTCCTGAACTGGGCGGAGTACATGGACCCGGCGTTCATAGCGGCGTTCGAGAAGCGCTCGACCTTTGCGTTCTGCCTCAATCTGCCGCACGAAGACGTCGATGTGCGGTGCCCGGCGGAGAGCCTCGACGGCGTGCGCGTCCGGATTGCGCCGGCGGCGCGGATCGGTCGCTGGGGCGCTTACCGGAGCAGTTGGCGGCCGGTTAGGCTGCGCACGATTCCGGCGCGGCGTCGCAGTCGGCGCGATTGCGGCTCAACTTCTCTCGTGTAAAGTCACGATCCGAGGCTTGGGAATGCGCTCCGAGGAGAAGCCGCCATGGAAACCGCCCACGACCGGAGTTCCGAACGAAGAGAGTCGCATTCGTATGCCTTCTGGACTCGCGACACGGTCCGCTTTTCCGACGTTGATCGCTATCGCCACGTCAACAACGTCGCCATCGCCACCTATTGCGAGACCGGCCGGGTCGAGTTCGCCGAAGCCGTATGGCCGGGCTCGACGGCGGGCGAGGGCGCGGGCTGGGTGATCGCGACGCTGACGATCAACTTTCACGCCCAGGCCCATTATCCCGGCGATGTCGCGGTCGGCACGCGGGTCGAGCGAGTTGGTCGGTCGTCGTGCACGATCGTCCAGGGACTGTTCAAGGACAATGTCTGCTTCGCCACCAGCGAGGCCGTCATCGTCTGGCTGGATCTCGATGCCGGCGGCAGAGCGGTGGCAATCCCGCCGGATCTGGCCGAGCGGCTGCTGGCGGAGGTGCGCCGGCCGACGGTGAGCGCGGACGCGACCGAACCGGGATGATACAATGGTCGCGTCGACGTGGCACCGTCGGCGCGAACTCCGGGAAGCAGACGCAGGCGGATTCAAATGCGGGCGCGCCGGCGGTGGTAGTGAGGATGCCTCCCGCCCGGATGGGCGAAGATGAGATGCTCGGTCTTTTTGTAATCGATCAACTTTCTGCTTTCGGACGATTCCATCCGAAAGCAGGTTGATCTATGATCAAAGCTCAGGTGTTGCCGAGCAGAATGGGAAGCCGACGATGGCAAAAGGGCAGAAGAGAAGCAACCGCGAGGCCAAGAAGCCAGCGGCCAATAAGAAAAAGACTCAGGGTCCGGGTGGCAGCGTTCCGAGCGTGCTCACCAAACCGAAGCCCGGCGCGGCGACCGCGGGCAGCAACAAATAACCTGGCTTCTGCGGCCCTCGGAAACGGCTTCCGCGATTGTGCGTAGCTGGACGGACACCAGCCACGAGCGGCTGGCCGATGCCGTATCGGCCGGCTTGACATGTGCCGGCTCCCATGCGGCGACCTCTCACAGCGCGACGCTTAATCCTCGTCCTCTTCCTCGTCGTCGAAATCGGGATACTGTTGCGGCGAATCGCCGACGCTCGCGACGATCTTCGGGTAACGAGCCCGGGCGACCTTCTGACCGAGGCCGATGACCTCGATGCGGAACAGCCACTCGTCGCCGTAATCGAAAAGAAACATCATCTTGTGGCGCAGCTTTGGGAAGGCCTCTCCCACGCTCGTTTTCTTGACGCTCTTCGCGTCGCTCTCCTCGCCCATGTCGGCGAAGAGCTCGTACTTCGGCTGCGCCTCCATTAGCGTTCTGGGCGTGAGCCCGCTGTAGAAGCCGAAGGCGTGGTCGAAGTCGAACCCGAACGCGAATACGATGTCTTCAGCCACATTGTACAAGGACCGGGTGCTCGGCATCTCGATATCCCGGTAGATGGCGCGATCCCCCGCGAGGCTGGCTCGGAGGATGTGCGTGGTTTTTTCAGGCATCCCGCTTCCCGTCGTACCGGTTTCCGAAGAACCGATCGAGATTACCCCGCCGCGATGGGAAGTTGAATCGCAAGCGGCGGTTCCTCCCTTCATGCCTTCGCTGGTTGCTGTCGGCGCGCCGGCGGCGTTCAGGATCAAGGCGCTGAAATGGCGGAGGCGCTGCCAACGGCGGCAAAGGCGGGAAGGGCCCGGTCCACCATGTCGTCCGAAGCGGTCAGGCAGATGCGCAAATACTCAGGCGCATTCATGATGCCGCCGGGCAGCACGAAGACGTTCCGGTCGGCGAGGGCGTTCCAAAGGGCGTCGGGCTCGCCCTCCGGCCATCGCGCCATGAGGTAGAACGTCCCTTCGGGCGGAACGACCTCGAAACCCGAAGCGGACAGCGCCGCGCTCAGCCGGTCGCGCCGGCGGGTCAGCGCTTCCCGATCGATGGACAGACCGTCGAGGTCGGCGACGGCGTACTGCATGATCGCATTGGGGAAACACCAGCCGAGCGACATCTGCGCCGCGAACATCGCGTCGCGCAGGGCCTGCCGATCCGCGCGCGGCATCAGCGGCGAAAGCGCGAGGTAGCCCAGCCGCTGGCCGGGGGCGAGCAGCACCTTGCCGTAGCTGTAGGCGATTAGCGTCCAGGGATAAACGGCCGCGGGGCTGGCGAAGTCGCGGCCATCGAAGCGCAAGCGGCGGTAAGGCTCATCCGACAGGAGAAAGATGCGATGGCCGATCCGGGAGGAAGCGCGCTCGAGCAGGTCCGCCAGGGTCTCCAGCGTCTCGTTTGTATAGATCCGTCCGCTGGGGTTGTGCGGGGAATTGACGATTACCATCCGCGTTCGCGGGCCGATCGCCGCATCGATGGCTTCGAAATCGAGATCGAAGGCGGGGCGCCGCAGGTTCACCGCGCGCGGGACCGCGTCGGCGGTGAACAGCATCGGCTCGTAACAGAACCACGCGGGCTGCGAGAACACCACCTCATCCCCGACATCGAGGATGAGACGAAAGGCGACCATGATGGCGGCGAACGCGCCGGTCGTAAGCGCGATGTCGTCTGGCTCGAAGGGGAGTCCGAGTTCAGCCGTCAGGCTGCCGGCGAGAAAGGTCTGTGGCTCTTCTTCCGAGGTCTTGTAGGCAAACCAGCTCTTGTCCTGCGGGATGGCCCGCTCGCGTAATGCGGCCACCAGCCCCTGAAGAGGCATTTCCTGCGGGTTGCCGAAGGTAAAGTCGCAGATCGTCGGGTCATGGCGTCTCGCGCCGTACCGCGACGTGAAATAGAACGCCTTTACGGCCGCGAACGCGGCTTCCGCCCGGCGGATGCGCTCCGAGATGACCGCCATGGGCCCTCCTTCCGACAACGCCGCATTGATCGTGGCCTCGATCGGTCCGGGGCGCAACCGGCTTGCGGACGGCGGTCCATCGCGTCACGGTGTCAAGGCTGAGCGAACGCCAAGCAATCGCCATCGCAACAAGATCGGCAGTGGAGGCATCGATGACCGCACAAGACGGACGGACCACAGACGGACGGACGACAGACGGACGGGGACGGCTTTACGACAGCGTCATGGACACGGTCGGCAACACGCCGTGCATCCGGATCAACACGCTGGCGCCGGGTCACGTGCGCCTCTACGTGAAGGCCGAATTCTTCAACCCGGCGGCGTCCGTCAAGGATCGTCTGGCGGTCAGCATCATCGAGGAGGCCGAACGAAGCGGCGATCTGCAGCCGGGACAGACCGTCGTCGAGGCGACCAGCGGCAACACCGGCATCGGGCTGGCGATGGTCTGCGCGGCGAAAGGCTATCCGCTTGTGGTGACCATGGCGGACAGCTTCTCGATCGAGCGGCGCAAGCTGATGCGCTTTCTCGGCGCCAAGGTCGTGCTGACCCCGCGCGCGGAGAAAGGCTACGGCATGTACATGAAGGCGGTGGAGCTGGCCGAAGCCAACGGCTGGTTTCTGGCGCATCAGTTCGAGACCGAGGTCAACGCCAAGATCCACGAAAACACGACGGCGCGCGAAATCCTGGCGGACTTCAAGGGCGAGCGGCTGGACTACTTCGTCACCGGCTACGGCACCGGAGGGACGGTCGCCGGAGTCGGGCGCGTGCTGCGCAAGGTCCGGCCCGAGACCAGGATCATCCTGAGCGAGCCGGCGAACGCGCAGATCGTGGGCAGCGGGCACGCCCAGAAACGCCGTGCGGACGGCTCGCCGGCGGAAAGCCATCCGGCATTCGAGCCCCATCCGATCCAAGGTTGGACGCCGGATTTCATTCCGCTGGTCCTGCAGGAGGCCATCGAGAACCACTATTACGACGAGCTGATCCCAGTGTCCGGGGCGCGCGGCATGGAGTGGTCGCGGAAGCTGGCCGTGCGGGAAGGGATCTTCACCGGGGTATCCGGCGGCTCGACATTCGCCATTTCGATGGACATCGCCGAGAAGGCGGAGCCCGGCACGGTTATTCTCTGCATGCTGCCGGACACGGGAGAACGTTATCTGTCCTCGCCTCTGTTCGAGGGGATCGAAGAGGGTATGACGGAAGAAGAGACCGCGCTGTCGCTGTCGACTCCCGGCTTCCGCATGCCCGCCGGCCAACCTTGACGCCCCTCACGGGGCAGCTTTCGAACAAGGTCGCGACGAAGGTCGGAGCAACGCCGCGCTTCAGGGTGACACCTTGCGCTGAAAGAGCATTCGGAAGCATGAGATCGCCAGATGGCCCTTGCGTCCTGTTGGCATGCGCGCAACGTCATCGCGCTGTAAAAAATATCGCTTGCGGGAGGGGGCATGTACACGATCGAGACGAACCTTCGTGCGCAGGCGAACGGCCCTGCCGACAGAAGCCAGAAGATAAGAGGCCTGAGCGGGCGCCGTTCCTTCAAACTGGCGCTGGCCGTTTGCCTGCTTGCGGTCGGCGTCCCGACGGCTGCCCTGGCGCAGGAGGGGGCGCAGGGGGAAGAGTACATCCCCGATACCGGCCTGCCGCCAGAAAGGACCGAGCCGGCGCCGCCCTACGACTTCGCTCACAACATCACCGGCGACTGGTTCGGCGCGCGAACGTGGCTTTACAACCGCGGGATCGACATCACCGGCGGCTACGCCATGGAGTTTATGGCCAATCCGGTCGGCGGCGAGGACCAGGGCCAAACCTACGTTCACAATGTCCTCCTGCGCGCCGATTTCGACCTGCAGAAGCTGCTCGGCGTCCCCAACACGATCTTCCGCATCGCCGGCTCGCAGCGCACCGGCAACAGCCTCAGCCAACGCGAAATCGGCAACGCCATCAGCGTGCAGCAGCTCTACGGCGGCGGCCAGCGGGTCCGGCTGGTGCAGACGGAGTTCATCACGTCGCTTTACGAGGACCGGCTGAACCTGGCCTATGGCCGACTGGCGGCGACCGACGACTTCCTTACCTCGCCGCTCTACTGCCAGTTCATCACCAACGGCATCTGCGGCCAGCCGCCGTCGCCGTTCTTCAACCTTCCCAACGGCATCACCGCCTACCCTACGGCAGTGTGGGCCACCCGCGCCAAGGTGAGGCCGACGGCCGCAACCTACGTCCAGGTCGGCGTCTACGACGGCGACGTCAGCCAGGCCAACAATGCCGGAACCGACAACAACAAGCACGGCACCAACTTCACCTTCGGCGACAATGGTGTGCTGATCCTGAGCGAGATCGGCTACACGCCGGAACAGGGCCTGTTCGACCTGCCGGGGCATTACAAGCTCGGCGGCTACTACCACACCGGCGACTTCCGCAACGTCGCCGAGGATGTCGACGGCGGCAACCCATTCGTCAGCGGCCTGCCCGGCGACAGGTTCTCCGGCAACAGCGGCGTCTACCTGCTCTTCGACCAGATGGTCTACCGCGAAGCCGAGCGGACCGATCAGGGTCTGACGCTCTTTACCGTGTTCGTCATGAGCCCGGACGACAAGCACAACACGATCCCGTATTACGCCTCGGGCGGCGCGGTTTACACGGGCCTGATCAAATCCCGGCCCTACGACAAGACCGCGTTGGGCGTGCACAACGCCTGGTTCAGCGACGCGCTCAGCGACGCGCGCCATGACGCCGGCCTGGAGAGGCAGAAGACGGAGACGACGCTCGAACTGAACCACCAGTTCCAGATCACGCCCGCCGTCTATTTCAGGCCCGCGATCCAGTACGTCGTGACGCCGAACGGCCAGGACGACATCGACAACGCTCTGGTCGTCGGCTTCGAGGCGAGCCTCATTTTCTAGCAAGCCTCGGGAACCGGGGTTGCGGCCAAAGCGCGCAAAGCGCGCCAAGAGCGGATGGTCGTGGTCGGTCTGGCGATGGTCTACGTCGTCGGCGGCCCGGTCCGCGCGATCATGGAGGGGCTGACGGCCATCCTCCAGGGCATGGGCACGACCAACGCCGTGCTGCTCGGCCTGCTGCTCGGCCTGCTGCTCGGCGGGATGATGGCGGTGGATATGGGCGGACCGGTCAGCCATCTCGGCTGGTACGCGCTCGCCATCGTCGTCAGCACTGTGGTGACGGCGGTGGCGCTAATAATCGTCAAGCGGCCGCTGGACCGACCCCAGGCCGCCCGCCATCTCATCGCCGCGCAAGGCTCGACGCAGTAGAGAAGGCCCGCGACGAACGCGGGTTTAGCTCGGACCGCCTCAGCAACCTTTCAGCGGTTAGGGATCAAGGCCCAGCCGTCTGCTAAACCTCACTGGCGCGTCCGGGGCTTCGATCGCTCTGGAACCTCCACCAGGAGATGAACAGACGATGGCCAAGGAATCGAAGACCACCATCTTTGCCGCTCTCGGCGCCAACCTCGCGATCGCCGTCAGCAAGTTCGTGGCCGCCGCCTTCACCGGCAGCTCGGCCATGCTTTCGGAGGGCATCCATTCCATCGTCGACACAGGCAATCAGGGCCTGCTCCTGCTCGGACTGCACCGGAGCCGCAAGCCGGCCGATGCCGTTCATCCCTTCGGCTATGGCAAGGAGCTTTACTTCTGGACCCTGATCGTCGCGATCCTGATCTTCGCGGTCGGCGGCGGAATGTCATTCTACGAGGGCATTGCCCATCTCCGCCACCCCAGGCCGGTCACCGACCCGACCTGGAACTACGCCGTGCTGGGCGCGGCAATGCTTTTCGAAGGCTTCTCCTGGGCGGTGGCGCTGCGCGAACTGCTCGCCATTCGCGGCGAGAAAAGCATCTGGGACGCGATCCACACCAGCAAGGACCCAACCCTCTTTACGGTGCTGCTCGAGGACAGCGCGGCGCTTCTCGGCCTCGCCGTCGCGCTTGTCGGCATCTATCTCGGTGAACGTCTCGACAATCCCTACCTCGACGGCAGCGCCTCGATCGTGATCGGCGTCATCCTTGCCGTGGTCGCCATCTTCCTCGCCTACGAGAGCAAAGGCCTTCTGATCGGCGAAGGCGCCGACCCTGTCATTCGAAACAGCATCAAGTCGCTCGTCGCGTCCGACCCGGATGTCGAGGAGGCCTTGCCGCCGCTGACGATGCATTTCGGCCCGCACGAGATCATGCTGGCGCTCAACGTGCGGTTCCGCGCCGATCTCTCGGCCAATGCGGTGGCGACGGCCGTCGACCGGCTTGAAGCCCGGCTCCGCGAGGCTCACCCCGATATCCGGCGCATCTTCGTGGAAGCCAAAGCGGTCAGCGGCGGCGCCCGCCAGTCGCCGGAGGAAGCGTCCGCGCCCTGAGCCGCCCCGCGCCTACTGGTCGCCGCCGCCGGCTTCCTTGCCCCACACCTTCTCCAGCCGCGCATCGCGCCCGCAGTTGTATCGGTAGAACTTGTAGCGCAGCGGATTCTTCTTGTAGTAGTCCTGGTGGTAGTCTTCCGCCCGGTAGAACGGCCCGGCGGGACGGATATCGGTCGCGATCGGTCGGCCGAAGCGTTGTTCCAGCTCTCGCTTCGACGCTTCCGCCGCCGCGCGTTGTTCATCGTCGGCGACGAAGATGGCCGAGCGGTACGAGTCGCCCCGGTCGCAGAATTGCCCGCCGTTGTCGAACGGGTCGATGTTGCGCCAGTAAACGTCGAGCAGGGTCCGGTAGCCGACCTTCGTGGGATCGAACACAACCTCGACCGACTCGAGATGACCCGTGCCGCCGGCCGAGACCTGCTCGTAGGTCGGATTGGCGAGCTTGCCGCCGGTGTACCCGGAGATCACCGACTTCACGCCGTCGAGCGCCTCGAACGGATGGACCATGCACCAGAAGCAGCCGCCCGCGAATGCAGCCGTCCGCAGGCCGGCCTCCGGCGGCGGTTGCAACTCCTGCGCCTTCGGCGACGGGCGAAGCCGGCACCCCGACCAGCAGGGCAAGAGGATCACGCCGATTAATCCTTGCGCCATGAGTGCCGGCATATGGCGCGCGCCTCGGTCCAGACCCTCTCGATCCGCATCGTCGTCTCCACTCTAGATAATGCCGTTCAACATCCGCCGGTCGCCCTCCCGCTTCATGCCGCGCCACTCCGCGGCAGCAGCGGCTGGATGACCGGCCACTCGAATTCCGTCAGGTCGTAACGCTCGCCCGCCGACACCAAGCTCATTGAACCAGAAGCCGTCCCCTTGGGAATCCCCTTTATGGGTACACGGGCTAGGCTGGTACTCTGCCATCGGAGGGGCCCCGATCGCCCGCCCATGCCATTTCATGGAGCGATTTCGTGTATGTCAACCATTACGCCTGCGATGCCTTTGTCAACGATAGCGAGGAGCGGGCGTTCGCGGCCGTCGGCAAGTATCTGCGCGGCTTGGAGAGCCAAGGGCAAGCGTTTGTTCTCACCAACCTAGCGCACGCTATCGGGCGAGACAGCCAGCCCGACGAGATCGACATGGTCATCGTGGCGCCCGGTGCCGTCTCGGTGATCGAGGTCAAGCACTGGGATCGCACTCGCCTCGATCGGTCCGCTTGGGATGCTGAGGACGCCGCCGATCTCATCACGAAAAAGGCGAAGCGCGTCGCGGGAAGATTGCGCGACATAAAGCCCGACCTGGCCTATGTGGCGGCTCACATGCTGTTCACCAAGGAGGTCGGATCGCTTTGTCAGAACGGCCGCCTTCGAAAGATCCGCGGTGTCAGCTTAGGCAGCCTCGCAGATATCGAGATGCTGCTCGATAGCGTGTTAGCGCCCACAATCAGCAACCCCGAGGTCGAGCAATTCGCCCGCGCCCTCGCGCCACGGGCGGCGGCGGCCGCTACGGGTAGTCTGAAGCGGATCGGCCGGATCACGGACCTAAAGCGGCTTTCTCCGCCGGAGGAGCGGTTCGGCCGTGTCTATGCGGGTCGAGACGCCGCGAGCGGTGAGCGAGTTACGGTCCACCTCTTCGACCTCTCAGCCTCTCACGCATCGAACGCAGAGCGGCAGGCGCGGCGGGAGTTTGAAGTAATTCAGAAGCTGCAGAAATCGCCGTACCTGCCGAGCCTCGTCGAAAGCTTCCAAGCCGTACCGAACTATCCGGGCGAGCTCGTATTCTTCACGCTCGCTGAGAGCGCTGCGCCATCCCTGGCCGAGATGGCGCGTAATCCGGCCTGGGGAGTGCCGGCGCGGATCGCCTTCGCCGGCGCCGCGTTGCAAGCTTTGGCAGCACTGCACGCGCCGATAGAGCCAGACACGACGGCGGTCGTCCATCGCAATCTCAATCCCGACACGGTGCGCATTCGGGCGAACGGCACTCCACTTTTCGCCGGCTGGCGTTGGGCGCGGCTGCCTGGCGCGCAGACGGTCACCAATCCGAATGAGACAATCGCACGGGACCCCTATTTCGCCCCGGAAGTGGCGAAGAACGGCCTCGCCTTCGCCGACGCGCGATCGGATGTCTACAGCCTCTGCATGACGCTTAAGGAACTCTTTGCAAAAGGTGACGAAACAGGCGACGCGGTTCTAGCGTTTCTCTCCAAAGGGCTGCACGACGAACCGGAGAAACGCGCCTCAGCCCAGGCGATCGCCGATGCGCTGATGCCATCAGCCCCACCGGTGGCAGAGGAACCGGCCGAGCTAGCACCGCAGCGTTGGGACGAGGGCCATATCATTGATTGGGAGGGCGGCCGATACCGTATTTTGTCAAGGCTGGGCGAGGGTGGCGCGGGACGGACATTCAAGCTGGAGCAGCTGGATGGGCGATCCGGCGCTTCGATTGGCACTTTCGTCGGCAAGGTCGTGATCAACGAGGACATGGGGGGAGTGGCTCTTGACGCCTACATGAACATCCGCTCGATCGCCGATCATCGCAGCCTCTCAGGCGTCTTTCAAACGGCCTCCGAGTGGTCGCCGGATAAACTGCTTGCTCTGCTCAAATGGCGCAAGGGCGAGCCGCTACAGAATTGGGCCGGTGACTGCATCCAACTGCTGGCCGAAGACGTTCTCAGCACCGACGCAAACCCCCAGTCTCTCCTCCTCAAATGGGCACAGGATCTGTGCGCCGCGCTCGATGTCATGCATGCGCAGGGCTGGGTGCATGGAGATGTCAGCCCGTCCAATATCCTGGTTGACGGCGCTTCGGTCTGCTTGATCGATTTTGATCTTGCCTGCCGCGTCGGCGAAGCGTTCCGGATGTCCGGGACGCCGCCATATGCGTCGCCATCGCGGCGCGACGGTGCGCCCGCACAACCTTCCGACGATGTCTTCGCCCTCGCCGCCAGCCTCTTCTACGCCCTCACCGGCCGCTCTCCTTTTCTTTTCGAGGATGACGTCCGGCGCGAGAATGCAGGGCTTCGTTGGCGCCAAGGCGAGCGCGAGTCCTGCCCGATCCTCGCGGCGTTCCTCGACGGCGCTACTGACGCCGACCCGTCCCGTCGATTCGCGACTGCGGGCTGGGCGCGTCGCTATCTTGAGGACCAGCGGATTGCGGCCGCCGCGCCGAGCGCCGGGGACCTGCCGTCCGCGCCTGAGCCGGAACCACTTCGGCCCAATGTGGTGCGGCGCGTTGAGGACATCCTCCGTGTCTATCCGGGGTCACGCTTCGGCAATTCGGAAACGCGAGGCTTGGACTCCGAGTTCGCCGCCGACACCTACGTCGAAACCGAGCTCGACGAGCATCTTCTAGACGAGATATGCACGGGTAGTTTGTCCCTGGTCATTCTCTGCGGCAACGCCGGCGACGGCAAGACAGCGCTTCTTCAGAAGCTTGCTGCGAGGCTGGGGATCGCGAAGCTCCAGTCCGAGCAGCGCGTTTGGATAGGCGAGGCGAGCGGCCGGCACTTTATGATCAACCTCGACGGGGCCGCTTCATGGGGCGGTCGCTCGGCCGACGACCTCATGGACGAGGTGCTCGCGCTATTTCACGATGGATATCCGCTGCCGGGCCGCGTCCATCTCGTGGCGGTTAATGACGGTCGCCTCATGGAATGGGTCGAATCCTACGAGGCCCGTCATGGCGAGACGAGATTAGCGGCGCAGATCGCCGATGCGCTCGACCGCGCGGGGGAGGGCCTCGACCCGCATGTGCGCTTAATCGAGCTCAACCAGCGCTCCCTTGTCGGCGGGTTCAATGCCGCGCGCGGCACGATCTCCACGCGCTTCGTGGACCGATTGATCGCGCGGTTGGTCGGCGGCGACAGCGCCTCCGAGATCTGGATGCCCTGCCGGACATGCTCGGCGAAGGCACGCTGCTCGGTGCGAGCTTCCGCCGAGATGATGGGGGCGAGCTGTGATGACGCCGTGCTTGCCAAAGGCGCGCTTCTGCGCCGCCGCCTGGTCGCGGCGCTGCAAGCCGTGCATCAACGCGACGAGGTGCATATTACCGCACGCGAATTGAAGGCGGCGCTGAGCTACATCCTGTTCGGCATCCATGCCTGCGAAGACATGCATGCCAACCCCGCTCTGGCGCCCCACAGTCCGGCGGATTTCGCGTTCGATCCGACGTCGCCTCTGCGCCAAGGTGAGCTCTTACGCGAGATGACGCGCCTCGACCCGGGGCTGGAAGCCCATGCACGCATAGACCGCTACCTGATTGCGCATGGCGCACCCTCATCTTTGCACGGCGCGCCGCGCTTTTCCGATGTTTCACTGCGTAGGGCCCGCCGGCGCGCCTATTTGGCTTGGACCGATGATCAGATCGAAGCAGTCGGGGGCGACGCATTCGCGCTTGGCCTCGCTCAAGGCAAGCGCTTTTCTGAGTTCCGCGATTTTCCGCTTCGACCCGAGGCCGAGAGAACCCTTGTTCGCGACGCGCTATGCCTCGGCCTGTCTCGGCTTGAAGCGCTTCCGGAGACGGCGTTCCGGGAAAAGGGCGTCGCGCCGATCCGCATTGTGCCGCGTACTCCTACTGAAACCGCCTTTTGGGTGGGCAAGCCGTTTGATCGCTTCTCGCTGGAGGGGGAGCGTTATTCAGGCCAGCCGGGCTTGGAGACGCTGCATCGCCACCTGACGCTCACGTACCATGCGGAAAATGGACGAGAAGAGCGGCTCGACATCTCGCTTCAGCTCTTCGCGCTCCTTATGGACCTCGCCGATGGCATGCAGATCCTCGACACATTCTCTGACGACGTGTTCGCCAATCTAGGCGTCTCCACGCAGCGCCTGGCGCAAGAGGATGAACGTTCTCTCCGCGCTTGGACGCCTTCGGACGAAGAGACCGTGTACGAGATCTTCGTCGAAAAACGCAACGCCGTACAAGTCATTGTTCTAGAGCAGGCGAAAGCGGGGGCGTGAGGAATGGCGAGCGAAGCGCGTAAGACGATCGAGGCCGTCTTTGGCGGACAAATGACGGCGAAGGTGTGGACAGCTAATTACAATCCAGTGCTCCCCTTCACGCCGGCAGGTTTCTCTGTCGGGGCGGTGCTACCAATGATGCTCTACCTGTTCCGCTGGGGCCACCTGAACCGCCCCGGGTTTGCCGGAGGCGGTATAGTTTGAGTCACGCCGCCATGGCTGGTTGTTCCAGCATGGCATAGTAGCGTGCCTCGGCTTCGGCCGGCGGGATGTTGCCGATGGGCTCCATCAGCCGACGATTGTTGAACCAGTCTACCCATTCCAGCGTCGCGAACTCGACGGCTTCGAATGACCGCCACGGTCCGCGACGGTGGATGACTTCAGCCTTGTAGAGGCCATTGATCGTCTCGGCGAGGGCGTTGTCGTAGGAATCTCCGACGCTGCCGACCGACGGCTCGATGCCCGCGTCCCCTAACCGTTCCGTGTACTTAATCGACAGGTACTGGCTCCCTCTGTCGCTGTATCGGGTAGGAGGGCGCCTTGCGGCGGCCCTCCTCCCACACCACCGTGCGTACGGTTCCGTACACGGCGGTTCATGAAGCGTAGTTGAGGCGGCGGTGCCGGTCGAGCAGGCTGACCAGCCCGAGATTGCGAAAGAAGCCGGCCCGGAAGGCGTCGTTCATGTGGCTGGCCCCGGCGTTCCACCAGGGGCCGTGTCCGTTGTAGGCGGAGACCCATGCCCGTTCCTCCGCGAGCCCCCGCTGCATCAGGCGCATCGCTCGTGTCCTCGGCCGCTTGCACTGGCGCCAGATCAGACAGCGCAGGCGCCGCCTGATCCAGCCGTCCAGCGCCTCGAAGATGCCCCTGGCCTCGGCCAACCGGAAGTAGGCGATCCAGCCGGCGAGGATCGGGGCGAGGTCTTCGATCGTGCGCCCGAGGCTGCGGCCCCGGCCCTGGCGCCACAACGCCCGAAGCTTGCCCTTGAACCGCGCCACGCTCGCAGGTGCCACACGCAGGCGCGGCGCCCGGTGGGCGGTCATGGTGAAGCCCAGGAAGCTGCGCTTCCAGGGGCGGTCCACGGCGCTCTTGGCGACGTTGACCGCGAGCCGCAGTCGCTCGGCCAGGAACCGGGCGATCGACGCCATCACCCGTTCGCCCGACCGCCGGGACCGCACATGGATGTTGCAGTCGTCGGCGTAGCGGACGAAGGCATGGCCGCGTCGCTCCAGTTCCTTGTCGAGGTCGTCGAGCAGGATGTTCGACAACAGCGGCGACAAGGGACCGCCCTGCGGCGTCCCCTCGGTCCGCGCCGTCGCCACCCCGTCCGCCATCAACCCGGCCCGCAGATAGCGGCGGATCAGCCGCAACACCCGCTTGTCTTCGACCTTGCGCGCCACCCGTGCCATCAGCACGTCGTGGTTCACCCGGTCGAAGAACCTCTCCAGGTCGATGTCCACCATCCAGCGCCGGTCCGCCGCCACATGGGCGCGCGCGGCCAACACCGCTTGGTGGGCGCTTCGCCCCGGCCGGAAGCCGTAGGAGGCGTCCGAGAAACCCGGGTCGAAGAGCGGTGAGAGTCCCTGATGCAGCGCCTGCTGGATCAGCCGGTCCACGACCGTGGGGATACCCAAGGTCCGCGTGCCGCCGCCGGGCTTCGGAATATCCACCCGACGCACCGGCTGCGGCCGGTACCGGCCGGCCAGCAGGTCTTCCTTGATGCGCGGCCAGTGTTTCACCAAGAATGCCTTGAGGCCGTCGACGGTCATCGCGTCAACGCCCGCGGCGCCCCTGTTGGCCACCACGCGGTGGTAGGCCGCCCTCATGTTCTCCCGGTCGAGGATCGCCTCCAGCAACCGGGCCGTCGCCTCCGGGCGGGCAGAAACAGACGGTGCCGCAGCGCTCGACGCACCCAGCCCCTTCTCTCGCGGCTTCCGGCCGCTACCCTCGGGACAGGCGCCGGGCATCCCAGCCCGGCCTTCGGCGTAATCTCGCACCATCGAACCGTCCGCTTGCCGTCCGGCACTCCATGTTCGGCCCTTCGCCGCCCGGTCTTGGCAAGCTACTATGGCCTCTGCTGACTCCTGCCGTCCCATCCCGACGCCTCTCGGCGCCGGTAGCACACCTGAAACCAGGGGCAGGCCGGCAGGCCTCCCAGGGTAAGACGCGCGACCTTCGTCCCACATACCCGCCGCATATACGCCCAGACCCTCCGGGTGACATCGGGCTTTGGGTCTTCACGCCCCCTCGCCCAGGGTCTCGGCGCCTCCTATGCGGTTCCTGTTCGTCGGGCCAGGACTTTGCTTACAGCTTCCTTCAAACCCCGCCTCGCGGCGACGCCCTTGCTGTTCGGCTAACGGTTCCCGTCACCAGGGCCCGTAGAGGACTTCCACCTCCAAGTCGGCCAACTCACCACCACAGCGAGCCAACCAGCGCCGTCATGGCGCTACGCGCCATGCCTGGCGCACGTGATGAACAAGCCCGCCGCGATGCACGGGCCTGCGTTCGTGAAGTGCCTGCTCCAGCGCATCGAGCACAAAGCCGGCATGCGCCGTCCGGCTCACCCGCCAGCCGACGATCCGTCGAGCGTAGACGTCGATGACGAAGGCGACGTAGACAAAGCCGGACCAGGTCGCGACGTAGGTGAAGTCGGAGACCCACAGCACGTTCGGCCGAGGGGCATGGAACAGCCGGTTGACGTGATCGAGCGGGCAAGGCGCGGCCTTGTCGCTGATTGTTGTGCGGACCGGCTTGCCGCGGATCACCCCTTGAAGGCCCATGCGCCGCATCAACCGCTCCACGGTGCATCGGGCAATATCGACGCCCTCGCGTTGCAATTGCCGCCAGACCTTGCGGACGCCGTAGACCCGGAAGTTCTCCTCGAACACGCGCCGGACCTCGACCTTGAGAGCCTCATCGCGCTTGGCCCGAGCGGACAGCCGGGAGGGATCAACGCGCTTGGCGACATAATCGTGGTAGGTCGACGGAGCGATCGGCAGCACCTTGCAGATCGGCTCGACCCCATGCGCCCCACGATAATCGTCGATGAACGCGATCATGGCTTTACTCGGCGGTCGAGCTCCGCCTGGGCAAAATAAGCAGACGCCTTGCGCAGGATATCGTTGGCCTGGCGCAGCTCGCGGTTCTCGCGTTCGAGCGCCTTCAGCTTCTCCGCCACGTCGGTGGGAACGCCAGCCCGCTTGCCGTTGTCGACCTCGGTCTTCTTCACCCACTCGTTCAGCGTTGGCGCTGAGCAGCCGATCTTGCCGGCAACCGACATGATCGCTGACCACCGCGATGAATGTTCATGCTCGTGATCGAGGACCAGCCGCACTGCACGGGACCGGACCTCAGGCGAAAACTTGTTCGTCGTCTTGCTCATGATGGCTCCACCTTCTCAGGAGTTGGAGCCTCCAATCAAACCGGGGCGGTTCATACCCCTTCCACGACCGCGACATCCTGGTGACCGCCTGCGGCCGCATCTGCATGCACAGAAAAAAGATCAACATCTCAAGCGTCTTGGCCGGACACCGGCTCGGCCTCAAGGAAGTCGACGACGCCATCTGGCTCGTCTCCTTCATGACCTACGATCTCGGCTATATCGATCTCGAACAAAGGACCCTGCAGCCACTCGACAACCCGTTCGGCACGAGGTTGTTACCCATCTCATAGGAACAAACCGTTACCGATGTCTCCGGACTGGACACGCGGAATTTGGCGCGCCCGGCAGGATTCGAACCTGCGACCTTCGGCTCCGGAGGCCGACGCTCTATCCACTGAGCTACGGGCGCGAGGCCGGCACAGTAGCGCATTCCCCGGAGCATGGGCAAGGCGATCGCCGGCCGCGGACCGGATCTCTCTCCGCTCCGCGCGGCAAGGCCGCGGCGGCAACGGAAACCGTGGCCCCGGCCCCCGCCGTCACCTCCCGTTACTGGGACGTGTAGTACTGCTTGATCGGCTTGTAGTAGTAGGCCGAGTCCCCGTAGCCGTACTGGGCGTGTTTCTTCGAGTTCGACCTGAGCCAGAACGACGCCGCTGACCCGCGCTCCGGTCTCGAACAGCTTCTTAAGTCCAAGGTTGACGACGTTGCGGTGCGTCTTGCCCCAATGGACGACAAGAACGGTGCTGTCGACCTGGGGCGCGAGGATGCGCGCATCGGCAACCGCCATCAGCGGCGGCGAATTGACGATGACCAGGTCGAAGCTCTTCGACAGGGCGTCGACCACGGAGCGAACGCCCGGCGAGGCGAGAATGTGGGTCGGATCGGCGCCCGGGCCGCCCGCCGGGATGACGTAGGCGCCCGACTTCTCGTCCTTGTGGAGCACGTCCGCAAGATCCGCGCGATCGGTCAACAGTTCGACCAGTCCCGGCTGGGCCGGAATACGCAGCGTGTCGCTCGCGCGCGGCCGGCGGACGTCGGCTTCGATGAGCGCCACCTTGCGCCCCGACGAGGCGAACATCCGCGCCAGGCACATCGACAGTGTCGTCTTGCCCTCGCCCGGCGTGCATGAGGTGATCAGAACGCTGTGACCGGTCTTCTCCGGCCCGGCCATCAGGATGCTGGTGTAAACGGACCGGATCGCTTCGCCGAAGGACGACGCCGGGCGCTTCAGTACGTAATCGACCGGATCGCCCACCCGCCGGCGGGATCCTTCCAGCAACGGCACCATGCCGAGCGAGCGCACGCCCGTCTGCTCCTCGATCTGCTCGCCGCTGCGGAACCCGCGGTCGAACTGTTCGAGCATGAAAACGATCCCGATCCCGATAAGGGTCGAGCCAAGAAAGACCACAACCATGATCAGCGCCTTCTTCGGCGAAGACGGCTGATCGGGTCCGATTGCGCGCGAGAGGATTCGAATTGTCGACTGCTGGTTGAGATCAAGCTGCGCGCTCATTTCTTCGAAGCGGTTCATGAACGACTGCAGCATCGTCCGGTCAGCTTCGGTTTCGCGCTCGAGCGCACGCAGATGAACGTCCGCGGAGTTGGTCTGCGCCATCGTCCCCTTCAACTGGTCGAGGCTTTGCTGAAGCGATGTCTCGCGCGCCTGCGCGACCCCGACGTCGTTTTCCAGCTTCTGCACCACCTTCGCGATTTCGGCGGAGATTTTTCCTTGTATGTCACGCAACTCCGCGCGGACACTGATCATGCGCGGATGACGCTCGCCATACTCATCGTTGAGTTGCGCGGCCTCGCGCTTGACTTCCGCTTCCTGGTTCAGAAGCGAGATGACGACCGGCGAGCCAAGAACGTCAGCCGCCGCCGCCGCTCCGCCAGGGCGCTGCGCCAGCCTGCGGATCTGGGACAGCCGCGCTTCCGCCTCTGCCTTTGAGGTCCGCGCGACGATGAGCTGGGCGCTCAACTCGGAAACCTGCTGAGTGACGAGGGTGGTGCCCCCCGTACCGGCAAGAAGGCCTGCCTCCTTGCGGTACGCCTCGACAACCTGCTCCTTCTCGCTCAGCCCTGCGCGCAGGTCGGCGATCTTCTGCGATAGCCAGTCGGTGGCCCGCCGCGTCTCCTCGTAGCGGGCGTCAAGGCGGTCGACGATGTAGGCATCGGCTAACGCATTGGCGATGTGAGCCGCCTTGTCCGACTGCTCGGACAGAAACGAGATGTAGAACACCCGCGCCTGGCCCAGCTGGCTTACGTCAAGATTGGACAGAAAATTGTCGATGACTTTTTCCCGCTCCAGAGACTTCTCCCGGTCTTCCGATACCGGCCCTTTATCGGACGGCATCAACAGAGAAAGAAGCTGCTTCGGGTTCAGCCAACCGATGGCGTCGGTGACGAAATTGCTCGGCCGGAGCGCCGAATTGAATTCCGGATCGTCGACCAGATCGAGGCTATCGACAACCTTGGCGGCCAGCCGCCGAGAGCGCATCACCTCGATCTCCGTCGCCGTATCCTCGCCGACGCCGGTCGCACCGGTGATGGCAGCCTGGATCATCGCCAACTGATCGAATGTGTCTTCCTTGTTCTGAATTAGGACGCTGACCTGCCCCGAGTACAGCGGCGTCGCGGTGAACAGGTAAGCCAGTGCGCTCAGACAGGACAGCAGGACGATAGCGATCACGACCGCCTTCCGCCTCCACAGAATCTGGAGAAAATCCACGAACGTCATCATGAGCCCGCGCGCCCTCGAGTTCTTGCCCGACCAGCGGCTGCCTGGAAGAGGACACGTTCGGTACCATGGCTGGGTGCATTGCGGTCCTATCTGTCTATCCAGGACTAACCACGCTGGTTAGTCCTGGATCTCGATGCTATGTAACTAGTTCTTGCAGAACTTTGCACGTTCGTAATTGATGCCGACATCGCCTTTCGGCGCAAAAGGCCCGTTCTTCGGGAGACCGTTGCAGACCTTTCCGTCAATCTTGTGAACGGCGTCGAAGGTGGCGCAGCCATCCGCGCCTGGGCGCGGCGTTGCCATCACCTTAGTATAGTATGGAACGTTTTGGGACGACGTGTCGATGAACACGTTTGTCAAACTGGTGCCTTCGGGCGCCGTATAGTCCAGAAGCCCGTAACGGTTCGGCGTCGGATTACCCTTGCCCAGCGTCAGCAGCATCAGCGGCTTCTGCGCAGCCGGCATGCGCGGATCGTACCCTAGATTGACGTTCTTCATCATGACGCGTTTGGCGCCGGTCGCGCCGTCCTTCGGCAGGCGATACGGCGTGAAGATGCCCTGGTAGCTCGTGTACCCGCTGACGTTCTCAACCTCCAAGGCATCGAGCGGCCCGCCCCCCTGGGTGTGGATGACATCGCCGTGAGCGCCCTTGGGCTCGCCGCCGAGGCCTTCGATCAACGAGTTTTGAACGGTCAGGGTCGCCTTCGGCGAGTTGTAGATCCGAATCCCGTCCGCCGCGCGATTTTGCACGTCGACATGCAGGCCCTCAACGTGAGCATGGCCCTTAATGTTAGCGAAGGAAACGGCGCGCTTGACATCGACACCGAGGCTGAGGTCACCGCCGACAACGTGAACGTTGCGGGCGTTGGTGATGTTAAGCTGCGTCGCGCAAACCTTTTTCGGCATCTTGACGAGCAGATCGCCGCCATGACCGTCGAGCGTGCCAGGGCAATTGTTGCCGTCGACGACGATCGGGTTGGACAGCGCAGGGGGCGCGAGGCAGGAAGATGTGCTCCCGCCGCCTCCACCACCACCGCCCATGCCCATGTTCGCCAGCGCCTGCATCTGCCACTGGCCGACGCTGCACTCTTTGTCGCTGCAACCGCACTTCCACTGGTCGGCATCACGCTGGCAGACATAGCCGAGCACATAGGTCGGAGCTGCGCCGAGCGGTATCGACCCTGTCGCACCACCCTTGTACCAGGTATCGCTCACCAAGGTTGAACCTGACAGCGGCATCTCCTGCCACTTCGAACCCGTCCAGTAGAAACCGTTCTTGTAGACATACTGCTCCGGCGAACCGCTGCCGACGGACACCTCGGCCGCATCGGCGGCGCACTCCACGCCCTGTATCAAAAACTCCTTCGTAGAGGTCAAGAGGTTATATGCACTGCCGTAACCGGCGGGCGTTGTCTCGGATGCCGTGAGCATGTTTGTGCAAGGCGCGGCCGAGACTTCACCGGCACCGGAAAGAACCGCAACCGCGGCGAATGCACAAGAAAGAAAGAAGGCGCGCTGGCGTGCAGCTGCGTCCTTGCATTTTGATTTGTATTTCGACTTCATATTTCCACCATGAGAATAGACAGACTTGCTTCAATGATCGGATCGATGTTGTCACCTGCGCACGCGCAACAGCTGTGCACAGGAAACACAGCGGGCCTTAAAAAGCCCAAGGTGCTGCAACCGCGTCGCGCCGGTGCTGGGACCGAGAGGCGGAGGGCGAAGCCGGACAACTGCGGCAGGACGCTCGTCCGTGGCGGTAGGCGTCCGGGCATACCTGCCCTGACCGGAGCAAGATAAAGCGCTTCGGCTGGGTCGCCCCTGGTTCATGCCGGTTAACGGATAGCTTTACCCCAAAAGGGTAGACTATGGCGGGATGACGCGCAAGGGCATTCAGCGACTTGCCGGACGCGGCCGATCCGGCGCATGCTTCCCTCGCGGAGTCGCGAGAGGCCGTGGACGCTCAGGTTTTCCGTCGTTGGCCCCTGCCCGTTGCGGCTCTACAGGCCAAGTCGCGGACAATTGCCGCCTTTGGGCAGATCCCAAACGTGCACGCAGCCCTTCGGCGGCGCGTGGAAGGTATCGGTCGGCAAGCAAGAAATGCCGTACATGGTGGGGGGTTGAGGCACATCGCGGAACTTGGCGATCGCATCGGCTGCCACGTTGGGGGTGCGATGAAGCACAGGGGAACACGTGTGCAACATCCGAATGGTGCGTGTAGTTCAGGACTGGCGCCACTCGATCCGGTGACGATCGCAGTGCTTAAACATCAGCGGCGCACGCCGCTGACCGCGATCAGGTCGGCTGCGGAAATCTTACGCGATTGCCAGGATTATACGCCAAGCGAACGCAGTCTCCTTGTCGATTCATTGCTCGCCGAGCGATAACTTCACGCTCATCCTGAAGGCTTTCTGCCCCGAGAACCGTCCCTATCGAACGGACGCAAGGGACGGAGCCCTACCGGAGCCCTAGGCCACATTCCGCTCGGCAGGCGTCGGGCTGATCACGCGCTTGCAGGGTTTATTATCAACTCATAATCGCGTCACTTCTGACGCGCAACAATGCGATCCTTAAGACCATCGTAGACATTCTTCGGAAGTATGTTCTTTTTAACCAGATCATCCTTTCCCTTGTAGGGCCGCCCGGCAACGATAGCCTGCGCTCGCGCCGGCCCGACCCCCGGAAGCGCCCGCAGATCATCTTCGGACGCGCTGTTGACGTCGACCAGGATCTGGGTCTGATCAGCCACCAGGTCCAATTGCGTCCGGCCGACTCCGGCATCGGGAAGCACAAGAGAGCCGGCCCATGTGGCTGGAGCAACGAGGACGGCAAGAGCCGCAGCAAAAACCGTACGTGAACACTTGGTTGTCATGATGCGATGCCTCCGCTTGAGCGTTATCTGCCCCGGATCGGCGGAGCAGTCGGACCGGCCGATTGTTGGGTCGACCCACTTTCGCATGGGATCATCCGAGAGCAGGGACGTTGATCGATATTGAAAAGATCGCGCATCTCGTCCGCGCTCGACCGGGCACTGGATGGGCGAGCAGCATGCTTGAAGCATCCAGGCAGAGATGGACCCGCCGGCGCTGCAATGTCGATCGGACTATCGTTTAGCATCTGACGGCAGCGCTGAAAAAAGAAAAGCCCGCGACAATGTCGCAGGCATGAGGCCATTTTCTTTTTTTTTCACCTGTACAGGCGGTTTGGTTATACGTCCTACGGTCGTAACTCGCCGATGCTTTGCTTTCTTTGCCCGGCTTTGCCGACCTCCTCGTTACCACAACTTGCGCCACCACTCTGGGCGATCAAAGCGACGGTTCGCGATCTTGAGAATACCGCCGACGCGTTTTTCGTTCCATCGCTCGACAATCATACATAGCATTTCAATTGAATTGGATGCAAGCAGCGAAATCACGATAACGGGCCGCTGCCAAAGCTGGAGACCCGACGGGCGCCCGGGGCAAAGCTGTCGTTCAGGTGGCGGCGCCGGCTTCAATAGCCGAAGTACTTGACGATGCCCCAAAGGTACAAGCCGCCCAGCACAACAATGATAGCCAGACGGGGAGCCCACTGGTACGGCGTTGCGTAGCCGCTGCCGCAGTTTCCGCAGCGCCACGCGCGCGCCTTGACCGGTTCGGCGCAGAAGCGGCACCGCAATAATGCATCGGCGCTGAACCTATGCTCGTCCAATCGACGTCTTCCTTCGGGGCCATTCGACGCAAGCCGAACGGCCGCTCACCACGTGCTGGGGCAAACCATCACCGCGCCGTTCGAGGAAAGGCCCGGCGCACCGCTGGCAGTTGGTGCCCCCGGGGAGACTCGAACTCCCACTCCGTTACCGGAAACAGATTTTCAGTCTGCCGCGTCTACCGATTCCGCCACAGGGGCGTGGACGGCGGAACTATAGCCTGCGGCGGTGCGCGGTCAACGTCGGGTTTGTCGAGGACGACGGCATGATCGCCGACCTGTTCGCGACGGCGCTCCGGGATCTTGGGTTGGGCGTTGTCGGCACTGCAGCGACCGTCGCCGAGGCTCTCGCGCTCATCGAAAAGGAACACAAGCGGGTCGATGCCGCACTGATTGACGTCAATCTTTCTGGTGATCCGGTATTCCCGGTCGCCGATGCACTGATCGGGCGGAGAACCGGTTTCGTGTTTTTGACCGGCTACGACAGCGGCAGCCTGACCGCCCGCTACAGCCGCGTTACCGCGCTGCGCAAACCGGTCGCCTCGCCGCTTCTCTTTCAGGCGATCGCGGCTGCCTGTCCGCCAAGCCTGCCAGCGCCTGACAGGGCTACATCGCCTCCTTCACGCCCTGCCGGATCAGCCACCAGTTCATCGGATAGCTGGTGGCAAAGCCGAACAGCATGGCGATCTGCATCATGAACCAGAACTCCGGCGAGTTGACGTGCAGGGTTGCGCCAAGCACCGTCCGGAAAATGTAGAAGTAGGCGACCGCCATGAAGCCGTACATTCCGAGTTGCCAGGCGGTCAGCGAGGCGGCGTCGGCTTTAACCGCCTGAACAAGCGCGCGGCCGGGCGAAAGATCGCGCATCGGCTTTATGGTGAAATACTGAAAGGCGACGCCGAAGGCGAAGGCGAAGATGTAGTCGACAATCCACACCGCAAAAATCTTGTCTGAAAAGATTGTCTGATAGCCAAACCAGGTGGCGATAACCGGGACAAGAAACACAAGCCACTCGGCGACGATGTCGCCAAGCGTACAGCCGCTCCCGCAGTGGGACGCGCCCTTGCCGACCTTCACCGCAAACGACGTCTGCGCCTTCGCTGGCATCTCTTCGTCGCGCTGCATCGCCGCGTGCGCCTTATCGTGCGTCGCCAGCCGGCCATAGGTGAAGTAGCCCCACAGCGCGAGCACGCTGGCGAACAGCGCCGTGACCGGCCAGACGATGTTCATGATCCACATGTGCTGAGGGTGACGCCAGACGTCGACGGCGATGATGACCATGCAGGCGAACCCGAGCAGCAGCGAGGCGATCGACAGTGTGTGAAGCCATGCCGGAACCATCTGTACTTCCTTCCCTATCCCTGAAAGCGCGGGGGTTCCCGATGACACGCGCTTCCTGAGGGAAAAACCTGCAAGCGGAATGAAGTTCCGGCATGGAGGGACAAAAATGGTTTCCAAGGGCGATTATGCGGCAAGAGGTCGGGAGCGCGGCGCGCGCCGTGAGCAAGGTGCTTAACGCCGGATAATGCGGGTCTCTTCCGCTCTGCTAATCGTGCTCGGTGAAGTGAGCGCGAGGCACGGCGGAGAGTAACTTCTGCGCCCGACGGCTGCGCGTTGACTGGCAGAATCGCAGCAGTTGATCTTGACCTCGTGGGAGCTTGTCATGGCAATAAAAAAGGCCGAGAAGAAAGCCGATAAACATAAGGTTGCCGGCGTCGAGCCTGACGTCGTCGCTCATGTCGTCGAGACCGCCAAGGACGAAGGGCTGCCGCCGGTGGTGGCCAAGGAAATTCTCCAGGACGGCGTCGAGGCCGGCGTTGCAAAGGACAAGATGGAGGAGGTTGCTGACGAGGCCGTACGCGTCGAGCGGCAGGATCGATCCGATCGCTGACACTGGACGGCATTTTCACCCAGGAAGTAAAACCAGACGGGCGCTTCAAGCGTCCGTTTATTTTGCGCTCGAAGGAGAACATCGATGGGGATTCTCAGCTGGATTGTTTTCGGTCTCATTGCCGGTCTAATCGCCAAATTGCTCATGCCAGGGAAGGATCCGGGCGGCTTCTTCATTACGATCCTGCTCGGCATCGCCGGTGCCCTGGTAGGCGGCTTCGTGGCACGAGCTTTGGGTATGGGCGATATAGACGGCTTCAATCTGGGCAGCTTCTTCATCGCTGTCGCCGGCTCGATCCTGCTTCTGATCGGCTACCGCATGGTCAAACGCTAGATTTCGGCTGCGCGACAAGTCCCAGCAGGATCCAACTGCAAGCATGCCTTCGGAGGTTGCCGTCCGAAGGCATGCCGATTCTTTGCGGAGTCCTCGTAGTAGACTGAATTCGACGCCCGTGCGAGGCGCCCCGCGCTTAGCGCTGGACAATGAAGCGCTCGAACTCGCCGCGCGATTGCCAGCCGTGCCGCTCAAGTTCCGGATCGCGATGATCCTCTTCGGCATATCCCAGGCAGAGATAGGCGATGAGGCGCCAGTCAGCCGGTAGATCCAGCGTCGTTCGAACTTCGCCCGCATTGAGAATCGACACCCAACCCATCCCGACGCCGTGGGCGCGCGCTGCCAGCCACAGCGCGTGAACGGCGCCAACGACCGAGTACGTCAAGGTCTCGGGCATTGTCTGCCGGCCGAGCCCGTGCCCTTGCGCGGTACCGGTATCGACAAAAACCGCGAGATGTATCGGCGCCCGCTCAAGTCCGGCCAACTTCAGCGAGGCGTACAGGCGCGCGCGTTCACCGGCGTAAGCGGCAAGCGCGTCCGCGTTGCAGCGCGCAAAATTGTCGCGGATCGCCGCACGCCGTGCCGGCTCGTCGACCTTGACGAACCGCCACGGTTGGCTGTTGCCGACCGAGGGCGCAAGGGCAGCGAGTTGGATCAGATCCTCGAGGAGGCGCGGCGGCAACGGGTCCGTGCGGAAGCGGCGGACGTCGCGCCGCCAGCGGAAAAGGGCTTCGAGCTGCTGACGGAAGCCGGCGCCGAAAGCAGGTGGGGAGGATATTTCGGTCGGTATCACGATGCGCACGACTGTAACGTCGGCGCCGTCGTAAGCAAGCGGAGTGCGACGCCGGTTCGGACGTTCGTCAGCGCCGGCTCCGGGCAGCTGGTGATGGCGCCGGCATGCGCCCATGTCCCAGGTAGCGCGATCAACGCGCCGGAGCCTGCTTTCCATGACCCGCCCCGCGCGCCTTGCCGCAGTGACGATCGCCGCAGTCACGCTCCTGTTTATGCCTGGCGCACGCGCGGACGAGGTGGAAGCGGCGTGGGCCGCGCTCCGCGCCGGCGGTCACATCGCCCTGATGCGTCACGCGAGCGCGCCGGGCACTGGCGATCCAGCTGGTTTCCGCCTGGAGGACTGCGCGACTCAGCGCAACCTGTCGCTTGCCGGACGGGCCGAAGCGGGGGCCATCGGCACCGCGTTGCGCGCTCGCGGAGTCACTGCGGATGGCGTGTACTCGAGCCGGTGGTGCCGCTGCCTGGAGACCGCCCGGCTGCTCCAACTCGGGAGGGTCGTGCCCTTTCCGCCCTTGGATTCGTTCTTCAACCGCCCGGAGCGAGAGGCGCCGCAACTGGCGGCTTTGCGCGCCTGGCTCAGTGAGCGTCGCCCCGGCGGAAATGCCGTGCTCGTCACCCACCAGGTTGTCGTTACCGCCCTGAGCGGCATCCTCCCCCGGTCCGGCGAGATTGTTGTTGCCAAGGCTCTTGCCGACGGCAGGCTCAGCATCGTCGGCCGGATCCCGCCGCCGGGGTAGATCAACCTGCCGTCAGACGGAATTGTCCGACGGCGGCGGCGAGCCCGCCGACCAGAACGCTTCGGCGCGAAACCCGCGCCGCCAGCACGTCATCGAGTGTGGGATTGGCGGAGGTGATGCTGGGCGGCTCGTTACCATGCGCCCCTCCGACAGCCTGCGCCCGAACGCTTGTCGTCGTATCCTCGCATCGTGAACCCTGTTTGGTGCCGTCGCGACGGCGCGCCGGGCTCCACGCTCACATCAGGCGCCATATGCGACATTTAAATCGCGCGCGAAACCGCGTCGCGAGGGCCGACCCGGACAAAACCGAACACGACGCGGCAAACCCACGATAAGGCGGGGTATGCTCTTTGTGATCAAATATTCCGTCTTCCTCGCAGCTGTCCATGGCCGCGCCGATGCAAGCTTCCGACGTCGAAATCGTCCTCGACATTCTCGCGCTACTGCTCGCGATTTCCGCGGCTTTCGGTTTTATTAACCACCGTCTGCTGCGATTGCCGCGGGCCATCGCCCTCGTCGTCTTCTCGCTGGCAGTGTCGCTCTGCCTCCTCGCCATACACCTCATCTTTCCGAATTGGGGCCTGCAGACGGTGGCGCGCGGCCTGCTCGCCCGCGCCGATTTCGCTCAGCTTTTGCTTCAGGGAATGCTCAGTTTTCTGCTTTTCGCCGGCGCGCTGAATGTCAACCTCGCCGATCTGCTCGACCGCAAGTGGGAGGTGCTGACGCTGGCCACATTGGGCGTCATCGTTTCCACGGCGGTCATCGGCGGCACGCTGTGGCTGGTCCTTCCGCTGATCGGCGCGGCCATCCCGCTGATCTGGTGCTTTGTCTTCGGCGCCCTGATCTCGCCGACCGATCCACTGGCGGTCCTCGGCATCCTTCGCGAGGTGGGCCTGCCACGCACGTTCGAGGCGCAGATAACCGGCGAGAGCCTGTTCAACGATGGCATTGGCATCGTTGTTTTCACCATCGCGGTCGCGATAGCGGCTGGCGACAACGTCGGCTTTGCAGACGCCTTCCAGCTTTTCGCGGTCGAGGCCCTGGGCGGCGTCGCCTTGGGACTAGCGGCGGGTTATGGAGCCTTTCTCGTCCTGCGCGCGATCGATGAACATAACGTCGAGATACAGATCACCCTCGCCCTCGTCGCCGCGACCTATGCCATAGCCTTGCGCATTGGCGTCTCTGGCCCCCTTGCGGTCGTCGTTGCCGGACTGTTTATCGGCAACCACGGCAGCCGCCTGGCCATGAGCGAGATGACCAACCGGCACGTCAGACAGTTCTGGTCGGTCATCGACGAGATCCTGAACTCGTTTCTCTTCGTCCTGATCGGCTTCGAGGTTCTTGCCGTCAGCGTCCGCGTCAACGACATCGGCGCCGCCCTCGTCGCTATCCCTCTGGTTCTCGTTGCCCGGCTGATCAGCCTGGTCATCCCGTTGAGCGTCTTCGGCCTCTTCGCCGATCGGCCGCGCGGCACTGTGCGCGTCATGACCTGGGGCAGCCTGCGCGGCGGGATCTCGGTCGCGCTCGCCCTGTCGCTCCCGGAGAGCGAGGCCAAACCGCTAATCCTGGCCGCGACCTACGGCGTCGTGATTTTTTCGATCATCGTCCAGGGCCTGACCATCGGGCCGTTCGCCCAAAGGCTCGGCCCGCATCGGCCGCCGACCTGATCGACGCGTCGATGCGGGAGCTGGTGGTCGTCGGCCGTCGCCCGGTCGACGCATTGCCGCCTGCAAGACAATGAGAGGCGAATCTACCGCGCGGGGATGCACACGGACGTGAGCGCGGCGACTTCGGCTCCGATCTGCTCGCGCGGTACGACAACCCAGCTCACGCTCGGGCTGGTCGCCGCCGAGCCGCGGATGACGGTCGTACCGAGCTGCGGCGCAAGAACGCCGACCGCACCATCGACATCGACAGCAGCGCCGGACTGGACGCAGGTTATCGCTCCCGAGGTAATGCTGAGCGCTGTCAGCGGTGCGGAAGCGCCGACGGTAACGCCCACCGGCGCCGCAACCGTGCCTGCTAATTCAGTGGCTGCCTGAGCGCCGGCCGTCCCGTCGCCGAATATCATGAGACCGGCCACGACGCAGGCGAACGCGCCGCCTGCACCGATCCTGTGCAGAGCGAGAGTCCCGAGCCGTCCGCCAGGTCTCATCTCTTCTTGACCACCGCCGAGTCGCCTGATCGTCCTCATTGTCCTCAACCTCCCAATCTGGCCGGTGTACACGGCCGCGGAAGCGGATCTGCTTTCGCGCAGCGCACGATTTTGCAGGCGTGATTGGCCTGTTCTCTCTTCGCGTGTACAAATCTAATAGTAACCCGCTTTAGCTGTTTTTTAAACAAAATTGATGCGCCTTTCACGGCGAAAGGCAAACGACGGCACAAGCAGGAGCCTGCAGTGGATCAGCCGGTCGGCGGTCGATGGGATCGGGGTTGGTCCGGGTCAAGCGTGGGAACGACCCGTAGCAGGATACGTCGACATCGCCCCTGAAACAAAAAAGGCCGCCCCCGAGGGGGCGGCGCAAGTTTGGATAGGGAGGAGGTCAACAGCAAACCGGAGATCGGGTCTCGACCCTACGTCCGGTTCGCCATGGACGCTCGCGGGACGTCCCCTATATACGAGAATTCGCTGCACGCATCAAGAGATTATTTTGCGGACAATATCTCCTAAAATAGTGCTGATAATACAGATTTTATTACTTTTGATTGAAAATATCATAGGTCATGCCTCGGGGAGTTGGTGCACCCAAGGCAGCCCCTATGTCATGGACACCATTTGCCTTCGAGACGCAGCGAGGATCTGGTTAATCGTTGGCAGCCGCCGAGGCGCTGCTCAGGTCGCCGGCGCCGACCGGCGGTGCCTCTTGATCATGCGGCGAACCTTCCGCCGAACGTAGCGCACGCCGAAATACAGTGGCGATGAAGCAAGGGCGACATACTGAGCCGGCCTCATCGCCCTCGAGAGGATTCGTTCCCGGTACTTCGTCCGGGTAAAAAGGTGCTTCGGCTTCTTGATGACCAGCGATTTGCCTGGGCGCGCGACGTGGTCGCTGGGACTGTCGCTCTGCGTCGCGATCATCGGAAACAGGGCGTAGGCGCCCGGAAGCCGTGCATAGGATGAATTGATCCCACGCCCACAGAGACGGACCCGCTCGACCCCCGGCGTTCCGAACGGTCGATCTCGCAGCCAGGCCAGGAGCCTTGGGCTGGCAATGTACGCGTGAGCGGCCGTCGAAGAGACCCGCAGAACATTGCGCCGCACCGGGAAGGCCCAGCGCGACATGTGGCCCAGATAGAAAATCATCCAGTCCTCCGGCAGCGACGAGAGCGCGTGCCCGATACCGGCGACGGTTCGTGGCCGCAAACGCCGCGAAAACGTGAAGTCGTCCTCGAGGATCAGAACCGTCCGTCTTCCGGAGGCCAAAGCATGCAGGGCAACGGCTCGGTGGGCCTCCCAGATTCCGGCGACCGGCCACGTCGGGTGCTTGACCGGGCGATGGAACAACGCAATGCGGCAGAGTCCGGCACGGTGCAGTTGGCCGGCCGCGGCGGTCGCGCGATCGGCGCGATTCTGCAGCGAAATGCAATAGGCGCCATCGATAAAGGACCAGTCGAAGTCGCTGCTACCGGGTGCAGAAGCGCTTGAACAGTAAGGGCAGTCCGGATCCGGAGGGCAGGCATGGAAAGCTTGCTTACAGCCGGCCGGCGCCGCTTTACGATCCTTGCTCGCCCTCATGCGAGGTACGCTGTCGTCCAACAAAGGAGTGGCTATACCTTTCCGACCACGCAGGCGAGCACGCTGCGTTGCACTGCAACAAGCTTACCGCTTCAGCTCCGCAGGCGCAATTGCGCCCCCGGGCCCTGTCGCAACCATCCATTTATGCGGCCGCTGTCGTCACCGCCAGCCGCACATGGGCACTGACATGACGTCGAGAGGCAGTGCGCGCATCAGGGCCCGCAATCTTCGGCAGCGCCCGCTAACGGAGACCGCACAACCTGTCCCTGGCTCTTCGCGTGCCGAACGGCGGGGGGAAGCGAACGAGCGGGCCATATTCCGCCGCCGCCGCCGGCCCCATGGCCGCGACCGCCGCCACGAGGCGGCCTCCGCAGCCGAGGAGCGCGTCGCCGAGTTCGATCATCAGCCGATTCGGCTGCGCGTGCGGCGCAGCCTGACGCAGCGACAGCGCCAGTTCCGCCTCACGCCCAGGCATGCGTGCCACGGCGATGATCAGCGCGGTCGCCGTCGATCGGCTCACGCCGGCGACACAGTGGACCAGAATGGGCGCATCGCCGGGCCATGCCGCGACCTCGTGGAGAATGGCTCGGATGTGCGCGGTGCACGGGATGATGGCGCCGGCACAGGGCTCGCAAATGTCATGCACGTCGACGCGCACGTGCCTTTCGGCCGGAAAGTCGGGCGGAGTCGGCGGCTGCTCTTCGGGAGTTACGAGCGAAACAAGGCCGTACGGCCGAAGCGCATGAACGTGCGTCGGCATCTCGCGCAGGCTGCAGACGTAGATCATCGTATTGTCCTTCGGCAGCGAGCAGTCGCCGGTCCACTCCACAGTCCCCGAGCGCCGGCCGCTTCGCCCTGCGTTGCATTATATGCGGAGAAAGATATGACGAACGTTACATTATACTGCTGCATGGCCGCTGCCGGCGCCCGGGAGTTGACGCCAGTGACGACCGTCACAGCGCATCGGTAGAGAACGCCGTATAACAGGATCGTCGGGGGATCCCCCCAACCCTCGATCCCCGAACGGGAAGACTCCGGACCATCCTGATCCGGCCTTCCCGGTCGGCGGATCGGCACCGATGGTTCCTCCGCCGGACGTCGTTGGCAGCAGGACCCCCGCGTCGGTCCGCAAAATACTCCCAAGGTTTAATTTCATCCACAACGGCGCTCGCCCCCCACTTGCCCTTGCCTAAAGATAAGGCGAAAGGAGCCAGGCCGCGCCGTCGCGCAGTTTCAGCACAAGAGCCCGGTCCTCGACTTCGCCCAGCGGCAACGGCCGGCTCGCTGTCTGCTTGCCGTCGATGATGGCATCGAGGCGGGCGGTCAATCCGCTGTCGTAACACTCGATGTTGAACTCGAAATTGAGCCGCAGGCTACGCTGGTCCCAGTTGGCCGAGCCGATCAGGCTCCAGGTCCCATCAACCGTCATCAGCTTGGAGTGATCGAAGGGTAACGGCGTCTGCCAGACGCGGCAGCCGCGTCGCAGAAGCTGCCCGATCTTTGCGCGCGAGGCCCACTGAACGAGGCGGAGATTATTTCTTTCCGGAACAAGAATATCGACGGCGACACCGCGCATCGCGGCGACCGCCAGAGAGGTCATTAACATCGGCTCGGGCACGAAATAGGGCGTGACGATGCGGATCCGCCGCTGCGCCTGCGACAGCGCCGCGAGGATGGCGAAGCGGATACGTTCGAAATCCTCGTCGGGACCGGCCGCGATGCCGCGGGCGACCGTTCCTCCCACTTCTGTCAGCTCAGGCCACCAGACATTGCCGGTCAGCCGCTCGCCGGTGCAGAACGCCCAGTCGTCGGCAAACGTCATCGACAGGTGGGCGACGACCGGTCCCTCGATGCGGAAGTGCGTATCCGCCGTCGCATTGCGACGGTCGGCCGAAAGCAGCTGGGATCGACGCACGTTCATCCCCCCCGTAAAGCCGAGGCGGCCGTCGACCACCAGAATTTTGCGGTGATTGCGCAGGTTGGCGTAGGCCATATGGATCGGGACAAAGGTCGGCAGGAACTCGGCGACCGGGATCCGCCGTGCGCGCAGTTCGCCCAGCATCGTCGGAAAGGAGTAGCGCGCGCCGACCCCGTCGATCAGAAGACGAACCGAGACGCCCCGGTCACTCGCTTCCTCCAGCGCATCGGCCAGAAGGTGGCCGGCCCGGTCGTTGTCGAAGATGTATGTCGACATGGCGACCGTGTGCTCGGCTCTCGGCGATCGCCTCGATCATCGCCTGGAACGCGTCCGCGCCGGTCATCGGTTCGATTGCGTTGCCGGCGGTCAGAGGGAAGGACGCCATGGTGTCGACGAGCCGGGCGATGGCGGCAAGGTGGCGATCCGTCGCCGGCAATGCGGGGCAGAAATCGCCTGTTGCCAGCCGATCCTCGTTCGAATCCCTGGCCGAGGGTCGATGAAGGCGCAGTTCGCTGGCTCGCCGCTGGATCCGGTTGATGCCGAGCAGGCCGTAGAGCGCGACACCGACGAACGGCACCAGCCAGACGAGCCCGACCCACCCGATCGCCGCGCGCACATCCCGTTTGTGCAGAATCACGTGCGCGGACGCCGATGCGGCGATGATGATCGCGCATGCGCCGACGAGCAGTGGCCAGATCGTCCCCATCTTGCGTCGCTTCCGAAACCGCCGCAGTTCAAGCGCCACTGTCTGACGCGGATGGACTTTTCGAGGCATAGACGCGGATGCGGCTGCGCCCCAGGTGGTTCGATGCTGACGGATAATACCCAGCCGTCAGCTGAATCGAACCACCAGAGCATTGGTACGGTGGGATGATTCACCTGACGCTTAAGGACTCAAGCGTCAGGCTCAGACCACCAGCCTCCCATCCACCTGGAACAAGTCACATGCGCCGGTCATTCTGCCCTTCGATGAAGCGGTGGCAAGAATGGATCCGCATGTTCGTCGCCAGCCATGCCGGCGACGAAGCGCCGACGAGGGCGGACGCCAGGCCGTCGCCTCTGCAGGACTTCGCCTCCCTCTGCCACACTTTTCACGCGGCATCGTTACCGCTAAAGTCGCCCTCGCACTGTAGACATTATCGGGAGGGCCGGCGTGAGCGTCGTCCGCATCTACAAGCCGAGCAAGACGGCAATGCAATCGGGTCGGCGCAAGACCCACAGGTGGGTGCTGGAGTTCGAGCCGGATTTGCCCGAAATTCCGGATCCGTTGATGGGCTGGATGGGGTCGTCCGATACGCGCCGGCAACTCCGGCTGCAGTTCGCTACCTGCGAAGAGGCGGTTGCGTACGCCGAGGGGAACGGCCTGAGGTACCGACTCCGCTACCCGCACCGGCCGCTCATTCGACCCAAGAGTTATGCGGAGAACTTCAGCGCCAACAAGGTCGTTTGAAAAGCGTCGTCGTTACCGCCATGCGCCCGTAGCTCAGCCGGACAGAGCAACTGCCTTCTAAGCAGTAGGTCGCAGGTTCGAATCCTGCCGGGCGCGCCATCTTTTCAATGGTTTGTCTCACCAGACCTTGTGGCCGGATCCGCCGGAGCGCTGCGGCTTTTGGCGCCGCCACCCGCTGGTTTTCCGCAGTAGGCAAGCGGCCGCGAGCCGGCAAGGAATGCGCGGCTGGCATGGCTTCGGGGCGGGCAGCGTCAGAGCAACGGAAGTGGCCAAGCCTGAGCTGATGAGCTAATCTGGCGAGACGAGAAAAGCGCTGCTGTCGCCGCGGGGGGAGACGGGTGGCCGAGCCCTTTCAAGTCTTTCTCAGCTATAGCCACAATGACGAGCAGGCGGCTACCTTGCTGCGCGCGGAATTAGAGCGCGCAGGCTTTCGGTTTTCAAGGACGACGTCGGCGTCCGCGTGGTATTGTCTTAACGAACAGTGCCGCACCCGAAGCGGAATTCGAAGGACAAACTATTGCGATTGCATAAAATGCCGTTCGCTACACATGCGCCCGATAAGGCGGGCAGAGGCGCGAGAGTTGAGCGGGCCGCCGTATAACACGATAGCCGCGCTTCTGCGAGGGGGCGAACTCGTACTCGTTCTCGGCGTCGGTGCATCCGCTTACCACGCGATGGACAACGCCGCCGATGCCGCCATTCGTCCACCGACGCGCCAGGAGCTCGCGGAGTTCTTGGCGAAGGAAATGAACATCCCCGAGGACATCCCGCCGGAAAGCCGCGGAGATCTGGACTTTGTAGTGTCGTACTTGGAGTTCTACAGCCCAGGATTTTTGGCATTTCGTGAGAGAGAAGATGTTCAACAAGTATCCACCTAATCCCCTACAAAATCTCTTAGCAGAGGTCGCTAGAACGACACCCATTTTTGTTATTACGACCAGTTGCGATGACATGCTCGATAATGCTTTCTATAATGTACCGCATGTTGTTGTTGTAAACAACTTTTTTGATGTGGATGTGCCTGGAGGTCTGAGATACAAATCATACAGAGATACCAAGATGTGCTGGGTGCGTTGGAGGTCTATAAGTCAGAAAATTGAAAATCAAAATATATCTGTCATATACAAAATGTGTGGAAGTATAAATAGATCGGACCCGAGTGAGTATAACTATGCTATCACTGAGCGGCGATACTGGCAATGGTCATATTTCAATAAATTTGAATCATCGACAATTCTTCTTCCTACTTATTAAGTGAGAGGCGTTTCTTATTTCTCGAGTGGAAATTAGGTTGGGACCTCCGTATTGTTTTTGAGAGCCTGCAGCCTGTTTCGCGCATACGGCGGCTTCACGGCTGGGCCATCTCGGCGAGTACCGATGTCGTTGAAAAAGAATTATGGAAAATGAACGGTGTCGAAGTCTATTGTGTCGATCTGCGGGAGTTCATCAGTAAGCTAAAGTACCATATTGATGGGATGCGTTAGCGTCTGACTAAAAAAGGCGTCCATCCTTTCAAGCCCCTGCGATGCGGCGGGTGAGCATGCGGATGTGGGCGACGAGAACCCAGGCAGTGGCGCTGGTTATGGTCGCCTCGAAATCCTTGGCGAGGCGGCGGCATCGGCCGAGCCAGGCGAAGGTGCGCTCGACGACCCAGCGCCGGGGCAGGACCTCGAAGCCCTGTGCCGTGTCGGATCGCTTGATGATCGCGATGGTCCATCGGCCGAGCGCGGTCAGAACCGTGCTCAGTTTGTCGCCGGCATAGGCCCCGTTGGCGAACAGATGGCGCAACCACGAGTAGGGTCCGGATCGTTTTCTCGGTTGCAAACAAATGACATGAAGGACGGACCCGTTCGCGCGTGTAAGTGGCCGCCAAACGGCGTTCCAAAACTTGAACACCAACGGGATCGCGGATCGTCAATTGAAGGGCCCAGCGAGGGAATTTCCCGGCCAGAGTGCCGCGAAATGGTCCTGGGCCAGCGCGCACTGCCCTTCGACGGGTGGCTTCCCGCTACCGCGCGGTAAGGTAGTGTCGCAATCTTCAGCAAAAGGTTTATCGGCAGGTTGGTCATGGTATGCGGGTGATGTTTGACGTCACCGATCCTGATGAGAGGAAGCACACCATGACCGATGGCAAGGGTAAGGCCGAAGCTCATCGACGTGAAAGCGCTGCTGGACGCGGGATGAGGCTTTCATCCGCACGGTCGTTCGCGCGGCGCTGCAGGAGATGCTGGAAGCGGAGATGACCGAGGCTCTTGGCGCCGGCAAGGGCGAGCGGACGGAGGCGCGGCGCGGCTACCGCTCCGGCTACTATGGCCGGACGCTGATCACGCGGGTCGGCAAGCTGGAGCTGCGGGTGCCGCAGGATCGCTGACGGCCGGTTTTCGACCGAGCTGTTTGAGCGCTATCAGCGCTCGGAGCGGGCGCTGGTGGCGGCGCTGGCGGAGATGTACGTCGCAGGGCGTCTCGACGCGCAAAGTCAAGGCGATCACCGAGGAGTTGTGCGGTCACGGCTTCTCCGCCTCGTCGATCAGCGCCATCAACAAGACGCTCGACGAGAGCCTGGCGCAGTTTGCCGGTCGCGCCGGCTGGACGAAGCCCTTCCCTATCTGATCCTCGATGCCCGCTACGAGAAGGTGCGCGAGGCCGGCGTCATCGCCAGCCAGGCGGTGCTGGTCGCCATCGGCATCGACTGGGACGGCCGCCGCCAGGTCCTGGGGGTCGAGCTGGCCAACCGCGAGAGCCGGTCGAGCTGGCGCGACTTCCTCCTCGGCCTGCGCGAGCGTGGCCTGCACCGGCGTCGAATTCGTCGTCGCCGACGATCACGCCGGGCTGAAGGCGGCGATCCGCGAGGTCCTGCCGGAGGCGGCCTGGCAGCGCTGCTACGTTCATTTCCTGCGCAACGCGCTCGACTATGTGCCGCGCAAGGTCGACGACGACTGCCTGCAGGAGCTGCGATGGATCTATGACCGGCGCGATCTCGCGGAAGCCCGCGCCGACCTCGCCGCCTGGATCGGCAAATGGCAGAGCAAGTATCCGCGCCTGGTGCCTGGGTCGAGGAGAACATCGAGGAGACGCTGACGCTTCTACCGGCTGCCGCGCCAGCACCACAAGCATCTGAAAAGCACCAACATGCTGGAGCGGCTGAACGAGGAGATCAAGCGCCGCACCCATGTCGTGCGGATCTTTCCCAACGCCGAGAGCTGCCTGCGGCTGGTCCGGGCGCTCTGCGTCGAAACGCACGAGAACTGGCTCGAGGCGACCGCTACCTGAACATGGACTACCTGCGGGAACTGAAAAAGGAGACGCTGCGCCAAGCGGCATGATCAACGCCTGTGGACAACGCTGCCGCGTTCCCCACAGGCGCAACCGCATCCGCAACCACGACCATTTTGCTGAACTTGACGCACATAACTCGCGGTAATGGCTCAAGGCGACGTTGCGGTGGCTGAATGCGCATCGAGCGCGGGCCCGACCGTCCGGTCGACGTCACCGTTCTCTATTTCTATTTGATCACGACCGGGCCTGGGTCAGGCGAGCGCGCGGAACAACCCCTTACCAGCAACCGTGCCGCGTCCCGCGCTTTCAGTGATCAGCAGACAATGATGGGGACGGACTTATCACACGAAAACCAACGTGGTCGACCCGATTAGTCGGTCCGCTCCTGCTGCGGCGGGTCACCCACGCGTAATCCCGATCGCGTCTCCAGGACCCGCCGCGCACCTTGCGATTTTGTCCTGCGTCGGCCCAATCTTGGCACCAATCCCACAGGTTTCCGGCCAGGTCGAGAACGCCGGCCGGCGAGGCGCCCAGGGGATAGAGTCCGACTGGCAGGGTGCGCTCAAGACCGCTTTCAGATGTGTTCGCCCTCCATGGCTCGCGTTCCGGCTCCCAAACGGAGCCCCAGGGATACAGTTTCTCGGGATCCCCACCCGTGGCAGCGAGCTTCCACTCCGCTTCCGTCGGCAGGCGAATTCGGTCTGCAGCCGCGCTCCCAGCCAGTGGCAGAACGCCCGGGCATCATACCAACTGACGCTGTCGGCTCCATGATTGCCTCGACGTGCGCGATGCTCCGGCGGGTGTTCGTGAGGGAACTCGACTTCGCACCCTGGCGGCAAGCACCACTTGCCGTCCCGGAAGCAGCTGTCAACGAAAGCCTGGAACTGGGTGATCGTGATCGGATAGCGCGCCATGCGAAACGGCGTAACGGCGTGCCTTTTGCCCTCGATTGTCACTTCGCCTCCCTCAATCGGGCACCAGTCGATGTCGGGCATGCCATTGCCATCGAGGCCGACGCCGCGGCGCGGGTCCCCGACGATGGCGAGCCTCTCGGCGAGCGCGGCGCGGCCCTCGTGGCCGAATGGCAGGCGCCAACGCTCTCCGTAGCGGCCGCTGCCTCGGACCGCATCATCCGCCTCGACAAGGCCGAGCAACTCGACGAGCTCGTCCGGATCGGTCGGCCCGATAAAGGCCCGCGTGTGAATTGGCGTGGAATAAGGACCCCGTTTTCGGGGTGATCGGCATCCAATCGGGACCCCCGAGGCGGAGGGTTCATGTTGGCTCCCATAGGGGACATGGGAGCTTGGGTTGGGATGCTGGTTGTGGAGACGATTGCGAAGATCCGCCGTGCCTTTTTCGTCCAGGAGAAGCCGATCAAGGCGATTTGCCGCGAGCTCCGGGTGTCGCGGAAGGTTGTCCGCAAGGTGATCCGCTCGGAGGCGACGGAGTTCCGCTATGAGCGCGGCACGCAGCCGCTGCCGAAGATCGGGCCATGGCGCGACCGGCTCGAGGCGTTCTTGCTGGCGAATGAGCAGAAGGCGCCGCGGGAACGGCTGACGCTGATCCGGGTCTTCGAAGAGCTGCGCCGGCTTGGTTATCGGGGAAGCTACGACGCGGTTCGCCGCTACGCCAGGGTCTGGCGGCTGGAGCGCGGCGCGGTGCTGGCGGAAGCCTATGTGCCGCTGAGCTTCGCGGCGGGCGAGGCCTACCAGTTCGACTGGAGCCACGAGATCGTGGTGATGAACGGCGTGACGGTGACCGTGAAGGTCGCCCATGTCCGGCTCTGCCACAGCCGGATGCTGTTCGTGCGTGCCTATCCGCGGGAGACGCAGGAGATGGTGTTCGACGCCCACGATCGGGCGTTTGCCTTCTTCAAGGGAACCTGCACCCGCGGCATCTACGACAACATGAAGACGGCGGTGGAGACGGTGCTCGTCGGCAAGGAGCGGCAGTTCAACCGTCGCTTCCTGCAGATGTGCAGCCACTACCTCATCGAGCCGGTGGCGTGCACGCCGGCATCGGGATGGGAGAAGGGGCAGGTCGAGAACCAGGTTGGGCTGGTGCGCGAACGGTTCTTCACGCCGCGGCTTCGGGTGTCGAGCTATGAGGAGCTGAATGGCCTGCTGCTCGACCGCTGCGTTGCCCACGCCAAGGCGCACAAGCACCCCGAGAGGGCCGACCAGACGATCTGGCAGGCGTTCGAGGCGGAGCGGACGCACCTGGTGCCGATCGCCGGGCGGTTCGACGGCTTCCACGCCGTCACCGCCGCGGTTTCCAAGACCTGCCTTGTTCGGTTCGACAACAACAAGTACTCGGTCTCCTCGCGTGCGGTCGGCCGGCCGGTCGAGGTCCAGGCCTATGCCGATCGCATCATCATCCGCCAGGACGGGGTGATTGTCGGCGAGCACGTCCGCTGCTTCGGCCGCGGCCGGTGCCTCTACGATCCCTGGCACTACGTCCCGGTGCTGGCCCGCAAGCCGGGGGCGCTGCGCAACGGCGCGCCGTTCAAGGACTGGGTGCTGCCGGCAAACATCGAGCGCGTGCGGCGCAAGCTGGAGGGCCGGGACGACGGCGACCGGCAGATGGTGGCCATTCTCTCGGCCGTCCTTACCGATGGCCTGGAGAGCGTCGAAGCCGCCTGCGCCGAGGCACTTGATCAGGGTGTTCACTCGGCCGCCGTCATCCTCAACATCCTGGCGCGCCGGCGCGAGCCTACTCCGGCGGTGACCATCCTGACCCCGGAGGCGCTCAGGCTGCGTCATGCGCCGCTCGCCGATTGCAGCCGATACGACCGCTTGCGGGAGGTTGGTTGATGGACCGGACCGAAGTCTTCGACCTGATGGGCACGCTCAAACTGTACGGCATGCGCGCCGCCTACGATGAGGTGATGGCGGTCGGCATCAAGCGCCGGCTCGAGCCGGCGCGCATCGTCGGTGATCTGCTCAAAGCCGAGATCGCCGAGAAGCAGGCGCGGTCGATCAAATACCAGCTGGCCATCGCCAAGCTGCCGCTGGCCAAGGATATCGACGACTTTCAGTTTGCCGGCACGCCAATCAACGAGGCCCTGGTGCGCGAGTTGGCGACCGGCGCCTTCCTGGCCGAGCAACGCAACGCCGTTCTCATCGGCGGCACCGGCACCGGCAAGAGCCATCTTGCCATTGCCATCGCCCGGGCCTGCATCCGCGGTGGCGCCCGGGGCCGGTTCTACACCGTCGTCGACCTGGTCAATCGCCTGGAGAGCGAGGCTCGCGCCGGACGCCAGGGACGCCTCGCCGACCATCTCCTCCGCCTCGACCTCGTCGTTCTCGACGAGTTGGGCTATCTCCCCTTCGCTCAGGCCGGCGGGCAGCTGCTGTTCCATCTGATCAGCCGGCTCTATGAGCGGACCTCGATCATCGTCACCACCAACCTTGCGTTCGGCGAATGGCCGAGCGTCTTTGGCGACGCCAAGATGACGACGGCGCTCCTCGACCGCCTTACCCATCACTGCGAGATCATCGAGACCGGCAACGAGTCCTGGCGGTTCAAAAACCGCGGCTGATCTCCCCAACTTGCCCCGGTGGGCAAACAGGCCACCTCCCGCGCGCGCCGCTACGTCGTCCCTAAAAGCGCTCCGCGTCACGCGCGGGCCCCTCCTGTTCGCTACCGGGACAAGCTCAAGAGGGGTCCCTTTTGCACGCCGATCCGGGGTCCCGTTTCCGTGCCGATTGACACCCGCGCGAGGTCGGAGCGAACGACATCCGTGACCGGCTCCCCGGCATCGCGGATTTCCCGCACCGCTGCCAGTACGGATGGCTCGTGCCAACGCCCGCACTCAGGGCGACCGGCAGCCTCCCAGGATCGGGCGTCCGTCTCGATCCAGTCCGAGAGCGAGGCGATCCGCTCCACGCGGAACGATTGCGCCTTGTGAGTGTCGATGTACTGCCACAGGGTCGGCCAGTAAGGCTCAGTGTCAACGTTCGTGTCGCCGCTCCGGGCACGAATGAGAAGTCTCGTGGATGAGGTTGACGCACCGGTCGCCGTCGTCGTCTGGACCACCCTTGCCTGCCGGCTCGCCGATCGTGACCAATCGGACCGAGCCCCGTGGCTTGCTGCCGTCGCGGATCTGGGCACCGGCAAGGCGATGAACGAGCGCTCGGCCGCCTTCTCCTCCGCCGGCAAAATCTACGGCCATTGCAAAAGACAAACGCCGCCTCGTGTGCCGGCCTTCGGGATCGGCCCGAACCAATCGGAACAACAGTTGCAGCGCCCGCTCTCGCTCGTCAGGGTCCAGACCGTCGAGCAGCTCGTCGGCGCCGCTGCTGACAATTCCGGCTATGCCTCCGCCTTGTCGAAGCCGAGCGCCGCTGAGCCGGTTGTCCGTCCGTTGCTCCCAAAGCCAGCGCAGTGCATTCTAAACCAGCGGCAGTGCGCCCGGCTCGTCTCGAGCTTCAGACAGGATGAGGTCTCTGACCTCGCTCATGTCAAGGCAAGCGAGACGAGCTGGACCGTCGATGACCTGACGCAGGCCATCCCCTTGTATCGGGGGCAATTTCTTCGACTCGCCCTCGCAAGAAGGAAGGCGCCGTCCATGCCGTCGCTGTTCTTCCGCTTCCGGCTGCGCAGCCAGTCTACGAGGGCCAAGTCATCGCTGCTCTCAAGGCGACAGCGGACATCTGCCATTTCTTCGCCGAAGGCCGTCGCACAATGCTCGGCCAGCATGCGCACGGGCTTTTCGCCCGGCATCATCGGCCCGATGCGCGTCCAGTTGTCATAGCCGGTCTTGCGGCACAGCCAGCCTTCGTCAATCAGCGGCAGCAACCCGGTGTTCATCAGCGATGACTTGCCGCAGCCGCTGTTTCCGGCGATCTCCAGCCAGCGGAGCGCCTTCGTGCCCGACCGCCGACCAAGACAATCGAGCAGCTCCAGCGTCTCCCTCTGCCGGCCGAAGAAGAGGCGGGACTGCTCGGGCTGGAAGGCATCGAGACCGACGAACGGAGGAACATCGATGCCGATCTCCGGTCCCTCGAGAACCGACTTGGCGCATATGGTCTCAAGGTCGGCAGCACCGAGCGTAGCGATACCATCCCATCGGATCGCCTGGAACTGGCGGAGGAAGCCGGGAAGCACCTCTGGCGTGGTTTCGCCCAGCAGGATGGGAAAGATTGGCAGCCGGTCCTCGTCACGCTGCGGATCGATGTGGCGTATGAGCGCGACGTTGGCCTCGGCACCCATCCACCGGCGCACGCCATCGCGACCGACCAGGACGACAAAGCGACTGCAGGTCTCGACTTTCTCTTGAAGAACGCTCAGCCAGCGCGCGCTGGTCGGGATGGCATCATCGCGAAAGACTGCCAAGCCGGCCTGATCGAGCTGCCTCTCAAGGGCGACCGCCTGCGCCCGGTCCTTCCGGCTGTAGCTGAGAAACGAAAACGGCTCGTTGTTCACGCCTCGTAACGCCCCCGCGTGCGTACCCGTACTCGAAGGATCATACCCGGCGGTCAGGGCATCGCGGAAGCTGGGGTTTATTTACCGGGTGCCTGGCTCCTCCTCCCCGCATTGCTGGCCGATCCACGTCAGAAACGCCGGGTTGCCGCCCGCGATCGGCAGCGCGACGACGCACGGACAGGCGTACTCGTGCAGTGCCTTGATCCGGTCGCTGAGCGCGTCCACCAGATCGTCCCGGGTCTTGATGAGGAAGGCCACCTCGCTGTCCTCGCAGACCTCTTCCTGCCAGCGGTAGACGGAGGTGATCGGGCCGAGGATATTGACGCACGCGGCGAGCCGCTCGGTGACGACGGCCCGTCCGATGGTCAGGGCCTGATCGTGCGACGCGGCGGTGGCGTAGACGAGCATCTCGGCCATGGCTGGTCCCCCAATTCGGTTGGCCGACAGCGAACTACGGCAGAAGCCTTGTGCTGCCGGCAGCGGAAGAGGCGATGAGGCGGCAGCGCGGAGCCACCTCATCCCGATC
>CAWBNC010000013.1:0-32883 GCA_963789785.1 uncultured Alphaproteobacteria bacterium | reverse complement strand
CGAGGCGCCGCTTCGCGGGGATCGGCGCACGCCGTGGCGACAGTTGGGGCAGCATGAGTGACGCAAGCACAGGGCACGGATCCTGACGGCTGGGCCACGTTCGCACTCTTTGTCGGCTTTCACAATATCGTCCCGTGGGACATGAAGCAACGCCATCTTCTCTGCCTGGAGGCCGACGAAGACGCGGCCAAAGGGTCGCCGGCTTCGGTCGGCCTGATCGACTTGGATGACCCGGAACGGCATTTTCGGCCGGTGGCGAAGACCAGCGCATGGACCTACCACGTCGGCGCCCGCCAGCAATGGGTCTACGATGATGACTTCCTCTACAACACCGTCCGTCATGGCCGCTATGTCGCGGTGTTCCACAGCGTCTCGGCCGGTCCGCAGGACGAGATCGAAGGCGGCATCTGGAGCATTACTGTACACGGTCGCTGGGGCCTGGCGCCGAGCTTCGCCCGCTCGGACCGCTACTATGCCAGCTACGGCTTTACCGGCGGAACGGCGCCGTCGCTGGACGATCCGGTGCCGGCGGATGACGGCCTTTACCTTGTCGACGTTGCCGGCAAACGTCGAAGCCCCGCTTCTCCGTGCGTGAGATTGCAGCGGAACCCTACCCCGAGCGTGGTTTGCAGGAGCATAACAGCCTGTTGACGAAGTCGGCTGGTTCTGACTCCCTGCATCCATAGCGGTTGGAGGGATTGATCGACATGGCGCTGGGACGGCAAGGGGACCGGCAGGGTGATCTGGTGGTGACGTGGCGGGAGATGCCGCGCTCGCCGGGGCATGTGTTTTACGATCGGCTGCAGGCGGTTTTGATCGATGCCGGCTTCGACACCTTCGCCGAGACGGCGTGCAAGCCGCACTACGCGGCGAAGATGGGGGCGCCGTCGATCCCGCCGGGGCGGTACTTCCGGATGCACATGGTCGGCTACTTCGAGGGCATCGACTCCGAGCGCGGGATCGAGTGGCGCTGCGCGGACTCGCTTTCGCTGAGGGACTTCCTGCGCCTTGAGACGACCGCCCGGGTGCCGGATCATTCGTGGCTGTCGAAGACGCGGAGCCGCCTGCCGCATGAGATCCACGAGGCGGTGTTCGGCTGGGTGCTATCGCTGATCGCGGAGCACGGTCTGGTGAAGGGCGATCGGATCGGGGTGGACGCCTCGACCATGGAGGCCAACGCCGCGCTGCGCGCGATCGTGCGCCGGGAGACGGGCGAGACCTACCGGGACATGCTGAACCGCATGGCCAAGGAGAGCGGCATCCAGACGCCCTCGGCCGAGGACCTTGTTCGCCTGGACCGGAAACGGAAGGGCAAGACGCTGTCCAATGCGGACTGGGTGAGCACGACCGATCCCGAAGCGAAGATCGCCAGGATGAAGGATGGCACCACCCATCTCGGCTACAAGCCGGAACACGCCGTCGATCTGGACACCGGCGTCGTCGTGGCGGCGGAGGTCCATCCGGCCGACGAGGGTGACACGACGACGCTGCCGGGGACGCTGAAGGCCGCGGCGGCGAACCTGGCGAACGTCGGCCAGGCGCCGACGGCGGCCAAAGCCGCCGAGCTCATCGCCGACAAAGGCTATCACGCCCGCGCGGTGCTGAAGGATCTCGACGGCGGCGTCTGGAAGACGCGGATCGCCGAACCGCGGCGCAAGAGTTTCTCCCGCTGGCACGGCGATACCGAGGCCCGGGACGCCGTCTACGCCAACCGCAACCGGCTGCGCTCGGCGGTCGGCAAGGCGGGAATGCGAAAACGGGCCGAACTCGTCGAGCGCTCGTTCGCCCACAATCTGGAACGCGGCGGCATGCGCCGAACGTGGCTCCGCGGGCGGGAGACCGTCCACAAGCGCTACCTGATCCACGTCGCCGGCCACAACCTCGGGATCCTGATGCGCCTGCTGATCGGCGCCGGAACGCCCAAGGAAGCCGCCGCCCGCGGACAACTGTTGCTGCTCGTCGTTCAAACGGCGGAAACGGCGGTGTTCGTCATTCTCGCCATCGACGAAGCCGGCCTCGGCATCCTCGTCGTGATCGTCAGCACCGATCCGGCATGATCACGAACGACACATCATCAACGGGCTGATAGGGCTTCGTGGCTGAGCCACCCGTCGTTCAATCCCGACGGTTCGCAATTCTGCTTCTACCTGCGCCACTATCGTCACGATGGGACGCTGCACTCCGACTTCCTCGTCGCCGATCGCGCGGAAGGACCGGGCCTCTGCCTGCTGCGCGGCCGGGTCTCGCACTTCGCCTGGCTGGACGCGACCAGACTGCTCATCTACGCCAGGCTGACGAGACGGCGCGATGCCATTCGCGCCTCCAACGCCGCGCGCCACCCACTGGTCCGCCACGGGCTGACAGCGGCCAGGCAGCTGAAAAAGGCGATCCCGCGCCGGCGAGGATCCGCCAAAGAGGGCGGCCACCTGATCCTCGACGTCTGTACCGGCGCAACGACGGTGCTGGCGCCCGAGCTGCTTGTTGTCGATGGCCATCAGCAATTTACCGCGGACAGGGCCTGGATGGTCTGCGACACGTATGCTGATCGGCAGCGCAATCAGCGGCTGTTCCTGTTCGACATGCATCGGCAACGACGCGTCGAGCTCGGTGACTATCCGGAACCGGAACGGCTGCGCGGTGGGCCGCCATTGGCGGAGATTCACCGGAGCGGCGGGCAAAATCTCGCCTGCAATCTACATCCGCGCTGGAACCGCACCGGTACGGCCGTCTGCTTCGACTGGGCCGACGACGCCGGACGTCAGGTGTATGCCATCGACGTCAGCAGCCACGTCCAGCCCGACCGGCGCGAGGCGGCGACGGAAGCCGGAAGCCTCTGCGCACGCCCGCAATGATGCGGCCCGCAAAGGCCGGGCGATCGTCGCTGCAAATCGCACTTCAGCTTTTTCTGAACGCGCCGCGGCTATAACTTGTGCACGCCATCGATCGTAAGGACATGTTGCGTGCCGATCCTGTTTGCCCTTTTTCTCGTGCTTGCCGCCGCCCTGACGACCGCCGCGCCGGCAGCGGCATCACCGCCGACCATCGGCAAGGCCGATTCCGTCCTCGTCGTCAAGAGCGAGCGGCGCCTGTACCTTATCCGCGAGGGTGCCGTCATTGCCGTTTACCGCGTCTCCCTCGGTCAAAATCCCTTGGGGCACAAGGTCTTTCAGGGTGATGGGCGGACACCCGAAGGTGTCTACCGCCTCGACGGCAAGAACGACCGCAGCCGCTTCTACCGTTCGATCCGGATCTCCTACCCCAACCCCGCCGACCGGCAGCGGGCGCGAAAGTACGGCGGCCCTCCCGGCGGCGACATCATGCTCCACGGCCAGCCTTCAGCCGATAACGCGAGCGCGCTGAAGCGTATTGCCCAGGCGCCGAACAGCTGGACCGATGGCTGCATTGCTGTCGATAACTGGGCGATGGACGAGATCTGGGCCGCGGTCGACAACGGCACACCGATTGAGATCCTGCCCTGACTTGACTTCAGCGCGCCGCCGACGCACGCACGCGAGTGCGTCTTCCTCAACTGCCGGTCAGCCACGCCATCGCATCGTCCCGCTGCGCTGACGAAAAGAAGCGAACGGTCGCATGGGCGGATACGTCCATCAGGCGCGGCTTCTCCTCAGCAAATCGCTCGTCAGTGATGACTGCGACCTTGCTTACCAGATCTCCGATCGTCTTGTTCGTAACCGTACCAAGTGTCTTTGCGCCGCGCTCCCAACCTTCAAGCTCTTGCCAGTCAGCAAGAATCGACACGCTTCCTCCCTCTCCGCGAATGTGGATCCCGACCCCTGGATAGTGCTGTTGCAGGGTATCGATGGCTCGGTCGATGTCATCCTCGCTAACAATGCCTGCCATCTTAATGATCAAGATCCGATTCGCTTCGTCTACCTTCAGGTTGATCATTTAGCCCACCCCTTCGCCTCAGCTATCGCTTCCAAGGACACTTCGTGTCGCATTGCGCCCTTGGAGTCACTCGTCATCCAATTGGTGCCTTGGCGATCACCATCAATCTATCGCGCTAGAACCGGTAACTCAGCGAGACGCCACCGAACCACTGGTCTTCAGAGCCCTGCTTCGTGACCGGGCTGTCTTCGGCATCGCCGATCAGGCGGATGTACTGGAGGCCAGCACCCGCGCTCCAGCTTTCGCTGAATTGGTAATCCGCAGCGAGGCGAAGGCCCACGTCCTTAAAACCGGCATCGGCGTTGTAGAAATTAAGCCCGCTGTCGCGCACGTTCGATGCGCCAATGCCGAAATATTCCTGCATGTAGTTCTTGGAGGCGTAGGTCGAAAAGAGGCGGGCATTGAAAAACCATGGAGTCCATTTTGTCGTATACTCTAGCCCCGGCTGGGCGAGCCAACCGTTGCTTGTGTCCGAGACATCCGCCGCGGCCTGGATGTTGATGCCGAGCGTCGAAGCAGGGTTGTTCGGGTCGATGCCAAGCTGATAGCCGAAGTGGGCGCCGGCCTCCCAGGCCGCGTCGATATTTTCGAGATTGTCGACCTGGTTGTCGTCAACTCCCTTGCGCCCTTGTCGCCGCTGGAGGAGAGGCCCGAAGTGCCAATTGCGGCTTGGCAACACATCGGCGCGAAGCTGGTAGGTGCGCATCGTTGATGGACCGAGCGAAATGCCGTAGCCCTTGGCCCACCGCGCGCTCGCGATCGGCCCGAAGGCCGGCTCGTAATCATCGGAGCCTTCGTACTGGGGGCCGAAGCCAACGAGTGCGCCGAGAAGGATTGTCGGTCCTCCGGCCGGCGTCGGCGAGTATCCTCCTTCGAGCCCGACCGAAGGTGGCGGCGTCTGCGCAACTGCGATATGGGCCGCGAGAACAATCGGTGCCGCAAGCACCCAAACTCGGTTATTGCCCATCGTTATCCCCTTTGATCCAACCGGTATGAACATATTACGAGGGGTTCCGTTCGGTTTCCAATCCCATTGCTGCGGGCGCGACGAGGCCGCTTTCACCCGAGAGCGTCGCGAGAGCACAATGCTTGGCCTACGTTGCGGCCGACGCGGGCCCCGGCCCATCGTCAGCCGCGGTAGCCGCGGCGCCAGCAGTCGCGACAGTCGCGACAGTCGAGTTCGACGATAACGCGGCGCGGGGCGAACTTGATGCCGTTGGCCTGGAATGCCTCCTGCAGTCGCCGGAAGACTTCCCGTCGCAGCACGAACTGCTCGCCCGGCTTGGCCATGAACTTCACCCGAATGACCAGCGAAGAGTCGTCCATATGGTGCACGCCCTGGGATTTCAGCGGCTGGATGAAGTTCGAGCCGTAGGTCGGATCGGCCCTCATCTCGACCCCGACGCGTTTGACGATCTTTCTCAGTGTCTCCAGGTCGGTTTCGAATGGCACCCGCATCTCCAGCTTCATGATGGCCCAGTCGCGGCTGAAATTCGTGACCCGCCGGATCGCGCCGAAGGGGATCGTGTTAATTTGGCCCAGGTGGTGGCGAAGCATCAGCGAGCGGACCGACATCCGCTCGACTGTCCCCTTTCCCTCGCCGACGTCGATGTACTCGCCGACGCGAAAGGCATCGTCGACGAGAAAGAAAATACCGGAGATGACGTCGCGGACCAGCGTCTGAGCGCCAAAACCGACGGCAATGCCGACGACGCCGGCGCCGGCGAGGAGAGGACCGATGTTGATGCCCAGCGACGAGATCACGATCATCGCAACAATGACGATCAGGGCGATGTAAAGAAACTTGCGCAGCAGCGGCAACAACGTCTCGAGACGAGACAGGCCGGTTCCGCCGATCTCGCCCTCCGCCAGCGCCAGGGCATCGAGACCTTCGTAGGGGAGCTGCCGGTTGATGGCGGTCTTGACGATGCCCCACGCCGCGGATGCCAAGATCAGGGTGACAACGATGTCGAACAGCGATCCGGCCACGCGAGCGCCGATCCCACGCGTCGCCATGGCTTCCAGATGAATGTCCCATATGCCCGCGAGGACGATGACGCTCGATCAAGGCAAGCAGGATCCGGCCGTTGCGCAGGATGACGCGGCCATAGTCAGTGGCGCCGATCGTCTCGTTGTGGAGGCTGACCGGCGCCTTGTCCGTTTTTATGTCCGGCGCCCTGTCCGCTCCCAATTCCGACGCCATGCCCGCCTCCGCGGAAGCATACCGGGGTTGCGGGTCGGGATGCGCATTGTCGGCCGCTGCCGGCTCGGAGCGTACGACCTCGCCCTTGCCTTGCGCGCCAAAGAACTGGCGGACGGTCATGCGCAGCAGACCGTCGATCAGGGGCACCGCGATCAGGACAGCGAGGGTCGGAAATATGCGAGCGGCCTGCGCTTCTCCCGTCAGGAGGCGGTGCACCGTCGAAAACACACCGATGAGGAAGAGAAACGTTACGGCGAACATGTGCCAGTACCGCGAGACGAGCCCTTCAACGCCCCTCGCGTGACCTGCGGCCCCGGCCAAACCGGCGCCCAGAAGCCGGGCTATATTCGCTCGCTGTGCCCAGATCACAGCGATCTGCACGAAGATGTTCAGAATCAGTAAGAGCTCGTTGGCTGCGAGCATCTGGCCCGGGTCGACGCCAATGTGCTCGAGGAAATTGGCGAAGATCGCCGAACCGAAGCTCAAGCCGATCAGCAACAGGAAACTGACGTAAAGATGACGGGCGGTCGCGTCATCAACGTCGGGCAAGCGCAACGCCGGCTGGCGCACTGAAAGGAGAACCTCCAATGCGACCGCGCTGACGCGGACGAGGATGAGGAACGCGAATATCGACCAGAAGGCGACGCGTGCAACTTCATGCCCCTTGTAGATGAACAAGAATAGCATCATCGCGGCGGCCGCGAACGCGGCGGTAGCAAGAAGCCCGATAAGCGCGCGCAGCAGCAACATGCCGAGCTTGCCGAACTCGGTCGTTGCCTTCAGCCCGGAAAGCTGGCGCACGAGTGGCCTGAACATCCGCCGAAAGGCCGCTTCGCCGGCCAGAGCACCGACAAGTATAAGAAGCAGGTATAAGCCGATTGCCCAGATGTGACCCACCTCATAGCCCTTGGTAATCCGCGTCACCATGAATGGCCCAATCGACGGCAGATCGGGAAGCGCCGACAATCATTTCTCGAAATCGGTTTCGCAGGGCGTACATGTCCGCCTGGAGGTCGAAGACCATGCTGGCCGGCGGGACCTCTTGCGGTTCGACTGCGCCATCAAGCGTTCCAAGCTGCCGGAGAAGCAGTTCGCGCGCCTCCCGATCCGACATCCGCGCCACGAGATCGCGCGCTTCGGACGCTGTGAGTTGCGGTGGCGCTCCACTCTCTCGGGTATCGCAGCTTCCTGGCCAGGTGGCAGGGGCGCCACCGCTTGCGACTGCGCCGCCCTCGCATCGGTGGCGATGACAAGACGCAGCGAGCATGACGAGCGTGCCGATCGACTTCCAAAGCGCCAGGAACTGTTTCATGACCACAAGCAAACCTTCTACTGGTCGGTGCATCCTAATCGTACATCGCGTGTCAAACGATGTATCCGGCAGAGTCGGGATGGACCTGGTCACCGGGCGATGGCAGGCGGATTAACGTTGGCGGTCGCTATTGGCACACTGAGCCGAGGAGCAAGACGCATGTTGACCGGCCTCGGGTGCCGCGGAAGCGGCTCGACCGCGGCTTTTGTCGGATCATGACGCTCATTCTCGTTCGCGAGGACAAGATGGTGGCTGGGGGCAGGCGCTCTTGATTTTCCCGTAACATTGGGTACAAAGGTCGGACGGGCGCGATTTTTATCGCGCCCTTGGTTCTTTGCAGTGAGTCATTTTCGAGCGGAGGGGAAAACATGAGCTTGTCTTTTCGTAAGGCTATGCCGTTGATGATGGTCGCTGGCGCTCTTTCGCTTGGCGCGTGCGCGTCGTCGGGCAGCGTCGACAGCCTGCAGTCGGACGTGGCTGCGATGCGTAATGAAATGGCTCAGGTAAAGCAGGAATTGGCGATGGCGTCGAAGCAGTCGCGGGAAGCCGCCGCCGCCGCCGAAGCCGCCGCCGCCGAGGCGCGCAGTGCGGCGCAGGCGGCCAATGCGGCCGCAGAGCGCTCCGATCGCATGTTCCAACGCTCGTTGCGGAAATAAGCCGGAGCGAAGATCCGCTGGGCGGAAGTCGTCGAGGCGCGACTGGCGGCGCTGACGCTTGGCGCGGTCGGGCCGTCACAACGCCATCGCCGCGCCGCCTACAGGGCACCCCTGGCTGAACAGCCCGTGACAGACCGAACGGTGCAGGAAATTTCGATGTGTCGGTGATCCATTCCGAAGCAGGATGCGTATTTTGCATTACGCCATGTCACCCCCCATGCCATGGTGGAAAAGCGGTCGACGTTTTCTCCTGTCAGGACCGCATGCAAACGCGAAGCGGGCGGCGGAACCCCAACCGTCGCCCGCCCGCTGCTCCGGTGGACCCGATACTTTTTTCTCTGAAATGGTGAACTGCTTCACAGCGGGCACACTGGCCTTTCAGTATCGTGGGTTTGATTTCGGCGTACTGGGCAACGCGCGGCCGAAATGAGGACGTTTCAAATGCTCGACCATGCAGTCATGTGGAGTTACCGCAGCATCTGGAGGCGTCCTGTGACCACGAGCATGAAGCCCGAAGGTCGTCGCCAGGAGCACTGGGATACCGAGCCGGCGGCAGTGATCGCCGAGCGAATGGCCTACGATTTGGTCATGGGCAAGGCGCGCCTTGGCGCTGCGCCTGCGGCGTGGACGATTGCGAACCGGATCGGCCATGCCTAGATCATTCGGCTTTCGGATGGAATTTTCCGAAAACAGAAAGTTGATCGATTACAAAAGATCGAGCATCTCATCAGCGCCCGTTTGGGCGCAGAATATTCGAGGAATGGCAGCGTGGGCGTCGTAAGACGCATGTCTCCCCAGGTGGGTTGCCCTCGCGACCATGATGGCGCACCCTGAACGCGTGACACTACCCTTGTGCATCGGGAACGAAAAACGGGGCCGTCTGTGACCAAAGTCCACATGTCGACGCTGCTGAACGTGCCTGCGGGCGAAGTGTGGGGCCTGATCGGTCCGTGGAATGCACTTCCCGACTGGCATCCCGCCGTCATCAAGAGCGAACTCAGCGAGGATGGCCGAATCCGCCGCCTTACTCTGGCGGGCGGTGGCATTCTTGAGGAGCGTCTCGAGCAGACGGACGAGCAGCAGCGGACCTATACCTACGCGCTCACGGCCGGCCCACTGCCCGTCGCCAACTACAAGGCGACCGTTTCCGTCAAGGACGAAGGCTCCGCCGCGGCCGTCGAGTGGTCGGGCGATTTCGAGGCCCATGGCGCCAGTGAGGAAGAGGCCAGCGAGATCATTCGCCGGATCTATCGCGACGGGCTCGACAACCTCAAGCGGATGTTCGGCGCGCCCTGACCTGGGTCAGCCGACAGAGCCGCGCTACGCTCGGGTCAACGGGCGATACTTGATCCGGTGCGGCTGGTCGGCGTCGGCGCCGAGGCGGCGGTGGCGGTCGGCCTCGTAGTCCTGATAGTTGCCCTCGAACCAGACAACCTGGCTGTCGCCTTCGAAGGCGAGGATGTGGGTGGCGATCCTGTCGAGAAACCAGCGGTCGTGGCTGATGACCACGGCGCAGCCGGCGAAGATGTTCAGCGCGTCCTCGAGCGCGCGCAGAGTTTCGACATCCAGATCGTTGGTCGGCTCGTCGAGCAGCAGAACGTTGGCGCCGGACTTGAGCACCTTGGCCAGATGGACCCGGTTGCGCTCGCCGCCGGAGAGCTGGCCCACGGGCTTCTGCTGGTCCGGCCCCTTGAAATTGAACTGGCTGACGTAGGCCCGGCTGGCGAGTTTAGCCTTGCCGAGCTCGACCTCGTCGAGGCCGCCGGAGATCTCCTGCCAGACGGTGTGCGTGCCCTCGAGCGCCTCGCGCGACTGGTCGACATAACCGAGAACGACGGTCTCGCCGACCTTGAGCGTCCCGTCGTCGGGTCGTTCCTCGCCGCTGATCATGCGGAAAAGCGTCGTCTTGCCGGCGCCGTTGGGGCCGATCACGCCGACGATGCCGCCGGGCGGCAGGCGAAAACTCAGATCCTCGATCAGCAGCCTGTCGCCCATGGCCTTGCGCAGGGCGTTTGCCTCGATGACGCTGGCGCCGAGCCGCGGCCCCGGCGGGATGACGATCTGGGCGCTGCCGATGGGCCGATCGCGCGCTTCGGCGAGCATCGTCTCGTAGGCGGTGACGCGTGCTTTCGACTTGGCCTGACGCGCCCGCGGCGACGCGCGGATCCACTCCAGCTCGTGGGCGAGCGTGCGCTGTCGCGCCGAATCCTGCTTTTCCTCGACGCTGAGGCGCTTCTGCTTCTGCTCCAGCCAGGATGAATAGTTGCCCTCATAGGGGATACCGCGTCCACGGTCGAGCTCGAGGATCCAGCCGGTAACGTTATCGAGGAAATAGCGGTCATGGGTGATGACCATCACGGTGCCGCTGTAGTCGCGGAGAAACCGTTCGAGCCAGGCGACGGACTCGGCGTCGAGGTGGTTGGTCGGCTCGTCGAGAAGAAGCATGTCGGGATGTTCGAGCAGCAGCCGGCAAAGCGCCACCCGGCGGCGTTCGCCGCCCGACAACGTGGTCACGTCGGCATCGCCCGGCGGGCAGCGCAGCGCGTCCATGGCGATCTCGACGGTTCTGTCGAGCTCCCAGCCGCCGGCCGCGTCGATCCCCTCCTGCAGCTCCCCCTGCTCTTCGAGGAGCGCCGCCATCTCGTCGTCTTCGAGCGGCTCGGCGAAACGGGCGCTGATGGCGTTGAAGCGATCGAGCACAGCCCGGGTGGCGGCGACCGCCTCCATGACGTTCTCGATCACCGTCTTGTCCGGATCGAGCGCGGGCTCCTGCGGCAGATAGCCGACGCTTACCCCTTCCGCGGCCCACGCTTCGCCGGAAAAGCCGGCATCCAGGCCGGCCATGATCTTCAGCAGCGTCGACTTGCCGGCGCCGTTGATCCCGATCACGCCTATCTTGGCGCCAGGCAGGAACGACAGCGTCACGCCCTTGAGCACCTCGCGCCCGCCGGGGAAGGTCCGGGTGAGGCCCTTCATGACATACACGTACTGGTAAGCTGCCATCGCCGCCGCCTTCCGATGAGTTCAGGAGAGGTGTCGGTGTTACCCGGTACCCGACGCCGGGATCAAGGCCCTTGAGCGGGGGCGGCGTCGAACCGGCCAAACCGGGCCATGTTGTTACAAATGTCAGCGGCGCTACGCCTGTTCTGACCGACCGTACCTCCGGATGAAGCTCCGGCCGAGGGCGTTGTTGCGCGCGCGAACAAGCTCGCCGATAATGTCGCCTTAGGCGCCATTCGCTGGATGGGCGGTACGGCGTATCATCCACTCGCGGGAGACTCGCAGATGAAAAACAAGAGCCTCAGGACGGTCGGGTTAGCTACGGTGCTGGCTGTGCTGGCCGGCGCGGCGCAGGCGCAGATGCCTGCCGGCGACGCGGCCAAAGGCGAGCAGGTCTTCAAGAAGTGCAGCGCTTGTCATTCGGCCGAGGCAGGAAAGCACAAGGTCGGACCATCGTTGCACGGTGTCGTCGGACGCAAGGCCGGCTCTACGGACTTCACCCGGTACGTCGGACTGAAGGGCGCCGACTTCGTCTGGACCGAAGAGAACATCTTCGAGTACCTCGCCGATCCGACAGCCTTCGTTAAAAGCAAGACCAGCAACCCGCGCAGCGGCATGGCCTACAAGCTGCCGGATGCACAGGATCGCGCCGACGTCATCGCCTATCTCAAGACCCTGAGCAACTAGACGGTCAGCGTTCCCCTGAGCAACTAGACGGTCAGCGTTCAGGTCTCATTTGGATCGTCATTGCGAGGAGGGGCGGAGCCCTGACGCGGCAATCCGGTACTTCGAAGGACGTTGCTGGTCGCTCCGGATCGCTACGCCACTTTCGGCGCTCGCGATGACAAACTGGATGAAAGGGGTCAAACAAGGAACCCCCGGTGCAGCACCGCGGGGGCCGCGCGTTGCGCCTAAGGTGGTGAGGCCGCGTTCCGCCATCCTTCTCTTTGCGGCCTTCGTCGTCGCCGTTGGATCGGCCGCGCCCGGTATCGGCGGCGATGAAGTTCCGCCAGGCGACGCCGCGCGCGGGGCTCAGACATTCGACCACTCGTGCGCCGTTTGCCACAGTCCGATCGCCGGCTTGAACAAGGAGGGGCCGTCGCTGGCCGGCGTCTACGGCCGGCGTGCCGGCGCGATCCCGTTCTTCGCCCACTATCACGCGCTGCGCGGTCTCGATGTCGTCTGGGACGAACAGTCGCTCGACGGCTGGCTGGCCGACCCGCGGGCCTTCGCCGGACGCGACACGGCAATGTCGGTGAAGCTCACGGACGCGCAGGCGCGCGCCGACGTGATCGCGTACCTCAAGACCCTGAAGTAGGCCGCACCTGCGGACGTCCGGAGACCCGCGCCAAGCTTATGTATGTTGCGCAAGTGGGAACGCCCGTCGATGATGTCAGTCAGATGATTAACCTAACAAGAAAGTTGCGGGGGCTCGAAATGATCGGCCGAAGTTTATTGAAGCTCGGTCTGGCCGTCACTCTCGGCGTCTGCGCCAATGCCGCCCAAGCACAAATGCCGGCAGGGAACGCAGAGAACGGCGAAAAAATCTTCAAGAAGTGCGCCCCTTGCCACGCCTCAGTCGAAGGACAAAACAAAATGGGACCGTCGCTGCATGGCGTCGTTGGCAGAAAGGCCGGCTCCACCAACTATCCATACTATGGCCTCGCGAGCGCCAACTTTATTTGGACTGAAGAAAATATCTTTTTGTACCTCGCTGAACCGGCCGCGTCCGAGTGGCGGCACGTCTGGAAAGGGCAGAGCCGATTGGTATTCAAGCTACCAGACGCGCAGGCGCGCGCCGACGTGATCGCGTACCTCAAGACCCTGAAGTAGCCGGCGGGACGGCTGTGCTTGCACCGGTGACGGGGGCACAGCCTCAGCCGCGGACAACGAGCACCGAGCAGTCGGCATGACGAACGACCCGGGCCGCGTTCGGCCCGAGCAGGTAGTCCTTCAACGCCGGCCGATGCGAGGCCATGACAATGAGATCGGCGCCGATGTCGTCGGCGATCTTGAGGATCTCCTGATACACCGTACCCTCGCTGACGATGTGCTGGACCCGCACGTCGTCAGGGACGTGCTCGCGAACGAAGTCGTGCAAGGTCGCAAGCAGCGCATCGGCAACATTCTTGGCGTAGTCGTCGGGAAAGAACTGGCCGACGAACGGCATCGAGAAGTCCGGCGCGATGGTCACGACATGCAGCGTGGATTCGAACGCGCGGCAGTACTCGACCGCCGTCGGCAGAGCCCGGCGCCATGAGCTGTCCTCTTTGAGATCGACGGCCAGAAGGATATCCCGGTACACGCCTCACCCTCCCCTTTTCGTCTCTTCGTTATCTCGTCCCGAGCTAGCGAGCCGCCTGCGCCACCGCCTGCGGTTCGCGCCGCCAGCGCAGCCACTGCAGGAAGATAACGAACCCAAGCAGCGCGAACGCGAACGGCCATACCCACTCCTTGGCCGGAAGATCGAGTTGCTTGACGTCGAACGCGGTCACGTAGTCGCCGAAATCGACGCCGACCTTCTCCGCGGGGCTGTTCATGGCCATGTCGGAAACGTAGTAGCGCCCGTCGGGCTCGCGCTCGAGCGTCAGGCCGTAAGGCTCGTTGGGGGTTGCCGCCGAGCTTTCGGGCGCCTTCAGCAGGAACAGCTTGTAGCGGTCGCCGTAACGGGTCTCGCGGGTTACATGCAGGCGAACCTCGCGATCGGGCTCCACCGCCAGTTCGCCCGAAACGAACCGGTCCAGCTCGACCGGCGCGAACGGCGGAAAGATCCGGTCCATGATGGCGCCCGGTCGAAACAGCGCCAGAGCGACGATGAGCAGCATGATCGCTTCGTAGAAGCGCACTTTGACCAGAAGCCAGCCCTGGGTCGCCGAGCTGAAGCAGAAGATCGCGATCAGCGAAACGAAGAAGATGGTGATCCCGTGCAGCCACGACGTCACCCCGATCAGCAGCAGCTCGGGGTTGAATATAAAGATGAACGGCAGCAGCCCCGTGCGGATGTCGTAGAGAAAGGCCTGCACCCCGGTACGCAGCGGATCGGCCCGTGATATCGCCGAGGCCGCGAATGCGGCAAGGCACACCGGCGGCGTCGAGTCCGCCAGCAGGCCGAAGTAGAAGACGAACAGGTGCACCGCGATTAGCGGCAGGACCAGGCCGGCGGCGCTGCCGAGCTCGACGAGAACGCCGGCCATCAGCGAGGCGACGACGAGATAGTTGGCGGTCGTCGGCAGTCCCATGCCGAGGATCAGACACAGCACCGCCGTCAGGACCAGCAGGATGTAGACGTTGCCGCCTGACAGCGCCTCGACGACGCCGACCAGGGCGTTGTTGAGGCCGGTCGAGGCGACGGCGCCGACGATGATGCCGGCAACCGCGACGGCGACAGCGATGCCGACCATGTTCCGCGCGCCGGCGACCATGCCGACGTAGATGTTGGTAAGGCCGACGCCGAGCGCGGCGCCGATGCTGGCGGAGCGATCGCGCATGGCGACGAAAACAGGCTCGATGATCATCAGCGCCAACAGCACGACGATGGAGTAGAAGACCGCGCTGCCGGCGGTCCACTGCTCGATCATGAGCAGGTAGACGAGCACCGCCATCGGAATGAGATAGTGGATGCCGCCGACCAGAGTGCTCGCAGAGCCGCGGGATTTCAGCTCGGGTCAGGCCCCTCAGGCCGAGCTTCAACGCCTCCAGATGGGAGATGTAGAGAAGCGCGAGGTAGGCGAGGATCGCCGGGATGAACGCGGCCTTGACCACCTCGAAGTAGGAGATGCCGAGCAGCTCGGCCATGATGAAGGCCGCCGCGCCCATGATCGGCGGCATCATCTGGCCATTGGTCGACGCGGCGACCTCGATGGCGCCGGCCTTGATCGCCGGCAGCCCGGTCCGAATCATCACCGGGATGGTGAAGGTCCCGGTCGTCACCACGTTGGCGATCGACGAACCGGATATCATGCCGGTCATCCCGGAGGCGAGGATTGCCGCCTTGGCCGGCCCTCCGCGGTAGCGGCCGACCATGGCGAAGGAGAGGTCGAGGAAGTACTTGCCGGCCCCGGCCTTGTCCAGCAAAGCGCCGAACATCACAAATAGGAAGACGAAGCTGACGGAGACATCGATGCGGGATGCCGAAGATCGCCTCGCCGCTGAACCACTGGTAGCCGATCAGGCGGTTCAGTGAGAGGCCCTTGTGCGAGATGATGAGCGGCATCGACTGGCCGAATACCGAGTAGATAAGAAACACAATTGCGACGATGACCAGCGGCAGGCCGATGGCCCGCCGGGTCGCTTCCAGCAGGAGAACGATGCCGACCCCGCCGATGATCGCCTCGACGGGCACCATAACGCCGAACATCTTGACGGTGAGCAGGATGCCCTGGCGACTGACGATGCCGTCCCAGTTCACGTAAAGGTAGAGCGTCGCCGAGCACGCAAGGAGCGCCAGAATCAGGTCGTACCATGGCACCCGGTCGGAGGCGAAACGGCGGGCGGCGGGAAAAGTCAGGTAGCAGAGCAGCAGAGCGAACGAGAGGTGGATGGCCCGCGCCGGCACGTCGGTGATGATGCCGATATTGAGCATGAACGGAAATGGCGATGCGATCCACATCTGGAACAGCGCCCAGGCGAAAGCGACCAGGCTGATCGCGAACGCCAGCCGCGGACCGTGCTTGTGGCCGGTGTACTCGATATCCTCGAGCTTGCTGGTCAAGCTTCCGGCATCATCCTCTGCGTCATCGCCGCTCGCACTGGCGTCCGGCACCGCCCCATGCCGCTTCCGGCCCGATCCATCCTCGGGTACGGGCCCGCGCGCAGATGTCTCCGCCATGATTGCACCCTTCGTCCCAAAGGCGTAGCCGCGGCAGTGTAAAACCGGCGCCTCGTCGTCGGAAAAGCGCCGGTCGTCGCCGAACTACAGCAGATTTTTTTCTTTGTAGTAGCGCATCGCGCCCGGGTGGATCGGCGCTGTCAGGCCGTCCGTGGCCATCTTCTTCGGGTCGAGGTTGGCAAAAGCGGGATGCAGTTCGCGGAAGTCGTCGATGTTGTCCATGACCGCGCGGGTGACCTCGTAGACGGTCTGGTCGTCGACCTTCTCGCTCGTTACCAGCGTTGCGAGCACGCCGAACGTGGTCACATCCTTGTCGGTCGTCTTGTAGGTGCCGGCGGGGATCGTCGCGAAGGCATAGTACGGGTTTTCGGCGACCAGCTTCTTCTCGATGTCGCCATCAAGCGAGACGATCCGGGCATCGCAGCCGTCGGTCGCGACCGCGACACCGGCATTCGGGACGCCGACCGAGTAGCCGAAAGCGTCGATCTTGCCGTCACAGAGCGCGTTCGCCTGCTCCGTCGAGGTCAGCTCCGTAGCGATCTGGAAGTCGCTGGTCTTCATGCCGTAGGCGTTCATCAGCACTTCCATGGTGCCCCGTTGACCCGATCCGGGATTGCCGATGTTGACCCGCTTGCCTTTCAGGTCCTTGAACGACTTGATACCGGAATCCTTGCCGACGATGAGCTGAAACGGTTCCGGATGAAGGGAGAAGACGGCGCGCAGCCCGGGAAACGGCGGGACCGCATCCGGCGTGTCGCCCTTCCAGGCGTGGTATTGCCAGTCCGACTGGGCGACGCCGAAATCGAGCTCGCCTTCCGAGATCTGGCCGATGTTGTAGGTCGACCCGCCCGTCGACGGCGCCGAACAACGAATGCCATGCTGGCGACCTTCCTTGCGCCCTTCGGCAGCCTCTTTATGAATGAGACGGCAGATGGCGTTGCCGGCGGCAAAGTAGACGCCGGTCGGGCCGCCGGTGCCGATGGTGATGAACACCCGCTTGTCCTGCGCCATCGCCGGTGTCCCGGGCAGCATGGCGATCGTCGAGCCCACGGCCAGAATGGCGGCGAAGAAAGCCGCCGGTACAATTCCCCGTCTTATCATTGTCATGTGGTCTTCTCCTCCTCCGTATTTGCAGGCGGACACCGGCAATCGGTCGGGGCCGATCTTCCGTGCGTTCCGACCTGCAGTTTGTTTTTATTGCGGCGCCAGGCCGGCGCCGAACCCGCACGCTCGTTTCTTCTGCATCTTCAACCAGGCTCTGCGTCCCGGCTGCTCGCCTCCGTCGTCGCGCCGAACAGGCGCATCTCCCGCGGGCGTCTCATTCAGCTGGAATCATAATGCGGTTCGAAACGTGACACAACGGGCGAATAATACGCGTTAGCGTTGTCATAAACAAGCGTCGCCTTGCCGTGAAACTTGTGTCGCGCCCCCCTCCGCCGGCAGCTCAGGTGGCGAGCGCGCCGGCCACGGTGTCGAGCGCCGCATCCACGGCGTCGGCGAGGCGGTCCACGATCAAGGCGATGTCGTCGCGCGTGACGATGAACGGCGGGGCGAGGAGGACATGGTCGCCACGGGTGCCGTCGGCGGTGCCGCCGGCGGGATAGCAGATCAGGCCGCGGGCCATGGCCTCGGCCTTGATCCGGGCGTGAAGCTTCAACGCCGGGTCGAACGGCGCCTTGCTCGCGCGGTCTGCGACCAATTCGATGCCACGAAAGAGGCCGCGGCCGCGGATTTCGCCGACGTGCGGATGAGCGGCGAAGCGGTCGTGCAGGGCCGCGGCGAGCGCTTCGCCCTGGCTGCGGACGTTGGCGAGAAGGTCGCGTTCGGCGATGGCCCGTTGCACGGCGAGCGCCGCGGCGCAGGCGGTTGCGTGGCCCATGTAGGTATGGCCGTGACGGAAAGCGCCGCTGCCAGCAGCGAACGCACCGTACACACGCTCGCTGACGAGGACCGCCCCGACCGGCTGATAGCCGGCGCCCAGCCCCTTGGCCAGGCACAGAAGGTCGGGAACAACGGCCTCCTGTTCGCAGGCGTGGAGCGTGCCGGTCCGGCCCAACCCGCACATCACCTCGTCGAGGATCAGCAGGATACCGTGGCGATCGCAGATCTCGCGGATGCGCCGAAAGTAGCCGGGAACCGGCGGGACGGCGCCGAGGGTTGCGCCGACCACGGTCTCGGCGACGAAGGCGATGACGGTCTCGCCGCCCACGGCGGCAATCGCCTGCTCAAGCTCGCCCGCCACCCGCAGGCCGTAGGCTTCGGCATCCTCGCCGGCCCCTTGACCGCGGTAGGCATAGCAAGGCGCGATGTGGCTGACCTCCGCGAGCAGCGGCTCATACGGGGCGCGGCGTTCGACGTGGCCACCGACCGCCAACGCGCCCAACGTGCTGCCGTGGTAGCTTTGCATACGGGCGATGAAGTGGCGACGCTCCGGCGAGCCGGCCTCGAGCCAGTACTGGCGCGCCATCTTCAGCGCGGCTTCCATGGCCTCCGATCCGCCGGAGGTGAAATAGACGTGAGCGAGGTCGCCGGGCGCGTGCGCGGCGAGGTGATCGGCCAGCGCCTCCGCCGGCTCGGAGGTGAAAAAGCCAGTATGGGCGAATGCCAGCCGGTCGACCTGGGCGGCAATGGCGGCGCGCACGTCCGCGATCGCTATGGCCGAGACAGGACACCGCCGCGCCGCCAGACGCGTCGAGATAGCGCCGCCCTTGTGAGTCGATGATGTACAGGCCGTCGCCCCGCACGGCGACGGGCAGCGCCATCCGTAATGAGCGCTGAAAGGCATGGGTGCGCGACGTGCCGGGTTCGGGCATCACGCCGCTCACGGTAATGGGCGGGGTCGCCGCCGACAACCCCACACGCGGCGGGCGAACCTGCTTGCTGCGGCCGCGCCTCGGCACCGTTCGCGTTTGGCACTTTCATGCGATCATGGCGTGTCTCGGTCATTTGTGTACAAGCGGGTGTTGATTGACTTTGCGTTTTGGTCCTTTTGCCGGTAGTTTCACCCACAAGGGTTACAACGGCATATCGTTCGCTCGCTGCGCGCAGCCCGGTCCGCGCGGCCATCCAATGCGCTCGACAGGGGGTTAAAATGCGTTGGCGCCTCGTTGGGGTTGCCGTCGCCGCGGCGAGCGTCGCTGGCGCTCATACGGCCGAGGCAGCCGGCTACGCGCTGAAGGAGCAAAGCGCCACCGGCCTCGGCGGCGCCTTCGCCGGCATGTCGGCCGGCGGCGACGACATCAGCGCGATGTTCTTTAATCCGGCGATCACGACCCGGACCTCGGGCAACAGCGTCGCTACGGCGGTCAGCGTCATCGCGCCGCAAGTCAAGATCCGCGATGGCTCGGGAAGTACGATCACCGGCAGCCCTCTTGCCGGCGGCAACGGCGGCAGCGATGTCGCCGATGACGTTGTCCTGCCGGCCTTCTACGCGCTGTGGGATCTCGATCAGATCGTTCAACGTCGGCTACAAGCTGCGCTTCGCCCTCGGCGTGAACGCTCCTTTCGGCCTGGAGACCGATTACAACGACGGCTGGGTCGGCCGCTATCACGCCCTGCAAACGCAGCTTTCGACACTCAACGTCAACCCGACCATCGCCTTCGAGCCGATCCCGGGGCTGTCGTTCGGCGCAGGCCTGCAGCTTCAGTATGCCGACGCGAAGCTGAGCAATGCCGTCGACTTCGGCACCATCGGCGCCTGAGCGGCATCCCGTGCGCCGTTCCCGGCCTGCAGGATGGCCGCGCCCGCGTCACCGGCGATGACTGGAGCTACGGCTTTACCCTCGGCGCGATTGTCGAGCCATGGTCGGGAACCCGCGTCGGGCTCGGCTACCGCTCGAAGGTCAAGCACACCTTGCGCGGGCGGGCCTCGTTCCGGCTCGACGACGCCGGCGTCGGCGCGGCGTTGGCGGGGGCGACCGGCGCCTTCGCCAACACCGACGCCCAGGCCGAGTTGACGACACCGGACTCGGTCAACCTTCGGCGTTTACCAGGCGCTCGGCGAGCGGTGGGCGCTCAGCGGCGAGGCGCAATGGACGCGCTGGAGCCAGTTCAAGGATCTGACGATCAAGTTCGCCAATCCGGCACAACCCGACAGCGTCACCGACGACGACTGGACCGATAGCTGGTTTCTCGCCATCGGCGTGTCCTACCGCCCAACCGACGCCTGGACGCTGCGCGCCGGCTACGCCTACGACCAGAGCCCGGTGCCCAACAAGACCCGCACGCCGCGCATCCCCGACAACGACCGCCACTGGCTGGCCCTTGGGGCGAGCTATCGGCCGCTGCCGAACCTCTTGCTCGCGGCCGGCTATACGCACATCTTTGTCCGCGATGCGGATATCGACCTGACCGCGACGGCCCCGCGACGTTCCGCGGCAACTTCAGCGGCAGCGCGGAATCGTCGATCGACATCGTCTCGGTTCAGGCCGAGTGGCGGTTCTAGAGCTTGCCTTTCGCCCGGACGGGCACAGATGAGATGCTCGGTCTCCGTGTCGTCGATCAACTTTCCTACTTTGGGATCCATCCGAAAGTAGGTTGATCTCGCACCGCGCCGCAGTGCGTGGGCAACCTGGGCGGCGGTCCGGCGGGACAGGAACTGATAGGCGTTGACGATGAAGATTGTCGTGCGGCTGAGCCCAACCCGCGTGAGCGTAACCCGGACGGCGCGGCTGGCTGCAGCGGTGGCGTGGCTACCGTTTGCGACACTCCTGCCGGCATCGTCACCGGCGGCGACGCCGGCGGCGGGAAGGTTCGACGTGCCTTCGGGTTTTGTCGTCGTCGCCGAGCCCGGAGCCGCCAGTTCCACGGACTGGCGGCCGATCCTGACCGTGCGGCCGGAGGACAATCCGTTTTCGGAGCTGACGTCGCTGTCACTGCGCGAAGTGACTGGGGAGGTCAAAGATCCCGACGCCTGGCTGAAGGAGCGGCTGACGATCGACGTGCCGGGCGACGCGGAGGTCTCCGCGGTCCTCGACAGCCCGGACAGCCCGTTCGCCGATCCTGCTTTCGATGTCTTTCGCCGGGCGGTACCGCAGCTGTTCGAGAGCCTGCGCGGGCTTGGCAAGATCGGGGCCGAGCTTTGCGACCCACCGCAAACCGCTTACAACGCCGCCGGGTCGCTGCGGGAGATGTATTGCACCTTCCAGGTCGGACCGCTGCGCCAGTTCATGGTGCTGCGGCTGCAGAAGGTCGGCGGAACCTGGTACTACACGGAAATCAAGACCGCGAACGATCGCCGGATGCGCGAGCTGGTCGGTATCGCCGACACTTTCAAGCGATGATCAGCTAAAGATAATCAACTGGCAAGGCTTGACGACCGTCATCCGCGCCGGCGATAACCCTTTTGGGTTAGGAGATTCGCTTATCTCGGTGTATCCTCTGTAAACCAGTTCGGCATCCGTTACGTATCTTGCCGTGTCCGTCCATTACTCGAGCAGCGAACAACAGCATGAACCGAATACGTCTGATGCGCGCGCGCCAAGGCCTGACACTCCAGCAGCTCTCGGCGCGTGTAGATCCACCCGCGTCCTACCAGCAGATCGCTCGCCTCGAACGCGACGAACGGCGACTGACCTGGGATTGGTTGATGAAGATCGCGCGCGCGCTCGATTGCTCGCCCATGGATCTTATCGAGGACGGCTGGGAACGCCTGAGCCCGGCGGAGCGCAAGCTTGTCGCCGCCTTTCGCGATCTTCCGGAAGCCAAGCGCAGCAGCGCCCTCAGCGAATTCATGCAATCGGAGCACGACATCGCCGGTAGCTTCGAGTTCGAGACCGGCGCGTAAAGCGGACCTTTAGCGCAGCCGCTTTGGTGCTTTCTCCGTTTCGGTGATTATTGTCTTGCTTCGCATGTCCGCCTTGGCGAAAGTGCCGGTCGCGGGGAGGAGCAAGGTCGTCTTTTGAAGGCTTTGCCGATCGCCCCGCGTCTCTGCGATTGAGTCCCCACGGACTCCCGTGAAGATCAGACTGAGGGACCGGTGCGCCGGTCCCTCTTTTTGCATGCGCCGAACAGCAGCGGTCAGTTCGCCGGCGCCGGGCTCGCGGCAGTTGCTTTTGGAGCGGGCGGGTAGACGTTGCCGCCGGCACCGACCCGGGCGATCAGCGCGTACTCGGGCTCGAGCATCTCGCGCAGCCTGGCCCGGTCGCCCGTGCCGATCGGCGCGACGACCGTGCTCGTCTTTTCGCAGAATAGCGCAAGATCCAAGCCGAGCCGGGCGCCGAGCGCCGCGAGGCCATCGGTGTAGTCCTCATTCATCAGCACGGCGTCGAGGCCGGCCAGAGCCGCGTGCGCCTCGTCGACCGAGAAGCCGGCGGAAAAGGTATACAGCTGGCGGAGCAGATGCTCGCGGGGAATGCGCGTGAGGAAATCGGAAAAAGAGGCACCCAGCCACGGCCCTTCCGTCGCCCGCGAAGGATGACGGACATCGTTCTTCACCCACTCCGCCAGCACGTTGTAATGGGAGATCACCCGCTCCACCGGATCGCGAAGTATGGTCGCGGTGAACGTGCGGGGCGGCAGGCGCAGCTCATGGGCCGGGGAATGCGACCGGGCGAAGAAGTACGCGCCCTTGTCTATCAGGAACTTGTTGTGGGCGACGAAGATCCTGCCGCCGTGGACCATCCAGCCCTGGCTGGCCAACAGCGGCTCCTTGTCGGCGAAGCCGGCGCCGCCGGTCTCGTAAAACGCTGCGTTAAGGCTGGTCCCGCCGGTGCGACGGATATGGTGGTGGTAGACCCTCGCGAACCCGTCCGGCAGCGGTACGGCCCTCGCCGTCTTCAGCGCCGTTCGATCCCCTGCGTAGTAGCGAAGCGCCTGCAGGCCTCGTTTCGCCCCGGGCGGCAGCGAGTCCTAAATCCGCTTCGCCATCTGCCCCATGAGAACGCCTCCGACCGCTTTTCCCGCCCGCTCGCGGCGCACCTATAGCATGATCGCCGGCGTCGCGCATGCCTTCGACCTGGCACCTGCAGAGCAGGCCAGTCGCGGAGGATTCGGCGCAAACAGTGATATCTTGGCGACGAGTTGGCGGCGATCTATCGTCTCGACGCCGGCGCCGCCGGTCCCGCCCGCTGGACATGAAACGGAGTCATCGATGTCCCTGATCCGCACCGAGTGCGAGCATGCGATTGCCACGATCGTAATGACTCACACCGAGAGGCGTAACGCCTTGAGCGAAGCGCTCATCTGCGAGATTACGACGGCGCTGGAGGCTTTTCGCGAGCAGAATACGCGCGTTGTCGTGCTGCGCGCGCCGCCGCAAGCGAAGGTCTGGTCCGCCGGCCATGATGTCGGCGAGATCCCTAACCGGGGCCGCGACCCGCTTGGCTGGGCCGATCCGCTTCGGGTCCTGGTTCGCGCGCTACAGGATTTCCCCGCGCCGATCATCGCCCTCATCGAAGGCGGCGTCTGGGGCGGCGGCTGCGAGGTTGCAATGGCGTGCGACATTCTTGTCGCCACTCCCGAGGCGACTTTCGCCATAACTCCAGCCAAACTAGGTTTGCCCTACAACCTTGGCGGTATCCTGACGGTTCTGAACGCTATTCCGCTACCGGTGGCCAAGGAGATGCTTTTTACGGCGCAACCCATTCCGGCGAGCCAAGCGCTCAACCTCGGAGTCATCAACTACATCAAGGCCGCGGACGAGATCGAACAGTTCGTCTACAGCTTTGCCCGGAAAATCATCGACAATGCGCCGCTCAGCATTGCCGTCATGAAGGAGGAACTGCGGCTGCTGGCGAGCGCTCACGCAATCACGCCCGAGCTGTTCGAACGCATACAGGGCCTGCGCCGCATTGTCTATGACAGCGGCGACTACGAGGAAGGCCTCGCCGCGTTTCGGGAGAAGCGCAAACCTCGCTTCACTGGAAAGTGACGGCGGCGAGAGCGCTGGATACCATGCCCGACAGCCAGCCGCGCCCGGAAACGGTCACTTTGGTGAACAATGGCAGGCGATCGGGATCGGCGACCGTGATGCGCACGACCTGGCCGCGTTGGCGCGGCTGAAACGTCTTCTGGAATTCTGGCGGAAGCTGATCGGCGACCGGCAGAACATCGCTCACGACACCCGTCGTCTGGACAAAACCGCTCGACAGCTCCACCGGATCGCCGCGCCGCACGGTATAGAGGCCGCCGGTCTCGAGGTAGGCGAGGACAAAGCGTTCCGGGCGATAGAGCACCAGCAGCGGCTCACCCGAGCGCACCACCTCGCCGGCGCGGGCCATCCGCAGGCCGACGGTGCCGGCGACCGGCGCACGAATGAGGCCGTCGCCGTAGGCGCCGCGCAGATCGTGGAGAGCAGTGGTCGCGTCGCTGACGGCGCCGCCGACGATGCCCAGCGCGTCTCCGGCGCTTGCAAGCGAAGCGCTCAGCTCGGCGACCCGCTCCTTGGTCTCGAAGCGATCGCGCAGGGTCTGCATCCACAGCGTCAGACCGATGTCGCCGGCGCCGCGATAGCTCTCGATCTTCTTCAGGGCGGTTTCCGCCTCTCCGGCGCGGTGTCGCGCGACCGGAAGAACCGCCTCGGCGACCCGTGCCGCGCGCTCGAGCTCAAGCCTGCGCACGAGCAGATCTGCGTTGCGTGCGGTCAAGAGTGCGATGTCCTGGGCCAGCTCGACGGAGCTCACCCGTGCGACGACGGCGCCGGCTTCGACCAGCGCTCCGGGCGTCGTTTCGGTTTCAATCACCTGGGCGGCGAACGGAACCGCGACCGAGACGTGCTCGGCGACGACCAAACCGTCGGCGCGCAGGCGCAGGAGCGAGCCGACGAACAGGTCGCCGACCCAGAGGAAGAAGGCGGCGATAAGCGCGAGATAGACCCAGCGGCCGAAGCGCCCTTTGGCCGGGCGCGCGTCGTTGCCGAGGGTATCGACGGCCGGGCTACGGCGCAGGCGGCGGATCAATAGAGTGGCGCCTGTCGGCGGACCCGCGCCGGAACGTACTCGTCGTGGTAGGAGCGGCGGAAAACCCACTCCTGAGCATAGGCGACGAGGCGGATCGCGCGAATGAAGTAGGCGTTGAACACGCCGTACAGCAGCGCGTGCGGCAGGGCCCGGCCGGCGCCGGGGCGATCGACGACAACGAGCGCGGCAAGAAAGGAGACCAGGTCGAGGACGAAATAGCCCAGCGTCACGCTGCCGAGGATCATCCAGGCGGCGGTGCCGTAGGTGACCATCAGCCAGCCGAGGTAGAGCGGGAAAACCAGCGTCACCAGCAGGTTGGTGACAATGTAGTCAAACTGGTGAACCAGGTCGGTCACGGTAACGCCGCGATCGCGCGGGTCGAGAATGCGCCGGTGCTTGCGCAGGCGGATGCGAAGGGCGTCGCGCTCCCAGCGCAGCCGCTGGCGGACAAACGCGGGAACCGTGGCCGGCACGTCGGTCAGGCACCATGCATCGTGGGCGAAGCGGATCCGCCAGCCGGCCTGGCGCAGGCGCAAGGTGAGGTCAAGATCCTCTCCCGGCCCCACGTCCATGCCGCCGACCCCCTCCAGCGCGCTGCGGCGGAAGGCGCTGAACGCACCTGACGCACAGGCGACCACGTTGAGGAAGTCGAGCGCACGCTTGCCGAGCGAGATGCCGATAAGGTACTCGACAACCTGCATCCCGGCGATGAACGAGGCGCCGGCGTTGCGCACGGCGATGTTGCCGCAGACGGCGCCGACCCTGGGATTGGCCAGCGGGCGGACGATGTTTTCGATAGCGTCGCGATCGAAGGTGCAGTCGACGTCGACGTTGACCACCGCCTCGCCGCGCGCCCTGGACAGAGCGAGATTGCAGGCGCTCGACTTGCCGCTGCGCACCCTGCAGACGAGCGCGACATCGATCAGGTTTTCCGCCCGCAGGCGGTAAAGTTCATCGGCCATGCCGTCCGTCGAGCCGTCGTCGACACAGATGATTTCGAGATCGCGCACCGTCTGTTCACGCAGCGAGACGACGCAGCGGCGAATGCTCGCCGCCTCGTTGTGGCCGGCGATGATGATGCTGATGGTGGGCAGGCGGACGGTGCTTCGCCCGCCGCGGCGACTGGCGCCGAGCTCGACGAGGAGGACGGCGAGAAAGCCGAAGGTGTAGCGCGGAATGTCGAGGATGATCGAGAACGAGAAAGCGGCCAAAAGAGCCGCCGAGTCCATGCTCAGCAGGTAATAGAGCGGGTCGGAGGGCATCATCGTTTTGCCTCGAGATCGCGAAGCACGGCCCGCGGATCGACCAGCCGCGCGGACGGATCCAGGTCGACCGCGACGACCGCCCTGACCTGCCGGACGATCCGCTCCGCCGCGGCCGTCGCCGTGTCCGCCGTCGTCTCCGGCATGTAGATGATCACCCCCTCGTCGCGGCCGACGGCGAAGTCGATCTCGCGGAGCTCGCCGCGAACGGCCTCCATGGCCAGCGAGCGGGCTTGCCGGGCGAAGCGCGCGCCGTGGCTCGCCGCGATCACCGGCAGCGCGCCGAACGCGAGCTCGATGAGGGCGGGTGTGCGGCCGCGGCGGCCGTTCAGCGCAAGCCCCTGACGAAGGAGAAACACGAGAGTCTCGCGCCCGGGCGGCGAGGCCGCGACTGCGGCGTCGAGCGCGCCACGGGCAAGGGCGTCCTCGCCGGTGGGGGTCAGGGCGTACGAGTACCAGTCTGAGGTGGATACGGCTTGAGCGTCATGGTGGGCGCCGCAGTCGATGCAGCGAAAGCCGATCGCCGGCTCGCCATCGACATGGCCGCAGTCGATACAGACCGTCGCCACGCCAGGCTTGGCGTAGTCGACGCCAAAGTGGCGGAGGGACCGCCGACACTTCGGGCAGACCAAGGCGTCGCCGGAGCGGAACGCCCGCTCGAGCGCCAGGTGGGCGCAGGCGAAGTGGTGGACCGTCGTCTCCTGATCGATGTTGGCCCCGCGGCATGCGGAGCACTCCTCACGCACGCTGAGACGCGACGAGCGGCACGCCGGGCAAACATGGAAGCGGTCGAAGAAGGTGCGCGCGAGCAGCCCGGCCTCGGCCAGCCGCTCGGCATGACGGCGCGGCGCGGCGATGAAGCCCGCCGCCGGATAATGAACGAAGCTCGGCATGGCGGGGTCGAGGGCGGCGGCGAGCCCGTTCCTGCGGGTCGCGCAACGAGCCAGCAACAGGAGCGCGGGATCGCTTGCCTGCCGGACAGGATCGGGCAACGCCTCGACCCGGCGGACGATATCGGCGGTCTCGGCCATGGCTTCGTGTGCCGATGCGAGGCCGGCAACGCCAGTCCGCACCTCCGCTTGCGCGGCCGGCGCCTCCGAGAGATCGACGACCGGGGCAAGCAGCATGCGCGTCCGCTCGATGACGCTCCGCGCGTCCTCGAAACCGGCGCCCTCGCCCACGACAATGGCATCGAACTCGGCTTCCGGGTCAAGGACCAGACGCCAGGCAAAAGGGTGCCAGTCCGCCGACGGCAGCGCGCCAAGGACGAGAAGCCGTGGTACGCAGCTGGCTTTAACGCTCTGCTCGAGCGGGCTGATCTTCAAGAAGCGGCGTCCCTTTAGTCCGGCCGAGAGCCGAACTGATGCGGAAAGGCGCCGTTATTTACCCCTTTTGGGTACTTCTGTCAACCTGCGACCCGCTTTCAGTCGGCAAAAACGCCGATCGCGGCAGCGACGGCAAGGGCGGCGCCGCCGATGATGACGAGAAAGGTCAGCGACATGCCGATGGTCCGACCCGGAATGCTGTGCGCCGACAACGACCAGGCGTGGCTGATCCGACCGATCACCAGGCTCGCCCCGAGCGCATGCAGCATCCACTCCGGCGGCCCGGCCTGCTCCGCCGCAAGCATCAGGATGAGCGCAAGGGGAACATACTCCGTGAAGTTGCCGTGGGCGCGGATGCGCCGCGCCAGCGCATCGTCCCCACCGTCGCCGATGGCGATGCGTTGCCGGCGCCGCACCGCGATGACGCGCATCGACAGGACAATCAGGATCAGGGCAAGGATCGCGGCGTAGAGCGCGGTTACGTGAAGGATCGGCATGAGCGCACCGTAAGGATCAGGAAGATTGTGACGAGGCGGACAATACAGCGGCAACCGCGCTTGTATATCGTCATCGCACGTTCCGACCGCGGAATAACCTCCCGGTCAGTGCGCGCCACCAGTACAGCAGCGGCAGCAGGCCGAAGCCGAAGATGACCGCCGCGGCGACCACGATCGAAGGACCAGACGGCGTGTCGAAGCGCAGCGAGGCGAACAGGCCGAGGACGACGGCGAGACAGCCGGCGATTGCGGCGAGAACGGCCATTCCCTCCGGCGTGGTGGCGTAGCGGCGGGCGGCGGCGGCTGGAATGATCAAGAGCGAGGTGATCAGCAGGATGCCGACGACCTTCATCGCCAGAGCGATGACCACTGCGATGAGAATCATGAAGGCGAATTGCGCCGGCGCCGCCGCGACGCCTTCGGCACGGGCGAGATCCTCATGGACGGTGACCGCGAGAAGCGGCCGCCAGACGAAGGCGAGCCCGGCCAGCGTCGCCGCACCGCCGGCGTAGATGATCGCGATATCGGCTTTGGTGACAGCAAGCACGTCGCCGAACAGGTAGCCGAGCAGGTCGACCCGGAGCCAAGCCATCAGACCGATGGCGACCAGGCCGAACGAGAGGCTGGCGTGCGACAGGATGCCGAGCAGGGTGTCGGACGACAGCCACGCCCGGCGCCGCTGGAGGAGAAGAAGCAGGCAGGCGATAGTGACGGTGACGCCGACGATGCCGAGCGTCAGGTCGATGGAAAGCAGAAAGCCGAGGGCGATGCCCAACAGCGCCGAGTGGGCCATGGTGTCGCCGAAGTAGGCCATGCGCCGCCAGACGATGAAGCAACCGAGCGGGCCGGTGACCACGGCGACGCCGAGACCGGCGACCAGCGCCCGGACGACGAAATCGTCAAGGTTCACCGTCGTTCTCCGGCCGTGGCGCGGCATCGCCACCGTGAGCCGATCCGCCGCCCTCATCCGTCGGACCATCGGCTGGGCCGACGACCCCGCCGGCGAGATCGTGGGCATGATCGTGATGATGGGCATAGACGCCCAGCGCCGCCGCCGCGCGCGGTCCGAACAGCCGGACGAACGCCGGATCGCGGCCGACCGAGGCCGGGCCGCCGGCGCAGCAGACATGGCGGTTGAGGCAGATCACCCTGTCGGTCGCCGCCATGACCGTGTGCAGGTCGTGGGAAACCATGAGGACGCCGCAGCGGTGCCGCTCGCGGATCGCCCCGATCAGCTCGTAAAGGGCGGCCTCGCCGGCGAAGTCGACGCCCTGGACCGGCTCGTCGAGGACGAGGAGCTGCGGTTCGCGAAGCAGCGCGCGCGCCAGCAGGACGCGCTGGAACTCGCCGCCGGAAAGCGTCTGCACCGGCGCATCGACGAGGGCGGCGACTCCGGTTTCGGCAAGCGCCGCGCGCACCGCGGCGGCGGGACGTCGCGCCGTCAGCGTCATCAGCCGCTTGACGCTCAGCGGAAGCACCGGGTCGATGGCGAGTCGCTGCGGCACGTAGCCGACGCTCAGCCCGCGGCGGCGATGGATCGTCCCGCTGGTCGGCGCGAGGAGGCCGAGGAGGACGCGCACGAGGCTGGTCTTGCCGGCGCCGTTCGGGCCGATCAGCGAGAGAATCTCGCCGTCGCGTACGGCAATTCGGACATCGTCAAGGATTCGGACCCGCCCGAGGGTGAGCGATACGTCCCGCCCCTCGATCAGGATTTCCTCGGCGCTTTCGCCCTGGCCGTCATCGGGTCTGCCGTGAATGCCCGCCACCTCCCCGTTCCGCCGGCATGCGCATCGAGGGCCTCGCTCTCGACCACGCCCAGTGCCTATAACATCGTCCGAACCGTCATTCCATCGCCGCCGGAGCACCGCCATGAGCAGGCCCCTCCTTGCGATCGCGCTGTGCCTGGGCATCTGGAGCCATGCCGCGGCCGCAGCGCCGCCGCCGCCGGCGGTCGTAGCAAGCATCGCTCCGGTCCATTCGCTCGTCGCCGCCGTGATGCAGGGCGCGGGTGCTCCGACGCTGCTGCTGAAAGGCGGCGGCTCGCCGCACACCGCCACCCTGCGTCCTTCGGATGCGGCGGCTCTGCAGAATGCGGACGTTGTCTTCTGGATCGGCTCGGAGATGGAGACGTTCCTGGCCAAGCCGTTGCGCGCCCTCCCCGCCCGCGCCCGGGTGGTCGCGCTGGCCGAGGCGCCGGGGGTCACGCTGCTCGCGTCACGCCAGGGCGGGGTCTGGGACGAGGACCATCATGACGCCGTGGACGATGGCGATCATGGCGGGCATGGGGCCCATGACATGCACATCTGGCTCGACCCTCGCAACGCCATGGCCATGACGGATGCCATTGCCGCCACTCTGAGCGAGGCCGATCCCGATCGCGCCGAGACCTATGCCGATAACGCCGCAGAGCTTCGCCAACGTCTTCAAGCGCTGGATACGGACCTCCGCAGCCGGTTGGCGCCTTACGTCGGCAAGCCGTACATCGTCTTTCACGACGCCTACCATTATTTTGAAGCCCGCTACGGTCTCAGCCCCGCCGGCGCGATCGCCATCAGCCCCGATCGGGCGCCGGGCGCGCGGACGCTGGCCGCGATCCGCGACCGGATCGAGGCATCGGGCGCAGTCTGCGTCTTCCGCGAACCTCAATTCGAGCCCGCGCTGGTGACAACGGTGGTCGCCGGCACGCCAGCTCGGGTCGCCGTTCTCGATCCGCTCGGGGTCGACCTCGCCCCAAGCCCCGAAGCGTACTTCGCCCTGATGCGCCGGCTGGCCGACTCCCTGAGCGCCTGTCTCGGTTAGAACCGAATCAGGCGGCCCCGCCGCCTTCGCCGCTGGCGTAGACCGCGCCGCAGGCAGGCAATCGCACGCTCCTACCCTTGATTTCGCCCGGGAGCCCGTGCCCCGCCAGCGGCGTTGCGGCAGCGACGGCCGGCAGATCCACCGCAACGTCTTCCTCGCCAAGGTTGAAGGCGCAGAGGATCGCCTCGTTCGCGTCGCCGCGGACGAAGGCCAGCACCGGCTCCGGTACGTCGAGGAAGCGGATGTCGCCGCAGATGAGCGGCGGATGGGTCTTGCGCCAAGCGAGGAAGCGCCGGGCGAAGACAAGCACGGAATTCGGATCGGCCTCCTGGGCATCGACCGCGAGCGGCGGATGGCGCGGATCGATCGGCAGCCACGGCTCGACCGTGGAAAAGCCGGCATTCGGCGATCCGGCCTGCCAGGGCATCGGCGTGCGGGCGCCGTCGCGGCCCTTGTGCCGTGGCCAGAAGGTCTTGCCCTCCGGATCCTGGAGCCGGTCGAACGGCACCTCGGCGTGCGGCAGGCCCAGTTCCTCGCCCTGGTAGAGGAAGGCGGTCCCGCGTAGGCTTGTCAGCAGCGCCAGCATCAGCTTGGCGAAGGCCGCAGGCACCGCGGCACTGCGCCCCCAGCGCGTGGCGACGCGGACGACATCGTGGTTGCTGAAAGCCCATGACGGCCAGGCGCTATCGGACAACGCCCCCATCCGCTCGATGCTGTCACGAATGAAGCGGGCGTCGAATTCGGGACCGAGAAAGACGAAGCTGTAGGCGGTGTGGTAGCGCTCCGGCCCGTCGGTGTAGGCGACCATGGTCGCCAGCTGATCCTCGGCGGCAATCTCAGCCACCGCCATGCGCTCGGGGTAGCGGTCCATGGCCGCGCGCAGCTTCGGGACGAAGGCCAGCGTTTCCGGGCGTGTGCGATTGTAGATCTGCCGCTGCAGGTAGGACGGCTTATCCGGCGCCGGATGCGGCCGTGGGGGGTTGTCGCGCAGCTGCAGGTCGTGCATGAAGAAGTTGGCGACATCGAGACGGAAGCCGTCGACCCCCCGGTCCAGCCAGAACGCCGCGATGTCGAGGACCGCCTGCTGAACGTCCGGGTTATGCAGGTTCAGGTCCGGCTGCTCCCTCAGAAAGTTGTGCAGGTAGTACTGGTAACGCCGCGGCTCCCAGTCCCAGGCGGGCCCGCCGAACACCGCCAGCCAGTTGTTGGGCGGGTTGCCGTCGGGCTTCGGATCGGCCCAGACGTACCAGTCGGCCCTGGGGTTCGTCCGGTCCTGGCGGCTTTCCTCGAACCAGCGATGGCGATCCGACGAGTGCGAGTAGACCTGATCGATGATGACCTTGAGCCCGAGGCGGTGGGCCTCGGCGAGCAGCGCGTCGAAGTCGGCCAGAGTACCGAAGAGCGGATCGACGTCGCGATAATCGGCCACGTCGTAGCCGAAGTCCTTCATCGGCGAGGTGAAGAACGGCGACAGCCAGATCCCGTCGACCCCGAGGCCGGCGACATGGTCGAGGCGGCTGGTGATGCCAGGCAGATCGCCGACGCCGTCGCCGTTCGATATCGCGAAAGCTGCGCGGATAGATCTGATAGATCACCGCGCCGCGCCACCACTCGCCCATTTCTTGCTCTCCTTCAGCCTGCGACGAGACGGAGGGTCCATCATTAGCCAGGTCGGGGACGTTCACCGGCTCAGCGGCTTAGCCAGTCGTTCAGACCGAGCCCGAACAGCAGCGCCAGCCAGAAGAAGCCGGCCGCCGCGGCGAGCCGGGTCAGTACCGCCGCCGAGCGCAACTCAAGAAAGTACCACAGCAGAACGCTGGCCTGACCCACGTCAAGACCGATCGTAACGATCCGGCCGAGGGAGCCGAGATCCAGCCACCGTGCCTGCGTCATGTTCAGCGCCAGCAGGTCCATGAGGTAGGGGACCGGATAGAGAAAAATCCAGACCATGCCGACAAAATGCCAGTAGCGGAAAAAAGAGGCTGTGGATCACGGCGCCGGGTGAGAAAATCTGCGCAAATCACATCTCCGCGAGGCATCACCGCTTGGGTGGCGACGAGCGTCTGAAGACCCCTTCTACCAGTGTGAGCACGACGCCAGATCACCATGGGTTAAAGCGGCGGTGAACGCGGAAGCGGTCGCCGTGGCGGCCTCGGTAACGTGGCGGCCCGGACCACTGGGTATGATGATGAACT
>CAWBNC010000012.1:0-32841 GCA_963789785.1 uncultured Alphaproteobacteria bacterium | reverse complement strand
GCGCTTCAGCGCCGCCAGGCCGCCTCGTACCCAGATTGATGAAAGGCTGATATTCGAGGAAAAGCTCATCTCGTTCGAGGGCACGACGAAGATCTTGCTCCATCGTCTTCCGGGCCTCGATTTGCGATGCCATATCCGGTGCATAGAAGCGATGGATCCCTCCTCCTTCGCGTTTTGCACGATAAAGCGCGAGGTCGGCATTTCGCAGCAGACCGTCGACATCCGTGCCGTTCGCGGGGCTCACTGTGATACCGACGCTAGCGCCCACGTGAATTTGACTGTCATCGATGCTAAAGGGCTCCGATAGACGGCCGATGACCCTCTGCGCGACGCCCATGGCGTCGTCCGACGACCGCAGGTCGGATAGGATCAGGGCGAATTCGTCACCGCCCAGCCGCGACGTGGCACCCGTCTCGCGAACGCAGGCCTTCAGACGCTTCGCAACCTCCACGAGCAGTCGATCACCTGCCAGATGACCCAGAGTATCATTCACATCCTTGAAGTTGTCCAGATCGACGAGCAGCAAAGCTAGGTGCGATCCGAAGCGCGTTCTCGCCACTTCCTGTTCAAGGTGACTTCGAAACAATCCTCTGTTCGGTAGTCCAGTCAGAGGATCGCGGAGCGCCAGTTCCTGGATGCTTGCTTCGGCTCGCTTCCGCTCGATGGCCGCCGCCAGCATGTTGGCAATAGATTGAAGGAACGTGATGTCGTTGGCTGAGAACGCGTAGCGCGTGTCCGCGACGGCAACGAGCATGCCGTAGGGCCGGCCGTTGGGCAAGATCGCCGCCTTCGCGCTCGACTGCGGATCACCAAGTCTTCCCAGATCGACCGCGCCCAGATCAACTCCATGGTCGGCGGGACGGCTATTCAGCGGCTGCACCGCATGATCGGATAGACCGGCACCTGTCATCTCTGTTGGCAGCGACGCAGGCAAACCGATGGCGGCGCAAAATCGCGCGTGAGGCGCGTTGAACGCTCCTTTAAGCACCGCCGCGCGCGGGACGTTCAACCGGTCGCGGACGAGCACCACCGCACGACCGAACAGTTCTTCCAGATCGATCCCCGACAACGCGAGGCGCCCGAAGTCGGCGATGTCGGCCTGCCGTTCGCCATATTTCTCGACAGCGGCTTGCGCTCGCCGCCGCTCGGCAATGTCACGAAAGAGCTGTTCGTTGACCTGATGTAGTTCCACCGTGCGCTCGTTGACGCGCCGCTCCAATGAGTGAACCAGCTCGGCATTCTCGAAGCGACGGATGATCAACTCTCGCAACCAGCCGTTTGCTCTCCTGCCAAGGATCGCCAGCGACGCCAGATACAACACTGAGGCGGCGGCCATCGTGAGGTGGTTGGCGTCGCCTTGCAGCGCGAGCTGGAGACAAAAGGGCACTACCGATGGGAACAGATAGGCGTAGAACGCCGGCAGATAAGGTGTCAGGGCCGTCATGGCGCCTGCCCCCATGCCACCGAGGACGAAGCCGAGCACCATGCGCTGCGTCTCGTTGCCATCGGCGAAAAACAGGAAGCCGGCCATTCCCCAGAGCACGCCGCTCGATGCCGAGCTGGCGATCGCGACGGTCGTCCATCGCCAACTCGTTCGATGCCGCTTGCGGTAGCAAAGCCACGCGAGCGTGCGCGAACAAACCATGAGCACCAGTAGCAGCCACCACATGGCGACCAATAAGGAACCGCTGGTGCCGGCAAAAACGACCGCTATCAGGGAACCATTTACAAAATTTGCTAAGAGTACAACCGGTAGGCTCGAGAACAGAAGCGCCGCGAGCTCTTCACCAAGCCGGTCTTCTACAGGAGCGAGGTCTGTATCGTCCATCTTCGGCAATCCGGGTGACAATCAGCTAACTCGCTCGCATTTACCTGTAATTTATATGCGTCCACGCTTGGCACACTTGCGGGCGATCCGACCGCTATGCGACGACCACAAGGAGACCCTCAGGACGCGCGGCGCGGTCGAGGCCCATTCGTTGCGTCCACACGGCGTGATCCGATAGTTATCTTTTTTTCCGCCGCCCTTATTTTTGCGGCATCTGCAATATCCTTACCCCCCAAACCGATGACTATCTATTGTAGATTGCGCTGTGCTTATACCGAAGTCCAGCAGGATACGTCGCAGCGGTCCGGTACGGGAACGGGTGCGGCACGCGCCAAGACGCCTTTATCTTATCGAAACGGATGGGAACCTTCCGTTTCGGTTGCACCACTATGACAGGCGGACGGGTGGGTTCGCCGAAGCGACGCCAAGTCGCAGCGGATTTGTGCGAGAAAGCGACCGTGGCAGCGTTGCTGATAAAGAAGCTCGGGAGGACGCCCGGACCGGTGCAGGTGACCAATAAGGCCGGCGGCGGCGGTGCCATCGCCTATGCCGAAGTCGTCGCCAAACGCAACACTGACAACATCGTCGCCCCATCGAGTTCAACGACGACGCGTCTGGCCGAGCGCCAGTACGCCGGCTTCACCGCCGATCGGGTCCGCTGGCTCGGCGGCGTGGGGGCCGAATACGGCATGATTGCCGGCGGTTGCGGATCAAACCCGGCGGTTCGGGCGACGCACATGCGTGGTCCGCGCCCGAGGGCCTAGCCGACCAGATCCGAGTGTTTGCCGACGTCCGACCGTAAAGGTCGGCTAGGTGTGGGAAAGCCGTCGTAATCTGGTCTATTCTCCCAAGCGCACAGCTAGCCAGAGGCTGGAAATAAGAGCTGCGTTTTCAGATCATAGCTCGATTGTTCATAGCGCGAAGGCGGATGTTGCGAAGATCGCCACCGGGATCGTGCTCCATTGTTGTTGCACATTATTGACTTCGCCAAATCGCATCGAAGGCTTATCCCTTTCGTTCCGGTGCGCCTAAATGTGGCACCTAGACCAGCGTCAGCTTGCGACGCAGTATTTTGATCTCGTTGTGTTTTTCAATTCAGCTCGTGGAAGGTAGGCACCCATGTAACTCCAGATGTCGATGGCACCGGAAGCAGAAGGATAAGCCCTTCGCATCGTTTTCGTGACTTCAAAAATTTTTGGATTGAAGCACTTCCGCATCAGGGGAGATATAATCTATCAGTTGAATATTATATATGAAGATTCCCTTTATGGGCAATCGAATGTGCGCGCGGGTGGGGAGATACCGTCATGGCAATCTGGAAAACGGCGAGCGCGGTGGCTATTGCTGTGTGCGTGGCTGCTGGATCTGCTGCAGCTAAAGAGCAGACGCTGAAATTCCGCCTAGTGACGACGGAAATTGATAGTTTGACCGTGGACGCTCCCAACGTCGAGGGAAGCTCCGTGGGCGCAAGCAAGGCCGCCGGCGTCGCGATTTTTGAGGACGGCCGCATCGCCTTCAAAGATTACGTTATGACCGTGGACAACAGGGGCAAAGAGGGAAACTATACTGGCTATAGCACTTATATTTTCCAAAACGGCGACACGCTGACCCTCAAGTTCGATGGTGGATGGTCCCCAACAGGCAATGGGGGAGACTACGAGGTGCTCTCCGGAACCGGGGCTTTCGAAGGGGCAAGCGGAACCGGACGCTTCGACGCAATCAAAGAGCCCTGGGAAGGTGCCAAACTTTGGGAGAGCTCATTCAATTTAAAGCTTCCCGATAAGTAGGGCATCGCTTCGCAGGAGGGGGAACGCAACCCATCGCTCGAAAAAGGCTCGCATAGCAAAGTTCGCGCAGGACGTAGCTGCCGAAGCCGAGCGGTTGCACAGAAGCGTCGAGACGAATTGGCGAGGCTCGGGTTTTGCGAGCGGGGTCTCCCTGTTGGCGCTTGGCCGAATACGCAGCTTCACAACCCTACCTTCAAACATGGCAGATGTCCGTAGTGGGTCAAGAGTGACGGTCGACGCCACGCCGAAATCTGGTCCGCAGCCGAGGGTGGAGCCGACCAAATCCGCGAGTTTGCCGACGTCCAACCGTGAAAGTCGGCTAGGTGTGGGAAAGCGGCCGTCGCGGAGCCCAGGCTCCCAGGCGCACTGCTAGCCATAAGCCGTCATTCGGCGACCCCGCGCAGGATAATCGGTTGCGACCATTCACTGCCTTTTGCCTGCCGTCGTGTATTCCGTAACGCCTAGAACACCCCTACTTTCCGGCCTTCGACGCGCCAGGAGCATGTCGCCAGCGTCCTATTGTCTCACTTGGACGTTGACACGTCTCTTATAGACGTGATACTGTCCAAAATAGACACACATAAGGATGCATCGATGAAATACACATTTTGGAATAACAAAGGCGGAACCGGCAAAACAAGCTTAGCTTTTCAGGCGATATGCCGGTACGCCGAACGGCACACCGACCACAACATTTTGACAATTGATGTTTGTCCTCAAGCCAACCTTTCGGAGTTATTCTTGGGAGGGCTGACAAACCATGGCGGCAATCAATTGCTAATTCGGCAAGGGCTTCCAGCTCGCTGCAGCATCGGTGGGTATTTTCAGTTGAGACTTCCCTCTCCTTTTAGCCCGCCAGCATTCAACGCCACCGACTTCATAACCATCCCATCGCAAATCAATAATTCAATTCCGGCCAACATTGACTTAGTTTGCGGAGACCCGCTTCTCGAACTCCAAGCAAACGCCATCAACACATTGTCGAATACTCAGGTTCCTGGAACGAACACTTGGTTAGCCGTAGCAAATTGGATCAACGACTTTCTTGCTCAAGTGGAGGACGACTACGATGCGATTTTCTTCGATTGTAACCCAAGCTTTTCAATTTACACTCAGATTGCCTTAGCTTCTACCGACAGGCTTGTGCTCCCCGTAATGGCCGATAACTCTCTCGACGCGCGGTTCAAAATGCACTTTCGCTTGTTTATGGGCTAAGCCTCCCATCTCCAATATACTCCAAACACGCATTTAATTCGCGTATGAATGACGCTGGTCGGACCCTACCTCAGGTGCATTTAGTCGCAAAAAATCGGATAACCCAATATATGGGGCCAGCTTCCGCTTATGCTGCGGTTTTTTCGGCCATTGAAAATGACCTTCAGACCTTGCTCGCGTCACATCCGCAACATTTTAGTTTTTCAAGAATTTCCGACGGTACGGTAGAATTCGAGATTTTCAAACTACAGGAGTTGTTGCCTTCGCCAAAGGCCTACCCTTTTCGAAGCTTCGAGCTGGAAAACAAAGCTTGGGCGTAAATCATCGCGTCCAGGTTAGAGATGATTACAGGCTAGAAAGTCTTGACGCTATTAATCAACTGGTTGACAAATTTTGAACTTAGCTGGAGCGGAATATTTCCCGCGCCACGTGGGTGGGCCTAGCTTTGTAGCATGCCGCCGTTTCTTGCCGTCCGTCGATGAAGCCGATCTTACCCATTTCGATACGGGGCCGCGGCCAAGTCCCCACCGATTTCGGCGATGCATGCATTACGTCCGCTCGGGGTCAAGAGCGGCCGTCGGCGAGCGTGGCGCAAAACGTCTGGAATAAGCCCGCTACGAGACGGACGCCGGGGTCGGGAAATGACGCCTCGGGCGCTTTCGCGCAGCTACAGGACAGCGTCAGTGCGAACAACCGCCATAGAAGCGCACGTCGTAACCGAGGCCCTGCGCTCCTTCGCACACGCACCAAGCCAAGCCGATGGCGTTGAGGATACCTTATATTATTATCTACGGTTTTTGTGGTGGGCGCGACAGGATTTGAACCTGCGACCCCTACGATGTCAACGTAGTGCTCTCCCGCTGAGCTACGCGCCCGCGAACCGGGGAGGCCGCGGGGCCGAACCACCGGTTGCAGCCGGTGTCTTAGTCCAGAGTCGGCGCCCTTGGCAAGCCTCGCCGCGTTCCCGCAGGTCGATGAAACCCTCTGTCCAACGATCCGCCAGCATAGGCAAGAGGCTTCGGCCCTTGCCGCCGATCGGCGGTTGCTTAAGTGGCAGTAACGAGAAGGAGTTGTCACATTCCAAAGCTCGCGCTAACCACTGACCAGGGCGGCATTGCCTGTGCTTGCGAGGAGGATGGTCTTGGCCCCCGATGAGATTGCCGGAACCCTCGCGGCGGTCGACGAGGCGGAGAGCCGCGCGTCGTGGTCGGTGGCCGCGCCGGTGGAGCAGACCGTGCCGGTCGTCTTCGCGTCTCCCCACAGTGGCCGGCGCTACGTCGACACTCTGCTCGCGGCCTCGCCGCTCGACGCACTCACCCTCCGCCGCTCCGAGGACGCCTTCGTCGATCAACTGTACGAGGCCGCCCCCGCGTTCGGCGCGCCGCTTCTGAAGTTTCACGTCCCTCGGGTCTTTCTCGACTGCAACCGTGAGCCTTACGAGCTTGACCCGAAGATGTTCGCGAGCCCTCTGCCGGACTTCGTCAACAGCCGCTCGCCGCGGGTCGCAGCCGGCCTCGGCACCATTGCCCGGGTGATCGCAACCGGCGAGCAGATCTACGGCCGCCGGCTGGAGGTGGACGGAGCGCTGGCGCAAATCCGCGACCACTACTTTCCCTATCACGACGCGTTGAAGTCGCTGGTCGAGACCACCCGCAGCCGCTTCGGCGTCTGCCTGCTTGTCGACTGTCACTCGATGCCGTCGGTTGGCGGGCCGATGGACGCCGATCCGGGCACGCGCCGGGTCGACATCGTCCTTGGCGACTGCTTCGGCTCGGCCTGCGCGCCGGCCGTCACCTCCTTCGCCGAACGCGTGCTGCGCGACCTCGGCTACATGGTCCGGCGCAACGTGCCCTACGCCGGCGGCTTCACCACCCGCCATTACGGGCGGCCGCAGGAAGGCGTGCACGCGCTGCAGATCGAGCTGAACCGCGCGCTGTACATGGATGAGGAGCGGATCGTGCCCCTGCCGGGTTTCAAGGACACGACGGCGCGGGTCGGCCGGCTGATCGAGGCGCTGGCAGGGGTGAACCGCGCCCTGTTCAACCGGACATGAGCGAAAAGAGCGGCAGCTCTGCAGCTCCTCGGCAAGCAGGCGCCGGCCTGGGCGGTCGTGCGTCCGGCCGCTGAAGCCGATCTGGCCGCTGTCGAGCGGATCTATGCCGCCCATGTTCTCGGCGGCACGGGCACGTTCGAGGAACAGCCGCCGGCCCTCGCCGAAATCGTTGCCCGCTGGCAGGGCGTAACGGCGCGCGGTCTTCCTTACCTGGTTGCCTGTGACGACGACCGGGTGAAGGGCTTCGCCTACGCGGGGCCGTTCCGGCCGCGGTCGGCTTACAGGTTCACGGTCGAGGATTCGATCTATGTCGATCCGGGGGCGGTTGGCTTCGGCCTTGGCGGCCTGCTGCTCGAGACCCTGATTGCCCGTTGTCGCGGCCTCGGCATGCGACAGATGATCGCCGTCATCGGCGATTCGGCCAACACCCCGTCCATCCGTCTGCACGGCCGGTATGGCTTCCGCCACGCCGGTGTTCTCGTCGACGCCGGGTTCAAGTTCGGCCGCTGGGTCGACGCCGTCTTCATGCAGCGGTCGTTGGACGAGCGGCGGACCGCGCCGGACCACGTCAGCGCCAACGCGGGCTGAGTTCCTTCCTCGGCGACGTTCGGCCCCAGAGCCGGGCCAAAAAAAAGGGCCGCATGCGCGGCCCAAGTTCTGGGAGGAAACGTCCAAGAAGCACGATGCAGCAAAAACCACTTGTGTTCGTGCTGCACCGCACAATTGCAGAGATAATGGATCGCAACGCGGAATTCAAACGCCAAATTTGCAAACCGCCCATCTTTCCCCGACCAATTTGGTGAATTGCCGGCCGCTTTTGTCTAACAACATGATGTAAGAACGAATATTTTCGAGCCGGAACAGTTGCGCAACGCGGTGCAGGCGCGTCGAAACCGGGCTCTCGACTACGCTCCCGGTGTCTCTTGCGACACTTCAGGCATTTGCTGCAAGCGCGAATTGCATTGCGTTTGGGGAGGATCAACCCGGGGTTTGGCGGAATCGGCAACAGCTCCGCCCGAACGCGGCCTGGCAAGTTTTTCCGGGATGCCGGCTCTCATCCTGTAATCTCATGCTGTTGATCGGCAGACATCCGCCGCAGGCATGGAGATCACGAGCCATGGTCGCTCTCATCGGTGATATCGGCGGCACGAACGCCCGCTTTGCTCTGGTCGAGACGGATGGGACGATCCATAACGTCGCGCCGCTCGTCTGCCGCGACCACCCGTCGCTGGTCGAAGCGTGCGAGGCGTACCTCAGACAGGTTTCGCCGAAGACGCCGCCCCTTCGCGGCGCGCTGGCGGTCGCTTCACCGATTCTCGGTGACGAGATCCAGCTCACCAACCTGCAACACTGGTCCTTCTCGATCGAGCAGACACGCAGCCGTCTCGGGCTCCAGTCGCTCGATGTGGTCAACGATTTCGTCGCCAACGCGCTGGCCATTCCCCGGCTCGCGCCGGATGATGTGCTCAAGGTTGGCGGCGGCGACCCTGTACCCCATGCGCCGATCTGGGCGCTCGGTCCCGGCACCGGACTTGGCGCCGCGGCGCTGGTCTGGACCGGTCATGCCTGGATGCCGCTGTCGAGCGAGGGCGGGCACATGACCATCCCCGCCGCCAACGACCGCGAGGCCGAAGTCCTCGCCTTCATCCGCAACCGCTTCAGCCATGTCTCCGCCGAGCGGGTCGTTTCCGGACTGGGCCTCGTCGATCTCTACGCGGCCGTCGCTGCGACTTCGGGCAAAGAACCCGAACCGGGGCTCACCCCGGCCGACATCACCGGGCGCGGATTGGACCGCTCCTGCCCCATCTGCGTCGAGACGATCGAACTTTTCGCCAGCATGCTGGGCACCGTCGCCTCGGACCTTGCCATTGTCCTGAACGCGCGCGGCGGCATCTACATCGCCGGCGGCATTGTTACGCGACTGATGCCCTGGTTTACAAACTCGGACTTCCGCATCCGTTTCGAACACAAAGGCCGCTTCAGCGCCTTCCTTGCCGGCGTGCCGACCTACATCATCACCCGGCCCCTGCCCGCGCTTGCCGGTCTGGCCGAGTTGGTCACAGCGGATCAAAAATTGATGTAAGTGCTCGACGACGGCAAGCCGACGTCCCTCCTGAAACTGGTCCATTCGGACCGGGCCGATCTTCGCTTCGGCGAGGGCCAGGACGGCGAGATCTACATGATGACCAAGCAGGACGGCGAGATCCGCACCCTCGCGTCGCCTCCTCCCATCCACCACCACCTCCTCCACCAGGGGGCACGATCAACGGAACCGACGGCCCCGACGTACTCAACGGAACCCCCGGCGACGACTTGATCAACGCGCGCGGCGGCGACGACCTCGTTGGGGAAGAGGCCGGCAACGATACCGTCAACGGCGACGCCGGAGCGGACCGCCTGTACGGCGGCAGCGGCAACGACACGATCTTCGGTCAAGCCGGCAATGACATTCTCCATGGCAACCTGAACAACGACAGTCTCGTTGGCGGCTCCGGTAACGACCGGCTCTTCGGCGAAGAAGACGGTGATTACATCTCCGGCCAACAAGGCGCGGACCGGCTCACGGGCGGTCCGGGAAGCGACTTCTTCGATTACAACGCCGTCGGCGAGTTCGACACCGGCCGCCGCAGGGCGGGATGTGATTGAGTTTCAGGGCTTTGGAGCCGCGAGATCGGGTGAGAGGGTCGATCTCAGAGGCATCAATGCGGATGCAAGCAAAGGCGGCAATCAGGCCATCGCCTTTCGGGGGACGGATGCATTTACCGGCTTGGGCCAAATCCACGTCAAGGCTGCGGGCGCAAACACGCTGATCGAGGCCAATACGAAAGGCTCGCTTGCCCCCGACTTCGCGATCCTGGTCACCGACGCGACATCAAGCCGGGAGCATCTAGTCTTCCCATACCGCAGCGACCATCGATTTATGTCGGCCGATCGCAAACAGGGCGGCGCAGTAGGCGAAGGCCAAGGCTTCGCGAACATAAAGCCGCAGCCGCGTCGCCAGGCCGGCCGCGGCGGGAGCGCGCACCGCGTCGCCTTCGATGTCCAGACCAAGCCGGCGAAAGACGAACAGGGTCCGCGGCATGTGAAAGGCGTCGGTAACGACGATTGCTTGCCGCCAGCCGCGCCGGCGCATGATCAGGCCTGAGTAAAGCGCATTTTCGAAGGTGTTTCTCGCCCGGTTCTCGACGACGATCCGATCCTCGCCCACCCCACGGGCGAGCGCCAGGGTGCGCATGATCTCGGCTTCGGCGGGCGGCGGCCCGACAGCCGCGCCGGTGACGATCAGGAAGCCGCCGCCGCGTTCGCGCCAGACGGCAACCGCGTGATCGAGTCGGCGCTCGAGCACGGGCCCCGGCACGTCCGGGGCCAGCGGCGGCGCACCGAGGACGATGACGACAGGGGGCACGGAACTCCGGTTCACCGCAGGCCCGTCGCGAGTACCATTGCTTGCCTCAAGTGATCGCAATAACCTCAGCCGCGGTGACTATTCTGCATTCTCCACGTGAGGTATCCATTTCATGGCACATTTTCTGATCAAGAAAAGGAAGAAAGAAAAAAAGAATGTCGGCGGAAAGCCGCGCCCCACGTGGGATGATACCTGGGGCATCGAAATGTATGCCGTGGGCCTCCTCCGGGACATCGCCCGTGAGCATCCTCTGAACGATCCGTACAGCACCCTCAGGCTTCTCCGCCAGAGCTTCGTTCCCATGCGGCGCGACATCGTCGAGCTGAAGGCCGGCGCCGCCGGCGACAGTCTCTCAGCGAACCGCTTTCTCAGGCTGAAAGAGGCGATTGAGGGAGGCCTGCCGCCGTTGCCTGAAGTCGTGGCACGCCGATGCGCCCTCATCGCCGACACCTATCTCGGCAATACAGAGGAGTTCCCCCGCCGCGCCGCCGACGTCGCCTGGCATTTCGCCGTTTCCTCCAGCAACATGACGAAAGGCCGGGTGCTGGCGGCGGCGGTCCGGTTCATGCGCCCGACCAGGTGCCTGGAAATCGGAACGGCGTACGGTCTTTCGGCGGCGATCATTGCTTTCGCTCTGCAGCGCGTCTCCTCGCAAGGCCGACTGCTGACGATCGAAATCGGCGAGATTCAGCATCGCCTGTCCGCTGGTCTGCTCGCGACGCTATTCGGCGATCGGATCGAATGCTGCCACGGTTCGACGGAGACCGATCTCGCCCCGGCCGCCAGGCGCATGGCGCCGGTCGATTTCGTGTTCCACGACGGCGGCCACTCCGGCGAAGCCTACGTTCGCGATTTCGCCAACTTGGTTGATGCGCTCGCGCCCGGTGCCGTCATCGTGTTCGATGACATCCGCTGGCATAATCGCTTCGCTCCGGGGACCGATCCCCGCTGCTACGAGGGCTGGCGCGAGGTTGTCTCGCATCCGAGGGTCGAGCGAGCCATCGAGATCGGGAACGATCTCGGCCTGGTCATGGTGCCGTGAACGTCGTCGGCGGTCGCTTGGGAAGTTGGCGCAAAAGTCGCCGTCCCATGGCGAACATCTTCAAATGTTTCCCTCATGAGCCATATCCAGTAGAAATCTGCCTACCTTAGTTTGAGCGAATTGCGCGGCACCGGGGCCGGCGACAAAGAACCAGGACGTGAGATGGACAGGCGAAGCAGCACCGACCTCATGGGGGAAATTCTTAATCTCGACAACGCCACGGTGATCGATGTCGGCTGCGGCGATGGCTGGCTGAGCCGCTTTCTCGCTGGCAGGGGCGCCCACGTAACCGGCGTCGAGGTCAGCCCGAAAGCGCTAGCGCGGGCGCGGGCGATCAAACCGGTGCGTGACGAGCACTACATTCAGGGCCTGGCGGAAGATCTGCCGGCGGCCAGTCGCTCCACGGATATCATTGTCTATTACAACAGCCTGCACCACGTCGATGGCGACGGCCTGATGAAGGCGTTGCGCGAGGCGGCGCGGGTGCTGCGATCGGGCGGGATTCTCTACATCTCGGAGCCGATGCCGGAGGGACCCTACTTCGAGCTGATGCAGCCGGCGCACGATGAGACCGTGGCGCGACAACGGGCGCAGGCCTCGTTGCGCTACGCGCCCGAGTACGGCCTTCTGCTCGAACGGGCGCTGACCCACCTCGACACCGTTGTCTTCCCCGATTTCCAGGCGTTTCATGATCGCCTGACCTCGATCAACCCGCACATCCGCGATCGCTTCGATGAGCAGGAAGAAGAGATCGCGGCGAATTTTCAGCATCTCGGGACCAGGCGCGACGACGGCTGGGCCTTCGATCAGCCGATGCGGGTGACCGTCCTGCGACGGAGCTGAGCCTGGACCCGGGCGACGCGACAGGCCCGCCTCAAGTCAGGGGCTGGTCAGCCCCACAGCGCCGGCAGCGGCGGATAGATGTGGCCGTCGGCGTAGCGCACAGAGGGTATGCGGTCGTCGGCCAGCCACAGCGGCCCATCCAGATCGACAATGCCGGCCGCGGCGGCGAGCAGCATCGCCGGGGCCATCGCCAGCGATGTGGCGACCATGCAGCCGATCATGACGGCGAGCCCGCGGGCGTGCGCCGCGGCGACCAGATCAAGCGCGCCGGTCAGGCCGCCGGTCTTGTCGAGTTTGACGTTGACCATCCCGTAGCCGGCGAGCCGGTCGAGATCGGCGACGCCATGGCAGGATTCGTCGGCGCAAAGGACGATCGGCGAGCGTAAGCCGGCCAAGGCCGCATCCTCCCCCGCAGGTAGCGGCTGCTCGATCATTTCGACGCCGAGATCCTGCAGCGGCCGGGAGAACCGTTCGAGCATGGTCAGCGTCCAGCCCTCGTTCGCGTCGACAATCAGCCGGGCGGTAGGGGCCGCGGCGCGGACGGCGGCGACCCGCTCGACGACTGCGTCCGCACCGAGCTTGATCTTCAGCAACGCACGTGCGCCGGTTCCGGCCGCGAGCGCGGCGGCGTCAGCGGCCATCGCCTCCGGCCGGTCGAGCGAGATCGTCTCGGCCGTCTGTACGGGCTCCGGCGGCGCCAGGCCGGCAAGATTCCAGGCCCGGCGGCCGGCCGCCTTCGCGGCCAGATCCCACAGCGCGCAATCGAGCGCGTTGCGCGCCGCGCCGGCCGGCAGCACCGTCTGCAGCGCATCGATGCTCAGGCCCGCGGTGATCGCCTCTGCGCATTCCTCGAGCGCGGCGACAACGCCGGCAACGGTCTCGCCGTAGCGGGCATAGGGCACGCACTCGCCGCGCCCGACGCGGCCGTCGTCCTCAATCTCGGCGACGACGACCTCGGCCGCCGTCTTGGTTCCCCGGGCGATGGCGAAGGGCCGGCGCAGCGGCCAGCTTTCGGCACGCACTCGCAGCGTGCGGGTCACGACGCGAGGCGATCGACCAGGGCTGCGACCCCGTCCAGAAGCGGATCGACACACGGCAAGTCGAGGTCGTCGCCGAGCCGGTCGAGGAAAACCCGCGCGTCGGCCGGAGTCAGCCCGCTGCAGTTGACCGATACGCCGATACAGCGCACCTGCGGGCTGGTCAGCCGCGCGGCGGCGAGATTGGCCTCGATGCAGGTGCGCAGGTCCGGCAAGGTCCGATTGGGGAGGCCGCGCATGTAGCCGCGGGTCGGCTCATGGCACATGACCAAAACATCGGGCTGCGCGCCATGAAGCAGGCCGAGGCTGACCCCCGCGAAGGACGGGTGGAACAGCGAGCCCTGCCCTTCGATGAGATCCCAGTGCCTTTCGGCGGCCGCCGGCGCCAGCCACTCGACGGCTCCGGAGATGAAGTCGGCAACCACCGCATCGACGGCGACGCCGCTGCCGGCAATGAAAATCCCCGTTTGCCCCGTGGCGCGGAAGTCGGCGTCGATGCCGCGCGTTCGCATCTCCTGTTCGAGCGCGAGAGTTGTGTACATCTTGCCGACCGAGCAGTCGGTGCCGACGGTCAGAAGCCGCTTGCCTGAGCGCGGCTCGCCGGTGCCGACGCTGAACTCGCGCGCCGGATGGCGGACGTCGATCAGCCGCCGGCCACACCTTGCCGCGGCCTCGACCAGATCAGGCCGATCGCTCAGGCGATCGTGAAGGCCATTGGCCAGATCGAGCCCGGCTTCAAGCGCGCGCGACATCGTCTCGATCCAGGGCTCGGGGATGACGCCGCCGGCATTGGCGACTCCGATGATCAGCGTTCGTGCCCCTGCCGCCGCGCCCTCTTCGACGCTCATGACCGGCAGGGAGAGCTCGGCGCGGCAGCCAGCGCAACGGACCTGCCCGACGCACAGCTCCGGCCGCCACTGCCAGACGCCAGCGGCCGACTTCGCCGCCAGCAGGTCGGTTGCATCGCCGACGAACAGCAGATACGGCCGCTTCAGCATCACCAGCCCCGCGCTTCACCAGGATTTCGCCCGGAGTGTAGCCGAATGGCCCCGCGCCGTGCGAGCGCGGCCTTCGCGGCCTGCGTCGTGCCCGCGGACTGGCCTGCCGCGCGCGCCACACCCCCGCGGACTCAAGGTTCCGCGCCTTGGCATTGCCGCAGTCCCGGCGCCGACAGCCGCCGCGCGACAGGCGCAACCTTTTGTTAGTAAACAGCTTATGATATGCTAAGAAATTGCGAGATAATTTTCATTGACAGTATCGTCAAAGTTGTATTTCCTTAACGTAAGTTAATGGTGGATGTGTCAGGGCGCCAGCAGGGTGGGCGAGGCGCCGAGCCGGATCCCCCGCCCATAGATATGTAGGAGTTCACAGTGACCCGCGACGCGTACCTCTGGATGTCGATATCGGTTGTCGCCGCGTCGATGGCATGGAGCGCCGTGGACATTCACGAGCAGCGCGCAGCAGCACCTGAGAGCGTGAAGGCAACCGCGTCTTCGACGGTTTCCGCGGCGTCGGCGGCGAAGTCGGTGCCGGTTATGGCTGCTGCGCCCGAACAGTCGACCGGTCGCGATGACCGGCCGCCGGTGGCGATAGCGTCTCCCGAGGCCGATTCCCCTGCCCCCGACGCCGACCTCGCGATGGCCCGCAATCTGACGACGATCATCGCTACCGTATTGCCGTCAGCTGACGAGGGCGACCGGCTCGACATCAGGACACAGACCGGATCGACGGCGGCCCACGCCGTCGCTGACGAGCGGGAACCGGCGGTGGGCACCGGAGAAGGCGGCGACGCCATCGCAATCGCGGCGGCAGTGGCCGGAGACAGCGTGAGCCCGGAAGAGCCGAAGGATCCGACGAGCGCGACGGGTTCGTCCATCGATGCGCTGCGGACGGTTGCCCTGCGTGCGATCGGCAATCCGACCGGCGTCGCGCCGCGACCGGCAGGCCGCTGGGCGCGTCTTATCGGCACGGATGTCGACGCGGAACTTCACTGCCTCGCTTTGAACATCTACTGGGAAGCGCGCTCCGAGCCGACGCTCGGCCGCTTCGCCGTCGCCGCCGTGACTCTCAACCGGGTTGGCCACAAGCGCTTTCCGAACACCGTCTGCGGCGTCGTCAGTCAGGGCGAGAGCCTTGGCCCGCATCGCTGTCAGTTCTCATGGATGTGCGACGGCAAGAAAAACGAGCCGCAGAATGACAAGGCTTGGCGCGAGGCGGAGCACATCGCCCGATCCATGGTCTTTCTCGATCTGCCCGATCCCACCGACGGCGCATTGTGGTACCACGCCGACTATGTTTCGCCGGGATGGGCGAAGGCGATGGCCCAGATCACCCAGATCGGCCGGCATCTGTTCTACCGCGCCGCGGTCCGTCAGGCGCGCGCCTCCGGCGGCCTCGCCGGCTGATCGCCGATCGCCAACCAGTCTCCCGGCATCGCCTAGAGATCGCCTCAGATCGTGGCGAGCCCGTCGCGCAGGCGCTCAATCATTTCATCGAGATGCGACTCCTCGGCGATCAGCGCCGGCGCAAGGATGCCGGTGTCGCCGGTCCACTTGAGTAACAGCCCCGCTTCGAACAGCCGTTTCAACGCCGCGTAGCCGCGCGCGCCGGGCGCCGCGGCCGGCGCCAGATCGAACGCCGCCAGCATGCCGTAGCCGCGCACGTCGGTGACGATGGGAAGGTCGGAAAGCGAGAACACCCGATCGAGGAAAGGCGTCGAAAGCCGTGCGGCGCGCGCGACCAGATCCTCACGGTCGTAGATGTCGAGAGTCGCCATGGCCGCAGCGCATGCCGCGGGGTGGGCGGAGAAGGTATAGCCATGGAAAAGCTCGATCACATGCGCCGGAGCGCCGCCGGTCAGGGCTTCGTAGATCCCATCGCGCACGGCGACCGCGCCCATCGGCTGTGCACCGTTGGTCAGAGCCTTGGCCATGGTGATCATGTCGGGCATGACGGCGAAGCTGTCGGCGGCGAAGGGCGCGCCGGTCCGGCCGAAGCCGCAGATGACCTCGTCGAAGACCAGCAGAATGCCGTGGGCGTCGCAGATCCGGCGCAGCCGTTCGAGATACCCTTTGGGCGGCACCAGAACCCCGGTCGACCCGGCAATCGGCTCGACGAAGCAGGCGGCGATGGTCGATCCGCCGTGGAGGTCGACGAAGCGCTGCAGATCCTCGGCCAGCTCGGCACCGTGTTCGGGCTGGCCGCGAACGAACCGGTCCGTCGCCGACCAGGTGTGACGCAGGTGCACGACCCCCGGCATGACCGCGCCGAAGGCCTCGCGATTGCGGAGAATACCGCTGAGCGAAGTGCCGCCGATGTTGACGCCGTGATAAGCCCGCTCGCGCGAGACGAAGCGCTGGCGGCCGCCCTCGCCCCTTGCGCGGTGGTAGGCCATGGCGATCTTCAGCGCCGTGTCGATGGCTTCCGAGCCGGAGTTGCAGAAAAAGAGGTGATCGAGATCGCCAGGTAGAAACTCAGCCAGCCGGCCGGCCAGGGCGAACGAGGACGGGTGGCCGAACTGGAAGTGCGGCGCGTAATCCATTTCGAGCAGCTGTTGCGATACGGCCTCGGCAATTTCCCGGCGGCCGTGCCCGGCGGCGCAGCAGAAAAGCCCGGAGGCCGCATCAAGCACCCGATGCCCCGCCTGGCTCCAGTAGTACATGCCTTCGGCGCGCACGATGAACCGGGGTTCGGCCTTAAAGTCCCGGTTGGCGGTGAACGGCATCCAGTGCTTTTCGAGGTCGTTGGCGAAGTCGTTGGCGATGTCGGGCATGGGCGTCTTCCGTTTGACCGGCGCGGCCGTCGCGCTTCGAGGAGCGTCAGGGGCGGAGACCATCGTGCGCCGGTGTCGGCCGGCGGATCAAGCCCTGCGATGGCGCCGCCGGTATTTGTCGCTTGCACCGGTGCGGCGTATAGTAAAGCGCATCAGGATCCGATGATGGAAAGCAGCATCATGATCAGCCGACGGCGTCTCCTCCAGGCATCCGCCATTCCGGCAATCGGCTTTGCCAGTGGCACCGTCGGCCTTGGCGCGCTGATGGTCGCCGACGCGCGGCCCGCCCGCGCCCTGAGCTTCGAGCAGGCCGCCGACGCAGTCAGTGCGCAATATCTGAAGGCCCGTGCGTGCCTGCACGCGCCCAACGCCTACCACCACCAGCTCGCCGACGAAGTTCGGGCGATGCTCCGCGAGCGCGACATCGCGGTCTCGGACGAGGACATCCGCCTCGCCGTCGCGCGAACCATCTGTCCGCTATGTGGCTGTCCGCTGGAAGCTTGAGCGAAGACCTGACCAGTCGCGCAGAATCGGATGCAGCACAATAATAAGTGGGAGGGAGGGAAATGGACGCAGACGCCATCCGCAGCATTCAGGCGCCGCTGAAGGCGCGCTACCGCGACGACCCGGCCTCGGCTGTCGTCACCCTGACGGCGAACGGGCGTCTCGGCAGTGAAGGCATCGCCTGCAGCGTCGAGACCGGCCGCGCACTGGTCGAGGCCGGGCTGCATCCGGCGAGCGGCGGCAGCGGTATGCAAGCCTGCTCCGGCGACATGCTGCTGCAGGCGCTGGTCGCCTGTGCCGGCGTCACGCTCCGCGCCGTCGCGGTCGCGCTGGATATCGACCTGCGCGACGGCAACGTCACCGCCGAAGGGGATCTCGATTTTCGCGGCACCCTCGGCGTCGACAAGAACGCGCCCGTAGGCTTTCGCGACATCCGCCTGAGGTTTGACGTCGACAGCGACGCCGATGACGAACGCCTGGCGACACTGCTGAAGCTCACCGAGCGCTACTGCGTCGTCTACCACAGCCTGCGCAACCCCCTCTCCGTCAGCGCTGCGATCGCCCGCGACCCGTCCTGACGCCGACTGAGGCGTCGGGCCCGCCGCCTCCTCGACCGCTCAGGAGTGGTATGCGCCCTCCTGGCAGTGACGCAGTTCGTGGTGGATCAGCCGCCAGCGCTGCAGGTCATTGGCGTCGCGCGGCGAGCGCGTCCAGATGATGCAGCTCTGGAACTCTTCGTCCCATGCCGCCAGCCCCGCGCAGCCGGACGTCTGCCCGTGTCGGCGGCACAGCTGGCTCATCTCCTGATCGCTGACGATGTTCCAGGTGAGCGAACGCGGCTCGATCAACTCGGCTGCGACCGCGGCCGCGGCGGATTCCATGCCGGCAAGAAGGGCGAAGATGACGATGATGGCGGTGCGCTTCATGGGTTTGCCTTCGCGTTTCTGCAGCTCATGTGCGAGCACGATGTAATTGATACCCTCTTATGGGGCATTAAGCAACCATTAAATGCACACACTTTCTCTACGATTCCTCATAGGTTGTATATTCGTACTACTACCGGTGCCGCTCCCGTCGTTGTTGCCGCGGGCGCGAACGTCCCGTAGGGAAAGGCATTGCCGTCATTGCCCGCAGGGGATCCGGGATGAAGCCATCTTTCGCCTCACTGCTCGCCGCCGCCATGCTCGCAGTCGGCATGGTCGTTGCCGCCTGGCTGGTGGCCGACGGCCTGCGGGAGGTCCACACCGGCGACCGCACGGTCATGGTGAAGGGCCTCGCCGAGCGCGACGTGAAGGCCGATATGGCGCTCTGGCCGATGCGCTTCGTCGCAACCAGCAACGCGCTCGCCGAGGCGCAGGCGAAGATCGCAGCCGACGCCGCGACCATCGCCGCGTTTCTTGCCGACGCCGGGATCGGTCGCGATGAAATCGCCGTCCAGAGCCTAGAGGTCACCGATCTGCTGGCGCAGGCGTATCGCTCCGGCCCGGTCGAGAGCCGCTTCATCATCGCCCAGACCCTGATGGTCCGCTCGCCCTCGGTCGACCGCATCGCCGCGGCCAGCCAGCAGGTCGGCGATCTGGTCGCCCGCGGCGTCGTCCTTTCCGGCGAAGGGCCGGCGGCGGGACCGGCCTATGTCTTCACCGGACTGAACGCGATCAAGCCCAAGATGATCGCCGAGGCAACGCAGAGCGCCCGGGCCGCCGCAGAGCAGTTCGCCAACGATTCGGCAAGCCGGCTCGGCGGCATCCGCACCGCCAGTCAGGGTCTGTTTCAAATCCTGCCGCGCGACGACGCGCCGGGGGAAACGGAGAGCCGCCAGATCAACAAGACGCTCCGCGTCGTCTCCACGGTCGAATACGCGCTGGTTCGCTGATTGCGCGCGTCCCTAAGCCGATAGCAGGCAGCGGCGGACGCGTCAGCGGCGCTGCGCAATGTGGCGGGATGATGTACTGTTCTGGCGGTGGCCGTTCGCGATAGCGGTCCCGTTACTTGCACAGACTTTGGGGGCACGGCCGTTGCGGACTTTTGCGACTTCGTTCCTTCGGCGACGGAAGCACCGACGGCTTGGCCGATTGGGCCCGATCGAAATCGCGGCGGCGCTGGCGCTTCTTTTCGCCGGCCTTGCGGCGCATCCGGCTGGCGCGGCCGAAGCCCAGGCCGCCATCGTTCCTGACTGGGGCGCCATCACGGCACCGGCGCCGGCGCCGGCGCGGTCGATCGGCGGCTACGCACGGGGCTGCCTCGGCGGCGCGGTCGCGCTGCCGGCGAGCGGTCCCGGCTATCAGATCATGCGCCTTTCCCGCCATCGCTACTACGGGCATCCGCGGCTGATCGCCTTCATCCAGGCCTTCGCGAAGAAGGCGCAAGCCGGCGGCTGGCCGGGCCTGCTCATCGGCGACATGGCGCAACCGCGCGGGGGCCCGATCCTGACAGGCCACGCCAGTCACCAGATCGGCCTCGACGCCGACATCTGGTTTACGCCCGCGCCGTCGCGCCGACTGAGCGCCGACGAACGGGAGACAATGAGCGCAACCAGCATGGTCGCGGCCGGCAACATGACGGTGAACCGGTCCGTTTGGAGCAACCGCCAGCTCCGCCTGCTGCGCGCAGCCGCGAGCTTTGCGGACGTCGAGCGCATCTTCGTCAATCCCGCGATCAAACGGGCCGCATGCGCCGGCGCCGGAAAAGATCGGGCGTGGCTGGCAAAGATCCGGCCGTGGTGGGGCCACACCTACCACTTCCACGTTCGCCTGCGTTGCCCGCCGGGGGACGCAGCCTGCATCGCCCAGGAGCCGTTGCCAGCGGGCGACGGCTGTGACAGCGGCCTCGACTGGTGGTTCTCGCCCGAGGCGAGGCCGAAGACTCCACCGCCTGCGGGCGGCTACAGGCGGAAGCTCGACCTCGCCGACCTGCCTCCAGCCTGCCGGGGGATCCTCTTCAGCGGGTAATAGAACTTGACGGACTTGATTCCGAATAGGCACTGAATCGCCACGCCCCGCGCGGAGGGCGCGATGATCTTGAAGCAAAGCCCCTACCGGGCGAGCTTTACCGCCGTACCGTTGGCGCTGACCATCAGCATGGAGCGGTCGCCGGTGCCGAGGTGTTCGTAATCGAGGTCGACGGCGACGATGGCGTCGGCGCCGAGCTTCTCGGCTTTCTCGGCCATCTCCTCCATGGCCAAGGTCCGCGCTTTACGCAACTCCTTCTCGTAGGAGCCCGAGCGGCCGCCGACGACATCGCGGATCCCGGCGAAGAAGTCGCGAAAGACGTTCGTGCCCATGACCGCCTCGCCGCCGACGACGCCGAGATAGTCGATAATCCGTTGCCCTTCGATTCCGTCGGTGGTGGTGATGATCATGCTCTCCTCCCCTTCCTTGCAAGAAGGCTCGCCGCGCCTTGCGTTTACTCCGGAAGCGGCAGGCCGGCGGCTTCCAGCGCCGCCTGCTGACGGGCCGCCAAAGCGTCCACGTCGAAATCCTGGATCAGCTCGTGGAACATCGTGTGCCAGTTCACTTCGGCGCCGAGGCGGGTGAAGACGCTCCCCAAGCCGATCGCGGCGCGGTCCATCAGGACGAACTCGCGCGGCGGCGCGACGCCGCCGACCTCGCGCAGTTCGCGCTGGATCTTACCGGCCACCTGCGCGCCATACACGGCGCCGCCCTCCTCCTGGATTCGCTGAACCTTGTCCTGCATCAGCGGGCGGTAGAGGAAACTCGCCCACTGGTTGAGGATCTGCATCATCTCGCGGTTGAGATCCTTAAAGCCCCACGTTCCATACGCGTGCGCGGCGAGGTCGTCGTCCTTGTTCAGGAGCGCCCAATAAAGGTCAATCACCGCGCGGATGAACGCCGGCCTGAAAATCCGGATGCAGCCGAAGTCGAGCAGGTTGATGGAGCGGTCGTCGCGAACGGTGTAGTTGCCGAGATGCGGGTCGCCGTGGAGCACGCCGTATTCGTAGAACGGTACGTACCAGGTGCGGAACATGTTGCGGGCGACTTCGTTGCGGGCATCAAGATGATGATCGACGAAGCTGAGGATCGGCTCGCCATCCAGCCAAGTCATGGTCAGCAGCCGGTCGGTGGAGAGCTCCGGCAGCGGTTCGGGCACGTGGACACCCGCTTCATCGCCGAGCATCACGCCGTAAAGCGCCATGTTGCGCGCCTCCCGGCGGTAGTCGAGCTCCTCGCGCAGCCGCGCCATAAGCTCGACGTGGATGTTCGACGGGTCGATCGCCTTGTCGTAGCGGCGATAGATCGAAAAGATCACGCGAAGCTGCCGCAGGTCGGCCTCGACCGTGGAGGTCATGTCCGGATACTGCAGCTTGCACGCCAGCCGCCGGCCGTCGTGGTTTTCGGCGCGGTGCACCTGACCCAGCGAAGCCGCCGCCGCCGCCTCGTGCGAAAACGAGGCGAACCGCGTCTGCCAGCCGGCGCCGAGCTCTGCGGTCATCCGCCGCTTGACGAACGGCCAGCCCATGGCCGGCGCGTTGGTCTGCAACTGCGCGAGTTCCGCCGTGTATTCCTCGGGCATAAGATCGGGCACCGTCGCCAGGATCTGGGCGACCTTCATCAGCGGTCCCTTGAGCCCGCCGAGGGCCGCCGTCAGTTCGGCAGCGTGTTCGGGCCTGTCGATCGACAGGCCGAACATCCGGTTCCCGGCGAAGCGCGCGGCGAGTCCGCCGACGGTCGTGCCGACCCGGGCGTAGCGTTTCAGCCGGCCGCCGAAGCTGTCGCCTTCGCCGCCGGTTCCCGCCGCGGGATCGCCCCGCGTCGCACCGGGAAGGGGCGCCGCCGGTCGCGCCGGCACGTCCGGTATACTCACTCGAGACCCTCCAGCTCGTCGATGAAGCCGACGATCACGTCGAGGCCGCGGCGCCAGAACTTCGGATCGCCCGGCGCCAGGCCAAACGGCGCCAGAAGCTCGTCATGGCGAAGGGTGCCGCCAGCGCGCAGCATGGTGAAATACTTCTCGGTAAAACCGTCCGCGCCCTCGCGATAGACCTGGTAGAGCGAATTCACGAGGCAGTCACCAAAAGCATAAGCGTAGACATAGAACGGCGAGTGGATGAAGTGCGGGATGTAGGTCCAGTAGTGCCGGTATTCGTCATCGAAGCGCATTGCCGGACCGAGGCTCTCGCGCTGAACGTCGAGCCAGATCTCGCCGATCCGCGCCGTTGCCAGCTCGCCCCGTCGGCGTTCCTCGTGCACCCGCTTCTCGAACTCGTGGAAGGCGATCTGGCGGACGACGGTGTTGAGCATGCTCTCGACCTTGCCGGCGAGCAGGCGCCGGCGGGCGCCCTCATCGCGCTGCTGGTCGAGGAGCGCCCGGAACACCAGCATCTCGCCGAATACCGACGCCGTTTCCGCCAGCGTCAGCGGGGTGTCCGCCATCAGCATTCCCTGGTCCGCGGCCAGAATCTGATGGATCCCGTGGCCGAGCTCGTGCGCCAGGGTCATGACGTCGCGCGGAACGACCGTAGAAGTTCATCAGCACGTACGGGTGAGCCGCCGGAACCACCGGATGGCAGAAGGCGCCCGGATCCTTGCCCGGCCGGGGCGCGGCATCGATCCAGGGCCGGGCGAAGAAGCGGTCCGCCAGATCGGCCATGCGCGGGTCGAACCGGCCGAAGGAGTCGAGCACGATCCCGCGGGCATCGTCCCAGCTAGTAGAGCCGGTTGTCGTCGCCCGGCAGCGGCGCGTTCCGGTCCCAGTAATCGAGGATATCGCGACCGAACCAGCCGGCCTTCAGCCGATAGTAACGATGGGCCAGCTCGCCGTAGGCGCCGCGGATCGCATCGACCAGCGCCTCGACGACCTCGTCCTCGACCTTGTTGGTCAGATTGCGGAAGGACACCGGATGAGGGTACTTCCGCCACTTGTCGTCGATCTCCTTGTCCTTCGCCAGCGTGTTGACGATCAGCGCGAAGACATCGGCCCGCTCGCCGAGCCCGTGCCCAAGCGCCTTCGCCGCCGTGCGGCGGGCTGTCGCATCCGGGCTGTCCAGACGGTTCAGGACATCGGCCAGGGACAGCCGCTCGCCATCCGACATCGAAGTGCAACTCGGCGATGGTCTGGTCGAACAGGCGCATCCACGCCAGCGCGCCGGTGACGCTCTTGTCGTGCAGGATCGCCTCGATTTCGTCGGATAGCTGATGCGGTATGTACTGGCGGACATCGGCCAGCCACGGCCCGTAGTGGCTGACGATCGGATCATCCCGCTTCGCATCGAGAACGTCGTTGCCGAGATGATTGAGCTCCAGCGTGAAGAACAGGGTCTCGGCGGAGACCTCGTTGTAACGCTCCTGCAGGGTCTGCAGGAAACGGCCTCGCGCCGTATCGGCCATCTCGGCGGCGTACCAGAGCTGAGCGAAACTCATCGCCTTGTTGAGGCGCTCGAAGATTTCTTCGTAGCGCCGGATCGCCTGGCCGAGGTCAGCGCCGTCGATACCAGACAGGCGGCCGGCGTAGTCGGAGTTGAAGGCTTTCGCCTCCGCCAGCGCCCAGCGCAGATCCGCATCCAGCGCGGCTGCGTCAGGACCGTCGTAGAGGTCGGCAAGATCCCACACCGGCGGCGCCGACGCCGCTTTCGCCTCGGGCGCCAGCGCAGCAGAACTCTCAACCATATGTTTTTCCCCTTTGGCCTCGCTGCGCATATAAGGGAGCGAGATGTACCCGGCAACGGTTATTGGGGGCCGCAACCGTGTCGCAAAGCCGTGCTTCTGATCCGCCGCCGGAGGCTGCGTGGCCGAACCTCGTCACCATGTTTTTTGTCCAGGCCGACCGCTTCGGCGAGCGGCCGCTGCTGTGGGCGAAACGCGATGGCCGCTACCGGCCGCTGAGCTGGCGCGATGTCGCCGCCCGTGTCTGCGGCCTCGCCCGTGGTCTGCGGGCGACCGGCGTCGAACGTGGTGACCGGATTGTTATCGTCGCCGAGAACAGGCCCGAGTGGCTGATCGCCGACCTGGCGATCATGGCCATCGGCGCGGTCACCGTGCCGGCCTACACGACCAACACCGTGGACGATCACTGCCACGTCCTCGAAGACAGCGGCGCCAAGGGCGTGATCGTCTCGACCTCGCGGCTTGCGCAGACGCTGCTCGAAGCCGCCAACCGTCTCGCCGGCGTGTCGTTCGTTATCGTGATGGATCCGCCGTCCCTGCAGCAGCATCTGAGCGTCGACGTGCTTGCCTGGGACGCCGTTGTCGCGCGCGGTGAACACGACCACAGCAATGTCCTCAGCGGCGCCGAGCAGATCGCGCCGACCGACGTCGCCTGCATCATCTACACCTCGGGCACCGGCGGCGCGCCCAAGGGAGTGATGCTTCAGCACCAGGCCATTCTCCATAACTGCGCCGGGGCCGGTCGAAGTCATTCAAGACATCGGGCCCGGCAACGACGTCTTCCTGTCGTTCCTCCCGCTCTCGCACGCCTTCGAACACACCGTCGGCCAGTTCGTCCCGCTCGCCCTGGGCGCCGAGATCTACTACGGCGAGTCGATCGACAAGGTCGCGGCGAACATGCTTGAGGCGCGACCGACGATCATCGCCGCGGTGCCGCGGTTCTACGAGATCCTGCAAAGCCGTATCGCCCTGGCTGTCCGCAAGCAGGGCGGTCTGCGCCAGCGCATGTTCGAGCGCGCCGTCGCGATCGGCCAACGCCGGCTGGAGCAGCCGCAAAGCCTGACGCTCGGCGACAGGCTCATTGACTGGGCGCTGGATCGCACCGTTCGCAGGACCGTGCGCGAGCGCTTCGGCGGCCGCATTCGGGCGATGGTCGTCCGGCGGCGCGCCGCTGAACGGGGAGGTCGGCTCGTTCTTCGTCGCGCTCGGCCTGCCGCTGGTCCAGGGCTACGGCCAGACGGAGGCATCGCCACTGATCAGCGTCAACCGGCCGGGACGCGCCAAACTGCACACGGTCGGCCCGCCGCTCTCGGGCGTTGACGCGCGCATCGCCGAGGACGGCGAGATCCTGGTGCGCGGCAGGATGATGATGAAAGGCTACTGGCAGCAGGAGGAGGCGAGCCGGGAGGCGGTCCGCGACGGCTGGCTCCACACCGGCGACATCGGCCGGATCGACGAAGACGGCCACATCTGCATTACCGATCGCAAGAAGGACATCATCGTCAATTCCGGCGGCGACAATCTCTCCCCAGCGCGGATCGAAGGCGCGCTCTCCTTGCGTCCGGAAATTGCCCAGGCCATGGTCTTTGGCGATCGCCGGCCCCACGTCGTCGCCCTGATCGTACCGGATGGCGCATGGGCGAAGCAGTGGGCGACACAGGCGGGAAAGCCAGCGGACGTCGCCGCTCTGGCTGATGACGCGGCGTTCCGCCATGCGATCGCCGAGGTCGTCAACGACGTCAACAAGTCCCTGTCCGTCGTCGAGCGGGTGCGCCGCTTCTCCATCGTGCCCGTCGCCTTCAGCGTCGACAACGGCCAGCTGACGCCGACGCTGAAGCTGCGCCGGCACGTCATTACGTCCATCTACCGCGATGCGCTCGAGGGGCTTTACGCCAGGCCGTGTGCGCCGGCGGCCGCTCAGAGCCGATAATAGTCGCGATACCAGGCGACGAACCGGGCCATGCCTTCGTCGATGCCGATCCTGGGCTCGAAGCCGAAGTCGCGGCGCGAAGCCTCGATGTCGGCATAGGTCTCGGTCATGTCGCCCGGCTGCATCGGCAGATACTCGACGATCGCCTTGCGTCCGGCGGCCCGCTCGATGGCGGCGATGAAATCCGCCAGTTCCTCGCTGCGGTTGTTGCCGAGATTGTAGACCCGATGAACGCCGGCCGCCGGCGGATGATCGAGACAGCCGAGGATGCCGGCGACGATGTCGTCGATATAGGTGAAATCCCGGCGCATCTCCCCGCGGTTGTAGACCTGGATCGGCTGGCCTTCGATGATCTTTTCGGTGAACATGTACGCCGCCATGTCGGGCCGGCCCCACGGGCCGTAGACCGTGAAGAAGCGCAGGCCCGATAGTCCCAGCCCGTACATCCGGGCGTAGGAATGGCCGATCGCCTCCATCGCCTTCTTGGTCGCGCCGTAGAGCGAGACCGGGCTGTCCGCCTTGTCGTCGATCGAGAACGGCAGCTTGTTGTTGGCTCCGTAGACCGACGACGACGATGCGTAGACCAGGTGCCTGAGCGCCGGCAGCGCGCGGCAGGTCTCGAGCAGGACCACGAACGCCTCGATGTTGTTGCGCAGGTAGATGTACGGGTTCTCGACCGAGTAGCGCACGCCCGCCTGACCGGCGAGATGGACGATCCGGTCGATATCCGGGTGCGCCGCGAATAGCCCGCGCATCGCATCGGCGTCGGCCACGTCGACCTGTTCGAAGGTGTAGCCGTCGATCCCGGCCAGCGCCGCGCGGCGGCCCTCCGTCAGCGCCGGGTTGTGGCTCCGCTGCATGTTGTCGATGCCGACGACCGCCTCGCCCGCGCGCGGCAAACGCGCGGGCGACGTGAAAGCCGATGAACCCGGCGACGCCGGTGACCAGTGCGGCCATTGCTCTTACTCCCCCTGCGGCCGGGCCGACCCCCGGAAACAGCCTGTGCCGTCGCCTCTGCGCCTCTTCTACGGCCGCGTCGCCAGCTTTGACCAGCCCGCTCCTTCTAGGCCAATGTTCCTATCGCGAGCGAGCGAACTGTTCGATATCCTTCAATCAAAGAAGGCGGCGGCGTACCCGCTGCATGGTCTTCAGGCTTCGAGGAGACGCTTCCATTGAAAGAGGCGGGTTCGGGATGCCCCGAGCGCCGAACCGGCAGGTCGACGCCGCCGGCACTGCTGGGCGGCGGCCTGCTGGCGCGAGTACGGAGCCGGTTGCTCGCCCTGCGCGGGCAGGTGTCGCGCCTGGACAGCGCCCTGGAAGCCAGCGAGCGATCGTCGCGGGAAGCGATGAGCTTGCCGGCTTGATTACGGCGACAAGAAGCGTCCGCGGGTGATCGCGGGGAGCGACCGCGCACGCCGCGACGGCATCGCCGCCGAAAAGGTCGAGCAACTCGTTCCCGTCTGGCTGAACGACACCCACCTGCACGCCCTCGTCGAAGCGCGGCTGCTCGCCCCGGCCGATGTCGGCGAACGCGGCCGTGTCGGCGATGCTCTTCCGCACGGCAATGGACCAGTGGAGCCGGCGGGTGTGCGCGGTAGCGGCGGCCGGTCCTGCCGCACAGGCTGGGTCGCCGGAGATCCCGCCGGCAACACCGGGAGCTGGACCCGGACAGAACGTCATCCGTCTGGACACGCGTCCGCGCCGCCGTCGTGGCGGCGGCCGCGCGCGGCGGCACGCGCCCGCAGCGGCCATCGGTCAGAAAGGCAACGCCGCCTTTGTGTGCCGGCGCCACCGCGCGATCAATGTCATCGCCGCGGCGACGCCATTTCGCGCAGACGGCGCGAGTGACGGATCAGGCCGGCCGCTGCCGCTGCAGGATGCTCAGGGTGTAGATGGCGAGGGCCGCCCAGATGCACGCGAACGTCGCCAGATGGGCCTGCGTGAACGCTTCTTCGTAAACAAGGACCGCGAGGATGAAGTGGCCCGTCGGCGCAATGTACTGCAGCAGCCCGACCGTCGTGAGCCGGATCCGCTGCGCCCCGGCGACGAACAGGAGCAACGGTAGCGCCGTTATCGGCCCGGCCAACAGCAACAGCGTGTCGATACGCCAGTCGCCGGCGAGAAAACTCCCCTGCCCCTGCAGCATCAGGACCGCGAGATAGAGCAGCGCCACCGGCGACAGCAGCAGCGTTTCGATGAACAGCCCGCTCACCGGATCGACCGGCGCCGTCTTGCGGATAAGGCCGTAGAGCGCGAAGCTTACCGCCAGCGTCAGGGCGATCCATGGCAGCGCCCCGACCGTCACAATCTCGACGCCGACACCGACGGCGGCGAGCACGACCGCGAGCCACTGGCCGAACCGCAGGCGCTCGCCGAGGACGACGACTCCAAGCAGCACGCTGACCAGCGGGTTGATGTAATAGCCAAGGCTGCACTCGAGGATCCGCCCTTGGCCGACCGCCCAGATGAACACGCCCCAGTTCACCGAGATCACGGTCGCGGAGCCAGCGAGCGTGAGGAGCAGGCGCGGCGCTGCGAGAACGCGGGCAACCAGCGGCCAGCCGCGGCGAAGCGAAATGAGGCCGCCGACCAGCACCGCCGACCAGACGACCCGATGGGCAAGAACCTCAAGCGCGGGAACGTCGGCAACGGCCTTGAAGTAGACGGGAAAGAAGCCCCAGAGGGCATAGGCGCCGACCGAGCACGCGACCCCGATTGCGGCCCGCCGCGCCGGCGTTTCCGGCATCAGGCCGCGACGCTCAGAGGACATACCAAAGCAGCGCCGGCAGGGTGACGAAGGAGATGGCGGTCGACAGGACGACCACCCCCGCGACCTCCGCCGGCGCGGTCTTGTAGCGCAGGGCAAAAAGATAGTTGAAGACGGCGACCGGCATCGCCGCCTGGACGATGAGGACGCTGCGGGCCACCCCGTCCAGTCCCAGCACCGCAGCGACCGTGACGCCGAAGGCGAAGCCCATGACCAGGCGAAGCGCCGCCAGCATCAGGCTGCGCCGGGCGCTGCCGACGGCCAGTCCGGCCAGCGAGACGCCGAGCGTGATCAGCATCATCGGGATCGTCAGACCGCCGAGAAGCGAGGCCGTCGCGTTGATCCACGCGGGCGGCCGGGTGCCGGTGAGCAGGAACGCCAGCGCCAGCGGCACCGCGTAGAGCAGCGGCGCCCGCGCCAGCATCCGCAGCGACACCGTACCGGAGGCGAGCGAGATGCCGAAGGTGAACTGCGTCGCCGCGTAGACCGTGAAAACCGCGATCGCCATCGCCAGGCCCGCGTCGCCGAACGCGAGGTAGCACAGCGGCATGCCCATGTTGCCCGAATTCGGGAAGATCAGCGTCGGCAGGAACGCTCGCTGGGAGAGACCGGCGAGACGCAGGATCACGGCGCCGATCGCCGCGCAGGCGCGAGGCCACGGCCACGGTCGCCGCCCATCATCGTCGCCAGCGCCTTCGGTGCCGAGCGGGAGGTTCGCCAAGGTGTGAAAGACAAGGCACGGCGCGCCGATGTTGGTCACCAGCGTCGTCACCAGCTCGACGTCGTACGCCCGGCCCCGCTTCGCCCAGACGAAGCCCGATGCGCGGCGCAGACGAACACCGGCGCGATGATCGAGAAAACCTGTTCGATCATGTCGCACCGCCGACGCCGGGGGCACTAGATCGTGACAATGTGCAGGGCGTTCGTCGTACCCGGCATCTCCAAGGGCAGTCCAGCGGTCACGACCAGACGGTCGCCCTCCTTTGCGAAACCTTCTTCCAGCGCGACCTTGACCGCCTGGGCGACCATCTCGGTCGAAGGCCTCGAAGCGCTCAACGGCGATTGGATGAACGCCCCAGGTCAGCGCGAGGTTGCGGGCGATCCGCTCGTGCGGGGTCAGCGCCAGAATCGGCACCGGAGGACGTTCACGCGATGCCCGCAGCGTCGTCGAGCCGCTGGCGGTGAAGGTGACGATGGCCTGCGCCGAGACGGTTTCGGCAACCTGCCTCGCTGCGGCGGTGATGGCGTCGGCCGATGTCGTTTCGGGAACGGCGCGATCGGCGTCGACGATCCGCTGGTACGGATAATCCCGCTCGGTCCGGCGGATGATCCGCTCCATCATCGACACCGCTTCGATGGGGTAGCGCCCGGCGGCGGACTCTCCCGACAGCATGACCGCGTCGACGCCCTCGTAGACGGCGCTGGCGACGTCGGAGGCCTCGGCCCGGGTCGGCGCCGGCGCCACCATCATCGACTCCAGCATCTGGGTCGCGACGATCACCGGCTTGCCGGCGTAGCGGCACCTGCGCGTGCTACCGTTAACCACGTTCAACCCGGCCCGGGCCGAGCACTTTCTGGCGCGCCAGTTCGGCATCGATACCGGTCATGTCGTTACCGTCGATCGCAATGATCTTGTCTCCTGGTTGCAGACCGGCTTTCTCAGCGGGCTATCCGGGGATCGGACTGATAATGGTCAAATAATCCGCTGTGGGATCGACCCAGGCGCCTATACCTTCGTATTCCCCTGCCAGCCCGCTGTTGGCATCCTGGTAGGTCTGCGGGTCCATGTAAGAGCTATGCTTGTCGCCCAACGCATCCATCATGCCGCGGATGGCGCCTTGCATCAGGGCCACATCATCTACCGGCTGGTCGACATACTGGTTATGGACGATGCCCCAGGCCTCCCAGAAGGGCTTAAGAGCGTCTGCACATCCTGCGGGCTGGCGGACTGCTGCTGCGGGGATACGGTGGGAAGAGCCTCCGGCGCGCTGCTAAAATAGGCTGGCCGCTGTTTTGGAAGGGCACGAAGTGTCCCACCAGAAAACCGCCGGAGTATGTTCCCAGCAACATGATCCAGCGACAGCGCCGATTAAACCACCGCGTACGTATTTATTCATAGCATCCTCCTGGAATGACCATTTAATCAATATAAAAGGTTATCACAAGCCGATTTAAAGAGTATGAAATCTATATCCCCTAATTGTAGGAAACTTATATGCATTTTATTAGAGATTTTCGGGTGCTTTTACGATGAGCCTGCTGCTAGCCACGTATCATGTCGTCGAGGAATGAGAACGACTTAGTCCTGGTCCTGCTTGTCAGATTTTTGCAGTTCTCCCACTCTCAGCCGCAGCTCATTCAGCGAATCATCTTCCGACTTGAAGGGTTGGCTGAGGCCACCGCGCATATCCTTGAACCAATCAAACTTCATGCCGCGTGAACCGTGCACCAGCGCAAACATCGCCAGATTCGCGAGCACGACAATGCCAATCACTAGCAGAACCACGATCAACACCTTATCGGAATTCATGAAGCCCTCCCATCGAGGATAGCAGCCAGATGTCGCCAGTCGGTCAGGGTGGCGTTGGCATCCGGATGCGGCTTCTCCTGTCCGAACAATATGCTGTACCAACCGGCTTTTCGTGCGGCCAGCGTCGTGCGGGGCAGGTCATCGATCATCACGCAACGAGCCGGGTCGCTTTCACCGGCCATGCGCATGGCGATCGGGAAGGAGCAGACATAGGCTTGCAATATGGGGCAACGGCATTCACGTCCACAACGTTTTCAAAACAGTTGCCTAACTCGAGTGCTTTCAACACCCTACGGGCGTGGGCTGCATCCGCGTTGGTGAAGATCAGGTTGCGGGTCCCGAGCGAAGCGATGACTTTGCACAGCGCGGGATTGGGCCGGATGTAGTCGCTCAGGGGCAGGTCATGTACAAAGGCCAGGAAGTCCTGTACGTCGATGTCGTGGTTGGCCTGTAATCCGCGTAGGGTGGTGCCATATTGGAGAAAATACTTCTCGCGCATAACTGGAATCTCAGCAGGATCGAAGCCCAGGCGATCACGCATGTAAATGTTCATGCGCTCTTTGATGGCGTGCCACAACCCGGTGGAAGCGGGGTAAAGCGTATCGTCCAGATCGAAGAAAATGGTAGTGTATTTCACAAGATATGAATACCTGAGATCGATGGTTTATGGCCCATTCAATTTTGTCTCGAAAAAAGTAAGCATGGTCTTGCGGAAATCTGTCTGGAAGCCGGAAGAGAATGTGTGGTCGGCACCGATGTAATAGAAACAATCGACATCGACATTGTTTTCCTTCATTGCATCACAGGTTTCCGTTGCCCAGGCGGCTGGTACGACATCATCAGTGAGATTGTGAATAACTTGACGCTGGCGTTGATTGTATCAAAGGAATGCAAAGGTGAGATATACGCCATCACTTCAGGGGGAGTTTCCAGTTCAGCCAGATATTTCTGGCTCTTCCGTGATTCCGTAGAACAGCTTGGCGTTCTTGAGTTCATCAGCACTGATGGATGAAGACAACACTATAGCCTTGATATCCTCGCTGGCAGTGGCCACCCGTAGGCTACCCCGCCTCCAAGACTATGACCCCATAATCCAATACGAGCAGGGTCGGCATTTTCCAGCAGGCCCGGTTGGCTGGCCTGTTCCTTGACGAGCGCAATGAGATTGAGGACATCGACAGCCAATCCTACCCTGTAACGATTGTCACCTTTGTCCGAAGGCGGATAGCCGCGCATGTTTGGGTGGAAAACGATGAAACCGTGCTCTGCTAATAGGTCGGCTACCGGGGTATCAGAGCTCAAGACATAGGCGCCTTCGACCACCCGTACCCATGCAGCATGATGATCACCGGGAATGGTCCGTCCCCTTTTGGAACATTTACAAACCCGTAGATGTCCAGCCCATCACTGGGGTAGTGTAACTCGTAACGCGTGAAATTTTCTTTTTCTTCCATCACCTCCAGCGTTTCGATTTGCCCGCCGCCATAAGTGCGAGTGCGAAGATACG
>CAWBNC010000011.1:0-260046 GCA_963789785.1 uncultured Alphaproteobacteria bacterium | reverse complement strand
GCGCATCCGCTCGGCCAACGCCTCGGCTTCCGTCTCGATGCCGAGCGCCCGGCGCGACGGGCCAAGCCAGACATAGGCGAGATAGCCCGCAATGGATGTCGCGCGCGGGCTCATCGCCCGGCGGGCCATCCGCTGCATCGCGCCGCAGACGCTCAGCGCCGTGGTCGGCGCCACGCGTCCCTGCAGGGCCAGATGGAACGCGCAAGCGCCAATGGTCTGATGGCAGTACAAGCACCCGGCGACAGCCGGGGAGATTGTTCCATCCTCTACCCCGTTGCCCGTTGCCGCAGTCGTACCGTGTACCGGATCGAAGCCGGCGATCTCGAACGCACTGGTATCCAACATCTGCTGACTCCTCTGTCGTTCCCGTAAGTCCGGTCCCCGCGAACGCTCATCGAAGAGCGTTCTGGCGTTGCAGGTGCCTGACGTAGCGACCTCGTCGTCCTCAGCTTCTCACCTCTGTCGACCTGCGGAACGGGCAGCGGCGAGTCTGGTGAGGAGCTTCGTTCGACGTTGCGCAGTGGATGCTAATGATTGTGATGTACGCCTCGCATCTTAACAATCGGTAATTAACCTCCGAAATTGCGAATTTATTTTCTTGTAATGGTTGCTTTTCGAGATCAGCGACAAGGAAGTCGCAAAAACTTCACTTACAGTTTGGCACTTGTGCTCTGTTGCAACTCTCCAGGTCGTTTTCCCTCTTCTGGGCCTGGGCGGCACAGAACTCGACTGCGGCCAATGCCAGCGCTGCAGCTCGACGCGGGGCGAGGAGCGGACGGCCGAGGTCGCCTGAAGGCTGTACCGGCAACAGGCGACCGCAGGATTTTATTGCGGATGAGCGTCCATGAAGTATATGAATAGCACAGACGCAATCGCACGTGCCAATGCCCCCACATCGGCGGGTAAGCGACGACGTAACGCGTCCTTTTAGGTCGAGCCGGTCATCCCGTGGGCCGGTGCTCCTTTAGGGAGGTGGATATGGTTGACGCCCGGCACGGTGCGACAATCAAGCCTGACATACTGCCCTAGACCGGACCCTCGCTTTGTGAGGAGCCGACCATCGCCTTGCGCTGGTCGCCCGTCGTCCGCCCCGGACAAGCAGGTCGCAGACCGCAGCATAGCGATCGTGCTGTCGGTACGCGCCGAAGCTTCCGGGATCTGCGCATCGCTCGCCGATGCTTTCGCAGTATGGAGGGGGTTCTCTCATGAACCAGCTCTCTCTTCGTCGACCCGCGGCCCTTCCCTGGCGCCGAATGAGCGTCGCATCAGGGATGATGAGTGAGGTCGATCGCGTCATTGCCGACAAGCAACCGGACGACCCTTTGCACTGCCTTCGCCCCAAGACGATCGCCGAAGCCGTTCGCGCCTTCGCCGCCGCCTTTCCGGGCAGGCTGCTCTACGCGGTCAAGTGCAATCCCGAACCGCGGGTACTGCGCGCGTTGTGGAGCGCCGGCGTCCGCCATTTCGACTGCGCCTCGTCGGCGGAGGTTGCGCTGGTCCGGCAGATGTTTCCGAACCCCGGCATCCATTTCATGCACCCGGTCAAGTCACGCGCGGCGATCGCCGAAGCGTATGACAGACACGGGGTGCGCAACTTTGCCCTCGACAGCGAAAACGAGTTGCAGAAGATCCTGGCGGTGGCGGGCGCCAGCGCCGCGCAGCGAAGGCGGGAGGCGGATCTCGGCCTGATTGTCCGTCTGGCCGTCTCCAACAGCGGCGCGGCCTACGATCTCTCCGGCAAGTTCGGCGCCGATCCGGACCGGGCCGCGGCGCTGCTCGCGGCCGCCCGGCCGCACGCAAGACGACTGGGCGTGTCCTTCCACGTCGGCTCGCAGTGTCTGCGCCCCGAAGCCTACGCCGAGGCCATTCGAACCGCGGCCCAGGCCGCCGATCGCGCCGGCGTCGACGTCGATATCGTCGATGTCGGCGGCGGCTTTCCCGTAGCCTACGCACAGACGACGCCTCGCCCGCTTACTGCGTATACCGACGCGATCCGCGCGGCCGTGGCGGGTTCGTCGTTCGCAGGTCGCGTCGAGCTTTGGGCGGAGCCCGGTCGCGCGTTGGTCGCCGCCGGCGCCTCGGTCGTCGTCCGCGTCATTCATCGGCGCGACCGGGATCTGTTCGTCAATGACGGGATCTACGGCAGTCTGTCGGACGCCGGCACCCCCGGATTTCGCTTTCCTGTCCGTCTCATCCCGCGCGACGGCCGATTGCCCGCGGCGCCACGGGCCCCATTTCGCCTGTTCGGCCCGACCTGCGACTCCGCCGACCGGATGGATGGCCCGTTCGAGCTGCCGGAAGACGCCGCCGAGGGTGACTGGATCGAAGTCGGCCAGCTCGGCGCCTACGGAACCGCGCTTCGGACGGCCTTCAACGGGTTCGACCGCGCCCGGCTGGTCGAAGTCATCGACCCGCCCCTTCTTGCGACGCCCGGATACGGCCCGATTGCGCTTTCTCCGCGCGCGCCCGCCCCCGCGCCCGCCCCGGTGTGGCCGGCGGCCGCCGCTGCGTTCGCCGAAATCTGACACCCCCATTGAAGGACCGACGACCATGATTGCCGCTACGAAACATGCGAGGGTTCCCGGCCGCATCGTCATGCTCGGGTTCGGGTCCATAGGCCAAGGCGTGCTGCCGCTAATCCTGCGTCATCTCGACGTGGACACCGAGCAGATCACGATCGTCAGCGCCGAGGACCGCGGCCGCGATGTCGCGCAGGAGCACGGCGTGCGCTTCATTCGCCAGCCGGTAACCCGCGACAACTACCGTGACGTTCTCGAACCGCTGCTGGGGCCGGACGACTTCCTCGTCAACGTCTCGGTCGACGTCTCCTCCGTCGCGCTGATCGAAATGTGCCGCGAGCGCGGCGCGCTCTACCTCGATACCTGCATCGAGCCGTGGGCCGGCGCCTACTTCGACCCGGCGCTGAGCCCGTCGCAGCGATCCAATTACGCCCTGCGCGAAAGCGCCCTGGCGCTGAAGACCGCCGACGACGCGCCGACGGCGCTCATCACCCACGGCGCCAATCCGGGGCTGGTGTCCCACTTCGTCAAGGTCGCTTTGCTCGACATCGCCCGCGATACCGGGCGCAAGGTGAGCAACGGCGGCGCGCCCTCGGGCCGCGCCGACTGGGGCGCCTTGGCCCGCGACCTGGGCGTGAAGGTCATTCACATCGCCGAGCGCGACACCCAGGCCACCGCCCACGTCGCCAAGCGCCCCGGCGAATTCGTCAACACCTGGTCGATCGATGGCTTTGTCAGCGAAGGCTGCCAGCCCGCCGAGCTCGGCTGGGGCTCTCACGAAGCAGTATTCCCGGAGGACGGCGCCCGCCACGAATTCGGCAGCGGCGCAGCGATCTTCCTCAAGCGCCCGGGCGCCGGCACGCGGGTGCGAACCTGGACGCCGCTGGAAGGTCCGTTCCACGGCTTCCTTGTCACCCACAACGAGTCGATTTCGATCGCCGACTATCTGACCGTGCGGAACGGCGGCGAGGTCGCCTACCGGCCGACGGTGCACTACGCCTATCATCCGTGCGACGACGCCGTGCTCTCGCTCCACGAGCTCGCCGGCAAGAACTGGCGCATGCAGGACGAACAGCGGCTGATGATGGACGAGATCACCAGCGGCATCGACGAACTCGGCGTCCTGCTGATGGGCCACGAGAAAGGCGCCTACTGGTTCGGCTCACGGCTGTCGATCGAGGAGGCGCGGCGGCTCGTTCCCCACAACAACGCCACCAGCCTGCAGGTCACCGTCGCCGTTCTCGCCGGCATGGTCTGGGCCATCGAGAACCCGCGCGCCGGGCTCGTCGAGCCGGAGGACATCGACCACGAGCGGATCATGGCGATCGCCGTGCCCTACCTCGGCGACGTTGTCGGCGTCTACTCCGAGTGGACCCCGCTCGTCGACCGGGGCGTGCTCTTCCCCGAGCGGCTTGAACAGGATTGCCCCTGGCAGTTCCGCAACTTCCGTGTCTCGTGACGACGGGTAAGGACGATCCGCGCCATGACCAGGAAGATCAGCCGGTTTCTCGCCCAGCGTCGACCGGAGACGCCGTGTCTCGTTCTTGACCTCGATATCGTCGCCCAGAACTACGCCAAGCTGCGTCAGGCCATGCCCGACGCCGCGATCTACTATGCGATGAAGGCCAACCCGGCGCCGGAAGTCCTGGCCCTGCTCGTTCGCCTCGGCTCCTCGTTCGACGCCGCTTCGATTAACGAGATCGACATGGTACTCGCCGCGGGGGCCGGGCCCGAGCGGATTTCGTTCGGCAACACGATCAAGAAGCAGGCCGACATTGCCGCCGCCTATGCCCGCGGCGTGCGCCTCTTCGCCTTCGACGCATGGGCGGAGCTGGAAAAGATCGCCGTCGGCCGCGCCGGGTAGCCGGGTCTTTTGCCGGATCACGACCTCGGGCGCCGGCGCGGAATGGCCGCTGTCGCGGAAGTTCGGCTGCGAGCCGCGCAACCGCCGGAGCGTTGCTGCGTCTCGCGGCGGAGCTCGGGCCTGGAGCCCTACGGCCTCTCGTTCCACGTCGGGTCGCAGCAGCGCGATCCGGAGCAGTGGGACCAAGCCGTCGGCGAAGCCGCCGCACTGTTTCGCGCGCTCGCGGATGACGGCATCGAGCTCACAATGCTCAACATCGGCGGCGGCCTACCGACCCGCTACCGCAACCGCATTCCGACGTCTGTGCGCCTACGGCGCGGTCATCCGCCGGTCGCTGCGCCGGCATTTCGGCAACCGCCTGCCCGAAGTGATCATCGAACCGGGCCGGCAGATGGTCGGCGACGCCGGCATCATCCAGACCGAAGTCGTCCTCATTGCCGACCGCGAGGACGCCGATGCGACGGCGCTGGGTCTATCTTGACATCGGCAAATTCGGCGGGCTTGCGGAAACGATCGACGAGGCGATCAAGTATCCGATCCGCAGTCGCCGACGCGGGCCGGCCGACCGGGTGGTTCTTGCCGGCCCCACCTGCGACTTGGCCGATGTGCTGTACGAGGCGAGCGATTACCGACTGCCGGTCGATTTGCGGATCGGCGACAAACTGGAGATTCGCTCCGCCGGCGCCTACACGACGACGTACGCCTCGGTCGCCTTCAACGGCTTCGAGCCGCTCCGCTGCTACTGCATCTGACCGGCGGTGCTCGGCGAAACCGACGCTACCGCGCCGTCGTCGCCGCCGGACTGAGGCGGAGGATTTCGCCGTTGCTTTCGTCGGTAAGGAGGTAGACGGCGCCGTCGGGGCCCTGGCGGACATTGCGGATGCGGCGCATCCAGGTCGATCCGCTCCTCGTGCGTGACCTTCTCGCCGTCGAGGGCCAGCCGGACGATGCCTTCCGACGACAGCCCGCCGATGAGCACGTTGCCTTGCCAAGCCGGAAACAGCGTAGCCGTGTAGAACGTCATCCCCGAAGGCGAGATGACCGGGTTCCAGTGGTAGATCGCGTCGATCAGATCCGGCCGGGTCGGCGGGTCGGGGATGTCCGCCCCGGAGTAGTGCCGGCCCCAGCTCACGATAGGCCAGCCGTAGTTGCCGCCCGCCTTCGGGACGTTGAGCTCGTCGCCACCGCGCGGGCCGAACTCGTCGGTCCACAGAGCGCCCGTCTCGAGGGTTGATCGCGGCGCCCTGGACGTTGCGGTGGCCGTAGGACCAGATCGCCGGCTGCGCGTCGCTCCTGCCGACGAACGGGTTGTCAGGAGGCACGGAGCCGTCAGGGTTGATGCGAAAGATCTTGCCGAGGCCGCTTTCGAGATCCTGCGCCGGGTCGAACTTGAATCGCTCGCCGGCGGTCACGAACAGCTTGCCGTCGGGCGCGAAGGCGAGCCGGCAGCCGAAGTGATTGCCGCCGCCGACCTTCGGGATCTGGCGAAGGATGACCGTGAAGTCGCTGAGCCCGGCCGGCGTCGGCGTCGAGCCTGCCCCGACCGACGGCGGTCGAAGCGCCGCCTTCGCCCGGCTCGGCGTAGCACAGATAGACGAGGCGGTTCGTCCGCGAAGTCCGGATCGAGCGCCACATCGAGCAGGCCGCCCTGCCCGCTGGCAAAGACCTCGGGACACCCCAGAGAGCGGCTTCGACAGCGTGCCGCCCGTGACAAGGCGAAGGCGTCCCGGCCGCTCAGTTACCAGCATGCGGCCGTCGGGAAGAAAGGTCAGGCCCCAGGGATGATCGAGACCGCCGGCAACGGTCTCGATACGCACCTTCGCCGGTCTCGGTATCGATCTTCCGATCCGCCGCGGCGGCGCACCCGCCAGGTGACAAGCAGAGCCGCAGCAACGCGGCCGCCAAGCAGCAACGGTCATCGCCGGAAACCCGCAAGCGCGTGCGCGCTCATTCGTGACAACCCCTCGCCGTGAGCCTTAAACTCGTCTCGACCGCCGCGTCGCTCAAGCGTAGTGGCGCCGACAGACGCGCCGGATTCCAGTCGCAGCCAGCCGCGCCGCGTCAGCTCCGATGCGGATCGACCGCCGGCGACACCGGCTCGGGCCGCGGCAAGCGCGTGTTGCGGCGGCGAATGAACGCGTCGACCTTGGCGAACTCGCGCACCATGCTGTCCAGCGACAGATGTTCGGCGACGTAGCTGCTCCATCGATGCGGCGAAGGCTGCCCGTGGATCCGGATGCCGGCTGAGGACATCGCGCAAGGCCTTCAGCATCGCCTCATCGGTATACTCCGGGACGCGCACGCCCGTCACCCCATCGACCACGTAGGCTGATCTCCGGATGATGGTGCGGGCCCGTCTCGGTGCGGTCGTAGGCCACGATCGGCACGCCGTAACACAGGGCGTGGTTGACGCCGAGCCCGGCGGCGCCGGTGAGCACGCTGAGGTCGGCGGAGGCGTAATAGGCGGCGATGCGCGACTCGTCGTATTCCTCGCCGGGCATGAAAATCCTGCGGCCGAGCTCGTCGCCGGCCGCGGCGCGGACGTGCTCGCTGTCGGGTCCGTCTCCGACGAGGGTCAGGGCGGCTTGCGGCAGGTCGACGAGCAGCCTGCGGAAGATGCGCATAAGGCGGGAGAAGTCCTTGTCGGCCGTAAGCCGGCCGACGGTGACGATATGGGGCCGGCCCGGAGCGGACATGGCCGTCACCTCGCCCGCCTCGCGGCGGAGAGTTTCCACATCGAGCGTATTGGGCGCGACGAACAGCCGATCTCTCGCAATGTAGCGCGAAAGGAATTTGCGGCCTTCCTCGCTGTAGCAGACGTGACCGTCCGCCAGACAGCACATCATGGCGCGCGGCCACTGCACCAGACGTTGGAAGGGCGAGGACAGGCCGCGGTCCATGTTGAAACCGTGAGACCAGAACAGGAGGGTCGGCGCACCGCGGGCGCGGCGGACGGCAGGGAGCCAGTAGGTGGTGTTCATGTGCATCGAGAACTCGCAGATGACCGCGGTCGCCTGCGTCTCTTCAAGAATCCGGCGCACGGGGATGTTGCAGCGGTAGAGGTTGCTTTCCCACGGGAACTCGAACGGATAGCGCTTGATGAAGGGCTCGTCGCCATGGATGAGCCGATTGAACTTCAGCGTTCCGCGATCCGGAACCCGGTTGGTCGTAACGACGCTCCAGCCGAATTCGCGCCACAGCCGCTCGAACAGCGCATAGCGGTAATGGGGAACGACACGCTGAAGGATGATGACCTTATGAGGCTTGGCGGCGTCCAGAGACTTCGCTCCCAGGTTCAAATGACTCGCAGCACGACACTGGCGGCTGAGACTGCTTCATCCGCAAAGCCGGCAACACGGCCGCTCAGACGCGGAGAATTCAGGAAAAAAAGAGCGATCGATAATGTGCTTCCCTCAACATCAGGACCATCGCGTGGAACCAACCATCTCCATCGCGGATTGCCTAAAACTGAGCGATCCGCAAGAAGTGATCAAGTGCTACTTCCAACCTCTCCTCCTGTCGCGATCCTCTCCTCCTGTCGCGATCCTCTCTCCTGTCGCGATGGGCGCCATTCGAATTCGCGCAATGCACCGCGCAGCCGGCTGAGGATCAAGTGAGGGACCGGAGAGCATCCCTTACTACCCGAACGAGGGTGAAAGCAAGTGGCCAGCCCGCTGCCGCAACTCTACCGGTTTGCAGTTAACGCTCGTATCCGAAACAGTCGAGCGCGGGGCCGAACCGCTCGTTCAGTACCCTGATCGTCTCCGGCTTCAGCTTACGCCGATGATCGCCTGGAACCACCTGCCGGCGCTTATGATCCGGCCGCTGCCCGGCGGGGACGGAGCCCGCGGACGACTCGATCAGCCGCGTCCGGGTTTTGTCGCTAATTTTCAGAGAGCAGAAGACGAGCATGTCATCCAACCAGCGCGGAAAATCGATGATCATGTCCTCGTACCGGGCGACATGAAGGTTCTCGCGGCCAACCAAGTGGTTCATGTAACCGTCAAAAACTTCCGCGACCCTGTCGCTGAAATCGACAACAAATTTCTCAATCGTTTTCTGTCGGACCATCTCCCTGTTGCTCAGGAAAGCCTCCGCTTTTTTTGGGTCCGCCGGAAGCGGGTGTGAATAGGCTTGCGAGAAGTAGTGCGATGTCAGAATATCGCGAGGATCTCTTACAACCAGCACCTTTTTATATGCATCCAGTTCCGGAATGCCCTCCACCATGCGGGCGAAGACCGTGTAGCAATATCCGCGCGTGCTGAATATCCTCTTGTATCTATCGAATTCTTCCGGAGACATCCGGTCCATGAATGTGGTGTTCGTCATCCATGCAAATTGGTTGAACTGTACGGGGGTAAGTTCATTTTCTTCGGCGCAGAGCATCAGTACGTTGCGGACGTACTGGGTTGCCGCCTTGTTGATGGAAAAGTGAATGATGCTCCTGCGGTCGGACTTGGGCTTGTGGCGGCCGCGAACAAGCTGCTTCTCGACCGGGAAACAATAGGCGACGGCGAGCGAGCGCACGGCCGGCCATTTGTACAGATTTGCCCGGACATACTCCGCGCCGGGAAGCTTCATCAGATCTGCGATCATGTTGCGTGGTCTCTCTCGTTGTGGTCATGGCAACCGGGCGGCCGACCCGTCAAACGCCGGCGGCATATTGCCCGGAAGTTGCCGAGGGGGAAACGATGACCTGCGCGCCGGCCTCAATGGATGCCTTGCGACCGAGGCCCGATCTCCGAAGTGTCAGCGGCCCTGAAAGATGGGGTGGTCGACGCGGTCACCGACGCGAATGCCGAAACTGACGGCCGTACCGGCGTTCACTTCGAGGACCGCACGCACGGGACCGGACGGGGAGATCTCATCCAACGAAAGTGGCTTCGTGTTCGCGGCGATCGCGGTGATGCGCCGGTCGTTGCCGATAAAGAGCATGTCGAGCGGGATGTACGTGTCCTTCATCCACATCGCGACGCTACTTGACGGGCCGAAGTCGAACAACATCCCCGCATCGGCTGCCAGCGTGCGCCGTCCCTGCAGACCTTGCGCGTGCTGTTGCGGCGTCACCGCCACTTCCACGTCGAAGTCGACCGGCCCGCGATCGGTCTCGATCACGAGCAGCGACGTTGCGAGCTCAACGCCGGCCTGAGCCGGCGCTTCCGCCCGCGCCGCAACCGCGATGGCCAACATCGCGAGAAAGAGGACAACTGCGAACGCCCGGGCCAGCGACCGCGTCAACGTCAACGCCGTCGCTTCGACCGGTCGTCGCTCACTTGGCGGCGCCGCGATGCATCGAACCGGGCTTATTCGCACGTCCCTACTCCTCGCCAGGGGCGCCTCGGCCTGCGCCGTAAATCGTCAGGTTCAAAATATGCAGGTTCCGACACCGGCCGTGACACCCGGTAGCCGGAGTAGTTACCGCCGATCATTGCGATCCTGCGCTTGACAACAGCCGGCGTCACCGTTAGTTACCTGGCACTCACGGAGCGCGAGTGCTAACAGCCGCTCGCAGCGCTCGGAGACAACAGCCTATTTCGTTCCAGGTTTCGCGGAGGACAAGCGATGAAATTCAAGCCACTGCACGATCGCGTGCTGGTCAAGCGGATCGAGCAGGAAGAAAAGACCAAAGGCGGGATCATCATTCCCGACACGGCCAAGGAAAAGCCCCAGGAGGGCGAGGTCATCGCCGTAGGGCCGGGCGGCCGTGGTGACGATGGCAACGTCATCCCCCTCGACGTCAAGGTCGGTGACCGGATCCTGTTTGGCAAGTGGTCGGGGTCGGAAGTCAAGATCGACGGCGATGAGCTGCTCATCATGAAGGAGTCCGATCTCCTCGGCGTTCTTGAGGCTTAACCGGCATACCTGAATACGGAGACTAACGAGATATGGCTGCAAAAGACGTACGGTTCGGTACCGATGCGCGGAACAAGATGCTCCACGGCGTCGACGTTCTCGCAAATGCCGTTAAAGTGACGCTGGGTCCGAAGGGCCGCAACGTCGTGCTCGACAAGAGCTTTGGCTCGCCGCGCATCACCAAGGACGGTGTGACGGTCGCGAAGGAGATCGAGCTCAAGGACAAGTTCGAGAACATGGGCGCGCAGATGGTCCGCGAGGTCGCGTCGAAGACCTCCGACGAGGCCGGCGACGGCACGACCACTGCGACCGTTCTCGCCCAGTCGATCGTCCGCGAGGGCGCCAAGGCGGTGGCCGCCGGGATGAACCCGATGGATCTGAAGCGCGGCATCGACCTTGCGGTCGAGGCCGTGATCAAGGACCTCAAGTCGCGCTCGCGGGTCGTTTCGACGAACGCCGAGATCGCCCAGGTCGGCACCATCTCCGCCAACGGCGAGAAAGAGATCGGCGACATGCTCGCCCGCGCCATGGAGAAGGTCGGCAAGGAAGGCGTCATTACCGCCGAGGAGGCCAAGAGCCTGTCGAGCGAGCTCGAGGTGGTCGAAGGCATGCAGTTCGACCGCGGCTACACCTCGCCCTACTTCGTCACCAACGCCGAGAAGATGAACTGCGAGCTCGAGAACCCGTTCATCCTCATTCACGAGAAGAAGCTCTCCGGGCTGCAGCCGCTGCTGCCCGTGCTCGAGTCGGTCGTCCAGTCCGGCCGGCCGCTGCTCATCATCGCCGAGGATGTCGAAGGCGAGGCCCTGGCGACGCTCGTCGTCAACAAGCTGCGCGGCGGCCTGAAGGTCGCGGCGGTCAAGGCGCCCGGCTTCGGCGATCGGCGCAAGGCCATGCTTGAGGACATCGCGATCCTCACCGCCGGCCAGGTCATTTCCGAAGACATCGGGATCAAGCTGGAGAACGTCACCATCGAGATGCTCGGCACCGCCAAGCGGATCCTGATCACCAAGGAAGAGACGACGATCATCGAGGGCGCCGGCGACAAGAGCGACATCCAGGCCCGCTGCGCCCAGATCCGTGCGCAGGTCGAGGAAACCACCTCCGACTACGACCGTGAGAAGCTGCAGGAGCGGCTGGCGAAGCTGGCCGGCGGCGTTGCGGTCATTCGTGTCGGCGGCGCGACCGAGACCGAGGTGAAGGAGAAGAAGGACCGGGTCGAGGACGCGATGCACGCGACCCGCGCCGCCGTCGAGGAAGGCGTGGTTCCGGGCGGCGGTGTCGCTTTGCTCTATTCCGGCAAGGTTCTGGATAGCGTCACGACCGAGAACGACGACCAGAAGCACGGGCTCGAGATCGTCCGTCGGGCGCTGCAGGCGCCGTGCCGGCAGATCGCCGAGAACGCCGGCGTTGACGGCGCCGTCGTGGTCGGCAAGCTGATCGAGCGCGAGGAGGTCGAGATCGGCTTCGACGCCCAGTCCGAGACCTACGTCGACATGTTCAAGGCCGGGATCATCGATCCGACCAAGGTCGTGCGTACCGCGCTCCAGGACGCGGCTTCGGTCGCCGGCCTGCTGATCACCACCGAGTGCATGGTCGCCGAGCGCCCGGAGAAGAAGGACCCGATGCCGCAGATGCCGGGCGGCGGCATGGGCGACATGGACTTCTAATCCGGCACTGCCGGCAAGACACTGCAATGAGGGCCGCGGGCTTACCCCGCGGCCCTTTGTTTTTCGCCATTGCCGAACAGGAGCGTAGCCCCGGCACTTGACGGCCCCGGAACAGGCGACCACCACCGATACACGCCTGTCGACTGTCCCTTCGGATGCCGCGAGAGAAAGCTCATGCCGCAAGACAACGCTGTGACACGCCGGCGACTGCTACGAACGACGGCCGCCGCCGGGGCGCTGATCGCCGCGCAGGGGCTGCTGCCGGCCTGGGCGCGAAACGTGGCGGGCACCGTCCCCGCCTCCGGTCCCCGCACCGGACCGCATGAATTCGACCTGACGATCGCGGAGACGCCGGTGCAGATCGACGGGCGCGAGGGCTCGGCGATCACGCTCAACGGCGGCATCCCCGGCCCGGTGATGCGCTTCCGGGAAGGCGAGACAGTCACCATCCGGGTCCACAACCGGCTCGATGAGGATACCTCGATCCACTGGCACGGCATCCTGCTGCCGTTCCGGATGGACGGGGTGCCGGGGGTCTCGTTCCCCGGCATTCCGGCCGGCAAGACCTTCACCTACCGCTATCCGGTCAAGCAGAGCGGCACCTACTGGTACCACAGCCACAAGGGGTTGCAGGAGCAGCTCGGCCACTACGGGCCGCTGATCATCGACCCGCTCAAGCCCGATCCGGTCGTCTTCGATCGCGAGCACATCATCGTGCTGTCAGACTGGATGTTCGAGGATCCCTACCGCGTCTTCGCCAAGCTCAAGAAGCACAGCGACTACCTGAACTTCCAGAAGCGCACGGTCGGCGATTTCTTCACCGACATCTCGACGGCAGGTCTGGGCGCGACGGTCCGCGACCGGCTGGCCTGGGGCGAGATGAAGATGGATCCCACCGACATCGCCGACATCACCGGGCACATCTACACCTACCTGGTCAACGGACACGGCCCGGAAGACAACTGGACCGGCCTGTTCAGCCCGGGCGAGCGGATCCGGCTGCGCATCATCAACGCCTCGACCATGAGCTACTTCAATGTCCGCATTCCCGGCCTGCCGCTCACGGTGATCGAGGCCGACGGCCAACCCGTCCGCCCGGTGACGGTGGACGAGTTCCAGATCGCGGTGGCGGAGACCTTCGACATCCTCGTCACGCCGAAGACAGATCGGGCCTACACGATCTTCGCCGAGTTGCTGGATCGAAGCGGCTACGGCCGGGGCACCCTGGCGCCGCGCCTCGGCATGACCGCGGCGGTCCCGCCCCTGCGCCCGCCGCCGCTCAGGACCATGGTCGACATGGGTATGGACATGGGCGGCATGGACATGGGCGGCGTGGACATGCCCCGCGGCGGCGGCGGCGGTACGAACATGTCCGGCGGCAGCGGAGACATGTCGGGGATGATGATGGACGGCGGCGGTCACGGTGCGCACGCCGCTCCGCCCGGCATGGGCGATCCGCCGCCCGGCCCGGTCGGCAGCATGATGGAGGACGCCGGACCCGTCGTCGCCCACCACGGCCCCGACCACCACGGCCCCGGCAACACCACTGTCGCCACGGTCGAACGCAATCGCCTCGGCGAGCCCGGCACCGGCCTCGAGGATGTCGGCCACCGGGTGCTGGTCTACACCGACCTGGTCGCCGCCCGGCCCTACGACCAGCGCCTGCCGGAACGCGAGCTGGAGCTGCACCTCACCGGCAACATGGATCGCTACATGTGGTCCTTCGACGGCAAGAAGTTTTCCGAGGTCAAATCGCCGATCCCCTTCACCTATGGCGAGCGGCTGCGGCTGATCATGGTCAACGACACCATGATGGAGCACCCGATCCATCTCCACGGGATGTGGATGCAGCTCGAGAACGGCGCCGGCGAGCCTCATCCCGCGCAAGCACACCATCAGCGTCAAGCCGGGCGAGCGGCTGTCGGTGCTGATCACCGCCGACGCGCCGGGGCGCTGGGCGTTCCACTGCCACCTGCTCTATCACATGGAAATGGGCATGTTCCGCGTCGTCGAGGTCTCGCCATACGAGGGAGAGACCTGATGGCCCGGCGCCTTGGAACCGGCGCGGTCGTCGCGCTGGCCGGCCTGTTCGCGGCCGCCGGTGCGGCTGCGGAGGAGCGACCGTCTTCCGGGGCGCCGGCCGACTGGCCGAAGCCGGTGATGGACGCTCAGACCTTCACCTTCTTCCAGATGCGCAAGAACGAATACCAGATCGACGACGACAACCAGTTTTACGCCTGGGATGCCGAGGGCTGGATCGGCGGCGACTACAACAGGCTGTGGCTGAAGACCCAGGGCGAGTACCTGATCGACGACGACAAGACCGAATCCGCCGAGCTGCAGGCGCTATACGGCCGGACCGTCTCGCCTTACTGGAACGCGCTGGTCGGCGTCCGGTCCGAGTTCGAGCCGACTCAGGCCTGGGACGCCGTCATCGGCGTCGAAGGCCTGGCGGCGTACTTCTTCCAGCTCAGCGCCTCGGCGTTCATCGGGGCCGAGGCGGTGCAGGCCCGCATCGAGGCCGATTACGAGCTGCTCCTGACCCAGCAGCTGATCGCCGAACCCGACGTCGAGGTCAACCTGTCCTCCGCCGACATCGCCGACCGCGAGGTCAGCCAAGGTTTCTCCAGCCTCGAAGCGGGGGTGCGCCTGCGCTACGAGATCATCCGCGAGGTCGCGCCCTACGTCGGCGTCGAGTACGTCCGCAACGAGGCCGCCGAGGACGACAAGGACAGCCTCCGCTTCGTCACCGGCGTCCGGCTCTGGTACTAGAGCATCCTGCGGCCGGATGGGCGCAGGTGAATTGCTCGATGTTTTTGTGATCGATCAACTTTTTGCTTCCGGATAGTTCCATCTGAAACCAGGTTGATCTAACCGCGCCGGGCGCCGGTCACGCGGAGCGCGCGGACCCCGCCATCGCCGCATCGCCGCCGAGCTGGAGGAACTGCCTAACCTTGGCGAATTCCTTCTTCACCATCGTCGGATGGAAGCCGTCCGCCACCAGCCGGACTGCAAGCTCGGTCATCTCGCGAACGCGCTGATCGTCTGTACTACCCTGCCAGTGCTTGCAGGCCGCGCCGGTCTCGTATCGGTATCCCGCGCGCGTGAGCTGCGCCGTGCGTGCTGGATCCGATGGCACGACCTTGATGACCTTGCCGTCGCCATGCCACCAGATGTGCGCGTCGCTTGCGTGGATTTGACCGGACGTATTCTCGATGAACATGCTTGAGACGCCTCCCGGGGATTGCTGACGAGAGCGCATATTGCCTCATTAGGGCCATTATTGCTACACTTGGGTTGTTTTGATCTGCGCGCCTGCGGCGGTATCCCAGGGGTGCGGATTGTGGGACGCCCAGCGCGCCATAGGGTCGGGCGGAACTTCGCGATGGACCAGCCGTTTGCGAACCAAGGCCGCGTCAGGCTGCCGTCCCCGGTCGGCTCCTTCGAGGCGAAGACGCGGCCGCGATCCACCGCAACCGGATGGGAGCGAGCGCGATGTTTTTCCACGGCTGGTATGACCTGATCCGCCTCCTGATCGTCGGCGTTGGCGCCTACGTCGGCCTCGTTGGCCTGCTGCGCGTTACGGGCAAGAGGACGCTGGCGAAGATGAACGCGTTCGATCTTGTTGTCACTGTCGCGCTGGGCTCGACCCTGGCGACAGTCCTGCTATCGAGCGAAGTCTCGCTCGTGGAGGGCCTGTTCGCCTTCGCGCTTCTGTGCGGCCTTCAGTACGTCGTCGCCAAGGCCTCGATCCGGTCGAAGTCCTTTCAGAGGCTGATCAAGGCTGACCCGACGCTGCTTTTCTTCCGCGGGCATTTCGCGGCCGCGCCGATGCGGGCGGAGCGCGTGACGGAAGAAGAAATCCTTTCCGCCGTCCGCGCACAAGGGATCGCCGACCTCGGTTCCGTGGATGCGGTGGTGCTGGAAACGGACGGCTCGTTCAGCGTCATAGCCGGCGGCAGCAGTCAGGCGGTCAACACCCTGCGCTACGTCCGCGGCGCGGATCAGGGTGATCAAGACGGCAGCCCGCTGGAGGTCACGTGAGGCCCGCGCCAACTAAACGGATTTGAAGACGCCGCGCCGGTTGCGCCTTCGGGAGATGATGGAGAAGAAGCCTTCGACGGCGTTGATCCAAGAGGCGGAGGTGGGGGTGAAATGGAAGATCCAGCGCGGATGGTCGACCAGCCATTGCCTGACCTTGGGGTGTTTGTGGGTGGCGTAGTTGTCGGCGATGGCGTGGATGATTTTGCCGGCCGGGACGGTGCGTTCCACGGCGTTGAGGAACTTGATGAACTCCGCGTGGGTGTGCTTCGGCATGCAGCGGCCGACCACGGTGCCCTCGAGGATATTGAGGGCGGCAAACAGCGTTGTGGTGCCGTTGCGCTTGTAGTCGTGGGTCATGGTGGCGCACTTGCCGGGTTTGAGGGGCAGGCCCGGCTGGGTGCGGTCGAGGGCCTGGATCTGGCTTTTCTCGTCGATGGACACGACCACCGCGTGGGCGGGCGGGTTCATGTAGAGGCCGACGATGTCCTCGACTTTGGCGGCGAAGGCCGGATCGTTGGATTTCTTGAAGGTGCGGATGCGATGGGGTTGGAGACGATGGGCTTCCCAGATGCGTTGCACGGCACTCAGGCTGATGCCGACCGCCTTGGCGACCATGCGCCCCGTCCAGTGGGTGGCTTCGCCGGGTGGTTCGCCGCAGGGCAGGGCCAGAACCCTGGCTACCGTCGCCGCCGGGAGAGGCGCTTTGCCGGGCTTGCGCGTCTTGTCGCGCAGCAGCCCGTCCACCCCCTCCTCGGCAAAGCGCTGCTGCCAGCGCCATACCGCCGGGCGGCTGGCATCGGTTCGGCGAGCCACCTCCAGGACGAGCAGCCTCTCCGCCGACAGAAGAACAATGTTGGCCCGCTGCGCATGCTTCTGCGAACGGTTGCGATCACCGGCGACGGCGACCAGACGGGCGCGGTCTTCGGCTCCAAGAAGGATACAAACGGTCTGTCCCATGCCCACAGAATTCGCATGGATCAGACCTACGGTGAATCGTTAGTTTGGTTCAGTGCACTAGAACGCGCATGCGGGCCCCAACTGCGAGGGAGGCTCCCCTTCTCGGTTGTGCAATTTTTTGGCATATACTACTATTACATGCTCATGTACCGTCTCCCCGCGTCGCAACAATGACATCTGCCGTCCCCCATGATGCCACCCGGCGTGCGCCGCAGGTGACCCGCCGGGAGCGCGACCGCTTCGCCGCCTTGTCCTTCTGCTGGGCGGATGCTGTATTCGAGCTGGATCCGGCGGGGCGCATCGTCTACTGCGCCGGCGCCTGCGAAGCCTTGTTCGGCCTTTGCGACGAAGCCCTGATCGGCGCAGACTTGGCGACGCTCCTGGCGCCGGCCGATCATGCCGCCTTGCAAGCCCTCCTCGACGAAGCGCCCGGCTCGGGACGCGGCGCCGCCGAGGTGGTGCAGTTGACGCGCTCCGACGGCCGGGAGCAGATCGCCACGTTATGCGGTTTCCGGCTGAATGAACTGGACGGTCATGCCTTCATTGCCTTGCGCGCACGCGCCATCGGCGGCCCTGCCCAGGCAAAGGCCGCCGACCCGGCGACGCACGATCCGGCGTCGGGCCTCTATGCCGCCGACGCCTTCGCCGAACTGGTTGCAAGCCGGCTTGAACAGGACGCCGCGGCGCGGAAGAGCGATCTGTCTCTCGTCCTCCTGGCAGACTACGACGCCCTGCAGCGACGGCTCGGCGCAGCCAGCGAACGGGAACTGGCCGCCGAGCTCGGCGCCTGCCTGAGAAGCAAGGCGGTTGACGGACGCAGCGCCGCCCGTCTCGGCTCCGACCGTTACAGTCTGCTCCACAGCCATGACCTTGATCTCCGCGCGCTGGAGCAGCGGCTGTGCGAACTCACCCGCCGGAAGGATCCGGCCGCGAGGGGGTCGAGCGTCCAGACGACGACGATCACGATCGGACCTGCGGCGGGAGACGCCGGCGGCGCGTCGCCGGCGGAGATTGCGAGCGGTCTACTCTGCACGCTCAACCGCTTTCGCAACTTCAAGGGGAGCGAGTTCACCCTGACCAGTCTGTCGGGCAACCTGTCGGTGCTGGCCCGGGAGTTGCTCGACGCGGTGAACAGATTTCAAATCCGTCACTGCTCGTGCGGATTTCAAAGCTTTGTTCCAGCCCATCATCGATACGCGCACCGGCGCGATTCATCATTACGAAGCGCTTGCGCGCTTCCCCACAATCTGCGGCGCCCAAAGCCCTTACGAGCAGATCACCTTTGCGGAAGAAACCGGCCTTATCGCCGACTTCGACCTCGCCATGACGAGAAAGGTCCTTGACTGGCTCGCCTCCGGCGCCGCACTCAACGGCGAGACCTGCGTCGCGGTCAACATCTCCGGGAAGTCGCTCGGCTCGACTGCCTGCCTCAGCGCCCTCGACGTCCTGCTACGCGAGAATGCATGGGCCAGGGGCCGGCTGATGTTCGAGATCACCGAGTCGGCGCACCTCGGCAACCTCGCCGCGGCCAACGCCTTCGTCCAGCACTTGCGCCGACAGGGCTTTCCCGTCTGCCTCGACGACTTCGGCGCCGGCGCAGCCAACTTCGAGTACCTGTCCTCGCTCGAAATCGACATCGTCAAGCTGGATGGGGCCGCCGTTCGCGGCGCCCGCAGCGCCCACAAGGGACGCGCTTTTCTCAAGGCACTGGTCGGGCTCTGCAGGGAGCTCGGGGTCGTCACGGTGGCGGAGATGATCGAGGACGAGGCGGCGCTGGAGTTTGTCCGCGGCTGCGGCGTTCACTTTGTCCAGGGCTACCTGTTCGGCAGACCGGCGCCCGATGTCCGCGCCTTTCGCAGCGCCATTCCGGCCCGCCTCTTCCCCACCAAGGTCACCACTAACAGCGCTGCCGGAGGCGTCCGCCTCGCCACCGTCCGTCGAGCCTGATCGTCGCCCGTTTGCGCCGACCCAACGGGTGACGACCGTCACCGCGCCGGTTGCTCCACTTTGCTACCTTCGGTCCATGCAGCTCTTCCGACGAAGAGCGCGTCAGCCTTCATCACCTGAACCCGCATCCGCAATCACTTGGCGAGATCATGATGTTGACAGCGGCCACCTCTCCCGCCCCGAGTGCCCCGACAACCTCGCTTCGCACCGAACGCGACCGCTTCGTCGCTCTGGCCTTCTGCTGGGGCGATCTGCTCTTCGAACTCGATGGCGACGGGCGCGTCGTTTACGCGACGGGCGCCATTGAACCGCTTCTGGGGCTGCCGGCGGAAGATCTCGTCGGCCAGGCGCTGGAAAACATCGTCGTTGCCGGTGAGCGCGGTTCGTTGCGCGCGCTGCTCGCCGGCGCCTCGGGGCGCAAGCGGATCGAGACGCCGTCGCTGCAGCTGAACGGCGCGTCCGGCGCGACACCGCCGCTGTCGGTGGCCGGCTACCAGCTTCAGGATCTGAACGGACACTACTTTCTCGCCATGCGCGTCTGCCCGCCGGCGGCCCGGAATGGCGGCTTCGGCCGGCGCTCGCGCGACGAGACCACCGGGCTTTACGACGCTCCCGCCTTCATCGACATGGTGACGAGCCAGCTGGCCGACGACGGCCGCGGAGACGGGGAGCGGTGCATCTCGCTGATCATGCTGCCCGGCTACGAAAACCTGCGCGAGAGGCTGGTTGCGACCGCGGAAAATGAGCTTCTGTCGCGGATCGGCGCGAGCCTGCGTGCGGGCGCGATAGACGGCGCTTCGGCCGCGCGGGTTGGCCCGGATCGCTACAGTCTGGTCCACCGCGCCGATCTCGACATCGACGGGCTGAAGGGCGAAATTGGCGATCTGACCCGGAGCGCCGATCCTCAGGCCATCGGGACGGAGGTCGAAGCGGCGACGCTGGAGATCGACGACGACGGCGTCGGCGGCGGCAATGTCGGCCAGAGCCTGTCCTACGCGATGAACCGCTTCCAGGCGATGGAAGCGAGTGACAGACGCACTCGCGTCGTTCTCGACAAGCTTGTCCGCCCTTGCCCAGGAAGCCGTCAGCGCGCTTGGCGACATCGAGACGCTGGTCGCCGACGGGATGTTCGGCATCATGCTGCAGCCGGTCCTCGACGCGCGCAGCGGCGCCGTCCACGCCTACTCGGTGCACATCCGGCTGCCGGCGCAGAACGGACGCGACACGACCGCGGAACGCGTGGCGTTGGCCGAGAGCGCCGGCCTGATCGTCGATCTCGATCTCGCGGTTCTGCGCAAGACCCTTGAGTGGCTCAAGAAAAAGACGCCCGTCAACGCCGAGCCGGTGGTCGCGGTGCGCATCTCCGGGCAGACCGTCGACACCCTGTCGGCCCTGGCCCAGATCGATCAGATCATTCGCGACAACCCCTGGATCCGCGGCCGGCTCATCTTCGAAATCACCCAGTCGAGCCGGATCGCCGCTCCGGCCACGGCCAACGCCGGGATCCAGCGCCTGCGCGAACAAGGAATCCAGGTTTGCCTTTGCGATTTCGCGACGTCGGCGTACGGCTTTCAGTATCTCGCCGATCTCGAAGTCGACAGCGTCAAACTGGCCGCCGAGGCCGTCGATCACGCCCGCGACGCCCGCCAGGGCAAGGCCTACGTCAAGGCGCTCATGGCCTTCTGTCGTGAATTCGGGGTTGCGACCATGGCCGGCGGGGTCGACGACGAAGCGACCTTTCGCCTTGTCCGCGGCTGCGGCGTGCAGTTCGTCCAGGGCGCGCTTTTCGGGCAGCCCTCCGCCGATGCGCGGATCTTGGCCGCGCAGCGCCTGCGCACCTGTTCAAGGACAGGCCCAGTGGTAGCGGACGCGTCTGGGCATGCGCGGTCCCACACTGAGTCTAGTCGTTATCGACGAAAGGGTCCGGCCCCCTTTTCCCTGTCAGTCCGCGTACTTGTTACGCGTCAAGTGCTCGACGAGGCGTGGATGCCGATGCTTCGCCTTCTCGCAACGACGATTGTGTGATATGACAATACGTTCCGTCTCGCGAGCCCGGCCCGGCACGCGGCTGGGATCCAGTCCTCATGACCGCTGGCCGGCGCAGCCGGAGCGCTGGCCGAGCGCCTAGTCCGGCAGGACCAGCGTCCCGGCGCCGTGTTCGGTGAACAGTTCAAGGAGCAGAGCGTGCGGCACCCGGCCGTCAATAATGACGGCGCCCTCGACCCCCTTCTCGACCGCATCGAGGCACGTCTCGATCTTCGGGATCATGCCGCCGCCGATGGTCCCGTCGGCGATCATCCGCCGCGCCTCACCGGCTGTCATCTGCGCGATCAGCTTGCGCTCGCGGTCGTAGACGCCGTCGACGTCGGTCAGCATCAGCAGCCGCCGCGCGCCCAGCGCCGCGGCAATGGCCCCGGCGGCGGTATCGGCGTTGATGTTCAGGGTCTCGCCGCCGACGCCGACACCGATCGGCGCGATGACCGGCGTGATGTCGGAGCGGTCGTAAAAGTCGAGCACGTGCGGATCGATCTCTGTCGGCTCGCCGACCAAGCCTAAGTCAAGGATGCGCTCGATGTTCGAGCCCGGATCGCGCTTACTGCGACGGAGGCGCTGGGCGCGGATGAGATTGCCGTCCTTGCCCGACAGGCCGACCGCGAAGCCGCCGGCGGCGTTGATCGCCGAGACGATCTCCTTGTTGATCGAACCGGCCAGAACCATTTCGACGACGTCGACGGTCTCCTTGTCGGTGACGCGCAGGCCGTCGACGAACTCGCTCTTGATCTTCAGCCTTTCCAGCATCCGCCCGATCTGCGGCCCGCCGCCGTGGACGACGACCGGGTTGATCCCGACTTGACGAAGCAGAACGATGTCGCGGGCGAAGAGCTGGGCGAGCCCGTCGTCGCCCATGGCGTGGCCGCCGTACTTGATGACGAAGGTGGCCCCGCTATGCCGGCGCATGAACGGCAGAGCCTCGGACAGGGTCCGGGCCCGAGCGAGTAGCTGCTCTTTCGGTGGTTTTTCCTGCATGACGCGGCCGACTTATCGCACCCACGCCTGGAGATCCAGCCCATTCTCCGGGTGAGGCCGGCGAAGCGGGCCGGAGCGGCGGAAAAACGCGCCTATGTTGGGATTTCCGCTGCCCATTCCGAGAGTGCGGCCAGGCTCGCCCGCAACCGGTCTATGCCGGCGCCGGTCCTGGCGCTCGTCGCGATGATCTCGGGATGCGCCGCGGCGTGCGCCCGCAGTTCGGCGTCGAGCGCGGAGACGCGCACGACGAGTGCGCCGGCGGTGATCTTGTCGGCCTTGGTCAGAACCGCCTGATAGGCGACGGCGGCGCGGTTGAGCATGGCCATAATTCGGCGGTCGATGTCCTTGACCCCGTGCCGGCTGTCGATGAGGAGCAGGGTCCGGCGCAACGGCGGTCGTCCGGCAAGGTAGAGCTCGACGACCCGGCTCCAGGCTTCGACGTTCGCTTTCGGCGCCCGGGCGTAGCCGTAGCCGGGCAGATCGGCTAGCATCAGCCGCCCGCCCAGGTCGAAAAAGTTGAGCTGCTGGGTCCGTCCCGGCGTCACCGAGGTCTTGGCCAGGGTACGGCGACCGGTCAGCGCATTGACCAGGCTGGACTTGCCAACATTGGAGCGGCCCGCGAAAGCGACCTCCGGCAGGCCGGCCGTCGGCAGCTGCTCGATCCGCGCCGCCGATGTGATGAATGTACAGGGCCCGGCAAACAGGATCCGGCCCCGCTCCAGCGCCGCAATGTCCTCCGCCTCGGGCTCGGGTCCTTGCTGGCGCTCGTGCTGGGGCCCTTGCTCGGGTTCCGGGCTCAGATCTTAACCCCCATCCGGCGCATGATGACCCACTGCTGGATGACCGAAAGAATGTTGTTCCAGGTCCAGTAGATCACCAGGCCGGCCGGGAACCGCGCCAGCATGAACGTGAAAACCACCGGCAGGAACATGAAGATCTTGGCCTGGATCGGGTCCGGCGGCTGCGGATTGAGCCTTTGCTGCAGAAACATGGTCGTGCCCATGATCAGCGGCCAGGCGCCGATATGCAGCGCCGCCGGAAGGACTGTCGACGGATCCCACGGGATCAGACCGAACAGGTTGAAGACGGTCGTCGGATCGGGCGCGGAAAGATCCTGGATCCAGCCGAAAAACGGTGCGTGGCGCATTTCGATGGTCACGAACAGGACCTTGTAGAGCGCAAAGAACACCGGGATCTGGACGACCATCGGCAGGCAGCCCGAAGCCGGGTTGACCTTCTCGCGCTTGTACAGCGCCATCATTTCCTGATTGAGCCGGGGCTTGTCGTCGGCGAACCGCTCGCGCAGCTTGGTCATCTCCGGCCCCAGCTTGCGCATCTGGCTCATCGCCCGGTACGATTTATTCGCCAGCGGGAACATCGCCAGCTTGATGCAGACCGTGAGCAGCAGGATGGCGATGCCGAGATTGCCGACCAGCTCCTTAATATAGATCAGGAACAGGAAGATCGGCTTGGTCAGGAAGTAGAACCAGCCGAAGTCGATGGCCAGATCGAACCGCTTGATCCCATACTCGTCGGCGTAGCGATCGAGCAGCCGGACCTGCTTGGCGCCGGCGAACAGCCGGCTTTGCTGGCTGACGGAGCCCCCCGCGGGGATGACCTCCGGGTTGCCGACATAGTCGGCCTGGTACTTGTCGATATCGTTCGCCCGGGTGTGGACGAACCGGGCCTCGACCCGCTGGTCCTGGACCGGGATCAGCGCGCCGAGCCAGAATTTGTCGGTAAAGCCAAGCCACCCGCCGGTGGTGCTGTATTTGATGGTGCCCTGTTCGGCGAGGTCCTTGTAGCTGAGATCCTTCAGCGTGCCGTCGATGACGGCGATGGGCCCTTCGTGAAGGATGAAATACTTGCTTACCGTCGGCGTGCCCCAACGGGCGATCACGCTGTAGGGATTGATGCTGACAGCGTCGGCGCTGCTGTTCTCCACCTCCTGAGTGAGAGTGAACATGAAGTTGTCGTCGATCCGGTAGATGCGCTTGAAGACCAGACCGGCGCCGTTGTCCCAGGTCAGCGTCAGCGGCTGCGTCGGTGTCAGCACGTCGGCGTCGGGTGTCCAGCGGGTCTCCGGCCCAGGCGCCTCCATTCCGACCGGGGCGCCGACCCAGCCCATCTCGGCGAAGTAGGGATCGGCCGAGCCCGGCGGCGAAAAGAGCACGATTTCCGGACTTTTCGGGTCGATCGTCTCGCGGAAGTTGACGAGGGTAAGATCGTCTATCCGGCCGCCGACAAGGGAGATCGAGCCGTGCAATTGCGGCGTGTTGATCCGCACGCGCTTGCCGTCGGCGACGACGTCGGCGCGCGTCCGTGCCGTTGGCGCGGCGCCCGCGGCCGGCGCGCTGGGCGCGGAGGGCTGGGTCACGTTCACGTCCGGCGCCGCGACGCCGGGTCGGGCGGGAGCGGTACCGCCAGAGGACGGTGAGACAGCTTCATTTGTGCCCGGTTGCGCCGGCGGCGGGCTCGTCGGCCGCAGCCGCCCGCCGATCAGTTGGAACCCGACCAGGATGACCACCGACAGCACGATAGCCAGGATCAGGTTCTTGTTCTCGATCATCAGCCGCTTCTCACTTGAATGGGACTGCCTGGTGTCAGGCCGTTGTGCGCTCGCCGCCGTGCGGATGCCCGCCGACCACCGGCGCGTCACCTTCGCTCTCAGGAACTGGATCGTAGCCCGAATCACCCCATGGATGGCAGCGAGCCAGCCGGCGCAGGGCGAGGACGCTCCCTCGGCCCGCGCCGAAACGGCGCACGGCGTCAAGGGCGTAGGCGGAGCAGGTCGGCTGGAATCGACAGCCTCCAGGCAGGATTGGCGAGATGCCCAGACGATAGACGATGATCAAGGCCTCTGCGCAGGCCCTTGCGGCGCTCATCGAGCCGCCCCGGTGCGATCCGCGGTCGGTCGTCCGCCGTGGCGCGACCGCTTCCGTGACGCGCGCTTGTGCCCGTTGTCGGCGCGGCGAAGGCAGCCGACGGCTAGTGCAAGATCATCGAGAAGGGCGGTGAATGGTCGCGTCACGGTTTCGGCTCGTCCGATGATGACGTAGTCGCAGCCGGCTTCGGCCTGTTGAGGCAGGATCTCGCGGGCCGCCGCGCGTAGACGCCGGCGGGCCCGGTTGCGAACCACGGCCTTGCCGACCTTCCGGCTGGTCGTGAAGCCCACACGCACCGCTCCCGGAGGCACGGTCTCCGCATCGGCGTCGCCGCGGAGACGCTTTTGAAGAATCAGCCCGAGTGTGACCCATTTCCGCCCCGCCCGCGCCGCCAGGAGAAAGTCGGCGCGTCGCTTCAGCGTCGGGATGTCGGGAGTCACACGACCCGGCTCAAGCGGAAAGGCGCTTGCGCCCTCGCCTACGCCGCTCGGCCAGAATCCGCCGTCCGCCGACGGTCGCGGACCGCTTGCGGAATCCATGCCGCCGCTTGCGGATGATCTTGCTTGGTTGGAACGTCCGTTTCAAAAGCCTGCTCCGACGCCCGATGGCAGCGTTCTCATAAGGGTTCGGCCGGTCCAAGTCAACGCCCGGCGCGGCCGGTCTGACCGAAGCAAGCCCAACGACGTCCGCGCCCGATGCCTGCTGCCGTGACCGCGGCACACACCGGCCGTTAACTTGGACCGGCTAGCATCGTAACCTTGCTCTTTGTTCGGGAGCACGTTCATAAGCAAGGCGCGGTTCATGCGTTCGTTCAAGGTTTACGCACATCCGACGAGAGGTCTAGAAGCGGTGAAGGACGGCTTCTCGTGGCCGGCGTTTTTTGGCGGGTTCCCTTGGCTGCTGTTCAGGAAACTGTGGCGCCACGCCGCACTGGTTGGGTTCGTTTTTGTCACGGCGAAAGCAACCGAGGCGTCCGCCCTGCAAGCCGCTGACGACTGGACTAAGGTCTTCGTCTCCCTAGCCGTTTCGGCCGTGATGTTTTTCCTTTACATCCTTCCCGCCTTCCTCGGCAATCGTTGGCTAGGCGCCGAGCTATTGCGACGGGGCTATGAATACGTGCGGACCGTTGAATGCGAAACCGCGCAGGGCGCGGTCACCATTGCGCAACGGTTTCCCGGGGATAGGTCCCGCAACGTCGAACGGTTCGGCCGTCGTTTTTCTTGAGAGGCGCCGATCACGACGAGGTGAACCGCCGTGACGTATTGAGCCTGGACTCTTCCGGCGCCCGCAATGATGTCTAGGCAGGGCGCGGCCTTCGGTACCCCTGGAAACCATCGGCGACGACCGGACCGAGCAGGACATGGACCAACGAATTTCCGAGGATTCGGAAGCGAAGGCCGCCGCCGCTCCGCACCGCGCGTTGTGGTGGCGGCTCGCGCCGGTGGTGGTCATCGTCGCCGGCTTCGCCGCATTTTTCCTTTGCGGTCTCGACCGTTATCTCAGCTTCGAGTCCCTGAGCGAGAACCGGCAGGCGCTCCTGGCCTGGCGCGCCGATAATCAGCTTCTCGCCGCCCTGGTATTCATTGCCGCCTATGCCCTTGTCGTCGCCTTCTCGCTGCCCGGCGCGATCTGGATGACGATTGCCGGCGGCTTCCTTTTCGGAACGCTCATGGGCGCGATCTACGTGGTCGTCGCCGCGACACTGGGCGCGACGGCGATTTTTCTCGCAGCCCGCTACGCCTTCAGCGACATCCTGCAGGCGAAAGCCGGACCTGCAATCCGCAAGATGGAGGCTGGCTTCAGGGAGAACGCGCTGAGCTATCTCCTCGCGCTGCGCCTCGTGCCGATCTTCCCGTTCTGGCTGGTAAACCTCGTACCGGCCTTTCTCGGCGTACCCTTGCGCACCTTCGTCATCGGCACGTTCTTCGGCATCATCCCGGGAAGCGTGGTCTATACCCTCGTCGGCAACGGTCTCGGCGCGGTATTCGACGCCGGCGGCAAGCCCGACCTCGGCCTGATCTTCGCCCCCGAAATCCTCGCACCGATCATCGGCCTCGCCCTCCTGTCGCTGGCGCCGGTGGCGTACAAGCGCTTCCGCCGCCGGGCCCCGGTTCGCGGCGCTCCTTAAAGCCGAGGCGGCGGCTATCCGATGGCGGTTCACCGACAGCGCGCCGGGCACGGCCGGTGATCTCCATCGTTTGTCGATCATGGCATACTGCGGTCGCATGAGCGCGCCGCCGCCCGCCCGCACCCGGCTCATCACGGGTCTGTCCGCCCGCCTGCTCATGCTGACGGTGCTGTTCGTCATGCTGTCGGAGGTGCTGATCTACGTCCCCTCCATCGCGCGCTTTCGCAGGGACTACCTTGCGGAACGCATCGCCAAGGCGCACCTCGCCGTGCTCGCGCTCGAAGCGACGCCGGACAACATGGTCGGCAAGGAGCTGGAGACGGCGCTGCTTAGCCACGCCGGCGCCTATGCCATCGTCCTTACCGACGCGCAGCGGCGAATGCTGATGCTGGGGGAGGCCGCGCCGCCGCTGGTGGATGCGAGCATCGACCTCCGCGAGGAAATGTTCTGGGGCTGGATCTCCCAGGCCTTCGCCACCCTGCTCCAGGCAAACAACCGCGTTCTCAGGGTGACCGGCTCTTCGCCGGCGCAGCCCGATGCGACGATCGAGGTGATCTTCGATGAAACGCCGTTGCGCGAAGCGATGCACGCGTTCTCGATCCGCATCCTGACGCTATCCATCATCATCTCGCTGCTGACCGCCATGCTCGTCTTCTTTTCCCTGCAGTGGCTCATGGTTCGCCCGATCGTCCAGCTCACCGACGCAATGATGCGCTTTCGCGAGCGGCCCGAGGACGACGCCGCGGCCATGAGGCCGACCCGCCGCAGCGACGAAATCGGCGTCGCCCAGCGCGAGCTTGCCGTCATGCAGGAGCAGATCCGGGCCGCCCTGCGGCAGAAGGGCCGGCTCGCCGCCCTGGGCGCGGCTATGGCCAGGATCAACCACGATCTTCGCAATGCCCTGTCGACCGCGGCGCTGGCATCCGACCGGCTGTCGGCGATCGCCGATCCGGAGGTCCAGCGGGTGGCGCCGAAGCTCTACAACGCCATCGACAGGGCCAGCACGCTGTGCACTCAGACGCTCGACTTCGTCAGCGACGTCAGAGCGAACCTGCGCATCGCCCCGTTCCGGCTGAGCGAGCCGATCGCCGAGGTCAAAGCCGGTCTTGCCGACAACGCCGAGCGGGCCCTCGCAATCAGCTGTCGCGGCTGCGATCTCACGCTCGCCGGCGACCGCGACCATTTCGTCCGGGTACTGTCTAACCTGGTCGCGAACGCCGCCCATGCGGGAGCGCGCAGGATCAAGATCTCCGCCCGGTCCGCGAGCGACCGACTGATCATTGAGATCAGCGACGATGGGCCAGGGATTCCGCGTGCGCAGCACGACGCGCTGTTTACCCCATTCGCGATCTCGGGGCACAACAGCGGCAGCGGCCTCGGTCTCGCCATCGCCAGGGAGATCGTCCGAGCCCATGGCGGCGAACTGTCGCTTGCGGCGAGCGGGCCCGCCGGCACCACCTTCCGCATCGAGCTGCCGCACCCGCAAGCCGTGCGCGAGTGGGACGCTACGCAATAGCGGTGCTGCGGCGCGCAGAGCGAGTGTTGACAGTAACCGCTCCGACTCCGATGCTGCACCGCGCAATGACGGCCGTCTCCGGGCGCGGGCGGTCGGTGCCCCGGCGCGTCGCGCCGACGTTTCCCGATGCCGTGTGCATCCTGCGAACCAGAAGGAAGTAGCTATGAAAGCAGCGTTGTTGGCAATCTTCGTCCTGGTAACGAGCGTGGGATCGATTCCCAATGCTGCGCGCGCACACGACTACAAGCTGGGCGAGATCAGGATCGATCACCCGTGGGCGCGGGCCACTGCACCGGGCGCCAAGACTGGAGCGGCGTACGCCGCCTTCATGAATGACGGCGCAACGGACAAGTTGGTTTCGGCGTCGGCGGATGTCAGCAAGGCGGTTCAACTCCACACGCATCTCATGGACGGAAACGTCATGCGGATGCGGCAAGTCGAGAGCATCGAGTTGAACAGCGGCACGACCACCAGGCTCGAACCTGGGGGCCTGCACATCATGCTGATCGATCTCGATGCGCCGCTTGTGGAGGGTGAAACGTTTCCGATGACGTTGACCTTCGAGCGCGCCGGAAAGATAACCGTGGACTTCACAGTGGAAAGCGCGACCGCCACGGGACATGGAGACGTGGGACACGGGGGCTAGAGCATCCTGCGCCCGGCCGCGAAGCGGCGAATGGGCTTGCACTAAGCCTTGAAATGAGAAATTAAGGGGCCAGCCTGCCGAGCGCTCGCGTCGGACACGGCACGGTCAAAGCCTTCGGCAGAGTAAGTAATAAGCAAGAAGGGGAGAGAATAAGATGGCGGCGCGTCACCTCGGACGTTGGATCATCGGCGGCATGGTCGCCATTGTCGGTCTGGTCGCCCTTTTTCCTGGCGTCGCGAGCCGAAGAGCCGGCCATGTACTATTCCGGGCTGGCCTTCTTCATCGGCAGCGTGTTGTACAATTTTCTCCAGATCAAGCAGGTCTACGACGAGCAGAGCCGGCACTGACAGCGGCGTCGTTGGCGGCAGCGGCGATTGCCCGCGGACGAACGGGCATGATGGGATCGGCGGGCCAGCCTCAGCCGGCACCGACGAAACTCGCGATATCTTCCGGGGTGCCGAGGGAGCGGCCGGTGAGGCCGCGATCGATGCGCCGGGCGAGCCCGGACAGCACCTTGCCCGCGCCGATCTCGACCAGCTCTTCGACACCCTGAGCACGCATGTAGAGCACGCTTTCGCGCCAGCGGACCATGCCGGTGACCTGGCTAACGAGCAGGTTGCGGATCTCGGCCGGGCTGGTCACTTCGTGCGCAGTGACATTCGAGATCAACGGCACGACCGGCGGCTGGATGTCGACCGCGGCCAGCGCTTCGGCCATGACATCGGCGACCGGCGCCATCAGCGGGCAGTGGAACGGCCCGCTCACCGGCAGCATGATCGAGCGTTTGGCGCCGCGCAGGGCGGCGATCTCGGTCGCCCGCTTTACCGCCGCCCGGCTTCCGCTGATGACGACCTGTCCGGGAGCATTGTCGTTGGCGGCCACACAAACCGCGCCGTCATAGGAGTCACGCGTGGCCTCGGCGGCGATCTCGCGCGCGGCGGCCAACTCAAGACCCATCAGCGCCGCCATGGCTCCGTCGCCCACCGGCACCGCCGTTTGCATCGCCAACCCGCGCTTGCGCAGTAGCCGCGCAGCGTCGCCGACGGAGAAGCTGCCGGCGGCGGTGAGCGCGGTGTACTCGCCCAGCGAGTGGCCGGCGACGAAGCGGCCAAGCGTGCGAATATTGCAGCCGTAGTCTTGCTCGAGAACCCGCAGGACCGCCAGGCTGACCGCCATGAGCGCCGGCTGCGCGTTCTCGGTGAGGGTCAGCGCGTCTTCCGGGCCTTCTGCCATCAGGCTGGAGAGCTTCTCACCCAAAGCGTCGTCGACTTCGGCGAACACCCGGCGGGCTTCGGCAAACTCCTTGGCCAGCGCGTTGCCCATGCCGACCGCCTGCGAGCCCTGCCCGGGGAAGACCAGCGCGCGCGTTGCCGCCAGTGCCGCGGCCGAAGCCGGGACGGCCTCGGCGGGAGCAGGCGCGAGTGCGACTTCGCGAACCTTGACGTCGAAAACGGGCATAATCGAATCCTTTTACTTCGAACAGGACCAAGCCGAAGGAATGTCAATAAACGACGTTGCCGAGAATGACCCCTGTGCTTGCGCCCGCGTCGCCGGCTGGAACCGGAATGTGCGGAGCCACGACACTCGGGATCGCGGCGTCTTTCGCTGAGGCGCACAAACAGCCGCGATGCCGCAACGCCTGCGACTCTCGCGGCTGAACACACAAATTTCATAAGTGGCGGTCATTCCTGGGGCAACAAAAAAATAACATTCAAGTGTTAGCGCAGTGTTTCCGACCGCAACATCTGCGACAAAAGCTACGACAGGAGGCGTATTGTTGTTTTTGCGTAACAGCATAGCCACCCCGGGATTTCAACCAGCCGGTTCGCCCTCCGGCGCATAAACCAGCATCACCCGTTCGGCCAGCTCCAGAGCCGTCGTCAAGCCATCCAGGACGACGGCGTTCGCGCCGGCGGTGCGCATCCGGGCGATCCAGTCCTCGTCGGGAGCGCGAACGAAGATCCTGAGCTTCGGGAATGTGCGCCGGGCGAGAATGGTGATCTGCTCTGCGGTCGCTGCCTCCGGCACGGAGACCACCAACGCATGAGCGCGCTCGAGATGGGCGGCGCGGAGCACCTCGGTGCGGCCGGCGTTGCCGTAGAAGACCGGCAGGTTGCGGACGCGGCTGGCGCGGACCCGGCGCGCCGACAGGTCGAGGATCAGCACCGGCACATGCTGACCGGCGAGGTAGCGCGCGACCGCCATGCCGACCTGGCCGAAACCGGCGATAACGACGTGGTTACGAACCTCGCCGCTTTCGCGGTCGAGATTGCCGAGCAGCGAGACTTCGCCGCGGCCTTTCGGAGCGAACCGCGTGAGGATCACGGCGCCCAGCGGGGTCAGCGCCATCGATACCCCGACCGCGACGGTCAGCAACTGGCGCGCCTCCGCGTCGAGGAGCCGGCTGTCGAAGGCGAGCGCCAGCAGCACGAAGGCGAACTCGCTGCCTTGGGACAGTAGTGCAGCCAGCGCCAAGGCGCGCCCCCGCGGCGCGCCGAAGGCCAGCGCCAGGACAAACAGGACGGCCATCTTGATCGCCATCAGCCCGACGACGAGCGCGCCCAGCGTCGGGGCGTTCAGAGCGGCGAAGCGCAGGTCGAGGGTCATGCCCGACGGTCATGAAGAACAGGCCGAGAAGCAGCCCGCGAAACGGCTGGATGTCGGCTGCGACCTGATGTCGATACTCGGTATCGGCGACCATCTTGCCGGCCAGAAACGCGCCCAAAGCCATCGACAGCCCGGCTTCCTCGGTGACCCAGCCGATTCCGAGAACGAGCAGCAGGGTCACGCCGGTGAAGACCTCCGGCGCGCCCGTTTCGGCGGCCAGGCGCAACAGTGAGCGCAGCACCGTGCGCTCGAACAGGATGAACGCAACCAGAACGAGGCCGAATTTGAGCGCGGCCATCCCCAGCGGGATCGCGACCGACTTGTCGCCATTGCCGAGCGCGGCGGCGATGACGATCATCGGCGCCACCATCAGATCCTGGACGAGCAGGATGGCGATGGTGCTGCGGGCGAACTGACCCGTCATCTGTCCCCGTTCGCTGAGGATCTGAAAGACCACCGCGGACGACGAGAAGGTCAACGCGCCACCGACGACCACGGCCGCGGCCGGGCTCAGCCCGAGCACCATGCCGCAGCCGGTGAGAATGGCGGTGGTGACGAGAACCTGGGCCCCGGCGAGCAGGAACGCCCGCTTGCCGAACAGGCGCAACCGTTCGTTGCTGACCTCCAGTCCGACGGCGAAGAGCAGAAAGACGACGCCGAGTTCCGCCAGTGTCCGGGTCTCTTCGCCGCCGGTAGAATAGACCGAGGACCGAAGGGCCGATGACGATGCCGGCGGTGAGGTATGCGAGCGCCGAGCCGATCTTCAGCCGCTGGAAGATCGGCACGAACGCGAGCAGGGCGACGAGCAGGATGAGAACGTCCTGGATGTAGTTGTGCTCGTTCGGCTCCACGCGTCAGCGCCCTCCCCCAAATACCTCGTTCGGGCAAAAGTATAGCATGCGCGGGTTGCGTCCGCAGGCGCGGCGCGGCGGACGTGGCGATCAGGCCCTGACGCTCGTCTCAGTCAAGATGGAGGGTCAGGCTCTTGAGGTAGGCGGATCTCGGGGAGATTCGGGTGGACCGGATGATCGGCCGAAGCGCCGGCGGCTCGGATGATGCGGCCGCTGCGGCCCGCCGCCGCCAGCCCGCGGACCACCTCCGCGGCGAAGGCCGCCGCCTCGACGTTGTGCGAGCAGGAGGCCATGAACAGGATGCCGCCGGGTTCGACCAGCGCGGCGGCGAGGCGGGCGAGCTTGCGGTAGCCGCGCAGACCCGTGCTCAGGTCCTTGCGCGATTTGACGAAGGCGGGCGGGTCGGCAACGACAACGCCGTAGCGCTCGCGCGCGTCGACCTGGGCCTGCAGCGCCTCGAACACCTGCGCCCGGCGGAAGGTGCAGCGTTCGCCGACGCCGTTGGCCGCCGGCCGCACCGTGCTGCAAGCGCCAGTGCCGGTTGCGGACGAGTCGATGCCGAGGACCGTGCTCGCGCCGGCGCGGGCCGCCGCCAGGGCGAAGCCGCCGGAGTGGCAGTAGGCGTCGAGCATCCGTCCGTCGCGCGGCAAGCGGAGCAATGAAGGCGCGGTTGTCGCGCTGGTCGAAGAACCAGCCGGTTTTCTGCCCCGCGAGAAGGTCGGCGGAATAGACGACGCCGTTCTCGCGCACCTCGACCGGCCCGTCGAGCCGGCCCTTGGCGACGGGCGACGAGGAGCCCAGGCCCTCCCCCGCCCGCGCCGGCGAGTCGTTGCGCAGGACGATGACCCTCGGCGCCAGCACCGCGTCGAGCGCGGCCACGATGGGCGCGAGCAGCGCGTCGCTCGCCGCCGTGTTCGCCTGGACGACCGACCGCGTCGTCGAAGCGATCGACGATCAGGCCGGGCAGGCCGTCGGCTTCGGCGTGGATCAGCCGGTAGAACGGCTCGGGATACAGCCGCTCGCGCAAGGCCAGGGCGCGACGGAGCCGGTCTGCGAAAAAGCGCTCGTCGATGACGGCCGCGCTGTCGCGGTCGAACAGGCGGAAGGCGATCAGCGCGTGCGGGTTGAAGCCGCCGACGCCGAGCGGCTTGCCGTCGACCCGATGCAGGCTCGCAAGCGTCCCCGCCGGCAGAGCCTTGGCCTCGGCGTCCATGCGGATCTCGTTGGAGTAGGCCCAGGGATGGCCATGGACGACGCGCTTGTCGCGGCCGGCAAGCAGGTAGATGCGGGGAAGCGACGACGAAGGAGAGGACATGAACGGGACCGTATGCGGCGGGGAAGCGTGGCGGACGATACTGCAGATATGCTTGGTCGCCGGCCAGGCGCGGGAGCCCCTCTTGTAGACCGCGCGGGCATGCCGCTCAACCGGCCACGGCCAGCGCCTTATTCGAACGCCCCGGCGAAAGAAGACTCGATGAGAAGCCTACCTCCCCAGCGCGACGCCCTCGCGCCGGGGGTCGGCCGCGCCTTCCAGCCCGCTGCGGGTCAGCGCGATGGCGTTGAGGCCGCTTTCGAGCTCGCGCACGTCGACCTCGTGGCCCAGCGCCTCAAGTTCGGGCCGTAGCGCGGCCACCTCCGTCCCGGCCTCCAGTTCGGTCGGGCCGTTGCGGTTCAGCCTGTTGCCGAGCGAAACGGCGTCGGCGACGTCGAGGCCCCAGTCGAGGGTCGCGATCAACGACTTCGCGACGTAGCCGATGATCCGCGATCCGCCGGGCGAGCCGGCGGCAAGAACCGGCCGGCCGTCCGCGTCGAAGACCAGCGTCGGCGCCATCGAACTGCGCGGCCGCTTGCCCGGCTGCGGCCTGTTGGCAACCTTCCGGCCGCCCTGTGTCGGCGTGAACGAGAAATCGGTGAGTTCGTTGTTGAGCATGAAGCCGCGGACCATCAGCCGCGAGCCGAACGGGCTCTCGATGCTGCTGGTCATCGCGGCGACATTGCCGGCGGCGTCGACGACGCTGATGTGCGTCGTCGACAGGTTGCGCGCCTCGTCGGGCAGCGCCGCCGCGCGCCTGGCCATCCCCGGCGGCAGGCCGGGCCCGACCTCGCCCGGTGCCGCCCGCGGCCCGATCAGCCGCGCTCGCCGCGCCAGATAGGCCCGGTCGAGCAGGCCTTCGACCGGCACTTTAGCGAACTCCGGATCGGCGATGTAGGCGTTGCGATCGGCGAAGGCGAGCCGGCTCGCCTCGGCCAGTCGATGGACTCCGAGCGCCGACTGCGGGCCGGTCGCGGCCATGTCGAAGCCGCGCAGCAGTCCCAGGATCTGCAGCGTCGTCAGCCCGCCCGAAGACGGCGGCGGCATGCCGCAGACCCGCCGCGCGCGGTAGTCGAGGCAGACCGGCTCGCGCCGGATCGCACGGTAGCCGGCGATGTCGGCCGCGCGCATGGCTGCGGGATTGCGCGGCGCGGCGCTGACGGTGCGGGCGATGTCGGCGGCGATCGGACCGGTGTAGAAGGCGACGGCGCCGTCCGCGGCGATGGCGCGGAACGTGGCCGCCAGCTCCGGATTGCGCAGCAGACTGCCGGCCGGCAGGGGCTCGCCGGCAGCGGTGTAGAAGTACGCCGCCGGCGCGGGAAAGGTCTTCAGGTACTTGTCGTCGGCGATCGTCCGTGCAGCCGCGGGGAGACGGCAAAGCCGTATTCGGCGTGGGCGATAGCCGGCGCGAACAGGTCGGCCCATGGCAGCGCGCCGAAATCCTCGTGCGCCGCATCGAGCATGCGAAGCAGGCCTGGCACGCCGACCGACAGGCCGCCGACGACGGCGTCGTAGAATGCGCGCGGCTGCCCTTTTGCGTCGAGAAACATGGTCTCGCGGGCGGACGGCGGGCGCGGTCTCGCGGCCGTCGTAGGCGACGGTTCGGCCGCTGGCGGCGTCGTAGTACAGGAGAAAGCCGCCGCCGCCGATCCCGGAGGACTGCGGCTCGACCAGATTGAGGACCATTTCCGCGGCGATGGCCGCATCGATAGCGCTGCCGCCGGCGGCAAGCACTTCGAGGCCGGCTTCGGCCGCGAGCGGATGGCCGGCGACGATCATGGCGTGCTTCGCGCGGACAAGCGCGGCCGACGGCGGCGCGACAGCGCCGGGACCGGACCGGTCGGCGTCGCGCGCGCAGGCAACGACGAGAGTGGTGACGACGATCGCCATGACGGTTGCGGAAATCGCCCGGCGGATGCTGCGCGCCCTGCTCATGTCGATCTCCCCGCCCATATCAGCTGCCCAACCGAGGTTGATTCTCGCCATCTGCAAAGAAACCGCAAATAGTTTTTGCGATTGATTTTCATTTTAAGAAAACCCCGCCGCCTCTCGCTTGCGGTGAAACGAGGCTGCAAGCAAAAATCGCGCCGCGCAACCAGCTGCCAATGTGTTGACTCTGTTCGATTATGCCCATAACATGCGGACTTTCTAATGCACGCGCGGGCACGCGGGATCCGATTTGTCCGAAGCAAGGAGCATACCCGGCTTTACACCCGGACTTTATATCTTTGCTGGCGGCGCGATAACTTTGCTGGCGGCTCGGCTCGCGCGTCTGCCGTTTTCATGGCGAATATTCCCTTCTCATCATCTTGGTTTTGTTCTAATCAAATCGGGCGGGCGCCAAGCCGTGTCCGGATGCGGATCTTCCAGGGTGTGGAGCAACTCATGAGCGCAGCGGTGGCCACAGGGGCAGTGGGCGCAGGCAACGATCCCGGCATGTATCCCGGTGTGTATGAAGACGAGGTCATCCGCAAGTTCGTCACCGCGACGATGTTCTGGGGCGTCGTCGGCTTCCTCGTCGGAACCTACATTGCGTTCGAACTCGCCTACCCGGTGCTCAACCTCGACCTGCCCTGGACGACCTTCGGCCGCCTGCGGCCGGTCCACACATCGGCGGTCATCTTCGCCTTCGGCGGCAATGCCCTGCTCGGGACCTCGTTCTACGTGGTCCAGCGCACCTGCCGCGCACCGCTGTTCGGCGGCGCCGCCCTCGGCAATTTCGTGTTCTGGGGCTATCAGGCCTTCATCGTCCTCGCCGCTTCGGGCTATGTCCTCGGCATCACCCAGAGCAAGGAGTACGCCGAGCCGGAGTGGTACACCGACCTGTGGCTGACCATCGTCTGGGTCGCCTACCTCGTCTGCTATATCGGCACGATCATGCGGCGCAAAGAGCCGCACATCTACGTCGCCAACTGGTTCTACCTAGCCTTCATCATCACCATCGCGATGCTGCACATCGTCAACAACATGGCGGTGCCGGTGTCGATCTTCGGTACCAAGAGCTACATCGTCTGGGGCGGCGTCCAGGACGCGATGACCCAGTGGTGGTATGGCCACAACGCCGTCGGCTTCTTCCTCACCGCCGGCTTCCTCGGCATGATGTACTACTTCATTCCGAAGCAGGCCGAGCGGCCGATCTATTCATACCGGCTCAGCATTGTCCACTTCTGGACGCTGATCTTTATCTACATCTGGGCCGGTCCGCACCACCTCCTCTATTCGGCCTTGCCTGACTGGGCCCAGACGCTCGGTATGGTCTTCTCCATCGTTCTGTGGATGCCGTCGTGGGGCGGCATGATCAATGGCGTCATGACCCTGTCCGGCGCCTGGGACAAACTGCGCACCGACCCGATCCTGCGCTTCCTCGTGGTCTCGGTCGCGTTCTACGGCATGAGCACGTTCGAGGGACCGATGATGTCGATCAAGGCGGTCAACTCGCTCAGCCACTACACCGACTGGACCATCGGCCACGTCCACTCCGGCGCCCTCGGCTGGGTCGCCATGATCAGCTTCGGCGCGGTTTACTTCCTCGTCCCGCGGCTGTGGAACCGCCAGCGGCTGTACTCGCTCCGGCTGGTCACCTACCACTTCTGGATCTCGACCATCGGCATCGTGCTTTACATCACGGCGATGTGGATCTCGGGGATCATGCAGGGGCTGATGTGGCGGGCCTACGATAACCTCGGCTTTCTGCAGTACTCCTTCATCGAGACCGTCGAAGCGATGCACCCCTACTACGTCATCCGCGCCATCGGCGGGCTCTTCTTCCTCATCGGCGCCCTGGTCATGGTCTACAACCTGGTCCGCACCGTCCGCGGCGATCTCCGCACGGAAGCGACCTTCGAGCGGCCGCGCGCGGCGGTCGCTCCCAACGCAGCCGAATAGGGCCGGGATCGCCGATCATGAAGCACGAACTGTTCGAAAAGAACGTCATCATCCTCTCGGTCGCGGTCCTGATCACGGTCGCGATCGGCGGCCTTGTTCAGCTCGTTCCGCTGTTCACCATGGAGCAGACGATCGAGAAGGTGGAAGGGGTCCGCCCGTATGCCCCGCTCGAGCTGGCGGGACGCAACATCTATGTCCGCGAGGGCTGCTATCTCTGTCACAGCCAGATGATCCGGACGTTCCGCGACGAGGACGAGCGCTACGGTCATTACAGCCTCGCCGCGGAAAGCATGTACGACCACCCCTTCCAGTGGGGTTCGAAGCGCACCGGGCCGGATCTGGCCCGGGTCGGCGGCAAGTATTCCAACGACTGGCATGCGCTGCATCTCCAGGATCCGCGCGCTGTCGTGCCGGAGTTGGTCATGCCGCCGTATGCGCATCTCGCCCGTACGGAACTGAAGTTTGGCGACGTGGCGGAGCATTTGCAGGCGCTGAGGATCGTGGGCGTGCCCTACACCGACGCCGACATCGCCGAGGCCAAGAACGACTCTGAAGGCGCAGGCCACCGGCGACGGCGATACCGCGGCGCTCCTCGATCGTTACCCCAAGGCGGTGGTGGGCGACTTCGACGGCGATCCGGGCCGGGTCACCGAGCTCGACGCGGTGATCGCCTACCTGCAGATGCTGGGCACGCTTGTCGATTTCAGCCAGTACAAGGCCGAACCCAGTTTCCGCTAGGAGAGCAGCAGGTGGATCTGCAAGGGATATGGGAACACGCTGGCATCCCTCTGGGTTGTCTGGCTGATCATTCTGTTCGTGGGGGTTGTGTTCTGGGCCTACCGGCCGAAGAACAAGAAACGTTTCGAAGAAGATGCTCGCATCCCGTTCAGGGATGACGAGGGAGAACGATGATGGCGCAAGAAAAAGAATTCGACGCCCTGACGGGGACGGAAACGACCGGCCACGAATGGGACGGGATCCGCGAGCTCAACACGCCGCTGCCGAAGTGGTGGCTTTATGTGTTCTACGCCTGCATCGTCTTTGCCGTCATCTATTCCATCCTCTATCCGGCGTGGCCGTGGTTCAACGGCTATACCCACGGCCTCCTCGGCTACTCGTCCCGGGCAGCGGTCCGCGACCGGATCGACGAGATGACGGCCAGCAGGGCGCACTGGGTCGAGCAGATCGAAACGACGCCGATGGGCGAGATCGTGAACGATCCCGATCTGCTCCAGATCGCGTCCGTCGGCGGCCGCGCGGTCTTCGCCAACAACTGCGCGCCGTGCCACGGAACCGGTGCGACGGGACGGCCCGGCGGCTATCCGGCGCTTGTCGACGACGACTGGATCTGGGGCGGCACCCTCGACGCCATTCACACCACCGTCATGCACGGCATCCGCAACGACGGCCGATCCGGAGGCGCGCCAGTCGGAGATGCCGGCCTTCGGCGCCGACGGGATCCTGACGCCGCAGCAGATTTCCGCGGTGGCCGAGCACGTTCTGGCCCTGTCCGGCGCGGGAGCGGACAACGAGGAGGGCGCGCAGGTCTTTGCCGAGAACTGCGTCGCCTGCCATGGCGAACTCGGCCGCGGCAACAACGAGCTCGGCGCGCCGAACCTCAGCGACCAGATCTGGCTCTACGGCGGAACCAAGGCGGACATCGTTCGGCAGGTGACGAAGCCGCGCCAGGGCGTCATGCCGCCCTGGACACGCGGCCTCACCGACGCCGAGATCAAGCAGGTCACGGTCTACGTCCACTCGCTCGGCGGCGGCCAGTGAGGCTTCGGCGCCGGGCCAGGCGAAAGCCGATCTTTGCGGATCTTGCACTCATGAAGGTCTTCTAATAAACACGGCAGAGACGGAACTTCAGGGGTCGCGGTGTCGGGCGTTTGCGCTCGACCGATGTGGCGGGGCCGTGGCGCTGTGAAGCGGCGGCCTGTCCGCCCACTACAGGCGCGCGGCCAGCAAGTGCAAGCCCGGCGCGCGTACGACTGAGGATCCATGGATGGCGACCGCGGACACGGCCCTTCTGAAAACTCCCGGCGACGGTACCGGCCTGCGCCAGAAGCAGCGCAAGATCCGACCGGGCGCCGGCGGTGACGGCACGGAGCGGGCGGCGGCTCGCAGCCGCCGGAAAAGCAAAAACTCTTCGCCGATCGCGACCGCATCTACTCGCGCAGCATTCAGGGTACCTGGCGCAAGGTGAAGTGGTGGAGCGCTCGGCGTCCTCCTCGGCCTCTACTACATCGGCCCGTGGCTCCGGTGGGATCGCGGCCCGGGGGCACCCGACCAGGCGCTGCTGATCGATATGCCGGGGCGTCGCGCCTACTTCTTCGGCCTCGAGATCTGGCCGCAGGAAATCTACTACCTGACCGGGGTGCTCATTCTCGGCGCGCTCGGCCTGTTCTTCGTCACCGCGCTGTTCGGCCGGGTGTGGTGCGGCTTTACCTGCCCGCAGACTCGTCTGGACCGACCTGTTCATGTGGGTCGAGCGCAAGATCGAAGGCGACCGCAACGCCCGGATGAAGCTGGACAAGGGCCCGCTGACCGGAGCGAAGGTCGGCAAGAAGATCGCCAAGCACGGCGCCTGGATGCTGATCGCGCTGGCCACCGGCGGCGCCTGGATCATGTACTTCAACGATGCGCCGACCGTGGTCCACGACTTCTTCACCGGCCAGGCAACGACGGCGATCTACGGCTTCGTCTTTCTTTTTACCGCGACGACCTACGTCCTCGCCGGCTGGGCCCGCGAGCAGGTGTGCATCTACATGTGCCCGTGGCCGCGGTTCCAGGGCGCCATGTTCGACGAGGACTTGCTGGTCGTCACCTACGAGGACTGGCGCGGCGAGCCCCGCGGCGGCGCGCGCAAGGGCCAGTCGTTCGAGGGTCGCGGCCACTGCGTCGACTGCGGCCTGTGCTGGCAGGTCTGCCCCACCGGGGTCGACATCCGCAAGGGTCAGCAGATGGCCTGCATCGGCTGCGCGTTGTGCGTCGACGCCTGCAACTCGGTGATGGAGCCGGTTCGGCCTCCCGCCCGAACTGATCACCTACGACTTCGATCTCCAATCAGGCTCGCCCGCGCCGATGGCGAGAAAAAGACCCGCTTCCGCCTCGTCCGCCCGCGGACCATCGCCTATGCCGTGCTCCTGCTGCTGATCGCCACGGTCATGGTCGTCGGCCTGTCGACCCGGTCGCGGCTGCACGTCAACGTCCTGCAGGACCGCCAACCGCTCTACGTCAAGCTGTCGGACGGCTCGATCCGCAACGGCTACACGATCAAGATCGTCAACATGGTTCGCGAGCCGAAAACCTATCTGCTGTCCACCGACGGCCTGATCGGTGCCGAGATCGCGGTGCTCGGCCACCATCTGGAACCCGGTCCGTACGTCGAACTCGATGTCGCGCCCGACGACGTCAGCAGCTTCCGCTTCTTCGTCAAGGCGCCGGTCAGCAGCCTCGACAGCGTCCAGACCGACTTCACTTTCTACCTGATTGACGTCGAACACCCGCGAGAGCGAGACGGTGCGCGGCATCTTCAACGGGCCGGCCAACGTTGGTGGCGCTGCCGCGGCCAAGGTGCAGGCGGCCGCCGGTGGCGGGTGAGGCGGTGGCCCGCTCACGCCAGCGCGGGTTGGTGGTATCCGTGGATCTTCGTCGCGGCCATGGTCCTCGTCATCGCGGTGAATGGCTCATGGCGACGCTCGCGGTTCGAACCTTCCCCGGCCTGCAGACGGAGGACGCCTACAACAAGGGCCTGCGCTACAACGACACCCTCGCCGCCGGCCGGGAGCAGACGAAGCGGGGCTGGCGGATGAACATTGAGATTACGCCCAAAGCGCATGCAGCCGGGGCGGCGCGCGAAGCCGAGGTCAGGCTCGCGTTCGTCGATCGTGACGGCCAGCCGCTCGATCGCCTGGAGATCGAAGCGGCAACTGATCCGCCCGGCCGCCGAGGGTTTCGACCGGACGCTGAACCTCGATCATCGCGGCGTCGGGCGTCTACGCTGGAACGGTGTCGTTGCCGCTCGCCGGCCAGTGGGACGCGCATGTCACCGCCCGACGCGATACCGACACCTTCGAGGCGACGCGACGACTCTTCATTCCGTGAGCACGGCAACGCCGCGGGCAGCGGCGGTTGCCGATGAGCTGGGCGTTGAGCCGAGCGTCGGCGCCCACGCCGCCACCCGGCCCAGCGCAGCGGGACCGTGCCTCCACTGCGGGCTTCCCGTGGCGACCGCCGCCGACCGAGGCGCTGGCGACTTGCCCGGCGACGGCGAAGGCGGTTCTGCTGTTCGGGCTGCGCCGCCGCCTACCGCCTCGTTGCCGGGCTGGGCCTTGCGGACTACTACCGCCGGCGGACCCTCGATCCCGACCAGCGCCCGCTCAAGCCGGAGGATGACGCCGGGGACAGCGGCGGCGTCGATCTTGCCAGCCATGTCCGTACCGGCGAAGGGCGCAGCAACGTGAGCCTGGTCGTCGAGGGCCTGCACTGCGCGGCCTGCGTCTGGCTGATCGAGTTGGTGCTCGCCCGCGAGCCCGGCGTCATCTCCGCCCGCGTCAACATGACCACCCGCCGCCTCGCCCTTGCCTGGCGGCCCGAGGAGACCGACGGGCGAGCGGCTCGTCGACGCGGTCAGGCGGCTGGGTTATCGGCTCGTCCCGTTCGACACCGAGCGCATCGATACGGAGCGGCGGCGGCGCGAGGGCGAGCTGGTGCGCGCGATGGCCGTCGCCGGCTTCGCCGCTGGCAACGTCATGCTGCTTTCGGTATCGATCTGGGCCGGCGCAAGTCAGGGCATGGGGCCGGCGACCCGCGACCTGCTTCACTGGATCTCGGCGCTGATCGCGATGCCCGCGATCGCCTACGCCGGCCGGCCCGTTCTTCCGCTCGGCGCTGTCAGTGCTGCGAATGGGCCGGACCAACATGGACGTGCCGATCTCGCTGGGCGTCCTGCTGGCCGTGGCGATGAGCCTGTACCAGACCGCGCGCGGCGCCGAGCACGCCTACTTCGACTCGGCGATCGGCCTGCTGTTCTTCCTCCTCGTCGGCCGCTACCTCGATCTGCTCGCTCGCGGCCGCGCCCGCTCGGCGGCCGAGCACCTGCTGGCGCTCGGCACGAAAGCCGTCACCGTCCTTGGTTCGGGCGGCGAGAGGCGGATCCTGGCGCCGGCGCGGGTCGAGCCGGGAATGTCCGTGCTTGTCGCCGCCGGGGAGCGGATCGGCATCGACGGGCGCGTCACCGCCGGCGTCAGCGAGGTCGACACCGCGCTCATCGACGGCGAAAGCGTGCCGAAGCCGGTGGCGTCCGGGACGCGGGTGTTCGCCGGCACCCTCAATCTGGCCGCGCCGCTCACGGTCGTCGTCACCGCGGTCGGCGACGACACCCTGCTCGCCGAAATCGCCCGGCTGATCGAGGCCGCCGAACAGCAGCGCGGCCGCTATGTCGCGCTGGCCGACCGGGTCGCGCGGCTTTACGCGCCCGTCGTCCACAGCCTTGCCTTGCTCGCCTTTTTCGGCTGGTGGCTGGGAGCCGGCGCCGCCTGGCAGGAGGCGCTGCTCATCGCCATCGCGGTGCTGATCATCACCTGCCCGTGCGCGCTGGCCCTTGCCGTGCCGGTGGTACACGTCATCGCCTCGGGGCGCCTGCTCCGTCGCGGCATCCTGCTCAAGTCCGGCACCGCACTCGAGCGTCTGGCCGGCGTCGATACGATCGTCTTCGACAAGACCGGAACCCTGACCCTCGGCCGGCCCGCCTCGTCGAACGGGATCCGGCGGGACGACGATCGCGCCGCCCTCGCGCAGGCGGCGGCCCTGGCCGCGGCAAGCCGCCATCCGCTTGCCCGGGCCCTGGTGCGCGCCGCGGAGGCGCACGGCATCGTCGTCGCCGTCGCCGGCGATGTGAGCGAGGTGCCGGGCGCCGGCCTGGAGCGGCTAACGGCGGATGGTATCATGCGCCTCGGCAGCCGCGCCTTCGTCGGTGCCGAGGCGAAGCGGCGCAGAGCCGGACGGCGAAGGCATGGGCGAGGCCGGTCCGGAGCTGTGGCTGGCGCGACCGGGTGAATCGCCGGTGCGCTTCGTTTTCGCCGATGCGCCGCGCGATGACGCGCGCGCGGTGGTGACAGCCTCTGCAACAACGAGGATACACGATCGAGCTTCTCTCCGGCGACCGGCCGGCGGTGGTCGCCGCCGTCGCCGCCGAGGTCGGCATCGCGACCTGGCAGGCCGGCTGCACCCCGGGCGACAAGGTGCGCCGGCTGGAGGCGCTGGCCGCCGGCGGCGCGCGGGTGCTGATGGTCGGCGACGGGCTCAACGACGCCCCGGCTCTGGCCGCGGCGAGCGTCTCGATTTCGCCGGCAACGGCCGTCGACGTCAGCCAGACCGCCGCCGATCTCGTCTTCCAGGGCGACCGGCTTGCCCCCGTGGTCGAGGCCCTCGATGTCGCCCGCCGGGCGCAGCGTCTGGTCAAGCAGAACCTCGGCCTCGCCTTTATCTACAATGCGACGACCATCCCGCTCGCGGTCGCGGGGCTGGTGACACCCTTGATCGCCGCGATCGCCATGTCCACGTCCTCACTGGTGGTCATCGCCAATGCCTTGCGCCTGAACCGCAGGAGCGCTTCCTAGCGTGGACATTCTTCTTTATCTCATTCCGGCGGCGCTCGTCCTCGGCCTGATCGGCCTCGGCGGCTTTCTCTGGGCACTGAAGTCCGGGCAGTATGACGATCTCGATGGCGCCGCCTACCGCATCCTGTTCGAGGATGACGAGCTGCCCCCGGCCGACGGGGCGGCGCATGAAGGGCGCTGAACGGCTCTGCCGCGCGTGCCTGCTTTACCCATCAGCACGAGACGCATGATCGCGATCACGCTCGTCTGCGTCGCCGCCGGCTACCTTGCGGTCGTCGGCGGTCTCTATGTCTTCCAGCGCAACATCCTCTTCCTGCCCTCGTCCCATGTCGGCACGCCGGGAGCGGCGGGGGCCGGCGACATGCGCGAAGTGACGCTGGAAACGGCGGACGGACTTGCCCTCGCGCGTGGTACAAGCCGGCCCGCGACGGCCAGCGGACGATGGTCTACTTCCACGGCAACGGCGGGAACATCTCGGGGCGGGTGAAGCGGGTCCGTCCCTATCTCAACGCCGGGCTCGGCGTGCTCCTCGTCGGCTATCGCGGCTACGGCGGTAATCCGGGGACTCCATCGGAACAGGGGCTGTACGAGGACGCGCGGGCGGCGCTGCGCTTTGTCGAGGCGGACGGCGTGGCGGCGGAGCGGACCGTGCTCTACGGCGAGTCGCTCGGAAGCGCTCTCGCCATTCACGTCGCCGCCGAACGCGCGGCGGAAGGTCGGCCGGTTGCGGCGGTCATCGGCGAAGGCGCGCCGTCGTCGGTGGTCGACGTCGCCGCCCGTCGCTACTTTTTCGCGCCGGTGCGGACCCTGATCCGCGACCGCTTTGATAGCCGCGCGAAGGTCGCGGAGATCGGGGCGCCGCTGCTGCTCATCCACGGGGAAGATGACCGGATCGTGCCGATCGAGTTCAGCCGCGCGCTTTACGATGCAGCGGTAGAGCCGAAGGTCGCCCGCTGGATCGAAGGCGGCGGACATAACGACCTGCCGCAGCACGGTATCGATGCCCTGGTTTTCGACTTCCTTGCGCGGTTGCCAAGGGCATCCGAATGTCGGCTCAGAAGCGCGGGATCGACCGTATAGTCGCCCTGAGCCATCTCTCCTCGAAGGACAGTGCGCGCTGGCCCAAGCCCATGGATTGGCGTTCGACATCGCTTAGTTTCCTTGCGTTGCCCTCCAACTGCCGGTCGGCGACCTCGTTGGCATAGTCAACAAGTTCATAAACGTCGTCCGGCGGCCATTTCCATACGCGCACGGACCCATCGGTGGAAAGGGTCATAAGGCGTTTGCCTCCAGGGGTCACTACCACTTCTTCGATGTCGGGTAAACCGATTGGAAGAAGTTTCAGGTCCTCCTTCACCGCCGTGGAGAATTGGTCTGGAGCCTCGCCAGGCGGAAGGGTGACGTTGTGCCTGAAGGTCGAGCGTCCTTCAGGCTCGTCTATTTTCAGCTTCTTGATTAACCTCGCCGGCGCGATATCCCAGTGGGCCTTCGTTGTCTTGAAGAGGTTGTCCTCTGGCCTCTTGAAGAAAGATGACTCGGCGACAGGTTTGTCCGGCACCTGGAGCGTCTCGACAACGACATGTTGGCCGTCGTCGCTGTACACGGCGTCAAGAACCGGCTCTCCGATCTCGATCTTTACAGGGGGTTCCGAACCGTCTTCGGCATTCCAGACGCGCACGGTTCCGTCGAACGATCCCGTCAGCACGTGCTTGCCGTCGCGACTGAAGACGCCGGAAAAAACCGCGTTCTGCTTGCCACCGTCGTGGCGAAGCGGACCCGCGAGAAGCTTGCCGGTTGCGGCGTCCCATACCTTTGCCGTGCCGTCTTGCGAGGTGGTCGCGATGCGCTGCCCGGAGGCGTCGTAAGCAATGGACAAGATCAGGGATTGGCGCCCGGAGCAGGGAGCTTTTTCGACTTTGCCGTCCGGAGCCTGTCCGTCTTCGTATCGGAAAACCTGCCCATCTTGGTGGCGCAGAGAAAGAACGTGATCGAGCACCTCGTTATCGCTCTTGCCGTCGATATTGTAGATTTTAGTACACGGGCCGGAGGCAACTGCGATCTGCGAGCCTCCTGGAGCGATCGACGCCGTCACCGGGCCTCTTGCAAAGGACCGCGTCGCTTCTACGTGGCGCGATGTGGCTCGATCGTAAAGATCAACAGCCAAACCGGCTACGGAGATCCGCCTACTTGCCGGACCGACGGTTGAATGACTGGCTTGGCTAGCCAGAAATAGTATCCGGGACAATGCGGGAGGTTCCGGAATCTTCCAGATATGCGCCCACTTGTTCGAAAAGCTCGCGACCACGTAATCTTCGTTCGGGCTCAGTGCCGCCGACGCCGGGAAGCCAGCTACGGTCGCCGGGCCTTGCAGGACCTGAAGTGTCTCGCCGGTTTCGGAGTCCCACAGACGCACCGCCCCATCGAGAGCCGTCGTGATGACCCGGCTGCCATCTTTGCTGAACGCGGCATACGTTACCCCTCTGTCATGGCCGACGAGCTTGTGCAGCACCGTGGCTTCTCGCTGCCCTTTTCGCAGCTGCCAGATGAGCGCCGTCTTGTCGAGGGACGCCGTAACAAGTCGATCGGGGTTTGCCGGGTCGAAGTCGGCAAAGAACACCGCATCGCAGTGTCCGGGGTTGTTTTCCTCGCATACCCCGCGCTCGTTGCGCTCAGCCGGCGCGAGTTCGTGGAGGCGTTTTCCCGTTTCAACATCCCACACGCGTGCCTCACCTCGCCAGGAGGTCGTCACGACCCGCCCGCCGTTGCGATCGAATGCGATAAAGTTGGTTCCCGCGGCATGTGTCCTGTTCTGTTCGCCTATCAGCGGCCTGAGCAGTTTGGGCGGGCGATAGAGGCCCTCCGGGTCAGGTCCTTCTCTACGGTCCCAATCCCAGATGCTTGCGTTGCCGCCCATGACGACGGTGGCGATACGCTTATTGTCGGGGCTTATGTCAACGATGGTTCGACCGCCTTCCTTTTCAACTCGCCACTCTGTCAGCTTCTTGCCGCTGCGCGCGTCCCAGATGTAGGCCCAACCGTTGTCCGCCCCCGTAAGGATGAGCGTGCCATCGGGACTGAACCTGGCCGAGTTGACGGCTGCGTCATGCTCCAGTGGTGTGTGGCTCGGCTTCCAGTCGCCGTCGTCGTCGTTCCACCTCCACAATTTGGCGGTTTTGTCTTCGGACGCGGTCAGGATGACATCCTCTGTTGGGCTGAAAGCGACGCCTCTGATCGGATCATCGTGGCCAGAAAGGGTGGAGCCGAGCGGCCGCAGCACGGCGCTCGCGAGCACGGTCTTCGCCTCTTCGGTTACTGGCTTGAAGAGCCAGTTGTTAACCGGCTTGAAGAGCCAGTTGTTCCACTTTTCCTTCTCGGGCAGCGCTTCCAGCGCCAGGAGAAGTGCGGAACGATGATCTCCGAAATTCATCGCGAAATCGGCGCGCTGGGCAAGAACCCGCGATTGCTTCAATGCACTTTCATGCGATGAGACGGCTGCGGAAACCGCCGCGGCCAAAGCGACCGCGAACAACGCCACGGCAATGATCGCTACCGCGCGGAAGCGTTTAGCGCTTCGCCTCTGTTTCTCGGTCTCTTGGTTCGCCTTCTCGAGCTTCGGCCTGCTTACGATTTTGCTCTTCTTCGGCTTCAGCACGCAGACGTTGCTGCGCCTGTTCATTGTCGAAGGCGCGCTTCCAGGCGATGATCGGTCGCGCGAGCACGTCGTGAAAAATCTCGTAGCGCGGTTGCTCCGGGTCCCGCGCCGAAATCACCGGGCAAATGATGCGGCTGTCCGCTTTGCCGAGTTTTTCGAGAACTCGCTCAACTTCCTTCCTCCACCGATCCCGTTCCTCCTGATCCATCTTCGGATTAACCATGTCGGCTAAATCCCTCGCCGACATCGCGATTTTCATGCCCGACGGCGTAACCATGCGGTCGAACAAGCGGGCGCACAGAGAACGCTCCTCCTCGCTCAGCACCGCTTTCAGCGTACTGCTGACATGGCTATCGGCAATCCCTTCCCAGCCGCGCAATCTGTCGTAGGTGGCAAGCCGCAGTGTTTGCGAGCCTACGGCCCGTTCCTCGTTCCACAGACGCTCCAACACAAGCTGGAGATAAGGCGTCTCGAACTGCGCCGGGTCAGACGCACGGGAGGCCTTGCCCAACAGCTCTTGAACGAGCGCATCCTCTATCGCGATCGGCCCGGCATTATCGCCAAAGTTTTGCTGGAAGACGCGGAGCGGCTCCCGGATGGCTCTCTCCGCCGCCTCTTTGTCCAGGTAATCAAGGCGTATCGGATCGCTGAGAATGCCGGGCAGGCGGTCGCGCAAGTACTCCAGCTCGTGGAGCGCGTCCTCCCGGATACTGATCAGGACGTGTGCATCCAGATCACGGCTATTGACGGTTCGCGCTAAGTCCACTTCAAAAGCACCGGACGGCGCGTTTAGAAAATACTGCTCAAACTGATCGAAGACGAACACGATCGGCGCCTTGCGTTCCTTGTTCCAGACCCGCGCGACCGTCTCCATAGACTCGACGCTGCCGCGATCGGAGAGGCCCGAGCGCTCTTTCGCCTCGCCAAGCAGGGTGTCGTAAAAGCCGTCTCCCCAGTGCGAGAACGGAACGACGAGCGTGTTCTGGACAAGCGCATCGAGGGACCGCGGCAGCGCCGCGCCGACGATGGAGCTTTTGCCGACGCCGCTCGGTCCGAACAGCACTACGAGGCTGTCGACGATCGCGCTCGCGGCGATTTGCCTCGCGTCTGTTTCGCGCCCGAAGAAGTACTCGCGATACTTCTCAGAGAATGAAGCTAGCCCGCGGTAAGGGCACTCCAATTCCCTAGCGGTTCCCTTTGCTACGGTTTCCAAGGTAACATTCGGTGTCATCTTTTCCCATCAAAATAACAGGTTTCAAGTTCTTTGACGAAATCCCGCAGATTGACGCCATAGACACCCACATCCTTTGTGCTCCATATTTTCTTCTCGACAATATCGGGATCGGCCTGCACAGCCCAGGATCGAGGCCTGTCAACGCGCGATACGGTCTCAAGCAAGACACGCAGGTTCCAGTCTCGCAGACTATATCCGAGGAAAAGAAACCGGCTATCCCTCATCATTAACGCAATATCGGGCGGCACTAAGGTAGATTTTTTCGCCGACGAAAAACTGGCCAAGAACCGCGTATAATGTTCTTCAGTTATTACGTAACCATCCTGGTCGTTCTCTTTATCTGTTAACGCTTCCATGAATTTTATATATGATAGATAATCTATCATCTTCCACTTTTACATTTCTCGGCAAAACCCAATCAAGAGCGTGCGATCTAGGACCTTTTCCGTAGTGAAGGGTGCCGGGCTTCTCAACGTCGTTCATGTTGGTGGTGACTAGATGGTAATCTACTTCCTCTTTGTCGAAAGCCGTTTCTATCATATCGTCATAGTTGGTTGTAATAATTAGGAGCTTACTGCCTCCTTTAGCGATCATTGCCAGAAGTTCATGAAGAGAGTTCCATCCGAATTCTTGTGAAAATTTCTGGCGCATGAGCCTGCGCAAGTAATCTCTGCCACCGAAAATGCCGGTGTAGGAAGCCACAAGTGCCAGATTTTGTCTTTTGTCCGGCGCCGACTCTTCAGGGAACTCCCCCTCCGTCGCAAGGAACTCGGCAAGTTCTTGCGCTGTCGGAGGAGGAAGATTGCCGCCACCGTCGGAGTCATCTTTCGGCTTTTCGAACACGGATGCGCCAGCACCGAGAAAGGGTATGACGTCTCCTGTGCGCAGGAGGTTCGCTATCGTCTTGTAGGGCGAGCCGTTCAAACTCTGCCATTACCGCCACCCCCGGCCATATCCACCACCCCCGGTGGTTTCGTGCGCCACGGCTCCGCGCTCGGCAGATGCTGCCATGATGCGACCCCTCCCGCGTCCCCACCGTCCCTGCTTTGTCTGATTTTAACCTCGATCATAACGCGGTGGCCCCCGTTTGTCCAAGTCCGCTACTTCCTGAGCTTGCTCGCGCGCGGCCACTTCGATTAGATAAAGTAGGCTTTTTGTTCTACCGCCCCTGCTGATGGGCCGGCACGAGCGACCATCTCCCAGCTCCCTGGGGCGCAGGATGACAGGATGGACCGGATGGCGCAGGGATCCACGATAGAGGGCGATGCCGGTCTTCTCACCGAGCCCGTGGTGATCGAGCTGGTGAAGATTCTGCCCAGCGCGCTGTGGCTGGTGGTCGCCATCATCGTGGCGCTGATCTTCTATCGTCCGATCAAGAACCAGCTGCTGCCGCTGGTCACCGGCCTGAAGATTGGCGGGATCGAGTGTTCCTTCGTCCGCGAAGCGATCCAGGCGTCGGTGGCGCTGGCGCGCAAGCACGGGAACTGGAAGGTCGAGGTGAGCGAGGAGGAGGCAAGCCTCGCAATGGATCGGGCCTCGCGTCACCTCGGCCTGCTGCAGAAGGCGAAAATCCTCTGGGTGGACGACGTCCCCGAAAACAACTTCAACGAAATCAAAATGCTGCATCAGCTTCGCGCGGACGTCGAGACCGCTCGCAGCACCGATGAGGCGCTGGACCGGCTCGGCAAGCAGCCGTTCGACATCATCCTGAGCGACCTGAAGCGGGGGGACGACGCGGCGGCCGGGCTCAAGATGCTGGACCGGCTGAAGGACTCTCATCCCGCCTTGCCGGTGGTCTATTACGTCGGCGAGTTCGACCCGGCCCGCGGCATCCCGCCGTTCGCCTTCGGGTTGACCAACCGGCCCGACGAGCTGCTCCACCTCATCCTCGACGTCCTGGAACGCCGCAAGCGCTGACGGTCGGCGGGCCGCCGCGGATCAGAAGTATCGCTCGCCGGCCTCGAACAGCGCCCGCGTCGCCGCCACCGACAAGCCCGTTGGCGAGCTGGTAGTGCGGCGTGTCGCGAAACGAACGCCACGTCCCGCCCCACTCCAGCTCATCGATCAGCCCGGCCTGCGCGGCGCGCTCGTAGGCAGCGGCCCCGGTCAGATAGACCCCGGCCTCGAACAACCCGATGTCCCAGGCGATGGCGAAGTTGTGGTTGCTTTGTCCGCCCCTGGCGTTCGTGACCTTCGGGCCGGGCCGGCCATAGCGGCCGCGTCGGAACAGCTGGTTCTGTTCATCGTAGCTGCGGGTCGCCGAAATTATTCGGGCGTCAAGTCCCGAGGCCCGGGTGCGGGAGAGGAAGGTCCGCGCGGCTTTCTGCGCGGGAAGCTGGAGCGAGGCGATCCGATGCTCCGAGCGCGCATCGAAACGGCCGAAGCGGGCAGGCAATGTCTTCGCTCGCCACGGCGAAGGTTGCCGTCGCCTGATCGGTCAGCGGCCCCCAGAGGCCGTCAAGAGCGCCGGGGTACAGGCGCGCCGTCTTCAGGAGCCTCTGCTGGAACAGGACGTCGCCGCCGAACAGCGGTTCACTCATAGGATTCTCCGTGGGCTATAGGATAATAACCCTATATTAACCCACTTGGGTCCTATCCGTCCCGGAAATTGTGCCCGCGGCGGTGTGGCTCAGCTTCGGCCTCCGTGGTCAGGGCTCCGGACCCGTGGCGCACGACCTGACGTACCGGCAAGCCCGCGATATACTGGGGGCAGCATCCTTCGCCTTATGCAGGAAGGTGAAACGGCCGTGGCAAGAATCCGGATCGTCGCCGACTATTGCTCAGCCGGCTATCAGCTCGGCGACGAGGACACCCGCCGCCTGGGCGCGCCGCCGTTGAGCGCGGCGCTTGCGCAGCGGCTGGCGGACTGGAACGCCCGCTTCGAAGACCGATGCCATCCCCTCGATTACGAGGACCTCACCGGCTCGCGCTTCGACTTCGTCGCCTTTGCCGCCGAGGGCCTCGAACTGGCGCGGGCGGTCAAGCGGGAGCTGCCGGGATGGACCGTGACCTACTGGGACGAGGCGCTCGACTGGTTTCTCGCCCGCGAGCCGCGCACCTACGATCCGGCTCGGGCCGAGTACGAAATCACGGTCAAGGACGCGTGCGCCGCAGTGGGCCGCGCCAGGAATCCAACTGGAAATCCGAACGGCTGACAGATCAACCGGCATGCGCCGGATGAGGCTGGCGCGCGAGCACGATCAGGTCGCAAAGGCGAACACCGGAACGCTGCAGGCCGGCAGGTGGGCAACGGCCATGATGTCGTCCCACAGATCCTGCATCGCCAGCCCGCGTGTCTCGCATGCCTCATCGAGGCTGGCGAAGTCGTTGGCAAGCAGGTAGCGCGACGCGGCCTGGGCCGCGGCCGCCCGATCCTGCGGCGCCATATCCTCAAAACGCAGCGCCGCGCCCTCCTTCAGATCCATAGTGACCTCGCCGCGGATCGCGTTATGGCGTCAGCCCTCCATACATGTCGGCCTGACAATAGGTGTAGGAGGCCCATGCAGCGCAGTCGCGAAACCTTTTAAGAAAGAACGCGTTGTTCGCATCGGGGCCGAGCATCGTGCGCTCCAGATGGCTGGGCGGCAGGGCGGCGACATCGGCAGCCGGCGGTGGCGACGGGCTGCCGGCGCAGGCGCCGAGGGCGAATACGGCAATGCAGGCTGCTGTGCCAACGAGACGAACGCGCATAGTGCGCAGCTTCCCAACTGCTGATCCGACCTGACGATCATATCGGCCGGCCCCGAGCCGGGGCAAGATCGCAGGGCTGCAATCGACGGTCGCGTTATTCCTCGCGGCCATCGGGTTCAAGAATGTCCTGGGTGCGGTTCCGCTCCTGCTCCACCACCCGGTTGAGCGAGCGGTCGCGGCCGGTGGCTATCGCGGGCGTCGCGTCTACGCTGGGGCGGCCGGGCGAGGGCGCGCGGCGAAGTCGCACGGTCGGTTCCGGCAAGTCGACGCCGGCCGCTCCCATCTTTGTCAGCACCACCCGGATGGCTTCGCTGCGCACCCGCAGGAAGTCGTGACTACTCTGATCCATCCATCCCGCGACCGTCAGGACCACGGCGGAGTCGCCGACGCTTTCGTAAAGCGCCACCGGCGGCGGATCGGACAGAACACCGTCGACGCCGGCAAGCGCATCCACCGCCGTCAGCTGTGCCCGGCCCAGATCCTCGTCCGGAGCAATGCCGAGCTGAAAGGTGAAGCGACGCTGCGGCTGGCGGGTGAAGTTGACGATCAGGCCCTTGAAGACCGTCGCGTTCGGGATCCGGACCTGGTTGCCGTCGAGGGTCAGCAGCACGGTCGCCCGCGAGGTCAGGCGGACAACGATGCCCTCCTGATTCTCGATCCGGACATAGTCGTAGGGCTCGAACGGGCGACGCAGGCTGAGCAGAATGCTGGCGATGTAGTTCTCCGCGGTGTCGCGCAGGGCGAAGCCGAGCGCCAGACCGAGAATGCCGGCGGCGCCGAGCAGCGTATTGACCAGGCCGGTGGCGTCGAGGAGAAGCAGCGTCAGCGCCGCGCCGATCAGCAGCACGGCGAACTGCACGACCTGCGCCAGCAGGCTGGCGATGAAGGCGTTGTCCGATATGCGGCGGTACAGACCCTTGCGTCGACCCAGCCAGCGCCCCGCCACCACCGCCAGCGCCATGATCGCCAGCCCGACGAGCAGGACCGGAGAAAGCCGCAGGAAGCCCCTCCAGACTTCGCCCAGGCGCTTCAGCGCCGGCGCCAGGCGGCCTTCGAGGTCCTGTGCGACCTCGATCCTGTTCTCCACTTCGGCAACGCCGCGAATGTTCCGGGCAAGACGGCCCGCCTGCTGACGGAGCGCCTGCGCGCTCACCTCGCCGGTGAGAACGACCACGCCCGCGTTCACCCGCACGTCCACCGGGGCCAGACCGTCGACGGTCGCATAGGTCGAGCGCAGCCGCTCCGCGATGGCGTCGTCCTTGTGCGGATCGACTTCCGCATCCACCGTGGGCGCCGCCGGCGAAGGCTGCGGCTGGGTCGATGGCGCCGGGGTGTCGAAGAGCGTGTCCTGCGCTTGGGTCGGTCGCGCAGAAAGAGCGCCAAGAAGACCACCGAAAATAACGATGACGGTCAGCAGGCGGCGGAGACGATGGCTTGATGCTGGCCGCATGGCGGTCCTGTTTCCGTTGCGAGCGATCGGACACGACAATCACGCCTTGTTGTGCCCCCGTGTTTATGCCAACGCGGCTGAGCGCCTAGCGTTCCGGATCGGCTCCGGTCATGGCGCGCCAGAGCCGGCGGAGCGTCGACGGCTTGCTCCCTCCCCGGCTCGCTCGCGCCGTTCATGGCGATGACATCCCGGCAGAACGCGGCATAACCGGGTGTGACCGGAACGGGGACGCCAAAGTCGCTGAAACAGGCCCGGAGCGCTGCTTCCGTGGCGGCATCCGGAGAGCCGACGCCGGAGAAACGGGCCTGCGCCCAGGCGGTAAAGGCGAGCTCCTGCCCCCACCAGCCGGCCGAGGCCGGACGCAGCAGGCGGACCATCGCCGCCATCTCATCGGGCGCTTGCGGCTCGTCGCAGCGACGCCAGATATCGGCGAAGAGGTAATCGGGCCGACGACCGGCAAGAGCGGCGAGGACCGCTGCGCCAGTCGCGGGGTCACGGGCATCAGCGTGAAAGACGAGTATTTTCTGGCGATCCGGCCATGTATCCCAGTCGGCGGCGACGCGCATGAGATCGATGACGTCTCCCGAAATCTCGATTACGATGACCTTGTCGACGTTTCTTTTGGCCGCAACGGCGTGGACGAACATGGCGAGCCCGAGCCCGGCAACGACTACCGAACCGTGCGCGGCATGGACGTGATAGGCATGGCTTTCGCATTCCATCAGTCCGGTCGACATCCACGGCGTCCGGCGGTGGTAGAGGACGTGGCGGTCGGTCTCCATGGCCGTTGGCGAAACGTAGCCGTCGGCGAGGCTGGGCAGATGGCGGATCAGCCGCCACGGCCCTCGCCGGTTTTCCCGATAGCGCGGCAGCGGAAAGAGACCGAAACCATAGGCGGCGAGCATGCGCCGATGATGCTGTATCTGGACGGGGTTCAACTGCTTCATGGACGTCTAATGCGAACGAATTGCGGCTATGTGAAAATTATTGAAGATACTGTTTCACCGGAGAACCGGTAACGCGCGGCAGGACCGAAGTCTTAAATGTTGTTAATCCTTCCTGCGCGTCAATGGGAACCTGGAGGCCGGAAAAACGTTGTCGCGCAGGCAGATGGGAGCGTCTTGTGAGACAAAATCCGTTCGCACCGCACAAAAAGAATACGCCAACCAACCAGATTTCTGACAAGATTGACTCACTATCTCCTCGGTGGATCACCCATCGAGCAAAAACGAGCGGGACGTGATGAGCAAGACTGGGCACATTCGCCGCGGGACGGCGGGAGAACGCGATGAGGGTGCACGCGACACCGCCCTTGCGCTTGAGCTTATGGTCGACGAGGCGCCACCGGAACCGGCTGAAGGCGAGACGGCCAACAGGGTTCACGCCGCGCCGGAGCCATCGAATTCCGACCCGGACGGCAATCCGCGGACCGATGTGCCATCGCAGGCCCGCCGCCCGGCCCTGCCGCCCTACGCGACCCACGGCGCGATCCGTTTTCTGCTGCACTACGTCAGGCGTCGGCTGTGGAGCCACCTGATCATCCTTGGCGCCATTCTCGCTGCCGTCGCCTGCTCGATCGGCTCACAGTACGCGATCAAGAACCTCGTCGACGTGCTCGGCATCGGCAAGCCGACCGACATCCAGGTGTGGGGCGCGGTCATTCTGCTGCTCGTACTGGTCGGCAGCGACAACCTGCTGTGGCGGATCGCCGGCTGGACATCGACCCACGCATTTCCCGCGGTTGGCGGCGACATGCGGCTGGATCTGTTCGATCACCTTTCCGGGCATGGCACCCGCTACTTCTCCGACCGCTTTCCGGGCGCGTTGGCCGGACGGATCACGACGGCCGCAAATTCGTCCTGGGAGATCGAGAACAAGCTGGTCTGGACCACCATTCCCCCGGCGACGGCGGTTCTCGCGAGTATTGTCGTGCTCAGTCTCATCAACTGGCAGATCACGGCCGTTCTTCTCGTCGTCATCACGCTCCTGGGCGCGATCATCGGCAGGCTCGCGTCGCGCGGCAGCCATCTGCACGCCAGCTTCGCCGGCCTCGCCGCTTCGGTGACCGGCGACATCACCGACGTCGTCAGCAACATCGGGCTGGTGCGGGCCTTCGGCGCGGCCAGGCGCGAGCGGGAACGGCTGTCGGATAAGATCCACAGTGAGATGTCGGCGCAGCGCCAGAGTCTGCGTTCGCTGGAGCGGTTGCGGCTGTTCCACGCCCTTACCGTCTTCACCGTGACCGCCGGCGTTCTGACCTGGGCGATCACGCTGTGGAAAGCCGGCAGCATCACCGTCGGCGACGTGGTTCTGACCACGACCCTGAGCTTCACCGTGTTAAACGCGTCCCGCGACTTCGCCACAGCGCTCGTCGATGTCATCCAGCACTTCGCCAAGCTGCGCGAGGCAGTGCAGGTTCTTGCCCTGCCCCATGAGATGGCCGATGCGCCCGACGCCAAGACCTTGATCAACCTCGGCGGCTCCGTCGAATTCCATGACGTCGCGTTCGCCTACCCGGATGGCGAGCAGGTGCTGCAGGGCTTCAATCTCAGCATTGCGCCGGGACAGAAGGTCGGGCTGGTCGGCCGTTCCGGCTCTGGCAAGTCGACGATCCTCGCCCTGCTGCAGCGGCTCTATGACCCGGAAGCGGGACACGTGGCCATCGACGGCCAGGACATCTCCACCGTGACGCAGGAAAGCCTGCGCCATTCGATTGCGGTCGTTCAGCAGGAGATCTCCCTGTTCCATCGCTCAGTGCTGGAGAATCTGCGCTACGGCAAGCCCGACGCGACCGACGAGGAGGTTTATCGCGCGGCCGAGGCCGCTCATTGCAGCGAGTTCATCGATCGGCTGCCAGATGGCTTCCAGACGATGGTCGGAGAGCGCGGGGTCAAGCTTTCCGGCGGTCAGCGGCAGCGCCTCGCGATCGCTCGCGCCTTCCTCCGCGATGCTCCCATTATTCTGCTTGACGAGGCGACTTCGGCACTGGATACCGAGTCCGAGCAGTCGATCCAGGAGGCGTTGATGCGGCTGGTCAAGGGCCGGACGGTCATCGCCATCGCACATAGGCTGTCAACCCTTGACTCTTTCGATCGCATCGTTGTCCTCGACCGCGGCTGCATCGTCGAAGACGGGGCATCGGTCGATCTTCTCGAACGCAACGGCATCTACTGCCGCATGTACAATCGCCAGCTTGCCGCGGCCAAAGGCGCGTATGAATAGACGGGCCGCGGCTGCCCGTTTCTGCGTATCGCTCCTCTTCGCCACTCTTCTGGTCGGTGCGCCCTGCACCGGCCGGGGCGAGGGCGGCATCGACACCACCGTAGGAGAGCCGCCGGCGCCGTCCCCACCCCAGGACGGTTCCCATGCAAACGGCGCGGCCCCCCCGGTTCCCGAAGTCGCGAAGGAGCCGGCTGCCGGCGAACCGTTCACGCACCTTCGAACCATACCCTCGCACGAAGCGGCCGGCATTCTCGGTAAGCGCGTCATCGGCGCGGCCGGCGAGGACATCGGCATGGTCGTGGATGTCCTGATCGACGACGTCGGCACGCCGCGCGCGGCGGTGATCGATTTCGGCGGCTTTCTCGGCGTTGGCAACCGCAAGATCGCCGTCGACTGGGGCCTGCTTCAGTTTCGCCCGGGCGACCAGTATGCGCCAATCCTTCTTGACGTCACCGGCGAGTCCATCGCCGCCGCACCCGAGTACCGCTCGTTCGATAGCGATACCGGCGTTATCGTTGCGCCGCCGGAGCCTCCCCCGCCCCCGGAGAACGCACCTCCGCCGGTAGGAACGCCCGCGATCGATGCGTCGCCTCCGGCTCAGGCAGGTGCACCGACTGCAGCGGGCGACAGCAACAAGGCGGGCCGGAAACTGGGAGAAGACGACGCTGTTCCTAATCCCGCGCAGCAAGAGGAATCAGAGGCGCCTCGCCAGCCGGGCTCACCACAGCCGAGGCCATCTCTGCCAAGGCCAAGTCCACCGACAGACACGCCGTCTACGACCAATTCACCGGCAGAGACGCCGCCCTCGGTCAGCCCACCGGCAGAAGCCCCCCCTGCGACCAGTCCACCGGCAGAGACGCCGCCCTCGGTCAGCCCGCTGCCCGAGATGAAACCGCCCGAAGGTGGGCCTTCGCCGACTGGACCGGCAGGCGACCTGCCTCCCGCCGAAGATCCCGGCGCGCCTTCGGCGCCGTCACTCCCGGCGACCCCGCCCAATGCGCGACAATGAACGCTCCACAAGTCCGGTTGGGGCCGGGAAGTCGGAGAGACGCAAGCGGGCAGTGCGCAAGGCCGGGTCCGGCCTCGACTGGCTCAACCTCTTTGTCGCTAACGTCCAGACGGGTTTCGGCCCGTTCCTCGCCGTCTATCTGACCACGGCCGGCTGGACCCAAACATCCATCGGCGTAGCGCTCAGCATCGGCACGGTCACGGCGATGGCAAGCCAGGTGCCGGCGGGCGCGCTCGTGGATGCGGTGCGGCGCAAGACCCGCGTCGCCGTTTTCAGCATCCTCGCCTTCACCGCGAGCGCCCTGCTGTTCACAATCCAGCCCATCCCGCTCTTCGTCTATCTCGGCCAGATCCTGCACGCGTTTTCGAGTTGCACTCTTGGCCCGGCGATCGTTGCCATGAGCCTCGCGGTCGCCGGTCAGGCGGCGCTCGGCACGCGCCTGGGGCGCAACGCCCGCTTTGCCGCCATCGGCAGCGGCATCGGCGCGGCCCTGATGGGCGCGTGCGGGTACTATGTATCGGAACGCGCGGTGTTCTACCTGACGGCGATCCTGACGTTTCCTGCGGTGGCCGCACTGGTGCCCCTTGCCGGCGTCGCCGATCGCCGATCGAAGGCGCTGCCGCGGCCGCGTCAGGATGGCGGCAAAAAGCTCCGCCTTCGCGAAATGGTTCAGGCGCTAAGCGATCGCCGATTGCTCATTTTCGCGGGCTGCGCGACGCTGTTCACCTTCGCCAATGCCGCGATGCTCCCGCTCGCCAGCGGCGCGATCACCAAGCGGGCAAGCGCGGAGGCAAGCCTGCTGATCGCAGCCTGCATCGTCATCCCGCAGATCGTCGTCGCGCTTATTTCGCCCACAGTGGGCCGCATGGCTGAAGTGCGCGGGCGCAAGATCGTCCTGCTGGTCGGTTTTTCCATCCTCCCGATCCGGGGCGTCCTGCTGGCGCTGATCACCGATCCGTCATGGGTGGTTCTGGTTCAGGCCCTCGACGGCATCGCCGCCGCCTGCTTCGGGGTGATGATGCCGCTGATCACCACCGACATTGCCGCGCGAACGGGTCACCTCAACCTGTCGCTCGGTTTTGTGGGCTTCTCAGTTGGCATCGGTGCGACCTTGAGCACGACCATCGCGGGATTCATGGCCGATACATTTGGCGAGGCGTTCGCCTTCCTCGGCCTTGGAGCTGTCGGCATGCTCGCTGTCCTGCTTGTCCTGACAGCGATGAGCGAAACCCGCCCGGATCCGGCGACTGCCGTGCCTGGACCGACGACCAAGGATTAGAGCATCCTGCGCCCGGATGGGCATTGGGAAGATGCTCTATCTTCTTGTAACCGATAAACTTTCTGCTTTCGGATGATTCTGTCCGAGTGCAGGTTGATCTAGTGTTGTGGCGACCGCCGTTGACCGTCAGCTCCCAGTGCTGGCGGATTCGGTCGTCGGGACGAAAGATCCGCGCGGATCGCGCTCGAGTTGGTCAGCGACCTTTTCGTAGAGGTCGGCAAACTCCATCATCCGCCGGCGATCCGCATTTTCACCCTGCCCGAGTGTGCGATAAATGAACGCGGCCTCGCGCAGAAGCCGCGCCGCCAGATCAGCATTCGTTTTCAAAGATAGCCTCCGTATCCTGCAAATCATGGGCCCCATCCGTCTCCGCCGGCCTGCCCGGTCGTCAAGGGTGACCGATATCCTCGCCGGCGGTCAACAGCAGAGCCACATGCGGCGGCGGAACGGGACCGCGCCCCGTCATTGCGGATCAGCCGCGAGAATTGTCCGCCAGGGTCCCCTGCGGGTCGGTGTCGAGAAGGACGGCGACCTCCTTGTAGAGCGTTCCGAACTCCTCCATGCGATCCTTTAAGTCGGGGCTGCTACCGCCCAGCGTGTGGTAAAACTCGGCGGCCTCCCGCAAAAGTTGGGCCGCGACCTGTGCATTCGTCATCGTATTTCCTCCCCATACCATCTTCGCAGGACGCGCAGGCAACGCAAAACCTTCACCCTCTCGCGAGCAGCGACCCCATGTTGTATCTCAATGATATAAGGCAGGCGGCGGGACTGTCATACAAAAGAAAAACGGGACGGCCGTTACGGCGCCGACGACCGCCACGAGCTCAGCGCGGGGCGTTCTAGGGAACGAAAACGGGAAGCGCTGCGGCGATGACGCGGAAATCCGCCGGCGTTTCCGCGACCACCTCGCCATCGACGTTGATGGGCATGGGTTTATCCGTCTCGATCCGGATGGCCTGTCCGGAGAGTGTGTGAACGCCGTCGACGAACTTCTGCTTTCCCCACCGCAGCGCCGGCAGGCACGCGGCCAGCCGCCACCAGCGCTGCCGCTCGATGGCATAGAGGTGGAGGCGGCGATCGTCAATTGTGGCGTCGTCGGCGATCGTCATCCCGCCGCCGTAGAAACGCCCGTTGCCGACGGCGATCTGAATGCTCTGGATTTCGAGGCTGGCGCCGTCGCACTCGATGCGGGCGGTGAAGGACGACGCCGAGTGCAGCGCTTCCCAAGCGTTGCCGATGTAGGCGAGGACGCCCCAGCGGCGCTTCTGCTGCCGCGTCAGCCGCTGGGCGATGTCCACACTAAGCCCGATCGAGGCGACGTTGAGAAAGTGCGTGGCGTTGACCTCGCCAACGTCGATGCGCTGGATCCGGCCGCCGCCGATGACCGAGCAGGCCTCGGTTATCTTCGTTGGGAGCGCCAGAGTGCGGGCCAGATCGTTGGCATTGCCCATGGGCAGGATCCCGAGCGGCAGGCCTGATTCCATCACCGCCCCGACAGACATCGACAAGGTGCCGTCGCCGCCGCCGATGATGATCATGTCGGCACGGCCGTGGTCGGCGCGGATCAACTCGGGGATGCGGTCCGGTTTTCGGCAAAAGTGAGCCGAGACCTCGATGCCCGCATCTTCCAGCACCTTCAGGCCCTGGTCGATATTTGCGTGGCTGCTCGCGCCCTTGCGGTTGACCAGAAGAAGCGCCCGACGGCTCATGGCATGGCCTCCGCCATGCGCCCGGCCTCCAACATGACAGCGGCGATCCGGCCGACGGCGATGTCGACGTCGGCCGCACCGATGTCGAGATGGGTGAGCGCACGCACGCCATTGCTGCCGCTCGGCAGCATAAAAACGCCGGCGGCATGACAGCGATCGACGAATTCTCCGGCGGTCATGGTCTCGATCCGGAAGCGGACGATGTTGGTGACGATGCCCGCGGCGTCGATCGCGATGCCGTCGATGCCGGCGAGACCGAGCGCCAGTCGTCGGGCATTGGCATGATCCTCGGCCAGCCGCCGGCGATGATGATCCAGAGCGTAAAGAGCGCCGGCGGCAATAATCCCGGCCTGACGAAGGCCGCCGCCGAAAAGGGCCCTGAACCGCCGGGCGCGCGCGACGAAGGCGGCGCTGCCGGCCAATGCGGAGCCTACCGGCGCGCCAAGCCCCTTCGAGAAACAGACGCTGACGCTGTCGAAGCCCGCGGCCAGCTCGGCTTCGCTCATTCCCGTCGCAGCCGCGGCGTTCCAAAGCCTCGCGCCGTCCAGGTGCAGGCGCAGGCCGAGACGACGCGCGGTCGCGACGACCTCGCGCAGGATTTCCGGCGGCCAGATCGTTCCGCCGCCGACATTGTGGGTGTTCTCGATGCAGACCAGTCGTGGCGGCGCCTGGACCGTGGGAATGAACGGATGCTTCGAGGGCACCGCCGCGTCGAGATCGGCGGCGGCGAACACGCCGCCCGCGCCCGGCAACGAAATGATGCTCAGGCCCGACAGGGCGGCCGGCGCGCCGCGCTCGAGGATGGCGATATGGGCCTGGGCGTGACACACGATCGCATCGCCGGGTTCGGTATGCGTGCGCAGCGCTACCTGGTTCGTCATCGTCCCCGACGGCATGTAGACGGCCGCGTCGCAGCCGAGCAGTTCGGCGGTCCGCTTTTCCAGCGCACTCACGGTGGGATCGTCGGCGTAGACGTCGTCACCCACGTCGGCTGCGGCCATGACCGCCCGCATCGCCGGCGTCGGCCGGGTGACGGTATCGCTACGCAGGTCGATCATGCACCGGACACTCGACTGGGCTGGCCGCTGGCCGCAACGACGAGCGCCGCGGCAGCAGGATTGGCGAAATGATGGGTTGCCCTGGAAGTGGTGTCAACGGGCGCACAGACAAGAGAACCTGAACGTCACACGAGACCGGGTTCGCCACACCGTCCGCAACCGGATGCTGAGTCGCTGGATCGTCTTTCGGCTTTGCGCACGTCGGCACGCTCCGTTACCTTCCCGCTCCTTGGGTCGACCGGGCCGTACCCGGCGGCTCATGGCAGGATGCCCACTTTAGGCGTCCGGGCCAGGGGCCTACCGCACAACATGCCGGCGCGTCTCATTGCGCTGCTGCCGGGCGCGCCATCGACTGAGGGATCTCGCTTTGAGCTGGGAAACGCTCCAGATCGTCATCGTCCTCGCGATGGTCGTGATCGTTTTCTTCGGCTTTGTCCGCGAAACGTTGCCGGCCGACATTGTCGCGCTCTCGGCCGTCGCGGTCCTGCTTTCGATTGGCGTCCTGAAGACCGGAGACGTCCTGACAGTCTTCAGCAACAGCGCCCCGATCACGATCGCCTGCATGCTTGTCCTGAGCGCCTCGCTGGAGCGAACCGGCGTCATCGAGCTCATGGGCGACGCCCTCTCGCGGGTGCCATGGCGCTCGCCGTTGATCGCCATCGGCGCGATGGCGACTTCGGTGGCTTTCCTCTCTGCTTTCATGAACAACACACCGGTGGTTGTCATTCTCACTCCGGTAATGATCGCGGTCTCGCACACGCTCAGGATCGCGCCGTCGAAGCTGCTGATTCCGCTCTCCTTCGCCAGCATCTTAGGCGGAACCTGCACCCTGATCGGAACCTCGACCAACCTCCTCGTCGACGGTGTCGCCCAGGCTCACGGAATGCCCGGGTACAGCATGTTCGAGATCACCATTCCGGGCCTGGTCATGGCGGTGATCGGCATCGCCTACCTCGTCATCGTCGGACCGTGGCTGCTGCCGGACCGCAAGACCATTGGCGAGAGCATGCCGGATATGTCGCGCCGCCAGTTCCTGAGCGAGGCGCTGGTCCCTCACGGCTCGGCGCTCATCGGCAAGACCTTCGCCGAAGCGGGTCTGACGCAGAAGCGCGGGCTGCACGTCATCGATCTCATCCGCAACGGATCCTCCTTCAGCCATGAGCACGGCGAGCCGGTTCTGCGCGCCGGCGACCGGCTGATCTTCCGCACGAACGCCGCCGACATGGTCGGCCTGCGCGAGGCCGGCAGCGTCGTCTTTGGCACCGAGGAGAATCCGGCGCTCGAACCGATCCGCAGCCGCAATGCCCAGCTCATGGAGGGTATCGTCAGCCCGCGTTCGCGGTTCGTCGGCCAGCGCGTCGCCGACCTCAACCTGCGCCGGCTCTACGGTGTCTACATCCTCGCCATCCACCGTCAGAACGAGGTGCTGCATCGCGCGTTCGACGAGGTCCGCCTCGCTTTCGGCGACACCCTGTTGCTGGAAGGGCCGCGCGATGGTCTGCGCCGGCTGTTCGACACGCACGAGCTGGTCAACCTGACGGAGCCGCACGCCCGACCGTTCCGCCGTGACAAGGCTCCGATCGCCGTCGCCGCCCTCATCATCCTCATGGTCCTCGCCTCGATCGAGGTTCTGCCGATCGCGGCGCTCGCCCTCATGGGAGCGACGGCGGTCATTGCATTCGGCTGCCTCGACGTCGAGGAAGCGTACGAGGCCATCCAGTGGCACCTGCTCATGCTGATCTTCGGCATGCTCGCGGTCGGAAAAGCCATGGAAACGACCGGCGCCGCGGAGCTTCTCGTCAACGAAATCACCCATCTCGTTTCGGGGCTGGGGCCGACCGCGGTGCTCTCGATCCTCTACCTGATCACCTCGATCCTGACCGCGGTCATGAGCAACAACGCCACCGCCATCCTGTTCACGCCGATCGCAATCGGACTTGCCGAAGATCTCGCAGTCGATCCGCGGCCGTTTGTCGTCGCCGTGATGTTCGCCGCCAGCGCCAGCTTCGCGACGCCCATCGGCTACCAGACCAACACTTTCGTATATACAGCCGGCGGCTACCGCTTTATCGATTTCGTCAAGATCGGGCTGCCGCTGAGCGTCATCCTCTGGCTGACAGCCACGTTTGTAATCCCCCTCTACTGGCCCCTGTCGTAACGGCGGCACCACTCCCCATGTGCATCAGTTCCGCTTCCACGCGTCGCGCTCGCGGACTCTCGAACTGCGCATTGCGATGTTCGTGGCGAACGGGCGAAGGAGCCGGCGCGGACCGCAGGAGCGTCTCGACATGAGCTGGGACACGATGCAGATCGTCATCGTCCTGTTTCTCGTCACCATTGTCTTCTTCGGGATGGTCCGCGAGCTGATCCCGCCGGAAGTGCTGGCAATGGGCGCCGTTGCCCTGCTGCTGGCCTTCGGCGTTCTCGGCATCAACGACGTGCTGAAGGTGTTCAGCAACACCGCGCCGTTCACCGTCGGCTGCATGTTCATCCTCTCGGCCGCGCTCGAGCGTACGGGTGTGATCGATCAGATGGGACAGGCGCTGTCCCGGGTGTCGTGGCGCTCGCCGGTGGTCGCGCTGGCCACGACGATGCTGGTGGTCATGGTGATGTCGGCGTTCATGAACAACACGCCGATCGTCGTCATCATGACCCCGGTGATGATCGCCCTCGCCCATTCGCTGAACGTTGCGCCGTCCCGGATGCTCATCCCGCTGTCGTTCGCGACCGATCCTCGGCGGCACCTGCACCCTGATCGGCACGTCGACGAACATCATCGTCGACGGCGTCGCCCAGCGTCAGGGCCTCGCACCCTTCGGCATGTTCGAGATCCTGCTTCCCGGGATGATCATGGCCTTCGTCGGCGGCGTCTACGTGATCGCTGGTCGGCCGCCACCTCCTGCCCGACCGGCAGACCCTGTCGGACGCCCTGATCGACCTGTCGCAGCGCAAGTTTCTGACCGAGCTGCTCGTTCCGCTACGGCTCGCCGCTGATCGGCAAGTCGCTGTCGGAAGCCGGCCTGACCCGGCAGAAGGGCTACACGGTCATCGACGTTATCGGCGAGGGCGGATCGTTCGACCCGGATTACGGCGAACCGGCGCTCGCCGCCGGCGACCGGCTGGTCATTCGCACCAGCGTCACCGACATCATGGGCCTGCGCGACGCCGGCGCCCAGCACGCGCTCGAACCGATCGGGTCGCGCAACATCCGGATGATGGAAGGCATCATCGGCCCCAGCTCCAGCTTCGTCGGCCAGCGAGTCGCCGATCTCAACCTGCGCCGGCTGTACGACACCTTCATTCTCGCCATCCACCGGCAGAACGAGAACCTGTCCGGCAACTTCGACGAGGTCCGCCTCCAGTTCGGCGACACCCTGCTGCTGGAGGGCCCGCCGGAGGGGCTGAAGCGGCTGTTCGAACGCCAGGAGCTGGTCAACCTCAGCGAGGTCACCGACCGGCCGTTCCGCCGCAGCAAGGCCTGGATCGCGATCATCGCGGTGGCCGCGGTCATGGTGCTGTCCGGACTTCGAAGCCCTGCCGATCGCGGCCGTTGCCTTCGTCGCGGCCATCGTCGTGATCCTGTTCGGCTGCCTCGATGCCGACGAGGCCTACAAGGCCATCCACTGGCCGATCCTGATGCTGATTTTCGGCATGCTCGCGCTGGGCGGGGCGATGGAGACCACTGGCGCCGGCGCCCTGATCGTCAGCGTCATCGTCGGCGCGATCGGCAACCTCGGGCCGGTCGCGGTGCTCTCGGCGGTCTACGCGCTGACCTCGTTGCTGACCGAATTCATGAGCAACAACGCCACTGCGATCCTGCTGACGCCGATCGCGGTCGGTCTCGCCCATGAGCTCGGGGTCGATCCGCGGCCGTTCGTGATCGCGGTGATGTTCGCCGCCAGCGCCAGCTTCGCGACGCCGATCGGCTACCAGACGAACACCTTCGTCTACGGGGCCGGCGGCTACCGCTTCCTCGACTTCACCAAGGTCGGCCTGCCGCTCAACATCATCCTGTGGATCACCGCGAGCGTGATCATCCCGATCTTCTGGCCGCTCTAGTCCGCCCGCCGGACCAGGCTCATGGCGCGCTGCCCAGCAACGTGCCGTGGGTTCAATTGACCATCGCAGGGGCAACGCCCTATGTGTCCGGCAGTTCAACGGCAGAACGGGCAGGGAGGATTCTATGCCAAACAGCGTCTACCGGAAGATCGAGGTGGTGGGAACCTCTCCCGAGAGCATCTCCGACGCAATTGCCAATGCGCTCAGCAAGGCCGCGCCCGACGCCCAGCAGGGTTGGTTCGAAGTCAGCGAGATCCGCGGTCACATCACCGACGGCAAGGCCGGTATTTACCAGGTGGGGCTGAAGATCGGCATCAAGATCGAGCCCTGAGCGTTAACGGCACCGGCCGGCGCTGGGCAATCAGCCACGTCACGAAATTCGTCCGCCGGAACCGGCGGGCTGTAGAGGTATCCCTGCGCCTCGTCGCAGCCGAGGCTGCGCAGGAACGATAGCTGAGCCTCGGTTTCGACGCCTTCGGCGATGACGCGCAGCCGCAGGCTGTGCGCCAGCGCGATGGTCGCCGTCACGATCGCGGCGTCATCGGTGTCGGTTGCGAGATCGCGGACGAACGAACGGTCGATCTTCAGGGCGTCGAGCGGAAACCGCTTGAGGTAGCTGAGCGAGGAGTATCCAGTACCGAAGTCGTCGATGGAGACGCTGAGCCCCTAGCGCGTTCAGCCCACTGAGGATCGCGATGCTGGCCGCGGTGTCTTCGACGAGCATGCTCTCGGTCAGTTCGAGTTCGAGAGCCTCCGGCGCCAGCGCCGTCCTGGTGAGGATCTCGGAGACGCGGCCGACAAAGCCAGGCTGACGGAATTGTGCCGCCGAGAGATTGACCGACAGCTTCAGACGATCCAAGTCCCTCGACCGCCCATGCCGCCGCCTGCGCACAAGCCGATCGCATGACCCAGTCGCCGATGGGCACGATCAGCCCGGTCTCTTCGGCGATCGGGATGAAGTCCAGCGGTGGCACGAGCTTCCCGTCGTTGCGCCGCCAGCGGATGAGCGCCTCCATGCCGCAGGGAGCGCTGCGGACGATGTCAACCTTGGGCTGGTAGTAGACGAGGAACTCGTCGTGCTCCAGCGCCTTGCGTAAGCTCGTCTCCAGCGAAAAACGGCGCACGGCACGCTCGTTCATCGTCGTGGCGAAGAACTGACTGCGGTCGCGGCCCTGCTCCTTGGCGTGAAACATCGCCGCGTCCGCATTCTTCAGCAGGCTTTCGGCGTCGCTGCCGTCGACGGGGAAGACGCTGATCCCGATGCTGACGGTGATCCGCATCTCATTGCCGCTCAGCGGTGAAGGGGCGGCCAGCACGTCGGCGATACGCCGCGCAACGCCGGCGCTGTCCTCCGCCCTGCGGACCTCGCCCAGAACGATGACGAACTCGTCGCCGCCAAGCCGTGACACCGTGTTCAGAGCGCCGGCTTCGCCAGCAGCAGTACCGGCGCGGCCATCGTCGCCGCGAAACGCGCGGTCGCTGCCGCGAATGCACTGAACCAGGCGCTGCGCAACCTCCTGCAGGACAGTATCGCCGGCGCCATGGCCGAGCGTGTCGTTGATCCGCTTGAAGTGGTCGATGTCCAGGACAAGGACGGCGAGTTCGCGCCCGTGGCGGCGGGCGGCGGCGATACCCTGGGTCAGGATCTCGACCAGATACGTCCGGTTGGGCAGGCCGGTGACGCTGTCGAAGTAGGCGAGGCTGCGGATCCGGTCCTCGGCGGCGCGACGTTCCGTGATGTCCTGCGCGATGCCGACGATCTTCTCGACGGCGCCGGCGGGGCCGACAACGGCGTCGCCCTCCTGGGCGATGATGAGCTTGCAGCCGCCGTCGCGGACGATCGCGTACTCGATGCTGTGCCCCTGCCCCGTCTCCGCCGAAGAAGCAAGCGCGCTGGCGACCCGCTCGCGGTCGGGCTCGTCGATGCAGGGCGATGAAGCGGTCGAGGCTGACGTTCTGCTCGCCGCAACCAAGTCCGATCATTTCGGCCAGACCCTCGGAGCATTGGAACAGGCTCGACGCCAGATCCCACTGCCAGTGACCGAGCCGGGCCATCCGCTGGGCCCTGGCCAAGCCGCGCCTGGCTGTCGCGCAGCTCGTCCTCGGTCTGCTTGCGTGCGCAGGATGTAGCGCAGCCGGTGGGTGAGGATCACGAGGTTGAGCGGCTTGGTGATAAAGGTGGTTGCGCCGGCTTCGAAGGCGCGGTTGATCGAATCGCTGTCATCGAGGCCGGTCATCATCACGATCGGCGTATGCTCGCCCGCCGGCGATTGGCGGATGGCGGCGCAAACGGCGAAGCCGTCCATGCCCGGCATGACGATGTCGAGCATGACAACCTCTGGACGAACGTCGGCGAACATCTTCAATCGCACTCGCGCCGTCCACCGCCTCGAACACGGCGAATCCGGCCTCCTCCAGCGCTTCGCGGGCGACAAAGCGAACGACGGCATCGTCATCGACGATCAGGATGACCGGCGGCATTGGCCGTAGTGCGTCAGCGACTTCATGCCGCATGCTCCTCGGGATGGATAGCAGCGCCGCTTCGACGGCGGGAAAGTGGCTTTCGATTGCGCCCAGCAGCGGCGCCAGCGTCCGCCATCGTCCCGGCCCAGCCGATGCTCTCGACCTGCTTAAAGAGCGCCGCGAGCCTGACGGCGCCGACGGTAGCGCTGCTCGATTTCAGCGCGTGCGCGGTCTTCCACATGGCCTCCGCATCGCCGTCGCCGACGGCGCGGCGCAGGCTCTCGATCTGCGCAGGCCAGCCGGCAAGGTAGAGCGAAATGACCTTCGCCAGCGGGCTGGCGCGCCCCGGCCGGCGCAAGGCGAGGATGCTGTCGAGCGCGCGCATGTCGATCGGCGCGGCGTCCGCTTTATCGTCCGCGGCCCCGGTTTCCTCCCCCGGCCGCATCGTCGCGACCGGCGGCGACAGCGGCTGCTCCGCCGGCTCGGGGCGCGGGAGGTAGCGAGCGAGCAATTCGGCGAGCCGGTCGCGAGTGAATGGCTTGCTCAGATAGTCGTCCATTCCGGCGTCGAGGCAGCGCTCGCGATCGCCTTCCATGGCGTTCGCTGTCAGCGCCAGAACCGGCAGGCGGCGACCGCCGCGGTCGCGCTCGCGCCGGCGGATTTCGCTTGTCGCCGCAAAGCCATCGAGCTCCGGCATCTGGCAGTCCATCAGCACCAGATCGAATGTCGTGCGACTCGAGCGCCGCGAGCGCTTCGACGCCATTGCCAGCGACGGTGACCCGACAGTGCAGGCCCTCGAGCATGTGCACCGCGACTTCCTGGTTGACCACGTTGTCCTCGGCAAGGAGCACGTGGCCGGCGAAGGCCACCGCATGCACGACCGGGGGAACGGGATCCTCCGCGCCAGCCGGCTCCGCCAGCTCGCCGAGCGCCGCCAACAGGGCGTTGTACAATGCCGACTGGCGAACCGGTTTGGTGAGGCAGGCGGAAAAGCCGATCCGGGCAAGGTCGCCCGCTTCGATCTGGTCGCCGACCGAGCTCAGCATCATCAGCCGCAGCCCCGCGATGCCGCGGATCGTCGCGAATACGACGGGCGAGCTCGATGCCGTCCATCCGGGGCATGTGATGGTCGAGCACGACCATTCCGAAGGGCTGTCCGCGGCACTCGGCGGCGTCCAGGCACGCCAGCGCGTGCAGTCCGTCGGTCGGCGCTCTCGTGCTTGACCTGCCAGCCCGTAAGCTGATGATCGAGGATCTCGCGGTTGGTCGCGTTGTCGTCGACGATCAGGATGCGCGTTCCGGCGAGGCTCGGACCGGATTCGCCGCCGCGGTTCTCGGCAATCCGGCGCAGGCGGATCTTGAAGCGGAAGGTCGAGCCGCGCCCGACGATGCTCTCGACCTCGATGCCGCCGCCCATGAGCTCGACCAGCTGCTTGGAGATGGCCAGCCCGAGGCCGGTTCCGCCGAAGCGGCGGGTGGTCGAGCCGTCGGCCTGGCGGAACGACTTCGAAAATCTTCGGCAGCTGCTTGGCCGCAATGCCGATGCCGGTGTCCTGGATCGTGAAGCCGACCGTGCTGTCCTCTCGCCTCGCTCCTCGACGACGGCGACACGCAGCGAGACCTCGCCGGCGGCGGTGAACTTGATGGCGTTGCCCAGGAGGTTGACCAGAACCTGGCGCAGCCGCACGGCGTCGCCGACATACGTGCGCGGAAGATCGGCGGGCAGCGAGCAGGTCAGCTCCATGCCCTTGCGATGGGCGCTCTCGGCGCAGAATTCGCTGACGTCCTCGGCAGAGATCGCGCAGATCGAACACCGCCGTGTTCAACTCCATCTTCCCGGCCTCGATCTTGGAAAAGTCGAGGATGTCGTTGATGATCGCAAGCAGCGCTTCGGCCGAGGTTCGGATGGTCTGGGTAAAGCGGCGCTGGCGCTCGTTCAGCGAGGTGCCGGCGAGAAGTTCGGCCATGCCGAGGACGCCGTTCATCGGCGTGCGGATCTCGTGGCTCATGTTGGCGAGGAACTGGGATTTCGCACGGCTCGCATCCTCGGCCGCGTCCCGCGCTCGGGCCAGTTCGGCGACGGCCGCCTCAAGACCGGCGTTGCTCGCCTGCAACTCGGCGGTGCGGGCATCGACCTGGCGCTCAAGCTCGTCGCGATGGCCGGCAAGGACCGTCGTCGCGCTGCTCGATTTCGCCGAGCATGCCGTTGAAGTGATCGATCAGTGCCCCGATCTCGTCGGCGCTCGTCTTGCGTCACGCGCGTCGAGTAGGCCTTCTCGCGGGCGATCAGACGGATGGTGTCGGTGAGGGTATGGATCGGGCGCAGAACAACGCCCTGCAGACTTCGCCGACAGGACCGAGGCGAGGACGAAGCAGAGCACCAGGATGGCGGCCGTGATGATCGCGTACTGCTTGATGGACGCGACAAGCGGCGCGAGGTCGGCGCGAAACTCGAGCAGACCGATGACGTCGCCGCCGTGGACGATCGGCGCGAAGCACCACCGCCTGATTGAATCCCAGCCGCCTGACGAGTCGCGGCTTTCAGATCGGCCGGACGAGGCAGAGCCACGCCGTCCGTCAGCACCGAGACGCCGGCGGCACCGGAATTGGCGTTGATGCCAGAATCGGTGGTCTGGGCAGCAAAGAGCTCAAGATCGCGATCGTAGACGGCGACGCCAACAAGATCGTGGCGAGTCGGAGCGCCGCAAGGATCTCGTTCGCCGCACGCGCATCCTCGAAAGTGATCGCCGCTGTGAGAGTTTGCGCAACGATCGCGGCGTTGATCTTGTAGTCGGTGAACCTCGCCGTACTAGCCGTATAGGTTTGATAGGCGAGGCTCGTGAGCGCCGAGAGCAGCAGGGCCGCGCCGGAAACGCACAGCACCAGGGCGATGATCTTGCTCTTGATCGAAAATGTGTTGATCACCTTCATGGGCGTTCCTTCAGACCTACTCGACAACCGTCTTGGCGAGCCGGAGCAGGCTGGCGCTGATGCGCAATCCCGCCCGGCGGCAGGTCGCGAGGTTGACCTCGAAGCGGATCTTGTTTTCGACGGTGATCAGCCCGACCATGCCGCCGGTGCGGATGAAGTCGTCGCTGTCACCGACGGTCAGCGCGCCCGCGGCGACGAAGGCCTTCAGCGCCTCGCGGTGTGGACTCGTGATCGTCAGCGAAGAAGACGATGTGACAGCCGGCGAACGCATCCGCTCCCGGAGTGTCGATCACGACGATCGGCCGGGCCGCGACCGACTTGTCGCGGAGGACCGCAGCCATGCCGGCGTGGGCGGCCTGGCCGTGGACGCAGACCTTCAATGGCGAGGCATCGGAAGCAAATGCCGATGCCGGCCAGTCCACGAACTTGCCGAAGTTGTAGACGAAAGCCGCCTTGAGAGTGAATGCGCGCTCGTCCGGAGGGCCCGCGCCCGCGCTCCGACACCCGCCAAGAAGAGCGACCGCGATCAGCGCAGCCAGCGCGGCAAACTCTTTCAGGTTCACGCGCGTCATCGGGTATCGCCTGTACACCGGGCTAGAGCCTGACTTCTGAGCGAGCACATCGCCCGACATTGACGGAGCGCGGTTAAGATCCCCTTTCGCGATGCTGCGGATGGACCGCGCGGGAGCGGCGGCCCGGAGTGGACCGGATCAGGGAGCGGGCAGGATCAGATGGTGAGCCTGAGCTTGGCGTAGACGCCGCGCTCGACCTGGGTCGGCGTCCGCGAGCCGCTGGGGCGCTTGAAAACCGACGTCACCTCGACGTCCATCACCTTTTCACGGCTGAGCGCGGTGAAGTCAGTTTCCGGCGGAGGCTCCGCGCGCGCTGCGGCGAGCGGCACGATAGCGATGAGCGTCGCGACCGCGAGCGGAACGATGCGCCGGCGCCGCGCGAACGGTCGCCGTCTGCGGTCGCTGCCCGGGACACGGAGCGCAAGCGCAGGCATTGCCGCTCAATCCTTCGCCCTGGGGCGTGCACATGGCCCCGGGACTGAAGGATCGCGGTTAAGGTCGGCCTTTCGCGCCGCCGCGGGGTCGTGCGAAGGGGCGCCCATGCGCGAACGGCTGCGGCCCATGTCGCAGCCGCGCTTGTCGCGACGGTCTTGCCGGCCTAGCGTCCTCATCGGCCGGCGCAGCCGCATCTGCACCCGGCCAAGTATGCGCTCGCAATTTCTGATAGCGGAGGCCGGGCAGATGACCTGTGAAGCGATCATGACCGTCGACCCGCCGGTCCTGTACCCGACCGATACCGTCGGAGAGGCCGTCGATCGCCTGTTGAACGAGCGCGTGCTCGCCCTGCCGGTGATCGAGCGCGACCGCCGCTACATCGGCATGTTCGCCAAGAGCCGACTGTTCGGCCTGCTCCTGCCCGCGGTTGTGGCGAGCGAAACGGCCGTGCCGAGCATGGGCACGATCCCCGAGCTCGGCTTTCTACGCGATTATCTCCCCGAAATGCAGGACCGGCTGCGCGCGATCGCCGATCATCCGGTCAGCCGCTATGTCGACAAGACGGTGCCGGTGCTCCACCCGGACTCGCCGGTTGTCGCGGCGGTGCTTCAGGTCTTCCGCACCCGCAACTTCGTCCCCGTCGTCGACGCGCGGACCGGCAAACTGGCCGGCCTGATCTCCACCTGGGACACCATCGCCAAGATCCGCAAGGCGCCATAACCGCCGCGCCTGCTCTTACGAACCGGCGCCCGAACGCCGGCCGCGTCACCCTGGAGGCAATTCATGGAACCCCATTCAGCCGCGCCGATCCACCTGCTGTTCGGCCTGAACCCGATGTGGACGGCGACCGCGGTGCTGGTCGTCACCTATGCCGCGATCATGACCGAGAAGGTCAACCGCGCGATTGTCGCGCTGCTCGGCGCGACACTCCTCATCCTGCTCGGCATCATGTCGCAGGAAGCCGCGGTGCGTGGGATCGACTTCAACACCATCGGGCTGCTCGTCGGCATGATGGTGATCGTCGCCATCACCAAGCGCTGCGGCGTTTTCCAGTTCCTCGCGATCTGGGCGGCGCGTCGGGCGCGGGCCAACCCGGCCGGGATCATGTTCATGCTGCAGATCATCACCGCCGTCGTCTCGGCCTTACTCGACAACGTCACGACGGTCCTGCTGGTGGTGCCGGTCACCATGGTCATCGCCGAGGAGCTGGGCGTGTCGCCCTACCCTTTCCTCGTCTCGCAGGTCTTCGCCTCGAACATCGGCGGCACCGCGACCCTGATCGGCGATCCGCCGAACATCCTCATCGGCTCGCTCGTTGGCCTGACCTTCAACCAGTTCATCTTCAACCTTGCTCCGATCATCGTCGTCATCCAGGCCATGGCATGTCTTGTTTTCCACCTGCTGTGGGGCCGCCGGCTGCACGCGACCAGGCGCGCGCGGGCCAGGATCATGCGGTTCGATGCCGGCGCCGCCATTTCCGACCGGCGGCTCCTGGTGCAGTCGCTCAGCGTCATCGCCGTCGTTATCGCCGGGTTCGTTTTTGCCCACTCCTTCGGCATCCAGCCGGCGACGACCGCGCTGTTCGGCGCGGCGCTGCTGATGCTGCTCTACTGCTTCGGGCAGCCGGCCGAAGTGCAAAGCGAGCGGGTCCAGTCGATCTTTAACGAGGTCGAGTGGATCACGATCTTCTTCTTCGTTGGATTATTCATTGTCGTCGGCGGGGTCGAGCAGACCGGGCTGCTCAAGCTCGCAGCCGAAAAGCTGGTCGCAGCCACCGGCGGCGATCTGACAACGACGACCATCGCGATCCTGTGGTCGTCGGCCATTCTTTCGGCGGTCATCGACAACATCCCGTTCGTCGCGACCATGATCCCGCTGATCCACAATATGGCGCCGTCGTTCGGCGGTCCCGAGGGGCTGATGCCGCTATGGTGGGCCTTGTCCCTTGGCGCATGCCTCGGCGGCAACGGCACCCTGGTCGGCGCCTCGGCCAACCTCACGGTCGCCGGACTTGCCGAGCGCGCCGGTCAGCCGATCCGCTTCGTCCCCTACATGAAGGTCGCGTTCCCGATCATGCTTGTGACCATCGCCATCGCCAACGTCTATCTCGCCGTCCGCTATTTGCCGTGAACTTGCAGTAGCGGTGTCTCAGCCGGGCTTGCCGTCCGGCCGCGGCCGGAGCAGCATCGGCCCATACACGGCGGCAAAGCCGAGGAAGGCCGCAATCCAAGCAATGCCGCTGGTCATCAGCAGCGGCTGGTAGAACGCCGGCAGCACCGACGCGCCAACCCGCAGGACCGCTGCGGCGGTGACCAGAACGTAGAGAACGCTCGTCGCGCCGCCGGCATGCAGGGTGCGGCCGGTGTGACCGAGGGTTGCCCGGGTCGTGACTGCCATGATCATGGTCGCCATCGCGCCGGCGCTGAACGCGTGGACTGCGGCGATCGGCGGGATCGCCGGGCTGAAACGTGCTGGCGGCAAGAAGGGCGAAGCCGATCCAGATCCAGGCGTAGCCGAGATGAAGTATCGCCACCAGCGGCTCGGCCAGTGTCGCGTGCCCCTCCCAGCGGGCGAGCCGGACCAGGTTCGCGATCGCCGCGCCCGCCGCAAGAATCGCCGTCGCCGCCGCCTCAGGCGCCAGCGTCCAGGCGACAAGGGCCGCGAGCGTGACGATCAGCGCCGCCCGGTCGAGGCCGCGGAACGGCGCTGGCAGCCTCAAAGCCTCCCGCTTGGAGAGCCAGTTGCGGGTGAAGCTCGGAATGATGCGCCCGCCGATCAGCGCGATTAGCATGATCACGACGGCGAAGGCCAACCGCCAGCCGGTCTGCGCCGTTGCCGCCAGCCCGGCGGCCTCCGCATGCATCAGCGCGTTGGCCGCAAGGAAAGTCGCCACCGCCACGGCCATGGGCAGGTTCCGCCAATTCTTGCCGGCGATGACCTCACGCAGGACGACGGCGAGGACAACAGCGTAGAACCCGAGATCGACGACGGCCGCGGGCACCGCGCCGATTGATGCCGGAACAGGCGACGGCGAGCCGCCCAGCCAGCCACAGGCCGACGAGGCCCAGCAGCGGCCAGCCCTGCAGCGGCATCCGCCCGGTCCAATTGGGAATCGCCGTCAGCAGGAAGCCGGTGATCGCCGCGCCGACGAAGCCGAAAACCATCTCATGGGCGTGCCAGAGCAGCGGGTCGAAGGCGCTCGCGACAACCGGCGCGCCTTCGAGAGCCGCTAGCCACAGGGCCAGCGACAACGACGCCCAAACCGCGGCGGCGAAGAAAAAAGGCCGGAAACCGTATGCGAGAACGGCGGGTCCGTGGTGGGCGCGGAGCCGCGGAACAGCGGCGCGAAGCTCGGCCATGGGTTTGCCTCCTGATCCGAATCTGGACGACGATGCGACGCTCTTTCGCACGCCGGCACCACGATAAAGCATCCTGCGCCCGAATGAGCGCGGATGGCACTCGATCCAAGTCGAGCGCAATTCCCTGACAACCGTACAGCCTGCCGAAGGGTCGCTCGGAGCAAGTTCGCCCTTGCATTGGACGGCTCAAATGGGTAACTCTGTATTTACCCATTTGGGTTGACCTGATGCAGCGGCCGGTCGGTGATCGGGGGGTTGAGCGACCCGGCGCTTTCGCATCAGGCCGGGGGGCGTAGAGGGAGGGCGGCTGCGGCCGCCCTTCTCGCGTTCTCACCGCGCCGAGACGCACCCGTTGGGTTCGGCCGCCATGCGCGAAGCTCCAGCGTTCGCCTTTTCCTATTCTCCATGGCACAGTGCGACAACGCTGCCGGGAGGAAAGGCGCCGGGGTGATCCGCCGCACAGCCAGATTATGGACCGATCTTTGGGCGGGGCGGGTTCCACTGGCCGACGCCTTCTGGACCTACGCCGTATTCTGGAGCTTTCTCATCAACATCGCGGCGACCCTGACGTCGCTCGGCCTCGTGGCCGCTGAGGCGTCGAACTGGGCCGCCATTGCCGCCAATCTCGCTCCGATCCCCTGGAACATGCTGGTCCTGGTCGGCGTCTGGCGAAGCGCGGCGGCGCCAGAAATTCCGCGGCCGATGGCGATTACGGTCCGCGTCATCACCTGCATCTGGACGATCGTGCTCAGCGCGACGTGAGCCGCCGCAATCTCACGCGTGCGTCTCCCTGCTCAAGCTCTGGCCGACGGCCGCTTCCGCGCCGCTGCCGAGCGCTTTTTCGCCGGCGTCTTCTTTTTTGCCGCGAGCCGCTTGGCGTTCGCCGATACCTTGCTGTGCGCCGGCGACAGCGCCTGCGCGGCGGTACTGGCGGCAAGATCCGCCAGCGTTGCGGTCAACGCCGCCGACGCGCCGAAGAGTCGTCTGCGCCTGGCGCCACATGAACTGGAAGCGCGGCGGCGGGATCCGTCAGCGAGCGGCCGGGAGCTCACGCGCGCCGTAGCGCGAGCCTGTTCCTGCAAGTGCCGGGAGACGGCGGCGCTCGCTTTCGCCGCTCCCTTGCCCACGGCGGCCGCGGACTGCGACGCGGCGCGGGTCTTCTCGTTGACCATGCGCGCAAGTTCCGGATTGGCGCGGGCTTTGGGCTCCACCGCGGCGGCGAAGATCATCGGCAGGCGATGGGCAATGGTGGTGAACGCGGCCGCCGGAACCTCGGCCGCCATGGCCGCAGTCCGGTTGGCGTTGCGAACGGCGCGCGAGCCGGTCCGGAGGGTACGCGTCATGGAACTTGCCTTATTCAAGATGTCATGTGCTGGGCACTGTTGGCGCCGATCGCTCGGTCGAGCGGGAACATGGCCCCGTCCTAGTGGTGGCGCAATGCTTCATCGACGCGATCGTCATCCGCGCCCGTCCATGCACAGGATGCTCCGGTGATCCGGCGGCCGTGGAGATGCGAACTCCTGTCAGGATCAACGGCGGGTTCGAGAAAACACCATGCGGGCTCTTTATACCTTTCGCGCCATCGCCGCGCTCGGCGCCTTCGTCGTCTACCTCTGGTCGCCGAGTTGCAAGCCCAAAACCCCGGTCGCTAACGGCGCGGGCGAGCGGTCGTAGAACCTCCCCGATCGGATTTTTCAGCCGCGCATCGTACAGGTAGCGGCACCTGACGTAACGGCCACACGGATATCGGCGAACCGTCCGAAGACACACACCTCCTCCCGCGCAAGTTCGACCTCGGCGTTGCGCTGCGACGAACGCGAGGCGGCGCGGACGGCAGGAACTCTATCAGCAGTTCCTTGACCGCAGCCCTCACGGCGGCTTCGTCGCCGCCTAACGGTAGAACCGCTCGAACCGCTCCATGAATCGCGCCTTCGCCTCGGTCGGCGGCCAGGCCTCGATCGTCATGGTCTCAATGCCGCGCGGCTTGCCGAAAAGCCTTTCCGCCTCGCTGCGTGAGAAGCCGGCAAGCGCGACCGCCTCGAAAAAGGCGGAGAGACGGTCGGCGCGCTTGATCAGGTGCACGAGGGCTGTCGGCAGTTCGGGCGGCAATCCGAAGCGGATGTGAACCGCACGCTGCAGCCGCGCCTCGAAGTCACGGTAATCGAGGCCGACAGCCGCCTTAAACGGCGTGATCAGATCACCGATGACGTACTCTGGCGCATCGTGGAGAAGGGCGGCGAGCCTCCATGACGCGACGGCGTCCGGACGCAGGCGACAGACGAGCTGCTCGACGAAGAGGCAGTGTTGCGCAACGGAAAACGCCCAGTCGCCGGCTGTCTGGCCGTTCCACCGGGCTTGGCGCGACAGGCCGTGGGCGATGTCCTCGATCTCGATATCGAGCGGTGACGGATCGAGCAGATCGAGCCGGCGACCGCTCAGCATCCGCTGCCATGCTCTCGACGTCGTCATCTCGGCGCCCCTCGCCTCTTGCACCCCAACGCCCTTGATGCGCCGCTCGGCCAACGCGCAAAATCCTGTGCGAGCAATCTGCCGATCGGCTATGCTCGCCCGATCCAGTCAATTACGAAGAAGTGTAGACGTGAAGACGATGGACGACCAGAAGATGAAAATTAAGATCGTCGTCCGGCCGGACGACGCGAAAGGGGCGGATGCAGCGGCGGAAAGCGCCCGGCGTGCGCGCACTCGCCGCAGCCGGTTCGGTCTCATCGCGCTGTCAGCGCTTGTCGCTCTCGGCGCCGTCATCGCCTTCATCTTCATCGGTCGCGAGCCGGCAGAAACGGACCGAGCCGAACAGCAGACGGCAGCGAATGTGACCGATCGGCCTGCTTCAAGCGAAGGTTCCGACGCCGCGAGCGCTTCACCGCCAGCGCTTGTCGGCAACGGTCGCGAGGGCGAAGCAAATCGCAATGCCGCGCCGGGCGGGCTCGCGGCTTCCAACGGCGACGAAGGATCTTCAAGGCAGGCGGAAGCGCCGACAGCGCCGCAGGCTGGAATACCGCCGCGGGAAGGGACACCGCCGCAGGAAGGGACACCGCCGCAGGAAGGGACTGCCGCGGAGGCACACCGCCGCAGTCTGGGACAGCGTCGCAAGCGGACTCTCCGGCGGAGCAGCCTGGCGATAGTAGGGTGCCGGAGGACAGCGAAGCGGGGCAAGGCAACGCCCCGGATGTTGCCGGCGGCGCGGCGACGGCGCCAACGCCGTCTGCCGACGACCGCAGCGCCTTGCCCGCTACCGGCGGCGCCGGAACCACTCTGGCGCCGGAACCGGATTCGACACCGCGCGCGGGGCCGGTGGCCGGCGCGGCGGCGGGGACGGCAGCGGGAATGGGAGCGCCCAGGGTCAACAGCGTTCCGGCGAAACCGAGCGCCAATATCGTGCGGGCGCAGCTTACCTCCCAGGTCGCCGGCCGCGAACCGGTCGATGTTCTGCGCTCTCCGGTGGAGATCGGCCTGCGCGGGCGTAACGTCTACTACTACACCGAGTTCCGCAATCTGGCCGGGCAGACGGTGACGCATCATTGGGAGCTCGACGGACGGGAAATGGCGGTCATCCCGTTCAAGATCGGCGGCAACCGCTGGCGGGTCTACTCGAGCAAGTACATCGGCCTGAACCACCATGGCCGCTGGCGCGTCAGCGCCGTCGACAAGAACGGCACCGTGCTCTCCAGCAGCGAGTTTGTCGCCAAGTGACGCGGCCGTCGCGCGAGCCGCAGAAACGTGCCGGCGACGCCGGCTGATCAATCGCCCTCGAAGGCGGCCCAGCAGTCGGGCGTCTCGTAGCAGACGACGGCGGCAAGCAGCGGCAGATCGGGCTTGATCTTTTCCCAGACCCACTTCGCGATCAACTCGGCGGTCGGGTTGTCCAGGCCAGGAATGTCGTTGAGGTACGTGTGGTCAAGGCTGGCCAGGATCGGCTGGAAGACGTTCTCGATCGCGAAAAAGTCGACGACGAACCCGCTGTCGGGATCGACCGGGCCCTCAAGCCGAAGCTCCAGCCGATACGAATGGCCATGCAGCGCATGGCAACGATGAGTGGGCGCGACCTTCGGCAGGCGATGGGCCGCTTCAAACGTAAAGGCTTGCGCGATTTTCATGGGAATCCGAGCAGCTTGTGTGTCTGCAGGCTGAGCCGCCAGCGTGGCTGACGCACGCAGTAGGCCATCGCCAGAACGGTGTTGCGCGCGCGCTCCGGGCCGTCCTGCGGCTGCAGATAGAAATGGGTGAAGTCGAGGCCGGCATAAAGCTCCGGCGGCGCGCCGATCTGGGGATAGACCAGCTTCAGTTCGTCGCCGGTGCGCTGGCGCAAGGGGGATCCGGCCTTGGGACTGACGCAGATCCAGTCGAGGCCGGCGGGGATGGCGATGGTTCCGTTGGTTTCAACGGCGACGGCGAACCCGCGATCATGCAGCGCGGCGATGGCGGTCGCATCCAGTTGCAGCAGCGGCTCGCCGCCGGTGCACAAGACCAGTCGCGGGCCGGGCGCTGCCTCCGGCCAATGCCGGGCGACGGCCTCGGCTAGCAAGGCGGCGTCGGCGAAACGGCCGCCTCCCGAGCCATCGGCGCCGACGAAGTCGGTGTCGCAGAAGCGGCACGCCGCCGCCGCCCGATCCGCCTCGCGCCCCGACCAGAGGTTGCAGCCGGCGAAGCGGCAGAAGACCGCCGGCGTACCGGTGCGCGCGCCCTCGCCCTGGAGCGTAAAGAACATTTCCTTGACGATATAGCTCATGGATCTGCGCACAACGAAGAACGGACATATGGCGAAAAAGGCGGCGAAGCGCCATGGTCGCGCCGACCGCACTTTGTTCCGGCCATGCTCAGGCCCGGCGCCCGCATTGATCCGCAAGGATCCCGCCTCTGCGCGGAAGTAGCAGCGAGCAGGCCGCCCGGACAAGGCGATCTTGCCTTGCCGGGTACAAAAATTCATGTCACAGAGCCGAACGACAAGTGAACATAGGCCCATCCTCCGGGGGAAACCATGAGCAAGATGCTTCTGCGCGGCGGGTTTCTGATGCTCGCCGCGATGCTTTTCTCATCAGGCGCCGGCGCCAGCGACGTTCTCGACCGGGCGCGCCAGCGCGGGCATTTCGTCGCCGCGGCAATGCCGGATGCACTGCCCCAGTCGGGACGCGACGATGCCGGCAACCTCACCGGCTTCGATATCGCCGTGGCCGAAGCGGTGGGAAAACAGCTCGGCCTGGATGTGTCGTTTGTCGTGCCGTCGTGGCAGGCCATCCTTGACGGCGGCTGGCATGGGGCCTGGGACTTTGCCGTGGTCTCGATGACGCCGACACCGGAGCGCGAAAAGGCCCTGAGCTTTCCCGCCGTCTACCGCTACTCGCCGGCGGTGCTGGTCGTGCGCGACAGCGACACCGCCATCAAGGAAATTAAGGACGCCTCCGGCAAGGCGATCGGCGTCAAGCAGGACACAACATTTCAGCAGTACCTCAATCATGACCTGGTTATCTACCGGGGCGCCAAGCCTTTCGACTACCTGATCGACCAGCCGACGATCCGACTCTTCCCCGACAAGCAGGACGCGATCATGGCGCTGGCCGAGGACAAGGCCGGGCTCGACGCGGTCGTAACCTCATTTGCCAGCGCCAATGCCGCCATCGCCTCGGGTCTGCCATTGCGGGTGGTACCGGGTTTCCTGTATTTCGAGCCGCTGGCGGTGACCATCGAAAACGGCGAGCCGACTTTCGGAGAGGAGGTCTCCGCCGCCGTTGCCGCTCTGCGGAACGACGGGATCCTCCGCGACCTGTCGATCAAGTGGTTCGGCATCGACCTGACCGAGTGAACGCCCGTCCGCGACGACAATGACCGACGAAAAATAACCGACATGAAAAATAACCGACCCGCGGCAATTCCGTTCGCGGGCGCTCTATCAAAGAGGAGACGCAACCATGAGCAAGTTGACGTGGACGGCCGTGGCCGTTGCCGTCGCTTTGGCCGCAACGCCGGCGGCTGCCGCCGGCGGGGGCACGATGGACAAGATCAAGAACAGCGGCGAAATCGTCATCGGCCATCGCCAGGACGCGCGGCCGTTTTCCTTCGTCGAAGGCGGCAAGACGCCGCAGGGCTTCACCATCGACCTCTGCCTGCGCATTGTCGAGGAGGTCAAGAGCGAACTCGGAATGCCGAACCTGACGATCAAGTATGTGCCAGTGACCGCCGAGAACCGCTTTGACAAGGTCGCCGATGGAAGCGTCGATCTGGAGTGCGGCAACTCGACGATGACCCTGACGCGAATGGCCAATGTCGACTTCTCCAACATGATTTTCATCACCGGAGGGAGCATGCTGGTCCGCCCAGACGAGCAGATCGTCGGGCTTAGCGATCTCTCCGGCAAATCTGTCGCCGTCGTCGATGGCACGACGACCCAGCAAGAGTTGCAGGACAAGCTGAAGGCGGCTTCGACCAAGGCCAAGGTCGTTCCGGTCAAGGACCATGCCGATGGGCTGAAGGCGCTCCTGGACAAGAAGGTGGATGCCTACGCTGGCGACCAGATTGTGCTCATCGGACTGGCGAAGAATGCGCCGGACCAGAGCAAGCTCGCCCTCGTACGGGAGCTGTTCAGCTATGAGCCCTACGGCATCGCGCTCCGCCGCAACGACGCCGATTTCCGGCTCGCCGCCAATCGGGCCCTGGCGCGGCTGTATCGCAGCGGCAACATTACCGGCGTTTATGACAAGTGGTTCGGCGACTGGGGCGGGCGGCCGACACCGCTGCTTGTCGCCATGTTCGCGCTGAACGGCATCCCGGAGTAGCCGGCTCGGCCTGTCACTGGGCTCCGTCGGCGCCGATTTGTGCGGGCGGAGCCCAGTGGGTTATTGCCGTTCCGAAGCGACGCGCGCGCCGATCAGCGGGTCGGCGTCGCGGCGAGCAACCTCGAACAGCGCGGCGATCCCGGGATGAACGACTTGTTTTTCTGTCGAACCGCGCTTCGCGTTGCTCTAACATCCGCACCGATTCGCCAACCGGTCCTCATCGAGATCGTGTCACTGGTCGGTATCGTTCGGGGGAAACATTTTCATGAGTGACGACAAGCAAAGCATAATTGGAAACCGCGCCTTCGAGATCTGGCAGCGCGAAGGATGCCCGGACGGCCGGTCCGCCGCGCATTGGCAGCAGGCCGAAGCCGAAATCGCGGCCGAAGAAGCTCAGAAAGGCAATCCGAAAAAGAAGGCGGCGGAAAAGTCTCGAGCGGCCGGCAAGGCCAAGCCGGAGGCGGTGAAACCCGAAGCGCCCAAAAAGGCGGCCAAGAAGAAAAAGTAGTGTGGCGATTGCATCTCTCGTCCGCCTGGACCCTGTCGGCGTCGGTCGCCATGACGGTCAGAGCGTTTTTCGAACGGAGACAATTCACAGACCGGTCCTGACGGCCGCCGCAGGCTCCCGCCGTGGCCGAACCTCCAAAAACAACGAGCTTCTGCTCACGGGATTTGTAAATCATGTCCAGATATCAAGACAGCGCCAGCCAAAAAGCACAACACCGACATCGACCGGATCCTTCACGGCGATCACAACGACCCCTTCGCCTTCCTCGGCATGCACACAGAAGCAGCCGACGACAAGAAGACGGCCGCCGGCCTCGTTGTCCGCACGTTACAGCCGCAAGCGCGCGCGGTCGGCGTCATCGATTCCAAGAGCGGCAAGGTCGTAGCCAAGCTTGAAAAAGTCCGCGAGCAGGGGCTGTTCATCGGCGCCATCGACGGGCGCGGCGAGCCATTCCGCTACCGTCTGCGGATCGAGCCGCACCAAGGCGAGACCTACGAGGTGGAGGACGCCTATCGGTTCGGCCCCGTGCTGGGCGAGTTGGACATCCACCTGCTGGTCGAAGGCACGCATCTGCGCGTGTTCGAGAAGCTCGGCTCGCACGTGGCGACCATCGACGGCGTCGACGGCGCGACGTTCGCGGTGTGGGCGCCGAACGCGAAGCGGGTCAGCGTTGTCGGCGATTTCAACGGCTGGGACGGCCGCTGCCACCCGATGCGGGTGCGCCTCGAATGCGGCGTCTGGGAGATCTTCGTTCCCGGCGTCAGGGCGGGAACGCCTTACAAGTACGAGATAAAGGATCGCTTCGGCAACCTCCTTGCCGAGAAGGCCGATCCGATGGCGACCCAGTCCGAGGAGCCGCCGAAGACCGCGTCGATCGTTCCCGATCCGACCCCTTACGGATGGAGCGACAAGGAGTGGATGGCGCGACGGCACCACCAGCACGATCGCGATGCGCCGATCTCTATCTACGAGGTTCACCTCGGCTCATGGAAACGCAAGCCGGAGGAAGGTAATCGCTACCTCACCTACCGCGAGCTTGCCGACGATCTCGTGCCCTACGTCAAGGACATGGGCTTCACCCACATCGAGCTCATGCCGATCCACGAGTTTCCGTTCGACGGCTCATGGGGCTATCAGCCGGTGGGAATGTTCGCTCCGACCAGCCGGTTCGGCACGCCCAACGACTTCCGCTACTTCATCGACCGCTGCCATCATGCCGGCCTCGGCCTGCTCATCGACTGGGTGGCCGGCCACTTCCCCAGCGACGCCCACGGCCTCGTCTACTTCGACGGCACCCACCTCTACGAGCATTCCGATCCACGCAAGGGCAAGCACATGGATTGGGATACGCTTATCTACAACTACGGCCGGCGGGAGGTCATGAATTTCCTCCTCTCCAACGCCCTTTACTGGATGGAGGAGTACCACGTCGACGGCCTGCGGGTGGATGCGGTCGCGTCCATGCTCTACCTCGACTACAGCCGCAAGGAAGGCGAGTGGCTCCCCAACATGTTCGGCGGCCGCGAAAACCTCGAGGCCATCGACTTCATCAAGCGGATGAACGAGCTGGTCTACGGCCACCACGAAGGTGTGATGACCATCGCCGAGGAGTCGACCTCGTGGCCGATGGTGTCGCGGCCGACCTACCTTGGCGGCCTCGGCTTCGGCTACAAGTGGAACATGGGCTGGATGAACGACACCCTGCGCTACATGTCGAAGGAGCCCGTCCACCGCCGCTACCACCACGACCTCTTGACCTTCGGCCTTCTTTACGCCTTCACCGAGAACTTCATCCTGCCGCTGTCCCACGACGAGGTTGTGCACGGCAAGGGCTCGCTCTTGTCGAAGATGCCCGGCGACCCATGGCAGCAGTTCGCCAACCTGCGCTGCTACTACGCCTTCATGTACGCGATGTCGGGCAAGAAGCTCTTGTTCATGGGTGCGGAACTGGCCCCGGGCGACGAGTGGAACCACAACAAGAGCCTCGACTGGCACCTGCTCGACTATCCATATCAGCGCGGCGTCCAGACCTTGGTGCGCGATCTCAACAACCTCTATCGCTCGCACCCCGCACTCTACGAAACCGACTGTTTCCCCGAGGGCTTCTCCTGGATCGACTGCCACGACTCCGACAACAGCATCGTTTCCTTCCTGCGCAAGGCTCGGAATCCGGAGGACTTCGTCGTTGTCCTGTGCAACTTCACCCCGGTCGTCCGCGACAGCTACCGGATCGGCGTCCCGCACCCCGGGCTCTACGTCGAGGTCCTGAACACGGACGCCGGCTGCTACCACGGCAGCGGGGTTGGCAACGGCGGCCGGATACACGCCGAAACCATCGGCGCTCACGATCAGCCATATTCGCTGAACCTCGTCATCCCGCCGCTTGCGACGCTGATCCTTAAGCCTTTGGTTCCGCCCGCGGTGGAAAGCGGAGAGACGGCGGCGGAGAAGCCGCCCGAGGGGAGCGCGTGAGACCGCGTCTGCGCGTTACCGAGCCGTAGCCGATGCGAAGGAGCCGGACCGAGCCGGGCAGCCCGTCGCCATTGGGCGCGACCTGGGACGGGCGGGGGGTCAATTTCGCCCTGTTTTCGGAGCACGCCGAGCGGGTCGAGCTGTGCCTGTTCGACTCCAGCGGGCGCAAGGAGATCGAGCGGATCTCCCTGCCGGAGTACACCAACCAGATCTGGCACGGCTACATCGTCGGGCTTCATCCCGGGCAGCTCTACGGCTACCGGGTCCACGGCCCCTATGAGCCCCGTGCCGGCCACCGCTTTAACGCCAACAAGCTGCTCATCGACCCCTACGCCCGGGCGATCGAGGGCCAGCTTATGCTCGCCGACGCCCACTTCGCCTATCGCCGCGACAGCTCCAGGGGCGATCTCTCCTTCGATCGCCGCGACAGCGCCCGGGTTACGCCGAAGTGCCGGGTCGTTGAAACGGCGTTCACCTGGGGTCCGGAACGGCTGCCCAACGTGCCGTGGTCACGCAGCGTCATCTACGAGCTGCACGTCCGCGGCTTCACCAAGCTGCATCCGGAGGTGTCCGAGCCTCAGCGCGGAACCTTCGCCGGGCTCGCCTCGGAACCGGTCATCGAGCACCTGACGAGGCTCGGCGTCACCGCCGTCGAGCTCCTGCCCATCCACCCGATCATCGACGAACAGCACCTCGTTCAGCGGAGCCTGCGCAACTTCTGGGGCTACAGCTCGGTAAACTTCTTTGCCGCCGACTCCCGGTTCTTCGGCCCCGAACGGGTTCGCGAATTCAAGTCGATGGTCGCCAGTCTGCACGCCGCCGGCATCGAGGTCATTCTCGACGTTGTCTACAACCATACCGGCGAAGGCAACGAGTTCGGCCCGACGGTATCGTTCCGTGGCATCGATAACGCGTCGTACTACGTTCTTGACGCCGATCGCCGGCGTTACGCCGACGCCACCGGCTGTGGCAACAGCCTCAACCTCGCCAACGCGCGCGTTCTCCAGATGGTCATGGACTCGCTGCGCTTCTGGGTCCAGGAGATGCATGTCGACGGCTTCCGCTTCGATCTCACGACAACTTTGGCGCGCGAGGCGCACGGCTTCGATGCGGGCTCCGGTTTTTTCGACGCCATCATGCAGGATCCGACGCTGGCGCATGTCAAGCTGATCGCCGAGCCATGGGACATCGGCTACGGCGGCTACCAGCTCGGCAACTACCCTCCCGGCTGGGCCGAGTGGAACGACCGCTACCGGGACACGACCCGGAGGTTCTGGTGCGGTGATGGAGACGTTCTGGGCGAGCTCGCCGCACGCCTCACCGGTTCGGCGGACATCTTCCAGAGGCGCGGGCGCCGGCCATGGTCCAGCCTCAACTTCATCACCGCCCACGACGGCTTCACGCTCAACGATCTCGTCAGCTACCAGCAGAAGCATAATCTCGCCAACGCCGAGGACAATCGCGACGGGACCGACAACAACCACAGCTGGAACTGCGGCGTCGAGGGGCCGACCGACGATCCCCGCGTTCGCGCCCTGCGCGCCCGGCAGAAGCGGAACCTTCTCGCGACCCTGCTGTTGTCGCAGGGCACGCCCATGCTGACGGCGGGCGACGAGTTCGGCCGCACCCAGCAGGGCAACAACAACGCCTACTGCCAGGACAACGAGATCAGCTGGGTCGATTGGGACGGTCGCAACCAAGAGGATCTGGCTCTCGCGGCGTTCGTCGCAACGCTGCTGTCGATCCGGCGCGACCATCCCGTCTTCCGCCGGGCCAGGTTCCTGACCGGCCACGAAATCGACGGCAGGGGACTGAAGGACGTGACCTGGCACACGTCCGACGGGCGGGAAATGGAAGCGGCCGACTGGTACGGGCCGCACGCTCATTGTCTCGGCGCCGAGCTTTTCGCCCTCGACAGGAACGACAAGGAGCCCGACCTGTTCATCATGCTGATGAACGGCAGCGGAACGGAGATCAATTTCATCCTGCCTGAACCACGACTTTCGCAGCGCTGGAGGGTGCTTTTCGACACCGCCCGACAGGAGAGCCGGACGGCGGATGCGAACGAGGAACCGGGCTGGCCCGATGGCGCGGCGCAGTCATACGAACGCGGCGACATCTACCCCATCGTCGGCCATTCGATGGTTCTGCTGCAGGATCCCGGCTCAACACGTTAAAGACGCAATCGAGGCGGTGTCAGGGAGGACACGATCTGCGATGACGGATGCAGGCAGGCTCGACCATCTCGCCAGGCTGGCCGGGATCGAGGGGGAATACTGGGATATCTGGGGTAATCTGCACCGCACTGGCGATGCCGGGAAGGTCAGCATTCTTGGTGCGCTCGGCATCGCCGCCGATGGCGAGGCCGCCGTCGCCGCCAGCACGGCGGCGCTCGAGCAGGCCGACTGGGCGCGGGGGCTGCCGCCGGTCGTGGTTTTCCGCCTGGGCCAGTCCATCGAGGTTCCTCTCGTCCTGCCGGCGCGCGAGGCCAACCAGGGCATCGCCGGGCGCATCCTCGAAGAGCGCGGTCACGGTCATCACTTCACCGTCACCCCCGATCACGGCGCGCTTGTCGCCGAGCGCGAAATTGCCGGCGACATCCTGCAGCGGCGCACCCTGAACCTGCCGGTGACGCTCCCGCTCGGCTACCACGATCTTTATCTTGGCGACGGCGGATCCGGTGGCGACGAACCGGGGCACGCGCGGCTGATTGTCGCTCCGGAAGGCTGTTACCTTCCCGAGCCTCTGGCCGGCGGCGCCCGCCAGTGGGGCATCTCGACCCACCTCTACAGCCTGCGCCGGGACGAAGACTGGGGCATCGGCGACTTCACCGGACTTGCCGAGCTGGTCGAACTGGCGGCCGAACTCGGCGCAACCGTCATCGGCCTCAACCCGCTGCACGCCCTGTTTATGGAGCACCCAGAACGGGCAAGCCCGTACTCGCCGAGCAGCCGGCTGTTCCTCAATCCCCTCTACATCGATCCGGAAGCCGTCGCCGATTTCGCCGAATGCCGCAAGGCGCGCTCCATCGCCAGGTCGATGGCAAAGGACTTGGCGAACCTGCGCAAGGAATCCTTCGTCGACTATGCGAAGGTCGCGGCCTGCAAGCAGCGGATCTTTCCGGCGCTGTTCGAGAACTTCCGCGACCGGCACCTCGCCCACGGCGCCGACGGCGACAGCCGCGCCGCAGCCTTCGCCGATTTCGTTCGCCATGGCGGCGAGCCGCTGCGCCGCTTCGCCCTGTTCGAGGTTCTTTCCCGGCACTTCGCCGGCGCGAGCTGGACCGAATGGCCGGAGGCGTTCCGCCGCTGCGACGACCCCGTCGTCGCCGCGTTTGCCGAGTCCCACCGCGACGACCTCGCGTGCGTCCAGTATCTTCAATGGCAGGCCGACATCCAGCTCGCCGCCGCCCAGGAGCGTGCCCGCGCGCTCGGCCTGACCATCGGGCTGTACCGGGATCTCGCGGTCGGGGCGGCCTCGGACGGCGCCGACTCCTGGATCGCTCAGGATGTGATCGTCAACAGCGCCACCATCGGCTGCCCACCCGACCCCTTCAACATGCTCGGCCAGGACTGGGGTACGCCGCCGCTGCATCCGCAGGCGCTACGCGCGAAAGGGTATGCCGCCTTCGCCAACATCCTCCGCGCCAACATGCGCCACGCCGGGGCGCTGCGCATCGACCATGTCATGGGCCTGCTGCACCTGTTTTGGATCCCCGCTGGGCGCAAACCGGACAGCGGCGCCTACATCCACTACCCGTTCGAGGATCTGCTAGCAGTCCTCGCTCTTGAGAGCCACCGCAACAAATGCCTTGTCGTCGGCGAGGATCTGGGCACCGTTCCCGAAGGCTTCCGCGAGCGGATGGCCGCAGCCAACGTCCTGTCCTACCGGGTGCTTTACTTCGAGAAAGACGGCGACCGGTTCAAGCAGCCGGACGAGTACCCGAACCTTGCGCTCGCCTGCGTCACTACTCACGATCTCGCGACGCTCGCCGGCTTCTGGCAGGAGGCCGACATCGACCTCAAGCGTGAGCTCTCGCTGTACCCGGACGCCGCCGCCGAAAAGAACGAGCGGGCGTCGCGGCAGGCCGACCGCGACCAGCTTATGGCCGCGCTCGAACTCCCAGGGACTGCTGGCGGAGGTCGGGCCGCGCCCGGCGGGTGATATCGAAAGCCGGGGGGCCATGACCCCGGACCTGTCGGCGGCGGTTCATCGCTACCTGTCGCGTTCGCCGGTTCGTCTGCTTCTGGTCCAGCTCGACGATCTGACCGAGGAGACCGAGCAGCTCAACCTCCCCGGCACCGATACCGAACGGGCGAACTGGCGACGCCGGCTTCATCTCCCGATCAGGGACATCCGCGGCGCACCAGTGGTCCGGGCCCTGGCGTCCGGCCTCGAGGAGCGGAGCTCGCGTCCGCGCTCGCCAGCGCCATAGGACGGATAGGCCTTGTTGCTGTCGGCGGTTACTGCTCGTGGCCGGCGCGGGCGAAGCTGCGGATCATCGGCTCGATCAGGTAATCGAAGGCGGTTCGTTCGCTGGTGACAAGAAAGACCTCGGCCTGCATCCCGGCCTTAAGCCGCTTCGGATCGAGAGCCGCGCGATCCTCGTCGAGGATGACCTGGGCGGAGAAGTAGGGCGCGCCGGTCGCGCTGTCGCTCATCCGGTCGGCCGAGACAGCGGCGACCGTGCCTGGAACTGTCGGCGTTGTCCGGGCGTTGAACGCGGTCAGGCGCACCTGCGCCGGCATTCCCGGATAGACGATGTCGATGTCGCGCGGGTCGACCCGAACATCGACAACCAGCCGGTCGCGGTCGGGAACGACGTCGAGCAGGCGCTGCCCCGGCTGGACGACGCCGCCCTGGGTGTGGACCTGCAGATCGACGACGGTGCCGGACACCGGCGCCAGACGTCGGTGCGGCGGAGGATGTCCTCGGCGGCGCCGATCTTGTCGCGCAGATCGGCGATGTCGGCCTGGACCTTCTGCAGATCCTCCGTGACCTGGTTGTGATCGGTGGTGCGCGGCATCTTGAGTTGAAGCTGAACTTCGCTGATGCCGTCTTCCGCGCGGGCGATCTGCGCCTGGAAGTCGCCGATACTGCCGACCAGATCGGCACGTTTGCCCTTGAGCGCGAGCAGGCTCGATCGGCTGATGACGCCGCGGGCGGCCATCTCCTCGTGCGGGCCGATTTCCTCGTCGATCAGCGCAAGCTGCTGGCGCGAGGCGGAGATCTTGGCGCGCAGGCCGGAGATTTCCTGGTGCTGCTTGTCGATCCGCTCACGCAGAACCGATTCCTGGCCCTCGATGCGGTCGCGCCGGGCCTTCATCACGTCAATTTCGCCAAGTCATGATGCGGGCGATCGCGGGATCGCTTGATCTGGACCATCAGCTCTTCGGGAAACTCGATGTCGTCGGCGCCATCGCGCTCGGCCACCAGCCGCGCCCGCAGCGCCACGGCGGCGGCGAGGCGACCGTGCGAGGAGCGCCAAAGTCGCCTGCGGCTGGGTGTCGTCGAAGCGGACGAGAACGTCGCCGGCGGCCACGCGCGCGCCTTCGACAACGACGATGTCGCGGATGATGCCGCCCTCGAGATGCTGGATCGTCTTGCGCTTGCTTTCGACGGCGACGACGCCGGAGGCGACCGCAGCCCCGTCGAGACGCGCGGTCGTCGACCACAGCAGGGCGCCGCCGAGGCCGATGCCCGATGATCGCCCAGCCGACCCGTCGCCACGGCGCCAGCGCGCCGGCCAGAGACATTTCGTCCGGCTCCCGGCTGCCATCCAGCCGGGCGCGCAATTGGCGCCAACCCGCCTGCAGCGGTAGTTTCGCCAAGGCCGGCCAAGACCACAGGCAGTTCATTTCGCGGCTCCCCGAATGCCTGCAACCGCCGCCTCGCGCGCGACGTGCGGATGTAGATGCGGAATGCGGGCGCGGCCCTCGCCGGATCGCCGTCGGGTCCGGGCGCATCGGCGCCTGGCGACGATGCTGAGCTTCGCGCGTGTTTCCCGGTCGATCAGCCGGGCGTTGCCGCCTTCGATCAGCAGCACCTTGTCGGCGGCGGCCAGCACGCTCGGCCGGTGAGCGATGATGACCGTCGTCACCCGGCGGCCCTTTGCCGCCTGCAAGGCCGCCATGAGCGCCTGCAGCCCGGCGGCATCGAGATTGGAATAGGGCTCGTCGAGAACGAGGAACGCCGGATCGCCGAACAAGGCGCGGGCAAGCGCGAGCCGCTGGCGGGTGCCGGCGGAGAGCATGTCGAACGGGCCGCCGATGGTCGTGTCGTAGCCCTGCGGGAGCTGCAGCACCAGTTCGTGGATCCCGGCGGCACGGGCGGCGGCGATCACCTCGTCCGGCGCGGCCTCGCTGAAGCGGGCGATGTTGGCGTGCACCGTGCCGGGAACGAGCTCGACGGCCTGCGGGACATAGCCGATGTGGCGGCCGAGATCGGCGCTGTCCCAGGCGTAGCACGTCCGCTCCGTCGAGACGGATGGCGCCGCTTGACGGTGCCGCGAGACCGACGAGCAGGCGCGCGAACGTCGACTTGCCGGCGCCCGACGGGCCGATCACGCCGAGCATTTCGCCGGGCGCGAGCGCAAACGAGAGGGATTTGAACAGCGGCTCGCGCGCGCCCGGCGCAGCGCAGCTCGCCCGTTCGACCGAGAGCGCGCCGGTCGGTCGCGGCAACGGCATCGCCGCCGGCCGTGCCTCGGCCCCGCCGGCCGCCATTGCCTCGCGCACCCGCCGGTACGCGAGCGCGGCGTCGATGAGCTGGCGCCAGACGCCCACCGCCTGCTCCACCGGCGCCAGCGCGCGGCCGAACATGATCGAGGTCGCCATCATCGCGCCTGCCGTCAGCTGATCATGAATGACGAAGACGGCCGCGACCGAGAGGATCACGATCTGCAGGCCGAGGCGCAGGAAGCGGCTGAGCGAGACACACGTTCCGGCTCGGTCGCTGGCCAGCATCTGAGCACGTAATACCCCTTCGGCGGAGGCAGCCGAAGCCGCCGACAGCGCCGGCGCCATGCCGAGGGCCGCAATCGCGTCGCGCTGGCGCGCCATGAGGTCGAGGTTCGCCATAGTTTCGGCCTGCGCCCTGTTGGCCATAGCCAAAGGGCCACGGGTCGCCCGGTCGTTGACCACGGCAAGGAGAAGCAGCAGGGCCGCACCCACGAGGGCGATGACGCCGAGCAGCGGATGCATGAGGAAGATGAAGGCGATGAACAGCGGGAACCACGGCGCGTCGAGCAGCGGGAAGACGCCGGGTCCGGTGATGAACCCGCGTACCTGCGAGAGATCGCGAAGCACCTGGCCCGCGCCGGCGCCGCCGGCCGTTCCGCCAAGCGTAGCTGCGAGCAGCGGCCGGGACAGCTTCCGGTCGATCCAGACGCCCATGCGCACCAGCAGACGCGAGCGGACAATGTCGATCAGGCCCATCAGCGCGAAGGACGCCAGCGCAGCGATGGTCAGCAGCAGCAGCGTGTCTTGGCTGCGGCTGGTCATGACCCGGTCGAAGACCTGGATCATGTACATGGGAATCGTCAGCATGAGCAGGTTGATAACGAAGCTGAACGCGCCGATGCCGACCAGCGCCCGACGACAGGCGCGGACAACCTCGTCGAGCAGCGGGGCGGGCGCGCTTGCCGAGCGCCGCCGGAGGGGGTTCGGTGTGCTCATGACGCGAAGTGGAAGTCGGCCGCGGACATGCCGCCGGCCGACACGCCGGCAAGCGTGACCTGATCGCCGCCGCCGAAGGTGATGACCGCATCGCCGCCGCCGCCGATCGAGATGTGATCGGCGCTCCAGGCGCCGTATTGAGCCGCCGTGATCCCGAACGCGCTGATATCGATCGCGTCCTGACCGTGGGTAAAGTCTGTGATCGTGTCCGCGGCCATGTTGGCGGTCATGACAAAAACGTCGTTGCCGCCGTCGCCGGTGAGGACATCCGCATCCCGCCCGCCGTCAAGCGTGTCGTCGCCGGCGTTGCCATGGAGGGTATCGGCCCCGTAACCGCCGAGCAGCGTATCGTTGCCCTCGAGGCCCGTGGTCGTCCCATCGGTGTCGCCGAAGAGGATGTCGTTGCCGGAACCGCCCTGAAGAATATCGGCGCCGTTGCCGCCGGAGAGAACGTCGTTATCGAGGTACCCGTCGAGGTTGTCGTTGCCGTCGCCGCCGTTGAGCGTGTCGTTGCCGAACCCGCCGTTCAGCACGTCGTCGCCGGCACCGCCGTCGAGAACGTCAACCCCCTTCCCGCCGAACATCGTGTCGTTGCCGTCGCCCCCGTCGAGATGGTCGACGCCCGTGTACTGGATGGAAAGCAGGTCGTCGCCATACATCGTGTCGGCACCGTCGCCGCCGATCAGGCTGTCATCGCCGGCGCCGCCCAGCATCGTGTCGCTGCCCGCGCCGCCATCAAGAAGATCGGCGCCATCCATGCCATACAGGGTGTCGGCGCCGTCGCCGCCATCGAGCGTGTCGTTGCCGACGCCGCCATCGAGAAAATCGCGCCCGGCGAGCCCGGAGAGCACGTCGTTGCCGGCCGCGCCGCTGATGACATCGTTGCCGCCGCCGCCGGTCAGCGCCGGGTCGTCGCCGGCGGTGCCGGAGAGGGTCTGGTTCAGGGCGAGCCCGTTGAAGAACGAGTTCCAGTCCGCCGGTCCCGTGAAGCCGGTATCCAAAGCCCGGCTTTCCCCGCCGTAGACGACGTTCGCGATGGTGCCGGCGCCGGCAAAGTCGGTGACGGTCAGCGCGCCGCCCCCGCCGAACGAGAACACGAGGTCGGAGCCGACGAGCGCAACGTTGCTCACCACTGTTTGCATGTCGGCGTTCTGGAAAACGACCGCGTCGAACCCGGCCGTATCGACGATCACGTCGTGGCCGGCGGTGTCGTTGTCCCAGACGTAGAGATCGTTGTCGGCGCCGCCCTGCAGGATGTCGTCGCCGGCGCCTCCGTCGAGGGTGTCGGAGCCGATATCGCCGAACAGCGTATCGTTGCCGGCCTCGCCCATGAGCGAGTCATTGTGTTCGTCGCCGTAGATGATGTCGGCGCCGAGGCCGCCCCTGATGATGTCATCGCCTTCGCCGCCCCAGACAAGATCGTCGCCGTCGCCGGCATCGATCACGTCGGCGCCCTTGTTGGCGTCGATCCTGTCGGCAGCCGCTGCCGCCGGCGATCGTGTCCGCGCCGTTGGTTCCGGTGATGCTGTCGTTGCCAGCGCCGCCGTCGTACCAGCCGTTGTTGCCGAAGAGGTCGAAGATCGTGTCGTCGCCATCGCCGCCGATGATCGAGTCGTCGCCGAAGCCGCCGGTGAGGCTGTCGTTGTCGGCGCCGCCGATGAGGCTGTCGTTGCCGCTGCCGCCGTCGAGCTTGTTGGCGCCGTCGCCGCCGATCAGGGTATCGTTGCCGTCGCCGCCGTCGAGGGTGTCATCGCCGGCGCCGCCATCGAGGGTGTCATCGCCGAGATCGCCGTACAGGCTGTCGGAGCCGACGCTCGCCAGCGAGCAGGTCGTTGCCGTCGCCGCCGTGCAGCTCGTCGTTGCCGTCCCCGCCGGCCAGGCTGTCGTCGCCGGCCAGTCCGTCGAGGGTATCGTTGCCCTGTCCGCCGACGAGGGTGTCCGCGGCGGCGGTCCCGGTCAGATACTGCGGGCCGTCGCTCAGGCCGAGGAAGTCGTCGATGACAAGGCCGGTGACGCCGGTCAGGCGCAGCGTATCGCCGTTGCCGAAGTCGATCAGGGTGTCGCCGCCCACCACGCTCACCCCGGAGAACAGCGTCGTCGAGTCGGTGTTGAAGGTGCTGACGTCAATGCGGTCCTGACCGTGGACGAAGTCGGTGATCGTATCGACACCCATGCCCGCCGCAGCGACGAAGGTGTCGTTGCCGGTGCCGCCGACAAGCGTGTCGGCGCCGTCGGCCATGGCCGGACCGTCGGTCCACAGGTCGCCATAGATCACCGAGGCGGAGTTGTTGCCCGCGGCCTGCAGACCGACGACGATGTCGGCGACGCCGTCGCCGTTGAGATCGCCGCCTCCGGCCGCTACCATGAACTCGCCGCTGCCGCCGATCTGGTCGTCGGTGATGCGGAAGCCGCCGGTGCCGGCGGCGATGTCCGCCAGGTCGATCTCGACGCCGGCGCCCTCGTGGCCGAAGACGAGATAGGTTGCACCGGCGCCGCTGGCGCTTGCCGGCGCAGTGACAAGCAGGTCGCCAAAGCCGTCGCCGTTGACGTCGCCGGCGGACGACACCCACTGCCCGGCCTCCTCGCCGCCGTTGCCGGCGATCCTGAAACCCTGCGCCGCGCCAAGGCTCGCCAGGTCGACGACGCCGGTCAGGCTCGCACCGCCATAGACGACATACGCCATGCCGTTGTCACCGGGCCCGGGGAAGGCGCCGACAAGGACATCGGCGTAGCCGTCGCCATTGAAGTCGCCCGCCGACGAAACCGACCAGCCGGCGGTGTCGAAGGAATTCTGCACCGGCAATTCTGAAGCCGGCGACGCCCGAGCCGACGGCGCCGAGGTTGACCGTCGCGGCGAACGGCGAAGCTCCGGCCTGGCCGTAGACGACGTAGGCGGCGCCAGTGTCGTTATCGGCGCCCCAGGCGCCCACCATGAGATCGGCGATGCCGTCGCCATTGACGTCGCCGGCGGCCGCAACCGAGGCGCCGGCATAGTTCTCGATGTCGGCGCCGACCAGCTTGAACCCGCCGCTGCCGGCGGCGATGTCGGCAAGGTCGATGTCGCCGGCCAGCCCGGCGCCGCCGTAGATGACGTAGGCCGCTCCGGCATTGCCATTGTTCGCGGCCGACCCGATCAGAAGATCGGCGTAGCCGTCGTCGTTGATGTCGCCGGCGCTGGAGACCGAGACGCCGGCCTGGTCGCTGTCGCCCTCGCCGAGGATGCGGAAACCCTTGCCGCCGCCAAGATTGCCGAGGTCCACGACCGTGCCGGACAAGGCGGGATCGCCGAAGACGACGTAAGCCGCTCCCGCGAAGGAACCGCCGGCGTTGCTGAAGGGCGCGCCGATTAGGATGTCATCGTTGCCGTCGCCATCGATGTCGCCCGCCGAGGCGATGGCGGACCCGGCGTAATCGCCATTGGCCTCGCCGGTAATCTTGAAGCCTTCGCTCGCCGTCAATGCCGCAAGATCGGCGGCGCCGACACCGGCGGCGCTGCCATAGAGGACGTAGACCGCGCCGGCGTCGGCCGCGCCGGCGTCGTTCTGGGACGCGCTCACCAGCAGATCGGCGAAACCGTCGCCGTTGACATCGCCGGCGGCGGCAACGGCAAAGCCGAACTTGTCGTCGAAAGCCTCGCCGCCGAACTGCGTTCCGCCGGTTCCGGCGGCGATGTCGGAGAGCAGGATCTCGTCCGGAGCCGGGCCGAAGCCGTGACCGCCGTCGATGATATCGTTGCCGGCGCCGCCATCGACCAGATCGTCGCCGGCGCCGCCGTCGAGGCGGTCGTTGCCGCCGTCGCCGTAGACCTTGTCGTCGCCGCTGCTGCCGAACAGTGTGTCGTCGCCGCCAAGACCGCTGAGCGTGTCGCCCTGCGAAGTGCCCATGTGCACGTCGGCTGAGGACGTGCCGGTCCAGGTCTCGCCGTCGCCAATCGCGGCCCCGGCGATGAACTCGGCGAAGGTGGTCGTGCCGGCCGCCGGCGGGAAGCCGGCCTGCAGCGAATAGCTGGTGCCGCCGTGAATCAGGGTCTCGATTTCCTCGCCGCCGCCAGCGAAGTAACCGCTGACGGTCAGCGATCCGCCGGCATTGAAGTGGAAAACGAGGTCGTTGCCGGCGGTGCGTTCGACCGAGGCGATATCGCTCGCAGGGTCGATGCCGTCGAGGCGCAGCGTGTCGGCGCCGCCGGCATCCGAGATGGTCGTGGTTCCGGCGCCGGCGCCGGTGTGAATGTAGAGGTCGTCGCCAAGACCGCCGTCGAGGGCGTCGTTGCCGACGCCGTCCTGAAGGATGTCATCGCCGCCCGCGCCCGACAGGGTGTCGTTGCCGGCATCGCCGAAGAGGTAGTCGCGCCCGGCGCCGCCGGTGAGCACGTCGGCCGCTGCGGTTCCGACCTGAATACCCTCGCCCGCAGTCGCCGTCGTCAGGGTCTCGATCGCATGTCCGGCGTAGTGCCCGGCAACGCGGATCGAGCCGCCGGCGGAGGTTTCGACGACGAGGTCGCTGCCGCCGTGGCGAAACGCGGCGACCTCGCTGAACGGATCGAGATCGACGAAGCGCAGCGTGTCGTTGCCGCCGGAGTCGGTGATTACGTCGCTGTCCGTGGCGTTGCCGCCGATGATGTAGAGATCGTCGCCCGCGCCGCCCTGCATCGCATCGTCGCCGGCGCCGCCGACCAGCGTATCGTTGCCGTCGCCTCCGCTCAGCGTGTCATTGCCGGCCATCCCCTCGAGCGTATCGTCGAAGGTCGTGCCGATGAGGGTGTCGTTGCCGGCGGTGCCGCCGAAGTACTGCCCGCCGCCGCCGCCGACGCCGATGAAGTCGCCCTGGTTGAGCGTGCCGGAGAAGCCGCGCAGGGTCAGCGTATGCCCGGCGGCGAAGGTCAGCACCGTGTCGGCGCCGGTCGCCACCATCGCCTGGAGGCTGGCCCAGTCGGAAATGGCAAGCGTGTTGACGTCGATCTTGTCCTGACCCTGGACGAAGTCGAGGACCGTGTCGGCCTGGACGCCGCTGGTCACGACGATACACGTCGTTGCCGCCGCCGCCCTGCAGGATGTCGTCGCCGCCGTTGCCGGTGAGCGTGTCCGCACCGCCGGCGCCGAACAGGAAGTCACGGCCAGCGCCGCCGCTCAAGGCGTCGCCGCCGCCGGTGCCGACGAGCGATGGTTTCGCCCGCAATGCCGCTGTCGATGCTCTCGATCCGCCCGGCGGCGAAGTGGTTGGTGATCGGTCATCGTCCCGCCGGCGGCGAAGTCGATGGCGAGATCGTTGCCGGCCTGGCGCATGCCTTCGACCATGGCGAACGGATCGCCGCCCGAGAAGCGCAGCGTATCGGTCCCGCCGGAGTCGTTGATCACGTCGCTGTCCGCGCCGCTGCCGCTGTAGATGTAGAGGTCGTTGTCGGCGCCGCCCTGCAGGGTGTCGTCGCCATCGCCCCCGTCGAGCGTGTCCGCTCCGGCGCCGCCGGCAAGCGTATCGTTCCCGGCCCCGCCGCTGAGGTCGTCGTTGCCGCCGTCGCCGAAGAGCTGGTCGTTGCCGTCGCCGCCGCCGATCAGGTCATTGCCGGTGCCGCCGTGGAGGATGTCGGCACCGCCGGCGCCGGTGATGATGTCGTCGCCGCCGAGCCCGTCGATACTGTCGTCGCCGCTGGTTCCGGCGAGAACGTCGGGGCCGTTGGTCGGGTTGGGGACGATGTTGAGCAGTTCGCTCAGGCTGCCGGTGCCGGTAAAAGCCTGGTCGATGGTGTAGTCGCTGCCGCCGAAGCGGATCGTCTCGACCGAGTCGCCGGCGAAGCAGCCGGTGACGGTCAGCGTTCCGCCGGCGTTGAAGGTCAGAATGAGGTCGTCGCCCGGCGTGCGCTCGACCCCGGCGACCTCGGCGAACGGGTTGATGCCGGCAAAGCGGATGACATCGGTGCCGGCGCTGTCGGTGATCGTGGTCGTGCCCGTACCGGTCCCAGCGTAGATGTAGACATCGTTACCGGCGCCGCCGTCGAGAGCACGTCGTTGCCGACGCCGTCCTGGAGGACATCGTCGCCGCCCGCGCCGGTCAGCGTGTCGTTGCCGGCGTCGCCGAACAGCAGGTCGCGACCGGCACCGCCGTTCATGACATCGTTGCCGACGCCGCCGATCTGCACGGTCTCGCCGGCTGTGCCGGTTGCGATGGTCTCGATGGCACCGGTGGTGTAGTGGTCCTTGATCGTCACCGAGCCGCCGGCCGTAAAGTCGAAGGCGAGATCGTCGCCGACATGGCGAACCGAGGCGATTTCGGCCAGCGGATCGACGCCGGTAAAGCGCAGGGCGTCATTTCCGCCGCTGTCGCTGATGGTGTCGCGATCGCTGCCCGTGCCGGTGTGGATGTAGAGATCGTCGCCGGCGCCGCCGGAAAGCGCGTCGTTGCCGGCGCCGTCGTAGAGCGTGTCGGCGCCGCCGCCGCCGGTCAGCGTGTCGTTGCCACCGTCGCCAAAAAGGATATTGCGGCCGCTGCCGCCGGTCAGGACGTCCGCGCCGCCGCCGCCGATCTGCACGGTTTCGCCAGCATTGCCGGTGTCGAAGGTCTCGATCCGCCCCGCCCCGAACGCGCCTGCGATCCGCAACGAGCCGCCGCCGGCAGTATCCAGAACCAGGTCGTTGCCCTGCCGGGCGATGGCGGTCACGTCGGTGAACGGGTCCATCCCGTCGAAGCGCAGCGTGTCGCTGCCGCCCGAATCGCTGATCACGTCGTGGTCGCCGGCGCCGCCGGCATAGGTGTAGACGTCGTTGCCGGCGCCGCCCTCGAGCCGGTCGCTGCCGGCGCCGTCCTGGAGACGATCGTTGCCGGCGCCGCCCTGCAGGGTGTCGTCGCCGTCGTCGCCGAAGAGAAGATCGCGCCCCGCCCCGCCGACGAGCACATCGTCGCCGGTCGTGCCGATCCTGATGCTGTCGCCGGCGGTGCCGGGGCTGATCGTCTCGATCCGGCCCGCGCCGAAGTAGTCGCTCACGGTGACCGAGCCGCCGCCTTCGAGATCGAAGACGAGATCGCCGCCGACATGACGCACGGCCTCGACCTCGCCGAGCGGGTCGAGCCCATTGAAGCGGAGCGTGTCGACGCCGCTGCTGTCGGAGATCACGTCGTCGGCGCCGGTTCCGCCGTCGACGACGTAGGTGTCGTTGCCGTCGCCGCCGTCCAGCACGTCGTTGCCGGCGCCGTCCTGGAGAAGGTCGTCGCCCAGGCCGCCCTGCAGCGTGTCGTCGCCGGCGTCGCCGAAGAGGAGATCGCGCCCCGCCCCGCCGGAAAGCGCGTCGTTGCCGACGGTGCCGAGCTGGATGCTGTCCCCGGCGGTCCCCGGATCGAGGGTCTCGATCGCGCCGGTGGTGTACTGGTCGGCGATGCGCAGCGAGCCGCCGTCCTTGAAACGCATGACCAGGTCGTCGCCGTCGTGGGCCAGCGACTTCACCGCGCTCAGCGGATCGACGTCGGCGAACCTCAGCGCGTCGACACCAGAGGCATCGGCGATCACGTCATTGATCGCCGGTGGCGCCGCCGAAAATATAGGTGTCGTCGCCGTCGCCCCCGGCCATGGAGTCGTCACCGGGGCCGCCGATCAGGCTGTCGTTGCCGGCGCCGCCGTCCAGGACGTCGTTGCCGCCTTCACCGCTCAGAACGTCGTCGCCGTCACCGCCAAGCAGGGTGTCGCCGCCGTCGCCGCCGTTCAGCACATCATCGCCGGCCATCCCAAGCAGCGTGTCGCCGCCGCCGCCGCCCGTGAGCACGTCGCCCAGTGCCGTGCCGGAAAGAAGAACGCCGCCGTCACCGCCGAGACCGCCGACTAGCCCGAACAGCCCGGCCCGGCTGCTGCCGAAGGCGGCTCCGTCGTCCCCGCGGTCCACGTCGGAACCGTCGCTGCCGCCGGTCGAGTCGTTCCCGCTGTCCAAGGCGAACGGGCGACCGGCGTAAAAGTCATCGTCATCGTCGGCCTCGCCGTCGCCGGCCATTGAGAAGTCGCGATCAAAGTCGTCGGCTTCCGGGCCGCCGAAACGCGCCGTCGGCGGCACGTCATTGGCATGCGCCACGTGGGTACTGCCGCCCGTCTCCGGACCTTGCGCCACCGACGCTGCCACCTGGTAAACGCCCGAGGACCACCTGCGCGCCCTGATGGGAAACGACGACGGTCCGGTCCGCTGCCTCCGGATGAGGGACTGCCGGTGCAGCGGAGCCGCTGTGCTGCCCCTCGGTCGGGCGATGCGGAGGTGCGTCGTTCGCGGGCGCGCCGGACGCCGCCGGTGGTGGCGGCGGCGGAAACCGGGGATCGACAGGCCGATTGGCCGCCATCGGTCGCCGCGCTCGATCGGGCTGCGTTCGACCTGATTGCCGGTACCGGTCGCCATGGGGAGGCCTCCACCTGTTCAAGCACGCCGCTGATCGGGCCGACAAGCCACCCGGTCGCGGTTTAGCGAACAGTAGAAGTACCGCCTCCCCTGCCAAGACGCAAAATATTGATTTGCTTATAAAGTACCACTGTTCTGATCAGATAGCCTTACGTATATTTTCACGCAAATCTAAATCTTTCTCAGTGCAAAAAGCTGCCCAACCGCACAGCATCGGACTTGACCTACTACGGAACCGCCAAACATCTTTGTATCGGCAGATCGCCTTTCTAAGGACTTTCTAAGCGGGATCCGCCCTATCCCCAGAGACGGCGGTCTGGCAGAAGCCATGGACATGATAGCCGCGGCAACATATGGGTGATTGAAACAATGAGTTTCCTTACCATCAAAGCAAGGCAGATCGAGGACTGGGCAGACAGCCAGATCGACGCCCGCACCCACCTTCCGGTCTTTTTGCGAAAGCTGGTGCACTCGACGGGCAACGGCCTCCGCCGAGTCGACTTTCCCGGCTACGATAACGCGCAGCGCAAAGGTAACGACGGCTTCGTCGAAGCGGGCACCGCCACGCCCTGGATTCCCGAAGGAAAGTCATATTGGGAGTTCGGTACCGATCAGAAGCCGGGAAGCAAGGCGGAACAAGACTACGCTGCGCGGTTGACCTCCGTTGCCCCTGCCGAACGGACAAACAGCACCTTTGTGTTCGTGACTCCGCGCAACTGGCCCGGCAAGACCGCATGGGAGAAGCGGAAGAACGAGGCTGGCGACTGGAACGCTGTTCGGGCTTTCGATGCGAGCGATCTTGAGCAATGGCTGGAGCAATCGGTGCCGGCGCAGATCTGGCTCGCCGAACAAATCTCCCTGCCGATCAGCGGCTACGAGACGCTTGATGAGGCGTGGCGCCGCTGGGCGAATGCCAGCGAGCCTCGCCTAACGCCCGAAATCTTCGCGCCGTCTATCGCAGCATACCGCGATACGTTCAAGGCATGGCTCGACAAACCGAGCGAGAGGCCGTTCGTTGTCGCGGCTGATTCGCGTGACGAGGCCCTCGCTTTTCTCCGCCTGCCTGTTCGACAACCCAGAGTTCCAGCAATTCAAAGACTTTGCCGCAGTTTTCACCTCGTCGGCTACGCTCAGGACGCTCGTTGCGTCTTCTGTACCGTTTATCCCAATCGTCCACTCCGCAGACGCTGAACGTGAACTGGCCGGCGCTCATCGCCGGCTGCATTGCATCGTTTTCCATCCACGTAACGCGATCGATGCGAAAGCCGATATCGCGCTTGACCTGCTCGACTATGGCGCCTTCGAGAAGGCGCTCACCAGCCATGGGAAACGAAGAAAGCGACGTCGAACGGCTCGCAAGGGAGTCGGGGCGTTCGCCGACAATCCTGCGCCGTCGCCTCTCGATGAATGATGCCATCAGAAAACCGGCTTGGGCCGGCGATGATAAGAAAGCAAAAGCCCTTGTGCCCATGGCTCTAATCGGCGCGTGGTACGCCGAGCCAGACGCGGATCGCAAGAAGGTCTCGTATCTAGCGGATCGAAAGTACGAGGCGATCGAATACGATGTCGCATGCCTGCTTCAGTTGGATGACAGCCCGGTGTGGTCTGCCGGAGGTTGCCAAAGTGTCGCTTCGAAGATCGACGCCCTGTTTGCGATTGCTTGGATGGTCACGCCGGCGGACCTCGATCGGTTCTTCGATGCTGGCAAAGGGCGCTCTTTCTGAGTCCGACCCGGCACTCGAATTGCCGGAAGGGGACAGATGGGCCGCGGAGCTTTACGGCAAGAAGCGCAACCACTCCGGCGCGTTGCGCGAGGGTATCGGCGAGACGCTCGTCATACTGTCGATCCACGGAAACAATCTGTTCCAGGACCGCCTCGGCATCGATGTCGCAAGCCGGGTCACAGTTTTGATCCGCGAACTTCTAACGCCACTGACGTTTGAGAAGCTGCTTTCCCACGACCATGCCCTGGCGAACTACGCAGAAGCCGCGCCCGATGAGTTCCTCAAGATTGTCGAAGAGGATCTGCGGTGCAACGACCCCGTCGTCTTCGGCCTTCTCAAGCCGGTCGGCAGCAGCTCGTTGTGGGCATCACCGTCACGTACGGGTCTTCTCTGGGCGCTGGAATGCCTTGCCTGGAAACCGCATAACCTCCCGCGCGTGTCGGTGATCCTGGCGCAGCTCTCCCGACCGAAAATCAACGACAACTGGGCGAACAAACCGGACGCCAGCCTTCAGGCCATCTTCAGGTCATGGATGCCACAAACGGCGGCATCGGTACAGCAGAGAGGCAAGGCGCTGGAGATGCTCACCAAGCGTTTCCCAGATGTCAGCTGGAAGATCTGCATCGAGCAAATCAAGCCTGGTCCCCAGACCGGCTGCTACAGTTACAGGCCCCGCTGGCGCAGTGACGCCTCCGGGGCCGGGCAGGCCGTCACGCGCAAGGAGGCCGGTCGAGTTCTGTCGCAAGGCGCTCGACTTGCTGATCGCCTGGCCGTCCCACGACGAAGCAACTCTTGGCGAACTCGTCGAGTCCCTGCAGGGCATGCCTGAGGAAGATCAAATCAAGGTTTGGGACCTGATCGATGAATGGTCACAGAAAGGCGACGAAGCCGCCATGGCCGCGCTGCGCGAGCGCATCCGGCGGTTCGCCTTCACACGGCGCAGCCGCCACCGGAAGCTTTGCGAAGCGACCCGCGACCGTGCCCGCGAGGCCTATGACAACCTCCGGCCAAATGATCCGGTCATCCGAAACGGCTGGTTGTTCGCCGATCAGTGGGGGGAGGAATTCGCTGACGAGCTCGAAGACGAGGAATTTGACCCTCAGAAGCGTGACGAGCGGATCGACAGGCTGCGACGCGAAGCGCTGATCGAGATATGGACTGGGCGCGGTTTCGAGGGTGTTAGGGAATTGCTTTCTGGCAGCGGCGACGCCAACACGGTCGGTCGTTACGCGGCGTTGTGCGCTACCGGTGTTGAGTCACGAGTCGATTTTATCCGGTGCTGCCTTTCCCTAGATGGAGACCTCCGGAGCAAAGCCGAATGGTGCCTGCGGTGCTTCATTCTGGGGATCGAGAACGACACGCGCGCACAGGTGTTGCAGGCCGCGGCCGACAGGCTGCCTACCGACGAGCGTACGAGGCTATTCGTCTGCGCGCCGTTCGAGGCATCCACCTGGCGTCTTCTGGATGATTACGGCGAAGACATCCGCGCCGGATACTGGAAGGACGTGCCCCCGATGCTGAAGCGGCTCACGCCTGCCGAGCTGACCGAACTCATCGACCGCCTTCTTGAAGTCCAGAGACCGCGCGCAGCTTTCTGCGCTGTGCACATGGATTTAGATGATATCGAGACGTCTCGCCTGAAGCGGCTGCTGCGCGACGTCGCCACGGTTAGTGCCGAACCGGCAGATCATTTCGAGCTCGATGGCTACTATATTTCCAGGGGGCTGGATTCACTTGAATGCCGCGCCGGGGTCACCCGTGATGAAATGGCCCAGCTGGAGTTCTTGTTCATCAACGCCCTCGATCGCAGTGAACACGGAATCCCGAACCTCGAACGCCAGATCGCGCAATCGCCGGCGGTCTTCGTCCAGGCGGTGGCGCTTGCTTACAAGAGATGCGATGGGGGAGAGGACCCGCCGGAATGGAAGATCGAAAATCCCGAGCAGCTGGCGGCAGTCGCGTCGGCAGCCCACAGCCTTCTCAGACGGATTAGTAAAATTCCCGGCACGGGCGAAAAGGGAATGATTGACGCGACGGCGCTCGCGGCGTGGCTCGCCGAGGTTCGGCGCCTGTGCCGCACGCACGACCGCACCGCGATGGGTGATTTCTGTCTTGGCCAGCTGCTCGCCAAGTCGCCCGAGGGTGAAAACGGGATATGGCCTGCTGAGGCGGTCTGCGAGGCGATGGAAGGGATAGCCTCCCCAGAACTAGGCAATGGTTTCCTTACTGGCGTTTATAACTCGCGCGGCGTTTTCAGCGGCGAAGGCGGCGATGGAGAGCGTGAGCTTGCCGGGAAATATCGCGCCTGGGCGAAGTGCCTGCATTTCGACTACCCATTTATCGGGGGTACTCTTGAGGATATTGCCGCGGCTTACGACCACGACGCCAACAGGCAGGATTCCAGAGCGAAGATTAGGGATAGGCTTCGTCATTGAGCGAAGCCGCCGCTCATGGCCGTTACCCGCGCCGCCCTACTTCCGCTGCTGGTCGTAGACGTAGCCGGTGGCCGCGCCGGCGGCCGCCGATGCCGCCGCACCCACCGCCGCGCCGCCAATGACGTTGCCGCCGGTGAGAAGATTGACCACCGCCCCGCCGGCCGCGCCGCCGACCGCGCCATACGTCGCGCCGGACCGTGCCGAGGGCGAGCAGCCGGAAACGGCCGCCGCCGCACCGATCGCCACCACCGCGGCCATGGCCGTCATTTTCAGCTTTTGCATCCCAATGTCCTTTCTCACGAGATCGCGTCCGGCACCGGGCTTACGGCTTCGGGCAGGGCCATTTGGCCACCGCCGAGCGCGCCAGACCCTCGACCGGCGGCGCGTTCATGTACTCCGGGTGAGACGGCGCCCAGTCGAGGAACTGCTTGACCACCTCGAAGCGCGCCAGCTCCCGGCCCGGGCACACCAGCGGCCGCATGCTCGGGCCCTTGGCGACCGCGGCGTGGTACTGCATGACTCCTGTCGCGTAGCCGATGCAGAACGCGACCGAGCGTTCGTACAGCGGCTGTCCAGGCTGGACCGAGCAGATCGTGTAGAGATCGCGCGTCGTGTTCAGGTGCAGCGCCTGCTCGATATCCGCCTCCGACGCAGCCAGCGCCGCGCCTGCGGCGACGGTTCCAAGGGACAGAGCCGCCAGCAGTGAAATGACCGGTCTTCGCATTGTCCAGATCTCCGTCGGCCGCTGCTGCCGTCAAAGCGTAACAGTTTCGCGGCGGGGCGTCAGCACCACGGTGGCAAGCGGCGGCAGGGTCAGAAGAAGCGAATGGGGCCTGCCGTTCCAGCCGAAGGTCTGGCTCGCAACTTCCCCGGCGTTGCCGACATTGCTGCCGCCGTAGAATTCAGCGTCGGTGTTCAGCCGCTCCACATAGACGCCGCCGTAGGGCACACCGACCTGGTAGGCCTGACGGACCACCGGCGTGAAGTTGCAGACGACAACCGCGATGTCGTCGGGATCGCTGCCGCGCCGCAGGTAGCTGATGACGCTCTGCTGCCAGTCGGTCGTGTCGATCCACTCGAAGCCGGCGGACCCGCAGTCGCAGGTGTGCAGCGCGTCGGTCTCGCGGTAGAGCCGGTTGAGGTCGCGTACCAGACGCGAGACGCCTTCGTGCAGCGGATCGGCGAGCAGGTGCCAGTCGAGGCCGCGGTCGTGGCTCCACTCGCGCTCCTGGGCAAATTCGCCGCCCATGAACAGCAGCTTCTTGCCGGGATGGGTAAACATGAAGCCGTAGTAGGCGCGCAGGTTGGCGAACTTCTGCCAGCGGTCGCCCGGCATCTTGCCGATCAGCGAGCCCTTGCCATGCACGACCTCGTCGTGGGAGAGCGGCAGGACGAAGTTTTCGCTGAACGCGTACATCAGGCCAAAGGTCAGCCGGTCGTGCTGATATTTGCGGAAGACCGGATCCAGGCTGATGTAGCCGAGGGTGTCGTGCATCCAGCCCATGTTCCACTTGTAGCCGAAGCCGAGACCGCCGAGGTAGGTCGGCCGCGAGACCATCGGCCACGAGGTCGAACTCCTCGGCAATGGTTGTGGACTCCGGAAACCTCTCGTACAGCGTCTCGTTCATCCGCCGAAGAAAGGCGATGGCTTCAAGATTCTCGTTGCCGCCGTATTCGTTCGGAATCCACTCGCCCTCTTTCCGGCTGTAGTCGAGGTAAAGCATCGAGGCGACCGCGTCGACCCGCAGGCCGTCGAGGTGGTATTCGTCGAGCCAGAACAGGGCGTTGTTGAGCAGGTAATCGGCCACCTCGTAGCGGCCGTAATTGTAGATTTTCGTTCCCCAGTCCTGGTGCATGCCGCGGCGGGGATCGGAATGCTCGTACAGGTGGGTGCCGTCGAATAATCCCAGCCCCTGGGCATCGGTCGGGAAGTGCCCCGGCACCCAGTCGAGAATGACACCGATGCCGGCCTGGTGACAGCGATCGACGAAGTTGCGGAACTCGTCGGGCCGGCCGAACCGGCTGGTCGGCGCGAACAGGCCGAGCGGCTGGTAGCCCCACGAGCCGTCGAACGGATGCTCGGTTACGGGCAGCAGCTCGATATGGGTGAAACCGAGATCGACGACGTACGGGATCAACTGGTCGGCCAGCTCCTGATAGGTGAGGTACTGACGGCCGGTTTCGGTGCTGCGCCGCCAGGAGCCGAGATGGACTTCGTAGATCGACATCGGCGCGCTGCGCTCGACGGATGTGCCTCGCTGGCCCATCCACGTCTGGTCGGCCCAGCCGTAGTGCGAGAGGTCGTAGACGATGGCGGCCGTCCCCGGCGACTGCTCGCAGAAAAACGCGAACGGATCCTGCTTCAGGGCCTGGAGGCGGCCGTCCTTGCCGAGGATCTCGTACTTGTAGAGCTCGCCCTCGGCCAAGCCCGGGATGAACAGCTCCCAGACGCCGCATTCGGCGCGAAAGCGCATCGGGTGCCGCCGACCGTCCCAGGTGTTGAAATCGCCGACGACGCTGACCCGCGCGGCATTGGGCGCCCAGACCGCGAAGCCGACCCCGGCGACGCCGTCAAGCGTCATCAGGCGCGAGCCGAGCTTGTCGTCCAGGCGCAGATGCCGGCCTTCGGCAATGAGGTAGACGTCCATCTCGCCCAGCAGCGGCGGAAAGCGATAGGAGTCGTCGACCTCCCGCTCGCCCGCCGGCGTGGTCAGACGCAGGCGGTAGGCAAACGGATCGCGCCGGCCCTTCAGCGGACCGGCGAACAGGCCGGCCTTGTCGACCCGCGACAGGTCTCCCACTGGCCCGCCGGTCGCCGCGTCGACAACGACGACCGCCGTGGCTTCGGGGACGAAGGCGCGGACGACAAGATGCGCCACTTCCGGCATGCATGCCGAGATAGGAAAACGGGTCGCCGCAGGTTCCGGCAACGATGCTTGCGGCTGTCTTATCCAGTTTTTTTTGCGTAGCCATGACGGCGGTCTCCTCGGCTTCGTTGCGCTGTCGCGCCGGCAATGCGGGTGTTCATCCGACGGCGGCAAGAACCCGCTGCACGCCCTGAACGGGGATGCTCAGCCAGTCCGGCCGATTGGTCGCCTCATAGACGATCTCGTAGAGCGCCTTCTCGAGCGTGAACAGGTTCACCAGCGCGTTAAACGTCGCGTCGTCCGGCGGGACCGAGCGGCAGCCGGCAACGGCGGTGCGATAGCTGCCAATGAACCGCTGGATCACGCGGTCTTCCCAATCGCGGACCGTGGAGCGCAGCTCGTCCTCCTTCTCCGGCCGGACGGAGCGCTGCAGCAGAGCGGTATGAGCCGCGTAATCGAACGAGCGGATCATCCCCGCGACATCGCGCAGCGGTGACTGCTTGTTCCGCCGCTGCTCCATGGTCTTCAGCGGCTCGCCCTCGAAATCGAGAATGAAGAAGTCGTCGCGGACGACGATCACCTGGCCCAGGTGAAGATCGCCATGCAGCCGCGTCTTGAGTTCCTCGACGGCGCCGGGCAGGAAGACATCGACGGCGCGCCCGATCTGGTCCCAGCGACCGAGCAGGGACTCGACCATGTAGCGGCCGTCCTCGTTCAGCTTGCCCGCCTTCCAGGGCGCGCTGCATCGCCTCCTCGGCCGCCGCGGCCTGCTCGCGGACCTGCCGGTCCCAGCCGGCCAAGTCGTCGGCGCTCACCGGTTCCGGACGAAACGCGGGATCGTCGACGTCCATGGCAAAGGCCTGATGCAGCTCCGCGACGCGTCTGCCCAACGTTTCGGCCAAAGCGAGATAGACCGCGTGAAGCTCCTCGAACTCGACCTCGAGGCCAGCCGGCAGAAACTCAAGCTGGCCCAGGACGCGCTCCAGGTAGTCGAGGGTGAAGTCCCAGCCGTCGCCCTGGTTGCGAATCATGCCCTGAAGCACGGCGATCGCGGTGGGCGTGCCCTTGGCGTCGATCAGCTCGATCGCGCCGAGAAGCGGCGGCGTGTTCCTGTAGCCGGCAACATCGGTGAGGAACCGCCCGATCTCGATCTCCGGGTTGATGCCCGGCTGCAGTCGGCGGAAGGCCTTGAGGATCATCGTGTCGTTGATCATCACCGAAGTGTTGCTCTGCTCTCGGCCGAGGCGTTCGACCTCGAGCTCGTCCGGCACCCCCATCTCTTCAAGCGCATGCGTTCGCTTGAAGATCATCCTGCCGCCATAGACGGTCTCGATCTCTTCGTTCTTCAGGATGCCCCGCACGGCGAGCTGGCTGAACGGCGGACTGGCCATGGCGTCGTGCACCGCGCCGATCCGCCCGCCGACGCGCGCGCGGGCGATGGTGTAGGCCTGGAGCTGAGATAGCGGATCGTCCGTCGCGGTTTCCCAGGCGATGGCCAGCGGCAGGAAGTAGCGCTGCTTGACCCCGCTGGCCAGCTCGACATCGAGACAGCTCAGCAAGAAGCTGTCTCTCCCTGCGACCATTTCGCCGCTGTCGGCGAGATGAACCGAGACGATCCGCGTTCCCTTGGCGGCGAACCAGCGCTGGTTCGGCAGGAAATCGGGCAGAACCTTGGTCCACAGGCCGATGGCGTTGTCGCCCTCGACGACGCTCGCCCAACCGCGGGCCAGCACGAACGTCCGAAGTTCCGGCAGCGGTACGGTGTACGGCTCGTACCACTTCGGCGCTTCGGCCTCTTCGGCGAGGAGGAACCAGTAGAAACCATAGCCGGGGAGCGTGATGAAGTAGGGCAGATCGCCGATCGGCGGGAACGCGCTGCGGCCGAGCATTTCCACCGGAACCTGGCCCTTGAAATCGGCGAGATCGAGCTCCGCCGCCTGCGGCGCCTGGGAGATATTGGCGACGCACAGCAGTGTCTCGTTGTCGTACGAGCGCAGGTAGGCGAGGATCTTGCGATTGCCGGGGTAGAGGAAGGTCAGCGAGCCGCGACCGAACGCCGGATGGGCCTTCCGCGCGGCGATCAGGCGACGCATCCAGTTCAGCAGGGACGACGGCTGACGAAGCTGGGACTCGACGTTGACCAACTCGTAGCCGTAGATCGGATCCATAATCGGCGGCAGGAACAGCCGTTCGGGATCGGCCTTGGAGAAGCCGGCATTGCGGTCCGGCGACCACTGCATCGGCGTGCGCACGCCATTGCGGTCGCCGAGGAAGATGTTGTCGCCCATGCCGATCTCGTCGCCGTAGTAGATGATCGGCGTACCTGGCATGGACATCAGCAGGCTGTTCAGCAATTCGATCTTGCGCCGGTCGCCGTCAAGCAGGGTCGCCAGCCGGCGGCGGATGCCAAGGTTGATCCGCGCCCTGGGCTCGGCGGCATAGAACTGCCACAGATAATCACGTTCGCGATCCGTGACCATCTCGAGCGTCAGCTCGTCGTGATTGCGCAGGAACACCGCCCACTGACAGTTGTCGGGGATGTCCGGCGTCTGGCGCATGATGTCGGTGATCGGATAGCGGTCCTCGCGGGCGAGCGCCATGTACATCCGCGGCATCAGCGGAAAGTGGAAGGCCATGTGGCACTCGTCGCCGGTGCCGAAGTAGGGACGGACATCCTCCGGCCACTGGTTGGCCTCGGCGAGAAACATCCGGTCGCCGTAGTTGGCGTCGACCCAGGCGCGCAGTCGCTTGATGACGGCGTGGGTCTCGGGGAGGTTCTCGTTGTTGGTTCCCTCCCGCTCGCAGATGTAGGGCACGGCGTCCAGACGAAGGCCGTCGACGCCGGCCTCCAGCCAGAACTTCATGATCCGGATGATCTCGTCCATCACCCGCGGGTTGTCGAAGTTCAGATCCGGCTGATGGGAAAAGAAGCGATGCCAGTAGTAGGCCTGGGCCACCGGATCCCATGCCCAGTTGGAAACCTCGGTGTCGCAGAAAATGATCCGGGTGCCCTGATATTTCTGATCGCTGTCGCTCCAGACGTAGTAATCGCGATAGCGCGACCCGGGCCGGGAACGCCGCGCCCGCTGGAACCAGGGATGCTGATCCGATGTGTGATTGATCACCAGCTCGGTGATCACCCGCAGGCCGCGACGATGGGCCTCGCGGACGAAAACCCGAAAGTCGCGCATCGCCCCGTAGGCCGAATTGACGTTCATGTAATCGGCGATGTCGTAGCCGTCGTCGCGCAGGGGTGACGGGTAGAACGGCAGCACCCATACGGCGGTGACGCCAAGCTCCGCCATATAGTCCAGCTTTTCCGTCAAACCGCGGAAATCGCCGATGCCGTCATTGGAGACGTCGAAGAATGCCTTCACATGAAGCTGGTAGATAATGGCGTCTTTGTACCAGAGCGGATCGTTCTTCCGGGTCATAAGCTGGACTCGGGCCCCCTACATGCACGGTGAGGCGTAATCGACGGACTCCCAGGCGCCGACGCGGTAGATCTCGCACGGGTTGACCTGGGGGTCGAGACGGACGACGCGCCTGGCGCCGCGCCACAGATGGCGGGCGCCGGTCAAGAGCTCGACGACCTGGTACGTGTCGGCGTCGGCGAGGCCCATCTCCGCGACAGGAAATGACAGCTCGGCTTCGTGCACGTCGAAGGGATCGAGATTGACGACGATGAAGATCATATTGCTCCGATCGGCCGTCATCTTACCGTAAAAAAGAATATTGTCATCGCTCGGCAGGGTAAAAGCGGAGGTTCTCCAATTCGTGGAGCGCGGGGTTGTCCTGGCGGATCCGGTTGATCCGGGTGATGAAGTCCTTGATGTTGCCGGGCCGGTCCCAATCCCAGACCTTGTAATCGTACTTCTCCGAGTTGAGGTACTCCTCCTTGCCCGGGATCGGCGTCGCCTCGCAGAGCTCGAAGCCGTTGTAGATGCCGTACACGCTCGACAAGGTCGAGGCGAGAATGAAGCGGATCTGGTGGGCCGGCCGGCCGCCGGTCTGCAGGAACGGCGGGTTGATGTCGGGCGTGTTGGTAAAGAAGTTCGGGCGCACGTATTCCTTGTCATGCGACTGGGTCAGCTCGGTCAGGTACTCGATCAACTCGCCCTTGAAGTTGCGCCAGGTGAAGTACGTGTAGGACTGGTTGAACCCGACCTTGGCCATCATCTTCAGCATCGGCGGCCGGGTGAAGGCCTCGGCGAGGAAGATCACCTCCGGATCGCGGCCGCGGACCTCCCGGGTCAACCACTCCCAGAACGGCACCGGCTTGGTGTGCGGGTTGTCGACGCGGAAGATCTTGACCCCTTGGTCGACCCAGAACAGTACGACGGAAAGCAGTTCCTGCCACAGCGCCTGCTGGTGCGGCCCGTAGAAGTTGACGTTGACGATGTCCTGGTACTTCTTCGGCGGGTTCTCGGCGTACTTGATCGAGCCGTCGGGGCGGAAGATGAACCACTCCGGGTGCTCCTCGATCCACGGATGATCCGGCGAACACTGGATGGCGAAGTCGAGCGCGACCTCCATCCCGTGGGCATGGCAGGCGCGGACAAACCGGCGGAAATCGCCGAGCGTGCCGAGTTCGGGATTGATGGCCGTGTGCCCGCCCTCGGGACCGCCGATGGCATAGGGGCTTCCCGGATCATCGGGGCCGGCGTTAAGCGTGTTGTTCGGCCCCTTGCGGAATGACCGGCCGATGGGATGGATCGGAACGAAGTAGATGACGTCGAAGCCCATCTCCCGGATCTCGGGAAGACGGCGCTCGCAGTCGGCGAAGGTCGCGGCTTTCCCCGGTTCCGTGCCCTGGGAGCGGTGGAACATCTCGTACCAGGCGGCGAAGCGGGCGCCGACCCGGTCGACGATCACCTTCAGCTCCCGGTCGAAACGCACCGCCTCGCTGCGATCGGGGTAGCGCGCGACCAGATCGCGGGTGCGCTGTGCCAGCAGGATCTCCGCCTTGCTCGCGTCATCGCCGGCTTCGACCGACTTCAGGACCGCGCCAAGTGCGTCCGAGTCGCTGCCGCGCGCGCGCAGGGTCGCGGCCGCCAGCAGGTTGCCGCCTTCGACCAGCTCGACGGCGACGTTCTGGCCGGCGTCGAGCTTCTTGCGAACTTCGTCGACCCAGGACTCGTAGAAGTCGACCCAGGCTTCGACGGTATAGACGCAGGTGGCGTTCTCGTTGAGCTCGACCCCGCCGACCCAGAGGTCGAGACCGGAGTTGATGCAGCTCATCGCCGCCTCGCGCCAGTCGTTCTCGTCGAGGCGACGGTAAAGGATAACAGCGGCCAGCTTGTCGTGCCCCTCGCGAAAGATGTCGGCGCGGACATCGAGCACGTCGCCGACCTCGCGCTTGATCGGGTAGCGACCGTCGTCGACATTCGGGGTGACGTTCTGGATGATGATCGGGCGGCTGCTGAGGCCCGATGTCAGGTCCGCGGCCACGGACCCGGCAATCTGCGTTGATCCGGTATCAGCGTGCCTCGTCTCGGGTTGCCCCGTCTGCGTTTGTCTTGTCATGGCGTCCCCCGCCCTGATCCCGATGTGCAATTGGTCCTTTGCGTGCGGCCGCGCCGCACCGGCGATGGTCCTGCCATCGGCCGATGCCCGAGGCACCCCGCCGCGGAGGCAACCTAAGCCATGTCGCGCGGTGGGGGCCACAGCGTTGCGCAGCGGCAGTTCCTGCCGACCGAAGCACCTCAGGCCCTGACGAAGACGCGGACCTCGCCCGGCTCCAGCGCGATCTCGTCGCCCGGCTGCGAACTTCGCCCTTGTCCCTTGCCGGGGGTGATCTCGCGGCCTTTGGTCACGTCCGCGGTCCAGGTTCTGGATGCGCGCGGTCACCGCGTTCGTCGTGATCGCTGTTGAGAAAGCTCACCGACCAGTCGGACCCGCGCATCCGCCGGCGCAACAGGCAGACGACGCGGTCGTCGCTCATGAAGATGCGCTTCTGCGGACCCTCCTCGTTCAACACCGGCGTCGCCGCCTTCATCCGGTTGACCTCGCCGATGAAGTCGCTGACGATCGAAGGTCGGCTCCTCCCAGTCATCGGGGCGCGTCTCGACCACGTGCAGCTTCTTGCGAAAGCCGTACTCGTAGCCGATCGGGATCATGACTCCGGAGGAGAAGACGGCCGCGAACAGATAGGCCTGGCGGCAGCGCCACTCCAGCGCCTCTGGCATCGGTCACGCCTTCGGCGACAAGGTCCGCGACCAGCCGCTCGGTGTCGTGGGTTTCGGGAAACGCGACGGAGGGCGCGATCGAGCGGAACATCTCGTACTGCTCGAGCAGCCACTCCTGCGCGGTAGTCCCACCATTTCGAGCTGTTGAACAGGTAGTCGAAGCCGGCGCCACGCAGCTCCAGGACCTGCTCCATCATCGAGCCGAGGTTCTCCGACGCAAAGACCACGTCGTCGTCGATCTTGCGCCCGGCGTCGATGATGGCCCGCCAGACCGCGTTCGGCACCTTGTAGGCGGCGTCGCAGCGAAAGCCGCGGAAGCCGAGCTCCATGTAGTGGCGGACGACTGCGGCAGAAGTAGTCGATGATCTCCTGGCGCTCCGGCCGCTCGCTGTAGTCGATTTCGGCCAGATCGCCCCAGACCGTCTTTTCGCCCGAACCGCCCGGATCGAGCGCGAACGGCGCCGCCAGCGAGCCGTCCGGCTCGCGGACAAACCATTCCGGGTGCTCGTCGGCGAGAACGGAGTCGTTGCCGGTGTGGTTGATGACCAGATCCATCATCACGCGGATACCGCGCTTCTCGGCCTCCTTGAGAAAGCCGCCGATCAGCTTGTCGGCCGACTTCTTCGACTTGCCCTGAAAGGCGGGGTTGAGCGCGTAATAGTCCTTGACCGCGTAGAGGCTGCCGGAACCGCCCGGAAGATGAATGGGATTGAGGAAGATCCAGTCGAAGCCCATCCCGGCGATCCGGTCGAGCTGCTTCGTCCAGGCGTCGACCGACCCGACGAGGGTCGGAAATAGATTGTAAATCCGCAGATCCCTCAGCCAATGCGTCCTCCTGGTCCGACTTTGTATGTCGCGGTGAGTCTAGGCAGGAGCCGCCGCCGCGATCTTATCAAAGGTTGCGGCTAGGCGCCGGGGACGAGCTCTTCGTACAGCGAAGCGTCTGCTGCGGCGATGCTCTTCCAGCTGTAGTGCTCAAGCACCCGCTTGCGCCCGGCCTCGCCCATCCGCCGCGACAGTTGCGGATCGAGACCGAGACGGTTGATCGCCACGGCCAGGCCCTTGGCGAAGGCCTCGCCATCGGTCGGGTCGTGCGGCGGTTCCTGGACAGCTTCGGGATCGACGATCGAGGCCGGTCTCGCCATCGACGACCACCTCCGGAATGCCGCCGACGGCGCTGCCGACCACCGGGGTGCCGCAGGCCATGGCCTCGAGATTGATGATGCCGAACGGCTCGTAGACGGAGGGGCAGCAGAACACGGCGGCCTGGCTGTAGAGGACGATGACCGCGTCGCGATCGACCATGCCCGGGATCCAGTGGATCCCGCGCCGACGCGTCTTGAGCTCTTCGACCATGCCTTCGAGCTCGGCCTGCAACTCGGGCGTGTCGGACTCGCCGGCGCAAAGCACGATCTGCAGGCTCGGATCGATATCCTCGATGGCGCGGAGGAAGTAATACAGACCCTTCTGCCGCGTCATCCGCCCGACGAACAGCACATAGGGGCTGTCGTAATCGATGCCGAAGCGGGCGAGAACGTCGGCGCCACCCTCCGGCTTGTACTCCTCGGTGTCGATGCCGTTGGCGATGATCCGGATCCGGCTCTCGTCGATGTCGAACAGCCGCACCAGATCGTCGCGCGTACTCTTCGAAACGGCGATCACCGCGTCGGCCATCTCCAGGGTGGTCTTCTCGATCCAGCTCGACAGGTCGTAGCCGCGCCCGATCTGCTCGCGCTTCCATGGCCGCAACGGTTCGAGCGAGTGGACGGTGACGACCAGCGGCAGGCCGTACAGGAGCTTGGCGAGGATGCCGCCGAAGTGGGCATACCAGGTGTGGCAATGGACTACGTCGGCGTCGATGCCCTGGCCGTTGAAGGCAAGACAGGTCGAAAGCGCTCGCAGCGGCGAAATGAGCGGCACCGGGCAGCCGGAGAACTGGCCGCCGTCGACCTTGGTGCCGCGCACGGTCAGGTTACCCTTGACGAACGACTGGTCGTGGAAGCTGCGCACCTCGATCGGCGCCAGCTTCGCCAGCTCGCGCGAGAGATACTCGACGTGAACCCCGGCGCCGCCGTAGATGTTGGGCGGAAATTCGTTGGTCATGAACAGGATGCGCATCGGTTCCGGGCTCCGGGGGGCGGTTGGCTCCGCCGTGTTCTAGCCGATAGTGGAATAAGGTCAATTCCATTCGGAACCTGCGGGTGCAGGCCGGCCTAAGCTGCCGTCGTCCGCAGGCCGGACGATCGCGGCGTGGACCGCCCCTCACCTTCCCGCCGTCGCGGGCCCCTTCCTCTCCCGCCGGGCGAGATCGAGGTGAGGGAATGGTGAGGCGGTCGCGCTACCGAAGCACGCCGCCGGCGCCAGACGGTTCAGGCTCGGCGGTCGCGACGCTGACGCCGCCGATGGTTTGGCGCAGGCTGCCGAGGATGGCGAGAACGCGGTAGTGAGCGCGCATCATCTCGGTGTCGGTGCTGACGACGCTTACATTGGCCTCGAACAGCTCGTTGACCACGTCGAGGACGTCGAGCAGCGACCGCCGGCCGATGTTGAACTGCTCGAGATAGGCGGAGACAACGCCGGCCGCGGAACGGGCCCGCGCCTCGGTCAGCGGCAGGTTCTCTTGGGCGGTCCTCAGATTGGTGTACTCGACGCGCATCCGCTCCTCCACCTGGCGGCGGATCTCCGCCTGACGCTGGCGAGCCTCGCTGATCCGCTCGGCCGCGCGGCGCACCCGCGCCATGTCGGCGCCGCCGCTGAACAGGTTGTAGTTCATCACGACCAGGCCCTGGGCATGGATGTCGCTGCCTTCGACGCCGTTGATGTCGTCGCCGTAGGCGCCGCCGAGCTTGAGGTCGAAGCTCGGCAGAAACGAGGCGCGGGCGGCGCTGCGATCCTCGTCGCGGGCCGGTGATCGTGGCATCGGCGGCGCGGACGAGCGGATTGTTCTGCATAGCCACGGCGACCGCCTCGTCGACGTCCCCCGGCACCGCGTCGTATGGCGGCCGCGGCGCGTCCAGCGCCGCCGGCGCCTGGCCGACGGACTCGATGAATGTCGCCTCGGCTTCGCGAACCTGACCGCGCGCCTGGTTCAGGCGGCTTCGCGCCAGCGCCAGTCGCGCGTCGGCCTGATTGAGATCGCCGATATCGCTGCCGCCGCGCTTCAACTTGAAATCGATGTCGTTGCGCACCTCCATGTGCGCCGATCAGATTTTCCTCGCTGAGGCGGACAAGTTGGCGCGCACGCAGAACGTCGAGATATGCCGAAGCCGCCCGCAACGCGATCTGCTCCTCGCTGTCGACCACCTGTTGCAGTAGCCGCCTCGATACGGGCCGCCGGCCGCTGCCGTCTCGGCGACCGTCCGGCCGCCGCTGAAGATGTTCTGCACCAGCTCGCCGCCGGCAAGCTTGCGAAACAGGTCCTTGCTGTCGCCGCTTTCGCCGTCGTTTCGGGTGAAATAATTCTCGCTGTGCTCCCAGCCGGCATCGGCGTTGACGTCCAGTGTCGGATACCAGCCGGCCGCCGCCTCGACGCGCTCCTGCTCGGCGGCGCGCATGCTCGCCTTTGACCGGTTCACGGTCGGATGCGTGGAGACCGCCAGCGCGACCGCGTCCTCGATCGACATCGCCATCACCCGCGGCGACCCCGCAATGAGCGCCGCCGCGCAGCAGAGCCCGGCCGCAAGCGGGCGTAGACGCCACCGCGCGCGCCTGGTTCAGCAGTCGTGTGGAGCGGATGACGGTGGGGCAGGACATGGTCGGCCTCATGATCGCTGGATGAAATCGGAGCAGAGCGTTCACTGTTTCTTAAAAAGTTCCGTGGGGAAGTCGCAGTCACAGAAAAACATAGATGCGCATTTCACGTCGCGTCAGACGTTGGGACCCCGAGCGGAGATTACATTCATGCTGCCCATGTACGGGCGCAAAGTCAAAAATCTGTTTTCTTTCTTTTTTGCGACAACTTTTTATTAGTTAAAGTGTCGTTTCCTGCTCTCGGTCGTAACGCGGCTGACGCCGCATGCCGCAACCCGAGGGCGGATCCATGGAAGCGACGCAACGGCGCGGTGCACGCGCAGATACGGCGTTCGATGCGGCAGTCCGCGCGCATCGCGCCGGACTGGCCGACGCGGCGGCCGCCGGCTACCGCGCGGTCCTCGCCCGGCGTCCCGCCCATGCCGGCGCCTGGGGCAATCTCGGGATCGCGCTCCGCGATCGCGGCGCCATCGCGGCGGCGATCGCCTGCTACCGCCGCTCCCTTGAGCTCGCCCCATCGACCTCGGCTCTGGGCAACCTCGCCAACGCGCTCAAGGACGCCGGCCGCTTCGACGAGGCCATCGCCTCGCACCGGGCCTGCATCGCCGCCGACCCGGCGGACGCCCGCGCCCGCCACAACTACGCCATCGCGCTGAAGGCCGCCGGCAGGCTGGAGGAGGCTCTCGCCGAGCTGGACATCGCCTGCCGACTGGCACCCGATGCGGCCGGTCCCTGCTGGGATCGCGCGCTCGTTCTCCTCGCCCTCGGCCGCTTTGCCGCCGGCTGGGAAGCGTATGAGAGCCGCTGGCGGCTGAAGGGCCATGCCCGTCAGCGTCCGATCGCGGCGTGGGACGGGCGGCCCTATCCCGGCCGGACGCTGCTGGTCTATCCCGAACAAGGCTTCGGCGATGCGATCCTGACCGCACGTTTCCTGCCCGCCGCCCGTGCTCGCGGCGGTCGCGTCATCCTCGCCTGCAAGCCGGACCTCCGCCGGCTGTTCTCCGCGCTGCCCGGAGTCGATCGGCTGGCCGGCGCCGCGGACGCGCCCGTCGCCGCCGACATCGCCGCGCCGGTCATGAGCCTGCCGGGTCTGCTCGGCACGAACCTGGACACCCTGCCGCCGCCGCCCAGCCTGCACGTGCCGCCGGACAGCGCTCGCCCGCCTCCGCCCGCTGCTCGCGCCCTGGGCCGACCGCTTCAGGGTCGGGATCGTCTGGTCGGGCAGCGTCACCTTCAAGGGCAACGCGCTGCGGGCAACGACGCTCGTTCCCTTCCTCCGCCTGGCCGAAGTCGCCGGCGTACAGCTCTTCAGTCTGCAGAAAGGACCGCCCGCGGCGGAACTGGCGACCAGCGACGCCGGCTCGATCGTCGTCGACCTGACCGGCCATTGCACCGATTTCGCCGATACCGCCGCCGCCGATCTCGCTGCTCGATCTCGTCATCATGACCGACAGCGCCGTCGCCCATCTGGCCGGCTCCCTTGGCAAGCCGGTGTGGAACTTGCTAAATTTCGTGCCCTACTGGCTTTATCTGCGCGAGCGGGAGGATACGCCGTGGTATCCGAGCATGCGTCTGTTTCGGCAGGGGCGCCATGGCGACTGGGACGGCGTTTTCGCCCGGGTCGCCGAAGCCCTGACCTCCGCCGTGGCCGCTAAACGCCAAGGCCGGTGGCCCGCGTGAGCGTGCCGGGAAACAACGGGGCCCGACCGGCGGCCGGCCGGCCGGTTGGCGGTCCGCCTGAGGGAGGTCGAAAACCCGGTGTTGTCCGCGTGGAGTCGGCCTTTCGCCGGGACGACGGCAGGCCGCGCTTCGTTATGACATTCAACGCAGCCTACCTGCAGGATCCGGGCATCCGCGCCCTCGTTCGCGGCGAAGGCGAGGAGGGCGGCTACGAATATCCGGCGCGCGCCTTCCTCGACGCCCATCTGGAGCCGGGCGATCTGTTCATCGACGTCGGCGCCCACTGGGGCATCTTCTCGCTCCACGCCGCGACACGCCACCGCGGCAAGGTTCGGGTTCTGGCAATCGAGCCCCATCCCGGCAATGTCGCGCCGCTGGCGCGCGCGGTAGCCGCGAACGGTCTGGAGCGCGTGATCGAGGTCATCAGCGTCGCCGCCGGCGCCGCGCCGGAGACGGCGCCGCTTATCTTCAATTCGACCATGGGCCACAGCCTGCACGCCTTCGGCTTGCCAGCCGGCGCCAAACGACTCGGCACTCTGACAGTTCCGGTCCTTCCGCTCGATCTGATCGTCGGCGAGCGCGCCGAACTGGCTAACCGGCGGATCATCATGAAGATCGACGTGGAGGGCTACGAGCCGGAAGCGATCGCCGGCGCCGAAGCCCTTCTCGCCGGCGGCCGCGTGGCCGCGGTCATCTGGGAACATGGCTCCGCTTACTGCGCCGCGGGCGGCCGCGGCGCGGCGATGGAGAGCCTTTGCGTATCCCTAGAGCGCCACGGTTTTCGCCAGTACCGCTTTCCCCACCCGTCCATGGGCGGCCCGCTCGTGCCGTTCGCGCCGACGCCGGAGTGCTTCAACGTCTTCGCCCTGTCGCTCGGCGATCGAGCGCCATGCCTCCTACCCCAAGCCCAGGCCCCGTCCAGAGCCGTTGTCGAAGCTGACCCGGGCACCGGCGGATCCCGCCACTCGGGCGACGACGACGCGGATGCTCATGTCACGGCGGGCCACCGATGCGGCGCGCTGGGCGGACTTCGAAGCGATGCGTCCGGGCGCCGAGGCCCGCGCCCGCGCCGCCGCCGCGCTCATTCCTGCCGGGCGCCAGCGTGCTCGACGTCGGCGCCGGCACCATGGCGCTGGCCCGGGTTCTGCCGCCCGGTTGCCGCTACCAGCCGGCCGATCTCGTCGCATTTTCCGAAAGCACTGATGTCGTCGACCTGAACGACGGCCGGTTTCCCGAAGGCGCCTACGACGTCGCCGTATTTCTCGACGTTCTGGAGTTTCTCCATGATCCCGCAGCCGTCCTTCGCGCGGCCGCGACCGTGTCGGGCCGCCTGATCGTCAGCTACCGTATCGTCGGGCCGGCGGGTGCTGGCGCGAACGCGCAATCCGGCGGATCGGCCGGCAGGGATGGCCGACGCAGCCTCGGCTTCTTCAACGACTTCGGCGAAGCCGAGGTGCTCGCGCTGCTGGAGGCTGCCGGTTGGTCCGTCGATCACCGCGGCGGCGACGGCGACTTCCGCCTGTTCGCCGCGACTTGCCGGCCTTCTCTCCACAGGGCCTGAAGAGCGCGATAGCAAGCAGAGGATCGGCGTTTCGCGCGGCGCTGCCAGGACGCCTGCATCGAGTTCGGCGGCAGAGCAACCAACTCATCGCGGCGCGGCATGCTCTGCCGCTGCGGCCATGCGTGCAATCCTTGCAATCGCGGTGCTTGCAATGCCTTACTGGCGGCGCTATGCGGACGAACCAGCTTGACGCCCGCATCGCGCCAGCCTGTTGCCGTGGCGACTTGAACCGCGTGCGCGGCTGGCTTGAAGGAAGGCGATGCGCTCCGAGCAGCCGGTGATTTTCTGGACCCTTATCCTTCTTGTCGTTCTCGCTCCGCTGCCATTCGCCTCGATTTATGCGTGGAGCTGGAGCCTCCTCGCCGCCATGACCGGAGCGCTGGTTGCGGCCTGGAGCCTGCGGGTGCTTGTGGGCGTGCAGAAGCCGGCATTCGGCCTGCGCGCCATGTGGCCGTTCATCGCCCTCCTCGCCGTGTTCGCCGGCTGGGCGGCACTGCAGACGGCTACATGGACGCCGGCGACCTGGCACCATCCGCTATGGGACAGCGCTTCGCGCGCCCTCAATCTCAACCTCGGCGGCCGTGTCTCCCTCAATCCTGACGAGACCCTCGCGGCGCTGATCAGGCTGCTGACCTATGCCGGAATCTTCTGGCTCGCCCTGCAGTACGGGCGGCGGACGGCGCGAGCGGAGCAGATCTTCCTTGCCATCATCATTGCCGGAGCCGCTTACGGCATCTGGGGCCTGCTTCAGCTCTGGCTCGGCTGGGAAAGCCGTCTGGGCCTGCCCGGAGCCGATGACGGCTGGACCGCATGGGGCAGCGTCGCCGACAGTCACCCATACGCGACCTACGTCAGCATGGCGCTGATCTGTGCCACCAGTCTGGTGCTGGCCAGAGGCGCCGCAACCCCGCGGCGTTTGAGCCTCAGCGACCTCGTTCGTCGCCTCGCCGACGGAAGCGGCGCAAGCTGGCCCCTGCTTGCGGTCTGGCTGCTGCTGCTGGTGATCGTCTCCAGCTTCCGTGCAAACAACGACCTTGTCGGCGCATGCATCGCGCTGGCGGCTCTTTTCGTCGTCGCTCTGGTCGGGAAGCTTGCCCGTCTGCTGCGGCTCGGCGTTTTCGCACTGGCCAGCGTGCTCGTCGTCGTCAGCGTCGCCGCCATCGGCGAGGCCGTCTTACCGGTCGCCGCGCCAACGGCGTCGGCCGACGCCGCTCAGCTCGATCAGCTTCGGTCACTGAGCCTTGACGCCATCGCCGGTGCGCCGCTGCTCGGCACCGGCTACGGCACGTTCGAGGACGTCTTCCGCTTCTACCGGACCAGCGACTTCCCGGCGACGATCCTCCACGCCAGCAGTAGCTATCTCGAGACCATCCTCGAACTGGGGCTGCCGGCCGCGATCGCCGCCTTCCTTCTGATCGCGGGCCTGCTGCTGCTGACCCTGTCCGGCGCTGTCCGCCGTCAGCGCGATAGCGCCTACGCTGCCGCAGGCTTCGCAGCGACCGTCCTGATCGGCTTTCATGCCGCCCTCGACTACAGCCTGCAGGTGCCGGCCGTCATCGCGACCTTCAGCCTGCTGCTGGGCACGGCCTGCGCGCAGTCGTGGAGCAGTCGGCGGGACGACGACGACTGGTAGGCGCGGGCCGGGGCAGGTGGAGGTGGCGATGCGCCCTTCTCACCGTCGCGTCTGGCGCAGGCGCGCTTCGAAGGCTCTGAGATCGGCCGGACTGCCGGAGAACGCCAGCTTGGCGATGTCGACCTGCCCGGTCTGCGCCACCAACGCGGTCAAGGCCTCGGGATCCGCCGCCCATGCCTCGCGGATCTGGTGCAGGACCAGTTCATGATCGTCGAGCGGGATATGCGGCCACGCGGAAAGGCTCAGGCGCAATCGCGGCCACAGCAGTCGGGGCTCATACGGCCCGGTGATGAAGGCCATCCGCAACGCCGCCGCCGCTTCCGGCGTCCAGCCGTCCAGAACGGCCTGAGCGTAGGCCAGACGCGACCACGCGAACGGATTGGCGGGCGCCGCGGACAGTCCCTCGACCAGCGCCTGGCGGGCGGCGCCAAAGCGTTCTTTTGCCCGCGGATCGTCGCCCGGCAGCCGCTCGGCGACCAGCAGTTGCGCCAGTCCGAGATCCGTCCAGGTGCGACCGCTCGATTGCCAGGCCAACGCCCGGCGCTGATTGCGGATCAGCCGCTCCATCATTGCGGTATTGACCGGCTGCAGCTCCTGCAGCCGGTCCAGAGTCGATGAGGACGGCAGAAGGGTGAGCGCTGCGAACAGTCGCGGGACCGCCAAAAAAAGCAATGCGGTTGCGCATAACCCCGAACATAGCGCAACCGCCCGAGCGCGAAGCGCGATCACAACCGCGGAACCCTGCAAGAAGGCACCGCCCGTGCGCTCCAGTCACCGGCGGCGCGCATCGGCCCTGGGCTAGAAATAGCGTTCCGTCACCTCGATCACGTCGCCCGGAAGCACCGGCGTATCCCGATCGACCGATTCCGGGGTGCGGCTGGTGTCGGTGGCGCGGGTCAGGCGCGCGGTGCTCTGCCGGGCACGATAGGTATAGCCGCCCGCCATCGCCACGGCATTCACCACGGTCATGCCGTTGACATAGGGGTAGCTGCCCGGAGAGTTGACTTCGCCGAAGATGTAGAACGGGCGGTAATTCATCACCTCGACGCTGACGCTCGGATTGCGCAGGTAATCCGGGGACAGGCGGTCGGCGATGATCTTTTCGACCTGTCGCACCGTCAGCCCCTGCGCCTTGATGTCGCGGACGAGAGGCGGCGAGATCATGCCGCTGCCGTCGACTTCAAATTCGCCGGAGAGATCCTCATGACCGAAGACGGTGACCCTGACCCGGTCGCCCGGGCCGAGGGTGTAGGAGTTGGCGAGCTCGGCCTGAACCTTTGCGGCCTGTTCCTTGGACGGATTGCCCGGAACGCTTCCGGCCGGAGAAGCCTCCGCGCCGCCGCGATTAGCCGAACCGGAACACGCTGCCATCGTCATCGTCAAGACGATGGCCACTACCACAAAACCCCCCAGCCGCGATCTTTTCCCCAGATCGCGCCACTGCCGCTTCAGGCCGCTCGCCGCCCCTGTGCTCGTACGCATGATGTTCAACAAGACCCCTTTGTCAAAGCTGAGTTTGCAGCCCTATTCTAAACACATTCTGCGTGAAGTCGTCGACCCCGTCAGAACCAGTCGAGCTGCGATGGCGGTAGAGGTAGCCTGCAGACAGGTAGAGGTTACGATTGAGCAAGTAACGCACGCGGAAGTTGCCCAGATAGAACCAGTCTTTGCGGCTGATGCCGTCGTAGTCGTTGTTGGTAACGGCGCCGCCCGCGGTGAGGATGACATTGCGTAGGAGTTCGTGATCGACCGTGAGCTCGCTGCTGGTGCTGATGTAGGACGAAGCGCCGATCGCCGTCGTCTCGAGAACGTTCCGTTCGGCGGCGAGATTGACGGTGGTCAGGGTCGTCGCGTTCCAGGTGAGCGAACCGCCGAACGTCGGGGTGCTGACGTTATCCAGATCGCTGTCGTCGTAGAACTGCTGCATGTAGCCGGCGTAGATCTCGCCGAAGGTGATGCCGCCGAAATCGAGGGCAAGGCCGCCGACCGCCTGATAGCCCCAGGAGTCGCGGTCGACGCCGTCGAAGTCCGGCGTCTGGTCGTAGCGGCGGATGTTCGGCGCGACGCGGACGAAAGCCTCGTAATCCGGCGTGATCTCGAAGCCGAGGCGGATCGGGCGTCGAATAGACGTTCCGATCGCGATCGTTGTTGCTGATGTCCGGTCCGTCGGACAGCCGGCGTGTTCGTGTAGTCCACGCGGTCGAAGAGGGCGTCGACCGTCAGCCCGACCCGGTCGAAGTTCTGGTCGTAGCGGGCGAAGGCATTGTACTCGTAGTACATTGTCGGCTCATCGCCGCCGGGGTCGTCCGGTGAGCCGCGGATTTCATGCCGCCTGGCGGCGCCGCCGCCGGCGTAGAGCGCGATGTCGCGGCTGACGTCGATGCGCCCGTCGGTCGCGGCGAACCAGTCCTGATAGCCCTCATCGGGATTCTGCTTGTAGAGTCCGAAGTCGCCGCCGCCGGCGACGGCGAAGGCGTGGCGCGACCAGTTCGACTCGATGGTCGCTTCCGGCCGGATCACGGTGATGAAGTCGTCGACCTTGTCCGCCATCCGTCGCGAAGATGTTGTCGTTGTAGAGTTCATCCACCGAAAGTTGCGGGAAGAACAGAAAGGACCCAGCGCGGATCCCGAGCGGATCGTATTCCGGACGGGCGCGGGTTGCGACCGTATCGCCGCGCGGCAGCACTGTGACCTGCGGGGCATTGCCCGGCGTACCGCCGCCTTTGGTTGGCGCGCCGGGCAAGGGTACGGAACCTTGGGGCAGCGGATTCTCGACCTGCGCGACGGCTATCGATGTAGAGGCAACGAGCGCCCAGGGCGCAACGGCCAGTAGAGCGGCGACTTTGCTCTTGTTCATCGTTTCGCCTCTCCTCCCCTTCCAGATGATCGAACGATGCCAGTCGGCAAAAAAAAATTGCGGTCGCACTGACACAGCGACCGGATCGTTACTACTCTCTATGACGCATTGACGCAATCCGGTTGGGCGGCCGTGGGCAGTGCAAGAGGGGTACGTCTGTTGCAATTCGGCAACTGTTGATGCGAATGGGTGGCATTTGAGACGCTCGTGACCCCGTATTGACCGGGGGGTAATGCCTGCTCATCCGCTGATTATCCTTTGCACTTGAAATGCAACCGATACGGGTTTATTGTGAGGGTCGCTTGGCTTCGCTGCGTGAGTCGCAGGAACGAAGGGGACTCGGCTTCCGACGGAAATGCCGTAGACTGCAACCGATGGACGTAGTACGAGCGATATTGTGATCGGCAGCGTGCACCTGCGAAGCTGATTGAGCGGGTGCAAGAATGGGCATAGGACATGGTCAACCCGTTGACGCGAAGCTTGGAGTGGTCACGGCGCCTTGCCGATAACGGCGCGGATAGCGGGCCCGCGCGTGGGCTGGCCCGCCTATTCGCCAGACGCCGAAGGGTCGGTCTGGGAACGGCGCACGTGCCGGAAGGCGTCCGCGTCTATGTCATAGGCGACATTCATGGCTGCCTGAATCTGCTGAAGCGGCTGCATGGGCAGATCATTGCCGACGCTCGCATGGCCGGCGGCGGCATGCGCAATATCATTGTCTACCTGGGCGACTACGTTGATCGGGGTCTCCACAGCCGCGAGGTCGTGGATCTGCTCGCAGGATCGCGGCTGCCGGGGTTCGATCCCGTCTTCCTGCGCGGCAACCACGAACAGCAGTTTCTTGACTTCTTCGATAATCCCGGAAGTGGCGCGGTCTGGTTCAAGTACGGCGGCGACGCCACGGTGTACAGCTACGGCGTGCGGATTTCCCAGAACATCGCGCCGTCGGATCGGTTCATTCACGTGCGCGACCGGATGGCCGAGCTGGTTCCGCGCGCCCACATCGAGTTTCTCGCCCGCACCCAGCTCTACTGCGAGATCGGCGACTACGCCTTCGTGCACGCCGGCATTCGCCCGGAATTGCCGATGGAGAGGCAGGTCCCGGAGGATCTGATGTGGATCCGCGATGGCTTCCTCGATTATGACCGGCCGCTCGACAAGGTTGTCGTTCATGGCCATTCGGTGAGTGACGCCCCGCAGATGCTTGAGCACCGGATCGGCATCGACACCGGAGCCTGCTACGGAAACGCCTTGACCTGCCTCGTTCTTGAAGGGGGCGCCCGACGTTTCCTGTCCGCCAGTGACGCCGGGTCGCGTCTGGCCCGGGCCGGCTGAGCCTCTCGCAACCGGCGCGCCTGCCGGCGCCGCTGCGGCAGTTCGACCTCAGGAGCGGATCGCCGCCTGACCGGGCGGCTCGATCCGGGGCAGTGAAAGGGTTGCGCGAAGCCCGCCGACGGCGCGATTGGCGAGCGTCACGGTGCCGCCGTCCGCTTCCGCCGCCGCCCGGGCGATCGCCAGCCCCAGGCCGATGCCGCCAGTCTCGCGACTCCGCGAGGCGTCCGCGCGGTAGAAGGGCTCGAACGCTCGCTCCAGTTCGGCCTCCGGAAGGCCGGGACCGCGATCGTCAACAGTGATGATCGCCCTGGCGAGCCCGCTTGCAGGCTCCAGCACCAACGCAACCGAGGCTTCCTGCCCGTACTTGATCGCGTTGTCGATCAGGTTTGCCAGCGACCGGCGGAGCGCGACCGGGCGGGCGACAAATGCAAGGTGCTCCGGCCCGCGATAGCGCACCGCCCTGCCCGCATCGTCGGCCTCGTCACAAACCGTCTGCACCAGGACGGCGAGATCGAGTGGCGCCGGTCGCTCGTCACGGAAGGCGTCCCGCACGTACTCCAGGCTGGTTGTAATCAGCGCCTCGATCTGGTCGAGGTCGGCGCAAATCCTGACCTGCTGCTCGCCATCGTCGAGAAGTTCCGCCCGCAGCCGCAGCCGGGTGAGCGGTGTGCGCAGATCGTGCGACAGGGCGGCCAGCATCTGCGTGCGCTGGCGCACCATCTGCTGCAGGCGCGCCTGCATGGCGTTGAAAGCCCGCGCGGCGCGGGCGACTTCCTCCGGTCCGGCTTCGGCCAGCGGCTGCGCGTTGAGATCCCGGCCGAGCCGCTCGGCGGCAGCGGTGAACATCGACAACGGTGCGCTCGCCCGCCAGACGGCGACGGCGGCAATCGCCGCGGCGGCAATGCTGGCCGCTCCGATCAGCATCAGCATCGACGAGGTCCACAACGGCGAGGGTGGCGCCAGCGGCGCGGCGAAAAGCAGCCAGCTCCCGTCGTCGAGGCGCAGCGCGCCGTGAAGCCTGTCGCCCGGCCCCATCCCCTCGGCCATCCCCCCGGCCATCATCGGCGGGCCCGGGCGATGGCGCTGACCCCCGGCTGCGTCCCGCCCCTCGTCGCCCGGCCTATCGTCGCCTGCCATCGGCGCGCCGCCGCCCCGGCCCCTCCCGAAGAGCGGACCCGTTCCCATGCTCAGGCGCAGGCCTTCGCCCGGCTCCATCGCGAGCGCATCGACAAAAACATGACGGACCTGGCGGACGCGCCCGTCGCCCGCGTCGTTAACGACCATCGGCTCCGTCGCCCACTGCATGCGCAGGCCGAATCCTCGCAGTCTCCAGATCTGCGCTGGGCGATCGGCCGGCGGCGAGTCTTCCAGCAGGCGGGCGGCGGCCACCACCCGCTCGGCGAGGGCGCGATCGCGCGCATCGACCTGAAAGTTCTGTCGCGCCCAGAGGTAAGCCGCCAGGCCCAGGCCGTTCGAGACCAGGATCGCCAGGAACAGGACGAGAATGGTTCGGCCGACCAGACTTCGCGGCCACAGCGCGCTCATGATCGCTGAACGTCCGGAGCGAACAGGTAACCGCCGCCGCGCACGGTCTTGATCAGCGCCGGTTCATGCGGATCGCGCTCGATCTTTCGGCGCAGGCGGCTGATCTGGACGTCGATGCTCCGGTCGAAGGCGACTGAGCCGCGACCGCGCGCCAGATCGAGAAGCTGGTCGCGGCTCAGCACTCGTTGCGGATGCAGCGCCAATGCGCAGAGGAGCCCGAACTCGCCGCCGCTGAGTGACACAAGCGTGCCGTCGGCTGCGGTCAGTTCGCGCCTGTCGAGGTCGAGACGCCACCCGGCGAAGCGCAGGTTCGTCGCAGCGGCGTCACGGCGCGCCCCGGCCAGCCCGCCCTGCGGCGCCGCGGCCCGGCGCAGACACGGCGCGGATCCGGGCCAGCAGCTCGCGTGGATTGAACGGCTTGGCGACATAGTCGTCGGCGCCCAGTTCGAGGCCGACGATGCGATCGACATCCTCTCCGATTGCCGTCAGCATTACGATCGGCACCGCGGACGATGCGCGCAGGGCGCGGCACAGGCTCAGCCCGTCCTCTCCGGGCAGCATGATGTCGAGGATGACGAGATCGATCGCGCCCTCGGCCAGGGTCTTGCGCAGGCCTCGGCCGTCGCCGGCGACACTGACGCGATAGCCGTGCTTGCCGAGAAAGCGCGACAGCAGATCCCGGATCTCGCGGTCGTCGTCGACGATCAGGATATGGGCCGAAGGTTCCGTCATGGCCGCCAGTATAGCGCCGGAGCGGGGCGGCCCGGCGGTTTTCGGTAACGGCTTGCTACATCCCAGGCGAATGAAACCGTCCGTTACAAATCGCCACAATGGCGGAAATCAAACTGCAAAGATGCCGGAATAAGATCCGGCATTGGACGAGATCAACGCGGGCGCCGGATCACCCGAACCGCCCGAAGCTACAGGAGACAATCATGAAGACAATGAAACGCAACCTTTTCTCAACGACGGCGGCCTTGGCGATGGCGGTCGCCGCCGGCGCCTTCGTCGCCCAGCCGTCTTCGGCACAGACGGCCGGCGGAGGTCAGGCGCAGGGGCGCGGGATGCAGATGTTCGCCCGCTGCGACACCAACAGCGACGGCCAGATCAGTCGCCAGGAGTTCGACGCCTGCCGGGACATGCGCTTCGGCCAGATCGACAGCAACGGCGATGGCAGAGTGACCCTGGAGGAGTTCCAGGCCAACAGCATGGGCCGGAACCCGCAGAAAAAGGAAATAATGTTCCACCAGATCGACGCAAACGGGGATGGCGCCATCACGGCGGACGAATTCGACAGTATTCATGACACCAGGTTCGGACGCGTCGACACCAACGGTGACGGCGTGCTCACGCAAGCCGAGGTCCAGCAGATGCGCCAGAACAAGCGTGGGTCGCGCATGGGCCAGGGTCCGGGCCAGGGTATGGGTCCGGGCCAGGGCATGATGCAGGGCCAGGGCATGGGACCGGGCCAGGGTATGATGCAGGGCCAGGGCATGGGTCCGGGCCAGGGCATGGGTCCGGCCAGGGCATGGGTCCCGGCCAGGGCATGGGTCCGGGTCAGGGCATGGGTCCGGGTCAGGGCATGGGTCCGGGCCAGGGCATGGGTCCGGGTCAGGGCATGGGTCCGGGTCAGGGAATGGGTCAGGGCCAGGGCATGGGTCCGGGTCAGGGCACGGGCATGGGGCCGGGAGCGGGTTCGCCACAAACCACTCCGGCGCCGGCGCAGCAGTAGGCTCCAGCGCCAGCCTCCGCTTCGGCTTGAGCGAGCAAACGGCCGCGGTCCAAGTGACCGCGGCTGGGCACGCCTCCACGGCCGGCCGTACGCAAGGACATAGCCGAACAAAGAAACAGTCGGCTGCGCGACCGTCCCCGGCACCTGGCGCACGGAAGATGCACGGGGAATGCGCGAAGCGCTTGCTACCGATCGAGCGGGACGTTAAACGCTGTCCGGGAATTTAGTGCGACGCGCGCTGCCGCCGGCCCGCCCGGCGATGACCTGCGGCTTCTTCCGCGCGAATCGCGCCTCACCTCAACCTTTGTTCGGGGACATAATGGACGCACCGAAACACGATGTGAAGGATCCGGGACTGGCCGAGGCCGGCTCTCGTCGGGTGGAGTGGGCGTTGGCCGAAATGCCTGTCCTGCGCATCCTGATGGACCGCTTCGCCGAGGAAAAGCCGCTCGCGGGCACGCGCATCAGCGCCTGCCTGCACGTGACCGCGGAGACTGCCAACCTTGCCCGGGTTCTTGTCGCCGGCGGGGCCGACGTCGCGCTGTGCGCGAGCAATCCGCTTAGCACCCAGGACGACGTTGCCGCGGCGCTACCGTTAAGGTACGGCATATCGACCTTCGCCCACCGCGGCGACAACCACGAAAACTACTACCGCCGCCTCGCCGCCGCGCTCGACATCGGCCCCAACATCACGATTGACGACGGCGCCGATCTGGTCAGCCAGCTTCATACCGGGCGCACCGAGCTGCTCGACGGCATCATCGGCGGTACCGAGGAAACCACCACCGGCGTCATCCGCCTGCGGGCGATGGCCAAGGAGGGCGCGCTCCGCTACCCGATCATCGCGGTCAACGACGCCGACACCAAACATCTGTTCGACAATCGCTACGGCACCGGTCAGAGCACCATCGACAGCATCCTGCGCTCGACCAACATCCTCATCGCCGGAAAGGTCTTCACCGTCTGCGGCTATGGCTGGTGCGGCCGCGGCGTGGCGATGCGTGCGCATGGTCTGGGGGCAAAGGTCATCGTGACCGAAGTCGAGCCCGTCCGCGCCCTCGAAGCGACCATGGACGGCTTCCAGGTCATGCCGCTGATCGACGCCGCGCCGCTCTCCGACATCATCATTACCGTGACCGGCAACAAGCACGTCATCGATCGCCATCATCTCGAAGCGCTCAAGAACGGCTGCATCATCGCCAATGCCGGACACTTCGACGTGGAGATCAACCTCAAGGCGCTGCACGAAATGGCCACCGACCGCTTCGAGCCGCGCACGTCGGTCGAAGAGTTCACCCTCGATGGCGGTCGTCGGGTGCGCGTTCTCGCCGAGGGCCGGCTGGTCAACCTCGGCGCCGCCGAGGGCCATCCGGCGTCGGTGATGGACATGAGCTTTGCCAACCAGGCGCTCGCCGCGGCCTACATCCGGCAGAACCACAACAGCCTGGAAAAGACGGTGCACATCATGCCGAAGGCGCTCGACCAGGAGGTTGCCCGGCTGAAACTGGAAGCGATGGGCTCCAACATCGACATCCTGACGGCCGAGCAGGAGAAGTACCTCGCCTCCTGGCAGGAGGGAACCTGAAGCCGGACCCGATCGTAGCCAGGCCGAGGCCCCGCAAATCTGGGCGCGGCCGATGAACCTGGCGGTTCTCGCCGCTGTCGTCGCGCTGACGATTTTCGGCGCGGCGCCGCCGGCGAAAGCGGCGGATGACGCGCCGGAGGCGCTGCCCGCCGGAATTGCCGACGCCGGCCGACGTGACCGTGTCCGGGGTCTCCTCCGGAGGCTATATGGCGGTGCAGATGCACGTGGCCCATTCGGCGTCGGTCGCCGGCGCCGGTGTCCTTGCCGCTGGCCCCTACCACTGCGCCGGGGGCAACTACCCGTTCAACCTGCTCCGCGCCACCAACACCTGCGCCAACATGGCCGATCCGGTTCCGTTCATGGGACCGCCGGCCCTGGAGCCGAGCCTCGAGCAGACACAATCGGAGGCGCTGCGTGGCCGCATCGACGATCCCGCGCATATGCGCCACGCCCGGGTCTACCTCTTTTCCGGCCGACTCGACGAAACCGTGCCCCAGTCCGTGACCGACGTGCTCAGAGCCTATTACGAGACGTTCCTCCCCCCGGACAACATCGCCTATGTCGACAACATCCGCGCCGCACACGCGATGATCAGCGCGGATTTCGGCAACGCCTGCGACACCTCGAAGGATCCCTACATCAACGACTGCGACTACGACGCCGCGGGTGCGCTGCTGACCCAGCTCTACGGCCCGCTTGCCCGCCCCGGGGACGGTGCGCCCGGCGCCAGTGGCGCGCTCATCCGCTTCGACCAGATCGCTTTCGACCCCGACGCCGCAGCCCATGGCCTTGCCGCCGAGGGCTACGTGTTCGTTCCGGACGGCTGCATGGGCGACAAGGCGTGCCGCCTGCACGTCGCCTTTCACGGCTGCCGGCAATACGCGGGCGCGGTCGGCGACGCCTTCGTCGCGCATGCCGGATACAATGGCTGGGCCGCCGCCAACGATATCGTCGTTCTTTACCCGCAGGCCACGCCGCTGCGCCGGCGGCTGCTCGGCATCGCCCTGCCGTGGCCGAACCCGAATGGCTGCTGGGACTGGTGGGGTTTCACCGGTCGCGACTACGACGTGAAGAGCGGGGCGCAGGTCGCCGCGGTCTGGGCGATGATCGAGCGTCTGACCGGGAGCCGCTGAGAAGGCCGCCGTTTTGGTGAATTGGCGGCGCGCGGACGGTGGTCGACAGTCATCCGCATGAACTGCAACCCTATACATGCCGATCTGGAAGCCTACGACATCGCACCCGAGGCGGTCGGTCCGGACGATCAGCGCAGAACGACGGTCTTGGCGCCGTTAAGCAGGACCCGGTGCTCGATGTGGAAGCGCACGGCGCGCGCCAGCACGACATTCTCGATGTCGCGCCCGACCATCGCCAGCGCATCCGGCCCGCAGGTGTGATCGACCCGTTCCACGGCCTGCTCGACGATCGGCCCCTCATCGAGGTCGGGGGTGACGTAATGCGCCGACGCGCCGATCAGTTTGACCCCGCGCGCATGGGCCTGATGATACGGCTTCTGCCCCTTGAATCCCGGCAGGAAGGAGTGATGAATGTTGATGCACCGCCCGCGCAGGCGTTCGCAGGTCGACGCGGTCAGGATCTGCATGTAGCGCGCGAGGACGACCAGGTCGATCTCGAGCTCATCGACCAGGCGCAGCACGGCGGCTTCCTGGTCGCGCCGCGTCTCCGCCGCCACCGGCAGATGGAAGAACGGAATGCCGTGCCAGTCGGCAAGCGGCGCAAGATCGGGGTGATTGGAGACGATCGCCGGGATCTCGACCGCCAGTTCGCCGGTCCGGTAGCGATAAAGCAGATCGTTGAGACAGTGATCGATCCTCGAGACGAGGATCAGGATGCGGGCCTTGCGCGTCGCGTCGTGAAGCCCCCAGACCATGTGGAATCGCTCGGCGATACGCGAGAACGTGTGGGTGAAGCTCTGCGCCGAAACGGTTTCGGCGGCGGTTCGGAAGACCGTGCGCATGAAGAAGCGCTCGCTCAGGGGGTCGCCGTAATGGGTCAACTCGGCGATGAAGGCGTCGTGCGCGGTGAGGAAGCCGGACACGGCGGCGACGATGCCAACGGTATCGGGACACGAAATCGTCAGGATGTACGAGCGCTGATCCATCGCTCTTTTAACTTGGAGAGGCATGATCTGAAATGAGACCCGAAAGGGCCTTTGGGCAACCGGGTCGGCAAGGAAGCTTCTTCTGGATCGCGAACCGAGCGCGCTACAGTCCGCGCCGCGGAACGAACTGCGAGAGTATCCGCTTATTGCCAATGGGCAAACCCCTTCGGTTGCGCAGGCGGCTCTGAAAGCTGACCTTTTGGGCTTTGAGTGCCGTACAAAACAGTGTATCCGGACGCTTGCACACGACCGGTGAGGACAGCGAATGGACGGCGGTATCGATAACCGGCCTGTTCCGGCGCATGAGGCCAAGGCACCTCAGCTGCCGGACTACCTCGTCAAGACGTACACCTGGGCCTACCTGAAACCGTCAAGCCTGAAGCTGCTCGACAACACCTTTGTCGTCACGGCCATTCTATGGGGCAACCTCAACCGCCTGATCCGCGTCAATTGCGCTGAGCTGTCTCCGGGCCAGAGGGTGCTCCAGGCCGCCAATGTCTACGGCCGCTACTCGGCGGATCTCGCCGGTGCGCTCGGCACCGAGGGCCGGCTCGACGTGATCGATATTGCGCCATTACAGGTGGCCCACTGCCGGCGCAAGCTGGAGGGCTTCCCCCAGGCCAGGGTCCGACTGGCCGATGCCGCCGCTCCCGGCGGTGGGCTTTACGACACCGTCTGCTGCTTCTTCCTGCTCCATGAGATCCCCGACGACCACAAGCGCCTAGTCGTCGATGCCCTGCTCGCGGCCGTGCCGCCCGGCGGCAAGGTGATCTTCACCGACTATCATCGCACTACCAGGTGGCATCCGTTGCGTTGGCCTATGAACCTCGTCTTCCGCCTGCTCGAGCCGTTCGCATTTGGGCTTCTCGAACGCGAGATCGCCGATTTCGCCAGCAAGCCGGACGCCTTCATCTGGCGCAAGACAACGTATTTCGGCAGGCTCTACCAGAAGGTCGTCGCCGAACGGCCGCTCGTCCCGGCCCGCACGGCCCGCGCCGCGGAGTAGCGCGTTCTGCCGCCGGGTCTCAGGTCTTGACGAGGTCGGCGGCGACGACAAAGGCATCCAGACTGGCGCCGCCGGGAGCGAGATCGTGCCAGCTGTCAATAGCGGCAGTCACCGTCGCCAGCGCGCACGTCGGAAATTTGCGCGCAAGCCGCCCCTTCGCGTCTTCATCCCCGCCGCAGGTCAGGGTCCGGGCAAGCATCTCCAGCCCCGGGTTGTGGCCGATGATCATGACCGACGCGAGGCTTTCGCTGAGGCGGTGCAACCGGCGCAGCAGCGACGGTGCCTCGGCGAGGTAGATGCCCTGCTCGAAGCGGACGGGCAGCGCCATCGGCAACCGTCGCTGGACCCGCTCCAGCGTCTCGCGGGTCCGCTTCGACGGCGAGCACAGCACCTGCGCCGGTGCGATTTCCCGCTCCAGCAGGTAGTGCCCCATGGCCGCGGCCGTCCGCCGCCCGCGCCGGTTCAGCGGCCGGTCGAAGTCGTCGAGTCCGCTGTTCTTCCAGCTCGACTTGGCATGGCGCAGCAGATAGAGCGTCTTCAACAGCTATTCCTGAAAGCCATAAGTCGGAATCAGGATGAAAGCCGCAGGGGCCACTCCCTCGTCCTCCCGCTCTCGCGGGCCCCTCCCTCTCCCATCGGGAGAGGGTCGACGGGTTGGACCGGATCCCGTCAGCGCTGCCGCCGAAGCTTCAGCCGCCCGCCCCCGTCGTGTTGAGCTCGGCCGTTGTGGGTCGAACGTCGCCTGAACCCTGGGCCGACACCGGCTGCAAGGTCCGCGGGTCGATCTGCACCGGCCGGCGAACCTGCCCTTGATCGACGACCATGGCGTTGACCTCGGGGGCGGCCCAGTAGGCGTTGGCCCCCGCGTACTGCCGTGAGGTCTGGTTAAGTACCGTGGTGTCGAGGACGCCGTTGACCGTCTGCCCCTTACCCATCCGCGCCATGACCTGATCGCGAACCTGCGGGTCAAGAGCCGCAAGGCGTGCGTCCGGGCTCGGAGCGGCGACATAGCCCAGCGGGCCGCGCCACTGCACCACGGTCAAATCGGGCGCCGGCGCCGGCGTCGCGCTGTAGGTCGCGCCGAGGAAACCAAGGCCGAGCGAATCCGTCCGCGTGCCGGCTGCAGGTGCGCCGCGATCGGCGGAGTCGCCGCTAGCGCTGCCTGTGCCGCCCGCGGCGCCGCCGCCACTCCCGCCGCCACCGGAGCCTCCACCGCCACCACCACCGGAACCGCCACCACCGGAGCCGCCACCACCGCCACCGGAACCGCCGCCACCGGAGCCGCCTCCGCCTCCACCGCCGCCGCCTTCACCGCCGCCGCCGCCCCAGGCGAGAAGCGTACCCGGCGCGTCGGCGAGTTGGCTGCGATAGAGTGCGAGACCCACCCGGCTGGCCACTTCACCGCGCTGTCCGGCGAGGGAGCTTGCGTCGGTGCCGACATCGCCGGCGCTGGCGTCGGTGTTACCATAAACGATGGCGGCCGCGGCCAAGGCCGCCAAGCCGATCCCGTAAGACTTCATGTTACGACCTCCTAATCCATGTTCCGCGGAGCTGCCGTTTTCGGCTTGTCCTTGATTCAGGGCTTCAACTGTAAGGTCGCCGGATCGTAGGCGACCGAGCGCATGGTGTTGTCGGGCATTGCCACCAGGACGGTGTGTGCCGGCGGCACCACCCGGTAGAACTTGGCGTCCGGATATTGCGAAGCGGCCTTGTTCAGGATGAGGAGCTCGATAACGTCGTCGAGTTTCTCGCCTTTGCCCATGCGCGCCGAAACCTCTTTGCGAACCTCGGGGTTGAGAGCGGACAGCCTTTGCTGCTGCGTCTGCGGCTGCGTCTGCGCTGCTGCTTGTGCAGGGGCCGTGACCGCCGGCGCGAGACCGGTGAGCGCGAGCGCCGCAGCGACGATATAACCCTTCATGTCAATCTCCCGACCATCACTTTTCGGCAGCGCCCACCTGCCGACGTTTTGTCCCGAACCCGTACTTACCCTCTGAGCGCGTGCGCGTCACAGCCGCCACATCATATATCGGCATAAACGTGGGTTTCCGCCACCGCTCCTGGATGTGTGACGGCGCCTTTGCATGCGTCGCCAACGAGCTGCGCGTATTTCCACAGCGCGCCCGACTGGTAGTCGGTCGGCCGCGCCGTCCACACCTTGCGGCGGGCTTCAAGCTCGCCTTCGTCGAGTTCGACATCGAGACGCCCCGCGTCGGCGTCAATCGCGATCATGTCGCCGTCGCGGATCAGCGCAATCGGGCCGCCGACCGCCGCCTCGGGCCCGACGTGGCCGACGCAGAAGCCGCGCGTTGCGCCGGAGAAGCGCCCGTCGGTGATCAGCGCGACCTTCTCGCCCATGCCCTGGCCATAGATCGCGGCCGTCGTCGACAGCATCTCGCGCATGCCCGGCCCGCCGCGGGGGCCCTCGCAGCGAATGACAAGAACCTCGCCGTCGCGATAATCGCGCCGCTCGACAGCGGCGAAGCAGGCTTCCTCGCTGTCGAAGCACCGCGCCGGGCCGCGAAAGCGGAGCGAATGCAGCCCGGCGATCTTGACGATGGCGCCCTGCGGAGCCAGCGAACCGCTCAGCCCGACGACGCCGCCCACCGGCGACAGCGGGGCACTGGTGGGACGGATGACATCCTGGTCGGCGGGAAAGACGATACCGGCGAGGCTTTCCGCGAGGGTCTGGCCGGTCACGGTCAGGCAGTCGCCGTGAATATAGCCGCCGTCAAGCAGCGCCCTGAGCAGGACCGGCATACCGCCGGCCTCGTACATGTCCTTGGCGACATAGCGACCGGCCGGCTTCAGGTCGGCGATGTAGGGCGTTCGGCGGAAGATTTCGCAGACATCGGCAAGGTCGAAGTCGATTCCGGCTTCGTGGGCGATGGCCGGCAGGTGCAGCCCGGCATTGGTTGACCCGCCGGTGGCGGCAACCACCGTTGCCGCGTTTTCCAGGGCCTTGCGGGTCACGATGTCGCGCGGACGGAGCTGCGAGCGCACCAGCGCCATCACCGCACGGCCAGAGGCCTCGCACAGCGCATCTCGCGATTCGTAGGGGGCCGGCGCTCCGGACGATCCGGGCAGGGCGAGGCCGATGGCCTCGGACACGCAGGCCATGGTGTTGGCGGTAAACTGACCGCCGCAGGAGCCGGCCGAAGGACAGGCGACGCTTTCGAGACCGTGCAGCTCGCCGTCGGAGAGGGTGCCGGCGGAATGATGACCGACCGCCTCGAAGACGTCCTGCACGGTCACGTCCCGGCCATGGTAGCGGCCGGGCAGGATCGAGCCGCCGTAGATGAACACCGACGGGACGTTAAGCCGGACCATGGCCATCATCATCCCCGGGAGCGACTTGTCGCAGCCGGCCAGCCCGACCAGCGCGTCATAGCAGTGTCCGCGCATGGTCACTTCGACCGAGTCGGCGATGACCTCGCGCGAGACCAGAGACGATTTCATCCCCGCGTGGCCCATGGCGATGCCGTCGGTCACCGTGATGGTGGTGAACTCCCGCGGCGTGCCGCCGGCGGCCTTGACGCCCTGCTTGACCACCTGCGCTTGTCTGGCAAGCGAGATGTTGCAGGGAGCAGCCTCGTTCCAGCAGGTCGCAACGCCGATGAAGGGCCGGTCGATCTCGGCCTCGCCGAGACCCATGGCATAGTAATAGGAGCGGTGCGGGGCCCGCTGAGGACCAACCGTCACGTGGCGGCTCGGCAGCCTGGACTTGTCGAACCCGACCTCGCGTGCTTCATCCGGCATCGTCTGGCGCCTTCCTAACGACGAAGTTATTGGCTCTGGACCGCGCTGGTTCACGCGAGCATAGCGGGCGCAATTGCTTGCGCCCAGCCCCTTCACGGTTTTCCCCGGCAATAGGCTGTAGCGCCGCCGGCGTCAACTGCGCCAGAAGGTCCGCGTCAACGGCACGACCAGAACGAGAATTTCCAGACGTCCCGCCAGCATCTCCACCGCAAGCAGCCACTTTGCGGGTGTGGGAATCGGGGTGAAGTTGCAGCACGGGCCGATGACGCCTCCGAGGCCCGGGCCGACGCCGCCCAGCGCCGTCGCCGAGGCGCTGAGGCTTGAGATGAATGACAGGCCGTTAAAGCCAAGGGCCAGCGCGAATGCGAGGAAGGTCGCGAGGTAGGTAAATAAGTAAAGCCCGACGCCGAGGCGGACCATCTCGGGCACCGGCTGTTTGTTGTAGGTCACGGTGTAGGCGATGTGCGGGAAGACCTGACGGTGGATCTGCGCCCGGACCGCCCGCAGCAGGATGACCAGACGGAACATCTTGACGCCGCCCGCGGTCGATCCGGTGCACCCCCCAACGAGCATCGCGACGAGGAAGACGAGCGATGGAAAATCACCCCAGAGGTTGTAATCCTGTGAGGTAAAGCCGGTCGTCGAAATGATCGAGACGACATTGAACGTCGCCTGACGCACGGCATCGAGCAGGTCTAGGTCCAGCCGCGCGATCAGCCAGATCGTTACGGAGAGGACTGCGGCAGCGATGATGATGAGGAAGAGAACGACCTGCGAGTCCTCGACCAGCACGCGCGGGCCCCGGTTCAGAACCTGCGCGTGAAGAACAAATGGCATGGCCCCCAGCAACATGAAGAGTGTAGCCGTCCACTCGATGGCGCTGCTGTGGAAGTAGCCCAGGCCGCTGTCATGCGACGAGAAGCCGCCGGTGGCAATGGCCGCCATGGCATGACCGACGGCATCGAACGTGCTCATGCCCTCGACGCGGAAAGCGGCGGCGCAGGCCAGGGTCAAAACCAGATAGACCAGCCCGATTTTCATGACCACCGCGGTCGCACGCGGCAGCACCTTGCCTGCCTGCGCCGACAGGTCGATCGTGAACAGCTGCTGCCCGCCGATCCGCAGGAACGGCAGGACCAGCACCATCAGGGTGACCACGCCGAAGCCGCCCATCCAAATCAGCAGGAAGCGCCAGAGGAGCAGCCCGCGCGGCGCGCCATCGAGACCGACGACGACGGTCGAGCCCGTTGCGGTCAGTCCGGACATCGTCTCGAAGACGGCGTCGACGAAGGACAGGCCGAACCGCGAGAACATGAATGGCAGGGCGGCGACGACCGCGGCGAACAGCCATGTCGCGGGCACCGCCAGCGTCACTTCGCGCGTACCCATGTTGTAGCGTCCGCCGCGACAGGCGAGCGCCAGGCTGAGCCCGGCGAACACCGAGATCCCAGCCGAGGTCAGGAAGACCTTGAAGTCCTGGTTGCCGTCGATCAGGTCAAGGAGGGCAGGAAGCAGCATCGCGACGCCGAACGAGACAACAACGACGCCCACGAAGAAGAATACCGCGCCGAGATCGATGGCGAATCGCCGGCGCGATATGCGCGAAAAAGCCTCGACAGCCATGTTTTCAAGTTACCGGAAGCTCGCAAGGGACCATTTGCGCATTTGATCGGCGAGGCTCAGTCTTCCGATCCCGGCGGCGGGTGGATCGGCCGCCCCGACGGCCCTATGCCTCATTGACGCCGCAAAAGCCGGCCTATATCAGCTTCAGGAGATTTGGCAACGACGCTCTTCTCGATCGTGAGACGTCGAGGCGAAGCGAGGCTTTAAGTGCGCGTGGGCCGCAGTTCATCTGGCGGCGAGCGATCCTCGCTACCGGCAACCACCATGGCATGTGAGCGAGGAGCAAGAATGGAGCAGCGGAACGACAAGGTGCGGCGGGACCGGTCCCACGGGCTCTCGCGCCGGTCGCTGCTTCGCGCCGCCATGCCCTTCACCGTCGGTGTCCTCGGCGGCGTCGCGTTCAACGGACAAAGCCGCGCTGAGGCCAAGCTTCCACAGGATCAGGTGAGCTACCAAGCCGCTCCCAAGAACGAGAAGCGGTGCAAGGACTGTGTCAACTTCGAGGGCAACAACTCGTGCCGTGTGGTCGCCGGCACCATCAGTCCCGACGGCTGGTGCCGGCTGTGGACCGCCCGGCGGCTGGGATAAACGGGCCGGCCGCCGCCGTCGGCGAATGTCCTTGCGAGTAGCCTGTTTACCGGCTCTGTTGCGCCGCGCTTCCCTGCGCCGTGCCCTCCGGCAGCACGGCCGGGGCGACTTCCGTCTGTGACGGCTTCGGCGACGCTGCACCTCGGGGTGATGACCCGGCCGGCTGTTCGCTAGGCGTAGCAGCGCCGGCATTCGCCGCCGCCATTTCGCTACCCATGTCTTTGCCGGAGGCGCCGGACGTGGCCTGATCCGTACCGATCGGCTGCGGCGAAATGGAACCGTCAGCGGCCGCGACGCGCCATAGTGTGTTTCCGGCATCGTCTGCGACAAGAAGGGCGCCGGTTCCGTCGATGCCGACTCCGACGGGGCGGCCGCGGGCCTGATCGCCATCAATGAATCCGGTCACCACGTCCTGCGCCGTGCCGCTCGGACTGCCGTCCTTGAACGGCACGTAGACGACCTTGTAGCCGTTGAAGAAGTTGCGGTTCCAACTGCCGTGCTCGCCGATGAAGGCGCCGCTGCCGTAGGGCTCCGGCAGGGCGGACTTCATAGAGAAGGTCATGCCGAGGGGGGCGACATGGCTGGAAAGGGCATAATCCGGTGCGATTGCCCTCGCAACCATGTCCGGACGCGGCGGATGGACCCGCTCGTCGACATGGTCGCCGTAATAGCTCCACGGCCAGCCATAGAAGGCGCCTTCCTGCACCGAGGTCATGTAGTCGGGCACGAGGTTCGGGCCGAGCTCGTCGCGCTCGTTGACTACGGTCCAGAGAACGCCGGTTTCGGGGTGAAACGTCAGACCGTTCGGATTGCGCAGGCCGGAGGCGTAGACGCGAGCAGCGCCCGTCTGCCGGTCAACCCGCCAGATCGCTGCCCGGCCCTTTTCGGCTTCCAGCCCGTTCTCCACAATGTTGGAGTTGGAGCCGACCGACGCGTATAGGGTGCGCCCGTCCGGGCTGAGCGCCAGATCCTTGGTCCAGTGGTGGTCGATCGGGCCGCCCGGCAGCGGTGTCAAGACGCTCGGCTGCGCCACAATCTTCGCCTGCCCGAGCTCGTAAGGGTAGGCGAGGATGGCATCCGTCGCCGCCACATAGAGCGTGCCGTCGAACCAGGCGACCCCGAAGGGAGAATTGAGCCCCGTCAAGAGGTCGCTGCGTTCGTCGACGCGCCCATCGCGGTTGGTATCGCGGAGGAGAGTGATAATGTTGCTCTCCTTTGGCGACCCGCCATGGGCCATCGACATGATCCAGCCACGGATCACGTCCTTGGGCCGCGATACCGGCTCGACGGAAGGACCACGCGACTGGACGACAAGCACGTCGCCGTTCGGCAACGTATGGACCGCGCGTGGATTGGCGAGATCCTTGGCATAGACTGTGATCGCAAGGCCGTCCGGCACGCTCGGCGTTTCGCCGTCCTGCCAGCCGATGACCTTGGCCACCTTCATGGCCGGCAGAAGCGCATTACTGGGCTCGGGCAGGACCGGATCGGGACCGATCTGCCTGGACAGATCGAAATCTGCGCCGTCGTCGTCGCAGCCGGCGAGCGCCGGGATAATGAAGCAGCCTGCGGCTAGAACGAGCGCGCGGAGGGCAACAGGACGGCTATTCATGATTGGCTCACTCCAACGCCGTGGCGAAACACCATCGCTCGGCCGAGCCATACCGTGACGAACATGAAAAGCACGGTCAGCGCGGAGAGGATCAGGCCGTAGGGAACGACGGCCGTCCAGCCATCGCCAGCATGAACGAGGCTGTTTACGAAGGCGAGGCCAAGGACAACCACGTTGCCGATCGCATGCGGCCACGCAGGCCCCTGCGCGCGAACCTCCCGGCGAAACAGGAAATCCACCGCGCCAGCCAGCGCGGCGAAAGCGCCGACGATGAGCCCCGCGAAGAGCAGCCAGGCGGAGAAGTTCTGCCACATGATGTTCGACGTCTGCCAGAAGGCGATGTCGGTCAGAAGCGCAAGCGTGAAGCAGACGATCGGAAACGGAACAAGCGTCGCGTGGATCGGGTGCCCGACGATGGCGGCAGTGGATGGAGCATGGGGAGAAGGCATCGATGCCATCCGATGTGGTCACTGCGGGAAGCTATGGAATGTACAAACGGCGGGCCGTCCGTCTGGTTCCCCATCGGCCCGGCCGCGCCCATCGCGCCGACGGTGTCGCCGCGGGTCCGCACCCCTACTCCGCGCGGGGCCTCTGCGCCGCGCACGCGCCTTGCCATGTGGAGCGATGATCGGCCAGGATGATCGGGCCAGAGAGCAGGAGATGCGTATGCCCGGGCCCAGACTGTTCGAGCCCTTCACGCTCGGTCGGATGACGTTCGCCAACCGCATCGTCATTGCGCCGATGTGCCAGTATTCGGCGGTCGACGGCTGCATGACCGACTGGCACCTGATCCATCTCGGACATCTCGCGCTGTCGGGCGCGGCGCTGCTGACGATCGAAGCCACGGCGGTGCTGCCCGAAGGGCGCATCAGCTACGCCGATGTCGGCCTGTACGACGACGCGACCGAGGCGGCGATCGGGCGGACGATCGAGAGCGTGCGGCGCTGGTCCGACATGCCGATCGCGATCCAACTGGCGCATGCCGGTCGCAAGGCATCCACCGAGGTGCCGTGGAAGGGCGGCGCGCATATTGCGCCCGCCGATCCGAACGGCTGGCAGACCGTCGCGCCGTCGGCGCTCGGGTTTCACCAGCACGACAACGCGCCCCTGGCGTTGGACCTGGCGGCTATGGGCCGCGTGCGCGACGCCTTCGCCGATGCCGCGCGCCGCGCGGCACGGCTGGGGATCGACGTGGTGCAGCTCCACGGCGCCCATGGCTACCTGTTGCACCAGTTCCTGTCTCCGCTGTCGAACCACCGTGACGACGAATTTGGCGGCGGTCTGGAAAACCGGATGCGCTTTCCGCTGGACGTGTTCGATGCCGTTCGTGCCGTCTTTCCCGCCGACCGACCGGTGACGATGCGGGTATCGGGCTCGGACTGGGTCGACGGCGGTTGGGACATCGAGCAGACCGTCGTCTTCGCTCAGGCGCTGGAGGCGCGCGGCTGCAGCGCCGTCCATGTTTCCAGCGGCGGCCTGCATCCCGATCAGGCCATCCCCGTCGGCCCCAGCTATCAAGTTCCGCTGGCGCGGGCCGTGAAGCAGGCCACCGGACTGCCGGTCGTTGCCGTTGGCCTGATCACCGAATTCGATCAGGCCGAGGCGATCATCGGCACCGGCGACGCCGATTTCGTCGCGCTTGCCCGCGCTGTCCTTTACGATCCGCGTTGGCCGTGGCACGCCGCCGCCCACCTCGGCGCGACGGTGTCCGCGCCGAACCAGTATCTCCGTTCGCAGCCACGCCAATTCCGCCATCTGTTCGACAAATGAGGTCGCGCGATGAGCACGCCGGACACCCGCCGAGCAGGAAACGGCATTACTCGGCGATCGCCTCGCCGGAGCCGCCAAACTCCGCCGGGAAGTCCTTGAGCTTGGGCAGGCCGTCGCGCATCGGCAGCACCGTCTCGGCATAGTTGACGTGAACGCCGGGCGTGAACGGGAGCGTCGGGATCGTTGCGGCGTAAACGTCGACCAAACCGATCGTCGGATGTCGGGTCATCAGGTGCCCGCCGCACTTCGCGCAATATTGGCGTTCGCTGAACGCCGTCTTCGAGAATGTAGCGACGTGTTCGGCTCCCGCGGTGATCCGTACCGCCCCGGGCTCCCAGAGGCTGAAGGCGTTTACCGGACCCGCCGACCAGGATCGGCACGAACTGCAGTGGCAGTAACCCATCGCCGCAGGCGATCCGGTAGCCTCAATTTCGACTGCGCCACAAAAGCAACGTCCATGGTGGGTCATGACTGTTCTCTCGATTCGGTTTCCGCGTTGGTGCCGCTCACACTTACTGCACGGTGCGCGTCGGACTTCCCTCGCGGTCGCCCCGCACTCCGCTCGATCTTCGCGATTACCTTATCTGGCTAACGACTGCGACGCCACGCCTCCCAATCCACCTCGTCGGTCTGCAATACGCTCGGCGCGCCCGGGAGAAGGATCAAGTCGAGAAAGATGACCAAGTGCACTGCGATGACAAGATCCACGGATCGGACGAGCTTGGCGGCCCGCCCTTTCATTCCCACTCGATGGTGCCGGGGGGCTTCGAGGTCAGGTCGTAGACGACGCGGCTGACCCCTTGCACCTCGTTGACAATGCGCGAGGCGACGCGGGCGAGGAACGCGTGGTCGAAGGCGAAGCTGTCGGCGGTCATGCCGTCGCTGGAGGTGACCGCGCGTAGGGCCGCGACCTGGTCGTAGGTCCGGCTGTCGCCCATGACGCCCACGGTGTGCAGCGGGAGCAGCACGGCGAAGGCCTGCCAGATCACGTCGTAGAGCCCGGCCGCGCGGATCTCCTCGAGAAAGATTGCATCGACCCGACGCAGCACCGCGCAGCGCGCCGCCGTCACCTCGCCAAGGATGCGGACCGCCAGCCCCGGTCCGGGGAAGGGATGGCGGCCGAGCAGCGCGTCGGGCAGGCCGAGTTCGCGGCCCAGCACCCGCACCTCGTCCTTGAACAGCTCGCGCAGGGGCTCGATCAGGCCCAGGTTCATCCGTTCGGGCAGGCCGCCGACGTTGTGGTGGGACTTGATGGTGACGCTGGGGCCGCCGTGCACGGACACCGACTCGACGACGTCGGGGTACAACGTCCCCTGTGCGAGGAAGTCGGCGCCGCCCAGTTTGTGCGCCTCCTGCTCAAAGACATCGATAAAGGTCGCGCCGATGATCTTGCGCTTGCGCTCCGGATCGGTGACGCCTTCGAGCGCGCCGAGGAACGCATCCGCGGCGTCGCGGTGGACCAGCGGGATGTTGTAGTGGCCGCTGAACAGCCCCACCACCTCCGCCGCCTCGCCGGCGCGCATCAGCCCGGTATCGACCAGGATGCAGTGCAGTTGCTCGCCGATGGCTTCGTGCAGCAGCACGGCGGTGACCGAGGAATTGACCCCGCCCGACAAGCCGCAGATGACCCGGCCGGAGCCGACGCGGTCGCGGATCGCGGCGATGGCCTGGTCGCGGAACGCCGCCATGGTCCAGGTTCCGCCGCAGCCGGCGATCGCGGTGGGTGAAGTTGCCGAGCATCTCCGCGCCGCGCGGGGTGTGCGCGACCTCGGGGTGAAACTGCACGCCGTACAGCCGGCGCTGCTCATCGGCGATGGCGGCGAACGGCGCGCCGGGCGATATCGCGACGGAGCGGAAGCCTGCGGGCAGGGCGCTGACGTGGTCGCCGTGGCTCATCCATACCGGCTCGCGGCTCGCCTGCGGGAAGGTGCCGGCGAAGAGGGGGCAATCCTCGACGATCTCCAGAAGAGCGCGGCCGAATTCCCTGGTCCGGCCCCTTTCGACCGCCCCGCCGAGCTGATCGACCATGAGCTGCTGGCCGTAGCAGATCCCGAGCACGGGAACGCCGCAATCGAGCAGCGCCGCCGGCGTCCGCGGGCTGGATTCGTCGGTGACCGACGCAGGCCCGCCGGAGAGGATCACGGCCTTCGGCGCGAAGGCCGCGACAAACGCCGGATCGACCTTGTGGTAGGGATGGATTTCGCAATAAACGCCGCTTTCGCGCACGCGCCTGGCGATGAGCTGGGTCACCTGCGAGCCGAAATCGACGATCAGCACCCGCTCGGGGATGGCCTCGCTATCGACAACGGACGTCGCCGGGCGCGGTTGCGCGCTATCCATGGGCGCCGCGCCCTCGGTTTGCGCCGATCACGGACGCGCGGCGCGCCCGCCCCGGCCGATCTATGGCCGGGTCCGCGCCGGGGCGTGGCCAAGCGGCTCCATGTACGGGCTCTTGTAACTTTGCAGCACCTTGATGTAGTTGGCACGCTCGAACGCCGACGGGTCGCCGACCTTCTGCTGGCTCATCGAGCCCTTCATCTGGCCGATGGACTCGTAGCCGCGCCGCTCCATCCAGCCGGTCACGCCGTCAAGCAGCGTCTTCATGTGGCCGACCCCGTTGCGCAGCAGCGACGAGGTTGTGCACACCGCGTCGGCGCCGGCCATGACGTACTTGATCACCTCGATCCCGCTCTGCACCCCGCGGGTGGCCGCGAGCGAGCACTTCAGCCGGCCGTGCAGCACAGCGATCCACAGCAGCGGCAGGCGGATCTCACTGGCGCTGCTGAGCTCGAGGTCGGGAACGACCTCCAGCTCGTCGAGATCGAAGTCCGGCTGGTAGAAGCGGTTGAACAGCACCAGACCGTCGGCGCCGGCCTCGACGAGGCGCCTGGCCATGTCGCCGGTCGAGCTGAAGAACGGGCTGAGCTTGACCGAAACGGGAATCGAGACCGCGCCTTTGACCGCGCCGACCACATCGAGATAGCGCTGTTCGACTTCCGCGCCGCTCACATCGATGCTGGCGGGGATGTAGTAGACGTTGAGCTCGATCGCCTTGGCTCCAGCGTCGGCCATGTCCCTGGCGTACTCCGTCCATCCCGACTTGGTGATCCCGTTCAGGCTGGCGATGATCGGCACGTCGGTTGCCTCGGTCGCCTTGCGGATCAGCTCCAGATACGAGTCCGGCCCGACACGGTAATCCTCGACCGCCGGAAAGTAGGTGAGTGACTCGGCGAACTGATCGGTGCCGGCCTCCATCAGATAGTCGAACGACTCGTTCTCGTTTCTGATCTGCTCCTCGAAGAGCGAGAACATGACGATGGCAGACGCCCCGGCATCCTCCATCCGCTTGATGCCGTCGAGCGAGCGTGACAGCGGCGAAGCCGACGCCACGATCGGATGCTTCAGGTCGAGCCCGAGATAGGTCGTTGCGAGATCCATTTCTTGGATACCTTCTGCCTTTCGTCAGTATGCCTTGCGTCAATCCGTACCGCGTCCGACCGGCCCGGACCGCGTCTGGCGCGGCTGGGGCCTGGCCCGATCGAGGAGAGGTTCCGGCCTAGCCCAGAGCCGCCATCTCCTCATAGAGCTTCCACTTGCGCTCGACGGCCTCCTGCGCCATCGCCATCAGCCGGTCGGCGCCCTTCGGATTGGTCCGCGCAAGCATCCGGTAGCGCAGCTCGTTGTCGGTGTAATCGCGAAGCTTCATCGTCGGCCGCGGCGAGTTGAGAACGAACGGGTTCTCGCCCGACGCCCGCACATCCGGATTGTAGCGGATGAGCGGCCAGTAGCCGGACTGGACCGCACGGCTTTGCTGGTCCAGGCCCGTCTGCATGTTGATGCCGTGGGCGATGCAGTGGCTGTAGGCGAGCACCAGCGACGGCCCCTGGTAGGTCTCCGCCTCGCGCATCGCCAGCAGCGTTTGCTGAGGATTGGCGCCCATGGCCACGCGGGCGACATAGACGTTGCCGTACGAGATCGCCTGGAGCGCCATGTCCTTCTTGCCGACGGATTTGCCGGCGTTGGCGAACTTTGCGACAGCGCCGATCGGCGTCGACTTCGAGGCCTGGCCGCCTGTGTTGGAGTAGACCTCGGTATCCAGCACGAGAAGGTTCACGTCCCGGCCGGTGGAGAGCACATGGTCGACGCCCGACGAGCCGATGTCGTAGGCCCAGCCGTCGCCGCCCATGATCCAGATGCTGCGGCGCACGAGGTGGTCGGCGACCGAAGCCAGATGCCGGGCCGCCGGCAACTTGATCTCCTGGAGCTTTTCCTTGAGGGCCGCGACGCGATCGCGCTGCTTGCGGATCTCCGATTCGGTGCGCTGCGGCGCCGACAGCAGTTCCTGGACCAGCACCGTGCCGATCTGGCCGCTGAGGTCGCTGAGCAGCATGTGGGCCATGAACATGTGGCGGTCGGCGGCGAGGCGCATGCCGAGGCCGAACTCGGCGTTGTCCTCGAACAGTGAGTTCGACCACGACGGCCCCCGCCCCTCGCTGTTCACGGTCCACGGCGTCGTCGGCAGGTTGCCGCCGTAGATCGACGAGCAGCCGGTGGCATTGGCGACCATCATCCGGTCGCCGAACAACTGCGACACCAGCTTGACGTACGGGGTCTCGCCGCAGCCGGCGCAGGCGCCGGAGAACTCGAACAGAGGCTCGAGGAACTGGGCGCCGCGCACGGTCGAGAAGTCGACGCGCGAGCGCTCGTTGACCGGAAGGGTCTCGAAGAAGCTGACGTTCTCCTTCTCCGGCTCGACGACCGGCTCCTTCCAGCTCATGTTGATGGCCTTCTTGCCGGCCTCTTCCTTGCTCTTGGCCGGGCAGACCTCGACGCACAGGGCGCAGCCGGTGCAGTCCTCCACATAGATCTGCAGGGTGTAGCGCGTGTCGGGGAAGCCGCGGGCGTCGATCGGCGCCGACTTGAAGCTGTCGGGCGCGGTCTCGAGCCGGTCCTTGTTGTACAGCTTGGAGCGGATCACGCCGTGCGGGCAGACGAAGCTGCAGTTGCCGCACTGGATGCAGATCTCCGGCTCCCACACCGGGACAAACTGGGCGATGTTGCGCTTTTCCCACTTTGTCGTGCCGCTGGGGAAGGTTCCGTCCACCGGGATGGCGCTAACCGGCAGCGCGTCGCCCTTGCCGGCCATCATCATCGCCGTCACCGACTTGACGAAGTCAGGCGCCTCCGCCGGCACCACCGGGCGCAACTCGATCCTGCTGGTGGCGCGCTCGGGGATCTTCAGCTCGTGCAGGTGGGCGATGGTGTGATCGACCGCCTCGAAGTTCTTCTGGACGATCTCGTCGCCCTTCTTGCCGTAGGTCTTGCGGATCGAGGCCTTGATCTTCTCGATCGCCTTGTCGCGCGGGAGAACGCCGGAGATGGCGAAGAAGCACGTCTGCATGATCGTGTTCGTGCGGGTACCCATGCCGGTATCGCGCGCGACCCTGGCCGCGTCGATGACGTAGACCTTGAGCTTCTTGTCGATGATCTGGTCCTGGACCGTCCGCGGCAGTTTGTCCCAGACCGTGTCCGCCTCGCCGGGGGTGTTAAGCAGGAATGTCGCGCCGGGCGCGGCAAACTCCAGCACGTCCATCTTCTCGATGAAGTTGAACTGGTGGCAGCCGACGAAGTTCGCCGTCTGGATCAGGTAGGTCGAGCGGATCGGCTCGGGGCCGAAGCGGACATGGGAAACCGTCTGCGATCCGGACTTCTTGGAGTCGTAGACGAAGTAGCCCTGGGCGTAGAATTCCGGATCCTCGCCGATAATCTTGATGGTGTTCTTGTTGGCGCCGACGGTCCCATCCGCGCCAAGACCGTAGAACATGGCGCGAAAGACCGTATCGGGCTCGGTGCTGAACGAAGGGTCGTACGTCAGGCTGGTGTGCGCGACGTCGTCGTTGATGCCGATCGTGTAGTGGTTCTTCGGCTTGTCCTTCTTCAGCTCGTCGAGGAGCGCCTTGACCATGGCCGGCGTGAATTCCTTCGACGACAGCCCGTAGCGGCCGCCGGTGATCTTCGGCATGGCCTGCGTCGGCATCGTTCCATCGACCATCGCCTCGGCGAAGCTGGTGACGACGTCGAGGTACATCGGCTCGCCGGTGCCGCCCGGCTCCTTGGTCCGGTCGAGCACGCTCAGCGCGCGCACGGAATTCGGAATTGCGGCGAACAGGTGCTGGGCCGAGAACGGGCGGAAGAGGTGAACCTGGACGACCCCGACCTTTTCGCCGCGGGCGGCGAGGAACTCGACGGTTTCGCGGGCGGTATCGGCGCCCGAGCCCATGATGATGATGACGCGCTCGGCGTCCGGGGCGCCGAAATAGTCGAACAGCCTGTAGTGGCGGCCCGTCAGCTCGCCGAACCTGTTCATCGCCCCTTCGACGATCGCCGGGGTCGCGTCATAGAACACGTTTACCGTTTCCCGGGCCTGGAAGTACACGTCCGGGTTCTGCGCCGTGCCGCGCATGAACGGGTTGTCGGGGTTGAGCGCGCGCCGCCGGTGGGCGAAGACGAGATCGTCGTCGATCATCGCCCGGATGACATCATTGGGAATAAGGAAGACTTTGTTGACCTCGTGGGAAGTTCGGAAGCCGTCGAAGAAATGGATAAACGGGATCCGCGACTCCAGCGTCGCCGTTTGCGCGATCAGGGCCATGTCGTGGGCTTCCTGAACCGAGCTCGAAGCGAGCTGGGCGAAGCCGGTCGGCCGCACCGCCATGACGTCCTGCTGGTCGCCGAAAATGGACAGCCCCTGGGTCGCCAGGGCGCGGGCGGCAACGTGGATGACGCAACAGGTCAGCTCGCCCGCGATCTTGTACATGTTCGGGATCATGAGCATCAGGCCCTGGGAGGCGGTGAAGGTCGTCGTCAGGGCGCCGCCCTGCAACGAGCCGTGAACCGTGCCCGCGGCGCCTGCCTCGCTCTGCATCTCGACAACGTCGGGAATATTGCCCCAGATATTGGTTTTTCCCTCGCTCGCCCACTGGTCGGCAAGCTCGGCCATCGTCGAAGACGGCGTGATCGGATAGATCGCGCAGACCTCGTTGACGCGGAAGGCGATATAGGCCGCCGCCTCATTGCCATCTATGGTAGTAACGTTGTTCTCGGCCATTGCCATTCCCTCCGCTCAGGCCGCGACGCGCGACGCTCGTCCGAGCGCCGCCGCGCAGCCCCTTTTAACGTTCCGGTCGTTTTCGCTCATGGGCCTTCCGGCGCTCCCGGTTCTACCGGCCGAGCCCCGGCTCCGGCATCATCTGGATCGCATGGCACGGGCACTGCTCGAAGCAGATCGCGCAACCAGTACATAGGTCATAGTTGTATTCGTAGCGCTTCCCGGGCCCGAGCTTGATGATCGCATCCTCCGGACACGCGCCGAAGCAGCCGTCGCACTCGAAGCAGTTGCCGCATGCCAAGCAGCGCTTCGCTTCGTAGACGGCGTCCTTCTCCGCCAGACCCTGGACGACCTCATCGAAAGAGGCTTTGCGCCGGAGCAGGTCGACGTGGCCCTGCGGCCGCTGTTCGGAGTCGGTGTAGAACCACAGGTGCAGCTTCTCGAAATCGGCGAGGTCGCCTTTCGGCGGCTTGCTGTAGGTTTCGCTGCTGAGGTAGGCGTCGATGTTGCGTGCGGCCTTCTTGCCGTGGCCGACGCCGATGGTCACCGTCCGCTCCGACGGGACCATGTCGCCGCCCGCGAAAACGCCCGGCGCGCCGGTCATCATGTTCGGCGCGACGATCACCGTGCCGTCCTTCTGAAACTCCACCCCCGGAACCTTCTTGAGGAAGCCGGTATCCGTGTCCTGTCCCAGGGCAAGGATAAGATCGTCGGCTTCGATGGTTTCGAACTGCCCAGTGCCACGCGGCCGGCCGTTCTCGTCGATCTCCATCACTTCGACGGTAAAGCTGGTCGCGTCGCTGGACTTGATCGTCCGCAGCCAGTGGATCTTGACGCCCTCCTCGATGGCCTCATCGGCTTCGAACTGGTGCGCGGGCATGTGTTCGCGGTCGCGCCGGTAGATGATCATCGGCTCGACACCGAGCCGCATCGCCACCCGCGCGGCGTCCATCGCCGTATTGCCGCCGCCGTAGATGGCGACCCGGCGACCCAGCTTCGGCGTGGCGCCAGCCTCGACATCGCGCAAGAAACTCACGGCGTCGAAGATCTTGGCGGCGTCGCGGCCGGGGATGTCGGTCTTCTTCGACAGGTGCGCACCGACGGCAACGAAGGCGGCGTCAAATTTGCCCTCCTGCATCGCGGCGGCCAGATCCTCAACCTTGCGGTTGAGGACGATCTTGACTCCCATCCGCTCGATCCGGCGGATCTCGCCGTCGAGCACGTCGCGCGGCAGCCGGTAGGCGGGGATGCCGAAATGCATCATGCCGCCGGCCATGGGACCAGCCTCGCGGATCTCGACGGAGTGGCCCATCAGCGTCAGATGATGCGCCGCCGACAGCCCGCTGGGCCCGGCGCCGACCACGAGCACGCGCTTGCCGGTCGCGGCCGTCGGGATTGTCGGCGTCCAGTCCTCCGCCAGGGCCATGTCGCCGAGAAAGCGCTCGACCGCATGAATGGTAACCGCGCCGTCGAGCTGCTCGCGGTTGCAGCTCGTCTCGCACGGGTGATAGCAGACACGGCCGTGAACGGCCGGCAGCGGGTTGTCCTTAAGGATCGTCTCCCAGGCCTGCTTGAACCGGCCCTCCTGAGCGTGCGCCAGCCAGGCCTGAATATCCTCGCCCGCGGGGCAGGCGTTGTTGCACGGCGGAAGTATGTCGACGTAGATGGGGCGCTGGCTGCGGAACGGACCGACGCCGCGCTCGTGGCTCAGGTCAGGGGGAAGCGTCAGGTCGGTGGGGCGGCTCATTTGCTTTCTCTCCTCCTCGCGCCCGGCAATTCCTTGCCGTGATTTGCGCGTTGTCAGTAACGACGAATGACACAACTTGAGAATTGCAGATCATGGCGGGGAAAAAAAGCGGACTACGCGGGTGCTAGGTCGCTTATTACGCCATACCAAATGGCGGCGCCTGGGAAAGCGAGCGCTGTACTCGCACTGCCGACCCGGATTCATAATGAAGATAGGCGCCGACTTGCCCAAGCCGCAATTCCCTCCCACTTCGTTGTTATTATTTATTCAAATGTCGGCTCGATGGCCTTATTCGCGCACCATACAGCCGTTGCGCAGGCAAGACAAGACCATGGTCCGGGACATTATCGCAGCGTTGGCATCCCTCAGGCGCATGACTTACCTACGTTGCGGCAGGCGGACGAAACGATGACGGGCACGCTCACCGCGTTGATCATGGCAACCGTCGGCTTTGTCGGCGCGCACTTCATTCTTTCCAGCATGCCGGTGCGCGATCGCCTCGTCTCCGCTCTAGGCGAGACCGGTTTTCGCGCCGTCTACTCGCTCCAGGCGCTGGTGCTCCTGGTCTGGGTGGTCTTGGCATTCAACGACGCACCGTTCGTTGATGTCTGGGCGCCGCCAATCGGTCTCCGCCACCTCGCGCTGACCATCATGCCGGTCGCCTGCATATTGCTTGTCGCCGGCCTCGCCAGCCGCAATCCGACCGCCGTCGGCGCCGACACCGCCGCGCTCATAGGCGCTGGTCCCACGGGCATCTTCCGCATTACCCGTCATCCAGTGATGTGGGCTGTCGCCCTGTGGGGAATTGCCCACCTGCTCGCCAATGGCGACGCGGCGGGGATAACGCTGTTCGCCGGCATGACGGTCCTGGCGCTTGCCGGCGCGGCGCAAAGCGGCGCCCGGCGGCGGGCCACTGTGGGCGATGCCTGGGCCGCTTATCAGGGGCGGACATCGTTCGTGCCCTTCGTCGCGCTCATGGGCCGGCGGACCTCCTGGCGTCTCGGCGAAATCGGCTGGGCGCGTCTGCTCGGCGGTCTTCTTCTGTTTGCGGTGCTGCTGCTGGCGCACCCGTGGCTGTTCGGCGTGTCGCCGCTGGCGGGCATCGGCTGAACGGCCGGTCACAGCTCAGCCAGGGTCAGCACCTCCTGCGGTTCACGGACGCCGCGCAAGACGTGGACGCCAAGCGAGACCAACGGCTCGCGAACCCAGCGCGCGAGTTCGGCGGAGATCACCAGCGGTCGGTCGAGTGTCTTGCACATGCCTTCCAGCCGCGCCGCCTCGTTGGCGGCGGGACCGATCACGGTAAATTCGAGCCGCTCTTCGACGCCGATGTTGCCGTAGGTGACATTGCCGATGTGCAGCCCGATCCCGAAGCGCAGCGGCGGCTCGCCCTGCGTATGCCGCTCCATATTGTAGGCGCTCATGCGGGCGATGGCGTCGCGCGCCGCGGCCAGGGCCCGGGCGCAGGCCGGGACTTCCGCCTCGCCGTCCGCCGCCGGTTGCGCGCAGGCCGGATCCAATGGAAAGATGGCCAGAAAGGCGTCGCCGATGAAGCGCAGAACCTCGCCGCCATGGGCAAGGACGGCGCCGGCGGTCGCTTCGAAGAAGCCGTTGAGCAGGTCGAGAAAGGCCTGGCGCGAAAGGGTTTCGGCCAGCGCCGTGGAGGCGCGGAGATCGGAGAACCAGATGACGGCATTGATGTCGTCGCCGTCGCCCCTGCGGATGAGGCCGTCGAGAACGCGCGCGCCGCTCGAACGCCCGAGGTAGGTTTCGAGAATGGTCCGCGCCGTCCGCCGCAGGGCGTGCACCTCGATCAGGCGCGACAGCACCGGCAGCATGCCGTAAACGACCTCCAGCTCTTCCGTCGAAAAGCCCCCGGGACGGTCGGCGGCGAACGTGATGGCGCTCCGCCGGCCGTCGGCGAAGGCGATCGGCATGGCAACGTAGTCGGTAGCGCCCTCATCGCGCAGGTCCTTCAGAACGGGAAAGTCCAGCGCAACCTCCGGCACGTCGAGCCGGCGGCGGACGCCGCCGACGCCTTCTTCGAAAATCGCCCTGAACGGGCTGGAGAGGTAGCGCTCCTCATTGCGGATGGCGTAGGCGGCGTTGAATTCGCCGATCTCCTCGACGCCGAGCAGCCAGGTGTAGCTGGTGCCCAGAAATTGCGGGTGCAGCGTGCGGACGTGAAGGCGCAGACGGCACAGCGGTATTCCCAGCGCGCGCATCCGCGCGCAGAGCCCCCGGATCAGGTCGGGGAGCGTCGACAGGTTCCAGCCGACCGCAAGAATCCAGTCGGCGAGGGGATTGGCGGAAAGACCGGTGGTCGTCGCTTCGCCCCCTTCGTTCCCATCCGCGGGCGCCGTATCTGCCGCTGCCGCTGCCGAAAAAAGCGACGTCCTGAAATCCTGCAGGCTTCATGACCGATCTCCGCTCCTCGTTCCGGAGGAGGATATGTGGCTGGCGTTCAAGCGCCCGAAGCCCGACCGGAGGCTGCAATGCATCTTGCGCCGGTTCCGGTCGGGCCGGCGCCTGGCGTGACGGACGCGCAACGGCAGCGCCGACAAGGCACCTTTCTGAGGGAGGCGATTGGTACGACCCTTCCTTCGGGGTCAAAATCGAATATATTCTGCTATGGGCGCGGTCGGGAAACGCCCCAAATCTTAGCATAACGTACGCAGAACCCTGCATCATCCGGCGTCGCGGCGAGCGAAGGATCCGAAACATCGATGAGTTGTCAGGACAAGAACCCAACGGATGGCACGCCAAACTCGGGCGTCGTCACCAAGTCGCGGGCGAAGACCAAGAAGCCGGCGATGTACAAGGTTCTGATGTTAAACGACGACTACACCCCGATGGAGTTTGTCGTCCATGTTCTGGAACGCTTTTTTGCCAAGAGCCACGAGGACGCAGTGCGCATCATGCTTCACGTACACCATCGCGGGGTCGGTGTTTGCGGCGTGTTTACCTACGAGATCGCCGAGACCAAGGTCAGTCAGGTGATGGATCTGGCGCGGCAGCACCAGCATCCGCTGCAGTGCACGATCGAAAAGGACGGAACGGAATAGGGTCCGCTCATGCTGTCACGAAATCTTGAACAGACGCTTCATCGTGCTCTGGCGCTGGCCACGGAGCGGCGCCACGAGTATGCGACGCTCGAACACCTTCTGCTTGCCCTGATCGACGATCAGGACGCGACGCCCGTTTTCCGCGCCTGCGGCGTCGATATTGCCCAGATCAAGCAGGAGGTCAGCCAGTTCGTCGACAACGAACTCGAGAGCCTCAAGACGGCCGTGGTCACCGATCCCAAGCCGACAGCGGGTTTTCAGCGCGTGGTGCAACGGTCGGTGATTCACGTCCAGTCGTCCGGACGCGACGAGGTTACCGGGGCGAATGTCCTGGTCGCGCTGTTCTCGGAGCGGGAATTGCACGCGGTTTACTTCTTGCAGCTCCAGGACATGACGCGGCTCGACGCGGTCAACTACATCGCACACGGAATCGCCAAGGTCGCAGGCGAGAGCCGCCGGCGCAATGTGCAGGGCGCTGACGAAGAGAGCAGCGGCGAGAAGGTGGTACGCAAGGGTCATGAAGCCTTGGAAACATATTGCGTCGATCTCAATCGGAAGGCCTCGGAAGGGCGGATCGACCCGCTGATCGGCCGCGATGCCGAAATCGAGCGGACGATCCAGATTCTCTGCCGGCGGAACAAGAACAACCCGCTGTTCGTCGGCGATCCCGGCGTTGGCAAGACCGCCCTCGCGGAAGGGCTGGCCTGGCGCATCGTTCGCGGCGAGGTCCCGGAGGTGCTGCGCGACGCGACAATCTTCGCCCTCGACATGGGCTCGCTGCTGGCCGGAACCCGCTACCGGGGCGACTTCGAGGAACGGCTGAAGAACGTTATCTCCGAGTTAGAGGCGACGCCGGGCGGGATCCTGTTCATCGACGAGATCCATACCGTCGTCGGCGCCGGCGCGACCAGCGGCGGGTCGATGGACGCCTCCAACATCCTCAAGCCGTCGCTGGCGTCGGGCAACCTGCGCTGCATGGGTTCGACGACCTACAAGGAGTACCGCAACCACTTCGAGAAAGACCGGGCGCTGGTCCGCCGGTTCCAGAAGATCGACATCTACGAGCCGTCGATCGAGGACACGGTCAAGATCCTGCGCGGGCTCAAGCCCTATTTCGAGTCGCACCATTCGGTGCGCTACAATCAGGAGGCGCTGCGCGCCGCCGTCGAGCTTGCCGCCCGTTACATCAACGACCGCAAGCTGCCGGACAAGGCCATCGACGTCATCGACGAGGTCGGCGCGGCGCGGATGCTGCTGCCGGCGAACCGGCGGCGGACGACGGTGACCGTGCGCGATGTCGAGGAAGTCGTCGCCAAGATCGCGCGGATCCCGCCCAAGAGCGTCTCCAGCGACGACCGCAAGGCCCTGCAGACCCTGGAGCGCGATCTCAAGACGGTGGTGTTCGGTCAGGATGGCGCCATCGCCGCCCTGTCCAGCGCCATCAAGTTGGCGCGCGCGGGCTTGCGCGATGGCGAGAAGCCGATCGGCTGCTATCTGTTTTCAGGACCGACCGGTGTCGGCAAGACCGAGGTCGCGCGCCAGCTCTCGCACATCCTCGGGATCGAGCTCGTCCGCTTCGATATGTCGGAGTACATGGAGCGGCACAGCGTCTCGCGGCTGATCGGCGCGCCGCCGGGCTATGTGGGCTTCGACCAGGGCGGCCTGCTCACCGACGCCGTCGACAAGCAGCCCCATGCCGTTCTCCTGCTGGACGAGATCGAAAAGGCCCACCCGGACCTGTTCAACATCCTGTTGCAGGTGATGGATCACGGCAAGCTGACCGATCACAACGGCAAAAGCGTCGACTTCCGCAACGTCATCCTGATCATGACGACCAATGCCGGTGCCGCCGAGTTGGTCAAGCCGGCGATCGGCTTCGAGCGCGACGTGCGCATCGGCGACGACACGGAGGCGATCGAGCGGATGTTCACGCCGGAGTTCCGTAACCGCCTGGACGCGATCATTCCCTTTGCCGGGCTGTCGCCCGAGACCGTCGGCCGCGTCGTCGACAAGTTCGTGATCCTGCTCGAGACGCAGCTCGCCGACCGGCAGGTCGCCATCGAGCTCACCGACGAGGCGCGCAAGTGGCTGGCGACCAAGGGCTATGATCAGCGCTTCGGCGCTCGCCCGCTGTCGCGGGTGATCCAGGAGCATATCAAGAAGCCGCTGGCGGAGGAGCTGCTGTTCGGCCGGCTGGAGAAAGGCGGCGTGGTCCGGGTCCGCCTGGAGGACGGCAAGATCGCCTTCGACTATCCGGACCCGATCGTGATCGAGCCGAAGTCGCGCGGAAAGAAGCCGAAGGCGACCCAGGAAGTCACGTAGGCGAGGACCGCATCGCGAGCCCCGACAGGAACGTTCGATCCAGAAGAAGACGTTCCGGTCAGTGGAGGTTCACCGGACGCCGCTTCGCCAGGCGGTCGAACTCGACGAGGGTCTCGACGACGCCGGGCAAGTCGCGGAAGGCTATCATGTTCGGCCCGTCGCTGGGCGCATGGTCGGGATCGGGATGTGACTCGATGAACACCGCGGCCACGCCGACCGAAACTGCCGCGCGCGCCAGCACCGGCGCGAACTCCCGTTGGCCGCCCGACGCGGTGCCCTTGCCGCCGGGCTGCTGCACCGAATGGGTCGCGTCGAAGACCACCGGGCAGCCGGTCTGGGCCAGGATGGGCAGGGCACGCATGTCGCTGACGAGCGTGTTGTAGCCGAAGCTGGCGCCGCGCTCGCAGACCATGACGTTGTCGTTGCCTGCGCCGCGGATCTTGTCGACGACGTTGGCCATGTCCCAGGGCGCCAGGAACTGGCCCTTCTTGACGTTGATTGCGCGTCCGGTTTTCGCCGCGGCGACGAGCAGGTCGGTCTGGCGGCAGAGGAACGCCGGGATCTGCAGAACGTCGACCGCCTCGGCAACGGCGGCGCACTGGCCGGGCTCGTGTACATCGGTGATGACCGGCACGCCGACGCTTTCGCGGATCTCGGCGAAGATCGCAAGCGCGCCGCTCATGCCGAGCCCGCGGGCACCGCCCAGGCTGGTCCGGTTAGCCTTGTCGAACGAGCTCTTGTAGATCAGCCCGACCCCAAGCGACGACGCGATCTCGGCCAAAGCATGCGCCGTCTCCAGCGCGTGCGTCCGGCTCTCCATGACGCACGGCCCGGCGATCAGCACCAGCGGCAGGTCATTGCCAATGGTCAGACCGGCGACGGAAACGTGGTGGGGCGCGATCATGGCTCAGGGCTCCTTGCGCATCAAACCAGCCGCGACTGCTCGACGGCGGCGCGGATGAAGGACATGAACAGCGGATGCGGATCGAACGGCTTCGAACGCAGTTCCGGGATGAAATTGTACGCCGAAGAACCACGGATGATCGGCGATTTCGACGATTTCCGGCAACAGCCCGTCGGGCGACATGCCGGAGAAGACCAGCCCGCACCGCTCCAGAAGCCCGATATAGTTGCTGTTGACCTCGTAACGGTGGCGGTGGCGCTCGAAGATGCGATCGACGCCGAAGATCTCGCGCGCGCGGCTGTTCTTGCGCAGCACGCATTCGTAGGCGCCGAGCCGCATGGTGCCGCCGAGGTCGCCCTGCGCCCTGCGATGCTCGATAGCGTTGCCGCGCATCCACTCCGTCATCAGCCCGATCACCGGCGCCGCGCAGGGGCCGAATTCGGTCGAACCCGCTTCGGGAATGCCGGCGAGATTACGCGCCGCCTCGACCACCGCCATCTGCATGCCGAAGCAGATGCCGAAATAGGGGATGCGATGCTCGCGCGCAAACCGCGCGGCGGCAATCTTGCCCGCAGCCCCGCGCTCGCCGAAGCCGCCCGGAACAAGAATGCCGTTGACGCCTTGCAACCGGTCGATGGCGCCGTTGCCCTGCTCGAAGACCTCCGAGTTGATCCAGTCGACGCGCACCCGGACATTGTTGGCGATACCGCCGTGGGTCAGGCTTTCGCCCAGGGACTTGTAGGCGTCGAGCAGGCCGGTGTACTTGCCGACGACAGCGATCGAAGCCTCGCCCTCGGGGCGGGCGATCCGGGTCGCGATTTCCCGCCAGACGCCGAGATCCGGCGCCGGCGCGTTGTCCAGGCGGAAATGACGGCAGACCTGATCGTCCAGCCCCTGTTCGTGGTAGCTCATCGGCACGGCATAGATGCTGTCGACATCGAGGGCGGGAATCACCGCGTCGAAGTGGACGTTGCAGAACAGCGCGATCTTGCGCCGCTCCGACTCGGGCAGCGGCCGCTCGGCCCGGCACAGAAGCAGGTCGGGCTGGATCCCGACGCTCAGCAGCTCCTTGACCGAATGCTGCGTCGGCTTGGTTTTCAGTTCGCCCGCGGCGGGCAGATACGGCAGCAGGGTCACGTGGATGTACATCGCCCGCTCGCCGCCCAGCTCATTGCCGAGCTGGCGGATGGCCTCCAGGAACGGCAGGCTTTCGATATCGCCGACGGTGCCGCCGATCTCGCACAGGACGAAGTCCTCGTCAGAGAGGTCGTTGCCGACGAACGCCTTGATCGCGTCGGTGATGTGCGGAATGACCTGGATGGTGGCGCCGAGGTAGTCGCCGTGACGCTCACGGGCGATCACGTCGGAGTAGATCCGCCCGGTCGTGACGTTGTCGCTGCGGCGCGCCGGCACGCCGGTGAAGCGCTCGTAGTGGCCGAGGTCGAGGTCGGTCTCGGCGCCGTCGTCGGTCACGAAGACCTCGCCATGCTGATAGGGGCTCATCGTCCCCGGATCGACATTGATGTAGGGATCGAGCTTGCGCAGGCGGACCTTGAAGCCGCGCGCCTGGAGCAAGGCGCCCAATGCCGCCGAGGCAAGACCCTTGCCGAGCGAGGAGACCACGCCGCCGGTAATGAAGATGAACCGCGTCATGGACCTGGAGTATATGCCAGAAGGAAGGTTCCGCGGGAAGTGCCGCGAGTCCCGCCGGCGGTCGCGCTGCGACGGCGCAATCCCACCTATCGCGCCAGGGGAGCCGAGGGTGCTTGCGGCGTCTGCGGCGCCTCGGGCTCCTGGGACGGCGGCGGGGTCGCTTCCGGCGCCGGCGCTGAGGTCTGCGGCAGCGGCTGCTGGTCGAACAGCGACCGGCCGGCGCTTCCGCCCGACAGCTTCGCCAGGGTCAAGCTGGTGAGGATGAACAGCGCCGCCAGAATCGCCGTCGTCCGGGTGAGCAGGTTCGCGGTGCTGCGCCCGGTCAGAAAGCCGCTCATGCCGCCGCCGCTACCGCCGCCGATGCCCAATGCGCCGCCCTCGCTCCGCTGCAGCAGAACGACGCAGACGAGGGCGATCGCGATGATCAGGTGAATGACGAGCAGCGTTGTGACCATGGAGGCTCCGGCCGATCAGGGACAGCTCTGCGCGATCGTCCAGAAATCGTCGGCCTTGAGCGCCGCGCCGCCGATCAGGCCGCCGTCGATATCGGCCTGGGAAAGCAGGTCGGAAGCGTTCTTGGCGTTCATCGAGCCGCCGTAGAGGATCCGCATGCCGTCAGCGGCCGCGCCGCCCAGTTTGCCGCGCAGCTCGCTGCGAATGGCGGCATGGACTTCCTGCGCCTGATCCGGCGTCGCGGTGCGCCCCGTCCCGATGGCCCATACCGGCTCATAGGCGATCACCGTGTTCTCCGCCGTCGCGCCCTCCGGAAGCGAGCCCTGCAGCTGCGTCCGGTTGACCTCCAGGGTCTTGCCCGCATCGCGCTCTTCCAGCGTCTCGCCGATGCAGACGATCGCCATCAGCCCGGCGGCCAGCGCCGCCTCCGCCTTGGCCTTGACCACCGCATCGGTCTCGGCGTGATTGGTTCGCCGCTCCGAGTGGCCGACGATCACCGCGGCGCAACCGAGATCCTTGAGCATCCAGGCGCTCGTGTCGCCGGTGTGGGCGCCCTTCTCGGCGGCATGACAGTCCTGGCCGCCAACAGCCACGCCGCTGCCGGCAACGGCGTCCAGGACGCGTCTTGACCAGGGTGAACGGCGGGCAGACGAGCATGTCGCACCTGACCGAGCCGCTCTTCATCCGCGACGCGAGATCCGCGGCGAGGGCGGTCCCGTCCGCCTGCAGGCAATTCATCTTCCAGTTGCCGGCAATCAGAATGCGGCGGCTCATGCTTCCCTCCCCGTGATGGCTGGCCCGCGGGCCGCGGACGGGCGTTTCTTAGCACAGCGCCGCCGGCCGTCAAACCGATTACCTCGGCGCTGTGCGGGAGCCGCGCCCCGCCGGCGCGCGCCTTTGTATCGGTTATCTTGCCGCCTTTAGCCTCAACGCAAAGAGCATCCTGCGCCCGTTCGGGCGCAGCCAAGATGCTCGATCAGTTTGTTACCGATCGACTTTCTGCCCTTGGATGTTTCCATTCCAAGGGCAGGTTGATCTATGATCCGCCGGCGTCGTCGCCCCGACGCGTTCCGCCGCGCGCGCTCGCGTGGGCGCCGGGCCCGTGGCGACCTTCGGCTCCAGACCATGCAGACGAGGCTCCATGCTCGAAGCGATCCGCAAGTACACCGGCTCATTTGTCGTCAAGCTGCTGTTCGTCTTTCTCATCCTCAGCTTCGGCGTATGGGGCATCGCCGATGTCTTCCGTCCCGGTGGCGGGCGCGACTGGGCCATGCGCGTCGGCGACGTGACGATCCCGCCGCAGACCGGTCCGCGAGGACTATCAGCGCGAGTTGCGCCGGCTACGCGAGACCGTCGGCGACACGGTCAATGCGGAAACGGCGCGCGCGTTCGGGCTGCCGAACCAGGTCATAGGCAACATCGTTTCGCGGACCCTGCTCGATCTCGAGCGTGGGCGGCTCGGACCTCGTCGTCAGCGACGAGGCCGTGCGCGCTGCGGTGCAGGCCGACCCGACGTTTCAGGGGCCCTCGGGCGCCTTCGATCCCGACCTCTTTCGCCGCGTCCTTCAGCTCAACGGCCTTGAGCGAGGACGGCTTCGCCGAGCTCGTGCGCGGCGACATCGCCCGGCGCAAGCTGGTCTCGGCAGTGACCGCCGGCGCCGCATGCCGCAAAACGATGGTCGAGGCCATCTTTCAGGCAGCGCGAAGAGAAGCGGGTCGCCGACTACGTCTTCGTGCCGAACGACGGCGTCGGCGACCGTCGGCGAGCCGGACCCGGCGCAGGCTCCAGGCCTTCTACGAGGCTCATCCCGAGCGGTTTTCCGCGCCCGAGTACCGCGCCGCCTCGGCGCGTCGTCCTCTCGGCGCCGGCCGTCGGCCAAGACGATGAACGCTGCCTGACGCAGCAGATCGAAGAAGCCTACCAGGCGCGGCAGACGGAGTTCGCCGAGCCCGAACGGCGCGACGATCGAGCAGGTGCTGGTCGGCGACGAGGCCACCGCGGCCCAGGTCCGCGACCGGCTCGCCGGTGGGGCCGAGGCCGCCGCCGTCGCCGCGGATCTCGCCGGCAAGGGCGCCACCAGCGTCAGGCTGGATCGCGTCAGCCGGGCGCAGCTGCCGGGCGAGCTTGGCGACGGCCGCCTTCGCCCTTGCCCGCCGGCGAGGTCAGCCAGCCGCTGCGCAGTCCCCTCGGCTGGCACGTGCTCAGGGTCGTCGACATCGCGCCGGCCCGCGAAAAGAGCCTTGCCGAGGTTCGCGATCAACTGGCCGCCGAACTGGCGCAGGAGAAGGCCGTCGACGAGGTCTACGCGCTCAGCACCCGGCTGGAGGATGCCCTGGGCGGCGGCGCGTCGCTGGAAGAAGCGGCGAGCGCACTGGGTCTGGATCTGCTCCGGGTCGAGGCTATCGATGCCGCGGGTCGGGATCGCGCAGGCGCCGCCGTTGCCGGCCTGCCCGAGGAGTTCGCCAAGACCGCGTTCGCGACCCCCGAGAACAGCGATAGCGTGCTCACCGAAAGCGGCCGCGACACGTTCTTCGTGGTCCGGGTCGACGACGTCACGCCGGCGGGGGTGAAGCCGCTGGCCGAGGTGCGCGGCGATTCGTCATCGCCGCATGGAAGGCCGAGCAGCGAGCGCAGCGGGCGAAGGCGCAGGCCGTGGCGATCGCCGAAGCCGCGCGATCCGGCGGCCCGCTTTCCGCGGCCGCGGAAAGCCAGGGACTTCGTGTGCGAACGACGCCGCGCCTTCACCCGAGCCGGCGGCGGGCAGGCCGCGGACGTTCCGGCGGCGCTGGTGACGGACGCCTTTGCCGCCAAGCCGGATGAGACACGTCGTCGTTCCGGCCGACGACGGCGCCTACGTCTTGCGCGTCACCGCCGTGATCGAGGCGGATCCGAATGTCCAGACCGCGGCCGTCGACGCACCTCGCCGCGATCTCGACCTGCAGGCGCAGGAAGACGCGCTGATGCAGTTGACTCGGCGGCATCCGCCGCGACTTCCCGGTGACGATGAACCCGGCCGCCCTCGAGCAGCTTTTCTGACTGTCGACCTGCGGACACGAGCGCATGGATGTCGAACCGGCCTTCGCCGCTTTCGCCGAGCGCTACGGCCGCGGCGAGGCGCAGGTGGTGTGGACGACGCTGGTCGCCGATCTGGAGACGCCGGTTTCGGCCATGCTCAAGCTCGCCGAGGGCCGGCCCAACAGCTTTCTGCTGGAATCCGTCGAGGGCGGCGCCGTCCGCGGCCGCTACTCGTTCATCGGCCTGAAACCCGATCTGATCTGGCGCTGCCGTGGCAATGCCGCCGAAATCAACCGCCGGGCGGAGAGCGATCCGGATGCCTTCCGCCCCTGTCGGGTCGGCGCCGGCGAAGGCGCGCTAGCATCGCTGCGCGCGGTCGTCGCCGAATCCCGCATCGACCTGCCCGCCGACCTCCCGCCGATGGCCGCCGGCCTGGTCGGCTACCTCGCTTACGATATTGTCCGCCTGATCGAGCGGCTGCCGGCGACCAATACCGATACGCTCGGCCTGCCCGACGGCATCTTTGTCCGCCCGACCGTCATCTGCGTTTTCGACAACGTCGCCGACAGCGTCACCCTGATCACCCCGGTGCGCGTTGCAACAGACGGAAACGAGACGGACCGGCGGCGGATGCGGCCTACGCCATCGCGCGCGACAGACTGGCGCGAGACGGTCCGCGAGTTCGAACGCAGCGTCCGCCACGAGCGGGCCTCGCCTGCGTCGACCGCCGGAGTGGCGATGCCGGCGTCCAATCTCGGGCCCGGCGGCTACCAGGCCTTCGTCGCCAAAGCCAAGGATTACATCCTCGCCGGCGACATTTTCCAGGTCGTGCCGTCGCAGCGGTTCGCCATTCCATTCGCGTTGTCGCCGTTTGCGCTATACCGGGCCTTGCGCCGGCTCAATCCGTCGCCGTTCCTCTTCTACCTGAACTTTGCCGATTTCGCCGTCGTCGGCTCGAGTCCCGAGATCATGGTTCGGGTGCGCGACGGCAAGGTGACCATCCGGCCAATCGCCGGCACAAGGCCGCGCGGGCGCACATTCGCGGAGGATGAGGCGCTGGCCGCCGAGCTCCTCGCCGACGAGAAGGAGCGCGCCGAACATCTCATGCTGCTCGATCTCGGCCGCAACGACGTCGGCCGCGTCGCCCGGGTCGGCACCGTCAAGGTCACCGAGCAGATGGTGATCGAGCGCTACTCGCACGTGATGCACATCGTCTCCAACGTCGAGGGCGAGCTCGATCCGGCGCTGGACGCCATCGACGCGCTGGTCGCCGGCTTTCCCGCCGGCACCGTTTCCGGCGCACCGAAGGTCCGGGCGATGGAGATCATCGAGGAGCTCGAGCCGGAGCGGCGCGGCATCTACGGCGGCTGCATCGGCTACATCAGCGCCGGCGGCGAACTCGACACCTGCATTGCGCTCCGCACCGGCGTGGTCAAGGACGGCGTTCTCTATGTACAGGCAGGCGGCGGCATCGTCGCCGACAGCGACCCGGACGCGGAGCATGAGGAAACCTGCAACAAGGCGCGCGCCCTGGTCCGGGCAGCCGAGGAGGCGGTGCGCTATGTCGCGACGACGCGCTGACGCGCGCGCAGCCCCTGCATCAAGGATTCGCCGAAACGGCCTCGATTATAGTAGACTTTACGATCAGGTGTGCGGCCGGACGAGCGAACTTCGGTGCGCGGTGAGAGTGGGAACAAGCCGGCACCGCGCCTCTCCCCCGGGCGCCATCGAGAAGCTTCGTCAAGTTGCCTCAACGAGTTTCGGGGAGGACCACGATGACTGAAACAAAACAAACGACTCAAGTCGGCTCCACCGGTACCTGGGTGGTCGACGGTGTGTCACCGGAGGCGCAGGAAGCGGCCCGGGCCGGTGCCGAACGCGAGGGAACCTCGCTCGGCGAATGGACGCAAGCCGCCATTCTGCAGGCTGCCGAGGCGCGATCCCGGCGCAACGTGCCAGAGACCGCAGACGATAATCGTCCCGAGCGCCGCTACTTCTGATCGCGCCTGAGCCGGTCCAGCAGATCCCCGCTCGAAGGACTGCCGTCGCTGCCCATGCGATCGAGATCGCGATCGATCCGCTGCTGGCGCTGTTCCAGCCCACGCCGCTCCAGATCGAGGCGAAGATTGTTGCTGCCCAGCGGATCGAGCGGCCGAACGCCCGTCAGCGGCCGCGGCCCGGTGCGATCATCCGTCAGGATCGGGGCGACTGGAACGAGCCGGCTACCGCGATCCTCCTGCTTGCGATCGATCGTATTCAGCCGGCCGCCGATCTGCTGACGCTCGATCTCGAGCGGTGCGGCCTCGATCATCGGCTCCTCGGCGGCACAGGGGGCAATTAACGGCATCGCCGCGGCGATCAGTGCAATCGCGCACGCCATCGCCGGCGGCACGAACGACCGCCGGACCCGCGCTTGACGATGTTCCGGGCGGCGGTCATTGTGACCCGCGGGTGCGGAACCGATGCCGCCGGACGTGAATGGCGAACGCGCGATGCTCTTGCTCATCGATAACTACGACAGCTTCACCTACAACCTTTACCATTATCTTGGCGTCCTCGGCGTCGACGTCGAGGTCCGGCGCAACGACGCGCTGACCGCCGCCGAGGCGCTCGCCATGCGGCCCGCCGCGATCGTGATCTCGCCCGGACCCTGCGATCCGGATCGCGCCGGGATCTGCCTCGACCTGATTGCCGCCGCGGCTGGGCGGACGCCCATCCTCGGCGTCTGCCTCGGTCACCAGAGCATCGGCCAGGCCTTTGGCGGCCGGGTCGTTCGCGCGCCCGTGCCGATGCACGGCAAGCTGAGCCGGATCAGCCACAGCGCAACCGGCCTCTTCGCCGGCGTCCCGTCACCCTTCACCGCCACCCGCTACCACTCGCTGATGGTCGCGCGCGAAGGCCTGCCCGCGTGCCTGGAGATCACGGCGACGAGCGAGGACGGGGTCATCCAGGGTCTCGCCCATCGCACGCTGCCGATCCACGGGGTTCAGTTCCACCCGGAAAGCATCGCCACCGAGCAGGGCCATCGCCTGCTTGCGAACTTTCTCGCCATGGCGAAGCACAAGCGCGAGCGCGAGCAGGTACCGGCGTGACGCCGCCGGATGCGCGACATGAAGGCGCTGCTCGCCCGAGCCGCGACCGGCGCGTCCTTGTCCGGGAGCGAGGCCGAGGCCGCCTTCGAAATCATGATGTCCGGCGATGCGACGCCGGCGCAGATCGGCGGCTTCCTCATGGCGCTCCGGGTCCGCGGCGAGACGGTCGAAGAAATCGCCGGGGCGGTGCGCGTTCTTCGCGCCAAGGCGCTGGCGGTCAAGGCCCCCGCCGACGCGATCGACATCGTCGGCACCGGCGGCGACGCCGCCGGCACCTTCAACATTTCCACCGGCGCCGCACTGGTCGTCGCCGGCGCCGGCGTCCCCGTCGCCAAGCACGGCAATCGGGCGCTGTCCTCGCGGTGCGGCTCGGCCGACGTGCTCACCGCGCTCGGAGTCAACATCGAAGCCGAACCGGCGGTCGTCGAACGGGCGATCCGCGAGGCGAAGATCGGCTTCATGATGGCGCCACGCCATCATAGCGCCATGCGCCATGTTGCCGGCCCGCGCGTGGAACTCGGCCTGCGCACAATCTTCAACATCATCGGCCCGTTGTCGAACCCGGCCGGCGTCACCCGTCAGTTCACAGGCGTCTTCGACCGCCGCTGGATCGAGCCCATGGCACAGGTCCTGGGCACACTCGGCAGCCACCGCGCCTGGGTGGTGCATGGCTCCGACGGCCTCGACGAGCTCACCACGGTCGGCCCCTCGTTCGTCGCCGAGCTCCACGACGGCGTTGTCCGCACCTTCGAGGTCGCGCCCGAGGACGCTGGTCTCGCACGGGCTTGCCCTGAGGATCTGCGCGGCGGCGACGCCGAGACCAACGCCGCGGCGATGCGGGCCATGGTTGGCGGCGAGCACAGCCCCTTCCGCGATGCCGTTGTCTTCAACGCCGCGGCGGCGCTGATTGTCGCCGGGCGGGTCCACTCGTTGCGGGACGGCGCGGCGCTGGCGGCCCGGGCCATCGACGAGGGCTGCGCGCGCGCTGCACTGTCCCGACTGGTCGCCATCACGACAGCGGGGTTTGGAGGGCTGGCGGAAGCGCCGTCGGCGAGCCGGCGGCGGGGCGGTTGAGCTTCGCCATGACCGGGTCCGCCAATATTCTCACCGAGATCTGCGCCGCAAAGCGCGAGCACGTCCGCCGATGCCGGCGGGAGCGACCCGTCTCGAGCCTGCTCAACGAGGCCGCTTCGGCGGCGGCTCCGCGGCCATTCGCCGCCGCCCTGCGGGCCGCGGTCGCGGCCGGCGACTACGGCCTCATCGCCGAGATCAAACGGGCCTCGCCATCGAAGGGCGTGATCCGCGCGGACTTCGACCCGCCCGCATTGGCGCGCGCGTATGCCGCGGGCGGCGCCCGCTGCCTCTCCGTCCTGACCGATGCGGCCTATTTCCAGGGCGACGACGGGTACCTGACAGCCGCCCGCGCCGCCGCGCCGCTGCCGGTTCTGCGCAAGGACTTCATGGTCGATCCCTACCAGGTCGTCGAGGCGCGCGCCATCGGCGCCGACTGCATCCTGATCATTCTCGCCGCGGTCGACGACGGGCTCGCCCATGAGCTGGCGGCGAGCGCTGCGGAACTCGGCATGGACGCGCTCTGCGAGGTCCACGATCGCGCCGAACTCGACCGCGCGCACGCCATCGACGCGGCGATGATCGGCATCAACAACCGCAATCTGCGCACCCTCGCGGTCGACATCGCCGCCACCGAAGCGCTTGTCGCGCACGCGCCGGCGGACCGTCTGATCGTCGCCGAGAGCGGGCTGGCGACGCCGGCGGATCTGGCGCGGATGGCCGCGGTCGGCGTCCGCTGCTTTCTGATCGGCGAGGCGCTGATGCGCCAGGCGGACGTGGAACAGGCGACGCGGGCGCTGCTCCGCCGCGAACCGGCGGGCGCCGAGGTGGCCGTGCCGGCTCCGCATCCATGAGCGGGACCAATTTGCGTTCAGCCTGAGCGCTACCCCGAAAGGGCGAAGTGTGGACAAGGAAGCCGCATCGCCGAGCGTCGCGCAACTGCCCCGAAGCAGCGCGCTCCGCTTCATCGTCCTGCTCGGCATCGTCAGCCTGTTCGCGGATATGACATACGAGAGCGCCCGGAGCATCACCGGCCCTTACCTGGCCCTGCTCGGCGCCTCCGCAACCGTCGTCGGGATCGTCTCCGGCTTTGGCGAACTGGTCGGCTACGCCATCCGTCTCGCGTCCGGCTACGTCAGCGACCGCACCGGCCGGTACTGGCCGGTCACGATCTTCGGCTATGCGATCAACCTGTTCGCGGTGCCGGCGCTGGCCCTGACGGGACGCTGGGAGCTGGCCGTTCTTCTCATTATCGCCGAACGGATGGGCAAAGCCGTCCGCTCCCCGGCCCGTGACGCCATGCTCGCCCATGCGAGCAGCCAGACGGGACTGGGTTGGGGCTTCGGCCTCCACGAAGCAATGGACCAGATCGGCGCCATCAGCCGGCCCGCTGATCCTGAGCGTAATCCTGGCGCGCGACTACGGTTACCGCGAAGCCTTCGGCATTCTCGTCGTACCCGCCATCCTGTCGATGTCGGTGCTTCTGGCGGCCCGCTATCTGTTCCCGCGGCCAAAGGATTTCGAGCTGGCGCCGCCGCCGTTGGCGGCCAAGGGTCTGCCGCATGTGTTCTGGGTCTACATGATGGCGATCGCGTTCATCGCCGCCGGCTATGCCGACTTCGCCCTCATCGCCTTCCACTTCGACAAGAGCGGGCTGGTTCCGGCCGCCTGGATCCCCGTCCTCTATTCGATCGCCATGGCGACCGACGCCGTAGCGGCGCTAGCGCTCGGCCGCGCCTTCGACCGGATCGGCCTGTGGGCGATGGTCGCGGCCACGCTCGCTTCCGCCGCCGCCGCGCCACTGGTGTTTCTGGGAGATCTCCGGGCGGCGGCCATCGGCATGGCGCTGTGGGGGATCGGCATGGGCGCCCAGGAAACGGTTATGCGCGCCGAAGTCGCGGCAATGGCGCCCAATGACCGGCGCGGAACCGCCTTCGGCATCATGAACATGATCTACGGCGTCGCCTGGTTCGCTGGCAGCGCGCTACTCGGGATCCTGTACGACAAGGCGACGCCAGTCGCTGTGGCCATCGTCGCGGTTGTGCTGCAACTTGCAGCACTGCCGATCTTTCTCTGGCTGATGCGGAAAAAGACGTCGTGAACGGTCATGACTTTTCGGGTTGCGCAGGCGCCGATCTGCAAGTGACGGTCTGAGCTAGCGTATCTCTGGATCGCGTTCGGCAGCGCCATCGGCGGCATGGCGCGTTACTGGTGCTCGGGGCCTGTTGTAGCGCGCCTGGACAAAGCGGACCGGACGGCCGGCTGCTGGTGCCCTTGTTGGCGCGGCAGTTCGCAATGCTCGGATTTTGCGGCGTCTTCACAACGTTCTCGTCAATCAGCCTGCAGACGCTCAATCTGGTCCGCGACGGCGAATGGCAGCGGGCGGGCGGCAACATCGTACCGTCTATCGCGCTCTGCCCGATCGCCGTCGCGGGAGGGCATTTCGCCGCGGCCGAAATGAACCAGATGGAGGTCCCATGAGGATCGAACTACCTGAGGAGTCGGTGCTGTTGCGGATCTTCATCAGTGAGCAGGACCGGTGGCGCGGCCAGCCGCTGTATGAAGCGCTGGTCTTGAAGGCGCGGGAGGTTGGCCTCGCTGGCGCGACCGTGCTGCGCGGACCGCTTGGCTATGGCCACTCCAGCCACCTGCATACTGCAAAGATCCTGCGTCTTTCAGACGACCTGCCGCTTGTCGTTGAAATCGTCGAAACGCAGCAGAAGATCGACGCCTTCCTGCCGGTTCTCGACGAGATGATGGAAAGCGGCCTCGTCACCATCGAGAAGGCGCGGGTGCTGCGCTACGGACCCAACGCGAAGAATAAATCCATGACATGAGCGGCGGCGGCGGCGCGGACGTTCATAGAAACTGAAGCCGAGGAGGAGCCGACCATGCAACCAACCATCGATCATATCCATGCCCTTGAAATCCTGGATTCTCGCGGCAATCCCACCGTACGAGTTCACTTGACGCTCAACGATGGCACGGCGGTTTCCGCCTCGGTGCCGTCGGGAGCGTCCACCGGCGAGAACGAGGCGGTCGAGCTTCGCGACGGCGACAAGAACCGATATGGCGGCAAGGGCGTGCTCAAGGCCTGCGCCAACGTCAACGAGAAGATCGCACCGAAGCTGACTGGCATGAGGCCGAGCCAGCAGGGCGAGATCGACCGTCTGATGATCGAGCTCGACGGCACACCGAACAAGGCCAAGCTCGGCGCCAACGCAATCCTTGGCGTGTCGATGGCGGCGGCGCGGGCAGCGGCCGAGACTGCGGATCTGCCGCTGTACGCCTATCTCGGCGGCGCCGGGGCGCGGCGGCTGCCGGTGCCGATGATGAACATCCTCAATGGCGGCAAGCACGCCGATAACAGCGTCGATTTTCAGGAGTTCATGGCGATGCCAATCGGCGCACCGTCCTTCGCCGAGGCACTGCGCTATGGCGCGGAGACCTTTCATGCGCTTGCCGCCATCCTCAAGAAGAAGGGATACGCAACAAGCGTTGGCGATGAAGGCGGCTTCGCTCCGAATTTGAAGAGCAACGAGGAAGCCTGCGAACTGATCGTCGAGGCGATCGCCGCCGCCGGATACCGGCCCGGCAAGGACGTGGCGATTGCGCTCGATCCGGCCGCCAGCTCGTTCTTCGCCGATGGTTCCTACGACCTCGCCAAATCAGGCCAAGGGCGGAAGTCGAGCGCGCAAATGACCGCGCTCTACCAGGGATGGGTCGCGAAGTACCCGATCGTCTCTCTCGAAGACGGCCTTGACGAGAACGACTGGGCCGGTTTCAAGGACCACACCGCGGCGCTCGGCGAGAAGATCCAGATCGTTGGCGACGACATCTACGTCACCAACACCCGCTTCATCGCCCGCGGTATCGCCGAGACTTCGACCAACGCGGTGCTGATCAAGCTCAATCAGATCGGCACCGTCACCGAGACGATCGAGGCCATCGAGTTGTGCCGGGAGGCCGGCTGGGGCTACGTCATCTCTCACCGCTCGGGCGAAACAGAAGACGCGTTCATGGCCGATTTCGCCGTCGCCATGGGTGGCGGTCAGATCAAGACCGGCTCGGCCTGCCGCTCCGAGCGCATCGCCAAGTACAACCGGCTATTGGAGATCGAGAACGAGCTTGGCGCGACAGCGGTGTTCGACAACCCGTTTGCGGCGTAACGCGCCGGCGACTGCGCGGGCGGGATGGCGCCGATGCCTAGTAGTTCTTCTTGCCGGGAATGACCGCGCGTACGCCCCCGCGCGGGGCCGGATCGTCGCCCCGATATCGCGGGATCAGGTGAATGTGTGCGTGACAGATCGTCTGTCCCGAGGCCTCGCCGCAGTTGATACCGATGTTGTATCCGTCGGGCGCCTTTCGGCATCGAGGCGCGCCCTCATTACATCGAGGAGATCCAGGCAGGCGAGCCATTCCGACCGGTCCATTTCCCAAACCGTCGCGATGTGGCGGCGCGGCACGATCAAGCAATGCCCGGGTGAGGCCATCCAGGGTTCCGGCTGATCGACGACGACCGCCAGGTCATTCTCGGCCAGCCAGAGCCGCTTGTCGTCGAATGGGCTCGTATTTGCGGTCATCGGTCTCCCCTAGTCCCAAGCCCCCGCAGCCTATTGCATCGCCCGCAAGCGTCGATAGCGAATTGCCGTTGACTAAAAGCGAGAACCAAACTAGAACAGAAATTGCGTGTTTTAGTTTTGTTCGTCAACCTGCGCGGCAGGTCGGATCCTTCCGGATTGGTTGGATCTCGGCTCGGGGAGATCCGGCTTGGTCTCCGGCAGGCGAAGATGAGACGAAGGCGGATGGGCCCGATATTGCGGGCACGGGACGATAATAATGCTGACCAAGAAGCAATACGATCTGCTGCTGTTCATTGATAAGCGACTGAAGGAGCATGGGATCGCGCCCTCTTTCGACGAAATGAAGGAGGCGCTCGGCCTGCGCTCAAAATCGGGTATACACAGGTTGATGACCGGGCTTGAGGAACGGGGCTTCATTCGCCGCCTTCCCCATCGGGCCCGGGCGCTTGAGGTTATCCGCCTTCCCGAAAATGTCGCCCAGAGACCGTTTGTTGCACGACGGCCAGACGCCTTTGCGCCGACCGTCATCAAGGGTGATTTCCGGCTGCCTGGCGTGTCGGCGAATACGTCCTCGGCTTCGTCCAGCGTGCAGATGCCCCTCTATGGCAAAATCGCCGCGGGAACGCCGATCGCGGCCCTGCGCGACAATACCCGCGTAATCGACGTTCCCTCCGGACTTGTCGACACAGGCGATCACTACGCGCTTGAGGTCGCTGGCGATTCCATGATCGAGGCCGGGATTCATGATGGCGACACGGTCGTCATCAAGCGCACGGAGACCGCGGAGAGCGGAACCATCGTCGTCGCCCTTGTCGACAACGAGGAGGTGACCCTGAAGCGTTTGCGCCGGCGCGGCCAGTCGATCGCCCTGGAACCGGCCAATCCGGCCTACGAGACGCGGATCTGCGGGCCGGACCAGGTCAAGGTGCAGGGTCGCCTCGTCGCCCTTATTCGCCGCTACTAGACTTAGCTAGTGGTTGGATGTCGACGGATGAATTCCGCCGGATCGAGCCACGCCTATCGAGATTGATGGGTCAATCGATCTGACGCTGTCGAAGCACGACCGCGAACAGGATCGTGCCGAAGCACCGTACGCTGGAGGCCGGGCGCCGCCGGCGGCGATTTCCCCTCGTCGTTCGGCTGCAGAACCCACGGGCGATCGCCTCTCAGACCGTTGACGCTGCGCACGCGGACGCCGCCCGCATCGAGCCAAACGGCGTGCGCGCCGTTGCGCCACAGGTCGAAGCGGTCGACGATGACGCTCGGCGAAGGGCAGGCGCCACGCACTGGCACGAGGCTGATGAGGATGTCGGCCATCCGGCAGTCGTCGGCGGCCGCGTCCGCCCGCAGCATCAGCGCGACCGTCCGGTCCCTGATCTCGACGATGCAGCCCGACCCGTCGCAGCGGATGAAATTATTGCCGCCGCCCGTGGCTTGCGACCATGGCGTGGCGTCGTGCAGGCCGGACAGCCGCAGCCAGCTTGCCTGCTCGAAACGCGCGCCGCGCGTCTGCGACATGGCGAGGCCGCCGTCGGGCGTTCGAACCCCGATCATCCGGCCGCGACCGTCGACAAGGATATCGGGCGGGCGCGCGACCGCGAGGCCCGCCCAGCCGACGACGATCAGCATGCCGCCGGCATGGCGCCAGCGACCGCGCCACAGGCACAGCCACAATCCGCCGAAACTGAGCACCGCCAGGCCGGCGAGCGGCATGGCCGGCTCAACCGCGATCGCGCCCGGCCAGCCGGCAACCTCCTCGGCGACAGCAATGACCGCGCCGACCCCCCAGCCCATGGCGACCAGGAACGGCGTCGCCAATCCGAGCGGCATCGCCAGCAACGCGGCAACGCCGAGCGGCATGATCCACATGGCCATCAGCGGGACGGAGACCAGGTTGGCGGGGAGGCCGAAGACCGCCAACCGTTGGAAGTGGAAAACCGCGAACGGCGCTGTAGCGATGGTTGCGACCACCGTGGTCAGGGCGACGAAGGCCAGGTAGGTCAGGCCGCGCGCCAGCAACCCGTCGCCGAAATCGTGCAGCCGCCGATGCTGGACGAAATCGTACGCTGCGATCAGCGCCACCACGGCGGCAAAAGAGAGCTGGAAGCTGGCGCCGAGCAGGCTTTCCGGCTGAGCGAGAAGAACGGCTGTCGCGGCCACCGCGACGAGGCGCATGGAGATGGCCTGGCGGTCGAACACGACGCCGAGAAAAACGACGGCAACCATGATGAAGGCGCGCTGGCTCGGGATCGTCGCGCCGGCGACGACGGCGTAGCCGCCGGCGCCGATCAGCGCCGCCACCGCGGCCCACTTCTTGATCGGCCGGCGCAGGGCGAGGGCCGGCACCAGGCACAGGACCGTGCGCAAGGCGGTAAAGAGGAACGCGGCGACCAGACCGATGTGCAGGCCGGATATGGCGAGCAGGTGGGCGAGGCCGGCGTTTCGGATCGCGGCAAGAACCGGCGGCGGAATGGCCGCCCGCTCGCCGGTCAGCAGCGCAACGATGACGGCGGCCTGGGGCGCGGGGACCGCCCGGTGGACGACGGTCTCGATCCGGCTGCGCAGGCCGGCGAGAACAATATCGAGTTCCCGCGGCCTGCGGGCAAGAACCGCGGCCGGACCCAGCCCGAACCCGGTGGCGCCGAGACGGGCGAAGAAGGACTGGCGCTGGAAATCGAAGGCGCCGGGCGCGCTCGGCCCTGGCGGCGGCGATAGCACGGCCAGGAGTCTCTACTCGGTCGCCGGGCGCGAGATCCGGCTGTTTACCGGCCAGGCTGACCCGCACCCGCTCCGGCGTTGCGGCCGGCGCCACGCGCTCGATTTCCACCCGATCGAGCGTAACCCGTGCCCGGCCGCCTGGCCGTTCGACCCTGACGATCCGGCCCTCGACACCGGTCGGACCGACCTTCTCGGCCAGCACCGGCGCGGCAACGACCGACGTTCGCACCTGGGCCGCGGTGAAGCCGACGACGATGGCCCCCAGCCCGATCAGCCAGACGAGCCGGCGAGCCGCCGCTCCGGCTGTGCTGCCGCGGCCGAGGGCGACGAGACCGACGCAGGCCGCGGGCCCGAGCCACGGGACCGGCTCGAACGGCAAAGCGAAGTATGCGGCGATACCGCAGCCGACGAGAACCGGCAGCCACAGAATCCAGCGATCGTGCTCGGCGGCGAAAGCCGCGGCGATCCAGGCCGCAAGCGCATGCGGGGACGCGGCGCGAAGCGATACGACACCTGTGAATACCCCCATTGGGGCAATTATAGGCGAGACGTCTCGGCTCAACAAGCCGCCGCACCGCCGCTTCGGCCGCAGCCTAGATCAACCTGCTTTCGGATGGGCTCATTCGAAAGCAGAAAGTTGATCGGTTACAAAAAGACCGAGCATCTCACCTGCGCCCATCCGGGCGAGAGGCATGCTCTAGGTCGACGCCTCGGTCAAAGCCTACTTCTGCTGGATCAGGACGACGCCGGCGAGAAGAAGTGCGGCGCCGACCAGACGCCAAGGATTGAGCGCCACCGGCGTCACATCCAGCCAGCCGAAGGTGTCGATGATCATGGCGCCGATAAGCTGGCCGGTGATCACGGCGGCGAAGGTGACAGCGGCGCCGACGCGGGGCACGGCGATGACGGCGACGGTGACGAAGACCGCGCCGAGCGCGCCGCCGATATAGGCCCACCACGGCGCCTCGGCGAGGCCGGCGAGCCGCGTGCGGCCGAACACGCCGGACGCGACCGCGATCGTGAGCAGGATCGAGCCGATGAGGAAGTTCAGCAGCGCGCTCGCCACGGGCACGCCAAGAGCCGCGCCCATCTTTGCGTTCGTCGCCGCCTGCACCGCCAGTCCGGCTCCGACGACGGCGATGAGCAGGACGAAGGCAGCATGATTCACGCCGGCACCGCGTCGACGTCGGGGCATTGCGCAGTTGGCAGCCGGTCGATCAGCGCCTGCGCCTCGCCGAGATGCCATGCGACCGAGTTGAGATCCTCGTGCGCCTTGTAGACCCAGGCCTCGCCCCAATAGAAGTTGCAGCTCGTCTCCGCGCGGAGCAGATGCCAGTGGGCCTGATCGAGGATCCGGGCCAGCTCATCGCCGCCGCCGCGCATCGCCGCTGCCCTTTTAAGGCCGTGGTAGCGGGCGCTGAGCTCGTAAACCCGGCCCATGGCGTCGCGCTGGGTTTGCGAGCCCGTCCACTGGTGGAAGTTCCAGCCGTGGTGCTCGTCGGTGTTCCAGGCGCCGCGGCGCACGCTGACCCGGCCGTGGGCGCCGAAGCGGTCGAGGTACTCGTTGATGAAGATCGGCCGCAGCGGCGTCTCCCCAGCACGAACCGCGTCGAGCATGGTCCGGTAGAAGTAGCTCCAGAAGTTGGCCTGCGGGTTGACGTTGCGAAACCAGCCGCCGTTGTCGCCGTCGGTGGCGGTGGCGACCAGCGGCGGGAAGTCGCACCACTTCGTCCGCTCCGCGACCTCGTTGTTGAACCAGCCGTATTCCATCCCGGAAAGCTGGGCATTGGACAGGTCACGGTCGCGAACCACGATGACGATCTCCTCGCCGTCGTACTCGCAGATGTGCGGCCTGTAGCGGAGTTCCTGCCAGCTCATTTCGTCGATGGGATCGACATACTCGGAGTTGACCATGACGTAGCGGTAGCCGGCCTTCGTCAGGTGCGGGATCAGCGTCATGTCGAAGCCCATCTCCGGCGGCCAGAACCCGGGAAAGTTGCTGCGCCAGAAGACATGGCGGCCGATCGCCTGCCAGCGGACGATCTGCTCGTCCCAGTCGGCCTCGGGGATCAGGGCGAGGACAGGGTGATAGTAGCCGGTGCCGAGAATCTCGAAGATCCGCTGGTTCTGCAGCGCCCAGAGCACGCTGCCGCAGTCGACGGAGCCGTAGACCTTGCGCTGGAACTCCGGATGCGACAGCGTCTCCAGCAACGAGCCGGACATCGACAGATGCACCCGCGCGACGTCCTCGTACGGCCACAGGGTCCGCGGCATCCGGTCGAGGGCGAAGAGGATCTCCTTGACCTCCCAGTCGTTGGCGTCAAGCAGCTGATCCAGGTTGCTGGGCGGCTGATGCAGGTTCAGCACCAGCGCGTGGAAGATCTCGCTCATCTCGCCCCTCCCGTTGTTCCGGTTCCGGATGGTCTTGTTCGCGTTCGCGGCCGCAGCAAAACGCTACGCTTCCTGCCCGCCGCCGGCAATAGCGGTGTTACAGAGTGGCGAGAAGGGCGCGAAACCAGTCGCACGCGCGCACGGGGTCAAGATCGGTATCGGCTTCCAAATGTGCCCGATCGGGAAGCGTTCCATGCTCGCGAGCGGAACTCCAGCCACCGCCGGCACTCGTCTTCCCGGCCGCGCCGCGCGGCAACGCACGCAAGGTTGTAGGCGCCGCTACCTGCCTTGAGCGCTTCGGCTTGTCGAAGCTTGTCTTCGGCCTGGTTAAGCAACGCCGCAGCCTCCTCACCGGTATGCCGCCGCGCCTGAGAAAGTAGCATGCCGCCCCAGTTGTAGAAAGTCTCGTGGCTGTCCGGCTTGATGCGCACCGCCTCGGCGTACTTTGCCGCTGCACTACCGGACAGATCATCCGCCTTCTCACCCGTCCTCATCTTCGCCAGAGCGACGAGAGCGTTTCCCCACATATTCAAACCCTCTTGTCGATCCGGATCGATTTCTACAGCTTTGGCATACTTCTCGCACGCTTGGCGTAACAGCGCCTCGGCCGCCTCCCCGGTCTTGCTTCGCGCCCAGACGGCGAGCGCGTGGCCCCAGTTGTAGAAGGCATTGTGCGTGTCCGGCTTGATGCGCACCGCCTCGGCGTACTTCTCGCCGGCCTCGCGAAACAGGCTACAAGCTTCGTCCCCTGCTTTCAAATTCGCCCAAGCGGTAAGCGCGATGCCCCAGTTGGTGAAGGCCTCGTGCATGTCCGGCTTGATGCGCACCGCCTCGGCGTACTTCTCGCCGGCCTCGCGAAACAGGCTACAAGCTTCGTCCCCTGCTTTCGAATTCGCCCAAGCGGTAAGTGCGTTCCCCCAGTTGTAGAAAGCTGTATGGTAATCGGGCTTAATTCGAACCGCCTCTGAATATTTCTCACCCGCCTCGCGAAACAGCGGATCGGGCGCATCGCCCCTCTCGGCCTTCGCTTTCTCACAAAAATCGTTTCCATCTAAAAGAAAGGCATAGGCGTTCAGGCTGGCGAGGCTCCCTTTCGCTGACAAAGGCAGGCGCTCCCCAAGCGCTTGCACCTCCCTGTATTTATCCGCCATCAGCAGCGCAGACATCTCGAGTTCCAACGTGTCTTCAGACAAGATTCGTTCGGCGGCATCAGCAAGGAGCTCCCGTGGCTTGTCGAGGATATCCACATCCGTGGCCAAACCGGGCAGCCGAAACGGCGTCAACATCTCGAGCGTCTCGCGCATGTGGGTGAACGGACGCTCGACGAACTTCGGCGGGAAACACTCGAGCCTCTTCGCGAGTTTGACAAAGAACTGGTCGGCGTCGTAACCCCTGACGAAGTACGCCTGCTTGCTCTGTTCCAGCAGAGCCGTACGCAGCGACGGCGACGGCGACGGCTCGGGATCGGGATAGCCGACCCAGTAGAGGCCGTACTCGAACCGCTCGACGGTGGCCAGGCGCTGAAACACCGGGTCATTGTCGCCGCTGTAGCCGACGACAATCCAGGTTCGCCCGCGGCCGGCATCTTCGAACAGCGGGCCGAGGCGTTTGCCATGGGCGGCGCATTCATCCTCCGTGTTCATCAGGACGAAGCCGGTGCTCTGGCCGTGGAGGTGAAAGACCGCCTTTTCGGCGACGTCGGCCGGACGAAAAAGCGTCGAGGCTGCAAAGTCGTAGACGGCAGGGAACTCGCCGACCATGGCGCAGGCCCGGGCGACGATCGGGTCGAAGTTGGTGGTAAGCACCCGGTCGACGTAGCCGAGCTTGATGAGCTGGGCGATGGCGATGTGCGCCCAGTTGATCTTCGCCTCGCGGATTTTCGCCACGATCAGATCACGGCGGACGCCCGTATCGAGAGCCGCCATGCAGTGCGGGTAGGTTTTACCCGCCGCGCGCTCGTATGCCCTCGGATGATGCTCCTTGATGAGTTCGACGAAACCGGCAGCCGTCGGGATCCCTGCCGTAACCGAGCAACCGGCGCCGATCAGCAGCGAACACGGCCGGCCGTATTGCTTACCGGCCCGCAGCGTGTCGACTATGTCGTCAAGCGTGCGTTCCACATTCCCCCCACCGCGCCTCATCCCCGCTGCTTTCTGCTATACCCTTGACCGCGAAGAGCCGCAATCGGCTGAGGCGGAGCGCTTGCGAAGCGTTTGGGAGAGGGAGGGGCCCGCGAAGCGGGAGGGTGAGGGAGAAATCGTGCGCCAGTAGCGCCTCTCCCGGCCGCGCGGTCGGAGAAACGAAGGGGCCGCGGCGGCTGGAGGCCGACGGCCGCCTTGCGCGGCGTGCCTGAGATTGTTTCAATGCATCCGCAGTCCGCAAATGGTCGGAAGGGTCTGCGGCCCCTCCGCCCATGTCGCTGATCGGCAGCGTGCGGCCAATGAGGATTCCAATCTTGATGAGCGACACGTACCCGTATCTGCCCGACTGCATCGACGGCCTGCCCAATATCGCCGGGCACGAGGACGACGTCCGCCGCGCAGTCGCTGCCGGCGCCGACCGGGAAGTTTTCCGCACCGCCGGCGGGATCGATTTCAACCGGGTTCGGGCCGCGGCCGCCGTGGCGCTGCATATGCACCAGCCTTTGATCCCGGCGGGCGGCGCCGATCTCGGCTCGGCCGCCATCGTCGGCAACCTTCAGCACATGCGCGATAACCAGGGCATCGGCGATAACCACAACGCGCCGGTGTTTTCCTGGTGCTACAAACGCATGGGCGAGTTCATCCCGCAGCTCATCGGCGAGGGCAAGCAGCCGCGGGTCATGCTCGAGTATTCGGGCACGCTTCTCTATGGGCTGGGCCAGATGGGCGAGCACCATGTCCTCGACGCCCTGAAGGCCGTGACTTGCGATCCGCAGTACCGCCACGCGGTCGAGTGGCTTGGCGCTCCCTGGGGACACGCGGTGGCGCCATCGACGCCGGTCCAGGATTTCCGTCTGCACGTCAAGGCCTTCCAGCATCACTTCGCCGCGCTGTTCGGCTTCGAGGCGCTTGGTCGGCTACGCGGGTTCTCGCCCTCGGAAATGGCACTGCCGAACCATCCCGATGTCGCCTATGCCTTCGTCAAGACGTTGCGGGACTGCGGTTTTCGCTGGGTTCTGGTTCAGGAGCACACGGTCGAGCGGCCGGAGGACGGCTCGGGACCCGTCCACAAGCACCTGCCGCACCGCCTGGTCTGCACCAACTCCAGCGGTGAAACGGCCGAAATCGTGGCGATCGTCAAGACGCAGGGCTCCGACACCAAGCTGGTCGCGCAGATGCAGCCCTATTACGAGGCGAAGTCCCTGAATCGGTGGGACCTTGCAGGCACGCAGGTTCCGCCCCTGGTGACGCAGATCGCCGACGGCGAAAACGGCGGCGTTATGATGAACGAGTTCCCGGCCAAGTACATGGAAGTTGTTCGTGAATGCAGCGGTTCCGACACGCCGCTGATGAACGCGACGGAGTATCTGGAGCATCTGGCCGCGATCGGCATCGACGAGAAGTCATTCGCGCCGCTGCAGCCGGTGATGCAGAAGCGGATCTGGGACCGGATCAAGCCCGGTGACGGTCCCGACAAGCTTGCCAAGACGATCGACACGCTGAAGAAGGAGGATCACGGCTTCAACATGGACGGCGGGAGCTGGACCAATAATCTGTCGTGGGTCCGCGGCTACGAGGACGTGCTGGCGCCGATGGACAGGGCCTCGTCGAACTTCCACGAGAAGATCTTCAGCAACGGCTCCATTGCGACCGACGATCAGCGTTACCGCAACGCGCTCTTTCACCTGCTGATGGCGGAGACCAGCTGCTACCGGTACTGGGGCCAGGGTATCTGGACCGACTACGGCAAGGAACTGTCGCGGCGCGCAAACGCGATCATCGACAACGACTACGCCTGATCGCGCCCCTGCCGCATCCCGGCCCTCTTTACCCGGCCTACATTTATGGGAGGGCAGATCGACCTGCGCGCATTCTCCGGCTGGACCTGCCTTCGCGTGGAAATATTCGAAGTTGCCACGCCAATCGCGTAATATGGTGGGGTGACTGGCCTATAGAGGAGACCTCCCCTGTTCGTACTTTACCGAAACCTCCTCGGCGCTCTCGCTCTGCTGCTCGTCGCCGGCGTCGTGTCGTCGGCCTCGGCGCAGACGTCGCGGCCGACGGCGATGACCTGCGACCTGTACAAGAAGGAGCTGAGCCTCGCCATCACCAAGCGGCGGCGCGCCGACGCGACTGCCCGAGCCGAGATGGAAGCGCAGGACCAGGCTCAGAATCAGGGTTATGGCACGGCGCAGGACGCGCCGGCCGGGCCGCCGAAGCGTGACTATGCCGCGGTCGACAGCCACCGGCGGAAGGCGGCGCTCGCGTGCGCCCAGCGCAAGTTTGAAGAGGGGATCAACGAGTATGCGAAGGCGTTCAACCTGATCGCCACGGAGCCGCCGCGCTATTGAGCCGGGTCGGACGCGGCATTCGGGGCACCAACGGCGAATCGTCGGCAGACAAGGCGTTGACAAGTCTCTCGCTGCTTCAATAACATGATCGTTTCTCTGGCTTGCGGGCCGGTGCCCTGCACCGGCCCGTCGCATTTTCGGCCCTCCCGCTGCGTTATCGGCATGAAAGCGGGCGGCTGCGGAGATCGGCCCGTGACCGCGTTGATGCCCACCTACGACCGTTTCGACATCGCTTTCGTCCGCGGCGACGGAGCCTGGCTGGAAGCCTCGAACGGGCGCCGCTATCTCGATTTTGGCGCGGGCATCGCGGTTGCAGGCCTCGGACATTGCCACCCGCATCTCGTCGCCACCCTGCGCGAGCAGGCCGGCAAGCTTTGGCACTGCTCCAACCTTTACAGGATCCCCGACCAGGAGCGGCTGGCGGCGCGGCTGATCGAGGCGAGCTTCGCCGACGCAGCCTTCTTCTGCAACTCAGGCGCCGAAGCGCTGGAATGCGGCCTGAAGCTGGTGCGCAAGTTCCACGACATGGCCGGCGCGCCGAAGCGATATCGGGTGATCACCTTCACCGGCGCCTTCCACGGCCGAACGATGGCCACGATCGCCGCGGGCGGCTCGGCGAAGCACCTCGACGGCTTCGCCCCGGCGGTCGAAGGCTTCGATCAGGTGCCCTTCGCCGATCTGGAAGCCGCGCGCGCCGCCATTACCGATGAAACCGCGGCCATTCTTGTTGAGCCGGTCCAGGGCGAAGGCGGCATCCGCCCGGCGCCGGAGGGTTTTCTCGCCGGTCTGCGCACTCTCGCCGACGAGTTCGGCCTGCTTCTGTTCTTTGACGAGGTCCAGTGCGGCATTGGCCGCACCGGGCGGCTTTTCGCGCACCAGTGGACGGATGTCGTCCCCGACGTCATCGCTCTGGCCAAGGGTCTGGGTGGCGGCTTCCCGGTCGGCGCCTGCCTCGCGTCGGGACAGGCGGCACGAACACTCACCCCCGGTAGCCACGGCAGCACCTTCGGCGGGAACCCGCTGGCGATGGCGGTGGCCAACGCGGTCCTTGACGTGGTTCTGGCCGACGGCTTTCTTGACCGCGTCGCCGAAACCGGAGCGGCGCTGCGCGGCCGTTTGGCCAGCCTGCCGGCGCGCTATCCCGGCGTGATCGCCGAGGTACGCGGTCACGGCCTGATGCTCGGGCTGAAATGCGTGCCTTCGAACCGCGCTCTGGTCGAGCGCCTGCTTAGCGACGGCCTGCTGACGGTGCCGGCCGCCGACAACGTTGTCCGCCTCCTGCCGCCGCTGATCATCGGCGATGCCGAGATGGAAGCGGCCACGGCGATCATCGACCGTGCCTGCGCCGCGCTTGCGGCGAAGGCGGCCTAGATGGGCGAGCGCAAAGCCCGGCCGCGGCATTTCCTCGATCTCGATCGGTTCGACACCGCAACGCTGCGGCGTATCCTCGATCTGGCTTTGGAGTTGAAACGCGAGCGCCACGAGAACGGCGGCCAGCATCTGTTGGCCAACCGGGCGCTGGCGATGATCTTCGAGAAGCCGAGCACGCGGACGCGCGTCTCCTTCGAGGTCGGCATACGCCAGCTCGGCGGGCACGCGGTGGTGCTCAGCGAGGGCGAGTGCCAGCTCGGCCGCGGCGAAACGATGGCGGATACCGCCCGGGTGCTGTCGCGCTATGTCGACGCCATCATGATCCGGACCGACAACCCGACCAAGCTTGTCGAACTGGCCGAGCATGCTTCCGTTCCCGTCATCAACGGGCTGACCGACGACTCCCACCCCTGCCAGATCATGGCCGACGTGATGACCTACGAGGAGCACCGCGGCAACATCGCCGGACGAACGATCGCGTGGTCCGGCGACGCCAACAACGTGGCGCGCTCTTGGGTGCACGCGGCGGTAAAATTCGGCTTTCGCCTGCGCCTCGCCTGCCCGCCGCCGTTGCGGCTGAACGGCGCCTTGCTCGAGTGGGTTCGGGCGGAAGGCGGCGATGTGGCCTATGCCGACAGCGCTGAAGACGCCGTCGTCGGGGCCGATCTGGTGGTCACCGACACCTGGTTTTCCATGGGCGCGGAAGCCGCCGAGAAGCGGCACAACCTGCTCGCGCCCTATCGCGTCAGCGAGTCCCTGATGCGCGGCGCGAGAGCCGACGCCCTGTTCATGCACTGCCTGCCGGCGCACCGCGGCCAGGAGGTCACCGACGGCGTAATCGACGGGCCCCAGTCGGTCGTCTGGGACGAGGCGGAAAACCGCCTGCACGCGCAGAAGGGCATCCTTGCCTGGTGCCTGGGGTAGCGGCCCGCGCGAAGGCGCTTGCCAGCCGAACGCCCTGCCGCCACCTCAGGACGAGCGGGGAGATTTTCGTGCCTGAGCCTATGAGCCAGTCCCGGACGGAGGAGGTCGGCGACAGTGCGTTCGGCGACTTCGTTCAGCCGTTCCAGATCGAGGCGCCGGGGCTGCGCGGTCGCGTGGTCCGGCTCGGTCCGGCCGTCGATGCGGTGATTGCCCCGCACGATTATCCACCCGCGGTCGAGACATTGCTCGGCGAATCCATGGCAATGGCCGCGGTGCTTGCCAGCGGGTTGAAGTACGAGGGCATTTTCACCCTGCAGATTCAGGGCGACGGGCCGGTCGGCCTGGTCATGGTCGACATCACCAGCGATGGCGACATGCGCGGCTACGCCCGCTACGACCTCACCCGACTGAACGCGCCCGGACCGGCGCCGGAAGCGCCGGTGCCGCGCCTGCTGGGCGCGGGGGTGATGACGTTCACCGTCGATCAGGGGCCCGATACCGACCGCTACCAGGGGGTTACGCCGCTCGAAGGCGCGACTTTGGGCGACTGCGCCCATGCCTACTTCCGACAGTCCGAGCAGATCGAAACGGCGATCCGTCTGTGTGTGTCCGGTAAGGATGACGCCGACGGCGGCCGCCGCGCCGCTGCGATCATGCTCCAGCGCCTGCCCGGCAATGGCGCGCTCGATCCCGACGCCGAGGAGGATTGGCGTCGGGCCGTGATCCTGATGAGCAGCGCGACCCCCGCCGAGCTCCTGGAGCCGAACCTCAGCGCCAACCAGATCCTCTACCGGCTGTTCCACGAAGACGGCGTACGGGTCTTCCGCCGCCGCGCGCTGCGTCATCGCTGCCGCTGTTCGAGGTCCAAGGTCGAGGCGATCCTGCGCTCGTTCCCGGCCGCGGAGATCCGCGACATGGTTGAAGAGAACGGCCGGATCACGGTCACCTGCGAATTCTGCAAAGCCGTCTACGCGTTTGGCGAAGGCGATGTCGGACCGCTGGAGGCCCGCTAGTGGATCGGACCAAACGCTTGGTTCCCAGGCATTTGATTGGTCGATCCATCTAACCAATTTCTTGTGGGTCGATTTGGCTGACGGATGAGACTCATCCGTCAGCATGGAACCACTAGACGGCTCATCTGCCTCTTGGGGGAAATCATGGTCAGGGGAACAACAAGAACGGCGTTCGGCCCGGCGTTGCTGGTGCTGGCGATGCTGGCCGGCGGATGCGCCGCGCCCAATGAGGCGACGGTTCAGCTGGCGGATATCCGCTTCACCGACGCGCCGCCGATCATTCTCGACGTGAGGAGCATCGAGGTGAGCCCAGCCGAGACGGCGGGCGCGAGCCGCGGCCGCAACGTCGGCGACGGCCTGAACCATCCGCCCGATGTCGAACTGCGCCAGTGGGCTCTGGACCGGCTGCGAGCCTCGGGAAAGACCGGCGCCGCCCATTTCGAGGTCGTAACCGCAAGTGTCGAGGAGGAGAAGCTGCCGCGGGCCAAGGGCCTTGTCGGCCTCTTCGGCAACTCCCCCGGCGCCGTCTACACCATGACGGTGGAGGCGCGGCTAGAGATCGACGCTGCAGACGGACAGACCGCCATGGCTTCCGCCAGGGTCGTCCGGACGAAATCGCTGGAAGGCAACCGCACCCGCGGGGAACGGCAACGGTTCTTTTCAGAGCTGACCGAAACGACGCTGGTCGAATTCGATCGGCAGATGGAGCGGGCCATCCGCCAGCACCTCAATTCATGGGTGCTCTGAGCCGTCCGGCGCTTCGCTTGTTCCTTGTCGCGATCCTCGCGGCAATCGCTCTCGCCGGCTGCTCGCCGCGAAGAGCCATCGAGACGACGCGAGATCCTCGAAGATATTGTCGCCGGTGAGGCGCCGAGCGCGCTGAAGGCCGCAACCGCGCCGCCGCAGCGTCGGCTGGTGACGGTCCCGGTGTCAGGCGGCGCCATCGCCGCCGATCTCTACCGTCCGGCCGAAGGCGCCCGCGCGGGTATCATCCTGGTTCCGGGGCTCGCGCCTGCGGGCAAGGACGACCGCAGGCTGATCGACTTCGCCAACACCATCGCCCGCGCCGGCTTCGAGGTGCTGGTGCCCGATCTGGCGCGGATGCGGGCGCTGCAGGTTTCGGCCGCCGATGCGCCGCTGCTTGCAGACGCCGTCTCCTGGATGGCGCAGCGTGATCCGGCGCGGCCGCTGGGAATCGCGGCGATATCGTTTGCGGCCGGTCCGGCCGTGCTCTCTCTCGCCGAGCCGCGGGCGCGCGGGCACGTCGATTTCGTCCTCACGGTCGGCGGCTACTACGATCTGCCGGCGGTCATCACCTTTTTCACCACCGGCTATTTCCGCGAAGGACCGGACGTGCCCTGGCGGCACCGTGAACCGAACGCCTACGGCAAATGGGTCTTTCTCCTCTCCAACGCGCCCCGGCTCGACGATCCCGCCGATCGCCGGGCGCTCGCAACCCTTGCCCGACGGAAGATGGAGGACCGCGATGCCGATGTCTCCGGGCTCGTCCGCGGGCTGGGGCCCCAGGGGCGCGCCGTTTACGCCCTCCTTGTCAACGAAGATCCCGAACGCGTGCCGGCGCTACTGGCAGCGCTGCCGGACAGCGTCCGCGTCGAGCTTCGGGCCCTGAACCTAGCCGGCCGCGACCTTGAGGTCGGCGATACCCGCTTCGTTCTCATTCACGGCCGCAACGACGCGATCATTCCGGAGACCGAGAGCGAAGCCTTCGCGCGCGCCCTGCCCGAGGGCGCGGCATCGCTCCACATCCTCGCCAGCCTGGACCACGTCAACCCGCAACCGCCGGGGCTCATCGACAGCGTCAAGCTGTTCGACGCGGTCTACACCCTGCTCAGCTACCGCGACGGCGTAGGCCTGCCGCGGCCGGTCGGACACGCGACAGCAAGCAGACTCCAACAGGCCGAAGCTACTGGACGACGATGTCGCCGCTCATGCCAAACAGGCCGTGGAGCGGCTTTGTGCACTCCAGAGCATAGGTGCCCGCCTGCAATGGCACGAAGTCGATCTCGCGAACCTCGCCGGGACCGAGGCTGAAGCTGCCTCCGGCTTTCTCGGCTTCGCTCGCGGCTCGTCCCGGCCTGAACGCGACGGTGCGAAAGAACGCGGGAGCGGTGAAATTGTGACGAAACCGCCCCTTGTTCTCCAGCCGCAACACGTACGGCTCGCCAAGCTGAAAGGCGATCTCTGACGGCGCGAACTGGAACTCGCTCAAGATGATGTCGAAGCGCCGCGCATGCGTCCAGTCGGCCTCTTCCGGGGGCGCTTGCGCCTGCGATGGCGGAGGGACGACCGCCGCGCCCGACGGCCGCGGCGCGACCACGCCGAGGATCACGAAAAAGACGCAGGCGACAGCAAGGTGGCGAAACGCGTGCATGCACCGACCCTCGCGGCAGGTATCCGCGACGTGATTATATCCACCGTGCATGGACGAAGGGAATGACGATGCACAGCCGGCGCCGGATGAGCGCAGGCGAGGAGCGCACTGTCAGTCGAGGTCGGCGACGCTACCTAGTGGCTTCGGCCAATGCCACCGTGACGAGCTGATAAAGTTCGCCCAGCGAAACGCCCATGGCGAGGACGGTCGTGATGACCGCCGTCGAGACGAGAGCGGCAATAATCCCGTACTCCAGGGTGCTCGCACCAGCGTCATTGAGCAGAACTTTTTCGACAAATCGGAGCATCAGCATTATGACCCTGAGCGGCGAGCGTTGTTGCGAAGTTGTAACGCAGAATGATCGCTGAAGCCAGTAACGTCATGACCTCTATTTTGAATCCGCGCGATCCGGCGCTGCATACATAGCAATTGATTTAAAGGAAGTTCCTTAAATAGCGATTAATTCGGCGTAATGACCGCAGTGGTTGCGTCGGCCGGCGAACGACTCGCCCACGACGCCAGCCGACGGAGGAAGGCGAGGCAGGTTTCAAGCTGAGCGACGCTCACGAATTCGTCAGGCTGGTGCGCTTGCGCGACGCTGCCGGGACCGATGACCACCGCCGGGATACCGGCCTGCTGGAACTGCCCGGCTTCGGAGGCGAACGCCACCCGGTCGGCGCTGTTCTGGCCGCTGAGCGATAGCGCCATGGCGACCGCCGGAGAGTCCGGCACCAGGCGCAGGGGCGGCGCCGACACCAGCCGTTCGGTTACGACCGAGGCCTCCGACGCCGCCGCCTGCAATGGCGGCAACAGGACCTGTCGGGTCCAGGCGTCGAGACCGCGGCTCAGCCGATCCGCGGCGGTCCCGTCGTCGGAGCGACACTCCCAGGCAAAGCGGCAGCGACCGGCGATGATGTTGACGGCGGTGCCGCCTTCGATCCGTCCGACATTGATGGACGTCTTCTCGCCTGTAACCGTCGCCTCCGCTTCCTGCTCGGCAAGGAGCCGGCCAAGCGCGCCGATGCATTGCGCCGCGGCGACAATGGCGTTGACGCCGGCACCCGGCTTCGACGAATGGCCGGCCCGGCCGGTGACGCTGGTCGCGAACGAGGCGATGCCGCGATGAGCCTGGGCGACACGCATCTCCGTCGGCTCGCCGATGATGGCGAACGCCGGCAGCGCGACGGTCTGGAGCAAGGCGTCGATCAGCGCCGGCGCGGCGAGGCAGCCGACCTCTTCGTCGTAGGAGAACGCCAGATGCAGCGGCACCGCCAGCGGCTTGCTCACAAGCTCCGGGACAAGCGCGAGAACGCAGGCGATGAAGCCCTTCATGTCGCAGGTGCCCCGACCGTAGAGGCGACCGTCCCGGGCGACAACCGTGAACGGATCGCTGCTCCAGGCCTGATCGGCGACCGGGACCACGTCGGTGTGGCCGGACAGCACGACTCCGCCGGCGACGTCAGGACCGATGGTCGCGATACAGGCTCGCCTTGCTCCGGTCGTCACTCTCGACCCGCCAGGCCGCGATGCCATGAGCGGCGAGATGGTCCGCAACGAAGTCGATCAGCGCCGTGTTGGAGTACATCGACGTCGTGTCGAAGGCGACGAGCCGGGCAAGCAGATCCTCGGTGGCGGACAAAGTCACGGGTAGCCCCCTTACCCCCGCCAGAACGACGGGCTCAACAGAATGAGAACGGTGAACAGCTCCAGCCGGCCCAGCAGCATTCCCGCCGACAGCAGCCACTTAGCCGGATCGGGAAACTGCTGGAAGGTGCCGGCGGGGCCGGCAATCGGCCCCAGCGCCGGGCCGACGTTGCAGATTGCGGTCGCCGCGCCGGAGATGGCGCTGATCGCGTCCAACCCGAGCATCCCGAGCGCGACGGCGAGAACGGCAAAGCAGACGCCGAAGACAAAAAAGAAACTGAGCACCGAAGCGATGACGGCTTCCGGGATGGGGCGGTGGTTATAGTACGGAACGAACACCCCGTGCGGCTGGTAGAGATGGCGGAACTGATTGTTGCGCCGCGGCGTACAGCACCTGGAAGCGGAAAATCTTGATCCCGCATGTGGTTGAGCCGGTGCATCCGCCGATGAACATGATAAAGAAAAACATCGGCCCGGCGAAAGCGCCCCACTGCCAGAAGTCGGAGGTGACGTAGCCGGTGCCGGTCATGACCGAGACCACATTGAAGGCGCCATAGCGCAAGGACTCGGGCAGGGTAAGGCCGATCCCGAACCAGATAAAGACGGTGGCGACGGCGGCGGCGACGGCAACGATCGCAAAGAACCAGCGCACCTGAGAATCGCGCAGCAGGACCGTCCGCTCGCCCTGCAGGGTACGCAGATACAGCATGAACGGTAGGCTGCCGGTGAGCATGCCGACAAATATGATGAGATCGATGGCCGGGTTGGCGAAGCCGCCGATCGAGGCGTCTCGGGTTGAAAAACCGCCGGTAGCGATGGTTGTCATAGCGTGAACGACCGCCTCAAGCCAAGTCATCCCGGCGGCGTAAAGCAGAAGCGTCCAGATGACCGTCAGCGCCGCGTAGATGAGGCTGAGCGCGGCGGAGATCTGTGCCGCACGCGGCAGCGTCTTCTCCCCGGTCTCGAAAGCCTCGGCGCGGAACATCTGCATGCCGCCGACTCCGAGCATCGGCATCAGCGAGATCGCCATGACGATGATGCCGAGCCCGCCCAGCCACTGGAGAAGGCCGCGCCACAGGTGGATGCCCGGCGGCGCAGTATCGAGGCCGACGATCACGGTCGAGCCGGTGGTGGTAATTCCGGACATCGCCTCGAAGATCGAGTCGGTAATGCTGAGATTAAGGTTGCTGAAGATGAAGGGCAGAGCCGCGAACAGCGTGATCGTCAGCCAGCTCAGGGTGGTCATTACGAACGCCTGGCGCAGGTTCAGGCGGAAACGCTCGGTCCGGCAACTGAGCACAAGGGCAAGGCCGGTGAACATGGTTATAGCCGCAGCGGTGGCGAATACCTGCCAGTCGGGATTGGCATGCGCCGCGTCGACGCCCGCCGGAAGGCACATCGCCACCGCCAGGGTGACGAGGAGAAGACCGACGACGAGCAGGATAGGACGAAATTCGATCACCGCCGGCGGCCTCTGCCGGAATCTCAACCCGCGCGCCCGCCGGCGTCGGCGCGCCGTTAGGCGAGCAGCCAGTCGCCGCCCGCCGGCTTGCCGACCATGGCGAGCAGTTCGCGCCGGGTCGCGGCGTCGTCGCGGAAGGCCCCGAGCATGCGGCTGGTTGTCATCACCACGCCGGGCTTGTGCACGCCGCGCGTGGTCATGCACTGGTGCGCCGCCTCGATGATCACGGCGGCTCCCCTCGGGCTCGAGAATGTCATTGATGTCGTTGGCGATCTGCGCCGTCATCTTCTCCTGGATCTGCAGCCGGCGGGCATACACCTCGACAAGCCGGGCGAGCTTGGAGATGCCGACCACGCGGCGGTGCGGCAGGTAGGCGACGTGGGCCCTGCCGATGATCGGCGCCATGTGATGTTCGCAGTGGGACTCGAAGCGAATGTCGCGCAGCAGCACGATCTCGTCGTAGCCGTCCGTCTCCGCGAAGGTGCGGCGCAGGATCTCCACCGGATCGGCTTCGTAGCCGGAGAAGAATTCCAGGTATGAGGCGGCGACACGGCGCGGCGTATCGCGCAGGCCTTCCCGGTCCGGGTCGTCGCCGGCCCAGCGGATCAGGGTACGGACTGCGGCTTCCGCCTCCTCGCGGCCGGGCCGGTCGACCGCTGTGCTTATGTTCGCCGGCGCAGCCTCGCCCGTCCGCACCGCCGTAACATTCGCTTCCGACTTCAACACGGCTCCACCGCGTCCAGCCGCACCCGCTGATGCCGACAACATGCTCTCCTTGACCTGGAAAGGAATGATTCTCACCCGCCACTGGATATGGCCTAGTGGACCGCCTGCGTCGAGTGCGGGCTGTCGAGGGAGAACGGCGGGATCTGGGCGTCGAACTGCTCGCCGTCTTCGGCCAGCATCTGGTAGGTGCCGACCATGATCCCCGAGGGCGTCGCGAGCGGCGTTCCGCTGGCGTACTCGAACGTCTCACCGGGCCGCAGCGTCGGCTGCTTGCCGACGACACCCTCGCCGCGCACCTCCTGAACCTTCCCCGCCGAATCCGTGATCAGCCAGTGCCGGGTGACGAGTTGCACCGTCTCAAGACCGCGGTTCTCGATCTTGACGTGGTAGGCCCAGACAAAGTGTCGCGCTTCGGGAACGCTCTGGTCCTCGAGATAATACGGCTGCACCGTGATGGTGATACCGCGAGTCGTCTCGGAGTACGATCCCCCCGGGATGTCGTCGGGCGCGTTCAAGGCTTCTCCCCATGCAATAAGGCACCCGCTCGCCTGCGCGGGTCTCGGGCGAGTCCCTTACATTACGGTCCGCCGGCGGTTTGTCCAGCCTGTGCGTGCCGCCGCGCCTCGCCTACTGAATGAGCGCGCCGGGACCAATCCGACGCCCATTCGCCCTGCCGCTCACGAAGCCGAGCAGGACGCGCCGCCGAGGACGCAGAACTGGGCGCAGAAGGGGTGATTGAGTTTCACCGGCCTTGTCGCCTCGCCGAGAGTATGCCCCAGCTCGAACGACGGATCGTAGGGCAGCAGCGTGCACGGGACGACAACGGGCGCACGCTCACCCTTGCGCTTGACGATCATCCGGGAGGTCGCGCACATCAGGGTGCCCGGATCGACGTCGAGGATTCCCCAGCACGCGACCGTGATCTCCGGGACGTTGACCTGCAGGTTCATTTCTGGGAAAAGCACGAGCTGCGCCGGATCCCAAGCGTCGACGCTGAGCCCCTCCGCGGCGAACAGCCGGGCGAAGCCATCGCGGAGCTCGTCTTCGCGTTCCGGCCAGAACGTCCGGCCCGCAACGGCGACGGTAAATCCGTGGTCCGAGAGCCAGCGGAGCCCGATGAGCGCCGGCGCCCAGGTGCCGACGCCGCGCACCCGTTCGTGCGCCTCTGGATCGTAGTGGTCCAGCGACACCCGCATGGTCAGCGCTGGCCCGTGCGCGCCGAGGCCGAGCAACCGCTTGAAGTGGCGCTGCATCGGCTTCATGGCGTTGGTCAGAACGAGCACGCGATAACCCCGCGCGAGGGTTTCTTCGAGCATCCGCGGCATGTCGCGGTTCATGAACGGCTCGCCGCCGGTGAAGCCGATCTCCTCGACGGACAGGCGCCCGCGGTCGATCTCGTCGAGGTAGCCGCGCACGTCTCCCGCCGTCAGATAGGCCAACCGGTCATTGTGGGGGCTCGACTCGATGTAGCAGTTGTCGCAGGCGATGTTGCAGAGACTGCCGGTGTTGAACCACAGGGTCTTCAGCCGGCGCAGATCGACCGACGCTCGGCGCTCACCCTTCGCCGTAAAATCTGGATCGCGGAACTTCGCCGGATCCAGCGCCGGACGGGGGACGACGTCGGTATCGGGCATAAACCCCTCTTGAGTATGACATGGCTTCGCAGTGCTTGCGCCTCTGCGTCCGACGTGGCGTCGCCGCGGCCCGGATCCAAATGCGAACGGCCGCGGGGCCGCTCACATTCACGCGAGCGGCGACGTGCGCGGTGGCGAATACAGATGCGAACGGCTAAACAACCTCAGGAACGGTCGGGCGACTTGCTTGTCACCGGTTTTCGACCGGCATATAAAATGTTCGAGGTAAGGTCGCTACCCTGCGGGCGTGGTTCAATGGCAGAACGAAAGCTTCCCAAGCTTTAGACGAGGGTTCGATTCCCTTCGCCCGCTCCAGTCGGCCTACCCCACGCCCCTGCGCTCGAGATATTCCTTAAGGACAAGCGCGTGATTGGCTGAGGCGTCGCGGGCTGCGTAGACCAAGGTCACCGGCGTCTCCCGGATCTTCTCGATCAGAGCGTTGACGGCTTCGGGACGATCGTCGAGTTCGCGGAAGTAGCGTTGCCTGAAGACCTCCCACTTGTCGCGATCATGGCCGAACCATTTGCGCAATTCGGTGCTCGGCGCAATGTCCCTGTTCCACTCATCGAGTGCGAGTTTCTCCCTGGACAAGCCGCGAGGCCATAGCCGATCGACGAGGATCCGGTAGCCGTCCTCGGCCGCAGCGTCCGCCCGCGCGTTCTTCAAAGCAATCGTCATGCGTCGCGGCCACGCGGTTAGCGCTGCCGAGTCCTCAGTCGCCGCCCTGTCGGGTCGCAGGCGCCATCGCATCCAGGGCGAGCGCCGCATGCGCGAAAGCGCCGCCGGCGCGCATTTCCGCCGCAACCCAGATAGCCTCCATGATCTCCTCCGGGCTGGCTCCCTGCTTTCGTGCAGCCTTTGTGTGACCGCGGATGCAATAGGGGCACTGAGTCACGTGGGCGACAGCCACCGCAATCAACTGCTTGGTCTTCGCGGACAGTGCGCCTTCACGAAAGACGGCCTTGCTGAACTGCTGGAAAGCCGCTTCGGCCTCGGGCGCCAGCCTGGCGCGCTCTGCGGCTGTCTCTCTTGTCGGTTTCGGATACGGGCTCTCGCTCATGGCTCCACCTCTTGTCCGCGGCATGGCCGGAGTGCACTTCGCTGAACCTTGATCTGGACGCAGACTTCGGTACTTTCAAACAACTAACTATGGCTTCTGGTATCGAAAAGACCGATCCTATTTTTGTATAGGGAGTGGGAGCGGCTTCTGGACGCGGAACTCGCCCGGACGTTTCTGACCGTAGTGGCGACAGGCCACTTTATCTCGGCAGCGGACCGGCTGCACGTTACCCAGTCGACCGTCAGTGCACGCATTCAGACGCTTGAGCAGCAGCTTGACTGCAGGCTCTTCGTGCGGAACAAGGCGGGAACCGTACTCACACCCGCCGGAAAGCGATTTCGAAAGCATGCGTCGTCGCTTGTCCGCACGGTCGAGCAGGCGAGACAAGACGTCGGCACGCCATCGAACTATCGCGCCGTCCTTGCGGTCGGCGGGCGGATTGGTCTGTGGGAGAACTTGTTGTTGCGGTGGCTCCCGCTGATGCGGGAGATGGCTCCCGATGTCTCAATTCGTGCGGAGATCAGCTTTGAAGAGGATCTCATGCAGCAACTCATCGAGGGTCGCATAGACATCGGCGTCATGTATACGCCCCAGAACCGGCCGGGACTGCACGTCGAGCTTCTGATCGAAGACAGACTTGTTTTCGTCTCAAGCTCGCAGGCTGCCGAGCCCAAACCCGGGCGCGGCTACGTATATATCGACTGGGGACCGGAGTTCTTCGCTAAGCACAGCGCCAGCTTTCCCGATTTCGTCAGCTCCGGCATGACCGTCAATATCGGCTGGCTGGGGCTGCAACACATTCGAGAGAACGGTGGCTCCGGCTACTTTCCAATTCGCCTTGTCCGTCCCTACTTGCAGGACGGTTTATTTCATCTCATTCGAGAGGCGCCGGAATTCAGCAACCCCGCCTACGTCGTCTACTCGACGGAGGGTGACGCCGATCTGATCGCGGCGGCGATCGCCGCAATGCATCGGATCGCTGCCACTGTAGCGGAGGCGAGGGTTTGAAGGCACATCTCCCTCGCCAAGTCCTCGTATGGCTAATCGACCGTCTGCTGGGCTAACGGGGACATCGTAAGCTCGCTCATATAGAACGGTGATTGACGCTCAAGCTCTAGACGAACAAGGGCATCCGGAATCGCGACGCCTCGCTGCGACAGATCCGCCTGAACCTGACGTATGAGGTCTTCATCGTCTGCACTGGCAACCCCAAGAGCAACCATTGCATCCGCATAATGCCCCGCTTCCTCTAGTAAGCCAAGTTCCGTCCCGAGGTGACAACCGCGCCGGAGTGAGCCCGTCTCGCGGCGTCTGTGACGCCGTTGCGCTTCAATAGCCGGCGGAGGGTAAGCGGCCGGATACGACAGGGACCACCGTGCGGCCTGGTCCCTTCGTAGCCGCTTACCAGCGCAGGGCGGAGAAGATGTTCGAGTAGGCATCGGTCCAGACGGCTTGGCCGTCGGCTGCGGGCAACGCCCGCCAGCGTTCGCTCAGAGCCAGCCGGTCGATAATCTCGTCGCTCCGCGCCACGGCGATCCAGTGCGAAGCCGCGCTGGAAATGCCGTCGGCGCTCGCTTCGCTTTTCTTGCCGCTGCGACCGACGAGGCCAAGCGCTTCGATCGCCCGGGCGAGAACGGGCTCGAGATCGAAGTGGCGGTTGGAGATGTGCAGCAGAAGGACGCCGTCGCCGGCGAGCTTATCGACATAAAGCGCCAGCGCCTCGGCGGTGAGCAGGTGAACGGGGATCGAGTCGGAGGTGAAGGCGTCGATCACGAGCAGAGAGAACAAGCTCCTGGGCTCGCGTGTCAATGTCAGCCGGGCATCGCCGACAACGATGGAGGTGGGTCCGGCGCAGGCTTCGAGGAACGAGAAGTAGCGCGCATCGCTGGCGAGGCGGACGACCAGCGGATCGATCTCGTAGAACGTCCAGTCATCGGCCGGCCGGCGGTAACAGACGAGGCTGCCCGCGCCCAGACCGACGACCCCGATCCGCGGCGCGGCCTCGCGGTCCTGGATCCGGGCGATTATTTCCGCGACGGGTCCGTCGGCCGTGTAGTAGCTCAGGGGCTCGCGCCGCCGCGCCGGGTCGATGGACTGGGCGCCGTGAAGCGTGGTTCCGTGCATCAGCAGGCGAACGCCTCCGGCATCGGCCGTTTCCGCGATGCGGTAGGCGCCGAAGAAGCTGCGCGCGCGGAGGATCGTGTCCGATTTGGAAACGCCGCCGGCGGCGGTGAGCAGCACCGCGCCGATGGCGAGGGCGAACGCCGTCGGCCGGTCCTTGCGGCCGAAGGCGACGATCGCGCCCACCACAATGAGGATTGCGCTGACGGCGCCGCCGTGGTGCAGGCCGGCGGCGTCGGCGAGTGCCCGTCCGCCGAGGATCGCGATGGCGAGGCCGGCGGCGAGGCCAACATCGCCGCGCGAGGGCGCCCGCGGCTGACCCGGCAGGATCAGGCAGGCGGCGGCCAGGGCAAGCGGATACTCGTACACGGCGTTGAACACGACCGGCGCGACCAGGGCCGCGGCCATGCCGCCGAGAACGCCGCCCAGGGAGAGATGGAAGTAGAAGACGGTGAGCTGCGCCGGGTCCGGTCGGCGGCGGGCGAGTTCGCCATGACAGAGAAGGGCAGCCAGGAAAAAGACGATGAGGTGCACCGGCAGCAGCAGCCCCGCCGGCTCGACACAGACGAAGATCGCGGCGAGGATCGTCACGGCGAAGGGAAACGTCCTGACCACGATCCGATGCGCCACGATGGGGCGCCGGGCGAAGGCGATGACGAACGTCAGCAGATAAAGCACCAGAGGCCCCACCCACAGCAGCGGAGCCGCGGCGAGATCGGTGGTGATATGGTTGGTAACGCCGAGCAGGAGCGCCGACGGGATGGCGCTGCAGGCGATCCACGTGGCGCGCCGGCGCCGCAACGGAGCCGCGGCCGACGCATTGACCGGCGTGCGCGAACGTGCCGATTGGGCGGCAGCGCCAAGTCCTCCGCGGTGGTAGCGCCGCGCAGCGAGAATGCCGCAGGTCATGATCAGCGCCCCGGCGCCGACGTAAAGCATGGCCCAGGCCTCGCTCTGCGCCGTCACGCCCAGCCGCGGCTCGATGAGAAGCGGATAGCCGAGGAGCGCCAGCACGCTGCCGAGATTGCTGGCCGCGTAAAGAAAGTACGGGTCGCCGGCGTGGACGTGGCCGGACCGGGCGAACCAGTGCTGAACCAGCGGCGCTGTTGCAGACAGCGCGACAAACGGCGGACCGACGGTGAGCGCAAGCACACCGAGCAGGCGCAGCGCCGGGGCCGTGGCGACGGCGGCGGCGTCCGTGGATCCGGAAACCGCGGCGATGGGCAGGCAAACGGCCGCGACCGCGAGCACCGCAAGGTGGATCTCCACCTGATGGCGCGGATTGCGCAGGCGGGCGAGAAGATGGGCATAGGCGTAGCCGGCGAGCAGGGCTGCCTGGAAGAAGACCAGCGCCGTGTTCCACACGGCCGGCGATCCGCCGAAGGCCGGCAACAGCATCTTTGCGACCATCGGCTGGACCGAGAAGACCAGCGCCGCTGCGGTGAACAGGGTTCCGCTGAACAGCGCCAGCAGCACGCCTTCGGACCGCGGCAGCGCGCCGGCAGCCGCGTGGTCGGCGACGGCCATAGGCACACGCTCCATGATAGTGGACGGCGTCATACGATGCGCAGAGAGGCATTAAGAAACCGCTTGCGCCGGCTCTCCCGGCGACAGCGCCGCGCGGCAAAAGCGCTTGACAGCCGGCGAATGCCGATGACCTACTGCGGCCTCCGCGGGGCCTCGCGACGACGGCGCCCGCACACCCCCATGAGGGGTAGAGTGAGAGGGCTTCGCCGTATCCCCTTCGGCTTCGGGAGGGCGTTCGGGCGTCGCTCGTAACGACATCCGCAATCGCCGACCGGCCCGCCGGCCGCGGCGAGGCAAGCCGGAGAGGGACACAGATGGACATGCCCGAAACGCAGCGTTGGACCGAGGCCGAGGTGGCCGCTCTTTATGAGATGCCGCTCCTCGATCTGGTGTTTCGAGGCCGCGGAGGTGCATCGCCGCCATCATGACCCTCGCGAAATCCAGATGTGCACGCTGGCCTCGATCAAGACCGGCGGCTGCCCGGAGGACTGCGCCTACTGCCCGCAATCGTCCCGCTACGACACGCCGGTCGAACCGGAAAAGATGATGAAGGTCGACGAGGTGCTCGACGCGGCCCGGGCGGCGCGCGAGGCCGGGTCGACCCGCTTCTGCATGGGCGCGGCCTGGCGCGAGGTCAACGACGGCCGCGCCTTCGAGCGCGTGCTCGACATGATCCGCGGCGTTCGCGAGCTCGGCCTGGAGGCCTGCTGCACGCTGGGCATGCTGACCGGCGATCAGGCGCGGCGTCTCGGCGAGGCCGGGCTGACCGCCTACAACCACAACCTCGACACCTCGGCCGACTTCTACGGCTCGATCATCACCACCCGGACCTACCAGGATCGGCTGGACACGATCGGCCACGTCGCCGCCGCCGGCATCAAGGTCTGCTGCGGCGGCATCGTCGGACTGGGTGAGGCGCAGGCCGACCGGATCAAGTTGCTGCAGACGCTGGCAAGCCTCGATCCGCAGCCTGAAAGCGTGCCGATCAACGCGCTGGTACCGGTCGAGGGCACACCGCTGGAGACCCAGGGCGAGCTCGACATCTTCGAATGGATCCGCGCCATCGCCGTCGCCCGCATCCTTTTGCCGAACGCGATGGTCCGGCTCAGCGCCGGGCGGCTGACGATCAGCGCCGAGGCGCAGGCGCTCGCGTTCCTTGCCGGCGCCAACTCGATTTTCACCGGCGAGAAGCTGCTGACGACGCCAAATCCGGAAAAGGATTTCGACCAGAGCCTGCTCGCCAGGCTGGGCCTGCGCGCCCGGGTTCCGGACAAGGAGGCACCCCATCACCACGGCACTGCAGCGGCTGACGCGGGATCTCGACCGGCTCAGGACGGAGTTCCGGCAGCGGTCGCTTAGCCTGCCGCGCGGGCTCGACTTCACCTCCAACGACTACCTCGGCCTGAGCCGCCACCCGGCCCTCGCCATGGCCGCGCACGAAGCGCTTGACGCGGGCGACGCCTTCGGCGCCGGCGGCTCGCGGCTGCTCCGCGGCCATCATCCCGAGCATGCCGCGCTCGAAGAGTTCGCCGCGACCTTCTTCGCCGCGGAGAAAGCGCTCTACATGAGCACCGGCTTCATCGCCAACTACACGCTGTTTACCGCGCTGCCGACGCGCCACGACGCCATCGTCTTCGACGAGCGGGTCCACGCCAGCGCCAGGGACGGGATCCAGGCCTCGCCGGCGCGGCGTTACAAGGCCCGTCACAACGACCTCGACTCGTTCGCCGACGCCGTCGGACGGGCCCGTCGCCGCGGCGCCCGGCAGATCTGGATCACGGTCGAGAGCGTCTACAGCATGGACGGCGACCTGGCCCCGATCGGCGGACTGATGGCGCTCGCCCGTGCATTCGACGCGATGCTGATCGTCGACGAGGCGCACGCGACGGGCGTCTTCGGCGCGACCGGACGGGGGCTGTGCGAGGGGCTCGAAGGCGACGCGCTGATCACCCTGCACACCTGCGGCAAGGCCCTGGGCGCCGCAGGGGCGCTGGTCTGCGGCCCGGCGGTGGTCATCGACTATCTGATCAATACCGCGCGGCCCGTTCATCTACAGCACCGCGCCGCCGCCGCTTGTCGCCGCGGTGGTCAGGCGCGCGCTGGCGCTGATCGACGAGGAGCCGTGGCGGCGGAGCAGGCTTTTCGAGCGCACCGCCTTCGCCCGCGCCCGCCTTGGCACCGCTCTGGGGGCCCCCGTGGGTACAGGGGCGAGCGATTCCCGGAAGCCAGATCCTGCCCGTCATCCTCGGCGGCGCCGATCGCGCGCTGGCCGCGGCCGCCGCGCTGCAGGCCGCCGGCTTCGACGTCCGCGCAATCCGCCCGCCGACCGTGCCCGCAGGCAGCTCGCGTTTGCGCCTCGCCATCAACGCCCTGCACCACGAAGACGACATCGCCAGGCTTGGCCGACTGCCTGGGCGAGACCATCGCCGCCATGGCCACGGCGCCGGCCGCATGACGCACGCCGACCATGATCGTCATGCCGGTCATCGTCGTCAGCGGCACCGACACCGGCCTCGGCAAGACCGTGTTCGCGGCGATGCTGACGCGGGCGCTCGATGCCGCCTACTGGAAGCCGGTGCAATCGGGAACCGCGGACGGCACCGACGCGAAGACCGTCGCCCGGCTCGCGGCCGTAGGCGCAGAGCGGATCCTTCCCGAACGCTACGTCCTGTCGCAGCCGCTGTCGCCGCACCGCGCGGCGGAGCTGGACGGCGTCGAGATCGACACGGACGCTCTTGCCCTGCCCGCCCCGCGCACGCGACGGCCGGCCGCTTGTCGTCGAGGGCGCCGGCGGCCTGCTCGTCCCGCTCACCCGAAGACCCTGTTCATCGACGTCTTCCGCCGCTGGGGCGCGCCGGTCGTGCTGTGCGCGCGCACGGCGCTGGGCACCATCAACCACACCCTGCTGTCGGTCGAGGCGCTCAGGGCGCGCGGCGTCCCGCTGCAGGGCATCGCCTTCATCGGCGAGCCGATGGAGGACAGCGAGCGCACCATCGTCGCATTCTCCGGCGCGCGCAGGCTCGGCCGGCTGCCATGGCTGGACGAGATCACCGCCGAAGCGCTGGATCGGGCCTTCGCCGAACATTTTATCCGCGCCGACTTCGTCCCCGGAGCGGGCCATGCCTGAGGGCCTGAAAGCGAGTATGCCGGAAGGCCCGCACCGGCCGCCGTCGCCGATCTGGCACCCGTTCACCCAGCACGCGCTTTCCGGACCGGCGATCCCGATCGACCGCGCCGAGGGCGCATCCCTCTACACCGGCGACGGCCGGCGCATCATCGACGCAATCTCGTCGTGGTGGGTCAATCCGCACGGCCACGGTCACCCGCGCATCGCCGCGGCCATTGCCGCCCAGGCAGCGCGGCTCGATCAGATCATTTTCGCCGGCTTCACCCACGAACCGGCCGAGCGGCTGGCGCGGGAGCTTATCGACATCACGCCGGACGCCCTGGAGTTCGTCTTCTTTTCCGACAGCGGCTCCACCGCCGTAGAGGTCGCGGTCAAGATGGCGGTCGGCTACTGGCACAATCGCGGCGCGGCCCGTTCGCGGATCGTCGCACTCGAGGACGCCTACCATGGCGACACCTTCGGCGCCATGTCGGTCGGCCATCGCAGCGTCTTCTCCGCGGCCTACGGGCCGATGCTGTTCAGGTCGACCATCTGCCGTTCCCCTCGCCCGGCGTCGAACAGCGGACGCTCGACGCGCTCGATGCGCTGCTGCGCAACCACGGCAACGAGATCGCGGCGTTCATCTTCGAGCCGCTGGTGCTGGGCGCCGGCGGCATGCGGATGTATCCGCCATGGGTGCTGACGGCGATGGCCGATCTCTGCCGGCGCCACGGCGTCCTGCTGATCGCCGACGAGGTGATGACCGGGTTCGGCCGCACCGGCACCCTGTTCGCCTGCGCCCAGGCCGGTGTCGTTCCCGACCTGCTGTGCCTGTCGAAGGGCCTGACCGGGGGTGTCGCTGCCCATGGGCGCGACGCTGGCCAGCCGCGAGATCTACCGCGGCTTCTACGCCGCCGACCGGGCAAAGATGTTCTTTCACAGCAGCTCGTTTACCGGCAACCCGATTGCCTGCGCCGCCGCACTGGCCAGCCTCGAGATCTGGCGAGACCGAACCGGTGATGGAGCGGATCGCGGCCATCGCCGCCTTCCACGAGCGGCGCCTGTCCGCCCTGCACGCTCACCCCGCACTGGCCGATGTCCGCCAGACCGGGACGATTGCGGCGCATGGAGATCCGCGTGCCCGAAGGCGGCTATCTCTCTCCGCTCGCCCCCCGGCTCTACGACTTCTACCTGGAGAACGGGGTGCTGTTGCGCCCCCTGGGCAACGTCGTGTACGTATTGCCGCCGTATTGCATCACCGCCACCGACCTTGAACGGATCTACGATGTCATTGAACGGTCCCTGGACCTTATCGCGGATTGAGGAGACCAGCGCCGATCTGGTCGAACCCGTGCGCCACCATATGGCGGCGCTGTGCAGCCGGCCCGAAGAGCATGCGCGTTTCCTGAACACGCTGTCGCTGCTCGAACACATCGGCAGTCGCAAGATCCTCACCAGCCAGAGCCGCGGCCCGCTGGACTGCGAGACCCTCAAGCACCTCGCGGAAGAGGCGCGCCATGCCTTTTTCTTCAAGCGCACCGCTGAACGCGTGGCCGGACGGCCGCTTGACTATTCCGATGACGACGCGGTGATGCCGGCCTCGGCGCGGATGTACTTCGGCCGGCTCGACGCCGGGGTCAACCGTATGCTTGCCGACGAAGTTCCGGTCGAGGTGCCCTACCTCTACGTCTCCATGATCGTCGAGCTGCGGGCGATCTGGGCCTACCGCCTGTACAACGACGTGCTTCTCAACAGCGGCCTCAACATCTCGCTCAAGAGCCTGCTCGCCGAGGAAGAGCTGCACCTGCCGCAGATGGCCGACCGCCTCGCCGAGCTGGGTGAGGATATCGAAGCGACCGTGCCCGCGTTCGCCCATCTCGAGGACGGCCTGTTCCGCGGCCTGTGGCGATCGCTGGCGATCCTGCCGACCGTCCACTGATCGACGAGCGGGGCGGTCGCGGGCTCCAGCCGGTTCGCGGCGATACAAGCGCGCTCCTCGATTTGGTCAGCTCGACCCTCAGCTACGGACCAGCCAAGGGGACGACGCGGATCGTCACTGTTGACCCGATCCGGAAGTAGGCTCAGCCATCCCTCAAAGTTTTTTGTTGATCAGAGGGAAGGGACTGCGTGAGCGAATTGGGAACCAGCCGCGCTTTCGCCCGAGCCGGTGAAAGGCCCAGATCGCGACGATTCCTCCCGCTGAGCTAGCGAGCAAATAGGGCCAGCTAAGTTCCGTCATCTGGGAACCCAAATGGGCCATGAGCACCGTGAGCGGGAGAATCCCGATACTCGTGGTCCAGATGAAGGTCCACCAACTGATCCGCGTCAGCCCAGCCGCGTAGTTGATTAGGTTGAAAGCGATGACCGGAATAAATCGGCTAATCAGCATCGTTATAGCGCCCTGGTCGTCTGCCCAGTCATCGAGGGCGCGCCGGTGCCGCGCCGGCAAAAGCCGTTCGATAGCCGCGCGACCAAGCAGCCGCGCGAGCCAGAAGGAAAGCGATGCCCCAATCATTGCACCCGTCCAGATTAGTGCCGAGCCGAACAGCGTGCCGAAGACGGCCCCTGCGCAAAGCGCGACAAACTCTGCCGGAAAGGGAATGAAACAGTGCAGGACCATGAGGGCTATGATCGCGACAGGTCCCCAGATGCCGATACCATCAATCCAGCCAGCCATGTCGGATCCCGCAGTCCAGACCTCGTCATAGCTGAGGGCAAGCACTCCTCCCACGCATATCAAGATTGCCAGACCTGCCAGTGCGAATGCATCGCGGAACTTGACGGAGGACTGCCTCTCCGTTCGCCGAGCCTCAGTGTCCGCAGCGGCAGTTTCTGCTCGGTCTTTCATGGTGGATGTTTGACGTTGCTCCCGGATTCCGGACCGGCCGGTTGTTCAGTTATGCGGCGTTAGCCGTGGTCATGTCGACCCTTGCCTGCGCGGGTGTTCGGTATTCCACGCTCGAATGGCGGCGTTGCCGGTTGTAGAAGACCTCGATGTACTCGAAGAGCACGGCCTTCGCCTCGCGCCGGGTCCGAAACCGCGTGCGATGCACGAGTTCGGTCTTGAGAGCGCCGAAGAAGCTCTCCATCGGGGCGTTGTCCAGGCAGTTCCCCTTTCTGCTCATCGAAGCTGGGATGCCATTTGCCTTGAGCAGCTTGCGGTAGTCGCCACAGGCATACTGAACCCCGCGGTCGGAGTGGTGGATCAGACCCCTCGGCGGCCGCCGGTTGCGGATGGCCATCTTCAGCGCATCTTCGCACACGGTGCTCTTGAGACGGTCCGACATCGACCACCCGACGATCTCCATCGTGGCGAGGTCCTTAACCGCGGCGAGGTAGAGCCAACCCTCGGAGGTGGGGATGTAGCTGATGTCAGCCAGCCACACCGTGTCGGGGACGGCGATCTCGAAGTTACGGTCGAGCAGGTTTGGCGCCACGGCGTGCGCGTGCCGACTGTCGGTGGTGATGGGCACGCGGCGCTTCCCGCGAGGCGGCCGAATGCCGTTTTGCTTCATCAGCTTGGCGACCGTTCGCTTGGATATCCGTCGTCCCCTGCCGTGAAGATCGGCGTGAACCCGGGGGGCGCCGTACCGGTGCCGGCTGGCCTCGAAGATCTCCCGAACCTCAGCGACAAGAACCTCACGCCGGGCGGCGCGCTCGGCTCTTGTGGGGGCTGCCCGCTGCCAGGCATAAAACCAGCTGCGCGACACGCCGAGAACCCGGCACATCAGGCGTACGGCATGCTCGGCCATGTGGGCGGCGATGAAGGCGAGCTTCGCGCTCATGTCTTCGCCGCCCACTGTATCGGGTAGGAGGGCGCCTTGCGGCGGCCCTCCTCCCACACCACCGTGCGTACGGTTCCGTACACGGCGGTTCATGAAGCGTAGTTGAGGCGGCGGTGCCGGTCGAGCAGGCTGACCAGCCCGAGATTGCGAAAGAAGCCGGCCCGGAAGGCGTCGTTCATGTGGCTGGCCCCGGCGTTCCACCAGGGGCCGTGTCCGTTGTAGGCGGAGACCCATGCCCGTTCCTCCGCGAGCCCCCGCTGCATCAGGCGCATCGCTCGTGTCCTCGGCCGCTTGCACTGGCGCCAGATCAGACAGCGCAGGCGCCGCCTGATCCAGCCGTCCAGCGCCTCGAAGATGCCCCTGGCCTCGGCCAACCGGAAGTAGGCGATCCAGCCGGCGAGGATCGGGGCGAGGTCTTCGATCGTGCGCCCGAGGCTGCGGCCCCGGCCCTGGCGCCACAACGCCCGAAGCTTGCCCTTGAACCGCGCCACGCTCGCAGGTGCCACACGCAGGCGCGGCGCCCGGTGGGCGGTCATGGTGAAGCCCAGGAAGCTGCGCTTCCAGGGGCGGTCCACGGCGCTCTTGGCGACGTTGACCGCGAGCCGCAGTCGCTCGGCCAGGAACCGGGTGATCGACGCCATCACCCGTTCGCCCGACCGCCGGGACCGCACATGGATGTTGCAGTCGTCGGCGTAGCGGACGAAGGCATGGCCGCGTCGCTCCAGTTCCTTGTCGAGGTCGTCGAGCAGGATGTTCGACAACAGCGGCGACAAGGGACCGCCCTGCGGCGTCCCCTCGGTCCGCGCCGTCGCCACCCCGTCCGCCATCAACCCGGCCCGCAGATAGCGGCGGATCAGCCGCAACACCCGCTTGTCTTCGACCTTGCGCGCCACCCGTGCCATCAGCACGTCGTGGTTCACCCGGTCGAAGAACCTCTCCAGGTCGATGTCCACCATCCAGCGCCGGTCCGCCGCCACATGGGCGCGCGCGGCCAACACCGCTTGGTGGGCGCTTCGCCCCGGCCGGAAGCCGTAGGAGGCGTCCGAGAAACCCGGGTCGAAGAGCGGTGAGAGTCCCTGATGCAGCGCCTGCTGGATCAGCCGGTCCACGACCGTGGGGATACCCAAGGTCCGCGTGCCGCCGCCGGGCTTCGGAATATCCACCCGACGCACCGGCTGCGGCCGGTACCGGCCGGCCAGCAGGTCTTCCTTGATGCGCGGCCAGTGTTTCACCAAGAATGCCTTGAGGCCGTCGACGGTCATCGCGTCAACGCCCGCGGCGCCCCTGTTGGCCACCACGCGGTGGTAGGCCGCCCTCATGTTCTCCCGGTCGAGGATCGCCTCCAGCAACCGGGCCGTCGCCTCCGGGCGGGCAGAAACAGACGGTGCCGCAGCGCTCGACGCACCCAGCCCCTTCTCTCGCGGCTTCCGGCCGCTACCCTCGGGACAGGCGCCGGGCATCCCAGCCCGGCCTTCGGCGTAATCTCGCACCATCGAACCGTCCGCTTGCCGTCCGGCACTCCATGTTCGGCCCTTCGCCGCCCGGTCTTGGCAAGCTACTATGGCCTCTGCTGACTCCTGCCGTCCCATCCCGACGCCTCTCGGCGCCGGTAGCACACCTGAAACCAGGGGCAGGCCGGCAGGCCTCCCAGGGTAAGACGCGCGACCTTCGTCCCACATACCCGCCGCATATACGCCCAGACCCTCCGGGTGACATCGGGCTTTGGGTCTTCACGCCCCCTCGCCCAGGGTCTCGGCGCCTCCTATGCGGTTCCTGTTCGTCGGGCCAGGACTTTGCTTACAGCTTCCTTCAAACCCCGCCTCGCGGCGACGCCCTTGCTGTTCGGCTAACGGTTCCCGTCACCAGGGCCCGTAGAGGACTTCCACCTCCAAGTCGGCCAACTCACCACCACAGCGAGCCAACCAGCGCCGTCATGGCGCTACGCGCCATGCCTGGCGCACGCGAAAAAAGCCGAGGCCTTGCGCAAAACCTCCACCTCCTCCTTCAGACGTTTGTTGTCCTGGCGCGGCCGCGCCAGTTCGCCCGCCTCGGCCTGCTGCCGTTCGATCGCCAAGGCCGAGCCCGCGGCCTCCAGCTCGAGACGCCACGTCTTCAGCTGCGCCGGCGTCACCCCAAGCTCAGCCGCGACACTCGCCTGCGTCGCCCCCGGCGCCAAAAGGCGCGCAACCGCCTGCTCCTTGTACTCCGGCGAAAACCGCCGCCTCGTCTGCCTCGTCATCACATCCCTCCAGATCGGTCAGTACTTTACCGACCGGTCCGGAATCCGGGAGCAAGGTCAGTTTACGCCCCCAAGGGTTGTTCTGAAAGCGCCTGTCATTGAGGCGTTTCCCCGTGATGCGTGACCGAGGTGTTTTTGGTGGTCCAGACCGAGCAGTAGAGCCTGTTCCGCTTGTGGCTAGAGGCGGTCATTCCGAAGAGGGGCGGAGCGGTTCCGCTCCGCCCCAACGATCAGACCTCGGTCTGCTCAGCAATGGCAAGCGCGTCGTCCACCTCGATACCGAGGTACCGGACGGTACTCTCCACCTTCGTGTGCCCGAGCAGGAGCTGCACCGCTCGCAGGTTACCGGTCCGCCGATAGATCAACGTCGCTTTCGTTCGCCTGAGCGAGTGCGTGCCAAAGCGTGACGGATCGAGGCCAATGCTCGCGACCCTCGCCATTGACAGTAAGCTCCGAGGGTGTGACGTGGTCAGTCTCCGCGTTGCTGACGTGGCACCGCACGCATTTGCGATTGAACGTGCAACCGTGCGCCAGAGGAAAACGGGTCGACCGGTCAGGTTCGAGATCACCGAGCAGACGCGCCAAGCGATCGACGAATATCTTGGGGGAACTATCCCTCTGGCTCCGGTGGGCCCTCTCGCCGGCCTTTAACGAGGTAATTTATTCATGCACCTTCGGCGGCGGCATGTTCGCATCGCGGCCGCTGTCGTTGGGCCGGTCATTGCCGTTGGCGAACAGCGCTTCGTCCTCAAGCCGGGCGCGGGTGCCCATCGACAGGATGGCGAGGCCGATAAAAATGAAGACCGCGCCGATCAGCCAAATGGCGATCCGCAAGGACGAGGGGAAACCGCGTCCGCCAGCCATCGCGCGCCGACCGCCCCGCCGAAGGCGACTGCGGCCCCGACCGCCCAGTAGACCGGCCGGGGCAGCCGACGCAGCCGGCCGCCCCACCGGCGTTGCTCGGCCACAGGCCTATTGGCCGGCGGTCCGGACCAGGGTGATCAGCACCGCCGCGAAAATCGCCGAGGTGATCACGCCGCTGATGTTCGCGCCCAGCGCGTGGGGCAGAATGATCGATTCCGGGTCCACTTCGGAGACCGTCTTCTGCGCCACCTTGGCCGTTGTCGGAACGCAACTCACTCCGGCGATGCCGATGACCGGGTTGTACTTTTTCCCCGACGCAAAGTAGAGCACATAGCCGCCGAGCAGCCCGCCGATGGCGGAGAAGGTGAGCGCCACGATGCCGATGATCAGAAGCGTCAGGACCGTCGGATCGAGGATGGTGTTCGCATCGCAAAGAACACCGAGCAGGAGGCCGAGAAAGAACGTCGCGCCGTAAAGCACGGTAGTGCTGAACAGCTCGTGGAAGTGGGTCAAGCCGCTCTCGCGGACGATGACCCCGAGGAAAAGCGACAGGAACAGCGGCGCCGCCACCGGGAACAGCAGACACAACGCGATCGCCGCAATGACCGCGAAGACCATCTTCTCTTCGGAGGTCACGGTGCGCGTCTTCTCCGGCGGCATCGGCAAGCCGCGGATGCGGCGCGGCACCATCGCCCGGATCAGATAGGGGTAACCGCCGTAGGTGAGGCCCAGGTAGAGGTAGCCGACGACGGTGATCGGAACGAAGATCTCCGGCGCCAGGACCAGCGCCGAGAACAGCACCATGGGCCCGTCGGCGCCGCCGATGGTGGATGTGGCCGCCGCCTGGTTGAGCGGCAGGCCGAGCCAGACGCCCAGCGGGAACGTGATCAGCGTGCCGAGTTCGGCGCAGACGGCGATGAACATGCTGCGGAACGGCCGCGCCATGACGAAGCCGACGTCGAGCAACGAGCCAATACCGAGGAACACGAGACAGGCGATGAGGCCGTTCGAGAACGTGAAGGTGTAGATCGGCTGCAACCAGTTGATCTGCAGGACGTTCATCAACTGGTTGGTCTCGCTGGACAGCGGATCGAGGAAGAGGGTTCCCATCCTGCCGCCCTGAAGAAACAGAACGCCGGCGTTGACGGTCGCCATGCCGAGGCCCATGGGAATCATAAGCAACGCCTCGAGCACGCCTTTCTTGCCGAGATAGATCAGAAGCACGCCAAGGAAGATCAGAGAGATCCGGCCGATGAGAATTTTCGGCTCGGACGCAGCCAGCGTCGCGATGCCCTGGAACAACTGAAGGAAATCGATATCTCCCATCGCCGGTCCCCCGCTCTTAGCTGATTGACAGGAGGACCTGACCCGCATCCACCGCATCGCCGGCCTTGACCGCGACGCTGGACACGGTGCCGTCCTTGTGGGCGGAAACGACGGTCTTCATCTTCATCGCCTCGATGACCGCGACCTTGTCGCCGGTCTTGACAGCATCGCCCGCCTTTACGACGACCTCAAGCACGACACCGCCGAGAGGCGCCAGCTTGTCGTCCGCCGTGCCCGCGCCGCCGGCCGCGGGTGCCGCCGCCGGGGGAGAAGCGGCCGGAGCCGGAGCCGCCTGAGGCACCCTCGGCATGCTGACGCCGCTGGTCTGGTAGAAGGTACTGCCGGCGTCTTCGGTGACGTCCTCGACAACGACGTCATAGGCCTTGCCGTCAACGGTAATGCGCAAATGTCTGGTCATTGGGCGATCCTTGGAAACGTGACAAGATCAATGGTGATCGTGGCGAGGTGCGTGCGACGTCTGATGCTGCGAGCGACCGAGCGTGGCCCAGACCGAACCGCGCGACGCCTCGCCGATGTGGACCAGGCGATGGGCGCCGATGACGGCGTAGACCGCCGCCGCGACCGCAGCCACATGGGCGGCCGTCTCATCGCGAGCCGGAGTCACGGAAACGCTGACCGACGTCGCCGCGGCGGCGGCGCGGTTGCGCGCATCCCCTGCCCGCGCGAGGACGACGACGATGGTGCGGATGAGCAGCGCGCTCAGCCCGGCGATGACGATCATCATGCCGTAGGCGAACAACGACATGTATGATCACGCCGTTAAGGTCCATTCCCGCCTCCTGTCCCTGTCGTTGTCGACGGCCGCCCGCGTGCCTAGAGCGGGATCAACCCGTGCTTCTTCGGCGGACGGAGTTCGCGCTTCCCAAGCAGCTTCCGCAGCGACAGGGAAATCATTGAACGCGTCACCCCCGGCTCGATGATGTCGGTGATATAGCCGCGGGACGCCGCAAGATAGGGCGATGCAAACTCGTCACGGTATTCAGCGACAAGCTCGGCCCGCCGGGCCTTGGGATCCTCCGCCGCCTTCAGCTCACGGCCGTAGAGAATGTTGACCGCGCCGTCCGCGCCCATGACCGCGATCTCGGCCGTCGGCCAGGCGAAGACAACGTCGGCGCCCAGTTCCTGGCTGCACATGGCGAGATAGGAGCCGCCATAGGCCTTGCGGCAAACGATGGTGATCTTCGGCACCGTGGCGCTGGAGTAGGCGAACAGCATCTTCGCGCCATGACGGATGATCCCGCCCCGCTCCTGCTCGATGCCGGGGAGAAACCCGGGCACGTCGACCAGCGTGACGAGCGGGATATTGAACGCGTTGCAGAAGCGGATGAAGCGCGCGCCCTTGTCCGAGGAGTCGATGTCGAGGCAGCCGGCCTTCTCCATCGAATTGTTGGCGAGGACACCGACGACGATCCCCTGGACGCGGGCGAAGCCGATGATCAGGTTGCGGGCGAAACCCGCCATGATCTCGAGAAAGTCGGCGTTGTCGACAATCCGCTCGACGATGGCGTGCATGTCCATCGGCTCCGATGGATCGGACTTGACCAGCGCATCGATCGCCTGGTCCTCTTCAAATGAAATCGCCGGCGTCGGCTGGTGCGGCGGATCCTCGGTATTGTTGCCGGGGAGGAAGCTGAGCAGTTTGCGGGTGATGGCGATGGCGTCGCGATCGTCCTCGGCGACGAAGTGGACGTTGCCGCTGACGGTGGCGTGCATGATCGCGCCGCCGACATCCTCCATGCTCACCTCGCGGCCGGTGACGGCCTTGATGACCTGAGGCCCGGTTATGAAGAGCTGCGCGTTCTGCCGGGTCATGATGATGAAGTCCATCAGCGCCGGCGAATAGGCCGCGCCGCCGGCGCAGGGACCGGCGATGATCGCGATCTGCGGCACGACGCCGGAGAGCTGGACGTTGCGGTAGAAGGCCTCGCCATACCCGGACAGGGCGTCAACGCCCTCCTGGATGCGGGCGCCGCCCGAGTCCTTGAAACCGACGAGCGGCACGCCGTTTTTCAGCGCGACATCCATCGCCCAGACGATCTTGCGCGCGTGCATCTTGCCCAGCGTGCCGCCGACGACGGTGAAGTCCTGGCTGAACGCCGAAACTTCGCGCCCGTCGACGTAGCCCGTGCCGACCACCACGCCGTCCGCCGGCAGCTCCTTCTTGCTCATGCCGAAGCTGGTGCAAGTGTGGCGGATGTGGGCGCCATACTCCTGGAAGGTGTCGGCCTGGAATAAATTGTGCAGCCGCTCGCGCGCGCTCAGCAGCCCCCGCGCGTGGCGCTCCCGGATCTTTTGTTCGCCGCCGGCGGCGAAGACCTTCTTGCGGCGTTCCTTCAGCCTGTCACGAAGCTTTGAATCGAGAGGCATGTGCGTTCCCATTCCTGATCCGTGCACACGAGGGAGAGCCGGACTGCAGCCCGCCGCTCGTGCCGTCGTCGGCCTAGCGGAGCCGGAGCCGCACCCAAGTCAGCCGCCCGGCCCTGCGACCGCGGATATTCCCCACCGAAATCCCGTAGACGCGGTTGAATTTTGTTGTTCCGCGTCTTCACCAGCCGTGTGGCCCCCGTTAAGACGCGCGAAAATAGGTCGCAGGTCGCGCGGCTGTCAAAACAAAACCTAGCGCTGTGTCTCCATGTGCTTGACGTGGCGGCCGCGCCCCTGAGCGGTTCAACTCCCGCGTTCATCTCCCCGGCTTCGCTCATGCCGGCGCAGGGGGTGTCGCTCGTTCCGCCGTCGGATCGGCGCCCGCGTCATCGGCAACGGACGAGGCCTCGGTCTGCGGGGCCTCGCCGCGTGGGTCGAGCGCGCCGGCGAGCGGCGTTGTCCGGGGCAGCAGCACGAAGGCAGCCTGCTCTTCGGTCGGAACCGGCGGGCGGCGGCGCATGCGCCACAGGGTGAAGGCCGCGGTTCCGGCGCCGACCCCGGCGATGAACGTGAACAGCCCGGCCGGACCCGTGGCCTGCATCAACGCCGAAGCCGCCGGCGGGCCGATCACCGCGCCAAGACCGTACGCCGTGATCAGCCCGGCGCTCACCGCCACCACGCTGTTGGGCTCGAGACGGTCGTTGGCGTGAGCGACGCTGAGCGGATACAGCGTAAAGATCGCCGCCCCCAGGATCGGCGCGGCGGGAAGCAGCGACGCCGTCGACCAGTGCTCGGCGACGACAAAAATCCCGCTGACGGCGACAAGGCCGGCGGAAACGGCGACAAAGACGAAGCGGCGGTCGACCCGGTCGGACAGCCGGCCGATCGGCCACTGGAGGATTAGCCCGCCGACGATGACCAGGCCCATGAACAGGGCCGTGTCATTGACATCGAGACCGAGCTCACGCGCGAAAACCGGCGCCAGGACGTAGAAGGCGCCGAGACTGAGGCCGGAAGCAAAAGCGCCCTCGACGCCCAGCGGCGACAGCGCGTACAGCCGCCGCAGGCTCATGCCGCCCGCGGATGTCGGCGCCGGCGCGGCGATCCGCGTGAGCGCGATGGGCACCACGGCGAGGGAGACAAATGCGGCCGAGACCATGAAGCGGACGATCCCGTTCGGGTCGGGCAGCGGCAGCAGCATCTGTCCGGCACCCTGACCCAGGTACACCGCGATCATGTACAGCGACAGGATGCGGCCCCGCTGCTCGTTGCTCGTCTGCGCGTTCAGCCAGCTTTCGACGCACATGAACAGTCCGGCAAGACAGAACCCGTTGACGAAGCGCAGGCCGGCCCACGTATCGGCGGCCACCGAGATGGAGAAGCTCAGGGTTGCAACCGACAGAACGGAGGCGAAGGCGGCGAAGGCGCGAATGTGACCGACGGCGCCGATGACCCGCCCGGCATAGCGCGTCCCCACGATCAGCCCGACAAAGTAGGCGCCTCCGACCAGGCCGATCGTCAAGCTGGAGACCCGGCGGCAGTCAAGCCCCAGCGGCACCAGCGTCCCAAGCAGGCCGATGCCGGCCAGGAGCAGAAAGGTGCCTAGAAAGAGGGCGGAGTAGGTAAAGACCAGCAATTTCATCGCGTCGGTGTCGACATCCATCGCCTCCGGCTCTTGGCGTGCGAAAAGGAATTGCCCGCCGGGCCGGCGCCGTCAATGGTGCTTGGCTCGCGCAGCTCGCCGACATGCCCACCGCGGGCGTGCCACCGGTGGCAGAACCGGCGGCGGAAAGAGTGGAGGAAGACGGGATGACCCACCCGGAGGGCCCGCTGGCCGGTGTCCGCATTCTCGATCTGACCCGGGTTCTCGCCGGCCCCGTCGCGACCCAGCTCCTTGGCGATCTCGGCGCCGACGTGGTCAAGGTCGAGCGACCGGAAACCGGCGACGACACCCGCGCCTGGGGCCCGCCGTACCTCAAGGACGCTGAGGGCAACGACACCGGCGAAAGCGCCTACTACCTGAGCTGCAATCGCAACAAGCGCTCGCTCACCGTCGATCTCGGCAAGCCGGCCGGCCGCGATCTGGTGCAGGCACTCGCGGCCCGCGCCGATGTTCTGATCGAAAACTTCAAGGTCGGCGACATGGCGCGCTTCGGGCTCGCCTACCAGGATCTCGCGCCATCGCTGCCGGGCCTCGTCTACTGCTCCATCTCGGGCTTCGGCCAGAGCGGACCTTATGCGGCACAGCCGGGCTACGACTTCATGGTGCAGGGCCTGGGCGGGGTCATGAGCATCACCGGCGAGCCGGACGGGGCGCCGATGAAGGTCGGCGTCGCTGTCGCCGACGTTGTCTGCGGCCTCTATGCCGCGACCGCCATCCTCGCCGCGCTCCGTCATCGTGATGTCGTCGTCGGGCGCGGCGAGACCGGCGGCGGCCAGCACATCGATCTCAGCCTGCTCGATACCCAGGTCGCCTGGCTGGTCAATCAGGGGCTCAACTACCTCGTCTCCGGTCGGCCGCCGCAGCGTCTCGGCAACGCCCATCCGAACATCGTGCCCTACCAGGTCTTCGCCGCGGCCGACGGCTACCTCATCGTCGCCGTCGGCAATGACGGTCAGTTCCGCCGGCTGATGGCGGCACTCGGCGCGCCGGGCCTTGCCGAAGATCCCGCCTATGCGACCAACGCCCAGCGGGTGCGACATCGGGATACGCTGGTGCCAATTCTGGAAGCGCTGATCCGGTCCAAGCCCGCCGCCCACTGGCTGGAAACGCTGAGCGCGAATGGCGTGCCGTGCGGTCCGGTTAACGCCATCGACCAGGTCTTCGCCGACCCCCAGGTCCTCGCCCGCGGGATGCGCATCACCATGGACCACCCGCGCGCCAAAGGCGGCGAGGTCGCGCTCATTGGCAACCCGCTCCAGCTGTCGGCCTCGCCCGTAACCTACCGCCGGCCGCCGCCGACGCTGGGCGAGCACACCGACGCGGTCCTTGCCGACTGGCTTGGCCTCTCAGCGAACGAGATTGCCACACTGCGGGAGCAAGGCGTCCTCTGATGCTGCTCCCCCGGCTGCCATGATGTCATAAGAGCAAACTTGTCCTTTCGCGCGTGCCATGGTGCAGAATGACAGGTCGGCAATAACGCTATAGCATGGTCGCTCAGAAGATTGCCTGCGATAATCGTCTGTAGCTGGAACCGGAATTCGACGCCCTAACTTCGGGAACTCTGATCATGTCTGACTTAACGAGCTTCAGGAAGCAAACGAGGTGCCTCGCGGCAAAAACAGGGTGGGTAATGATCGCTGCTGTGGCCATCACAGCGGCCGGATGTCAGAGCAATACGCAGTTCTTGAGCTCTAAGCAGGACATGGCGGTCGACACTGCGATGAAGCGAGGCGCGTTCGAACTCAACTGCTCAACGGTGACGCCAAGCGTGTTGTCTCGGGAGGTAGTTGAGCCGACGATAGAAGGCCCCAGAGTTTATTCGATCGCGCGCGCGGAGTACACAATCGGGGTCGCCGGCTGCGGCAAGAGAAAGACCTTCGTCGTGCTGTGTCCCGATGAAGGGGACGGCTGTTTCGCTGCGGGTCCCGGCCGCTTTTACGGCGAGCAATAGCCCTTTCAGCCGCGCTTTCAGCCGGGAACGTGGTTCTGGCCGGAACGCTTTATAGCTTCAGGCGAACCTGGACGACGCCCGGCTCGTCCGGGTTCATCGCCCTCGTGAACTTGAACAGCTCGCAGACCTTGAGCATCGGCCTGTTCTCCCTGCAGGACGTCGCCGAAGATCTCGCGCATGCCCGCGGTGGCGCGCGTAGTCGATGATGCGTCGCATCAGCAACGGGCCGAGGCCGAGGCCGACGATGTCGCTGCGCAGCATGATCGCGTACTCGCCGTGCTCTCCGTCGGGATCGGCGGCGAGATGGACCGCGCCGTAGACCTCGCTCTTGCCGGGCACGCCGGGCTCGGCCAGGACCAGCGCCATCTCGCGGTCGTAGTCGATCTGGGTCAGGCGCGCCGCGAGCGGATGGCTCAGCGCCTTCTTGGGCGCGAAGAAGCGCATGCGGATGTCCTCCGGGCGAGAGCCTGCTGAACAGTTCGTGAAATGCCGGCTCGTCCTCCGGGCGCACCGGGCGGAGGAGGAAGGAGCGCCCGTCGGGCAGCTCCAGCACCTCCTCGAGTTCCTTCGGGTAGGGCCGGATGGCGAGCCGCCTCGTCCCGTCGACCTCGCTGGCCCGCACCCGGATGCGGGCATCCAGCGCGATAACCCCGTTCTCGTCGGCGAGCAGCGGGTTGATGTCGAGCTCGACGACTTCGGCGCAATCGATGACGAGCTGGGCGATCTTGATCAGCGTCAGCGCGATGTCGTCGAGGGAGGCCTCCGGCCGGCCGCGGAACCCCTGGAGAAGCTTGAACACCCGCGTTCGGGCGATGGCCTCGCGGGCGAGGTGCATGTTCAGCGGCGGCAGCGCCAGCGCCGTATCGTTGAGGACTTCGGCCGCCGTCCCGCCGTGGCCGAAAAGGATGACCGGCCCGAACTGCGGATCCTCGCTGGCGCCGACGATCAGCTCGAAAGCGCCGGGGCGCTGGACCATCGGCTGGACGGTGAAGCCGTCGACGGCGACCGGACCGACCCGCTCGGCGATGCGCTTGAGCATGGCTTCGGCGGCGGCCTGGACCGCATCCGCCGTCGGCAGGTCGAGCGCGACGCCGCCGACGTCCGACTTGTGGGTGATCTCGTCTGAGAGGATCTTCAGCGCGGCGGGGAAACCCAGCGTCGTCGCCATTTCTGCCGCGGCGGACGGATCGGCGACGGCCCGGGTCGGCACCACTGGTACCGCGTATGCCTCCAGCACCGCCTTGGCCTCGACCTCGCTCAGCCATTCGCGACCGGCTTTTAGCGCACCGGCGATGATCCGGCGCGCCGCGGCCACGTCCGGGACGAACGCCTCGGGGATCGACGGCGGCGTCTCGGTGAGCGCGGTCTGATTGCGGCGGTAATTGACGATGTCGATAAAGGCGCGAACGGCGCGTTCCGGCGTGAAGTAAGTCGGAATCCTGTTCTGCGAGAACATGCGGCGGGACTCGGCGGCCGCGCTCTCGCCGAGCCAGCTGGTCAGGACCGAGTGCCGTTTGCCGCCGACGGTGGCGATCACCGCCGAAGCCGCTTCGGTACCCGACGCGATTGCGGTGGGGCAGTTCAGCACCAGAACCGCGTCGGCATTGCGGTCCTTGAGCAGGATCTCGAGGGCCGCGCCGTAGCGGGCGCCGGGCGCGTCGCCGATGATGTCGACCGGGTTGCCGTGCGACCAGGTCCTGGGCAACACCGCGTTCAGCGCGCTCATCGTCTCCTCCGACAGCTCGGCGAGCTGGCCGCCGTAGTCCATCAGCGCGTCGGTCGCCATCACCCCGACGCCGCCGCCGTTGGTCAGGATCGCGAGCCGCTCGCCCGTGACCTTCAGATCAAGCCCCATTGTCTCGACCGCGCCGAACAGGCCGCCGATGTCGTGAACGCGGAGCATGCCGGCGCGACGGAAGGCGGCATCGTAGACGGCGTCGCGGCCGGCCAGCGCTCCGGTGTGGGAGGCAACGGCCCTGGCCGCCGCCGGGGAGCGGCCGGACTTGATGACGATGACGGGCTTGAGTCGCGACGCGGCCCGGGCCGCCGACATGAACTTCCGCGCTTCGGTCACCGCCTCGATGTAGAGCAGGATGCCGCGGACCTCGATCTGATTGGCGAGGTAGTCGAGGAGGTCGCCGAAGTCGACGTCCGCCATGTCGCCGAGCGAGGCGAAGTGGGAGAATCCGATGGATCGCGCCGTCGCCCAGTCGAGCACGGAGGTGACGATGGCCCCGGACTGGGCGACGAAGGCGAGATGTCCGGGCAGCGGCTGGATGTGGGCGAAGCTGGCATTGAGCCCGGAACGAGGCGCAAGCACGCCGATGCAGTTGGGGCCGACGATGCGCAGGGTGGTGGGCCGCGCCGCCGCCAGCATCTCCTGGCGCAGCGCGTGGCCGGCGGCGTCGCCGCCCTCGCCGAAACCGGCGGTGATGATCACCGCGGCCTTGGTTCCGCGCTGGGCCAGATCGGCGATGAGGCCTGGGATCGTCGGCGGCGGCGTCGCGATGACGGCGAGATCCGGCGTCATCGGCAGCGAGGCGACATCGGGATAGGTCAGCACGCCTTCGATCGCCTTGTGGTTCGGGTTGACCGGCATGACCGGGCCCTGGAACCCCGAGTGGAACAGGTTGCGGGCAACCACGGCGCCGATCGAGCCGGCGCGCTTGCTGGCACCAATCAGGGCGATGGAGGACGGGGCGAACAGATGGTCGAGGTTGCGAATGCTCACGAGAAATGGATTTCCGATGGTGCAGGTTTTGTGCGGGTGCACAATTAAACCATCATCGGCAACGCGGGGAAAGAAATGAACCGGCGACAGGCAGCGCCGGAAGCAAAACCGAACCCGAACGGGGCATAATTGGCTTTAGATTCCAGGCTGGACATGGCCGCCGAGCTTGAACTGGCGTTGTGTCGCGGCCGGCCGCCGATGTTCCGGCGCACCGTCGCGTAGGCCGTTGTGCCGGCTGCCGGAAGCATCTATAAACCCCGCCGATGCGCCATCGACGCCTGATGCTGCTCACGCGCAGCGCCGTCGGCACGGGCAAGACGGCCGGACCTGATGATCGGACAAATGGCGATGGATTACGCCGCCGCGCGTCGCAGCATGGTGGAAAACCAGATCCGGACGAATCGGGTTCGCGATCCGCTGGTCGTCGACGCCATGAGCAGTCTGCCCCGCGAACTGTTTCTGCCGGACCGGATGCGCGGCATCGCCTATGCCGACGAGGACATCCCGCTCGGCAATGGCCGCTTCCTTATTGAGCCGCTGGTCGCGGCGCTGCTGCTGCAAACGGCGGAAATCCGCAGCGACGACGTCGTTTTGACGGTCGGCTGCGCCACCGGCTATCTGGCGGCGCTGGCGGCTGCCATCGCCAGCGCCGTCGTTGCGCTCGAAGAGGAAGCCGAACTTGCGGCATGCGCGAGCGACGTTCTCGCCGGCCTTGGCATGAACACGGTCGCGGTCGTCGAGGGGCCGCTCAGCCAGGGCTATGCGAAGCAGGCGCCATATGACGTCATCCTTTTCGCCGGCGCCATCGCCTCCGTTCCGGAAACCATCGCCGCGCAGCTCGCCAATCGCGGCCGAATGGTCGCGGTCATGCGCGGCAGCGCCCGGCTTTCTGGACGCGGCGCGCTCTTTCTCAGAACGACCGGCGCCCTCTCGCGGCGCGATGTTTTCGACGCCGGTACGCCGTTTCTTCCCGGCTTTGAGCCCCACGAAACTTTCACATTTTGAGGCAAAACGTGGTTTGCAGCCATCCCTTGCACGGTGGCTCCGTCTTCTCCGCAGGGCGCGGGATGAAGCCGACTCGCGGCATCCGCAGGCGGAAACGCGCCGCGAAGAGCGTCGGGAGCGCGGCGAGAGGACCAGAAACCGGGACGCCTTGATGCGCTATTGGCTCACCTTCTTGATTTGCGTACCGCTTGCAGCCACGCTGTGGGCTCCTTCCGTATCGGCGCAAACGCTCGAAGAGGCCCTGGCGACGGCCTATGTCCTGAACCCGCGGCTGGCTGCCGAACGAGCGCGGTTACGCTCCACCGACGAGCAGGTGCCGCAGGCGCTGTCCAACTGGCGCCCGACGGTCGAGGCGTTCGGCACGGTCGGCAAGCGCTGGCTGGACGGAAATAATAAAACCGTGTTCGGCGCCGCCAATCAGGATCTGCTGCCGCGGAACTACGGTGCGCAGGTCACGCAGCCGCTCTTTCGCGGCGGCCAGACCATCGCGCAGACCCGCGCCGCCGAGAACGCGGTCCGAGCCGGTCGCGCCCAGCTCGACTCGATCGAGCAGCAGGTGCTGCTGAATGCCACGACGGCGTACATGGACGTCTACCGCGAGCAGGCGGTTCTCGAACTGCAGATCCGCAACGAGCAGCGCCTCGCTCGCCAGCTCGAAGCAACCCGCGATCGTTTCCAGGTCGGCGAGGTCACCCGCACCGACGTCTTCCAGGCTGAAGCCCGTCTGGCTGGGGCGACAGCCGCCCGGGTCGGCGCGGAAGGATCGCTCGAACGCTCCCGGGCGACCTACCGCAACGTCGTCGGCCAGGTCCCGGGTCTGCTCGCCCAGCCGAGTATGCCGAGGGATCTGCCTAGCACCCTCGATCAGGCCGTGACCATGGCAAAGCGGCAGAACCCGGATATCGTCTCCGCCGAGTTCGTCGAACGGTCGTCGCTCGATACGGTCGATCGGGTTCGCGGCGAGCTGTTGCCGTCGATGAACCTCCAGGGCACGGCCCAACGAGACCACGAAGCCACCTTCGAAGGCGCCAGAACCGATGAACTCGCGGCGCTGGTGAACATCAACGTGCCGCTCTACCAGGCCGGGGCGGTCTATTCGCGGCTGCGCCAGTCAAAGCAGAACGTAGTCGAAAACCGCAGGCTGCTCGATCAGACCCGGCAGAACGCGGTGGAGGCGGCGACCAGCGCGTGGAACAATCTGCAGACGGCCCGGGCGGCGCTGACGTCTTTCCGCAAGGCCGTTCAGGCCAACGAAGTCGCCCTTGAGGGAGTTCAGCGCGAGGCCGAGGTCGGCGCGCGAACCGTTATCGACGTGCTCGACGCAGAGCAGGAGCTGGTCGATTCGCAGGTCAACCTTGTGCGCGCCCAGCGCGACGAAATCGTCGCGACCTTCACCCTGAAGACCGCAATCGGCGAGCTCAGCGCGCAGGCGCTGGCGCTGCCGGTCGAGTACTACGATCCGAGCGTGCATTACCGGGAGGTCCGCGACCGCTGGTTCGGCAGCGACAGCATTGGCGGCACTAACGACTCGTTCCCGCACAACAGGTAACGCATCGGCTTCCCGCGGGCGGCGTCGCAACGCGCTAGTCTTCAGCAAACGGTAGCGTAAGGCCGCTCTTTTCGGTAGTGTTGATGTTTCGTCAACCGCAACCGAACCATGCCCATGAGCGACGTCGACGACCTCAAGTCCGCAACGGTGCAAGAGCCGTCCATGGAAGACATTCTGTCCTCCATCCGCCGGATACTCTCGGAGGACGGGGAGAGCGTCGACCCGGAGGCAGGCGCGAGCGATCCTGTTTCGCCCGATCCGGCTCTGGAACCGGCCGCTGCGATCGCCGAGGCCGCGCCGGATATTCGCACCGGCGACATCGTGCGCCCGGAAGGAGCGCGCCGGCGCCCGGCGGCCGCGAGGCGCGGGAGCGCGCTGGAGGAGATCGCGCTGTCCGAGAGCGCCGACGATGCGCCGCAGCCTGAGCGCAGCAATGTTTTCCACCTCACTCCCGACATGCGGTTGCCGCCCGAGCGGCAGGTGCTGTCGCAGTCGACCTCGACGGCCTCCTCCGACGTTCTCTCGCAGCTCGCCAAGGCGATCCTCGACCGGCGCGATATCGGCGTCGGCGGCCGGGACATGACCATTGAGGGGCTGGTGCGCGAAATGCTGCGGCCGCTTCTCAGGGAGTGGCTGGACCGCAACCTCCCCTACCTGATCGAGCGCCTGGTCAAAAAAGAGATCGATCTGATGGTCAACCGGGCGGAACGCCTGGACGATTGAGTCAGGGATCGACCGGACCATTGACCGTTCGGCGGCACAGCCGCTAACAAGGCCTTCCTGATTCGCTTCCCTTTGAGAGCCGTGCGGACCGTGCCGCGCGCCGGAGAGCTTATGCTCGAAACGACGTACAAGCCCGCCGACATCGAGGCGAAGTGGTATGAGCGGTGGGAGAGCGCCGGCGCCTTCGCCTGCGGCCGACACGGCGCCGACGCGGCGAGGACCGGCGGCGCAACGTTCACGATCGTCATTCCGCCGCCGAACGTTACCGGCAGCCTGCACATGGGCCATGCCCTGAACAACACCCTGCAGGACATCCTCGTCCGTCAGGCGCGGATGACCGGTCATGACGTCCTCTGGCAGCCCGGGACCGATCACGCCGGGATCGCGACCCAGATGGTGGTCGAACGTCAGCTCGACGCCGAAAGCCAGAGCCGTCACAGCCTCGGTCGCGCCGCTTTCATCGACCGGATCTGGACCTGGAAGGCGCGATCCGGCGGCACCATCATCGCGCAGTTGCGAAGGCTCGGCGCCTCATGCGACTGGTCGCGGACGCGCTTCACCATGGACGACGGGCTGTCCGCCGCCGTCCGCCGCGTGTTTGTCACGCTTCACCGCCAGGGCCTGATCTACCGCGACAAGCGCCTGGTCAACTGGGATCCGCTGCTGCAGACGGCGATCAGCGACCTGGAGGTCGAACAGCGCGAGCAGCCCGGCAGGCTCTGGACCTTCCGCTATCCGCTGGAGGAACAGCCCGAGCGCTTCGTCTGCGTCGCGACCACGCGGCCCGAAACCATGCTTGGCGACACCGCGGTCGCGGTTCATCCCGACGACGAACGCTATGCCGGGCTGGTCGGCCGGCGCTGCGTCCTGCCGATCATGGGCCGACCGATCCCAATCGTCGCCGACCCCCACGCCGATCCGGAGAAAGGCACTGGTGCGGTCAAAATCACGCCGGCGCACGACTTTAACGACTTCGAGGTGGGCCGCCGCCACGACCTGCCAATGATCAACGTCCTCGATGCCCGCGCCTGCATGAACGAGAACGTGCCCGAACGCTTCCGCGGCCTCGACCGCTACGAGGCGCGCGACGCCATCGTCGCCGAACTGCAGGCGCTCGGGCTGGTCGAGCGCATCGAGGATCATGCCATGGCCCTGCCCTACGGCGATCGCTCCGGCGTCGTCGTCGAGCCGTGGCTCATGGATCAGTGGTTCGTCGACGCCAAGACTTTGGCGGGGCCGGCAATCGAAGCGGTGGAAACCGGCCGGACCCGGTTCGTGCCCGAGCAGTGGACCCGGACCTACTACGAGTGGATGCGCAACATTCAGCCGTGGTGCATCTCCCGGCAGATCTGGTGGGGCCATCAGATCCCGGCCTGGTACGGGCCGGATGGCGCGATCTTCGTGGCCGAAAGCGAGGCTGAAGCCATCGCCGCGGCCGTCGAGGCTTACGGAGAGGCCGTGGATCTGCGCCGCGACGAGGATGTCCTCGACACCTGGTTCTCGTCGGCGCTGTGGCCGTTCTCGACGCTGGGCTGGCCCGAGGAGACGCCGGAGGTCGAGCGCTACTACCCGACCGACGTGCTCGTCACCGGCTTCGATATCATCTTCTTCTGGGTCGCGCGGATGATGATGATGGGCCTGCATTTCATGGACGCGGCGCCCTTCCACACCGTCTACATCCACGCCCTGGTCCGCGACGAGAAGGGCCAGAAGATGTCGAAGTCGAAGGGCAACGTCATCGACCCCCTCGACCTGATCGACCGCTACGGCGCCGATGCGCTTCGCTTTACCCTGACCGCGCTGGCGGTACAGGGCCGCGACGTCAGGATGTCGGAGAGCCGGGTCGAGGGCTACCGCAACTTCTGCACCAAACTGTGGAACGCGGCGCGCTTCTGCCAGATGAACGACGCCCGGCCGGTCGAGAGCTTCGAACCGGCGTCGGCGACGGAGCCGGTCAACCGCTGGCTCATCGCCAAGCTGGCGCGGACGATCGATGAGGTCACCGCCGCGCTTGCCGCCTATCGCTTCAATGACTACGCCAACGGCCTCTACCACTTCGTCTGGGCGACCTTCTGCGACTGGTATCTTGAATTCGTCAAGCCGCTGTTGATGGGCGGCGCCGCCGCGACCCAGACCGAGACCCGCGCCGTCGCCGGCTGGGCCTTCGACCGGATCCTGCGTCTGCTTCATCCGGTCATCCCCTTCGTCACCGAGGAGCTGTACGCGCAGATGGCCGCTCGCGGCGGCGCGCTGCTGGTCGACGAGGCGTGGCCGGAGGCGTCCGCGGCTGCCGATCGACGCCGAGGCGGAGGCCGAGATCGACGCGGCGGTCCGGCTGATCACCACGGTGCGGACGATGCGGGTCGACAGCAACGTGCCGCCGGGTGCGCGGATCCCGCTGAAGCTGCGCCCGGGCGATGGCGCGGACATCGCCGTGCTTGTCGGCCGCGACCGGCCGCTGATCGAGAGCCTCGCCAGGGTCGAGACGGTCGAGCTGCTGGCCGGCGACGCGCCGAAGGGCTCGGTGCAGAGCGTCTGCGACGGGACGACGGTGATCCTCCCGCTTGCCGAGATCATCGACGTGGACGCGGAGAAGGCGCGCCTCGACCAGAGAGCTTGGGCGGCTCGAAGACGAGATCGCGCGACTGAACAAGAAACTCGCCAACCCGTCGTTTCTGGCCAAGGCGCCGGCCGACGTGATCGCGACCGATCGCGGCCGGCTGGAGGCCGCGGCCCATGCCATGACCAAGCTCGGCGAGGCGGCGCAACGACTGGCGGAGCTGTGAACTTAGGCGCACGCCGTCCTGCCGGGCGCCGGCCGATGACCAGGAAGATCATCATCGTCGTCGCGATGGTCTGCGTCGGCGTCTGGATGGTGCTGCTGGTCAAAATGCTAAGCGGTCTTCTCGCCGGCGGATAGTGCAGCCTCCGCCCGGATGCGATAGCGACCGGCGCCTTGATCCGCCGGCGACGGGCGGATATCTCTGGGCCTCGCGTTTCCCGTTTCCGCGTCCCAACTTGCGGTAGCCTTCATGGACGTGCGCAGCGGCTTCATCGACGCCATCGGTAACACGCCGCTGATCCGCCTGCATCGGGCATCCGAGGCGACCGGCTGCGAGATCCTTGGCAAGGCCGAGTTTCTTAACCCCGGCAGTTCGGTCAAGGACCGGGCGGCGCTGGCGATCGTGCTCGACGCCGAGGAGCGCGGGGTCATCGAGCCCGGCGGGCTGATCGTCGAGGGCACCGCCGGCAACACCGGCATCGGCCTCGCGCTGGTCGGCAACGCCCGCGGCTACCGGACGCTGATCGTCATCCCCGAGACCCAGAGCCAGGAAAAGAAGGACATGCTGCGGGTTTGCGGCGCCGAGGTTCGCGAAGTGGCCGCCGTTCCCTACGCCGACCCCGACAACTACGTCAAAATGTCTGGCCGGATCGCCGATGCGCTCGCGAAGAGCGAGCCGCACGGCGCCATCTGGGCCAACCAGTTCGACAACGTCGCCAATCGCCGCGGCCACTACCGGACCACCGGCCCCGAGATCTGGGAGCAGACCGACGGCCGGGTCGATGGCTTCATCTGCGCGGTCGGCACCGGCGGCACGCTGGCGGGTGTCGGCGCCTTCCTCAAGGAGCGGAATCCGGCCGTCGCCATCGGGCTGGCCGACCCGATGGGCGCGGCGCTGTATCACTACTATCGCTTCGGCAGTCTCAAGGCCGAGGGCGAATCGATCACCGAAGGCATCGGCCAAGGCCGAATTACGGCGAATATGGAAGGTGCGCCGGTCGATCACGCCTACCGGATCGACGACGCCGAGGCGCTGGACATCGTCTTCCATCTGCTCAAGCGCGAGGGGCTGGTTCTCGGCGGCTCGAGCGGGATCAACATCGCCGGCGCGATCCGGCTCGCCCGCGAGCTCGGCCCCGGCCACACCATCGTCACCGTCCTCTGCGACTACGGCACACGCTATCAGTCGAAGCTGTACAACCCGGCGTTCCTGCGCAGCAAGGGCCTGCCGGTGCCTTCGTGGCTGGAGACCGGCTCTTGAGCCCGCGCCCGAAGCAGGCCTGCTGGTCGACGCCGGCTGGCTCGCCGCGCACCTCGACGACCCGGGCGTGCGCATCCTCGACGCCAGCTTCCACCTGCCGGGCAGCGGCCGCGACGCGGCCGCCGAGTTCAACGACCGGCATATCCCGGACGCCGCCGTCTTCGACATCGACGCCATCCGCGACGAGAGCAGTCTGCTGCCGCACATGCTGCCGGCGGCGGACGTGTTCGCCGACACGCGTCGGCGCGCTCGGGATCGGCGACGACACGCTCGTCGTGGTCTACGACGCACCGGGATCGCTGGCGGCGCCACGCGCGTGGTGGATGTTTCGTGCCTTCGGCCATGATGCCGTCGCCGTGCTCGACGGCGGCCTCGCTGCCTGGATCGGCGAAGGCCGCCCGGTCGCAAGCGGGCCAGCCGGCGCCGCGACCGCCGGCGCGCTTCGCCGCGCGCGTCTCGACCCGGAGCTGGTCGCGCAGCTGCTGAGGACATCCTCGCCGGCATTGCCAGGTGGTGGCGGTGGCGGCGGCATCGTCGACGCCCGCAGCCCCGGCCGCTACGCCGGCACCGAGCCGGAGCCGAGGCCGGCGCGCAAGCACGGCCACATCCCCGGCAGCGTCAATATCCCGGCCGATGAGCCTGGTCGATCCGGCCCGCTGCCGGCGCCTGGCGATACCAACAGACGAGTTGGCCCGCGCCTTTCGCCGCCGCCGGGTCGACCTCGACGCCCCCGTCGTCGCGAGCTGCGGTTCGGGCGTGACCGCCTGCGCCGTCGCCTTTGCCGCCGCGCTGCTCCGCCACGACGATGTCGCCGTCTACGACGGCTCGTGGGCCGAATGGGGCAACCGCGACGACACGCCGGTGGAAGGGGAGACGTCGTGAGCGCCAAGGATACCCGCCTGATCCAGGTCGGCCGTGAGCCGGACGGCCAATCACGGGATCGTCAATCCGCCCGTCTACCACGCCTCGACCATCGTGTTCCCGACGCTGGCCGCGCTCGAAGCCGCCGACCGTACCCCCTACGAGGGCACCCGCTACGGCCGGCGCGGGACACCGACGACGTTTGCCCTGGAAGAGGCGGTGGCGGCGCTGGAAGGCGGCTGGCGCTGCATCGCCGTTCCGTCCGGGCTGGCCGCGATCACTGCCAGCCTGCTCGCTTTCCTCAAGACCGGCGACCATCTGCTGATGGTCGACAGCGTCTACGCCCCGACCCGGCGGTTCTGCGACACCGTCCTTGCCGGCCTTGGCGTCGAGACCACCTACTACGACCCGATGGCCGACATCGCGCCCCTGCTGCGGCCGAACACCCGCGTCGTGTTTCACCGAGAGCCCCGGCTCGCTGACGTTCGAGGTCCAGGACATCCCGCGCGCGACCGCCGCCGCCAAGGGCCGCCGGCGCCGTCACCATCATGGACAACACCTGGAGCGCCGGGCTCTACTTTGCGCCGTTCGCCCACGGCGTCGACGTCTCGATCCAGGCCGCGACCAAGTACATCGTCGGCCACTCCGACGTGATGCTGGGAACGATCACCACGACCGAGGAGGCCTTTCTCCCGGTCAGGCGGGCGACGGCGCTGCTCGGCCTGTGCACCGGTCCGGACGACTGCTATCTGGCCCTGCGCGGCCTGCGCACGCTGAGCGTCCGCCTCGCCCGCCACCAGGAGACCGCGCTCCGCCTCGCCCGCTGGCTGGCCGAACAGCGCGCCGTCGCGCGGGTTCTTCACCCCGCCCTGCCCGACTGCCCCGGCCACGCGGTGTGGCGACGCGACTTCACCGGCAGCAACGGCCTGCTCTCGATCGTCCTCGGCGACGTGCCAAAGCGCGCTCTGGCCGCCCTGCTTGACGGGCTGAAGCTCTTCGCCATGGGTTACAGCTGGGGCGGCTACGAAAGCCTGATCGTGCCGTTCGATCCGCGTAAGGCGCGCACAGTGACGGGCTGGACGGCGAGATGGATCCTGTCTTCGCCTGCATTGCGGCCTGGAAGACGCGGACGATCTCATCGCCGATCTCGACGCCGGCTTCGTCCGCCTCGCTGCCGCCTCCTGATGACGGGCCAATGCGGTTCAGGCCGCTGACATGTGCTCCTGCGTCGCCATCTCGGGCTCGTCGGTCAGGAAGCTCTGCGGCCTTGTCCACTCGTCATCGCGGAAGATGCGGATGATGTCGTCGTGGATGCACATGTCGTACGGCGAATTGTCGCGCACAAAGGCGTGCAGCCTGCGCACGCTGGGGTAGCCGTTACGACCGACGAACCAGCGGGCGTCGTCGATAAGAATGAGGTGCGTCTCGACCGGATGGGCAAAAATTGCCGAGAGTTCACCCATTACCGGCGTGTTGACCCCGGCACGTGTGGTGATCCCGCCGGTGTAGTGGGCGTCTAGCCAGAACACGGCCGGGTGATCGATACCAAGCAGAATCTCCTTGATCACGGCAGTGCTGTCCCCGTGGTAGCAATGCAAGTTCGGGTGCTGACGCAAACGCCGCCGGGCATTCTCGTAAAGCGAGCGGTCCAATTCGATGGTGTGAACGACCTTGTACACCGCGGCGAGGAAGGCCGCGGTGAGGCCCAGGTAGGTTCCCGTTTCGACGAACGTGTCGTAGGTCGCCGCATACGACGCGAGCAGGCCGCGTTTGGCGTCCGGTTCGAGCCGGGTAAATTCGTGGACGGCCCGCACCTGCGTCAGGAAGTACATATCGCCGAGAAACTGCTTGAGGACATTGAGCATGACATCCGCCGTATCCAGGGTTGCCGCGCCACACGATTGTGGGCGCCGCCCGAAACGCGAACCGACTCCCAGGCGACCTCTGTAAGGTCGCACGGCCTCCGACAACCGGCGCGAGCGGATTAGATGAGTGCGCCTTCCGCGTCAATAGCGAAACCCTGTGATCGCGCCCATCACGAAGCCGCGCCGACAGATGTGGAACAATGGCCGTTACCCCTCGTGTGACCCGGCCGAGCCCGCACATAGTCGATCTTAAGTTAACGCATTTTTTAGTCGGCTGAACTATCACCAATCAACCTCACTGGGGAGGCACGATTAAGCTTAAAGCGGCGCGTGTCATAAAAGCCAAAGCGCTCGAAAAAGCGCCTGACTGTGATCCGAATGCTTTCGCGGCACGATCGAGGTGTGTACCCTGACCACGGTCGAAGGCTACGCGCTAATAATTAACAAAAATTAACGTCTGTTACACAGGCATGTTCATCAGGGGCAGGGCATATCCGCGCGCGCCGGTTGAAAAACCGTCGACGCACAGTCGCAGAGACCTATGGGAGACACCATGCTGAGCAAGATCGATTTGCGCGACTTCTTCGAAATCAACCAGGGGCTCTATGATGAGCCTGCGTCACCAGCACAAGTCGCATTATTCGAGGCTCTCGCGCACGCGATGGAGCGAGCAGCCATGAACAACCGGGCGCAAGGGTTGGCTCGCGAACGCGACGTCACCCGCTAAGGCGTCCTGCGCTCGGAGGAGTGCCGTCAAGCTGCTCTAGCAGCTTGTGATCCAATAACTTTTTTCTTCGGACGTTATCCGGAACGCTCGGTCAGCGCGTTTGCTCGTCGGGATCCACCGCAGCGCGGGCGGATCCCGACGATGCGACTGTCTTCCTTCGGCTCTTGTGTCGAATAGCGCTAAAACCCGGTCAAAACGGCTGCCCGCCTGAACCTGCTTGAGAAGGCGGCGCTTAAGTCCATCAGCGTGCCGGCCCCTTCCGCAACATCATGACCCAGCGGCGGCGATGCGCTCAACCGGGCGTTAGCGCCATGCCCGCGTCACCACTCCCGCCGGTATCGTTTATTACAGAAGTACGACGGTTACGCTAACCTTTCCTTACAGCGCGCAATTCAGTTCCTGGCAGACCCCATATATACTATCAGAACATGGAAACTGACTAGGTCCTGGAGAGGCTGACCGCACCTCACGATGGATAACATCACGACCCCAGCGCGGCATTACCGGTCGATCTGGATTTCCGACATTCACCTTGGCACGCGCGGGTGCAAGGCGGATCTGCTGCTCGATTTCCTGCGCGGGACCGAGTCCGACTACCTCTACCTGGTCGGCGACATCTTCGACATCTGGCGAATGCGGAAGAGCTGGTACTGGCACCAGCAGCACAATGACGTGGTCCAGAAGATCCTGCGCAAGGCGCGCAAGGGAACCCGCGTCATCCTGGTGCCCGGCAATCACGACGAAAGCCTACGCGACTTTGCCGGCCACCGATTTGGCCGGGTCGCCGTCCTTCGCGAAGCCATCCACAAGACGGCGGACGGCCGCCGCTTTCTTGTCATCCACGGCGATCAGTTCGACGCCATTGTCAAGTACGCTAAATGGCTCGCGCTTCGTCGGTGACAATGCGTACGCACTCGCCCTGAAACTCAACATCTGGTTCAACGTCGCCCGGCGGAAGCTTGGCTTTCCGTACTGGTCCCTGTCCCAGTACCTGAAGCACAAGGTCAAGAACGCGGTCGAATACATCAGCAATTACGAAAAGGCCGTCGTCGCCGAGGCCAGACGCAGAGGCGTCGACGGCGTCATCTGCGGCCACATTCATACGGCCGACATCCGCGACTACGACGGCATCATCTACTGCAATGACGGCGACTGGGTCGAGAGTTGCACCGCGCTGGTCGAGGAGCGCGACGGTCAACTCTCGATCGTGCGCTGGGGACAGACCATGGACAGGACTATATGGGATCCGTTCGCGAAGACAAACTCCGCATCCTCATCGCCACCGACGCCTGGTATCCCCAGATCAACGGCGTCGTCCGAACCTTCGATACCCTAGCCGCCCGGCTCACCGCCGAAGGGCATGCCGTCCGGCTGCTGACGCCCGACCTGTTCCGAACACTGCCGTGCCCGTCCTATCCCGAGATCCGTCTGTCGCTCTGCCGGCCGCGGACGCTGGCCGGCATCATCGACGACTTCGCCCCGACCGCCATCCACATCGCGACGGAAGGGCCGCTCGGCTGGGCGACCCGGCGCTACTGCCTGCGCCGCAAGCTGCAGTTCTCGACCTCGTTTCACACCCGCTTTCCCGAGTATATCCACGCCCGCTGGCGGGTGCCGCTCGACTGGAGCTACCGCTTCGTTCGCGCCTTCCACCGGCCGGCACAGCACATCATGGTCGCGACCCAGACGATCGAGACCGAACTCGTCCGGCGCGGCTTCGCCAACCTCGTCCGCTGGACCCGCGGCGTCGACACCGACCTGTTCCGTCCGCGCGAAAAGAACCTCTACGGCTTGCCCCGGCCCATCAGCCTCTACGTCGGCCGGATCGCCGTCGAGAAAAGCGTCGAGGACTTTCTCCGCCTGGAGCTCCCGGGCAGCAAGGTGCTGATCGGCGACGGCCCGCAGCGGCCGGCGCTCGAACAGGCCTATCCCGGCGCGCATTTTCTCGGGCCCAAGGTCGGCGACGAACTTGCCCGACACTACGCAGCCGCCGACGTCTTTGTCTTTCCCAGCCGCACCGACACGTTCGGCCTCGTGCTCCTCGAGGCGCTGGCCTGCGGGATCCCGGTCGCGGCCTACCCGGTGCCCGGCCCGCTCGACGTCATCGCCGACTCCGGCGCCGGCTGTCTCGACGAGGATCTGGCGGCGGCGACGCAGCAAGCGCTGCAGATCCCTGCCGCCGCCTGCCGGGCCCATGCCGAAAGCTTCTCCTGGGACAGTAGCGTTCGTCAGTTCACCGCCAACCTGGCGATGATCAGCGGCTCGAAGGCGTCGCCTTACCTCTGCTGCGAGGCACGTTGCAGCAGATCTCGCGAAGCTGGGTGCGCAGGCGCAGCAGCAGGAAGCCCTGGGTGGCGAGATGGCTGGGGATGAACTGGCTGCTCGGGCTGCCGTTGAGCACGACCCACGGCTGCTGGGTCGCCGCCTGCTCGGCTCCTCCAGCATCTGGTTCCACACGCTCTCGAGATTTCGCTCCTTGAGCACGGACTGGAAGTCCTGGCCCAGGGCCTTGATGATCATGTAGTAGCCGTAAAGCCGGCCTTTGGTCTGATAGAAGATGTCGTCGACCTGAAAGTTGAGCAGCCAGCCGGAGTTGTCGCGGAGATGCTCATCGATTGTGCCCGACATGGAGCCGAGATCGGAATTGAATCGATCCAATGTCGCGATCAGGTTGTCGGCGCGGATGTCGTAGGTCGCCTGTTGCTGCAGCGAGCCGTTTGTTGAACTCCAGCAGTGCCCGACGCGCCTCGCGGTACTGCGACTCCGACGATGCCGTTGGCGCTAGCGAGCGGCTGAAGTCGAAAATCCAGATATTGCCCGGGTACTTGAGCAGGCCGGCAGCGCGGTCGAGATCGGGGTCGATCGACGACGAGCCGCGTGAGCGCCCGAGCTGATCCGAAAGCTCGATGGCGAAGCGGCTCAGCGCGTAGATCATGCCGGTCTGGTAGTTCGGCATGTTGTCCAGGATCGCGCCGGGCATGAAAAACGGATCGTTCGCCGGCCAGCCATTGACGTTGACCTCCCGGTTGATCAGCGCCGCCGCCATGTCGACGGCATGGCTGCCGCCGGCGATCGGCTCGGGCGGGGTGAAAGCCGGATCATCGTCGATCTTGTGGACCCACCACGCGCCGCCGAGGTAATAGATCAGAAGAAGAACGACGACGCTGATCGCTATGCGCGGCAACCACCGGCGCGTCCGGCCGCGCCCTTCGCGATCGAGATCGAGATCGTCAACGGCAACCATGCCGGTCCTCCCTGATGCCTGTGCCTGCCGCCTCGGCGAGCGGGCGGAAGCTCCGCCGTCGCCGCGCTTCGGCAGCGCGAGAGGTTCCCCAATCGGCTGAGCAAGTCAAGGATTTCGGGCGCGGGATCCGCGATCTCCGCTAAGGGCCGGAGGCATGCGACCGGTCTGCGTGCATCGCCGCGACGACGACGAAGTGGCACGATGTGAACGCAGGGCGCTCCCGGGCGCTCAGTGAATGGTTTGACCCTCGGGGCAGCGGGTTGCCAGCATCTCGCCGATGGCGAACATCACCCGCTTCCACCAGTCGTGGCCGTTGAGATCCCCGTCCTCGAGACGTTCGTCGGCCTCAATGGCGACATAGGAGCAGGCCAGAGAGCCGTATTCCGCAATCAGATCTGCGGCGGCTTCATAAACCTCATGTTCGGCGGCGATTCCCTCGGCGGGCTGGGTCATCGTCCGCCTACGCCGTCCGTAGCGGCCACCGGCCGGGTCTTAGCGCCATCTTAACCTCGATGCGATGAGGTGACCGGGCGACGATGCCGGAAAACCGGCGAGCCGCTTCCCTCGGCCACCACGGATAATTCTCATCATGCACTGGCATCTATCGGTCATCGCCGGTCTCGGCCTCACCGTCGCGCTCGTCGCCGTCTTTCGCTTGTCCTGACAAGGAGAACGCGCCCGTCGCGCTGCGACCGCGGCCCGCACGCCGGCGGGCTCAGGAGCGCTTGACCGCATCGGCCGAAGAGGCTCCGCTCAGGCGCTCCACTTCCTCAAGCTCATCATCGGAAAGATCGGCAAGGCTCTCGATCCCCGCGACCCATTCACCGATGTCGACCCAGTCGTGGCGATGAACGACCCTGTGGATCTGGCGCAAATTCAGCACGTTCGGCCTCCAACGGCTGCGGGATGCACGTAGGCGGTGCGTGATACCCTTGAGCAAGTCTCATGCCGGCGGAGCGCTTGGCGCTTTATCAACCGTTTGGCTGCGGCGGCGTCGTCGCCGTGTGATCAGGTGTAAAGGCCCGCGCCCCGGGCGTTACAGCCAAGGTGCGCGCAGGCGGTAAATTAAGTCTGAAGGGCGCGGATTCAGCCGCCTTCGCGAACGACGATGCAGTCGACGCGGCGCTCATTGAGCGCGGCGCAGCGGGCCTGCGCCTGCTCCGAGGAGGCGAAAGGTCCGGCACGAAGGCGATACAGCGTCGTGCGCCGGCCGTCGGGCTCGACGAGCAGCGGCCGCAGGTCGGACAGGAGATCGCCGTTTTCGCCGTACAGCCGGCTCCAGACGTCGACGGCCTGATCGCGCCTCCCGACCGCGACCAGCTGGATCTCGATACTTTCGGCGGCGGGCGCGGCATCGGCCGTTCGCGATGCAGGCGAACCCGATCCAGTCTCGCCCATCACCGCCGGTCGTTGCAACCCCGCGTCGTCGCCACGTGCGCGACCGATCGGCGGCATCGGCGTCGCCGCCGCAAGCACCTCTTCCGCCCGGCTGGACGCGGCACCGGCTTTCGGCTCGCCCCCGCGTTCGACCGCAGGGCTGGGCGCCGCCGCGCCGATCCCGTCATCCGGACCGACCTGCGGTCGGGCCCGGGTGAGGCGCAGGGCTCCTTGCCGTTCGCCTCCGTCTGCCGACGGCTGCAGGCCGCTCTGCTGTTCGGCTGGGAGCGGCTCGAACGCGGGATCTTCGACCAGCTTCCGGGCGAGCCTGGCTTCAGGCGCCAGTGTGTCCAAGACCGGCCATTCCGAGGCCATGACCGCCGGTGCCGGAGGATGCGACAGGAGCGCGCGTTCGAAGGCCGGGCCCGGAAAATCGTCTTCGCCGTCACCGGTAAGCAAGGCGAGCGTCAAAGCGACGAGAGCGATGCCGGCGGCAAGGCCAGCATCGGCGGAAACCCTTCTTGCGATGGCGATACAGCGGCCCAGAGCAGCGACGAAGACTACGCGCGGCGGTTTTACCCGTGCCGCAGGGTCACCGGCCTGCGGCCCTTCTTCGATACATTGCCGCGATGACGCCTGCGCCGGCGGCAGCGGCGGGATGTCGACGGCCGCCCCAGAACTGCCTCCGGCGGAAGTCACGGTCCCGGCCCGGCCGGCGGCCTCGTGTTCCGGCTCAAGAGCGATCGTTTCTTCGTTGCTCGTCATAACGGCAAGGCCACGCCGTTGGCGCTCAGGCGTTCAAAGAATATGTGGCAACTTCCTTACACGATACAGACCCTTTTGCCGACCCCCGCCTGCGCCACTGCTGCGCACGCCGGGCGACGCGCGGGGTTGGACGCCGGCCCCGGTCAGGTTGGAGACCCGGACGATCCGCCGGCCAATGACACCGGCGAGCGCGCTGCGAAACGCTGCAAGGACCACGCAGGCTTCGGGCGATATTGGGCGGCTCTACTTCCGCTTCTGGTCGGTGGACTGCTTCGCTTCGGCAATCAGCGCGCTGCAGTCACTATCGTTGCCGACACCCTCATCGATCGGCGGCAACAGCCCGGCGATCGGCGTCAGGATGGCATTGATGACCTTCTTCGCCACGCCCTCGACGCCGATGTCGGCGGGATCGGGAAACGCCTGCGGGTTCTTGAAGGTGCCCTGCACCGATATCGCGGTGCGAACGCTCAATGGGCTGAAATCCTTGGGATAGGGCGTCAGCCGCAGATCGAGCTTTTCGTCGTCCATGTTGATCGCGCCTTCGCCGACAATCTTCGTGTCGGTGGTATCGAACACCATGGAGCTCACCTTGAAAACCCCATCCTGCGCTTTCAGATCGCCAACGACGCAGCGGATCGGGATCGGCTCGTCGCCCTTGATTGCGATACCGAGACCCTGCGCGATGTCAAGGCCGGCGAGCTCCACCAGCAGGTGACTGATCGTGCCGCCGGCCATGACCATGAACACGGCGCCGTTGGCCGACCCCAGGATGTCCGCGACCGAGTTGCCTTTCGCGGTGAGTTCGGCGTGGCCGCCGAAGGTGCCGGCCGACTCCTTCGCGAAACCGCTGCCGCGCATGAGCTTCTTGAGATCGATCTGGCTGAGGCGGGCATCGATATCGACTCCAGCCGGCTTGACCGAGCCGTCGAGGGTCAGATACAGGCGGACGTTGCCGTCGGCGAGCTTCAACGCCGCCGGCTTGAACCGCAGCACACCCTTGTTCAGGGTCACATCGGCGTTGAGGTCGTCGATGGGCAGGCCCGGCGCGCGGATCTGGGTGGCGCGGAACTTCACGTTGGCGTCCATCTCGCGCAACTTGCTCAGGTCGATGGGCTTGTCGGGCAGGACCTTGCCGTCGTCATCGCGAGGGCGGTCCTCCGCCTTCGCCTGCTCGTCCGCCTGTTTTTCCTCATCGCGCTTGCCGCCGATCAGCACGCCGATGTCCTTGAAGTCGAGCAGCTTGGAGGTGAGGTCCGCATCGGCCTTGAGCCGGCCGCCACTGGTATCGACCGCGGCGGTGCCGCGCAGGTCGCTGCCGCCGAGCGTTCCAGCGAAGTCGGCGAAACGCCAGCGGGTTCCGTCCCGCGTGAGGTGACCCCTGAGGCTGTAGGGCGGCGACGGCGGCACCGGGATCCCCGCCAGCGCGTAGATGTTAGCTAGGTTCTTACCCTTCACCGAAAGGTCGATATCGAGGCCTTCCAGCGTCTGCGGCTTGGCGACGGTGCCCTTTGCCGTCGCTCTCAGCCCGCCGGCGGCCACGTCCAGGTCTACGGGATAAGGCTCGCCCTCGCTACGCAGCTTGTCGAGCGCGCCGGCCGACGCCTTCACCGTCAGCTTCTGGTCCTGGTAGGTTCCATCGGCGTTGACGTGCACGCCCTGATCGTCGGATCCGCCCCGCAGGCTCGCGAGCGTCAGGTCGATGTCGTTGCCGCTTTGCGCATCCTTGTAGGCGAGCGCGCCGTCATCGATGGCAATGTCGCGAACGATGGGCAGGTTCTTGCGCCTGGTTGGCTGTTCCTCCTGCTGCTGCGGCGCGAACTGCCAGTTGGCATCGCCGCTCTTGTCCTTCGCCAGGAACACCTTCGGCTTGTCGATATGCAGCGGGTCGATGACGATGTCGCCGGACAGAAGCCGAACGACGTCGATGCCGACATCGAGCGCGCCGATCTCGACCATATTCGCCGGATCCTTCGCCCAGTCGGCATTCTCTAGGGTGACGCCGCTCATGCGCACCCGGGTTACGCGGCCAAGATCGACGTCCAGATCGCCGTTGATGGCGAATTGGCGGCCGAGAACCCCGCTGACGACGCTTGCCAGCGGACCCTTCAGCGCATTCCAGCCGACGAACACCGAGACGACCACAACGGCGGTGACCGCAAGGGCGACGACGGCCGCTAGAATGGCAAGGACAACGCCAAGCGTACGAAGCGCCAACCGTCCCATTCGTTACTCCGTTCGCGTTGAGCGAGCATTGACGAAACCACGGCAAAGCCGCCGCTGCATTAACATTTGCTTCAACCGCCGAGCCCATCGGGCCGGCGGAACAGCATCTCGCTTGCGGCCGAAGCCGCGCCCCCGGTAATCAGCACGCAGGCAGCCGCCAAGGCCATGGTCAGGCGCGCCTCGCCGACCGCGACCAGCAGCAGCGTCGACAGCAATGGCGTCGCATAGGCGGCTGCCCCGAGCACGCGGATATCGCCGTGCTTGACCCCGTAGTCCCAGGTGAAGAAGGCCGCGCCGACGGGACCGAGCCCCATGGCAAGCACCGCCAGCCACTCCCAGCCACGCGGCCACACTGTGGTCTCGAACGCCAGATGCGCCATGGCCGCGAGTACGGCCGTGGCGGCGCAGAAGCTGCCCACCGCGTCCGTCGGCACGTGAGCCAGACGGCGGCTGAGCAGCGAGTAGATCGCCCAGGTCACCGCCGCGGCGACTGCCGCCGCATAGCCCTCGGCATACTCGCCGCGGAAGCCGAAGCCGTCTTTCCCGCTTCCGCCGCCGATCAGCACCACCGTGCCGGCCAGTCCGGCGAACGCGCCGGCCAGGTGCCACCAGCGCAGGCGATGGCCGGGCAGAAGCGCAGAGAAGATGACGATCAGCAGCGGCCAGAGATAGTTCAGCAGGTTCGCTTCGACCGCCGGAGCGCTCCGCAAGGCGAGGAAGTAGAAGACATGATAGCCGAACAGGCCGCCGACCCCGACCAGCCACGCCGCCGCCGGCCAGCGGAAGCGGGCCAGGATCGGCTCGCCGCGGGCGAGCCACTTGATGACGGCCAGCGACGCCGCGACGGCAAAAGACATGGCGACGAGTTGGAACGGCGGGACCGAACCGGACAGCGCGGTCAGGACCGCCAAGGTCGACCACATGACGATGGTCGTGCCGCCGATTGCGGTCGCCAGCCGCACCCGGGCCGGGTCGGGCGGAGCGGGGACGCCCGTCTCGCAGCGGTCGGCGCGGCGGCACGCGTAGCACCGCCGCCCCGACCGGATCAGGCGCCCAAGTTAGACAACCGGGCGGCCCAGCTGCGGATTCTGCACCGCCGGCTTCTGCGACCAGTCATAAAAGCCCTTGCCGGTCTTCATCCCGAGGTAGCCGAGCTGAACGAGGCGGGTCAGCGTGTGCGGCGGCGCGTGGTGCTCGTGGCGGACGTCGGCGAAGATGTTATGCGCCATGGCCTCGACGACATCGAGGCCGATGTAGTCGGCGAGCTGGAACGGCCCCATCGGGTGCGCCGCGCCCAGCTTCATGGCCTGATCGATGCTCTCGATGGTGCCGGTGCCGCGCTCGAGCATGCGGATCGCGTTCAGCATGTACGGCGTCAGCAGGCGGTTGACGATGAACCCGGTTGTGTCCTGAACCAGCACCGGATCCTTGCCGATGTGCCGGCAGAAGGCGTCGAGGCTCTGGATGGTATCCTCGGATGTCTCGAAGGCGTGGATGATCTCGACCAGCTTCATCACCGGCGCGGGATTGAAGAAGTGCAGGCCGGCGACGCGGTCGCGCTGCTTGCATACCGCCATCATTGCCGTGACCGACAGGGTCGAGGTGTTGGTCGTCAACAGCGTATTGGGGCGGCAGATCGACTCCAGCCGGCGGAACAGGTCCTTCTTGGTCTCGAGATCCTCGATGACCGAACTCGATGACGAGATCGCAATCGGCGACGGCCCGTTCATCCGTCGAAAACGTGACCCGACCGAGGATCGCCTCCTTGTCCTGAGCTTCCATCTTGCCGCGCTCGACAAGCTTGCCGAGGCTTCGATCCAGTGTGCTCTTGGCCTTCTCCCACGAGCCGGGCGTCGCCTTGACCGTGAGGACGTTGCAGCCGGCCTTGGCGCAGACGTGCGTGATCCCAAGGCCCATGGCTCCCGAGCCAATGATTCCGACGTTGGTGATGGCCATTTACTTTCCCCTTTTTAATCCCCGGAGCCAAACCGCTCCCGACCGCGGCTTGTCCCGGTCGCTGCCCCGCGATGTCCGCGGCGCCCACTCTAGCCGCAAGACGATCGTGTCGCCTGCGAGATTTACCGCTTTCGGTATAGGAGATAAAGGCGCATTTCGCGCTCGCACAAAAACAAGTCGGGCCGCGCGATGGCGGCCCGACCGTTGCGCCCCTGCCATGAGGGGCGCGGATTGAGAATATGTGCTAGTCGCGCTGGAGACACATGGCAATGCCCATGCCGCCGCCGACGCACGCGGTCGCCAGACCCTTCTTGGCGTCGCGCTTGATCATCTCGTGCAGCAGGCTGAGGACGATCCGCGCGCCGGAGCAGCCGATCGGATGGCCGAGAGCGATCGCGCCGCCATTGACGTTGACGATGTCGGTGTCCCAGCCCAACTCGCGGTTGACCGCGATCGCCTGGGCGGCAAACGCCTCGTTGGCCTCGACCAGGTCCAGATCCTTGACGGTCCAGCCGGCCTTCTCGAGCGCCTTGCGGCTGGCCGGGATCGGGCCCGTGCCCATGATCGCCGGATCGACGCCGGAGGTCGCCCACGAGACGATGCGGCCGAGCGGCTTGATACCGCGCTTGGCGGCGTTCTCGGCGGTCATCAGCACGGTCGCCGCGGCGCCGTCGTTGATGCCCGAGGCATTGCCCGCCGTGACCGTGCCATCCTTGGAGAAGGCCGGGCGAAGCTTGCTCAGGGCTTCCATCGTGGAGCCGTAGATCGGGTGCTCGTCGGTATCGACAACCTTGTCGCCCTTGCGCCCTTTGATCGTCACCGGGATGATCTCGTCCTTGAACTTGCCGCCCTTGATCGCGGCTTCCGCCTTGTTCTGCGACTTCAGCGCGAACTCATCCTGCTCTTGGCGGGTGATCTGGTACTGCTTGGCGACGTTCTCGGCCGTATTGCCCATGTGGTAGTTGTGGAACGGATCGATCAGGCCGTCGCGCATCATGCTGTCGGCGAGCTTGAATTCACCCATCTTGGTGCCGCCGCGCATGTTGGCTTCGTGCGGCGCCCAGCTCATGCTCTCCATCCCACCGGCAACCACCACCTCATGCTCGCCGAGCTTGATCGACTTGTAGCCCTCGGCGATCGCGCGCATTCCCGACGCGCACAGCTGGTTGATGGCGTAGGCCGTGGAGTCCTTGGAGATGCCTGAATTGATGCAGACCTGCCTCGCCGGTCCGGCGCCGGTATCGCCCTGCAGAACGATCCCCATGATGACTTCCTCGATTTCGTCGGGATCGGCCTTGGCGCGTTGCAGCGCTTCCCTGACGGCAATCTCGCCCAACGCCACTGGCGACAGGCTGCTCAGCGCGCCGTTGAAGCGACCGACGGGGGTCCTCGCGCCGCCAGCTATGACAATTTCACTCATGCTTGATTCCTCTCCTGATCCGGGATCACACCGGTAGACGGCGTGTGGACTTGTGTTTGGCAGTGTGGGCCGGGAGAATAGGGCCGGCATGCCGCCTTAGCAAGCGACTAAGGACCACTTTCGGGGCCGCGCTTCGGCCGCATTGCCTCGGCCGCGTCGGCCCCTCAACGCCGGCTTGTCCGCTCTCGCGGCGGCGCCACGCCGACGGCCGGACCCTCGCCGGCGGCGAACCGCTCCAGCGACCAGCGAACCGAGGGAAAGGCAAGGTCTTCCCAGGGAATGTCAGCCCAGTCGAACAGGCCGACGGCCTGACTCTCCTCGCCGGCGGCACATTCGGGCCCGAGCATCGGCGCGCGATAGATGACGTTGATCTGGGAGATGTGCGGGATTTCGTAGATCCCGATCAGACCCTCGATCGCGACCCGGGCTTCCGCCTCCTCCCAGACCTCGCGCGCCGCGCCTTCCGCCGATGACTCGCCCACCTCCATGAAGCCGGCCGGTATCGTCCAGCGGCCGAGCGAGGGCGAGATCCCGCGCTTGCACAGCAGGATCCGCCCTTCCCAGCTGCATACCGCGCCGACGACGATCTTGGGATTGGTGTATTCGATGTAGCCGCAGTCCGGACAGACGAGGCGGGTGCGGTTGTCGCCCTGGGGGACGATTTCGACGATCGGTCCTGCCGGCTTCTTGCCCATCACCGCGACACTGTGACGCGGGCCGAAGAAGCGGGCAAGCCTTCCGGCCGCCCGCTTTTGGCCGCCGCGCGACTAGCTGCGCAGGACGGCGACGCCCGGCAGCGTCTTGCCCTCGATCCATTCGAGGAAGGCGCCCCCGGCCGTCGAGACATACGAGAACTTGTCGCCGACGCCGGCATGGGCCAACGCCGCGACCGTATCGCCGCCGCCGGCGACGCTGAGCAGCTTGCCCTCCTGGGTCAGGCGCGCGGCCTCCTTGGCCACGGAGTTGGTCCCGGCGTCGAACGGCTGCACCTCGAACGCGCCGAGCGGGCCGTTCCACAGCAGCGTCTTGTACCCGGCCAGGCGCCGGTTGAGATCGTCGACCGACTTCGGGCCGACATCGAGGATCATCTTGTCGTCGGGCACCTCGCCGACCGGAACGGTGCTCGCCGCGGCGCCTTCCTTGAATTCGGCGGCAACCACCGCGTCGCTGGGCAGGACGATCTCGCAGCCGGCATTGCCCGCCGCCGCCATGATCTCGCGGGCGCTGTCGGCCATGTCGTGCTCGCACAGCGACTTGCCGATGTCGACGCCCTTGGCGTTCAGGAAGGTGTTGGCCATGGCGCCGCCGATGATGAGCTGGTCGACCTTCTTGATCAGGTGGCCCAGCACGTCGAGCTTGGTCGAGATCTTGGCCCCGCCGACGACCGCCGCGACCGGATGCTGCGGTTTGCCCAGCGCGCCCTCGAGCGCCTCAAGCTCCGCCTGCATCAGCCGGCCGGCGGCCGACGGGATGATGCGCGCCAGGGCCTCGACCGAAGCGTGGGCGCGGTGGGCGCAGGAGAATGCGTCGCTGACGAGAATGTCGCCGTTCTCGGCAAGTTGCTTCGCGAAATCCGGATCGTTTTTCTCTTCCTGCGGGTAGAAGCGCAGGTTCTCCAGCATGGCGAAGCCGCCGTCCTTCATCGCGTTGACCACGCCCTTGGCCTCCGGGCCGATGCAGTCGGTCGCGAAGGTGACCGGCGCGTTCAGCGCATCGGCCAGGGCTTCGGCCACCGGCTTGAGCGTGAACTCGGGCTTCTTCTGCCCTTTCGGCCGGCCCAGGTGGCTGATGACGATGACCTTGGCGCCCTTCTTGGACAGCTCGCGCAGGGTCGGCAAGGTCCGGTCGATGCGGGTTGTGTCGGTGACCTTGCCGTCCTTCATCGGCACGTTGAAGTCGACGCGGACAAGGACCCGCTTGCCGGCAACGTCGAGACTGTCGATCGTCCTGAATTCGCTCATGGCGGATCTTCCCTCTGCCCGTATGGTTCTTGTCTCGCCGCCGGACAGCGGCCGCCGGTGCGCGGCCACCGTCTGCGAAGCGGTTCTGTGCCTTCGCCCCTGTTCGTCTTTCCACGCCCGTCGTCGCGTCGCGCGTCATGCCGGTGCGCCGCGCCACGGGCTGTCAGGCGCACGCTTTATGCGAAGTCGTCGGTGAAAAGGCAAGTCCTACCCGAGGCGCGCCATCAAGCTGTCATGCCTTTTCACCGCCACAGACGGCTGCAAGGCTCGCTATGCGCCCGCACCGCGGCGGGCCGGCACGGGACGGCACGATGGACGCAGACTTTCCGAGCCCGCCTCTCAGCCTTTGGGATGCCGAGCAGATCGTCCGGCGCCTCGCGCCGGCGCTGCGCGAGCATGGACCCCGCACGCATTAACATCTGCCCTCGCTAGCTGCACGAGTTCGTCAATGGGAATCGATTCCGAGTAACCGTCCACAGGCATATTCTTCGTCATCGCTTTCTCCTGTCATTGAGGTATATTCAGGGTTCTTTGCATCGTACGCTCGAAGGTCTTCTTCTTGTTCAGCGTGATCGTCAGCAGTGTATGGTGGCGCGATCGAGTGCCATTTCCTTGGCGGCTGGACCGTTACTGACCTGCAACGTTCTCAGGCCGCGGGCGAGAGTATACGGAGTATTTGTCATGGCAACAACGATGCCTCCCGAGCCGACGTGCCTGGATGAGAGCTCGTGGCCTACCAGGAAGGATCCGTGGTCAGCAACACTCTGCATAAGGACGCCGCAGGCACCATCACGGCTTTCGCATTCGATACTGGCGAGGGATTGAGCGAGCACACAGCGCCCTTCGATGCCTTCCTGCAGGTATTTGATGGCGAGGCTGAAGTGACCGTCGACGACAATACTCATCGCGTGCCGTCCGGCAATCTCATCCGACTGCCAGCAAACGTGCCGCATGCAGTTCAGGCCATTACGCGGTTCAAGATGCTCCTAACAATGATGCGTGCGAGCTGATTGCCCGGATGCTTCTCTTGCTCATCCCACCGAAGCACGATGCATCGGTGCATAAGGAGCCTTAGCAGCCCGTTGATGATGTGCCTTTCGTGATCACGCCTTATCGGCGGTGACGAGCACGACGAGGATGCCGAGGCCGGCTTCGTCGATGGCGAGAATGGCGATCACCGCCATTTCCCGCATATGAACGAAGAGCAGCAACAGTTTCCCGCGGGCGGCGGCTTCCTTCGGCGTTCCGGCGCCAATCAGCAGGCGCATCAGGATCCCGAGGTTGTGGCCGGCGACGTGGATCAGGTAGCGCTTGTGGACGTTCTCCCGCCCGCGGAGCCACGTTCGGCGCATGCCGCCGCGCTCCAGATTGTGGGCGAACGAGCGCTCGACGATTTCGGCCCGTTTTCGCATACCCGCCTTGCCGATCTCGGAGCGCAGCCGGTTGCGGTTGGCATAGACCGCGGCGCGCGCGTCTTCGTCACCGTGCCAGCGGCAGAACCCCTTTCGCTGTGGCTCGGCGATCCGCGTCTTCCAGACGCCGCCGTCGAGATCCTTCAGCACCGCGCGGGCGTGATAGCCTTTGTCGGCGATGAGCTCGGCGACTTTGGCCGCCGTCGGCGCCCGATCGACATTCGCCAGGTTCGCCGCCGCGGCCTTCAGCGTCCCCGGCAGCGTCGTCGTATCACCCTCGTCAGCCGGATGGACCTCCGCCGCCACGACGACGCCGGTATCCAGATCGACGGCGTGTTCCGGCTTGTAGCCGAGATGGGTGGTGCCATCCTTCATCTTGGCGATCTTCGCCTCGGGATCGGTCGCGCTCACCCAGTCCGCATTGGACAGCGTCTTGCCCTTCCGTTTCCGGTCCAGGCGAACAAGGTCCTCGGCCGAGGGCGTCTCGATGCCGCTCTCCTTGGCCATGCGGTTCAGCATTTCCCGATAGGTCTCGCCCGTCTCCCGGCGGACGATCGCGCGCAGCGCCGCGTTGGCCTCCATGGTCGAGGCGTCCACCCCGATCCGATCGCCTTTCACCAGACCGTGCTCCGCGATCAGCGACAGCACCCAGCCGAACACCTCCTCGTGGACCTCATGCGGCAGGCGGCTCCGCGTCTTCGACAGCCACGAGTGATCCGGCACCCGGGCGGTCGTCTCAAGGCGCAGGAAGTCCCTCAGCGAAAGCGAGTCCGCGCAGCGCCACTCGATCCCGCGCTCGGAGTTGATGCCCTCGAAGTAGCCGACCATGTGCATTCGGAAGTACCGCCCCGGCGGGATCGACGGCGCCCCCATCTTCGCCGCGTAGTGCGGCTTGCACGCCGTCTCGGCGAAGGTGTCGAAGCCGGCATCGATCAAAACCGCCTGCAGCCGATCGTAAAAAACATGCCCGGGCGATCGCGGCATCTCCCGCCACGTCACCACCAGATCACCCTGCCGATCCCCTTGCCGTCCCAGCGCCATGTCGATCAATCCCTCGAACCGCTATGGGTGCAGGGAGTCAGAACCAGCCGACTTCGTCAACGGGCTGATAGGCCACCTTGCCGGCACGCCCACCGCGATGACGTAGCAATAGTCCGGCGAGCCCGGTACACTGTTGCGTGCGGATGGATGCCGCGAGCTTGCCGATCGCGGGAATCGCGGCGGCGTGAAGACAAAAGTGCGCAAAACGCACGATTCGATGGGAGGAAGCGTCTTGACGGGAGAGATCCCGCTTCTCGAAGCTCGAGACGTGTCGCTGAGCTTTCGGGGCGTTCGCGCCCTGAGCCATGTCGACCTGTCCGTTTCGCGCGGCGAACTCTTCTCGATTATCGGCCCAAATGGCGCGGGCAAGACGTCGATGCTTAACTGCATCTCCGGCCGCTATACCCAACAGAGGGCAGATCCTTCAAGGCGCGACGTTATCGGCCTGAAGCCCAATGACCGCGGCAGCCTCGGTATCGGACGCACCTTTCAGAACCTGGCGCTCTTCAATCACATGTCTGTGCTCGACAATATCATGGTCGGTCGTCATCACCTGTTGAAGAACAATTTCCTGACCGGCTCGCTGTACTGGCTGTCCGGTGCCCGCAAGGAGGAGTTGGTGCATCGCCGGGAGGTCGAGGACATTATCGATTTTCTCGAGATTGCCCATATCCGCAAAGCGGTTGCCGGAACTTTCTCCTACGGGCTGCGCAAGCGGGTCGAGCTGGCCAGAGCGGTGGCTCTGCGCCCCGACCTGATCCTGCTTGACGAGCCGATGGCGGGAATGAACCTGGAAGAGAAGGAGGATATGGCCCGCTACATCATTGACCTCAACGAAGAATGGGGTATGACGGTGATCATGATCGAGCACGACATGGGCGTGGTCATGGATATCTCGCATCGGGTGATGGTGCTTGATTTCGGCAGGAAGATCTCCGCCGGCCTGCCGGAAGAGGTTATGGGGAACGAACAGGTCAAGACCGCCTATCTCGGCGTCGGGTGACGATGACGACGTTGCTGGGCTGGCCCGGCGACCACCGCTACGCCTCGAAGACGGCCGGAGAGTCGTGGCCTGATGATCCCCGTAATCAGCCGATCGCCGTATACACCGATGTAAAAGCCTTCGACACTTTTCCCAAACTGCTTGCCCACAATGCGCCAACCTGGCCGGCGAAATCGCGCTGCGGGAGAAGGACTTCGGCATCTGGAACGTCTACACCTGGGCCGACTATAACCGGCACGTCAAGTTCTTCGCCCTCGGTATGCACAAGCTCGGCATGGGTCGCGACGATTCCGTCGGCATTATCGGCGACAACCGGCCCGAATGGGTCTAGGAGCAAGTTGCCGCGCACGCCCTCCGCGGCATGATCTTCGGCATCTACCAGGACTCCCTGAACGAGGAGGTCGCCTATCTGATCAACTACGCCGAGCCCAGCTCATCATTGCCGAGGATGAAGAGCAGGTCGACAAGGTGCTTGAGATCACCGACAGATGCCCTGTGTCCAGCACATCTTCTATTGCGATCCGCGCGGCATGCGCAAATATGACGATCCCAGGCTGATGAGCCTCGAGACTCTATGGCCTGGCGAAGAGCTCGATGAAGAACAGCCCGACTTTACACGGAGGTCGCCGCCGGCAAGGCCGAGGATGTGGCGATTCTCTGCCCGACCTCGGGAACGACCTCCAACCCGAAGCTGGCGATGCTGCAGGCCGGCCCCATGCTGGAACACTGTGTCGCCTACCTGGAGGCGACCCCAAGTATCCGAGCGACAACTATGTTTCGGTGCTGCCGCTGCCCTGGATCATGGAACAGGTCTATGCCGTGGCCCAGGCCCTGATCAGCCGGATCATCGTCAACTTTGTCGAAGAACCGGAAACGATGATGTCGGATCTGCGTGAGATCGGGCCGACCTTCGTGCTGCTCGCGCCGCGCGTCTGGGAATCGATCGCCGCCGATGTCAGGGCGCAGATGATGGATGCGACCCGGTTCAAGCAGGCGATGTTCCGCTTCGGCATGAAGCTCGGCATTAACGCGCTCGAACGCGGCCGCAGGTCGAGGCTGGCCTACGGGCTGTTGTTCCGCGCGCTCAAGGACCGGCTCGGCTTTACCTACCTGCGCTCCGCCGCAACCGGCGGCGCCGCGCTCGGCCCCGACACCTTCAACTTCTTCCTGGCCATGGGCGTGCCGCTGCGCCAGCTCTACGGCCAGACCGAGCTGGCCGGCGCCTACACCATCCACGAGGCCGACGATGTCGATTTCGACACCGTCGGCATCCCGTTCCGCAATGCCCAGGTGCGCATCGACAACCCCGACGAGAACGGCGTCGGCGAAATCGTGGCCAGCAACCCCGGCATGTTCCTCGGCTACTACAAGAACGAGGCGGCGACCGCTGCCGAGCTCCGCGACGGCTGGATGCATACCGGCGACGCCGGCTACTTCAAGAAGGAGAACGGCCACCTGGTCGTCATCGACCGCATCAGCGACCTCGCGACCACCTCGACGGGCGCCCGCTTCTCGCCCCAGTTCATCGAGAACAAGCTCAAGTTCTCGCCGTTCATCGCCGAGGCGGTGGTCCAGGGCGATGGCCGCCCCTACCTGCCGCGATCATCTGCATCCGCTTCGCGATCGTCGCCAAGTGGGCCGAGCAGCGCAGCATCGCGTTCACCAACTACATCAACCTCTCCGGCCGCGACGAGATCTACGAACTGTGCGCGGAGAGATCGTGAAGGTCAACGAAACCCTGCCCGAGGCACAGCAGATTCGCAAGTTCCTGCTGCTCTACAAGCAGCTCGACGCCGACGACGGCGAGCTGACCCGGACCCGCAAGGTCCGCCGCGGCGTCATCAAAGAGAAGTACGGCGAGATCATCGACGCCATCTACGCCGGCCGGGATGTCGTGCATATCGACACGATGATCACCTTCCAGGACGGCACTAGATCGCGCATCCTGACCGATGTCAGGGTCGAAACGGTGCTGGCGGCCGACCCCGCCGGCCAGCGTCAGGCGGCGGAAAAGTCTGGAACCAGCCGAGGGAGAAGCGCAGTGAACTGGGATCTGCTGACTCAGCTGATCGTCAACGGCCTGATCGTCGGCACCCTCTACGGGGTCGTGGCCATGTGCTTTGTGCTGATCTACAAGTCCACGCAGGTGGTCAACTTCGCCCAGGGCGAGTTTCTGCTTATCGGCGCCTGGACCTGCTGGGGCTGCTGGCCAAGTTCGAGCTGCCCTTTTACGTCGGCTTCCCGCTGACCCTGGTTTTCATGATGATCTTCGGCATCGTCCTGCAGGTCGTGGTGCTGCGGCCGATGATCGGCGAGCCGATCATCTCCGTGATCATGGTCACCATCGGCCTGTCGATGTTCTTCCAGGCCCTGATGTCCTGGATTTTCGGCGGTCTTCACCAAGCCCTTCCCAACGTCTTCGAGACCGCACGATCGACATCTTCGGGCTGCACGTCCAGACGGCCTACATCATGAGCATGGTCGTCTCGGTGGTCATCATGGTCGGCTTCGACTGCTTCTTCAAATACTCCCGCATGGGCCTGGCGATGCGCGCCACCGCCTTCGATCAGCAGGTTGCGCAGAGCCTCGGCATCTCGGTCAAGCATGTCTTTGCGTTCTCCTGGGCGATCTCGGCCGTGGTCTCGGCGCTGGCCGGGGTGGTCATCGGCATGGTCAACGGCGTCTCCTCGGCGCTCTCCTTCATCGGCATCAAGGTTTTCCCGGCGGTCATTCTCGGCGGTCTCGATTCGATCGTCGGCGCGATCGTCGGCGGCCTGCTCATCGGCGTGCTCGAGAACCTTGCCGAATTTGTCGACAGCCAGTGGCTCAACTGGGCAACCTGTACAACATTGCGCCATTCTACGCCCTGGTCATCATTCTGATGATCAAGCCGTACGGCCTGTTCGGCACCAAGAATATCGAGAGGATCTAAGAGATGGCTCAGGCGTCTGATGCGCTGCGGAGAATTCCGCACCACCTACCAGGCAGACATGACCATCTTCCCGACCGCGCTCGCGCGGCTTCGCCGTTCTCGGGTTGTTGTTGCTGTTCCGGCGCCGCTGGTCGGCGGCTGGACTCCTACTACTGATCACCTGCTGATCCAGATCGGCTACTACGGCATTGCTGCCCTGGGCTTGAACATCGTCGTCGGCTTTACCGGCCAGATTTCGCTCGGTCATGCCGCTTTCTTCGGTTTCGGGGCCTTTGCCTCGGCGTGGATCAATAATAATTTCGGCATCCCGGTGTTTTTCGCCATCCCGCTGGCCGGACTTTTGACCATGGCGGTCGGCCTGATGGTCGGCATCCCGGCCGGCCGCATCAAGGGACTCTACCTGGCCATCGCCACCCTGGCATCGCAGTACATCCTCGAAGATTTCTTCGCCCGCGCCGAGTGGTTCACCGGTGGTTCCGCCGGGCGCTGGCCGCCCCTTCTCGATCTTCGGTTATGACATGAACAGCGACCAGCCGTTCTTCTTCGTCGTGCTCTTCTACGTGGTCGTCATGTTCCTGGCCGCGGCCAACCTGATGCGCAGCCGCGACGGCCGCGCCTTCGTCGCGGTGCGCGACCATTACCTGTCCGCCGAGATCATGGGCATCAACCTGACCAAGTACCGGATCCTGTCGTTCGGCATCTCGTCCTTCTATGCCGGGATCGGCGGTGCGCTGTTCGGCCATTACCTGGGGTTTGTCTCGGCCGAGGCGTTCAACCTCCTGCTCTCCATCCAGTTCCTCGGCATGGTCATCATCGGCGGCCTCGGCTCGGTCATGGGCTCCCTGCTGGGGACGATTTTCATGGTGCTGCTGCCGGAAGTGATGATGGGCGTCGACGCCATGCGCGCGACCAATGGGGCAACATCCCTGACCCAGGCCTGGCCTATATCAAGGAGATGGCCATCGGCCTGGCCATCATCCTGTTCCTGATCTTCGAGCCGGACGGCCTTGCGCACCGCTGGCGCAGATCAAGAACTACTGGAAGCTTTACCCGTTCTCCTACTGAGAGGACGGCGGCAGACGCGGGCGCCAACGTCCGCAGAGGAGGGAGAAACGACCGACGAAGAGAAGTGTCATTGGGGTAAAGATGGGGGCGGCGACGGCCCTGTGGCCAGCGGGGGCCGGCGCGGCGGCCGACGACATTCCGGTCGGCAATCTGGCCGACTACACCGGGCCGACTTCGATGTCGGCACGCCCTACGGCCAGGCCAAGGTCGACGCGCCGAATACATCAACGCCCATGGCGGCATCAACGGCAAGCAGATCAATCTCGAAACCGTCGACTACTGCTACAAGGTGCCGCGCGCCATCGCCACCTACAAGAAGTGGAACCAGGCCGGCTATGTCGCCATCCAGGGCTGGGGGACCGCCGACACCGAAGCGCTCGTCAAGTTCGTCGCCGACGACAAGATCCCCTATTTTTCCGCGTCCTACTCCGGCCACCTGACCGACCCGACCGGCAAGGCACCGGAGACCAAGACGCCGACGCCCTACAACTTCTTCATGGCCCCTCCTATTCCGACGGCGTGCGCGGCCTGGTGCAGTGGGCCAGCAGGACTGGGAAGCCAAGGGCGGCAGGGCAAGCCGAAGTACGTCCACATGGGCGACAACCACCCCTATCCCAACGCGCCGAAGAAGGCCGGCGAGGTCTACGCCAAGGAACTCGGCTTCGAGGTGTGCCGGCGATCCAGTACAGCCTAGGGCCAGGCGACTTCAAGGCCCAGTGCCTGAGCCTGAAGGAATCCGGCGCCAACTACGCCTTCCTGGGCAATACCTCGGGCTCCAACATCTCGCTGCTGAAGTCCTGCGAGACCGTCGGCGCCGACGCCCAGTTCATGGCCAACATCTGGGGTTAGGACGAAAACTTGATGAAGGCCGCCGGGCGGGCCGCCGACGGCGTCGTCTGGGTGATGGGCGCCGCCGACTGGAAGGCCGACGCGCCCGGCATGAAGCTGGTCAAGGACATCGCCAAGATGCCGATCCCAAGCGACCTACAACCGGTGCACTACATGCGCGGGGTCTGCTCCGCTACTTCATGAAGGACGCCATGGAGTGGGCCGACAAGAACGGCGGCATCACCGGCCCGAACATCAAGAAGGGCATGGACCAGAAGAAGGACTAGGTCCCGGCCGGGCTCGAGGGCGTCTGCCCGAAAGCCACCTGGACGCCCGAGGATCATCGCGGCTCCACCGACGTTCTCGTCTACCAGGGCAGCGTCAAGGCCGATCGCCGGCCAACGCCGACATCGCCAATTCATCGCCGACGGCACCATCGGCATGAAGAAGGTCTACGAGGTCGACATTCCGCGCAAACCGGAATGGCTCGGCTGGTAAGCCACGCGACGCACGTAGGAGCGAGCCTTGGGGCTCCGCCGTCCGAGGGAGCCCCCTCGCGCGGGGAGGCAACATTGAGAGACCATGACGGAAAGCGCAACGGAGACAGCGCTCGCCGATCGTGCGCCGGCGCGACCGACGCTGAGCGTCAACAACATCGAGGTGGTCTACGACGAGGTCATCCTGGTGCTGCGCGGGGTCAGCCTGAGCGTGACAAGGGCGAGTTCGTCACCCTGCTCGGCGCCAACGGCGCCGGCAAGTCGACGACCCTGAAGGCGATTTCCGGCCTGCTCAAGACCGAGGACGGCGAGGTCACCCGCGGCGATATCATCTTCACGGGGAGCGCATCGATCGGCTGGTCCGGACGATCGTCCGGCGGGGCATCTTCCAGGTCATGGAGGGCCGCCGGATCATCGAGGACATGACCGTGATCGAGAACCTGCGGCTCGGCGCCTACACCCGCAAGGACCGGGCCGCCATCAACGCCGATATCGAGCTGGTTTTCGTATTTCCCGCGGCTGAGGGAGCGGACCGGCCTGGCCGGCTACCTCTCCGGCGGCGAACAGCAGATGCTCGCGATCGGCCGGGCGCTGATGGCGCGGCCGAAAATGATCCTGCTCGACGAACCTTCGATGGGCCTTTCGCCGCTGCTGGTCAAGGAGGTCTTCGCCATCATCCGCCGCTCAACCGCGAGCTCGGCATCACCATGCTGCTGGTCGAACAGAACGCCCGCATGGCGCTGAAGTGCGCCGCCTACGGCTACATCATGGAGTCCGGCAAGATCGTCCTCGACGGCACGCGGCGGAGCTCGCAACAACGAGGACGTGAAGGAGTTCTACCTCGGCGGCGGCGAGGAGCGTAAGTCGTTCAAGAATCTTAAGTCGTATAAGCGCCGCAAGCGCTGGCTGTAGACATTAAGGCGCCGGCGAAGTTGCCGCAATAGTTAGGCCACATTCGCGGGGTAGCCTCTCTTTAACGATAGACCTCCTACGAAACAGGGCCGAAGAACCCCCATCTTCGGAAACCCCCCGTCGGCGCACAAAGAGGACCCGGCGGCCGGCCCCCCACCGTCGCCGTTTCTTTTTTCCGCCAAGCTCTTGCTTCCGCCAAGCTCTCGTTTCGGGGCAGGCGCGCGAACCACGGCGCGCCGCGGGTCCGGTTACGACGGCGCGCGTTCGCCCGGACGGCGCCAGCCGGCTTTGCGCGCCTCTTCCTCGCCGCAAAACCACCGCTCGCCCGCCGCGGGGTCGACGGCCTGCTTGGTGTAGTCGGGATCGAGCGGGCCATAGTAGATCTTCTTCTTGCCGCCGTCGGCAAACATCCCGGCAATAACGCAGCCGTCCTCGGGGGTTTCCGGGCCGCCGGTTTTCGCCATCCTGGCTCGCCATTCCGTCGGCGTTTCGCCGTGCGCGGTCACCATAGCCCCAGGCGCGCTGCCCTGGCCTTTTCCTCCGCCAGCCGGTAGTCGATCTGGGCGTCGGCGAGCGCCCAGGCGTAGCCGCTTTGCAGCAGCGCTAGCGCGAGATTATCCTCTCCGGCGGCGCAGGTCGCGACCACGGCGCCCTGAACCGGCTCGCCTTGGGGCCAGCATCGCAGGGGCCGGGGGTCGAGTTGCAGCCGCTTGCGCAACTCGTAGGCCGCGGTCAATCCGCAGCGCAGGCTCTCGTCGTCCGGGGGGTTGCTTGCAGGTCTGGCCGAGCTCGGGCGCGTCGATGCCGGCAAGCCGGATGTGGCGGCCGTCGAAATCGAGGCTGTCGCCGTCGAACACCACGGCCTGCCGGGCGTCACCGCTTATCGGCGCGGCCAGTTCGCTCGCCGCCCCCAAGCCGTGGCGGCCGACGAGCGCGGCCGCGATCAAGAGAAATCCGAGTGCAAGCGTCCGCATGGAGTTTTCTTTCAAGCCCGAGCGTGTCGAGCCACATCCAGGGTTGTTTCACTAACGGCCAAGCGATGTAATGTTAACGTCTATTGCCAGGAAGTTCCATCCCGCTCGACCACACGGTTCAGACCATGGACCCAAGGGTCTGACCAATAGTCATGGCTACGCAGCCTTGACGCGGCGGCGGAGCAAGTGAACTCCACGCAACGCCATCCACCGCCCAGCCCGATATTGGTCCAGCGCCTGGCGCAGCTGCGCCAACAGCGCGTGTCTGGTGACCGCCAGACCCAGGCACCAGCAGATGACCGCCAGAAACGCCGCGGCAACAAATCTCGAAGCTGAGATCGTCAGGCTGAAATCGTTGATCACCAGGATCAGCAGGGGTCCGAACGTCGTGAAAGCCGTGACGATCGCGCTCTTCCACAGCGCGCCGGCCAGATCCGTGATGCCCAGGCCGATGCGTCGGCAAACAAAGTGATAGGCAACGGAAGCTTGCAGCGGCAGCGACAGAAACGCGGAGGCGGCAACGGCTTGGATGCCGAAGAACGAAGCGGTGAACATGACGAGCAAGGACGGGGGCACCGAGATCAGCGACGCGGTCAGCGTATCCCGAACGCGGCCGACCGAGACGAGAACGGGATAGGTAAGGCATGCCGCGAACAGGGATAGGGAAGCCAAGGCGAGCATGCGAACCAGTGGGACGACCTCGATCCACTGAGAGCCGAAAAGAATGCGAACAACCGGATCCGCCATAAGCGAAACAAACAACAGACATGGCCAGTGAACGACGGTTATCAGCTCGACCGCGAGCAGATAGGTTGGCTTCAAGGTATGACCTGCCCTCGCCTGCGCGGCGATGGCGGGCATGATGACCGGATTCAAGACGTCGAGAACCAGCTTATTGAATATTTGCGTGACGTTCACCGCGCGCCCATAGAGCCCGACAGCGGTCAGGTTCACGATCCGCCCGAGAATTAGCTGTGGCGACCATTGATATATCACGTTGATGATAACGGTCGCGCTTGAGTACAAGCCGAAAGAGGCCACATCACGCCAGTTCCGGAGAGAGGGGCGGAAGATCCGAAGGTCATGCCTGTAGGCCAGGAAGAGAATGGTCATCGTCAAATTCCCGGCGACCGCGCCCCACACCGGTCCCATGAAGCTGAAGCCCCAGGCGGCAAGTCCCACCGAAGTGGCGGTCATGACGATGTTTGCCAACAGATTGCAGACTGCGATGGCGTCGAATGCCATCTCGCGGCGGAGCAAAGCCGATATTGTTATGGAAAAGGGTACCAGGAGGAAATTCAGCGCCGATACGGTGATGCCTTGCCTGAGCCCGCTCTCGCCAAAAAAGGATGCCACCTCACCGCGCACACTGTAAAAGGCGACCGCGAGCAGGCAGCACACGATAAGTGTGATCGTGAAGGCGCTCCTGATGCAGTTTTCCGAGAGATCCCGTTTCTGGATCAGGTAGTTTGCACCTCCAAACTCTCTCAACGTTGTCGCAAGCGCCGTTAAAGCGGTAATGATGGAGTACACACCGAATTCCTGCGGCGTCAGTAGGCGAGAGAGGACAGCCATGGAAACTAGCAGCAGAACAAGGCTGCCATATCGGTCGACGGCCGAAAATGCGAGAGACCTGTGGAACCGATTCATCTGAATTTATAAACGGCTACTTACCGGCACGCGCGAAGGGCATTCTCTTCCAAAGGGGCCTCGTCTGACACAGAAGCCATTCCGGAACGATGTACAGCAGCCTGTCAAGCCAACGCCGACCGTTTATGCCTTCGGCTGTTCTCCGCCAATAATGGATACAGTCCCTGAACGGCATGATCCTCAGTCGAGCATCATGCAGCTCCTGTAAGGTGCGAGTGCGACCATCAGACATAACATTATGAACGTAAGGCGTAAGCATATCTAGGTCTTCGATATGCATTTCATCCATCGCAGGTACTAAGATATCATTCATTGGACATGCACTCGCCCGCTCATATAAATTCTCCACGGACCGCTGCCAGTTCATGCCCATGTGCGTCTCGGAGATTTTCACCCGTGTCGCCTCTCCGAGATTCAGCCGATAATTCTCATCTTCAATAAGACGCGACAATACTGCCGTATATCCATAAGCGTTCTCAACTCGAATGAGAGTGTCAGAGAAGCCAGGCATGTCAGCTCCCAAAACTTCGCACCCCAGCGGGAAAGGGTAGCGGCTGACCAGAGGTAGCCCGTAGCTGCCAGCTTCCAGGAGAGACGTATTGGAAACGAACGGAAATGAATCGACGTAGATGTCAGCCGCCTCGAAATACAGGCTCGGATTATCTTGTTCCGGAAGAGCTATAATCCGTCCTTGCACCCGAAGTATGGCATCCGACCAACCTTCCTGAACGCCTGAACCGACCGTGATCAGGATGGCATTCTTATGTTTCTCCAGCAGAGCGACGTGTGCGCCGGCATAGCTTTCGTTGTTTATGCTGCGAAATTTGAGCTTTCGTGCCACGCTAACCAGCACAATACTATCATCAGGAACACCAAGCTGCCTCTTCGCCTCGATGCGCTGCCGAGTTCGGTGAACGTCCGCGATAAGGGTGGGAAGCAGGGCGTTCCGCTCTGCGACGACACCCCTGCGCTCCCGTGAGAGCTCCATCCCCGACTGTCGCAGGTTGGCGAAGACATTGCTGATACTTACTCCCAAAGACAATACATGGTCAGCATGGTTGACATAGATAATGGGAGGGCACCCATCTTTATTTGCAAAGGCGAGTAAAGGTATAACATCATGTGTTGAAGTATGCAAAACTACCGCGTCAGCACCCCCAGAAATTTTTCTAAGTCTCCTGGCCCAGTCGGTTATGCTGCCGGCGGCTCCGTTCAACCTGTATACGCGACCGCCGTTATTCGTAATCGCTTCATAGACTTTTCGAGGCACCTCCTCTCTCACCTGTCTGGTAAGCACGAAAGAGTGTGAGCGATCGACATCTTGGCGTATCCAGCGCGAAATGAACGCTGTAATTCCCCCGATTGGTGTTAAGCCAGTAGCAACGTGCAGTATTTTGCGGCCTGCCATTTCCCCCACAAGAACCGCTGGAACCCCGGTAAGGAGGAACGGTCGATTTTCCGACGTTAATAACAATTTTCTCCAGTTCAGGGCTCGCAAAGAGGCCGCCGTGGTGCGAGAACGCGTATCCACCTGCCAAATCTGCATAGACAGCCGCCATGTCATATTTGCGCTGCCGTGCGAACGTTTCTGCTTGCGCCACCAGCCCACGAAATGTTTGGAAGTTCTCTTCTACGGTCGCGGCACCCTCGCGTCGCCACGAACTGAACGGATCATCTACGGTATCTCGCATGCAAAATACTCCTCGTGCACAACGCGCGAATAAAACTACCTAGTGATCGGGGCCTGACGTCCGCTTGCTCGCTACAAAGCGACTGCTTTCGCGGCGGGACGCCCTGATCGGCAGCTCTTCTCGAAAACACTCACCACATGCGCCTGCTCGTCTTCGGTCATTTGCGGATAGAGCGGCAGAAGGATGCACTGATCCTGCGCGCGTTCGGACTCGGGCAGAGCGAAGCGGAGCTGGGCCTTTGCATAGGCGGGTTCGCGGTGTGCGCACATGATCCCCCGCCGCGTGGCGATGCCCCGGTCGAGCATCCTTTGCATCACCGCCCGCTGGTCCGCGTGCTCGGGCAGGCGCACGCAGTAGCTTTGCCAGTTGGATCGCGCCCAGTCCGGCTCGAAGGGCGCGGACAGGCCCGCCACATCGGCGAGGAGCATTGCGATAGCGATCGGCCAGCGCCCTGCGCCGAGCGAGCAGATCCGGCAGGCGGGCGAGCTGTACGCGCCCAATGGCGGCCTGAATGTCGGTCATGCGATAGTTGAAGCCGAGCACCGGATATGACTCGAAGCTCACCTCGTGCGAGGCATGTCGGACGGTGTCGGGAATGCTCATGCCGTGCTGGCGCCAGAGCCGAAACATCGCGTCCCACTCGGGGTTGGCGGTGGTGAGCATCCCGCCGTCGCCGGTGGTCAGGATCTTGCGTGGATGAAAAGAGAAGCAGGCGATGTCGCCGTGGGGCTTGCCGATGCGTCTCCCAAGCGTCGCCGAGCCGGATTTCCGATCCGATCGCGCAGGCGGCGTCCTCGATGACCGGCAGGCCGTGCTCGCGGCCGATCGGCAGAATGCGCGCGAGATCACAGGGCATGCCCATCTGGTGGACGCACAGAATGGCTCGGGTCCGCGCGGTGATCGCGCCCTGCAATGCGCCAGGATCGAGGTTGAAGGTTGAGGGATCGATATCAACGAAGACCGGCAGCGCGCCGCAATACCGCACGGCGTTCGCGGTGGCGATATAGGAATGGCTGACCGTCACGACCTCGTCGCCGGGGCCGACCCCGACCGCGAGCAGCGCGAGATGAAGAGCGGTCGTGCAACTGGACACCGCGCAAGCGTGGGGCGCCTTAACGGCTTGTGCGAATTCCCTCTCGAAAGCTGCGACACCGGGCCCCTGGGTGACCCATCCCGAGAGGACCGCCTTCCTCGCGGCCTCCGCCTCGGTCTCGTCCAGAACCGGCTTGGCGATCGGGATCATGGAAGTTCCGCCGCCATTTCCGCCTTCCCGGCCCGGCGCTCGCGTCGCCACCACTCGACAAGCTCGCGCAGCCCCTCGTCGAGAGAGAGCGAGGCCGAGAAGCCCAGGATCTCACGCGCCGCGGAGATGTCCGCAAGTCGGCGGCCCACCGGATTCACGGCGCGTTCGCCGGCAAACTGGGGCTCCAGATGCGGCCGCTCCATCGCCTTCGCCAACGCGGTGGCCAGCCCGATCAGGCTGGTCTCGGCGCCGCGGCCCACGTTGAAAACCACATCGCTTGCGGCCGTCTTCGCAGCTAGGATGTTGGCTCGAGCCACATCGCTGACGTGGACAAAGTCCATGGTTTGCAGGCCATCACCGAAGATCACGGGCGGCTGGCCGCTTTCAATGCGCTCCATCCAGCGAATAAGAACCTCGGTATATTTCCCGTGGATATCCATGCGCGGCCCATAGACATTGAAATATCGCAGCGCGACATAATCGAGGCCGTGCATGTCGTTGAAGGAACGCAGCAATCCCTCGTTGAACAGTTTCGCCGCTCCGTACAGGGTCCGGTTGTCGTACGGATGGTGCTTTTCGTCCGTCGGAAAATCTTCCGCCATCCCGTAGATCGACGCGGACGATGCCGCGATCACCTTTTCGACGTTGTGCGCGACGCACATCGTCAGCAGATCGAAGGTGGCATCGACCATCACTTCGCGCGCGAGCCGTGGCTCGGCGGCGCAGTGCGTAATCCTCAACGCGGCCTGATGGAAGACAACGTCGCTTGCCGCCACCAACCGGTCCATCAATTCCCGGTCGCGGATGTCGCCCTCGACCAGGCGGACCCGGCCGTTGGTCATGGCCGAGGCCAGGTTCTCGGGCCGCCCGCGGACCATGTTGTCTATGGCGACGATGTCTCCGCACCGCTCGGC
>CAWBNC010000010.1:0-5125 GCA_963789785.1 uncultured Alphaproteobacteria bacterium | reverse complement strand
TGGTCGCCGCGGTGCTTCCAGGCCATCGGGATGGTAACGGTGATGGTACCGCCGTCGAGGCGCCAGTTGTCGCCGGCCGCTTTGGCGCGCGGCTTCATGCCGCTGCCCTCATCCGCAGTTCCGCGACTAGCGCTTGCGGCCCCCTCTGCGCGCAGGCGGATCTGAATCCCGTCGGTCGACAGTTCCGCCCGCTCGACCAGCAGTCGGACGATCCGCGCCTGTTCGGCCGGGAACAGCTCGTCCCACAGCGGCGCGAGGTCGGTGACGGTCTCGACGACCTCACGCTCTGGCACTTCAGGGTCAGGCTTCGCCGCGGCTCACGCATGGGTGCCTCTCGGCATTGCTCTTCCAAGACAATCCACTAAACCTTCCCCCGGACAATGCGCGTTGCTCAGATGGCGCTCACGGGCCGCGAGATCGGGTTCGAACATGGAAATGCGCGTTCCCACCTCCGAACTGCTTGGGGATTTGCTCAGCGAGGCGCCATCGGACTTCGTCACGCTCGCTTGGCTCATCGGCAGGCTTCGAGAGCGCTCCTTCGGGATGATCATGCTTGTCCTCGGGCTTGTCGCCCTGGTGCCGGGAGCTTCAATGCTGGTCGGCCTGTTTTTGGCGGTTCCCGCGGTGCAGATGATGTTGGCTCGCGAAGGTCCGGTGTTTCCTCGCTTCGTCGCCGAACGCCGTTTGCCCACACCGCAGATCGCCCGCGTCGTCAAGCGCATTATTCCGCTGCTCCAGCGCATCGAAAAGCTAATCCACCCACGATGGCGGACGCCGTTCGAGCCGACCAAGCGGGTGGTGGGCTTCGTTATTCTGCTCCTAGGTGGAACCCTCCTTGCTCCGGTACCCTTCTCTCAGGTCATTCCCGCCCTGGTGATCGTGCTGCTCTCTTTCGCGTTCCTCGAAGAAGACGGCATTTTGCTCGGCATTGCCCTCGCCGCGGCATTAACCTCTTTAGCAATAACGGCAGCGACGGTCTGGGGGAGCGTCGAGGCGATCAGCCTGCTGTAAGGACAGTCTTCCGCTGCTCCTCCCATCCGCATCGGCATCGCCCCCGTCAGCTCCTCCAGCTGCATCCCCTTCGGCTGCCGCCCGTCGAGGATCGCCTCCTGAATATCCGGCGCCAGCAGCGTCAGCCGCAGCAGGCGGTTGACGAAGCTCCGGGTGATCCTTCTCCGCCTCGGCGATCTCGCCCGCCGATCGATACCGCCCATCCTCCAGCATCCGCTTCCACCGATGCGCCCGCGCCAGCGCGCGGATCAGCGTCTCGTCCGGCCGCGGCTTTGCCGGCGCCCAGGCGTCGCCGCCGTCCGGCGCGATGATCACCTTGCGGCCGCCGCGGCGCTTCCAGGCCATCGGAATGGTGACGGTGATGGTATCGCCGTCGAGGCGCCAGTTGTCGCCGGCCGCCTGCGGCTTCATGCCGCCGCCCTCATCCGCAGTTCCGCGACCAGCGTCTGCAGCCCCTCGGCGCGCAGGCGCACCTGCATGCCATCGGGCGACAGATCCACCCGCTCGACCAGCAGCCGGACGATCCGCGCCTGCTCGGCCGGGAACAGCTCGTCCCACAGCGGCGCGAAGGCGGTGACGGCCTCGACCACCTCGCGCTCCGGCACCTCGAGCTCGCTCTTCGCCGCCGCCCATGTCCGCGCGATGACCTCGGGCGTCTGCAGCAGGTGGCGGACCTGCGCGACGACCGCTTCCTCGACCTCCGCCGCCGGCACGCTGCGCACCGGGCAGTCGGCATAGCCCTGGCGGATGGCGTCGGTGGCGACGTAGTAGCGGTAGAGCTTGCCGTTCTTGCGCGTGTGCGTCGGCGTCATCGCATGGCCGCCGGGCGCGAAGATCAGCCCCTTGAGCAGCGCCGGCGTCTGCGCGCGGCTGCGGTTGCTGCGGGCGACGGTGTTCTCGGCCAGGATCGCGTGGACCTTGTCCCAGGTCGCTCGGTCGATGATCGCCTCGTGCTCGCCGGGATAGGCGATCCCCTTGTGCACGGCCTCGCCGAGGTACACACGGTTCGCGAGGATCTTGTAGATCGCGCCCTTGTCGATCGGCTTGCCGGGGCGGTGCTTGCCGTCCTGCGTCGTCCAGGACTTCGTCGTATGCCCGGCGCGGCGGAGTTCCTGCGCCAGCTTGGTCGCCGAGCCGACGCGCAGGAACCGCTTGAAGATCAGCCGGACCAGCTCGGCCTCGCTCTCGTTGACCACCAGCTTGCGGTCGCGCACGTCGTAGCCGAGCGGCGGAACGCCGCCCATCCACATGCCCTTGCGGCGCGAGGCGGCGAACTTGTCGCGGATCCGCTCGCCGATCACCTCGCGCTCGAACTGGGCGAAGCGAGAGCAGAATGTTCAGCGTCAGCCGGCCCATCGAGGTGGTGGTGTTGAACGCCTGGGTGACCGAGACGAACGAGACGCTGTGCCGCTCGAAGATCTCGACGATGCGGGCGAAGTCGGTGAGCGAGCGGCTCAGCCGGTCGACCTTGTAGACGACGATGACGTCGATGGCGCCGCGCTCGACGTCGCGCAGCAGCCGCTGCAGGGCGGGGCGCTCCATGGTGCCGCCGGAGAAACCGCCGTCGTCGTAGCGGTCGCCGACGCCGATCCAGCCCTCGTGCTTCTGGCTGGCGATGTACGGCCAGCGCCGCCTCGCGCTGGGCGTCGAGCGAGTTGAACTCCATGTCGAGCCGCTCGTCGGTCGAGACGCGGGTGTAGACGGCCGCGCGGATTTTGCGGACGGGCGCCTTCACTTGCCGCTCCGATGATTGCGGAGGCCGAAGAACAGCGGGCCGTTCCACCGCGTGCCGGTGACGGCACGGGCGATGGCCGACAGCGACTTGTACGCGCCGGCCCTGGTACTCGAAGCCGTCGTCGAGCACGGTGGCGGTATGCTCGACGCCCTGCCATTCGCGGACGAGCCGGGTGCCAGAGATCAGCCGATCGCCCTTGCGCACCGGCTGCTTGCCCTTGACGCGGGCGTCCTCCTCCGCGATCAGCGCCGTCGAGCTTCGCTTCCGCCCGCGCCGACAGCCCGCCGTAGGCCAGCTCCTGGATGCGATAGGCAAGGCGCTTGACCAGGAACGGCTTGTTGTAGGGCGGCGGCTCGCGATCGTAGAGGTCGCGCCAGAGCTGCTTGAGCTCGGGCGTCGTTTTCTCCGGCAGGGTGGCGAGTTGCGCTAACACGCTGTTAGTCATGGCCTTTCTCTGCGTTTTCGGTTCCGGCCATGAACCCTCCGGTGGGCGGCGAAGTCCAGGGAAAGGTCTCCGCACTTGCCGAGAACGAGCGCGCACCAGCTGCTGCGACAGCTGCCGCGGCCCCGGGATCCGGCTTCGTTCCGTTCACCCAGATCGTGCCGTCCGGCATCCGGTACTCGATCCAGTCTTCACCCGCATCGACCGGCATGCCGGGCACCAGATCCGGAATGAACAGGTGGGATGCGCAGCCGCATCGCTGTTCGTTCGGCCCGATCGACCCGTTCCAGCGGGCGCAGTGCCAGCCGCCCTCGACCGGCGTCGAATGCAGGCAGGTCCGGCAGTTTCGTTCGGCCGGCCGATCGCCGTGGCAATGGTCGTGATGTTCGCAGAGCCTGCACTCCCACCACGCCGGATCGTCGGAGATCTTCGCCGGTGGGCGCGGCGCGTCGATCACCCGTTTCGCCTTGGCGATGAGCCGCTGGCCCTCCGCAGGATCGGCGCGCAGCCGCTCGATGTGGATCTCGTCGGTGTCCTTGCCGACGGCGACGTACATGGCGCGGGCGATGCCGGTCAGATGCATGTAGACCTGCATCTGCGCCCAGTGCTGCGGCTTGGACCGCTGGACGCCGTCGCGCTTCAAGCCGGCGAACGACTTCGTGCCGTGGGTCTTGAACTCGACGACGTGCCAGGTCTTCGGCGCCTCGAGCAGGCCGATGGCGACCGCGTCGAGCGAGCCGCCGAAGTGGCCGCCGAGCGCCGCCACCTGCCACTGGCGGCCGGTCTCGCGGATCGGCGTCGAGAACGGTGGCGCCGGTGCGGCGCAGATCGCGGACGAGCCGCTCCTCCTCCCGCCGGCCGGTGTCGAAGAGGCGCAGCATGCGGCCTGTCCGCGACGCGCGGGTCACCCAGCGGAAGTCGTACCAGAGCGCGCGGCGGCACGCCTTGCCGATGATCGAGGCGCCGAGGTGGTCGCGGAAACCGTCACCGGCGTCCGCGACATAGGCGGCATAGATCGCGTCCAGCGTCGGGGTCGGCGGTGGCGGCAGCGGCGCCATCATGGCGTCTCCGGCCGCCGGCCAGACGCAGGCGCGCCTTGTCCAGCGCCGCGGCCCAGCCGGCATCGTCGTAGTCGGCACGCAGCACCTCGATCAGCTGGTCCTTCAGCGCGTCCTTCGGCGGCCGCAGCGACGCCAGGTGCGCCTGCAGGGTGGCGATCTGCCGCTGCTTGTGTCGGAGCGCGGTCTTCGCCCGGTGGAACCAGCGGGGATCGACGACGCCGCGGCGCTGCTGGCGGTCGAGGTCGGCCGCGGCGATCTGCGCCTTGATCGCCGCGACGTCGTCCTCCAGCTCGGCGATGCGGGCCCGGCAGGCCTCCCGGGTGGGAGGCAGCTCGAGCGCCGCCGCATACTCCTTGCGCTTCTTGGTCATCGCCGGATCAGCCGGCCCGCCGCCACGGCGCGGTACCCGTCTTCGCGGGCTGGGCCGGCTGCGCCGGTTGCGCCGCTGGAGCCGCGGCCCGCGCCGGCGCCGCCGGCTGCGGTTTGCCGGCGTCGAGCGGCAGGTAGCGCATGGTGTTGGAGGCGTCGTAGCCAGCCTTGGGCGGCTTCACCTTGACGTCGGCGATCAGCGGGATGAGGTGCAGTTGCTCGCTGTCGTCGACCTGCATCTTGCCCGACGGCATGGCAGATCGCCGACAGCGTGCGCTGCGCGATCTCGACGGTGGTCGGGTTGGCATTGACCAGGTTGAGGCGGTCGAACAGCTTGCGGCCGGCACACGCGCCCTCGAGGACGTCGAGCTCCAGCCACAGGTACTGGCCGATTCCGTCCTTCGTCGGGCGCATCTCCGAGTTGACGATCTGCACGACGAAGTGGCCGGGCGGCAGGGCCTCCAACGGCTTGTTGCTGTGCGAGTTCTCGTGCGGCAGCGCCAGGAA
>CAWBNC010000009.1:0-34959 GCA_963789785.1 uncultured Alphaproteobacteria bacterium | reverse complement strand
CCCACCGGCAGCGTCGCCAGCGCGCCCGGTTCCAGCAGGTCGACGGTCTGGTAGCCGTCGGTGAAGTCGCGGTTGAGGCGGACGTTGTCGACCAGCAGGCGCGAGTTTTCGGTGTCGCTGGCGTAGCCGGCGGCGCGGTCGTTGAGAACGGCGAAGCCGACGGTGAGGTCGGCATCCTCGGCCGTGGCGAAAACGGAGGTGTGCCAGCCGCTGGCGCCGGCATCGCCGGTGGTCCGGCACGTCGGCCAGCTTGAAGACCGCGGAACCGGCGGCGTCGGCGACCGTGAAGACGGCAAAGTCGTTGTCCGGTATCGCATCGCCCGCGTCGAACAGCCAGTCGAACGAGATCCGGTCGCCGGCCGCGACCGCGACCGACAGCCGCGTCGCCGCGCCGAACGCGGGCGCGGTCCCGTCGATGTCGAAAGGCATGGCGATGGGCGCGCCCGGCGGCGGCTGCAGGCCGAGAAACCGCTCGATCCCGTTTTCGGAGGCGCCATAGGCATGGAGGACGGCCATGGCTTTGCCTTCGGTCGCGCTGAATACCCCGTGGTCCCCGTCCGGCTCATCGAAGCGCGACACGAACTCGATCCGACCGGTGGACTTCGCCGTAGGCGACCCGCTCGTCGAAGCCGGCGATCAGCTCGCCGACCGACGGCTCCGGCGCGGGCTTCGCCGGTTCGAACAGCGCGAAGTGGCCGCCGAACCCGTCGTCCTCGCCGCCGATCAACGTCAGTCCGTCGGCACTGATGTGATCGCGCAGGTTGTCGACGTAGAGGTGCGACGGCGCTTTCGGCAGGAAATCGTTGATGACGACAAAACCGATGCTGTAGCGGCCGGTGGCCCCGACCGTGTACTCAAGGCTCTGCCACGGCGTCGCGCCCATGTCCCCGACCGCGGCGGCGCTTGAGAGGACGAAGGCTTCGCCGTAATGGCCGTCGGCGACCGTGAAGGCGGCGAAATCGTTGGCCGGCAGCTTGTCGAACGCGTCGAACAGAACGTCAAAGACCAGCGTCTGGCCGGCGTGCAACACCATCGAGGTCCGGATCGCCGACCCGTCGTGGGCGCTGACGCCGTCGACGAGCGTTCTCAGCGTCTGATCCGATAGGCCGAGAAAGCTTTCGAGCTTGTCCGGCCACGTCTCAAATGGCGCGAGAGCGGCCATGCTTCCGCCCTCGACCGGCCTGATCTCGTCCAGCGGCCGATCGGGATGCGACGGCCACTCGCGATCGCCGCCCGAGACCCATGCGGACCCCTCGTAATCCCAGACATGGCCGGTAGGCTCCCAGCCCCGCAGCTGCGGCGGTCCGGGCGGGCGCGGCGGGAGCGGCGGCTCGGCCTGGACTGGATGCTGCAGACCGATCAGAGCGTCGAGCCCGTGGTCCGGAGCCGCGAACGCGAACGGCCGTGCCGACGGCGCGGCCGCGGCAACCACCGGCGCCGAGAAGTCGTGCGCGCCGTCCAGGGCCGGAGCCGGCGCACCGGCGGGCGCATGATCGGCCATTCCCCGCGCCGCCGCCTGGGGAAAGACGAACGAGACGTCGCCCGCGTCGGGCATGCCGGCGCCGGTTGAAAAATCCGGCGCGTCATCGGCTGGCGTATCGGCCCCGGCCGTATCCTCGCCACCTTGGCCCGCGTCTCCAGCCGCGAACCCGGTAGCCGCCGTGAGATCGGCGTTGTCCGGCGGTCCCGCATGGATTGCCGCCATGACCGGCATCCAGTCCGGAAGTCCATCCGCGGGAACCTCCGACAACGGCTGGGCCGGGTCCGACCAGTGCTCGATGGCGACCGCCGGCGATCCTGGGTGAAGCGCATAGGCTCCGCCGTCGTTGACGATCAAAACCGCCGCGTCGGCGTCAGGCGCGGCGCCGATCAGCGCCGCCCTGAGCCCGGAGGCAAGATCGTAGCTGATCGCGACGGTGGCGGCGTTGACGGCAATGCCGGCGGCCGCGGTGTCGACCTGAACCGCCGCAGAGCCTGAAGCGGATGCGGGAGCGTCGAGAACAATGGCGCCGGATAAGACCACGAGGTGGAGCGAGCCGCCTTCGGGATCCGCCGGCGGCTGGATGATAGCGCGGCTATTGCCGGCCATGCTCAGAGTTGCTCCGCCCGCCAGCGACATCATCACACTGGTGTCGGCGCCGGTGACGAGAACCTCTCCGACAGCGACGCCGTCGCCCTCGGCAAGCTCGCCGGTGAACCCGGATGGACCTATGACAAGCAGGAGACCCTTGATGGTGTCGACATGGGCGATGGCTGGATAAGGGAGCTGCAACGGCACGACTGCCTCACCTTGGTAGAACAACCAAAGCGACAGTAACACATCGGCAATGTCTCTAAAAGCCTCATGTTAATTTTTTAGCAACCAAAGGTAGTGGCAGGCCCGAGCTACAGGCGGCCGCGCATGACGTGGAGCGGGTGATGCACCGAGACCCGCAGCTTCGGGCGATCGCGATCGACTGCGCTCAGAGCCTCGACCTCCGTCAACGTCTCCCGGCTGCGGCGAGCGATACGTTGATACTCTTCGGTGCCGCGACGCTTCCAGGCGATCTCTTCGTCGCTGAGGAGCCGCCGCACCTTCGCCGGAACACCCGCCGCCAGCGAACGCGGCGGCACCTCGAAACCGGCGGGCACGAACGACATGGCGGCAACGAACGCCGCCTCGCCGATGACGCAGCCGTCCATCAGCACCGCGTTCATGCCGACGAGGGCGTGCGCTCCGACCGCTGCGCCATGAAGAACGGCGCCGTGGCCGATGTGGCCCCACGGTCCGACCCGGCATTCGGCCTCCGGGAAACAGTGCATCACGCACTGATCCTGCACGTTCGCGCCCTCACCGACGACGATGCGGCCGATATCGCCGCGTAGCGCCGCACAGGCGCCGATGTAGCAGCCCGCCTCAACGAAGACATCGCCGATGAGAACCGCGGAAGGATGAACGTAGGCGCTCGGATCGACCACCGGAATGACGCCGTCGATGGCGTAGACCTTGACCATTCTCTGCCTGCTCCCGTCTACGGCGGCTGTCCGCCCAGGCGCCGCGCCGCGTCGGATCCTATCGCCAATACGCGCGCGAAGCTTCATCTCCTTGCAGAGTAGCGCGGGGAGGAGCGGCGAGCAGGCCGCGCCAACGGCCGAATTGGACTGGCCTGCCTTGACACTCACCGATTACAAGGTATAAATGCCTATAGACTGAATATATTAAGAACCGTTTCCCTGCGTCCGACCCCGGCGTCCCCGCACATTGTCCCTGTCGCCATTCCTCGAGGAGATTTCATGCAAGAGCATATCAAGATCACCAACACCCCGCCGCGTGTCCAGTACGTCGGCGACGGGATGCAGCGAGAGTTCTTCTATCCCTTCGCCATCTTCAAGTCGGAGCACGTTGAGGTTTTCGTCGGCAATGTGCGCCTGACCGGCGGCATGACCGTCGAGGGCGCGGGAGAAAGCGCGGGCGGCGCGGTGATTCTCGACGAGGCGCCCGGCATGGGCATTCTGGTCACGGTACGGCGGCGCATCGCGATCGAGCGGACGACCGACTTCCAGCCCGCGGGCGCTTTCAGCGCCCGCCTGATCAACGATGAACTGGACTATCTCACCGCCGCCCTGCAGCAGGTTGCCGCCGATGCCGAGGCAAGTCTCCATCTCGACGCGACCGAGCCGTCTGTCGATATGAAGCTGCCCGCCGCCCCGGCGCGGGCCGGGCGGGTGCTCGCGTTCGACGCGAACGGCCGCCCGACAGCGGAAAGCAAGGACGAGATCGCCGCCGCCATTCGCCACGGCGCCGTGCGCGAGCTCGGCAATGACGACCATCCCCAGTATCTGACCACCTATCGCGCCAATACTTGGCTGTCTACCCACTCGCTCGACGACCTGCGCGAGGGCGTCACCGTCAAGCGCTACACGAACGACGACCGGAACAAGCTTGCCGCGATTCCGGCTGGAGCGGAAGCCAACCCGCCCCGTGTCAGTGAGCAGGAGAAGGGCGCCCTGACCGAAACGGAGGCGCGCACGTTCTCGCCGCGCGACCTGGGCGAAGTCGCGGCCCGCTTCGGCGGCGGTACGGGCGGCGGTACGGGCGGCGGCGGGATCCACGGCATGCTGGCCGGCCTGGATGCCGACGATCACCCTCAGTATCTGACCGCCGCGCGCGCCGAGGGGTGGCTAGCCGGAAAGACAGCCGACGATGTCGCCTCCGGCACGTCGAACAGGTACATGCAACTGGCCGGCACCGGCGAGGCGGAGGACGCCGCCCGCGCGGACCACGATCACGCGGACCTCTATGAGCCGGCGTTCGCCAAGAACACCGCCTTCAACCGCGACTTCGGCGCCGCCGCCGGCGAGGTCGCGCCCGGCGATCACGGCCACGATGCCGCGCAGATCACAGGCGGCGTGCTCGCTGCCGCCCGGCTGCCGCTTGCCGTAGGCGACACCGGTGGCGGCGGCGCGGCCGGCTGCGTCCCGGCGCCCGGACCGGGTGACGCCGCGGGGGGCAAGTTCCTCGCCGCCGACGCCACCTGGCGCGTTCCCGCGATGGCCGGCGGCATCGGCAAAGGCGCGGCATTTCCGCCGTCGCCCGAGGCGGGAGACGCCATCTATCGCACCGACCTCGGCTGCCTGTTTTTCTACGACGGCTCACGCGGAAAATGGCTGGGCGAACTCGACAGCGACGGCGCCGGGTACAACGGCGATCATATCAACGGCTACCTCCGCCGCTACAACGGCGCCACCATGAGCCTCGCTGTAGGCATCTACATTCCCTATGACATCACCATCGTCGGCCTGACCATGGCCTGGGTCGGCGCCCAGAGCGGCAACGTGCAGCTCGTCCGCAACGGCGTCACCGTGGGAACCGTGGCGTTTGCGTCCGCGACGACCGCCCTCGCCCGCATGAACCTCAACACCGACTTTGCGGGCAGCGCCGTGCTCGCCTTCAGCACTGGCGGCCACAGCGGCGCCCTCACCTCGCCCCAGCTTCGCTGCTGGTGGCGCCGACGGGCCAGCTGACGGCGGCGACCGGCGGCGGGTCATCCCGCGCGACCGCCGCGGCTCAGATAACCCGCTTGGCTCGGAGCTCCTCGATCTCCGCTTCGGACAGGCCCAGCATGCCGGTGAGGACCTCCTCGGTGTGCTGGCCGAGGCGGGGGCCGAGGCTTTCGATCCGCCCCGGCGTCTCCGACAGCCGCGGAATGACGTTCGGCACGATGATCGTTTCGCCGACATCGGCCTCGTCGATGGCGACCATGTTGCGACGGGCGTGGAACTGCCGGTTGCCGAAGATGTCGGCGATGTTGTTGAGCGGTCCCGCCGGCGCTCCGGTCTTGTTGCACCGAGCCAGCACCTCCTCGCGGGTGAGCGAGCCGCACCAGTCGCGGACGATCTCGTTGACGTCGTGGCGGCTTTCCAGCCGCGTCTTCTGCTCGCCGTAGAGACTGCTGGACGCCAGTTCCGTCCGGCCCATCGCCTCCGCGAGGCGGGCGAACAGCTTGTCGGTGGTGCAGGCGATGGCCACCCACTTGCCGTCGCGGGTCGGGAAGTGGCCGTAGGGGCAGGCGCTTTCGATGTGCGGACCATGGCGCTCGCGCACCGTTCCGTACATCGCGTAGGCCGGAACGAGTTCATCGGTGCAGCGGAACACCGACTCGTAGAGGGCCGTGTCGATGTACTGGCCGCGGCCAGTGAGGTCACGAAAGCGCAGCGCCATGAGCACGCCGATGCAGCCGTAAAGCCCGGACATGTAGTCGCCGAGCGTCGTCGAGCCGGGGGTCACCGGCGTTCCCTTCGGCATCCCGGCGAGATAGGCGAGGCCGCCGACGGCGTGGGCGATGCGGGCGAAGCCGGGGCGGTCCTTGTACGGCCCGGTCTGTCCGTAGCCGGTGACGCGCAGCATGATCAGCTTCGGGTTGACCTCGCGCAGCACGTCCCAGCCAAGCCCCCACCGCTCCAGCGTGCCGGTGCGGAAGTTCTCGCAGAGCACGTCGGTGTCGGCGATCAGCCGCTTGAACAGGTCGACCCCGTCGGGGCGGTGCAGATCGATCGTGACCGACTTCTTGTTCCGCGCTTCGCTGAGCCAGGTCAGCGTATCGCCGCGCTTCGTCGGCGTGCCGAAGCGGCGGCAGGCGTCGCCGCCCACCGGGTGCTCGACCTTCAGCACGTCGGCGCCGAACTCGCCCATGATCGCGGCGCAGTAGGGCGCGGCGATCACCGTGGCGACGTCGATGACTCGGATGCCGCTCAAGGGCAGCGCACTGTCGGTATGTTCACTCATGGTCAACCTCATGTTCCTGGCACCGGGGCCGCGAGGCCGGGCTAGATGATCTTGCGCCGGCGCAACGAGGCGATGTCGGCGGCGGACAGCTCCAGCAGCTCGCGCATCACCTCGTAGGTCGCGTTGCCGAGCGGCGGCCCGAGGTTGGTCACCCGGCCCGGGCTCTCCGACAGCGTCGGCACGACACCCGGGATGGCCACGTTCAGCCCGTCCTCGGCGACCTCAAGGATATTGCCGCGAGCCTGGAAATGCTCGTCATCGAAGATGTCGGCGACGGAGTTGAGCTTGCCGATCGGCACCTCCTTGGCCAGACATCGCTCCAGAAGCTCGCTTTGGGTGAGCGACAGGGTCCATTCGATGACGATCTTGTTGACGTCGTCGCGGGCCGCCAGGCGTTTGCGCTGCTCGCCGTAAAGGGTGTGCGAGGCGAGCTCGGGCCGCTCCATCGCTTCCGCCAGCCGCTCGAACATCTTGTCGGTGGTACACGCGATGGCCACCCACTTGTCGTCGCCGGTGCGGAAATGCCCGTGGGGAACGGCGACGAAGCTCCCGGCGCCCTCGCGCTCGCGGATCTTGCCGAACAGGCCGTAGGCCGCGGCGAGCTCCTCCATCTGCCGGAAGACGGCTTCGTAAATGCCGATGTCGATGACCTGCCCGCGCCCGGTCCGCTCCTTGTGGCGCAGCGCCAGCATCACCCCGATGGTCCCGTACAGGCTGGAGATGTAGTCGCCGAGCGGAGCGGCGCCGGGCACGACGGGAGTCTCACCGGGGAAGCCGGCGAGATAGGACAGCCCGCCAATGGCATGGGCGATGTGGGCGAAGCCCGGCCGGCGGCGGTAGGGTCCGGTCTGGCCGTAGCCGGAGACGCGCAGCATCACCAGCCCCGGGTTGGCGGCGCTCAGCACCTCCCAGCCGAGGCCCCATTCCTCCATCGTGCCCGGGCGGAAGTTCTCGACGAGCACGTCGGCCTTGCCGACGAGCCTGACGAACAGCTCGACGCCCTCGCGCTGGCGCAGGTCGATGGTCACCGATTTCTTGTTCCGCGCTTCGCTCAGCCAGGCAAGAGTGGCGTCGTGACGCGCCGTGGGCGTACCGAAGCGGCGCATCGGATCGCCGGCGATGGGGTGCTCGACCTTGAGCACCTCGGCGCCGAACTCGCCCATGATCGACGCGGCGTAGGGTCCGGCCAGGAACGTGCCGACGTCGATCACGCGAATTCCGTGCATCGGCTGATCGATGGCCGGGCGATCGCCGTCTTCGGGGTCGGCTGACGGCTCCTCACTCCCCGGCGGGGCCGCCGGGGTATCGGCGGTGGGAGCTGCAGTGGCAGGGTCATCGGCGGTGCCTGCAGCGGCGGCAACCTTGGCCGCGCGTTGGTGTGCAGCGGCAGTGTCCTGATTTTTGCTTCTCACAGATCGTCCCTCCTCCCAGAAGAGTAATGGCAGCGGCTGCTTGCCCACCCGAAGGGCCGTAGCCAGCTTTTTGTCTTCCTTGCCGCGCGTCCGCTTCCTGTCGTGTAACGACGGAATGACGCCAACGGCGCTCTCTTACAGCCTTGCCCGCGCCTGGGCTGTTGCGGGAACCAGCCTGCCTTCTGCGCGTTGGCTAATGCGACTCTGAGAGTGACAGCATATGTCCATTGCGGGAAGTCGAGCATCATGAAAACCGAAAAGCAAGGTTCTCCGAAGACACTTCTGCAACTTGCGGGTGCATCTGACCAGATAATCGACTGGAACGACGCGGCTTTGGTTTTGATCGATATCCAGCTGGAGTATGTGAAAGGCCTGCTCTCGCTTGGGCCTGCGGGGACATCAGCCATCGACCGCTCGGCCCGTCTGCTGGAGGTCGCTCGTGCCCATGGTATTCCCGTCGTGCACGTCGTCCACCACGAAAGCCCGGGCGGCGCGATATTCGATCCCGAGTCCGATAACGCGCAGATCGTCCCTCAGCTCACGCCGTTACCGGAAGAAACGGTGGTCACCAAAGGTCTGCCGAACGCGTTCGCCGGTACGAACCTGACGGACGTGTTGCGCACCCTCGGTCGCGGTCAGCTCATCGTTGCCGGCTTCATGAGCCATATGTGCGTGAGTTCAACGGTACGTGCGGCACTTGACCTCGATTTTCGCACTATCGTCTGCTCTGACGCCTGTGCCACACGGACGCTGCCGGCGGGAGACGAGGTCATGCCGGCGGACGTGGTGCACGCCGCTGCCATGGCGGCGCTGAGCGACCGCTTCGCAACCATCCTGACGCTCGACGATATCGTCCGCCCGGCAGCTTAGACCGAAAGCAGTCCCGCCCAGCCCGGTTGGCCACAAGGCCCTGGCCGCGTGCGCCGTTGCGGCGAACGCGCATTCTGCTACAACCGTGCGAAGAAAAGGGGGAGGCCGTCATGAACTCGGTTCTCAAGGGCATGCGCGTCATCGAGGGCTCGGCATTCGTCGCAGCACCGCTGTGCGGCATGACCCTGGCGCAGCAGGGCGCCGACGTCATCCGCTTCGATCCGCTGGAGGGCGGGCTGGATTCCCGCCGATGGCCGCTGACGGCAGCGGGCAAAAGCCTCTACTGGGTCGGGCTGAACAAGGGCAAGCGCTCGATCGCGGTCAACACCCGCACGCCCGAGGGTCAGGAGCTGATCGTCAGCCTGATCACCGCGGCAGGCGAGGCAAACGGCATCTTCCTCACCAATTTTCCCGCGACCGGCTGGCTCGGCTACGAGAACCTCAAGCAGCGGCGCCACGACGTCATCATGATGAACCTGTTCGGCAACCCCGATGGCAGCTCGGCGGTCGACTACACCGTCAACTGCGCCATCGGCATTCCGTTCGCCACCGGGCCGGTGCACGGGCACAAGCCGATCAATCCGGTTAACCACGTGCTCCCGGCGTGGGACTGCATCACCGGCCTGACCGCGGCCATGGGCATCGTCGCCGCGGAGCGTCACCGCCACCTGACCGGTGAGGGCCAGTACATCAAGGTGGCGTTGTCGGACGTGGCCATGGCCATGGTCGGCAACCTCGGCCTGATCGGCGAGGCCCAGGTCAACCGCGAAGACCACATGTCGTTCGGCAACTATCTCTACGGCGCCTACGGACGCGAATTCGAGACCCGCGACGACCGCTATATTTATGTCGTTGCGATCACCAAGCGGCAGTGGCAGGTGCTGTGCAAAACGACCGGCCTCGGCGACAGGATGGCGCTGATCGAGCCGTTGCTCGGCGTCGACCTGAGCCGGGAGGGCGACCGTTTCAAGGCGCGCGACGCCATCTCGGCGGTGCTGCAGCCGTGGTTTGCCGAACGGACCCTCGCCGAGGTCAAGGAGACCTTCGATGGCACCGGCGTCTGCTGGGGGCCCTACCAGACGTTTCTGCAGATGGTGGAAGACGACCCTCGCTGCTCGACCGACAATCCGATGTTCGCCGAGATCGAGCAGCCGAGCATCGGCTCCTACCTCGTACCCGGTTCGCCGCTGTCGTTCTCGGGACTGCCGCGGCTCGAGCCGACCCGCGCGCCGGCGCTCGGCGAGCATACCGACGAGGTTCTGACGACGGTGCTGGACCTGAGTGATGGTCAGATCGGCAAGCTGCGCGATCGGAAGATCGTGGGCGGACCGCTCGATCTGTAGCGGCCGGCCGGCGGGAGCGACGGCGGAGGACCTGCGATGAGCGCTGAGGACAATGACTTCAGCGAGCTGGATCGGCCGCGAAGAGGCGCACGAGGATCTGATTGCCCTGGCGCCCGTTCGCGCCGCGGCGGCGACGCTCGACAACGACCCGGCGGCGTTCGCCGACGGCGGCGCGCTGCCGCCGCTGTGGCACTGGTTCTTCTTTCTCGCGCCGGCGCCGCAGGCCCGGCTCGGCGAGGATGGTCACCCGCTGAAAGGCGGCTTCATGCCGCCGATCGCCCTGCCCCGCCGGATGTTCGCCGGCGCGGCGCTTCGTTTCCACCGGCCGCTCGTCATCGGGGAGGTGGCCCGGCGGGTCGCGACCATCGCCTCGGTTTCGGAAAAGTCGGGTCGCAGCGGCCGGCTGGCCTTCGTCGGCGTCGACTACCGCATCGAGCAGAACGGTCAGGTCTGCATCGAAGAGCATCAGGATATCGTCTACCGCGAACCAGGGGCGCCGGTCGCCGCGCCGCTGGCCGTGGATCTGCCCGCGCCGCCGCCGGACGCCTGGACGCAGGTTATCACTCCCGACCCGCGGCTGCTGTTCCGCTTCTCGGCCCTGACCTTCAACGCCCATCGCATCCACTACGACCGCGCCTACGCGACAAATGTTGAAGGCTATCCGGGACTCGTCGTTCACGGGCCGCTGACGGCGGTGCTGCTGATGGAGCTGGTCCGCCGCAACGCCCGCCGCCCGATAACGGCCTACACGTTCCGCGGCCTGGCGCCGCTGTTCGATCTTGCACCGTTCCGCCTCGCGGGCGTTCCGGACGCGGCCGGCGAGACTGTGGCGCTCGAAGCCGTCGGCCCCGACGGCCGCACGGCGATGACGGCGACGGCGGCGCTGATTGCTGACTGAATGTCGCCGGCGGGCCACAGTGCCCGGTCGGCTCCCCGCCCGCCGGGTGATCACGATGCTCCGACACCGCCGGACATCGCTAATCCATTGTTATGGCGAGCCTACTGGGTTCGCTTGGCGGTCACCGATAGGAGGCAGTCGGCCGCTCCGGATCATCGACGGCCTGCCGTGGGAGCGGACGCCATGCACGAATACAATTTCTAAACGCATTCAATAAAAGTATTCGACCAATAGATGCATGGTTAACTTCACACATTTGTGGCAAATTTATGAAGAAATGTCGTGATGGGGAGATAGCGTCGTCGATGGTTCTCGTCTGTTTGGGGGCAGCGCGGAAGAGGCAGGCTGCCCTCGAGAAACCGATGGCAGGCAGGTTCTGGCTGCGTGCCTCGCGCCCGCCACGGATCGGCTGAGGGACCGCGAAACCCAAACCTGATCCGCACAGATTGTGTGCGACAGTTTTACTCAGGGCTCTTCAATACGAAGAGAAAGGACGTGAAGTGTTTATCGGGAAGTTGCGCAAGTTGCGTCAGGTTCTGCCGGTCGAGACGGAGTATGATCTCCGCAACGCTTGCGTGTCGGTGGTGCCGGTCCGGCATCGGTCGCGCTACGATGCTGTTTTTCACACCTGCGTCTGGAAGACGGCGAGCCAGTGGGTTCGCCTCGTGCTGTCCGATCCGCGGATCTACATATACTCCGGGCTGAAGATCCACATCCCCATTCCGACCGAAGTATGGTGGCCGGAGCCGGATCGCCTGGTCATCCCGGAACGGCGGATCGTTCCCGGCCTTTATTGCAGCTACGAGCAGTTCGAACGCGTCCGCAAGACGCCGCGCCACGCCGTGTTCTTTGTTCAGCGCGATCCCCGCGATGTCCTGATCTCGTGGTACTTCTCCAACCGCTACTCGCACCGTTCGATGTGCAACGTCGATGACGAGCGCCGGATGCTGGCGCAGATGTCGGAACGCGAGGGCATCATCGCCACCATCGACCACTTCGACGAGATCGCCCAAATGCTGCGCTCGTGGGCCGGCGCGGCACGGAGCCACGAGGGCATCCGGATGGTCCGCTACGAAGACATCACCGGGCCGGACAACCTGAGCGCGTGGGCGGACTTGCTCGCCCACTGCGATATCACCGTGCCGAACGACGTTCTCAGGCGGATCCTCGACACCTATGCGTTCGCCAAGATCTCCGGCGGACGCAAACCCGGCGAAGTCGACAAGACCCACAAGTACAGGAAGGGTCTTCCCGGCGACTGGAAGAACCACTTCGATGCTGACATCAGCAATCGGTTTGACGCCCGCCACGGCGACTTGCTGCAGTTGCTCGGCTACGCCTGACAGAGGGTCTCGGCCTAACGCCGTTCGAAGAGGCGGCGGCCTCTTGAAGCGCCGCCTCCGGACCGGCGCTGGCCTTGCGCTGCCTACTGCGCGGCGACTGGGCTGCCTTGCATCTTCTCGATCGCCTCGGCCATCTTCACCAGCCGCTGCGCGCTTTCCACGTGCAGGTTCTCGATCAGCTTGCCATCGACCACGGCGACGCCCTCGCCCCGTTCCGCCGCGGCCGCATGGGCGGCGATGATCTTGCGCGACCACTCGACGTCCTCCGCTCTCGGCGTGAACACCTTATTGCAGGCGGCAACCTGGTTGGGATGGATCAGCGTCTTGCCGTCGAAGCCGAGCTCCGCGCCCTGGCGGCAGGCGAACTCGAAGCCGCTTTCGTCCTTGAGGTCAAGATAGACGCCGTCGACGATGGCGAGACCGGAGGCGCGCGCGGCCAGCATGCACAGGCTGAGCGAGGTGATGAAAGGCAGGCGCTCGTGGGTGTGGGCGCAATCGAGCTCCTTGGCCAGATCGGAGGTGCCCATGACCAGGCAGGTCATTCGCGGCGAGGATTCGGCGATCCGCTGGCTTTGCAGCACGCTGCGCGGCGTTTCCATCATGGCCCAGATGGCCATCGTATCCGGCGCGCCGTTCGCCTTCATGACCGCTTCCAGATGTCGGATGGCATCGGCGCTCTCGACCTTCGGCAGCAGGATGGCGTCGGCACCGGTGCGCGACGCAGCGGCGATGTCGCCGTAGCCCCACGGCGTCGCCAGCCCGTTCACGCGGATGATGATCTCGCGCATTCCATAGCCGCCGCCCTTGACGGCGTCGCAAACCTGCTTTCGCGCAACTTCCTTGGCGTCGGGCGCGACGGCATCCTCAAGGTCGAGGATCAGGCCGTCGGCGGAAAGCGACTTGGCCTTTTCCAGCGCGCGCACGTTCGATCCCGGCATGTACAGGACGCTGCGGCGCGGGCGAGCTGTCTTCGGCATCGGGTATTCCCCTCCGTTCTTTGATGTCTTTCGCGGTTGCGAAAGCCTAATCCCGGAGCCGGTCCCGTGGCAAGGCGGTGCAACGGCGCTGCGGCCATGGCCCGGCTATCGATTACTGCGGCTTCGCTTCGGCCGACGCGCGCGGGGCCAGAGCCGCGGTCTCGACGCCAATACGATGACGCAGCAACAGGGCGTTGAGGATCGACCAGACAAGCGCGACGGGCCACAGGCCGAAGGCCAGCGGCAGGACCGCGATCTCCGCGGCGACGATCCAGTAGTTGGGGTGGCGGACGAAGCGGAACGGACCGCGGCGCACGAGCGGTGCGGCGTCGAGCGTGATGATGCGGGTCGTCCAGTAGGGCCCCAGCGTCGCGATCACCCAGACCCGCAGGAGCTGGAGGACGAAGAAAACCCCGATCAGCGACCAGATCGGCCGGCTACCCGGCGGCGTCGCGACGGCGATTGCGAACAGCCAGGAGGCGTGGAGGAGGATGAACAGCGGGTAGTGCGCCCGGCCGACCTCGCGCCCGCCGCGTGCGAGCAGCCGGCGGGTATTCGCGTTCGCAACCGCCAGCTCGCCGAGCCGCTGGGCGACGACAAAGGCCATGATCCAGACGAGCGGGCTGCGCCCACCCGCGGCGATTGCCTCGGCCACGCTCAGACCGCCTCGACGATCATCATCCCGGCGGTAAACCCGGGCCCCAGCGTGGTCAGCAGGTGACGGGCGCCGCGCCGCGCTTCGAGCGCCGCCCGGAGGACGAACAGAACGGTCACCGCGGACATGTTACCGTACTGGCGAAGGATCTCGCGGGCATCGACCAGCGCGCCGCGCTGGAGATCGAAGCAGTCCTCCAGGGCATTGAGAACCTTGGCACCGCCCGGATGGGGAACGAATGCGTCGACGTCGGCGAGCGAGAGTGCGTGACGGGCGAGAAAGGCATCGACGACCGGGCGCAGCTCGTCGTGCACCAGCGTCGGAATGTCGCGCGAGAACACGACCTTCAGCCCGTCGTCGGCGACGTCCCAGCCCATCACGTCGAGGCTGTGCGGCCATCGGTGTTCGCCCCACGGTCCGAGCCGCGGCGCCTCCGCGGCGCCGGCGTCGTCATCCCGACAGGTCACCACGGCCGCGGCCGCGCCGTCCCCGAAGAGGGCGGTGGCAACGATATTGCTTTTGGAGCGGTCGTTGCGGCGAAAGGTCAGGCTGCAGAGCTCGACGACGAGCAGAAGCACGCGCGCTCCGGGCATGGCCTGGGCCATGGCCGCCGCCCGCGCCAGCCCGAGCACCCCGCCGGCGCAGCCGAGGCCGAAGATGGGCAATCTCTGAACGTCGCTGCGAAAGGGGATCTTCTCCATCAGCATGGCGTCCAGACTCGGGGTCGCGATCCCCGACGACGAAACGGCAACGATGACGTCGATGTCTTCCGCCGTCAGCCGCGCCTGCGCCAGCGCATCTTGCGCAGCCTCGGCGAGCAGGCTGGTTGCATGTTCGAGGAACATCGCGTTGCGCTCGGCGAAGCCGTGCTCTTCGAGGAACCAGTCGAGTTGAACGCACGAGCGGCGCTGCTCGATCCGCGCGTTCTCGTAAACCGGGGCTAGCCGGTGAAAGCCGCCGTCGGCCGGCGCGAAAATCTCGCTCGCGTGACGAACAACGTCCGCCTGTTCAAGCGTCACGCCCGGCACGGCTGTCGCCAGCGCCGTCAGGCGCGGAACGGCACGGGCATCCCTCAGGGGAAGCATTGCTTCTCTCCGCCAATGGCTTCCCCCGTCCAGCACGAGATTTCAGGTCTGGAGAATTTTCACGCCGCCGCGCGGAGATAGGTTCGGACCAGCTCCTCGGCAATCTGCACGGCGTTCAGCGCCGCGCCCTTGCGCAGGTTGTCGGCGACGACCCACAGGTTCAGCCCATGGGCAACGGTCGGATCCTTGCGGATGCGGCTGACGTAGACCGCGTCCTCGCCGGCGCTTTCCACCGGCGAGACATAACCATCGTCCGCACGATGATCGACGACGACAATTCCGGGCGCCGCCCGCAGCGCTTCGCGCGCCCGATCCTCGCTCATCGGGCTTTCGAACTCAATGTTCACCGCCTCGGCATGACCGACAAATACCGGAACGCGCACGCAGGTGGCAGTCACCCGGATCGACGGATCGAGGATCTTGCAAGTCTCCGCGGCCATCTTCCACTCTTCCTTGGTCGCGCCGTCGTCCATGAACATGTCGATATGCGGGATCACGTTGAAGGCGATCTGCTTGGTGAACTTCTGCCGGTGCTGGTGCGCCGGCTCGTTGACGTAGATGCCGCGGGTCTGGTTGAACAGTTCGTCCATGGCCTCCTTGCCGGCGCCGGAGACGGACTGGTAGGTGGAGACGACGACCCGCTTGATCCGGGCCAAGTCGTGCAGCGGCTTGAGCGCGACTACCATCTGGATCGTCGAGCAGTTGGGATTGGCGATGATCCCGCGCTTGGTGTAGCCGGCGATGGCCCCCGGATTGACCTCGGGCACGACCAGAGGCACGTCCGGCTCCATGCGGAACCGCGAGGTGTTGTCGATGACGACCGCGCCCGCGGCGGCCGCCTTTGGCGCGAACGAGGCCGAGACGCTGGCGCCGGGAGACGACAGGACGATGTCGATGCCGCGGAAGTCGAAGTCGGCGAGGTTGCGCACCTTCAGCGTCGCGTCGTCCCCGTAGGAGACCTCGCCCCCGGCCGTGCGCGCCGAGGCGACGGCGAAGACTTCGGTGACCGGGAAGTCGCGATCGGCGAGAGTCTGCAGAATTTCCCGGCCGACGTTGCCGGTGGCGCCAACGACGGCGACGCGATAGCCCATTAATGCGATCCTCCTGAAGGGGCCTTAAGCCGCGATCTTGTCGAGTTCGTGGACGATGGCCTCGCCCATCACCCGGGTCGACACCCGCGCCTTGCCCTGCTGCATGATATCGGCGGTGCGAAGGCCGCCGTCGAGGACCCGTTTGACCGCATGCTCGAGAAGATCCGAGATTGCCGCCATGTCGAGCGAATACCGCATGCACATGCGCGAAGCTGAGCAGCACGGCGATCGGGTTGGCCATGCCCTTGCCGGCGATGTCCGGCGCGCTGCCGTGCACCGGCTCGTAAAGCGCGGGCCTGCGACCGCTCGCATCGGCGGCGCCCAGCGATGCCGACGGCAGCATGCCGAGTGAGCCGGTCAGCATTGCCGCTTCGTCCGAGAGCATGTCGCCGAACAGGTTGTCGGTGACGATGACGTCAAACTGCTTCGGCGCGCGGATGAGCTGCATGGCGCAGTTGTCGGCGTACATGTGGCTCAGTTCGATCCCGGCAAATTCGGACGCGCACAAGGCGGTGACCTCCTCGCGCCAGAGAACGCCGCTCTCCATCACGTTGGCCTTGTCGACCGAGCACAGCCGCTTGTTGCGGCGGCCGGCAAGTTCGCAGGCGACCCGAGCGATGCGATGGATCTCCGCCGTCGTGTAAACCTGCGTGTTGACTCCGCGCCGGCCGCCGTCCGGCAGGTTCTCGATGCCGCGCGGTTCGCCGAAATAGACGCCGCCGGTGAGCTCGCGGACGATGATGATGTCGAGGTCGCGGACGATCTCGGGCTTAAGCGGCGACGCCTCGACCAGCGCGGTGAAGACAACGGCCGGGCGAAGGTTGGCGAACAGGGCCATGTCCTTGCGCAGGCGCAGCAGGCCGCGCTCGGGCTTCTGCGCGAACGGCAGATTGTCCCACTTCGGCCCACCGACAGCGCCGAGCAGCACCCCATCCGCGGCCATGGCCGCCGCCATGGCCGAGTCGGTCAGCGGCACGCCGTGCGCATCGATGGAAGCGCCGCCGACCAGGTCCTCGCTGACATCGAAGCGGACCCCGCGTTTGCGGTCGAGCCAGTCGATCACCCGTTTGACTTCGTTCATCACCTCGGGCCCGATGCCATCTCCTGGCAGAAGCAGGAGCTTCTTCTTCTCGCCCATCGAGATCCCTCTTTTCGGTGTCTTTTCTCGTTGACGCAGGATTGGCCGCAGAGCCCGCGGACATGCAGCCGCTTTTAGGCGAACAGCCACGGATGGCTCTTTTGGTGCTCCTGCTCGAACGCATCGATGACGGCCGCCTTCTGCAAGGTCAGGCCGATCTCGTCAAGACCGCCGAGAAGACAGGCCTTGCGGAACGGATCGACGCTGAACGAAACGTTCGCGCCGTCCAGACCGGCGATCTCCTGACGCTCCAGATCCACCGTGAGCGTCTCGCCGCCACGCTGGGCGATCGCCATCACCGCGTCCACTTCAGCGTGGGGAAGCACGACCGGCAGGATCCCGTTCTTGAAGCAGTTATTGAAGAAAATATCGGCGAAGCTGGGCGCGATCACGCAGCGGATGCCGAAGTCGAGCAGCGCCCAGGGCGCGTGTTCCCGTGACGATCCGCAGCCGAAGTTGTCCCCGGCGACGAGGATCCGCGCGGCGCGATAGGCCGGCTTGTTGAGGACGAAGTCCGCCTTTTCCGCACCGTCGTCATCGTAGCGCATCTCGAAGAACAGGCTCGAGCCGAGGCCTGAGCGTTTGATCGTCTTCAGGAACTGCTTGGGAATGATCATGTCGGTGTCGACGTTGATCATCGGCAGCGGCGCGACGACGCCGGTGAGCGTGGTAAAGGACTCCATCGATCAGACCGCTTTCACTGGTAAAAGCACAGGATCAGCCGACGCCGAACTCGCGAACGTCGGTCAGCCGACCGGTAACCGCCGCCGCCGCGGCCATGGCCGGGCTCATCAGGTGGGTGCGCCCGCCGCGACCCTGGCGACCCTCGAAGTTGCGGTTCGAGGTCGAGGCGCATCGTTCGCCGGGCGCAAGCCGGTCGGCGTTCATCGCCAGGCACATGGAACAGCCGGGCTCGCGCCACTCGAAGCCGGCTTCGAGGAAGATCCGGTCGAGACCTTCGGCTTCGGCCATCCGCTTGACCAGTCCCGAGCCGGGCACGACCATGGCGCCGACGCTCGCTGCGACCTTGCGCCCACGCGCGACCGCCGCCGCTTCGCGCAGATCCTCGATCCGACCGTTGGTGCACGAGCCGATGAAGACGCGGTCGACGGTCACCTCGTGCATCGGCGTACCCGCGCGCAGGCCCATGTATTCCAATGACCGCAGCATCGCCCGGCGGCGACCTTCATCGGCGATCTCGCTCGGAACGGGCACGGCGCCGGTGATCGCGACCACGTCCTGCGGGCTCGTGCCCCAGGTTACCTGCGGCGCGATGGCGGCGGCGTCGAGGCGGATTTCGCTGTCGTAGAGCGCGCCGGGATCGGACGGCAGGCTTTGCCAGGACGCGACGGCGGCGTCCCAGTCGGCGCCGATCGGCGCCAACGGCCGGCCCTTGAGGTAGGCAAAGGTGGTCTCGTCGGGGGCGATGAGGCCGGCCCGCGCGCCGGCTTCGATCGACATGTTGCACACCGTCATCCGCCCTTCCATGCTCAGCGCGCGGATGGCCTCGCCGGCGTACTCGATGACGTGGCCGGTGCCGCCGGCTGTGCCGATGGCGCCGATGATGGCGAGCACCAGATCCTTCGCCCCGACGCCGAACGGCAGCGCGCCGTCGATGGCGATCAGCATGTTCTTCGCTGGCTTCTGCAGCAGGGTCTGGGTAGCGAGGACATGCTCGACCTCGGACGTGCCGACACCGAAGGCCAGCGCACCGAAAGCGCCGTGCGTCGAAGTGTGGGAGTCGCCGCAGACGATCGTCGTTCCGGGCTGGGTGAAGCCCTGCTCCGGGCCGATGATGTGGACAATGCCCTGGCGGATGTCATCCATGGAAAAATAGCGGATGGCGAACTCGGCGCAGTTTGCAGCCAGCGTGTCGACCTGGATCCGCGACTCCGTGTCGGCGATGCCCAGCGAGCGATCCGTCGTCGGTACGTTGTGGTCGGCGACCGCCAGCGCCGCCTCCGGCCGGCGCACCGGCCGTCCGGCAAGGCGCAGACCCTCGAACGCCTGCGGGCTCGTCACCTCATGGACAAGGTGACGGTCGATGTAAAGAACGCAGGTGCCGTCGTCCTGAACGTCGACGACATGCGCCTCCCAGACCTTGTCGAAGAGCGTTCGCGCTCTCGTCATCGCTGCGCCCTCTCCCGCGCTGTCATTATCCTTCAGCCCCGCCGCCGCCCGCCGCTACGACTCCGATGACGCCGCGGCAGCTGAAGCGGCGGCAGCCTTGCTCCGTGCGGCGGCCGCGGCTTCCTGTTTGTCGCGCGTTGCGGTCTCGCGCTCCTCCTGGGTGACCTTGGCGGCAAAGCCATCGGTCTTTTCGAAGATCCGCGCCCGCTTGCCGCGCAACGCCCGGAGGTAATAGAGCTTGGCCCGGCGGACATCGCCGCGGCGCACAACCTCGATGGTCGAAACATTGGGCGAATAAAGCGGGAAAACCCGCTCCACGCCCTCGCCATAGGAGATCTTGCGCACGGTGAATGCGGAGTTTAGGCCGCGGTTGCGCCGGGCGATGCAGACGCCCTCGAAGGCCTGGACACGCTCACGCGAGCCTTCGACGACCTTGACCTTGACCCTGACGGTATCGCCGGGCGCGAAATAGGGCACCGTGCGCTCGGCCGTCAGCTTTGCGATCTGCTCTTGCTCGAGCTCCTGGATGATGTTCATCGCACGTCGTCCTTACTGATCCGTCTCACATGTAGGCCCGTTCCGGGTCCCCTCAACAGGGCGCGCACCCGCCGCCGTTTGCGCCGCGGCCTGATGTCGCGCCCATAAATCCTCCCGCCGCTCGCGCGTCAGTCTTTCGGCCTGCGCCCGGCGCCAGCCCGCGATCAGGCCGTGATTGCCGGACAGAAGCGCATCGGGCACCTCCAGACCCTGCCACAGCCGCGGCCGGGTGTAGTGCGGATATTCGAGCAATCCCTGCTCGAAGCTCTCCTCGACCAGCGCCGCCGGCTCGCCGATCACGCCCGGCAACAGCCTGACGCAGGCCTCGATCAGGGCGAGCGCAGCAACCTCGCCTCCAGCCAGAACGAAGTCGCCGAGGCTGACCTCGATCGGCCGCCGCGCCTCGATTACCCGCTCGTCGACGCCTTCGTAGCGGCCGCAGAGCAGAACCGCACCGGGGCCCGCGGCAAGGCGCTCTGACCAAAGCCTGATCCAGCGGTCGACCGCGCGGTGTGAGAAAAACCAGCGGCAGCTCCGGCGACGGCCGCAAGCCTTCGGCAATGGCCGCGTCCACGACGTCCGGGCGCATGACCATACCGGGCCCGCCGCCAAACGGCGCATCGTCGACGGTTGCGTGTTTATCGCCCGCGAACGCGCGGATGTCCAACGTTTCGATGCGCCACAGCCCCCGGCTAAGCGCCTGCCCGCTGAGCGAGATGCCGAGCGGGCCCGGGGAACACCTCCGGAAACAGGCTCAGCACCCGCGCCGTCCACGGCGTGGTGTTCGCCACGCGCTATCGGTCGCGCTCATCGGTCGTGTTCCGCCCGCACCGGCGGCGGCTTTTCCTCGGGGCCCGATCCACCCAGCAACCCGGGGATGGCGGCGATGCCGATCCGCCCGGCGTCCAGGTCGACCCACGGAACGACAGCGCGGGTAAACGGCACCATCACCGGCGGCCCGCCAGCCACGGCGATCTCCAGAACCGGCCCGGCGCCGAAGTCATCGACCGCCGTCACCACGCCGAGCGGTCGAGCGCTCCAACCCGTCGGCGCCTCTCGACGACCTCTGCGCGGAGGCCGACGAGATCCGTGTGGTAGTACTCCTCGGGGTCGGGCTCGGGAAGCGCGCTGCGCGGAACGCACAGCTTGCAGCCCGCGCAGCCGCTCGGCGGCATTGCGATCGTCCACCCCGCTGATGCGGGCGATCACGGCGCCGCGGACGCTGCCGCCGGGTCGGACCGAAAATCGCCGCGTGCCGCTTTCGTCGAAGAGTCGCCGTAGGCAACAGAGTCCTTCGGGCCGGTCGGTAAAGGTGCGGATCGCGCACCTCCCCGCGCACCCCATGGGCGGCGGTGACGATGCCGAGGCAGACCATTCGTGCGCTGGCTCCGCCCATGGTCCACGCGCCGCCAAAGTGCGATCAGGCGCTGGCTTCGCCGGCCGCCTCGGCGGCTTCCGCCAGCCGGGCCTGCGCCTTCGCTTTCGGCAACGGCTTCTTCGACTGTTCCGGACGCTGACGCGGCTCGATCAGGCCGACGTCGGAGCAGAACCTGGCGACCCGATCGCTGGGCGTCGCACCGACGCTGAGCCAGTGGCGCAGCCGCTCCTCCTTCAGGACCACCCGATCGGGGTGATCCCTCGCCAGCATCGGATTGTAGGTTCCGAGCACCTCGATAAAACGGCCGTCGCGCGGGCTGCGCGAGTCCGCGACGATGATCCGGTAGAAGGGCCGCTTCTTGGCGCCGCCCCTCGTCAAGCGCAGTCGCAATGCCATTGTCTCAGCGAATCCTTTCGTCAGTGTCCCGTTAGAAGCGCGGCGGCGGCATGGGCGGCATCATCCCCGGCGGCAACCCGCCGCCGAGCAGCCCGCGTTTGCCGAGCTTGCCGACCTTCTTCATCATCGCGCTCATCTGCTGGTGCTGCTTGAGCAGCCGGTTGACGTCGGCGACCGTGCTGCCCGAACCGGCGGCGATGCGCCGGCGCCGCGAGGCGTTGAGAAGCTTCGGATTGCGCCGTTCGCGCGGCGTCATCGACAGGATAATCGCTTCCTGCCGGGCGATCATCCGATCGTCGACGTTGGCGTCGGCGATCTGCTTCTTCATCTTGGCGATGCCGGGTAGCATGCCGAGCAGACCCTTGACATCGCCCATCTTGCGCAGCTGCTTGAACTGCGCCGCCATGTCCTCGAGGGTGAACTCGCCCTTGGCCAGCTTGCTTGCGAGCTTCTCGGCGTCCTCGCGCTCGATCACCTCCGAGGCACGCTCGACCAGGCCGACGACATCGCCCATCCCGAGGATCCGCCCGGCGATCCGGTCGGCCTGGAACGCTTCGAGAGCGTCGAGCTTTTCGCCGACGCCGATCAGCTTGATCGGCATGCCGGTGACCGCGCGCATCGACAGGGCCGCGCCGCCGCGCGCGTCGCCATCAACCCGGGTGAGGACGATGCCGCTGATCCCGACCCGGTCATGGAAGGCGCGTGGCGACGTTGACCGCATCCTGTCCGGTCATGGCGTCGGCGACGAGCAGCGACTCGATGGGCTTGACGGCAGCCTTCACCGCCGCCGCCTCGTCCATCATCGCGTCGTCGATGGAGAGCCGCCCGGCGGTGTCGAGGATGACAACGTCGAAGCCCTGCTTGCGCCCGGTCTCCATCGCCCTTTGCGCAATGGCGACCGGCTTCTCGCCGGCCTCGATCGGCAACACCGGAGTGTCGGTCTGCTCGCCCAGTACGGCGAGCTGATGCTGGGCGGCCGGCCGGTAGACGTCGAGCGAGGCCATCAGCACCCGCTTCTTCTCCCGCTTGCGCAGCCGCAGCGCGATCTTGCCGGCGGTGGTGGTCTTGCCCGAACCCTGGAGCCCGACGAGCAGGACGGCCACCGGCGGCGTCCCGGCGAGGTTGAGCCCGCCCGCCTGCTCGGCTGCGTCGGCGCCGCCTTCCGGCGCGCCGCCGAGCATCTCGATGAGGTCATCGTTGACGATCTTGACGACCATCTGCCCCGGCGTGACGCTGCGCATCACATCCTGGCCGACGGCGCGGGTCCGCACCGAGGCGATGAAGTCCTTGACGACCGGCAGGGCGACATCGGCCTCAAGCAGGGCGACCCGAACCTCGCGCAGGGCGTCGCCCACGTCGGACTTCGCTCAGCGCGCCGCGCTTGTTCAGCCGGTCGAAGATCTTTCCCAGGCGATCGCTCAGGCTTTCGAACACCCGCAGGCCTTTTCTTCCGTCGCGTCTGATCTTGGCTCGGCGGCAAAGCAAAAAGCCGCGAACCGGCCTTCCGCCGCCGCGCCCTCGCCGACTCCGGGTCTTCTAGGCCCGCGTTGGGTGGGAGTCAAGACGGCCACAACCTGCGCACGTCGGGCATCCGCCAGACATGCGCGGAGCAGGTCGCTTTCCAGATGGGAGGCTTCATGCCGGCGGCATCGTTACAACTGAGCCAGTGACTGCATCGGATTGCGATATAGAGCCTGGCCGTGCTCCGGTTTCGGCAAGGCTGGATTTGCGCGCGCAGCCGCCATATTAAGCCGGTCATGAGCGCGCTCCCCTTCGTCAAGATGCACGGCCTCGGCAACGACTTCGTCATGCTCGACGCCCGCACCACGCCGCTGCGTCTCGCGGCTGCGCAGGTGCGCGCCATCGCCGACCGGCACACCGGCGTCGGCTGCGACCAGCTCATCGTCATCGAGCAGCCGAAAGCCGAGCTCGCCGACGCCTTCATGCGGATTCGCAACGCCGACGGCGGCGAGGTCGGCGCCTGCGGCAATGCCACCCGCTGCGTCGCGGCGATGCTGATGCGCGAGTCGCGAACCGATCACGTCATCATCGAGACGGCCGCCGGTCTGCTGGATGCCGAGGCGCGCGGCGACGGGCTCGTCGGCGTCGACATGGGCCGGGTCAGCTTCGACTGGCGCGACATCCCGCTGGCAAAAGCCGGTCGATACGATGCGCCTCGACCTGAGCGCCGGCGCCCTGCGCGACCCTGTCGCGGTCAGCATCGGCAATCCGCACGCGGTGTTCTTCGTCGAGGACGTGGGCGCCGTCGCCCTGGAGGCGGTCGGCCCGCTCGTCGAAACCGACGCGATCTTTCCCGAGCGCGCCAACGTCGACGTCGCCCAGATCCTCGGCCCCGACCGCATTCGCCTGCGCGTCTGGGAGCGCGGGGCCGGCGTCACCCGCGCCTGCGGCTCCGGAGCCTGCGCCACCCTCGCCGCCGCCGCCCGCCGCGGCCTGACCGGGCGCGGCGCCGAGGTGGTGCTCGACGGCGGGACGCTGCAGCATCGACTGGCTGAAGGACGACCACGTCATCATGACCGGTCCGGTCGCAACCAGCTTCACCGGGACTCCTCGACCCGGCCCTGCTCCAGTAGAGCGCCGGCTCGATGCCCGATCCGCGCCCCGATCCGCATATCGTGACCTTCGGCTGCCGCCTGAACAGCCTGGAGTTCGGAGATCATCCGCGCCGAGGCTGCGGCGGCCGGAGCCGATGCCGACACGCTCGTGGTCAACACCTGCGCCGTGACCGGCGAAGCCGTCCGCCAGGCCCGGCAGGCGATCCGCCGGCTGCGCCGCGAGCGGCCGGAGAGCCGCATCATCGTCACCGGCTGCGCCGCCCAGCTCGACCCGGACGCTTTCGCGGCGATGCCCGAGGTCGACCGGGTGCTCGGCAACGCCGAGAAGCTGCACCGGCGCCACTACGCGCCTGCCGAGAGCGGCGGCGCCGGGATGCGCGAGCGCATCGCCGTCTCGGACATCATGACCGCGCCCGAGACGGCCCTGCCGCCGGTCGATGAGTTCGACGGACGCAGCCGGGCGATGGTGCAGATCCAGCAGGGCTGCGATCATCGCTGCACCTTCTGCGCGATCCCGTTCGCCCGCGGGCCGAACCGGAGCGTGCCCGCAGACCGCATCGTCGATCAGGTCCGGACGCTCGCCCTTCGCGGCTATCCCGAGGTCGTGCTGACCGGCGTCGACATCTGCTCCTACGGCGCGACCTGGCCGGTGCGCCGAGCCTCGCCGGCCTCGTCCGCACGCTGCTGGCGGCGGTCGCCGGAGCTGCGCCGGCTGCGGCTGTCGTCGCTGGACCCTGCGGCCATCGAGCTCGATCTTGTTGCGCTCATGGGCGATGAGGCACGACTGATGCCGCACGCCCATCTCAGCCTGCAGGCCGGCGACGACATGGTCCTGAAAAGAATGAAGCGACGCCACACCCGCGCCGGCGCGCTGAAAATGGTCGAGGCGCTGCGCCGGGTCCGGCCCGATATCGTCTTCGGCGCCGACCTTATCGCCGGCTTCCCCACGGAAACCGAGGCAATGTTCGCCAACACGCTCTCTTTCATAAACGAGGCCCGCCTGACCTACCTCCATGTGTTCCCGTTCTCGCCGCGCCCCGACACCCCCGCGGCGCGCATGCCGCAGGTTCCGGGACCGGTGCGCCGCGAGCGCGCGGCGGCCTTGCGCCGAGGCCGGAGCGGCCGCGAAAGCGGCGTACTTCGCCGGACGGATTGGCGAGCGGGTCGAGGTCGTGGTCGAAAACGAAAGCACCGGCCGCTGCCCCGATTTCGCCCCTGTGATGCTGGACTTCGCGGCCCGGCCGGGCGAAATCATCGCGGCAAAGATCATCGGCGCGACGCCCGAGCATCTCATCGGAGCCCCGGCGACATGAGCGACGACGACAAGCGGAACAAGACGGGGCGCGGCGCGCACGTGCCCGGCGCGGCGCCGCCGGAGGTGCCGGGCGCAGCGCCGACGGAGTACGCGGCCGGCGGACGCACTGGAAGCGCCGCCACCAAACCATGGGCTGAGCGAGATTTCGCCGGAGCGTCCCGTCGAAGTGCCCATGGCCGGGGAGTCGAGGGCGAGGGAGCGCGGCGAGGGCGGCGGTTGGCTCATGCGTCTGCGCCGCGGGCTCGGAAATTCGTCTGAGAAGCTGACGGGCGGCATCTCCGGGCTCTTTACCCGCCGCCGGCTCGACGATGAAGCGCTTGAGGATCTGGAGGATCTGCTGATCGGCGCCGATCTCGGTGTCGGCACGGCGGCGAGAATTACCAGCGCTCTGGCGAAGATCCCGCTTCGACCAGGAGGTCACCGCCGACGAGATCCGCGGCGCGGTCGCCGACGAGGTGGCGAAACTGCTGGAGCCGGTTGCGCAGACCATCGCCATCCACGAGGCGCACAAGCCGCACGTCATCCTGGTGTGCGGGGTCAACGGCAGCGGCAAGACGACGACCATCGCCAAATTGGCGCACCTGTTCAAGAGCGTCGGCCTGGAGGTCGTGCTCGCCGCCGGCGACACCTTCCGCGCCGCCGCCACCGAGCAGTTGCAGATCTGGGGCAAACGCGCCGGCTGCGAGGTGATCGCGCGGGCCACCGGCGCCGACGCCGCCAGTCTGGCTTACGACGCCTATGCCCAGGCGCGGTCGCAGCGCGCCGATATCCTTATCATCGACACGGCCGGCCGGCTGCACAACAAGTCCGACCTGATGGGCGAGCTTAAGAAGATCGAGCGCGTGCTGAAGAAGGTCGATCCCGCCGCCCCGCATGACTGCGTCCTGGTCCTCGACGCGACGGTGGGTCAGAACGCCCACGCCCAGGTCGAGGTTTTTCGCGAGATGGTCGCCGTCACCGGGCTGGTCGTGACCAAGGTCGACGGCTCCGCCAAAGGCGGCGTCGTCGTTGCTTTGGCCGAAAAGTTCGGGCTGCCGGTCTACGCGGTCGGCGTCGGCGAGGGCATGGAGGACATGCGCGCGTTCGAGGCGCGAAGCTACGCCCGGAGCCTTCTGGGCCTGCCGGCCTAAAGGCGGACGCGGGCGAGCCTAGATCAACCTGCTTTTGGATCAACTCCGTCCGTAAGCAGAAAGTTGATCGATTACAAAAAGAGCGTGCATCTCATCTTCGCCCAACTTGGCGAGAGGCATGCTCTATGACGGCGTCGCCGATCCGGCTACCATCGCGGCCCTGGCGCCGGAGCCGGAAAGGCGGCCTTGGGATGGCGAAAATCGCGGACTTCATCTTCGGCGCCGCCATCGGCGGTCAGCTTCCCGCACGCGTCCGTGAGGCAATCGTCGTCGAGGAGGCGCGGGCCGAAATCCTGATCGGCTGGGTCCAGCTCACCCTCGTCACCTTTTTCTTCGCCCTCTATTCATTCGCGCCCAAAACATCGGCCGGCACACCGTTCATGCCGGTGCCCTACGTGCTCTCCGGCTACCTCGGCTTCTCGCTCCTGCGGCTGGCGCTGGCCTACGTCTGGCGACCGCCTCGTTGGTTCGTGCTTGCGTCGATCGTCATCGATATCGACCTGCTGATGGTGCTGATCTGGAGCTTCCATCTGCAGTATCAGCAGCCGCCACCCTTCTACCTGAAGGCGCCGACGCTTCTTTACGTCTTTATTTTCATCGCCCTGCGCAGCCTGCGCTTTGATCCGGCGTACGTGCTGGCGACCGGGCTCACCGCCGTCGCCGGCTGGCTGCTCCTGGCCTGGTACGCCACCCGCGACATGAGTGTGATCACCCGCAACTACGTCGACTACCTGACCTCCAACAGGGTGCTGATCGGCGGCGAAGTCGACAAGATCATCTCGATCCTGCTGGTCACGCTGGTCCTGTGCGTGGCCCTGATCCGCGCCCGCCGGCTGCTCATGCGCTCGGTTGCCGACGCCACCGTGGCCCGCGACCTGACCCGCTTCATCGCGCCGGAGATCGCCAGCCACATCAAGCACGCCGATCGGGCGATCCAGCCCGGCGACGGTGAGGTCAAGACCGCGTCGGTGCTGTTCTGCGATATCGAGGGCTTTTCCACCCTCTCGGAGCGGCTCGCGCCCGACGCCCTGATGGGCGCGCTCAACGAGTACTTCGCGGCGCTCTCTGCGATCATCGCCCGCCATGGCGGCGTCATCACCCAGTTTCAGGGCGACGCCGTGATGGTCACGTTCAATGCGGCGACCGCCCTGCCCGACCATGCCGCCTGCGCGCTGCGCACCGCGCTTGCCATTCAGGAGGTGGTCGACCGGCAACGGTTCGGGCCGGGCCTTCTCCTGCGCACCCGCTGCGGCGTCAGTACCGGTGAGCTTGTCGCCGGCGTGATCGGCACCAGCGAGCGCATGCTGGTGACGGTCTACGGCGATCAGGTCAACATCGCCGCCCGTCTCGAGCAGATGAACAAGTCCTACGGCACCTATGTGCTGGCGACGGAGAGCACGCTTGCGGCGGCCGAAGGACAGTTCGCCTGTCGGGCGATCGGCGCCGTCATGGTGCGCGGGCGCGCGACCTCCGTCGACATCTTCGAAATTACGGGCGCGGCCGCGTCCCCGCCGCAATAGCGCCGCCGTGTGCTGCCGCCGGTCGCGCGCGACAGCGTGCGATCAGTTGAGCGCCTCGGTTGTGGAACGCCGGGTATTACCGCGAGTAGTACTCGATGACCAGGTTCGGCTCCATCTGCACCGGGAAGGGCACGTCAGCGAGCTGGGGGGTGCGGACGAAGGTGCCGGTCATCTTGTCGAGATCGACCGACATGTACTCCGGCACGTCGCGCTCGGGCAGGCGGACCGCTTCGAGAACCAGAGCCAGATCGCGGGACTTCTCCTTAACCGCGACCACGTCGCCGTCCTTGACCAGGAACGACGGGATGTTGACCCGCCGACCGTTGACGGTGATGTGGCCGTGGCTGATGAACTGGCGGGCGGCGAAGACGGTGGGGACGTACTTCATGCGGTAGACGACGGCGTCGAGGCGGCGTTCGAGCAACCCGATCAGGTTCTCGGAGGTGTCGCCGCGACGGCGGATCGCCTCCTGGTAGTAGCGATGAAACTGCTTTTCGCTGATGTTGCCGTAGTAGCCCTTCAGCTTCTGCTTGGCCATCAGCTGGGTGCCGTAGTCGGTCGGCTTCTTGCGCCGTTGGCCATGCTGGCCGGGGCCGTAGTCGCGCTTGTTGACCGGGCTTTTCGGCCGACCCCACAGGTTGACGCCGAGGCGTCGGTTGATCTTGTATTTCGATTGCGCGCGCTTGCTCATGATCTCTCGCTCTCGTTTGCAACGGATGTTGTTGTCCCGGTAGGTCCGCACGCGCGGACGGGGCGCACGCCAACGGCGACAGCGCCCGCGTTCCCGGGAGATGAGGGACCGGAGACTACACAAACGAGCGCGCCGCTGTCAAAGCGTTCGCCGCGGGCAAGGCAAGCGCCGGCAGTCCCGCCGTCACCCGCAGCCGTGCCGTCGCAAACGCCGCTAATACGGCTCCAGCTCGCTGTCCCAGTAGAGGAAGTCGCGCCAGCTCTCGTGGAGGAAGTTCGGCGGGAACGAGCGGCCGTTCTCCTGCAGCTCGAAGGTTGTCGGCTCGTAGGGCGGGCGCAGCGGGAACAGCCCGCTGGCGCGCGGCACCCGATGACCCTTGCGCAGGTTGCACGGCTCGCAGGCGGCGACGACGTTGGTCCACTCGGTCCGCCCGCCGCGCACACGGGGGATGACGTGATCGAAGGTGAGCCGCTCGGTCGGCAGGTGAGTGGCGCAGTACTGGCAGATGAAACGGTCGCGGAGGAACAGGTTGAAACGGGTGAACGCCGGGCGGCGGGATACCGGCACGTATTGCTTCAGGGCGATGACGCTGGGCAGGCGGATTTCCAGGCTCGGCGAGTGGACCAGCCGATCGTATTCGGAGATGACGTTGACGCGGCTGAGGAAGACCGCCTTGATCGCTTCCTGCCACGACCAGAGCGACAGCGGAAAGTAGCTCAAAGGCCGAAAGTCGGCATTGAGAACGAGGGCTGGGTATCCGTTCATCCCGTTCAGCGCACGCGCCCCTCACTTAGCGGCGCGAACGATACACCATCTGTCAACGCCTTGACAAACACGCACTCCATGAACGTTTGTTGAATCGCCATACAACATGTGGTGGTCAGACCCCGTCACCCAGACCTAACTCGCGCAGGAACCGCAGTGCCGCCTGCACCGTCGTCTCGTCGATGCCGTGGCCCAGCCCCGGAACCAGCAGCGAGCGCACCGGAACGCCAGCGGCCTCGAGCGCCGCTTTGGCCGCGGGCAGCGATGCGGGCGGGACCATGTCGTCCTCGGCGCCATGGGTAAGGAGCACCGGCGGGCGCGAGCGGATTTCCGCCGCCAGACGCTCCGCGCCGAGCAGCATTCCCGAGTGCGAGATGAGCGCCGCGATCCGCCCCTTGCGCCGCAGCCCGACGTGCAGCGCCATCATCGCACCTTGCGAGAATCCGCAGAGAATCAGCTTGTCATCGCCGAGGCCCAGGCGGGCCAGCTCGGCGTCGATGAAGGCATCGAGGAGGGGCGCGGCCCGGCGGACGCCGTCGGAGCGCGGCAGCGCCTCCAGATCGCGGATGGAGAACCACTGATAGCCGAACGGCGCCATGTCGAACGGTTCGGGCGCGTTCGGTGCGACGACCAGCGCATCCGGGACCGCGGCACGGTAGTAGGGCGCCAGCGCGATCAGATCATTGCCGTCGGCGCCGACGCCATGGAGGAGGACCAGCAAGTGCCCGGCTCTGACCCCAGCCGGCAGCGCCAGCCGCGGTCCGGTCAATCGCGCCGGGCTCATCGAACGACCGCGCCGGCGGCGAACAGCGAGCGCAGGCCGTGGACGAGGGCGAGGTAGTCGGGCTCGTCGGGGCCGATATAGCCGTGGCGAATGAGAAAGTCGATCACCACCAACGCGCAGTTGAACTTGAACTCGTCGGTGTCGCGCACCGTCTCGATGACCTGTTCAATCGGCCAGAGATGGAACTCGCTGATCTCCCCGTCGGTGTTGCGCGGGACGAAGTCGGCCGGCAGCTCCAGGTCGAAGACGTAGAGGATGTCGCGGCGCAACCCCTCGCTTCGCTCGGTCCGGTAGGTGATTGCGCCGACCGGAACGGCCCGGCCGGCGAGGCCGGCGGCCATGTCGGCCTCCTCGGCGCTCTCCTTGAGCAGGGTGTCGAGGACGCTGTCGCCGGCCGGCTGGCCGCCGCCGACCAGCTGGTCGAGCTTGCCCGGTGAGTTCGCCTTGTCGAGCGCGCGCCGGCCGATCCACATTTTCAGCCCCTGGGCGCGAGCGGACGATGCCGTTGACGTGGATCCCGGCGGCGACGATGCCGAACTTTGGCACCGCCGCCCGCTCCATGCGGAACAGCGCCGGCGCGCCGGGGGTTGCGGCAACCACGTAGTCCTCATCGCGCCAACCACGGCAACAGCCCCCGCTCGGCCAGCGGGCGCAGTGCGGCGGCAACCGCGGCGGTCCGCGCATCCGGATCCGCCGGCGCCTCCGGAGCGAGGCAGACGGCATCCGCGTCGACCGTGAAGACGCCCGTCGAGGACGCCAGCGCCGCGGCGAAGTCGTGCGCAACGAGTCCGACATCGACGCCGTCGACGCGGAACGGCCGGTAGGCGGCGGGATCGAAAACGGCGCAGGCGCGCACCCGGTCGAGAAAGCTCAAAGGTTCAGGCTCCACGTCTTGGGATGGCCGGTCAGGCCGCTTCTTTTTCTACGTACGGCCACGACTCGGGCATGGCAAGCTCAACGCAGGTTCTCGCCTCCCGTCTTGGAGACGGTAGTCTCCCTCGCTGCTGGAGGGCAGCGGCGGAGGGACCATGGCCGAGAAACGCGTCGATGTCGCCATCATCGGCGCCGGCACGGCGGGGCTGATGGCGACGTTGACGCCGACCGGCCGCTGCTCCACGGGCAGGCCACGAAGGCACGCTCGCCAGCTTCAAATGGCGAGCACATCGCCCACCTGCTTGCCTGGGCCCATCAGGCAGAATTCGGCGTTCGGGCGCTGGCGCGCATGCCCTTCTATCACCCGACCGTCGAAGAAGTGCTTCAGGGTCCGCTTGCCAATCTCAGCGGACAGATTTCCGCGTCGCCCGACGACGATGCCTCACTGCCGTTGCGCCTGACCCCGACATGGCCGCCGCCGCGGCTGCGTCCTTAGCCCTCCAGGATACCGCCGGGCGGCCGACCCTTGCTCTTGCCCGGCCCGTCGGCCTGCGCGCCGTACCCCGCAATCGCCGCCTCCAGTTCGGCAAGCTCGGAGCCGACCCCCGCCTGCGCGCCGCTGGCGCGCAGCTCCGCGATACGCTCCAGCGCCCGCTCGTGCTCCTGATCGCTGCTGATTTTCATCGTGCCGTCGTCCTTTATCGGCGAAGCCTGCTCTCAGCCGGCGCGATCGCGATCCCGCGGGCCTCTCGAAACTGCCGGCGGATAGTGACCGCGGCCATAAAGAAGGTTAACGGGCCCGGCGACTTGGCTTTTAATTCTACCACCACATCGCCGAACCTCGCGGAACCCCGAGGTCCGCACCATGGCCAAGACCTTCGCCGAGGAGGAAGCCGAACACGTGCTGTATTTGGCTTGTTACAGCGAGTGGACCGATTTCAGGCTGGGGGTTTCCTCAGGTGCTGGTCTAACCGGGTCACCGTCGAGGGGAAACGGTCCTTACTCAGCATTGCCGCGAACGCGCCTTGCGATAGCGGCGCGCTAAAGAAAAGCCCCTGCGCGTAGTCGCACCCTTCGGCGACCAAGAAATCAACCTGCGGCTCGTTCTCAACGCCCTCCGCGGCCACCGTCATGCCGAGGCTCTTGGCGAGCCCGATGATGGTGCGAACGATGATTTCCGCGTCGCGACTGCTTCCGATTCCACCGACGAACTCTTTGGCGATTTTGACTTTGTCCACCGGTAAGCTATGTAGCCGCCCCAAGCTGGAATATCCTGTGCCGAAGTCGTCCATCGTGATCATCAGGCCGAGGGCGCGGGCGTGCTTCAGCGCCGCGCTACAGTCACCGGCCGGCATGAAGGCTTGTTCGGTGACCTGAAGCTCCAGCCAATTAAGATCACCTCCGGTTCGCGTACCGATCCGCTCGATTGTTGCGGGCAGATCGCCGCGTCGACAATGACTCAACGAAATGTCTGCGGCGATGACGGCCCGTGGCAACCCAGCGTTTCGCCAGTCGAACCTCTGCTCCGCAACGCGTTGGAGCACCCAACGATCGAGGGGGACGATCAGGCCGGTCGCCTCCGCGACCGGTAGGAACTCGTCGGGCGAAAGGACCCCTCGGACCGGGTGCTGCCAACGCAGAAGCGCTTCAGCGCCGCCAGGCCGCCTCGTACCCAGATTGATGAAAGGCTGATATTCGAGGAAAAGCTCATCTCGTTCGAGGGCACGACGAAGATCTTGCTCCATCGTCTTCCGGGCCTCGATTTGCGATGCCATATCCGGTGCATAGAAGCGATGGATCCCTCCTCCTTCGCGTTTTGCACGATAAAGCGCGAGGTCGGCATTTCGCAGCAGACCGTCGACATCCGTGCCGTTCGCGGGGCTCACTGTGATACCGACGCTAGCGCCCACGTGAATTTGACTGTCATCGATGCTAAAGGGCTCCGATAGACGGCCGATGACCCTCTGCGCGACACCCATGGCGTCGTCCGACGACCGCAGGTCGGATAGGATCAGGGCGAATTCGTCACCGCCCAGCCGCGACGTGGCACCCGTCTCGCGAACGCAGGCCTTCAGACGCTGCGCAACCTCCACGAGCAGTCGATCACCTGCCAGATGACCCAGAGTATCATTCACATCCTTGAAGTTGTCCAGATCGACGAGCAGCAAAGCCAGGTGCGATCCGAAGCGCGTTCTCGCCACTTCCTGTTCGAGGTGACTTCGAAACAATCCTCTGTTCGGTAGTCCAGTCAGGGGATCGCGGAGCGCCAGTTCCTGGATGCTTGCTTCGGCTCGCTTCCGCTCGATGGCCGCCGCCAGCATGTTGGCAATAGATTGAAGGAACGTGATGTCGTTGGCTGAGAACGCGTAGCGCGTGTCCGCGACGGCAACGAGCATGCCGTAGGGCCGGCCGTTGGGCAAGATCGCCGCCTTCGCGCTCGACTGCGGATCACCGAGTTTTCCCAGATCGACCGCGCCCAGATCGACTCCATGGTCGGCGGGACGGCTATTCAGCGGCTGCACCGCATGATCGGATAGACCGGCACCTGTCATCTCTGTTGGCAGCGACGCAGGCAAACCGATGGCGGCGCAAAATCGCGCGTGAGGCGCGTTGAACGCTCCTTTAAGCACCGCCGCGCGCGGGACGTTCAACCGGTCGCGGACGAGCACCACCGCACGACCGAACAGTTCTTCCAGATCGATCCCCGACAACGCGAGGCGCCCGAAGTCGGCGATGTCGGCCTGCCGTTCGCCATATTTCTCGACAGCGGCTTGCGCTCGCCGCCGCTCGGCAATGTCACGAAAGAGCTGTTCGTTGACCTGATGCAGTTCCACCGTGCGCTCATTGACGCGCCGCTCCAATGAGTGAACCAGCTCGGCATTCTCGAAGCGACGGATGATCGACTCCCGCAACCAGCCGTTTGCTCTCCTGCCAAGGATCGCCAGCGACGCCAGATACAACACTGAGGCGGCGGCCATCGTGAGGTGGTTGGCGTCGCCTTGCAGCGCGAGCTGGAGACAAAAGGGCACTACAGAGGGGAACAGATAGGCGTAGAACGCCGGCAGATAAGGTGTCAGGGCCGTCATGGCGCCTGCCCCCATGCCACCGAGGACGAAGCCGAGCACCATCCGCTGCGTCTCGTTGCCATCCGCGAAAAACAGGAAGCCGGCCATTCCCCAGAGCACGCCGCTCGATGCCGAGCTGGCGATCGCGACGGTCGTCCATCGCCAACTCGTTCGATGCCGCTTGCGGTAGCAAAGCCACGCGAGCGTGCGCGAACAAACCATGAGCACCAGTAGCAGCCACCACATGGCGACCAACAAGGAACCGCTGGTGCCGGCAAAAACGACCGCTATCAGGGAACCATTTACAAAATTTGCTAAGAGTACAACCGGTAGGCTCGAGAACAGAAGCGCCGCGAGCTCTTCACCAAGCCGGTCTTCTACAGGAGCGAGACCTGTATCGTCCATATTCGGCAATCCGGGTGACAATCAGCTAACTCGCTCGCATTTACCTGTAATATATATGCGTCCACGCTTGGCACACTTGCGGGCGATCCGACCGCTATGCGACGACCACAAGGAGACCCTCAGGACACGCGGCGCGGTCGAGGCCCATTCGTTGCGTCCACACGGCGTGATCCGATAGTTATCAATTCTTTGCCGCCCTTATTTTTTTGCGGCATCTGCAATATCTCCACCCCCCAAACCGATAACTATCTGTTGTAGATTGCGCTGTGCCAATACCGAAGTCCAGCAGGATATCCGTCGCAGCGGTCCGGTACGGG
>CAWBNC010000008.1:0-14257 GCA_963789785.1 uncultured Alphaproteobacteria bacterium | reverse complement strand
TTTCCCCTGCCGCCGCCCTTGGTTCCGTTACGTATTGCTGTCCTCATCGGCGTCTCACTGGGAAGCTGCGGCTGCACTTCGGCGGCAAGCGGCGACGCCGGCCCCGAAATCCAAAGCGAATGCGTTCCCTTTGCACGCGCGGTCGCCGAGGTGCCGCTTCATGGCAACGCCGCCGACTGGTGGACCCGCGCTGCTGGACAGTTCGCGCGCACGCAAGCGCCGAGCATCGGCAGTGTGCTCGTTTTCCGCCGCACCAGCCGTCTGCCGTACGGCCACGTCGCGGTTGTTTCCCACGTCCTGTCGCCGCGCCGCATCCTCCTGACCCACGCCAACTGGGTCCCGCACCGCGTCAACGAAGACGTGCTTTCCATCGATGTCTCGCCGAACAACGACTGGTCTGAAGTCCGCGTCTGGTGGCCTCCGCTCCGGCAGATGGGCGCATCCATCTACCCGGCGTATGGCTTCATCCAGAACGGCAGGCCGCTCGCGCCGGAGCAGATCGCCGCCAACGCCCGCCGCTTCATCATGATCGCGACCCAGAACTGATTGCGGCAGCGAGCGCCAGCGCGTGCGAGGGGCACGCGCGATGATAGCCGTCGATATCCTGCTGGAACCGCGCGCAGCCATGGTCAGAGAAGCCTAGGCAGCGAATGCGCGCCTGCGGGTGAAGTGGACCCCGATTTTGGGACCAGCGGCGTGATTGGAGCGAGATCGGCTTCGTCGTGATAGACGGAGACGATGATGAAGAAGCCGAGACGGAAGATCGATGCGGCGCTGAAGGCGAAGATTGCGCTTGAGGCGTTGCGGGAGCAGGCGACGGTGGCGGATCTCGCCGTGCGCTACGAGGTCCACCCGAACCAGATCTACGCCTGGAAGAAGCTGCTGCTGGACAATGCGGTCCGGGCGTTCGACGCCGGGGTCGGTGTCGGCGCCGAACACATGCGGGAGCGCGAGGTCGAGAAGCTGCATGCGAAGATCGGGCAGTTGACGGTCGAGCGCGATTTTTTAGCCAAAGGGTCCGGACGATGAGCACCCCGGACCGGAGAGCGATGCTCGACCGGCACCACCCGGTCTTATCGATCCGCGGGCAGTGCCGCCTGCTCGGGCTTGCCCGCTCAGGCGTCTACCGGCCGCCGCCTTTGGGCGACGACGCCGATCTGGCACTGATGCGGCGCATCGATGCGCTGTTCATGGCCTGGCCGTTCCTCGGCTCGCGGCGGATGGCGGCGATGCTGCGGGCCGAAGGGCTCACCGTCAACCGCAAGCGGGTGCAGCGGCTGATGCGGTTGATGGGGATCGCCGCCCTCGGCCCGAAGCCGAGGACGACGAAGCCGGCGCCGGGGCACAAGATCTTCCCGTACCTGCTGCGCGACATGGTCATCGACCGGCCGAACCAGGTATGGGCGGCGGACATCACCTACATCCCCATGGGCCGCGGGTTCCTCTACCTCGTTGCGATCATCGACTGGGCGAGCCGGGCGGTGCTCGCCTGGCGGCTGTCGAACACCATGGACACGGCGTTCTGCGTCGATGCCCTCGACGAGGCGCTGGCCCGGTTCGGCAAGCCTGAGATCTTCAACACCGACCAGGGCTCGCAGTTCACCAGCGCCGCCTTCACTGGCCGGCTGGCGAGCGCCGGGATCCGCATCTCCATGGACGGCCGTGGCCGCTGGATCGACAACGTCTTCATCGAGCGGCTGTGGCGCTCGATGAAGTACGAGGATGTTTACCTGAAAGGCTACGGCGACGGCCGCGAGGCCCGGGCTGGGATCGCCGCCTGGATCGGCTTCTACAACGGTCGGCAGGCCGCATCAGGCCCTGGCCGGCCGAACCCCGATGGCGGTGTGGCGCGAGGGGATCATCGGGCCACTGACCGACAACGCCGTGGACATGACGCTGCGCTTGGACGACGCTCGCGCGTCGCCCACATGCCCACCGCGACAACAGCAGCAACCAACGCCGCAAGTGGCGTGATCGAGACGGAGCCGACCCGCCGTCCAATCATGAACAACGACTCGTTGGTCCCGTCCATGGGGTCCACTTCACGCAAACCATCCGGCGTCGTTTGCGCTAGCCTCTCATGTTCCCGGTCAAGGCTAAAGACGTGCGGGTTTGCCTGCTTGACGGCAGCGGCGAAGCAGTTGGAATGATGCTGAAGCTGCACAGGGCCGGAGCTGGGGCCTGGAGACGACGGTTGATCAAACTCTCATTCGCGGGTTGGCTACCGCCTCCCGTGTCTTCATCTCGGGGCTGTCCTCTGTCTAGAAGGCGGGCTTCGAGCTGGTTTTGCCCCGCCACATAACTAGCGACGGGAGTTCCCCACCGCACTAGTGCACTATTCATTCGGATGGTACAGGCAGGCGGTTGAGCTTGGCGAGGATGGATTGGGCGGGTTTGGTCCAGACGAAGGGGTTTGGGGTGCGGTTGTGCTCCCGAATGTATCTGCGGATGGCTTCCTGGAGATCGGCGACGGATTTGAAGACGCCGCGCCGGATGCGCCTTCGGGAGATGATGGAGAAGAAGCCTTCGACGGCGTTGATCCAAGAGGCGGAGGTGGGGGTGAAATGGAAGATCCAGCGCGGATGGTCGACCAGCCATTGCCTGACCTTGGGGTGTTTGTGGGTGGCGTAGTTGTCGGCGATGGCGTGGATGATTTTGCCGGCCGGGACGGTGCGTTCCACGGCGTTGAGGAACTTGATGAACTCCGCGTGGGTGTGCTTCGGCATGCAGCGGCCGACCACGGTGCCCTCGAGGATATTGAGGGCGGCAAACAGCGTTGTGGTGCCGTTGCGCTTGTAGTCGTGGGTCATGGTGGCGCACTTGCCGGGTTTGAGGGGCAGGCCCGGCTGGGTGCGGTCGATGGCCTGGATCTGGCTTTTCTCGTCGATGGACACGACCACCGCGTGGGCGGGCGGGTTCATGTAGAGGCCGACGATGTCCTCGACTTTGGCGGCGAAGGCCGGATCGTTGGATTTCTTGAAGGTGCGGATGCGATGGGGTTGGAGACGATGGGCTTCCCAGATGCGTTGCACGGCACTCAGGCTGATGCCGACCGCCTTGGCGACCATGCGCCCCGTCCAGTGGGTGGCTTCGCCGGGTGGTTCGCCGCAGGGCAGGGCCAGAACCCTGGCTACCGTCGCCGCCGGGAGAGGCGCTTTGCCGGGCTTGCGCGTCTTGTCGCGCAGCAGCCCGTCCACCCCCTCCTCGGCAAAGCGCTGCTGCCAGCGCCATACCGCCGGGCGGCTGGCATCGGTTCGGCGAGCCACCTCCAGGACGAGCAGCCTCTCCGCCGACAGAAGAACAATGTTGGCCCGCTGCGCATGCTTCTGCGAACGGTTGCGATCACCGGCGACGGCGACCAGACGGGCGCGGTCTTCGGCTCCAAGAAGGATACAAACGGTCTGTCCCATGCCCACAAAATCGCATGGATCAGACCTACGGTAAATCGTTAGTTTGGTTCAGTGCACTAGCGACGGGAGTTCCCCACCGCGGCCCCACCCCCGACGCTGTGCAGCGGGTGGGACAGCCGCGTCTACGGCCCCGGGATGCTCTGACGGTGTGCGGCCGCCGCGATAAGATGGCGACGCGGTGTCGGGAGGAGGCCGGCGCGTTCGTCCTGGGCAGGAGAGGGGAAGGAGATCCGCCATGCAGTACGCGATTTTGTGCTACCACGACGAGAAGGTCGTCTGCTCCTGGAGCCGGGAGGAGGATGACGCGGTGATGGCTCGGCTCGATGTCATCCATGACAGGCTCGCCCGCGACGGCAAGCTTGGCCCGGCGGCGCGGCTGCTGCCGACAACCGCGGCGACGACGCTGCGGAAAGACCGTGAGCCGCCGCTGGTGATCGACGGGCCGTTCGCCGAAACCAAGGAGCAGCTTCTCGGATTTTACATCGTCGACTGCGACTCGCTTGACGAGGCATTGGCGATCGCCAAGGAGTTCGCCCAAGTCAATCCGGGCGGCGCCTACGAGATCCGCCCGGTCGGCCTGTTCAAACCCGGGAAGGCGATGGTGTGAACGAGGCCGCATGGCTGGGCGCCGTTCTCGCCGCGGCGCGACCGCGGGCGGTGGCGGCGTTGCTGCGGTACTTCCGCGATTTCGACGTCGCCGAGGAAGCTTTCCAGGAGGCCTGCCTCAAGGCGCTCACCGTCTGGCCGCGCAACGGCCCGCCGCGCGACGCGCCCGCGTGGCTGATCATGGTCGGCAGGAACGCCGGCCTGGACGCAGCGCGCCGGCTCGCCCGATATCGGCCCCTGCCTCCCGAGGAGATCGTCTCCGACCTGTCCGATGCCGAGGTCGCGATCGCAAATCGTATCGATGAGGCCGACTACCGTGACGACATCCTGCGGCTGCTCTTCGTCTGCTGCCATCCGGCGCTGCCAGCCAACCACCAGATCGCGCTGGCGCTACGCATCGTCTGCGGCCTCTCGGTCCAGCAGATCGCGCGCGCGTTTCTCGTCAGCGAAGCCGCGATGGAGCAGCGCATCACCCGGGCAAAGGCGCGCATCGCCAGGGCGGACGTTCCATTCGATGCGCCGGGTCCGCCGGAGCGGGCCGAGCGCCTCGCAGCGGTTGCGGTCATGATCTACCTCGTCTTCAACGAGGGCTACTCGACCGACGTCGCCGCGCGCGGCGCCCGCGCGCCGCTCTGCGAGGAGGCGATCCGGCTGGCCCGGCTCCTGCTCGGCCTGTTCCCAACGGAGCCGGGGGTCATGGGGCTTACCGCCCTTCTGCTTTTGCAACATGCGAGAGCCGCGGCCCGGTTCGACGAAGATGGTAATGCCGTCCTGCTCGCCGATCAGGATCGCCACTCATGGAACCGGGCGATGATCGCCGAGGGGCTGGCGCTTGTCGACAAGGCGATGCGTCATGGCCGCCCCGACCCGTATCTGCTGCAGGCGGCGATCGCGGCGCTGCATGCCCGCGCCGGCCGCGCCGAGGAAACCGACTGGACGCAGATCGACCGTCTCTACGCCGCGCTCGAACGGCTGCAGCCGTCGCCGGTGGTGACGCTCAACCGTGCGGTCGCCGTTGCCAAGGCCCGCGGTCCGGCGCAGGCGCTGGCCATGATCGAGCCGCTGGCCACGAGCCTTTCGGGATACTTCTACTTTCATGGGGCGCGCGGTGCGTTTTTCCGCGAACTGGGACGCACGGAAGAGGCGTGCATCGCCTTCGACCGGCCATCGCGCTCGCGAACACGCCGGCCGAGGCCGCCTACATCCGCCAGCAGCTTGACGCGCTCAACGGCGATGGCCGGTCGTAGCGGACCCGCGAGATTTTTCCCCGGCGTCTGTCGGATGTATCGGGCGCCGATCGTCCTCGGAGGAAAGAAAGACCGGGTCACCGCTGGGACTTCATGGAACCAGCGCTGCCAAAGTTTCCTGCCCTTCCGCTGGAGGACGCGGAGGAGCCGGCGGACACAACCGCGTAGGTTTGCAACCAGTAGGTTTCACCATGACCAGCAGCCGAAGTGACATGCACGGCTCCCTCTCGCCTCACCTGGTGATCGCCGGAGCCGCGGAGGCCATCGACTTCTACAAACGCGCGTTCGGCGCTCAAGAGATGATCCGCCTGCCGGGCAGGGACGGCAAGCTGATGCACGCCGCGATCCGCATCAACGGCGCCGTGGTGATGCTGGTGGACGAGAACGTCGACTGCGGCATGCCCGGCCCGAAGACGCTGAAGGGAACCCCCGTCAGCATCCACCTGATGGTCGACGACGTCGATGCCTGGGTTGCCCGCGCCGTCGAGGCGGGTGCCGCCGTTACGATGCCGGTCGCCGACGTGTTCTGGGGCGACCGCTTCGGCATGATCGAGGATCCGTTCGGCCATCGCTGGTCGATTGCCACGCACCTGCGCGACATGAGCGAGGCGGAGCTGAAGGAAGCGGCCCAGAGCGCGGCTTGCGGCTGAGCCAGGCGCGTCCTCCGGAGGAGACAGAAAGATGAATGACGATGAAGCCCGGATCCGCGCCGTGCTGGACCAGTTCGCTCGCGCGCTCCACGACAGGGACGCCGCCGGCGCAATTGCCCCTCTCGCCGACGATGCGGTGGTCTTCGACCTGGCGCCGCCGCTGCGCATGGGCCCGGACGCCGCCCGCGATCCGGGGGCTATGAGAGCTGGTTCGGCACCTGGGCGAGCCCGATCGTTTCGCGCTCGCAGGATCTCGCGATTGCCGTCGGCGGCGACGTTGCATATGCCTTCTGTCTGCAGCACCTGAGCGGAACCAAGACCGACGGCGCCGAGGTCGATCTCTGGTTCCGGGCCACGGCCTGCTTCCGCCGCGAGGCCGAGGATTGGCGTATCACCCATATGCACAACTCGGTGCCGTTCGCGATGGACGGCAGCGAACGGGCGCTGCTCGATCTGCAGCCGTAACGGCGAGGGGATCCTAGATGAAACAGAAGATCACATCATGCCTGTGGTTCGACGGTCGAGCCGAAGAGGCAGCCGCGTTCTACGTGTCGGTGTTTCCGGATTCGCGCATCGACCATGTGCTCTCCTCCGCGATCGACACGCCGGGCGCAAAGGCCGGCTCCGCGATTCTCGTCGAGTTCAAGCTCTTCGGGCAGAGCTTCCAGGCCCTGAACGGAGGGCCGCACGATCCCTTCAATGACGCCATTTCGCTCGTCGTCAACTGCAAGGACCAGGCTGAGGTCGACCGTCTCTGGGACGCGTTGACGGCGGACGGCGGCAGGCCCGTCGCATGCGGCTGGCTGAAGGACAGGTTCGGGGTGTCGTGGCAGATCTTGCCGGAGGGATGATGACCATGATGAAGGAAAAAGATCCGGATAAAGCAAAGCGCGCCATGGCGGCGATGATGCAAATGGTCAAGCTCGACATCGACAAGATGAAGCAGGCTTGCGACGGATCACCTGAGTGAAAAGCCAGCCAGCGACCGAAGCAGCAGAGCAGGGAGAAGAACATGAGCTACGTCGACGGATTTGTCGCAGCGGTACCGACCGCGAACCGTGAAAAATTTAGAAAGCATGCCGAAGAAGCCGCCATAGTCTTCAGGGAAAATGGCGCGCTGCAAGTCGTCGAATGCTGGGGCGACGACGTCCCCGATGGCGAAGTCACTTCGTTTCCCATGGCGGTGAAGCGCAAAGATGACGAAACGGTCGTCTTCTCCTGGATCGTCTGGCCGTCGAAGGACATGCGAAACGAAGGGATGAAGAAGGTCATGGCCGATCCGCGCCTGCAACCGGAGACCAACCCGATGCCATTCGACGGCAAGCGGGCGATCTTCGGCGGCTTCGACGTGCTCGTCGAACGCTAACGCGCATTTAACAGCGTATGGTTGCGGGGCGATGGGCTTTATTGAGCGCGAACGCTCCGCCGCGGGGCGGGCAGCAGGAAGCCACCAAACGCCGGCGTCGCCGAGCGGTTCATAAAAACCGATCGGATTCATGGCCCTAGAGCGATTCAGCTGCCCCCGTTTGAGAGCAGGATGCTCTAGGCGAACGCGAAGCGATCGGTTAAGTTGCCGATCATGTCGTACCTGCGCACACTGCCCCACCGTTCCGATCGTCGCGCCAGCCGCCGCGTTCCTCTCCGCTTCTGTGCCGCTCTTCTCGCCGCCGTCGTGCTGGGCTTGCCAGGCGCGAACGTCGCCGCGGCGCCGGTCGGCTACGTGTATTACTTCCGCTCATTCGGCCAGTGGACCGTGATCTGCGGCCGGGACGATGCCGGAGGTCACGACAACTGCACCCTGAGCGCGCCGCCGCCGGAGATCCATGGCGCCGAGAGCCAGATCGAGATCGGCCATGGACCGGGAGAGAAGGCCGCGGTCACGATGCGCGTGCGCGGGACGCTAATGCCCGAGTCGCCGTTCTACCTGCGGGTCGACGCGAGGCCGCCACACCAGACCAACCCCAACCGCTTTGGCGAAGGTGGCTGGGACGGCACGGAAGCGCAGTCAATCATTGATGAGCTTGCCTCCGGGCAGCAGGTCGTGGTCCGCTGGTTTGTCGGTCCGCCGCCGTCGCCGCGCGATGAGGTGCTGTCGCTAAGCGGCTTCGACGAGGCCATGACGGATCTGGGCGAGAAAATCGGCGGGCCGTTGAGCCAGAACCTGCCGCCGCCGGCGCCCATCAATCCCGCCGGCTCCGAACCGGCCGGCAGCAGCGCTCCAGCCGCGGCTGCACCGGAACCGCAACGGGCCCAGGCGCCGCAAGCGCAGGCGCCGCAAGCAGGTTCCGAGCAGCCCGCATTCCAGCAGGCGGGGCCGGAGCAAACGGACGCGCAGAACGATGGGAGTCGCGGCGGTGCGGCCGGCCAAATTCTCGATCAGCGTGTCGCTCGGGCGCAGTTGACCTCGAACGTGGTCAACCGCGAGCCGGTGGACTCGCTTTCTTCGCCGGTCAAAGCGGCGGGACGGGACGCCCTCTATTTTTTCACCGACATCCGTGATCTGGGCGGCCGCACCGTGACGCATCGCTGGGAGTACGACGGCAACGTCGTCGCCAGCATCCCATTCCAGATCGGCGGCGATCGCTGGCGCGTTTATTCGCGTAAGTCTATTGCCCCCGGTCAGACGGGATCGTGGACGGTGACGGCGTCCGCCCCGGACGGAACGGTCCTCGCGCGCGACAGCTTCGTTCTGCAGTGAAGCCTATGCCCGCATGCGATGGCGTGTCGCGGCGCGACAGGAGGTAAAGTGAGGCAACGGTTGCTGCCATCGCGCCGCCGCGGCCGCCATATGCAAAGCTTAGGCTTCGCCGGCCTTGACGTATTCCCGAGCCCATGAAAGGAGCGCGGGTCCCAGGCTCGAGACGTGCCGGTGGCCGTAACGGCGTTCTGATCGGTCACAAAACCCGCCGTCTGATCCTCTTCATAGCGGCCGCAGTGTCGATTGCGGTCGTGCCGACGGCGCTGGCGCTGGCGGTCACCTACGGCGCCGCTGTGGAACACGCCCGGACCCGGCTCGGCGATGTCGCGGCGCGATCGGCGGAACGGGTGCGCACGGTGCTTTGGAGCGCCGAGGGCGTGCTCTCCTCGGTCGATTATGCGGCCCGCCAGAAGGGCTGCAGCGGCGAGCTCGTCTCGACCTTCGCCGCCGCCGCGGCGACGTATGACTGGATCCGCGGCCTCTCCTTCATGAACGCCGACGGACGGCTGGCCTGCACCTCCTACGGCGCCTTCGACCCGCCGTTGCCGGTCCCGGAACGGCAGCTTTCCCTTCTCGGCGACGCGGGCTCGGCGGTCCGATTTACCGCGCCCTACGACACGGCCTTCTGCCCGGCACCTCGATCCTCGCCGTCCATGACCTGTCGCACGGCCGGTACAAGGGCGCGCGGGTCATCGCCGCCATCGCTCCCAGCGAGCTGCTGGCCTCCGCGGACGCCGAGGCGCTGGGTGCCGCCGGTCGGATCCAGGTGCTGATCGGCGACACCGTGCTCGCCGGGACCGGACCCGGCACAACGGCATCGGCGAAGCGATGGCTGTCCGGCGAACCGGGACGTCGGCCTGTTCGACGGCGCGGGTCGAGGTTGCGGCCGGTCGCGACTGGGCGCTGGCCGGCTGGCGGCGCACCGCCGTCCCCATCGCCGCCGCCGGAGCCGTGGCCGCCATCGTCTTCGTCATCGGCGCGGTCCGTCTCGCCGGCCGCCGAGCGTCGATGCGCGACGATCTCCGCGACGCTCTCGAGAACGGCGAGCTCGCCGTACATTACCAGCCGGTCATCGACCTTCAGCGCGACCGGTGTGTCGGCGCCGAGGCCCTGATCCGCTGGACCCAGGTCGTCGGGCGCGATGATCTCCCCCGACGTCTTCATCCAGTTGGCGGAGGACACCGGCGATATCGTGCCGATGACCCGCTGGCTGATGAACCGCGTCGGCGAGGAGCTGGGCGCGCGCCTGCGCGACGACGCAGGACTTCCACATCGCCATCAACCTGGCGCCGGTCCACTTCAGCGACGGCCGGATCTCAGCCGCGGCCGACGCCCGCGCCGTCGCGGCCGGGGCGGCTTCCCGCTCGCTCGGCTTCAGTTCGAGATCACCGAGCGCGCGCTGGTCGACGAGGAACGCTGCAAGACGGTCATCGACCGCCCTGCATGAGCAGGGCAACGAGGTCGCCATCGACGATTTCGGCACCGGCTATTCGAGCCTCGCCTACGTCGGCACCTTCCGCGTCAACGCGCTCAAGATCGACAAGGCCTTCGTCAAGACCATCGGCAGCGGCGCGGCTTCGGCCGGTCTTGCCGACATCATCGTCGAGATGGCTCGGACGCTCGGCCTTAAGGTCGTCGCCGAAGGGGTCGAGACCGAAGCGCAGGCCGCGCATCTGCGCGCCCGCGGCGTCGACTACGCCCAGGGCTGGCTCTACGCCAAGCCATTGCCGGCCGACGAGTTTCTGACCTTCATCGACCGTTAATGCAAGCGCGCAAGAGCGCAGACGTCGCGCCGGCCGGACGGCGAGGTGCTTCGCGGCTGCGTCCGTGCACCGACCGATGCCCGCAGGGTTTGGCATCGTTCGGCCTTTGTGGTTTACTCGCAACGGGTTGCTGCGGCATGCAGCGACGGTGGTGCGGTTGTGCGGATGCGACAGGTTCAGGATCTGAAAAGGCGGGCGGGGTGAACGCGGACGGCTACCCAGGCGACCGCAGGCGGCACCGCCGCTTCACCCATCCGCCGCTGTGCCTGTCGCTTCGACGGCCGGGTCTACGCCGCCCACGACTGGAGCCTTGGCGGCTTTGTCGTCGCCGACTACGCCGGGCGCGCTCTCGCCGGGATCGCTGTTCGTCGTCGACGCCATCGGCGAGGATCCGGCGGCGCTGACGCCGGTCTCCATCCGCTCGCGCGTTGTCCGCGCCAATCGACGACCGGCGCCATCTCACCGCGAACTTCCTGGTCATCGATCAGCCGGCCTATGCCTTGCTGCAGAGGCTGATCGGCGAGCGGATGGGGGCGAAGGGCTCGCCGCCCCCACGCTGACCTCGCTGACCTAAAGGGATATCCGCCTCAGACGCAACGCGTTGGCGATGACCGAGACCGAGCTCAGGCTCATGGCCGCGGCGGCGATAACCGGGCTCAGCAGAATGCCGAACATCGGATAGAGCACACCGGCGGCAATCGGGACCCCAATAGCGTTGTAGACAAAAGCAAAGAACAGGTTCTGTCGGATGTTGCGCATGACCGCGGCGCTCAGCCGGCGGGCGCGGGCGACGCCGCGCAGATCGCCCCTGATCAGGGTAACCCCGGCGCTTTCGACGGCGACATCGGCGCCGGCGCCCATGGCGATGCCGACATCGGCGGCGGCCAGAGCCGGCGCATCGTTGATCCCGTCGCCGGCCATGGCGACAATGCGGCCCTGGGCACGTAACTCGTCGATGACCTGATTCTTGCGCTCGGGCAGAACACCGGCCTCGACCTCCTCGATACCGAGCCGGGCCGCAACGGCCTCGGCGGTGGTTCGGTTGTCGCCGGTCAGCATGACGATGCGCACGCCTTCCGACCGCAGTGTTTCAAGCGCCTCCGCCGTTGTCTCCTTGATCGGATCGGCCACGGCGACAAGCCCGGCCAGGGCGCCATCCACCGCCACGAACATCACCGTCTGGCCCTCGCCGCGGCGGCGTTCGGCGTCCTCGGTTAGAGGCGTGCAGTCGATGCCCATGTCGGCGAGCAGATCGGCGGTGCCGAGGGCGATGGCGCGGCCCTCGACATCGCCGCGAACTCCCTTGCCGGCGATCGCGGCGAAGCCGGAGCTGCGACCGAGGCTCAGCACCCGATCCTGAGCGCCCGCGACGATTGCCGCCGCGAGCGGATGCTCGCTCGCCTGTTCGAGACTCGCGGCAATGCGAAGCAGCTCGCTCTCCTCCATCTCCGCCGCCGGGACAACGCCGACGACCTTGGGCTTGCCTTCGGTCAGGGTGCCGGTCTTGTCGACGACCAGCGTGTCGACAGCAGCGAAACGCTCCAGCGCCTCGGCGTTCTTGATCAGCACGCCCATGTGCGCGCCGCGGCCGGTGCCGACCATGATCGACATCGGCGTCGCCAGCCCAAGCGCACAGGGGCAGGCGATGATCAGCACCGAGACGGCGGCGACCAGCGCATAAGCCATCGCCGGCGGCGGGCCGAAGATCGACCAGGCGATGAAGGCGGTGACGGCGACGGCGACCACGGCTGGGACGAAATAGCCGGCGACCACGTCGGCGAGACGCTGGATCGGCGCGCGCGAACGCTGGGCCTCGGCGACCATCTGGACGATTCGCGCCAGCATCGTCTCCGCTCCGACCCGCTCGGCTGTCATGATGAATGAGCCTGAGCCGTTCAGGGTGCCGCCGGTGACCTTGTCGCCGGCGTTCTTCTCCGCCGGCATCGGCTCGCCGGTCAGCATCGATTCGTCGACCGCGCTCGCGCCCTCCGCCACTTCGCCATCGACCGGGATCTTCTCGCCCGGGCGCACCCGCAGACGGTCGCCTGCCTGGACCCGATCGACCGGGACATCCTCGTCGGCGCCGTCCTCGCGGACCAGCCGCGCCATCTTTGGCGCCAGATCGAGAAGCGCGCGGATGGCCCCGCCGGTGCGCTCGCGCGCGCGGATCTCCATGACCTGCCCGAGGAGGACGAGAACGACAATGACGGCGGCGGCCTCGAAGTAGACCCCAACCTCGCCATTCGTGCCGCGGAACGCCGGGGGAAAGACGCCGGGCGTTACCGTGGCGACAACGCTGAAGGCGTAGGCCGCGCCGACGCCGAGACCGATCAGCGTCCACATGTTCAGCCGCCTCGTTTTCAGCGACGACCAGAAGCGGCGAAAAAAGGGCGCGGCCGCCCAAAAGACGATCGGGGTCGCTAATGCCAGTTCCATCCAGTTCAGCCACTGCGCCGAGATGGCGGCGAAGCTGGCTGGCGCCAGATGCCGCCCCATCGCGATGACGACCAGCGGCAGGGCGAGAACGGCGCCGATGCGAATGCGCCGGCGCATGTCGAGATACTCGGCGCTGGGTCCCTCCTCGACGCTCACCGTCCTTGGCTCCAGCGCCATCCCGCAGATCGGGCAGTCGCCGGGGCCGTCCTGCTCGATCTCGGGATGCATCGGACAGGTGTAGGTCGCGTCCGCGGGAGCCTCGACGGCGTTCCGCCGCTCGCCGGTTTCGCGCGGCTGGAGATAGAGTTCGGGGTCGCTGCGGAACTTCGACAGGCAGCCGGCCGAACAAAACAGATAGGTCTGCCCGGCGTGCTCGTGACGGTGCTTCGCCGTCGACGGATCGACTGTCATGCCGCAGACGGGATCCTTGGCCGCATTCGCCGCGGCGTCTTCACCCCGACCAGGAGGCGCATTATGAGCAGGGCCACCGCCATACTCATCGTCGTGCGCATGGCCGCAACAGGCGTCGTGAGCGGACTTTCCGCCGCCGCCATCCAGAGTATGGCCTTCCTGCTCCGCCTGCTTGCCGTGCCTCATTGTTGAGATCCCCGCGTCTTGCGCCTTTCCGATTCACTCGCGTATCGGCCTCAAGGTCCGAATAATATAGTACCAGGATACGTCGCCGCGATGCGGCGCCGATTGTCAAGGCGGTCGACTGCCAAGGCGGTCGACGGAGTGCGAAGCGCTGCTGAACCTGGTTGCGCTGGTCCGAGGCCCAGGTGCGGCGCGACACGTCATACAGCCGAACGTTGTGCGGTTGAATCAGGCCGGCGCTGCGTTCGTTGCGCACCGTTTCCGCGCCTGCCATGATGCGGCCGCTGGTGCAATCGGCGCCGGGTGTCGTCAACAACGCGTCATAAGGGGCGGGGGTGCATCTTGGGCAGACTTGACTGGAAGTGGATCGCGATTGGCGTGCTCATCATGGTCGCGCTCAATATCGCCGCGGGCTTCATCCTGGCTCTGACCCTCGGCCCGCAGTTGCGCGACATGACCGACGTGAATGAGCTCAGCCTGTCGGGCGGACAGATTGCTCTTGTAGCAATCTTCAACGTGCTCGCGTTTTTGATCGGCGGCTTCATCGTCGGGGTCAAGTCCGCCGGGCGGACGATCATCGAGCCCGGCATTTCGGCGGCCATCGCGGTCCTCATCGGCCTGCTGATGTCGGGCAATTTCACGCTCGGCAACCTGCTCGTGGGCGGGCTTGTGCCGTTCGTTTCCGGTATCGCCGGCGGCTGGCTCGGGGAGCGGCGGCAGGGGAGCGCCTGACTGCGGGCCCGAGCCCAGCGCTCACGCCGGCCCCAGCCACACCTTTCGTCGCGCCGTCCCGTAGTCGCCGAGCTGGTAGACGGCGACGCCGGCGATGTCGAACGTGAACGGCCGGAACGGC
>CAWBNC010000007.1:0-5718 GCA_963789785.1 uncultured Alphaproteobacteria bacterium | reverse complement strand
GGAGCGGTGAGCGCCGATCCGCACCAGCCGGTGATCCGCATCAAGGACGCCGAATGGGCACGCGACGTCGTCGCCTGCTGCGTCGAGACGCTGCTGACGCAGGCAGAAAGGCACATCGCGGAGAACGACACCGAGCGCTACAGCAAGCGCGTCCAGGAAATCATTCGTGATGCGGGACCGCGAGGCATCACCAAGAAGCACCTCTACGACAGAACGCGCTTTCTGACGCGCCGCGATCGGGAGGACATCCTCGCAACGTTGATCGAATCCGAAAAGGTCGGCTTCACGGTGCGCCAGACCGGCGGCAAGCCCACCACCGTCTATCGGGTGATGTCGTGATGCCCCGCACCACCGGCCGCGAGAAAAGCGTAGAAAAGCGAAGGGCGCTTTCGCTTTTCTTTCGCTTTTCCGGCGAGGGCTATCTCACTGATATAAATATAAAAAATATATATAAAGAGATAAAAAGAGTAAGGAGTACAGATATCCAGGGATCATCTCACGGCCAGATCCGGTCCTGGTCGCGTGTGTATATACCTAGAGCGCCTTCGCCTTTCGCTAATCCGGAATTTGATCTGCATATCAATCGCTTAAGAGCGAATTCGCCTCGTTCACGCTTTTCGCCTTTTGATGTGCGCCGCGACCAGCGGCGCAGAACCGTAGCGAACCGAACCCCCTCAGGTTCGGGCGGATGGTCCCGGCGTCGACCCGCTGTGGCCTTCGCCCCGACCGCTCGAACCTCGAGGAGGTATCCATGACGATATCCACCGCATGTCTTCGCGCCGTTCCTGATGAAGCACTCGCCGGCGGCACACCCACCGCGCCGGTGATCCTCGCCCTCGATCTCGGCCAGCGCACCGGCTGGGCGGTGCGCAACCGCGACGGCGCGATTGCCAGCGGCGTCCACGAGTTCCGCCCCGGCCGGTTCGAGGGCGGCGGGATGATCTGGCTGCGCTTCCGCGCCTGGCTGCAGGAGATCGACGAGACCTCGGGCGGCGTCGGCGTGGTGGTGTTCGAGGAGGTGCGTCGCGCATCTCGGCACCGCTGCCGGCCACTGCTACGGCGGCTACCTCGCGCACCTCACCGCCTGGGCCGAGGCGAACAAGATCCCGTACCAGGGCGTGCCGGTCGGCACGATCAAGCGGCACATCGCCGGCAAGGGCAACGCCGACAAGGCGGCGGTGATCGCCGCCGTCCGCAAGCTCGGCTTCGCACCGGCCGACGACAACGAGGCCGACGCGCTGGCGCTGCTCGACTGGGCGATCGCGCAGGGGATCGGAGGTGCGCGATGAACGCCAACGCAGATCGGTCGGCTTCTCGAAAAGCGCAAAGGCTGGGATGTCGGCCGCGATCCGCGGGAGATGAGCACGCGCCGAGCTGGTGGCTGCTGGGCCACGGCCGATGAACCGCTGCTCCGGGCGATGCGGGCGCGCTGCCTCGACTGCTGTGCCGGCTCAGCCGAACGAGGTGCGGCTCTGCACACAGGTGCACTGCCCGCTCTGGCCGTACCGGATGGGAACCGATCCCGTGGCGGAAGGCGCCGAGCGAGGCGCAGCTGGAGGCACGCCCGTAGGCCCTGGCGCGTAAAACGGCCGCGCTGAAGCCGGAAAACAACCAAGCGGTGGTTGCGAAAACGCGAAGGCGGCAGCGTTCCCGCTACCTACCTACCAGCCGCAAAGTTATCCACAGGCGAAACCGCAGTTTCGGACGTGCGACGGATCGGGCCGACGCAGGCGAGGAGCCGCCCGATGAACGCCGCCATGCTGCTGCAGCACGCCGCCGGGGTGATCGAGCACCGCGAGCGGATCTACGGGCCGGCGGCCGAGAGCTTCGCCGCCGTCGCCGCGCGCTGGTCGCTGGTGCTCGGGATCACCGTGACGCCGGCGCAGGTGGCGCTGTGCCTGATCGATCTGAAGCTGGCCCGGCTCTCGCGCGATCCGTCGCATCTGGACTGCACCGTCGATGTCGCCGGCTACGCCGCTCTGCTGCGCGAGGTGAGCCATGCGCGGTGAGCCGAGAGGGTCGCTGGAACGCCACCTGCCGCGACTCAGCGCCAGGCGAGGAGGAGCTGTTCGCCATGCGCCGGGCAGCGTGGCGCAAGCAGGGGATCGTGGTGATCAGGCTGGCGGACGTCCGGGACGACTGGACGCGCCAGGCGCTGGTCAACGAGGCGACGCGGCTCTACGGACAGAGGGAGGTGGCGTGATGGCCAGGCGCAAGCGCAAGACCTCGGCGCGCGTCGTCACCGGCCTGCCGACGATCCGCAGGAAGGACGACCTGCTCGAGCCGGTCTACGAGGCCGATCCCGACGGCCGGCCGGTCGTCCACCATCGTACCGTCGACACGCTCGGGCATCATGCTGCGCGCCGGCACGATCACCCAGGAGATGCACGACGCCGCGCGCGACTTCCAGGCGCAGTTCACCATCGCCCGGTTCGACGTCCTCCGCTGCATGCCGCTGGTGCGGCTGCCGAGCGGCGGTGGAACGAGCGATCTCACCGAAAACCAGGTCGACGCCCGCCGTCGCGTCGGCGAGGCGCTGGATGCGCTGGGCGGGCTCGGCAGCCCCGCCGGCTCGTGCGTCTGGCACGTCGTCGGGCTGCAGCGCTCGATCCGCGAGTGGGCGATGCGCCAGGGCTGGGGCGGGCGGCCGGTGCGGGTCGAGCAGGCGCAGGGGATCCTCGTGGCGGCACTGGGGGTGCTGGCGGGGTGGTATGGGTATGGGGGGCGGTGATTGGCGCCGTTAAGGGAGCGCCGCGCGCAACGGCGCTCTTCTCCTTGGCTCCATTTTTGCCGTATTGCCAATGCGCCGGCTTTGGGTCGAAAGGCGGACGCAGCCAGCGGGGCTCCGAACCAACGCGAATAGCCATAAGCGGTCGTTCACCACTTTGTCATCGCACTGAAACTCGAAACCCGGACCATCGTACTGGTTTGCCGTAATCGAGCCTGACAAGCTGCCGATCTGTCGCTATTACTGTCCATCATTCGGCAGAGGCAATGGCTCTGGAAATTTTGTTAGCCCATTGGAAGCGGCCACACGCGGCGAGAGGTGGGCTTTGTGCTTTACCAACTGAGGAAGCAATCGGTGCGATTGGATTATGTTTGCCTCGAGAAGACGCTCGCTGTCACGACCGTCGCTCTGGCGGCGGCACTCATGCTTTCAGCGCCCCTTCCCGCCGTGGCGCAAGTGCTCTGAAGCAACGATCCGGTCCTTGTCGGCTCCCGCCGAGATCGACACGCGCATCGGCACACTGGAATTCGAAGACGGTGTGCCGAGCGACGAGACCGCGCAGATGGTCTTCGACACCCTGGACTTCACCCGCGCGCTCAACGTCTACAACAACAGCTTTCGCGGCGCTTCGGCACTCGGCCTGGTCAAGGGCTTCCAGGACGCGGGAGCCGGCAGCGGCGACATCGTCATCTTCGAGGAGCTGATGGATTCCAGCTCGCTGTTTCTGACCGGAAACGCCGATACCGTCTATTACCTCGGCTACATCGACCTGTCGGACGGGCCGGTGGTGATCGAGCAGCCGACCGACGGCCTCGGCGCCATAAACGACATGTGGTTCCAGTGGGTGATTGACGTGGGCAAGCCGGGGCCCGACCGCGGGCTTGGCGGCAAGTATCTGATCGTCGGGCCCGGCTATGACGGCCCGCTGCCCGAAGACGGCTACTTCGTCGCCCATTCCAGAACCAACACGATCCTTTATGCGATGCGCGCCTTCATCGCGGATGGCAACGACCCGAAGCCTGCCGTCGACAACATCAAGCAGAACCTCAAGATCTATCCCTATGTGCCCGGCAGCTTCGGGACCCCCATCGCCGAGGCCCTCAAGGGCGGGATCAAGCTGGCCGGCGAGCCGAAAATTCCGGAGATGAAGTTTATCAATGGCAGCGGCCTGTCATTCAATACCATCCCGCCCAGCGACTACGGCTTCTTCGAGTGGATCAACGAGAACGTCCAGAACGAGCCGGCGACGAGTTATGACGTCGAATTGGCAGGTCAGCTCGCGGCCATCGGTATCGTGCATGGCAAGGAATTTGCGCCCGACGACCGGATGAAGAAGATTCTGACGGACGCCGCCGCCGTGGGGCAAGGTGTCGGCCGGTCGCTGCAGTGGCAGTTCGCCGATGCGCATCCGGAGTGGGCTCGCTACGAAGGGTCGCAGTGGAGCCTGATGCTGTGGGAGGGCGGCGCGCTCTTCGAGACGCCTCCGGCGCCGTTCGCGGACGGAGAGTTCAAGCCGTTGCCGCCCACCGGCGCGCGCACGCTCGACAGCCGCACGGCCTTCTACTTCGCCTACACGCTCGACAGCCCGGCGATGATCATGCAAATCCCCGGCGTCGGCTCGCAGTACCTGATCGCCTTCCGCGACGCCAACGGCGAGGTCTTCGACGGGGCCAAGACCTACAAGGTCACGCTGCCGAAGGACATTCCGGCGGAGGCGTTCTGGTCGTTCACGCTTTACGACAACCAGACCCGGTCGATGCTGCAGACACCGCAGAAGTACCCGCGCGCGGGATCGCAGAGCTATCCATCGCCCGCCGCAAAGGCGGCAGAGGACGGCACGACCACCGTGTATTTCAGCCCTGAACAACCCGAGGGCGTTGCCCGTGGCAACTGGATCCAGACCGACCCGGAAAAGGGCTGGTTCAACATTTTGCGGCTCTACAGCCCGCTGCCGGCCTACTTCGACAAGAGCTGGAGGCCGAGCGAGATCGAGCTGGTCAAGAAATAACTATCTGCAGGTGAAAACGCCGCCTGCATCGGCGGTCTCAGATCAGGCGGCTGTCCGGGGCCGCCTTTTTTGTTCCGACCAACGTCCGACATGGGTCAGCAGCGGCGGTTGGCGCGCGCAGGCGCAACGTCCGGCCGGCCCCACAAAGCGGCCGTTTATTGCCGAGCGCATTCCCAACATATTGCCTCTTGACGCGCGCCCGTCACAACATGTAGAAGGTTTGCATGGTTGGAATTGCGCTGAGGCAGCCCGCCTTCCGAGAGGGATGGCGGGCGCTTCGCTTTCTGAGCCCGGTAAAGGACGAGCGCACCGTCGGTCGCTGACGCTCCGGCCGCGGGGGCAGAGGGGAGCCCGCACCGAATTTCCAACGGCCGACATTTTGTGCTATTGACACGGATGCGCGCAATATGTAGTGTTCGGGTCGATTCGGGACGAACGGCTCGGTGAGCGGGCGATACAATCAGAGGTGGCAAGACGGCATGGTTTAGGGCGTCGAAACGGCAGGCGAAGGGAACACAAACTGTTCTCTGAAGCCTGCAACCCATTGAAATTGTTGGTTCCTTCTGGGAACACAACCTATGCTGGCGGCATTGGCCCGAAAGATCGCTAGCGCCAGACACGTTTTTTGGGAAGCCACCCGATCCAGAAGCCACCGTCCGGTGGCTTTTTTAGTTTCCAGATCAGCGACTTAGACTGAACTCCCGGCTGGATCCCAGGTGGATCCCGGAGTCCAGTTCGGAATCCAGAAGCCAGGATCCAGAACCGGTGGCCTTGCAGCTCGTCCGCGAGCTCCGGCTGTAGCGGGCAACGCCGCTCGCGTCCTTCGCATCTTCGACTTGAGACGCCTCCATGACCTCGCTTCCGTTCCTGCCCGAGCAGATCGAGCAGTGGCCGCTCGCGCGGCTGAAGCCGTATGCGAAGAACGCGCGCACGCACTCGGATGACCAGATCGCCAGGATCGCGGCGTCGCTGATCGAGTACG
>CAWBNC010000006.1:0-128812 GCA_963789785.1 uncultured Alphaproteobacteria bacterium | reverse complement strand
GCGGCTGCGGCCCCCTTCGGCCAAGGCGTCCCCTCCGATCCGCTGGCGAGGCGAAGCCACTGCGCTAAGTGGCACTGCATGAGTGACCGCGGCGACCGGCGGCGGTTGCCGCACAACGGTTTCCGGAGCTGTGGGTCATGCAGTACATCGTCGCCTATGTTTCAACGGCCGTCGTTTTCCTCGGTCTCGACGCCCTCTGGCTCGGACTGGTGGTGCGGACCGCCTACCGCGGTTGGATCGGCCACCTGATGGCGGACAACATCAACATGGCCGCCGCCGGCGCCTTCTACCTCGTTTACGTCGTCGGTTTGATTGTCTTTGCCGTCGCCCCGGCGCTGCGCGACGGCGCCTGGTCCACGGCGGTCATCTATGGCGCGCTGTTCGGCCTGTTCGCCTACGGCACCTACGAGATGAGCAACTTCGCGACGCTGCGCGACTGGCCGATCTCGATGGTCATCGTCGACATGCTGTGGGGCACGGCACTGAGCGCGGCGTCCGCCGTCGCGGGTTGGGCCATTACGCGCTACTTCGTTTAGCCCTTTCCCCGCAGTCCACGCCGGGAACCCAACCGTCAGGCGTATCGTGGTCGGGATGCTGCAGGTTCACCAGACGCGAAACCACGCACGGCCACTGTGGAGCTGCGAATGGTTGCCGGCGTCCTCCGAATCCGGGCGAAGTCGCGCACGCGCAACGGGGCGAGCTGGGCGAGGGGCCCGCCACCGTCCTACTCGTCTCAGCTGCATGGATTACCCCGCCCCCTCGCTCGTGGCCCAGCGAGCGCTCCCGTCGCTGTCCTCGGCGAGTGCGAGAACGCGGTGCAGCGGTCCGTCGGCAATGCCGATCCGGTCGAGGTAGGCGACGACGTTGCGCAGGTAGTCGAGCGAAGCGCCGTAGCTCCCGCGTCCCTGACGAACGAGGCGGGCTGCGTCTTCCGGCGCCAGCGTGCCGACGTACTGGCGATGCCGCGGGTCGGCGACAAAAGCCAGCGCCGAGACGCGTTCGCCATCGCCAAGACGGACAGGCACAAGCTTCGGCCGGTAGGACGCGGTCGACATCTCGCGCTGCTCGAGGTAGGCGAGGGTGGCCGCATACTGTCCCGGCGCCGCCCGCAACGCCCGCCCGGCGCAAGATCCGCCGCGATCCAGACCGAGGACCAGGCCCGGTCGGTCCTCAGTACCGCGGTTGCGGATCGACAGGATGCAGAGTGCCCGGTGGTAGCCGCGCAGGAGCGCCGGACGGACCTCGGCGCAGGCGAAGTTGGGCTCCCACATCAGGGAGCCGTAAGCGAAGATCCAGAGAGGCTCCGCGCGCGCTTCGTCGGGCGCGCCGTGCGCCCCCCAAGTCGCGGCAAGAGGCGTTGCCGCAGCCTTCACGCCCGGTCACTCACGTCCTAGTCACCAATGCGACGCCGATGGCCGCCAGGGCCATGCCGGCGATCGCCAACGGTCCCAGCGTTTCGTCGAAGAAGAGCCAGGCGAGCGCCGCGGTGACCGCCGGGGTCAGATAGAACAGGCTGGCGATGCGGGCGGCCGCGCCGCGCCGGATAAGCAGGTAAAGCAGGCTAATCGCGCCGATCGAGAGGACGAGGACCAGCCAGCCTAGGGCGAAGACAAATCCGCCGGTCCACTCCACCCGCATGGTCTCGGAGGTCAGCGCGATTGGAATGTAGACAAGGGCAACCGCGGCGAACTGTATGGCCGAACCGGTGCAGAGGTGCATGCTGGCGCCGTGGCGCTTCTGATAGAGCGTGCCGGCGGTCATTCCGGCCAGCGCGGCGACCGCCCAGCCGGTGCCCGCGACGTCGGCCGGACGTAAGCTGAGCTTGTTCGTAACGACCAGAACGACGCCGGCAAAGCCGAGGGCGAACCCCAGCCATTGTCGCCGGGTCACTTTCTCTCCGAGATAGGCTGGCGCGACCGCGGCTGTGAGAAGGGGTTGCAGGCCGACGATCAGCGCGGCAATGCCGGCGGGCACGCCGGCGGCGATGGCGGAAAAGACGCCGCCCAGGTAGATGCCGTGGATCATCAGCCCGGCGGCCACCGTCCGGACCGATCTGTACGGGATCGCGGGGCCAGGGCGCGCCAATGATTAACGCGGCCACGGCCAGAATCGCAGCAACGCAGATGAAGCGTATCAGCAGAAAGGTGAAGGGTTCGGCATGAGGTATGCCGAATTTTGCGCCGATGAAGCCGGTGCTCCAGAGAACGACGAACGTGGCCGGCATGACCACTATCCACGGCGATGCCCGCTGCTCGGTTTCCGGGTTCGTCGCTGCTGTCGAAACCTCATCTGACATGAACTTGCCACATTCTTTTCGCCCGGGTACGCTATCCGCTCGCATCCTCCGTCGCAACCGCCTATAAATGGCTAAATTGTGGCATTCCGGAGTGCCTGAAGTCCGGTGACCCTGTGAATAGAATCGTGGCTTTGCACCCTCACCCTGTTACATCTGCGTCAGCGAGGACGACCGAACCGGTGCTGCGCCGCCGGCGTAGACTCGGCATCGGTGCGGTCGTGGCGCTTTTTGCCGCGGTCGTGGTCGCGTATGGCGCGCTTTGGACCGTCGCGAGCCTCCATCTGCGCAGCGGCGTCCTCGGCTGGATCGCCGCGCGCCAGGCGGAAGGCTATCGGATCTCCTATACCGATCTTGACCTCGGCGGGTTTCCGCTGGCGGCGCGGGTGACGGTTCTCGCTCCCGTCGTCACCGCGCCCGACGGCCGCACCTTGGGTTGGTCATGGGCAGGCGATCGCGCCGCCGTCGAGGCGAGCCCCTTCCGCTACGACGGGATCACCGTGCGTCTCGCCGGCGAGGAGGCGCTGTCCGTCAACATCGGCGGCAAACTGAAGACCTATCGTGGCGGCGCCGAGGAATTGTCGCTGCAGACCGGCGGCGGGGTCGCGCCACAATTCGGAGAGCTGACCGTGCGCAGGCTGGCGATGGCAGCCGATGAACCGGGCGACGTCATTCTTCTGGAGCGGTTGACCGCGACCAGCGCGTTGAGCACGCAGACGCCCGCCGGCTCCGATCCGGAGTCCGCTTTCGCCCTGCGGATGGAGGTCATCGGCCTGCAGCTGCCGCAGCAACTCGATCTGCCGCTGGGCGATACCATTGACGAGCTGAGCGCGGAGGCCACGGTCCATGGGCTATTGCATTCGTTCGCCAACCTGCGCGAAGGGCTCGAGCAATGGCGAAATGACGGCGGCGTGGTCGATGTTGCCCATCTCGGCGTCAGCTACGGGCCCTTGACAATGAGCGGTGCAGGCACGCTCTCCCTTGACAACGCGGCGCAACCGGTCGGTGCGATCACTGCCCGCATCCAGGGATTCCAGCAAACGATCTCGGCCCTGACGGATCGCGGCATCATCGACGCGGGGGTCGCGGGCAAAGCGCGGATGGCGCTGGCGCTTCTCAGCCGACGGTCCGCCGACGGCGGTTCACCGACCCTGCAGGTGCCGCTGACGATGCGCGATCGTACCCTGTCGGTCGGGCCGCTGCCGCTGCTGGTCGTTCCCGAGATCGAGTGGCCCCGGGCGCCGAATTCGCGCGGCAGCGTTTTGCCGGCGTTCGCCGGGACAGCGCCCGGCTGACATGTTTTGCTCTGGTGATTCCCTCCTCTTGCAGCGCATCTCCAGCGACTCGTTCGCTATTCCTGCCTGGCGGCGAGAACGCCGCGCCGGATTTCGCGGGTGCGGGTGAAGCGGTCCTGTAGCGGTTCCGCTTCGCCCCAGCGGATCGCCCGTTGCAGCGCCGTCAGATCCTCGTTGAAGCGTCCCAGCATCTCGAGCACGGCGTCACGGTTGTTCAAGAAGATGTCGCGCCACATGACCGGGTCCGAGGCGGCGATGCGGGTGAAGTCGCGAAAGCCGCCGGCGGAGAACTTCGCCACCTCGAGCCTGAGATGCTCTTCCAGATCGGTCGCGGTGCCGACGATGGTGTAGGCGATGAGATGAGGCAGGTGCGACGTGATCGCCAGCACCCGGTCGTGATGCTGAGCGGCCATGATTTCCACCGTCATCCCGGCACGCTGCCAGAGGGCCGCGATCCGTTCGACCGCGCTTCCGTCCGCGCCGGTGGGCGGGGTGAGGATGCAGAAGCGCCCCTGGAACAACTCGGCGAACCCGGCCTCGGGTCCGGAGTGTTCCGTGCCGGCGACCGGGTGGCCCGGCACGAGATGGACGCCCTCGGGCAGATGCGGGGCGACGTCGCGGATGACGCACTGCTTCACCGAGCCGACATCGCTGACGATGCATCCTGATCTCAGCGCCGGGGCCATGGCTTCGGCGATGGCGGCGTAGGCGCCCAGCGGCGTGCACATCATGACCAGGTCGGCGCCTTCGACGACCTGACGCGGATCGGTCGTGGTGCTGTCGGCCAGCCCCAGCGCGCGAGCCGTATCGAGGGTGCCGTGGGAGCGGGCGCAGACGGCGATGTGCCGGGCGAGGCCGTCGCGGCGGATGACCCTGGCCAGCGACGAGCCGATCAGGCCGATGCCGATCAGCGCGATCTTCGCGAACGCGCGGCGGGGCTTCAGGTTCCGCCATCGCCTAGCGCCGGGCCAGGTGATCTTCGAGCGCGGCGACCAGCTCGCGGAGCTCGTCCTCGCGCCCGATGGTGATGCGCAAGGCGTCGGGCAGACGGTAGGACGCCATCCGCCGGACGATGATGCCGCGGCTCTTGAGAAAGGCGTCGGCGGCATCGGCGGCATCGGCGTCGGGAAAGCGGGCGAGGACGAAGTTGGCGAAGCTCTCGGCCGACATCGAGGCCGAGCCCCAGCAGCGCAGTCGCGCAGCCAGGCGCGCCAGTAGGCGTTGTGCGTCTGGGCGCGGGCGACGAACTCGTCATCGGCCAACGCCGCAACGCCGGCGGCCTGCGCCAGCGACGAGACGTTGAAGGGGTTGCGGCTGCGGTTGAGGACATCGGCGATGGCGGGCGGACAGTAGGCCCAGCCGAGGCGCAGTCCGCCGAGGCCGTAGATCTTGGAGAAGGTGCGGGTGACGACCACGTTGTCGCCGCCGTCGACCAGACCGAAGCCGCAGATGTAATCGTCACAGTCGATGTATTCGGCGTAGGCGGCGTCGAGGACCAGCAGGATGTCGTCGCGCAGGCCAGCCCGCAGTCGCGCCAGCTCCGCCGCCGGGATATAGGTGCCGGTGGGATTGTTGGGGTTGGCAATGAAGACGATCCGGGTCGCTTCGTCCACGCCGGCGAGGATGGCGTCGACGTCGGCTGTGAGGTTCCGTTCGGCCACCGCTATTGCGGTCGCGCCGGCGGCCTGGGCGGCGATCGGGTACATCAGAAAGCCGTGACGGGTGTAGATGACCGAATCGCCCGGACCGGCATAAGCCCGGCAGAGCAGGCCGATCAGCTCGTCGGAACCGGCGCCGCAGACGATCCGCCCGGCGTCCAGCCCGTGAACGCGGCCGATCTCGCGGCGGAGCTCGGCGCAGCCGCCGTCGGGATAGCGGTGCATGGTTTCCCCGCCCTCACGCAGAGAGGTCGAGGGCGCGGGGACTGGGACCGAGGGCGCTTTCGTTCGAGGCGAGCTTGATGATCCGTTCGACACCGGCGACGGACGACTCGCCGCCGACGTAAGGCGCGATCTCGAGGATGCCGGGCCGGGGCAGAAGCATCGCCGTCATGCCGGCTTCAGGATACGCCGGCCGGCGACGGTGCCGCTGCGCTCGCCTGGCGCGCAGCCTGACCGAGCTCTTCGGGGCCCAGAGGCTCGGCGTAGCCGCCAAGCACAAGGAGGCGGTTGAGCGACCGGCCCGAGGCCTTGCGCACTTCGTCGAGGCGGGCGTCGCCGGTCTCGACGAAGTCGGCGACCTCGACCAGATAAAGCGTCGAAGCCGGAGGCTCGGCCTCTTGCCACTGGATCGTGACGATCGGCGTCAGCCCGACGCCGCCAAACGCTGCCGCGAGCTGAGCCGAGGCCGGTTCCGGCCTCGACATCGGCGGCAAGGTAGGTGCGGTCGCGCCCCGTGGGTCGCACCGCCACGGGGCAGATGACCAGGGCCTGCGCGTCGCCGCCGCGCGTGCTGGCGGGCCCGGCGAACGGCAGCCTGGCGATGATCCTGGGCGCCTCCGGCTGGCTGGTGACGATGTGTCGCCACCACGGATCGGCGTCATCGTTGCGCGGCAGCGGCAGGACGCCGACGATCGCCTCGCGCCGGCGGACCGCTTCGATGACCGAGCGCACCGAGGTGTGGCGGCTCATCGGCGTGTAGGCGCCATACTGATCGCGCGCCAGATCCCAGTAACTGCCGTCCCCCTCCGGCGTGTAGGCGGCCACCGAGAAGGGCCCTTCGAACGACAGCGTCGCGTTGATGAGCTGACGCCAGATCGCAACGAGTTCCGGCCTGGGAAAGGGGCCGCGATGGCGGGCGACGATCCGGTAGACGATCTCGGCTTCGCGCGAGGGCTGGATCTTGATCGGCAAGTCGTGCTTGATCACACGGACCTGCTCGACCAGTTCTGTACGACGGATGATCAGGTCGTGTATGGCATCGTCGATGGCGTCGATCTCAGACCGCACGGATGCGAGGTCTTGGTCCAGGCTCATGATCGGTTCCGGAAGTCCGCGGATTCTGAAGCCCGCACCCATGATCTTGCGAGCAACCTAGTGATAATGCGGGCGCAGCGGCAAAGCAAAGAGAGTTTGACCCCGACCAGCGGCCCGCGGGGCCACGGCGGGCCACTGATCGGCATACAGCGGCGATGAACAAACCAGGCGGAGCGACAGCGTCCGCGGCGGCTTCGACGATCGGGACGGCGCCTGGGGCCGCGTTCGAGACCGCCGGACAAAAGGTGATCCTCGGCAGCGACCGGCCGCTGAGGCTGGACTGCGGTATCGGCCTGCGCGATTTCCCGCTTGCCTATCAGACCTACGGTCGGCTCAACGCCGATCGGTCGAACGCCATCCTCGTCTGCCACGCGCTCACCGGCGACCAGTACGCCGCGGCCTCCCACCCGCGCACCGGCAAGTCCGGCTGGTGGGACATCATGATCGGGCCGGGCAGGCCGCTCGACACCGAACATTATTTCATCATCTGCAGCAACGTCCTCGGCGGCTGCATGGGCTCGGCCGGACCGAGCGAGATCGACCCGGCGACCGGTGAGCCGTGGAGTCTGAGCTTTCCCGTTATCACCATCGCCGACATGGTCCGGGCCCAGGCGATGCTGCTCGACCACCTCGGCATCGGCCAGCTCTTCGCCGTCATCGGCGGGTCGATGGGCGGAATGCAGGTTCTCGAATGGGCGTCCTTGTTCCCCGAGCGCGTCTTCGCCGCCATTCCGGTAGCCACCGCGGCCCATCATACGGCGCAGAACATCGCCTTTCACGAGGTCGGCCGCCAGGCGATCATGGCCGATCCGGACTGGATGGGCGGCGAGTACTGGCGCCACGGCCGCCGGCCTCACCGCGGCCTGGCGGTGGCGCGGATGGCGGCGCACATCACCTATCTTTCCGAAGGCAAGCTGCATCAGAAGTTCGGCCGCCGGCTGCAGGACCGGACGGTCGTCACCTACGGCTTCGACGCCGACTTCCAGGTCGAAAGCTACCTCCGCCACCAGGGCATAAGCTTCGTCGAGCGGTTCGACGCCAACGCCTACCTCTACATCACCCGGGCGATGGACTACTTCGACATGGCCGCCCGCCACGGCGGGGTTCTGGCCAACGCCTTCCGCGACACGCCGGTGCGCTTCTGCGTCCTGTCGTTCACCAGCGACTGGCTGTATCCGACAGTGCAGAGCCGGCGCATCGTCCACGCGCTGAACGCGGTCGCGGCCAACGTCAGCTTCGCCGAGATCGTCTCCGACGCCGGCCATGACGCCTTCCTCGTCGACGAGCCCGAGTTTCATCGGGTGTTGCGCGGCTTCCTCGCCGGCGCCGCCCAGCATCGCGGCCTTGCCGGATCGACGCGCGCATGAATGTCGCGACGATGAGGACCGCGCGGACCGCGATGCGCATCGACCTTCAGCTCATCGCCGACATGATCGAGCCGGCCTCGCGGGTGCTCGACGTCGGCTGCGGCGACGGCGCCCTGCTCGACCATCTGGTCAACCTGAAGGGCGTCGACGGCCGCGGCATCGAGCTCGGCAGCGACGGCGTCAACGCCTGCGTCAGCGCCGGGCTGTCGGTCATCCAGGGCGACGCCGAGACCGACCTGTTCGACTACCCCGAGGGCGCCTTCGACTACGTCGTTCTCAGCCAGACCCTGCAGGCCATGCGCGCGCCGAAGACGACCCTCGAACAGCTTATGCGCATCGGCCGGCGCGCCATCGTCTCGTTCCCCAACTTCGCCTACTGGCCGCATCGCTGGCGCTTGCTGGTCGACGGGCAGATGCCGATGAGCACGGCCCTGCCGTACCGCTGGTTCGAGACGCCGAACATTCACCTCTGCTCGATCCGCGACTTCGTCGCCCTCTGCGGCGCGCTCGACATCGCCATCGAATGCGGCCACGTGCTCGACCGCCGGGGCGCGACCCGGCCGCTCGGCCGCGGGCTGATCCGCGCCAACCTGTTCGGCCAGCAGGCGGTGGTCCTGCTCCGCCAGAACGGCGAACGCGGCGCATCGGGCGGCGGCAAGGCGGCTCCCTGACGCTTCAGCAGGAGGAATTGCGCGCCAGCGCTTGTTCCGGCGCCTTCCCACCGGCAGGCTGGCGGTTCGCCCGCGAGCATCCGGAATTTTGGAAATGCGCCCATCATCCGATGCCCCTGCGCAGCCGAAGCTCGCATAGAGTAGAGCAGGGATCAGACAGTCCAATCTGGCTAAGATCGGCAGCCAGAGCTGATGAGGCTTGCGATGTTCGAGTGGCTGACCGGCTGGATCAACGAGACCGGATACGTGGGCATCGCCGGCCTGATGTTCCTCGAGAACCTCTTTCCGCCTATCCCTTCCGAGCTGATCATGCCGCTCGGCGGTTATGCCGCGAGCCAGGGCAAGCTGGCCCTGCCCGGCATTATCGCCGCGGGCTCGGTTGGCTCGCTTGCCGGGGCGCTCTTCTGGTATGGCGTCGGTCGCTGGCTGGGCGGCGCGCGCATTCGCGCCTTCGCGGCCAGGCATGGCGCCTGGCTCACGATGTCTCCGAAAGATGTCGACGCGGCCAACCGCTGGTTCTGCCGCTACGGCGGCATTGCGGTCTTCATCGGCCGTCTCATTCCGGCGGTGCGGACCTTCATCTCGGTCCCGGCCGGCGTTTCCGACATGCCGTTCATGAAGTTCGTGCTCTACACAGCCCTCGGTACGGCGATCTGGACCGCGCTGCTTGCCGGCGGCGGCTACGCCCTGGGCTCGGCCTACGGTCGGATCGCCCAGTGGCTCGGCCCGCCGACGAACGCGGTCATCGCCTTGCTGGTGCTCTGGTATGGCTGGCGGGTGGTGACGTTTAAACGTCGGCAGGCGCGGCGCGGCTAGAGCGGGACCGAGCGCTTCAGCTGCCCCGATCAGGCGTACCCGAGTTCCCGGGGAAGGTCGCCGAAGCGGTCATGGAAACGCTCTGCTAATCTCCTCGTCGAAGTGGTTCTTCCAGTCGCCGGGAACGCCCTTGCGGTACTTGTGGGTCTTGTCTTCCTCGCCAGGCACCCGTCCGCCGGAGATCCTGGAGAACGCGTACGTGTCGAGAACGCGCCGCAGCACGTCCTCCGGCATCGGGATGTCGCAATGCTTCAGGATCTTGCTCCATACACGCAGCGAGTTGGCGCCGGTGAGATCCTCGTAACGGACGATGCGCACGCCGGGCGCGTCCGCGGCCGCTTGCCAGGAGCGGAGCATGCCGGCGATCTCGTCGAACTCGTCGATGGTTGCGATGATCCCATCATGCTCCGAGAGGCCGACCAGAGCCTCGCGACGGTTGTTGATCGCCACCATCGGTCGATGGGAGTACCGGTTGGAGAAGAACCACGAAATGAGAACGTCTCGCGGATCCCGCTTGACAAAAAAGACGGAATACGGTTCGGGCTTGTTTATCTGAAGAAATTGGTCATACCGGCAGTACAGATCCGGGACGATCCGCCGCTTGGGAATAACAAGAAGGCTGGGGTCCGGCCACCATATCTCACTGTCAATCGGTATGTGGACCTTCAGCCCGGAGTACATGTAAATCCTGGGATCGGAAAGGACAACGCGGATCCACTGGCTCGCGGTCTTCCAGACGCAGGCATGTAGAACCGTCGTAAATCGTGACCGGTGGCGCACCGGAAGCAGGGAAGTACACGCATTCCGAATATCGTATTCGGTTTCGACCGGCACAAGCTGCCGAAGTTTCCGTAACTGGTCCATTTTTATTGCGTCCCGCTGCTTTGCCTAGCCCAGTGGGGGCAAACGTCCCCAGCATGATTAGGCGCAGTGTATCACATCGCGAGGAGGCGGCGAGTGGAAACGGGATCGCCGGCTTCCGGCCTCAAAGGAGGAACTGCTCCTTGATGACCCGCTCCTCCAGGTTATGCTCCGGATCGAACAGCAGGGTCAGGACGACGCTGCGATCCTCGCAGATCTTGACCTGGACGACGTCGCGAACCTCGGTGTAGTCGGCGACGGCGCTGACCGGGCGATCATGGGGCGACAACACCTTGACGCCGACCGTCACTTCATGGGGAAGGATGGCGCCGCGCCATTGCCGGGGGCGAAAGACGCTGATCGGCGTCAACGCAAGGACGTGGGCGCCGAGCGGCAGGATCGGGCCGTTCAGCGAGACATTGTAGGCGGTGCTGCCTGCCGGCGTCGAAAGCAGCACGCCGTCGCAGATCATCTCCGGCATGCGGACAATGCCGTCGATCTCGATGGTCAGCTTGGCTGCGAAGCGCGTCTCGCGCAGCAGCGAGACCTCGTTGATCGCCAGCGCCTCGTGGCTTCTCGCCCCGGATGTCGGTCGCCGTCATGCGCAGCGGGTTAAGGCCGATCGGCTCGGCCTTGGTAACCCGCTCGATGAGCGTCGTCTTCGGAGAAAGTATTCATCAGAAACCCGACCGAGCCACGATTCATGCCGAAGATTGGGACATTCCGGTTCATGTAGCGGTGAAGCGTTTCGAGCATGAAGCCATCGCCGCCGAGCGCGACGATGATGTCGGCGCGTTCGGGCGGGACCGTCGCGTAGAGCTTGCGCAACCGCTCCAGCGCCTCGCGGGCGCGGGGGTGGTCCGAGGCAACCAGGGCGATGGCGGGGAAGGACATGATCAGCCGGGCGCAGGCCAAGACGAAGATGGGTGCATTTGCCGCGGCAGTATAGCCAAGCCGGCCGTGATCGCCAGCGCCGACGCCGGTCGGCCGTCGAACGGCAAACACGATGGCGCGCTTGACTCCGATCGCGAGCGTATGCGAGCACGCCGCCATGGCATCCGCGCTCGTCATCCGTCATGTCGCCTTCGAGGATCTGGGAGCGTTCGCACCGGTGCTTGCGGCGGCCGGCTATGGCATCCGCTACCTCGACGCCGTCGATGGCCTTGATGATCCTGCCGGATTGGAAGCGGGCCCAGAACTCCTGGTCGTGCTTGGCGGTCCCATCGGCGCCTACGAGGAACAGGCCTATCCGTTCCTCATCCGCGAGCTCCGCCTGATCGAGAACCAGATCGCCGCCGGCCGCCGGGTTCTCGGCGTCTGCCTGGGGGCGCAGCTCATCGCCCGGGCCCTGGGCGCGCGGGTCTATCCGGGGCCGGTGAAGGAAATCGGCTGGGCGCCGGTCCGCCTGAGCGCCGCGGGCGAGGCCTCCTGCCTGCGCCATCTTAAGGGCGACGTCCCGGTCCTGCACTGGCACGGCGACACTTTCGATCTGCCGTCCGGTGCGGTCCGGCTGGCCTCGACCGCGGCCTACGAGAACCAGGCGTTCTCGCATGGCTCGCGAACTCTGGCGCTGCAGTTCCACCTCGAGGCAACCGCCACGGGACTGGAGCACTGGTTCGTCGGCCATGCCGCGGAGATCGCGGCGGCGCCCGGTCTCGATGTTCCGTCTCTTCGCCGTGACAGCCGGGTCTGCAGCGAACAGGTGGAGGCGATCGCCGGCAAGGTTCTTGCCGAGTGGCTTCGGGACGAGCGATCCTGAAAACGCAGCGCGAGCCGGTGTAGGAAACGCAATACTGCAATGGCGCACCGGCGCACGGTTCTCGGTTTCGTTGTTGCCAGTCTCGCTCTGCCTCGGCGCGTCCGGGTGCGCCGTCTTCGGCGGCTCTGCCGGCGGCGGCGCGCCTTCTGCGGCCAGCGGAGAGGAGGTCGGCGGCGGCGGGTCCGAGCCTGAAAGCACACCGGCTGCGGCCGTTAGCTACGAAGCCGAGATCGTCGCCGCTGATGGCGCCAAGCTCGACCGCCGCACGCGCGCACTGCTTGAGAAAAGCTCGCAACTCATCGCCCTTAGCGACCGCCCGCCCTTCACCGATCTCGGTCTGCAGCGACGGATCGAGGGCGACACGGAGCGGTTTCGCGACGTTTTGCGTTCAGAGGGCTACTACCGGTCGGCGATCTCGGCGGACATCGATCGCGAGACAAAGCCGCTGCGGGTGCGGCTCGTCATCGATCCGGGACCGGCTTATCGGTTTGGCGCGTTTACCGTTCGCTACACGGGAGCCGAAGATGCGGCGACGGCGCCGAAGCCGGAGCTCAAGGATCTCGGGATCAAGCTCGGCGAGGTTGCCCGCGCCCCCGACGTCGTTGCCGGCGAGCGGCGGGCGCTGCGCTTTCTCGCCGACCGCGGCCATCCGCTGGCGGAGGTACGCGATCGCAAGGTCGTTGTCGACCACGCGGCCGAGACCATGCGGGTCGCGCTCGAGATCGATCCCGGCGCGGAGGCTCGCTTCGGCGCGGTGACCATCGCCGGCCTCAGCGGAGTGGAGGAAGATTACATCCGGGTTCTCGTTCCATGGCGGAAGGGCGACCTTTACGACCAGCGCCTCGTCGATCTCTACCGCACGCGGCTCTTGCGCACCGGGCTGTTTGCCGCCGTCGCGACCAATCCGGCGGACGAGACCACCGACGAGGGCGAAATCCCGCTGCGCACCCGTCTCGTCGAAGGCAAGCAACGCTCCGTGGGCTTTGGCGTCAAATACGCAACCAGCGAGGGTCCTGCGGTCAAGGTCTTCTGGGAGCACCGCAACCTGTTCCGCCGCAATGAAGATCTGGATCTGGCCGCAGAAATCGGGGAGATCACTCAGTCGGCCGAGGTTCGTTTCGTTCGTCCGAATTTCCGCCTGCCCGAGCAGGATCTGTTTTCAAACACGATCGGCACGCGCACCAACAGCACCGCCTTAACGAGCTGAGCGTCGAGACTAGCGCCGGCCTCCAGCGACCGCTCAGCGAACGATGGACCGGCTCGCTTGCGGGATCCTTGGAATGGGCGCAACTCGAAGACCAGGAAGGCCGACGCACGTCGACCCTCGTCGGCGCGCCGCTGTGGCTGTATTACGATGGCGCCAACAACCGGCTCAATCCGACCAAGGGAACCCGGCTGCGCCTGGAGACGACGCCTTATGCCGGCTGGTTCGACAAGGCCATCGGCTTTCGTGGTGAACGAAGCGACGGGCTCGGCCTACCTGCCATTGGACTCGGCATCGCCGCTTCGTCCTCGCCGGCCGGCTGCGGATCGGATCGATTGTCGGCCAGTCGCGCTCCGATATTCCCGCCAACAAACGGTTCTACGCCGGCGGCGGCGATTCGATCCGCGGCTATCGGTTCCAGGAGGTCGGTCCGATTGACGACAATAACGATCCCCTCGGCGGGCGGTCCCTGCTCGAGACCAGCGTCGAGTTGAGGACGCGGGTGTGGGGCAATTTCGGCGTCGTTTGCGTTCGTCGATGGCGGCAACGTCTTCGACCAGTCCTACCCGTCGTTCGACCGGCCGATCCGCTGGGCCGCGGGCGGCGGTCTGCGCTATTTTACCCCCATCGGCCCGGTGCGCCTGGATATCGCCTTCCCGCTGAACCCGCGCAGCGGCACCGATGACGCGTTCCAGTTCTACATCGCGCTGGGCGAGTCCTTCTGATGCTGCGGCGGGCGATCCTGGGCATCGGTGGCGTACTGGCGCTGCTGGCGATGCTCGTCGCCGCCGGGCTTCTCTTTCTTCAGACCGAGGCCGGCGGGCGCATCGCTGCGCAGGCGCTGGCGAGGCTCGCTTCGACGCCGGGCGAAGCAGAGGTGAGCATCGCCGGTATCGAGCCGGGCCTGCCGTCGCATCTCGCCCTGCGCGGGCTTAAGCTGCGCGACACGGATGGGGAATGGCTCGCCATCGACAGGCTCGCCATCGACTGGCGGCCGCTGGCGCTGCTTGCGTGGCCGCATCTCGGTACGCGAGGCCATTGCCGACGGCGTCCGGCTGAGCCGTCTGCCCAAGGCCGGCGTGAACGGTGCGGCCACGACGAGCAACCCGGGCCTGCCGACCCTGCCGCTCGATCTGGAGGTCGACGGCTTCACGATCGACGATGTGCGAGATCGGCCCCGCCGTCGCGGGCGAGCCGCGTCGATCTTCGGCGCCAGCGGCCGGCTCGCCGCCGCAGGCGCCGGGGGCACGGTCGAGACCACGGCGAGAGTCGTCAGGACCAACGGCGCCGGCGGCGAGGCCAACCTTGCCGCGACCTGGTTGCCCGCGACGCGGGCGCTTGACGGTGGATGCGCGCCTTGACGAGCCGGGAGGCGGGCTGATTGGCGCCGCCATGGGACTCGCCGGACAACCGCCGGTTCGTCTTTCGGTCTCCGGCAGCGGACCGATCGAGGCCTGGCGCGGCGCTATCAGCGGCGCCATCGGCGACGGTGTTCGCCTCGATGCTGAAATCCGCAGCGAGACGGATACGTCCGGCACCACGGCCCGCATCTCAGGCCGCGCCGATATCGCGGCGCTGCTGGGTGACGCCTGGCGACCGCTGACGGCGAGCGGAATCACGTTTCGGGCTGGCGCTGCGCCGTCCCGATGGCGACGCTCTCCACGTCGATGCGCTGGAGGCGGCGGCCGGCGGCATCCGCCTGACCGGCGGCGGCGTCGTCGACATGGACGCCGGGCGGATCGAGACGGCGAATGTTCGGCTTGTCGTCGCCGACGGATCCGTGCTGGAGCCGCTGCTGGGACCGGCCAGCCTTGACTCGATCAACGCCGAGGCGGATGTCTCCGGGCCGTGGGCAGCGCCGAAGATTGCCGCCTCGGGAACCGTCACGGGGTTAGGCGTACCAGACGCAGCGGTGAATTGCGCCGACTGGACCGTTCGGGTCGAGCCTGCGCAAGGAGCAGGCGGGCAGGTCAGGCTGCATGCGACCGCTGCTTTCGCCGGCGTTCGCGCAGGCGGCAAGGATATCGCCGCGTTGCTCGGCGGCGACCCGCGCCTCGGCATCGACGCGATCCTCGATCGGAACAGCAACGAACTGAAGGTGGAAACGGTAAGGCTCGATGCGCCGGCGCTTACGCTTACGGGCGAAGGGAGCGTGGGGCTCGCAAACGGCGACGGCGAGGCGACGTTTCATGGCCGCGTCGAAGATCTGGCCGCTTTGCGCACCGCCACGGGACGCGGTCTTGTCGGGAGCGGTGACCTCACCGCGGAAGTGGCTCGCCGAAGCGGCAATGTGCAGGGCACCTTCAGCATTGCGGCGGATGCCCTGCGCACGGGTCTCGCGCCTGTCGACGCCTGCTCGGGGCAGAACCGGCGCTGAAAGGCCGGTTCGCCGCCGATGCGGCCGGGCGGTCGATGCGCCTCGACGAGGTCATGCTTGAAGGCGAGGGGATCCGGGCCGAGGTGTCGGCGGAGCTCGCCGAGCGCGTCCTTCATGGCGAATACCGGGTCCGCGTTCCCGATGTCGCGCCGGTGGCAGCCGCGGCCGGTCTGGCGGCGCAAGGCGCGCTCGGCCTCGATGGTGCGTTCTCGGGAGATCCGGCCGATCCGCGGACCCAGGCGACGCTGAGCTTCGACGACGGACGCATCGCGGGTAAGGCGGTATCGCCGGCTCGGGCGGAGATCACCGCGGACGGAACTCCTGTCTTCAGCGCACGGAACGCTCAGCGTCGCCGTTGGCATTGAAGGCGATCCGGTCCGCGCCCGCATTCCCTTCGCCCGCACGGCCGACGGGGTGTTTCATCTCGGGCCGTTCGAGGCCTCGGCGCCCGGCGCGAGCGCGACCGGGGCACTGGATCTGCCGCCCGCCGGCGGCCCCGTTCTGGGCGAGGTGGCGCTTGCGACGGGCAGGGACGCAAAGGCGGCCGGACTTGCCGGCTACAGGCTCGCCGGACAAACAAATGCGACAATCCGACTGGGCGCAAAAAGGCGGCGAGCAGACGATCGATGTTGCGGCCGGCGGCCGTTCGCTTGCCCTGACCGGCCCGGAAGGACCCGCCGGCAGCGCCGGAACCATGTCGCTGCGGGCCCATCTCGCCGGGCCGCCCGCGCATATGCTGGGCGAGGTTGAGGCCACAGCCGAGGAGCTGTCGGCGGGCGGAGCGCGCCTCGACTCGCTCCAGGCCACCATCACCGGTTCCGCCGATGAGGGTGACGTTCGCGTCACCGCCCGCTTGCCCGGCGCCGGCGGCGGCGAAATCCGTGCCGCGGGGACGCTGCGCCGCGAGGACGGAATGACACGCCTCGTCGTCAAGTCCTTTGATGGCGACCTCGGCGGCGAGGTTCTGGCCCTGCGCCGGCCGTCGGTCATCACAATCGACGATGCCGGGGTGCGTGTCGAGGATCTCGACCTTGCCGTCGGCGCGGGCGAAATCACGGCTTCCGGGCGGACCGGAGGCAGCGGGACCGAGGGCAGTCTCGTCGTCCGGGATTTGCCGCTGGCGCTGGCCGCGGCCATACGCCCGGACCTGGACCTCGCCGGAACGATCGACGCGAGAGGCTCGGTCCACAGCGTGGGCGGTCGGGATCTGGCCGGTGATCTCGATGTCGAGCTGAAAGCGGCGCGCATCGGCGGCATGACTCCGGCGCGCGCCGTCGACGCCACCGCCACGGCGCGGCTTGGCGACGGTGTCCTGGCGGTGGAGGCCCGCAGCGAAATCGCCGGGCGCCCTCTCGAAGTTTCGGCCAGTGTTCCAGCCATAGTCGATGCGCGCACGCTCACGCCCCGGCTCTCGCCGCAGGCGCCGCTGAGCGGCCGGTTGAACTGGGCCGGGCCGATTGCCGAACTGTGGGAGCTTTTGCCGCTGCCCGATCAGAGGCTGACAGGTGAGAGCAACGTCGATCTGAGGATCGGCGGAACCATCGCCAGCCCGCGGATCGACGGCGCCATTTCCCTGAGTGGCGGGCGGTTCGAGAACTTCGTCACCGGGACCGTTGTCAAGGATCTGACCGTCAGCGCCCAGGCGGACGGCGCCGGCGCGGTGGCGCTCGCCCTCAGCGGCACCGACGGCGAACGTGGCACCGTCGCGGGCAACGGGAGTTTCGCATTGGGCAGCGGCGGTCGGCCGCTGGCCGACCTGACCATGACCTTCGCCGAAGCGACGCTGGTGCGCCGCGATGATGTTACCGCGACGCTGAGCGGTAACATCAACATTCGCCAATCCCCAAACGAGGCGCGCATCTCCGGCGCCATCACGACCGACAAGGTGGAGGTGCGCCTGATCGACCGGCTGCCGCCGTCGGTGGTTGTCCTCGATGTCAAGGAGATCAACCTGCCGCCGGGCCCGCCTCGGCCGCAGACGAAGAAAGCGGCGGCGCCGGCGTGGATCGCCGGCCTCGACATCGCCGTCGCCATGCCGCGCCGCGTCTTCGTCCGCGGCCGGGGACTGGAGTTGGAGTGGCAGGGCCATCTCCGCGTCACCGGCACGACGGCGACCCCGATCCTCACCGGAGCCGTCGCCGCGCGCACCGGCGTGTTCGACTTCGCCGGACGGCGCTTCACCATCGAGAAGGGCGACATCGGCTTTTCCGGCGCCAAGAGTGTCGATCCGACCCTGAACGTCGTCGCCGCCCGGCAGGTCAGCGACCTGACCGCGCGGATCACGGTCACCGGCACGGCCTCGGCGCCGCACATCGAGCTGTCATCGCAACCGGCCCTCCCCGACAGCGAGATCCTGGCCCGCGTCCTGTTCGGCAAGGATGTGGCCAAACTCGGTCCGGTGGAGCTTGCCCAGCTGGGCCTTGCGCTCGATACGCTCGCCAGCGGCGAAAGCCTCTCGGAGAACGCCCTCAGCTACCTCCGCAACCTGCTCGGACTGGATGTGCTGACGGTCGATACGGGCGAAGAGAATGGCGCCGGGAGCGGTGGGGGGCCGTCGCTCGGCATCGGCCGCTATGTTGCCGACGGCGTCTATGTCGGCGCCCGCCAGGGCGTTGACGGGAACTCCACCGCCGGGACCGTCGAGGTCGAGATCCTGCCCGGTCTGTCGGTAGAGAGTGAGGTTGGTGACACCGGACAGGGAACGGAAGGCGCGCTCGGCCTGCGCTGGAGGTGGGACTACTAGGAATTTCTGCGTGTTACTATTTATGCGGGCATCCAACAAAAACAAATTAATCCTTTACGTGTTATGCCGACGGTGGCATCCTCAGGTTGTTCGATGTAGTCAGTACACCTTGAGGTAGAAAAATGTCTTTTGCCACCGCTGGCAGTCCTCAGGGTTCCGCATCCATTCTGGGCATGAAGCCGCACGCGGACGTGTTTGCAACGGGTGCCGCAACCGCTGACGCGCCGGACAAGTTCGCTGACGGGGATCTCCGCCTGGCGCAGCTTCTGTGCTCGCGCCTGTGCCATGACCTCATCGGCGCCGCCGGGGCGATCAGCAATGGCGTCGAGCTTCTTGCCGACGAGGCCGCGGATAACGCCGATATCCACGATCTGATCCGGCTCAGCGGCCGTCAGCTCAACCGCCGGCTGGCATTCTATCGCCAGGCCTTCGCCATGAGCGGGTCGCAGGGCCCGGCATCGTCGCTTGAGGAGGCCCGGCGGCTGGCGGTCGCTTTCCTCGACGGCGGCCGTGTGACGCTGCACTGGAGCGTTGATGGTCCGGGGACCGTCGGCGACGACATCTCAGCGGCTCTGCTTCGTTTGGTACTGTGCGCGGTTCTTGTCGCCTCGGAAGGACTTGGCCGGGGCGGCATGATCAGCGTGCGGATCGAGGGCGGATCGTCCGGTACGACGGTCCGGATTGACGGCGAGGGTCGGGGCGCGGACCTTCCGTCGGCCGTCCGCGTAGCGCTCGATCCGGAGACGGCGCCGGAGGCGATTACGGCGCGAACGGTGCCGGCCTACTACCTTGGCCAGCTCGCCCGCCAACTGAAGGCGCGCGTCGAGGTGGTCGACCGGGACGGGAGCTTTTGCCTGCGTATCGGCTGATAAGGCGCGCTGGATCCTGTTGTGCGTCGTCCAGCAGTCCTCGTCCTGCCGCCTTACCGGCTGCGCGCGTCCCGCCCGATCCGCCGGACGGTGGCTTCACCCCGCCGCCGCCCTGAAATGCCACTATCACTTTATCTTCGTGCGCGAATAACGCATGAAGCGGCGGCAAGATAATCTGTGTTTGCCGAGAGCAAGATCCATGTAAAAGCCAGTTGCAGGGAAGGCAGCCCGGCACAGATTGAAAATCAATATTTGTGCTTGCGACAAACCGGGGTATTCTCTTAATAAGCGCGCTAATCTGGCTTAGATTCAATCAGTTGACGGGCAGGCCGGCGACGCGGAACCGTCGGGCCCATTCCAGCGGACGCTTTGTCTTCGAGATGGAACATTGTGGAAATGAGCCGGCGGGCTTGCCCGTGAGGCAAGGACGGCATGGATTGGGGGCAATGATGGGCACCTATACATGCACAGAACCTAAAATTCACACGTACACAGGCACCGAAGGAGCCGACACGATCACGCCATACGAGCAGCTTTCGCTCGGCGTGATGGCGTATCCGCCGGGTAGCCGGCCGCCGCTCGCACCCGACATCATCAACGGCCTAGGCGGCGATGACGTAATCGATGGCGCCGGCGGCGGCTTGTACGATGCGGAAGGTAGCCCAGATGGCGCCGATCACCTCTACGGCGACGACGGCAACGACCGGATCTTCGGCCAAGTCGGGTGACGATGTCCTCTATGGCGGCGCCGGTAATGACAGCCTCGCCGGTCAGGAGGGCAATGATACGCTATATGGCGGCGCCGGCAACGACCACCTCGGCGGCGGCACCGGTGACGACCTGCTCTACGGCGAGGACGGGGTCGATGCGATTACCGGCCGATATGGCGCCGATCGGCTCAACGGCGGCGCCGACAACGACCGCTTCGTTTATGAGTCCATCGGTAAATTCGAAGCCGGGTCCGGATGACCACGATGTGATCTACGACTTCGCCGGCATCGGCGGCGCGGGCGGTGACCGGATCGATCTGCACCAAATCGACGCCGACGAAATCCAGGCCGGCCGTCAGGCCTTCACCTTCGTGAGCCCGGCCGCGGTCCTGAAGGCCGGCCAGGTCCACGTCGTCGCCGGAGGTGGGACCGACAGCCTCGTCCAGGGCGAGGTCGACGGCAAGGCGGGCGTCGACTTCGAGATCCTGGTCACCGACGGCGCAACCGAGCCCGGTGACTGGATCGCCTCCGACTTCATCCTGTAGCCGCCATCGCGCACCTCATACCCCGCCCGGGCATGCCGGGCGGGGTTCTCATCCGGAGCGGTCGCGCCGATCAGGCGGCGACAGCGGCGCTGGCTTCGCCGTGACGGGCCGCGCCTTCGCGCAGAACGTAGCCCCGGCCCCAGACGGTCTCGATGTAGTGCTCGCCGCCCGTCGCCTGCGCCAGCTTCTTGCGCAGCTTGCAGATGAAGACGTCGACGATCTTGAGTTCGGGCTCGTCCATCCCGCCGTAGAGGTGATTGAGAAACATTTCCTTCGTCAGGGTCGTGCCCTTGCGCAGGCTGAGCAGCTCGAGGATCCCGTACTCCTTGCCGGTCAGATGCAGCGGTCGGCCCTCGATGTCGACGGTGCGGGCGGCGAGGTTCAGGGTCACCTTGCCGGTCCGGATCGTAGGCTCCGCATGGCCCTTGGAGCGGCGGACGATGGCATGGATTCGAGCGATGAGCTCGCCCCGGTCGAACGGTTTGGTCAGGTAGTCATCGGCGCCGCCGCCCAGGCCGCGGACCTTGTTCTCCGGCTGACCCAGCCCCGAGAGAATGAGCACCGGCGTCGTGACTCGCGCGTGCCGCAGACGGCGCAGCAGCTCCATCCCGTCCATGTCCGGCAGCATGAGGTCGAGCAGAATGATGTCGTAGTCGTAGAGCTTGGCGATCTCGAGTCCGTCCTCGCCGAGATCGGTTGTGTCGACCACGAGGCCCTCGGACTTGAGCATGGTCTCGGTGCTAAGCCGCACCGACGGATCGTCTTCAATCAGCAAAAGGCGCATCGCCGAACCCCTTTGTAACCTTAGGAAGCATCCCGTATCAATCTGTCACCCAAGGTAGCAGGTTAACGATGGTTGCACAACTATAAAAGGTACGCAAACAGGGATACCCGTTTTGCGCGAACATCGCCGTAAATTGGCAGCCTTCACCAGCTGTTAGCGAAGGACAGGGCAAACTCTGCCTACCTGGACCAGCACGAGAGGCCGCATCCGTGTTCGCCGCCGTCACCGCCGCCATCCGCGCCATCGACCGCTTGCCGGATGTGACCGTCTTCGGTCGGATCAGCGGCATCGTCGGCCTGCTGATCGAGGTCGACGGTCTCGACGGCTGCCTCGCCGTCGGCGATCGCTGCCGCCTTCATCGCCGCGGCATGAGCGCGATCGGAGCCGAAATCGTCGGCTTTCGCGCCGGCAAGGCCCTGCTGATGCCGCTTGCCGGGAACGAGGGCCTCGGCCCCGGAAGCCGTGCCGAACGGCGTCGGCGGTGCGCCGGTCATTTACCCCGGCCCGGCCTGGTGCGGGCGGGTGCTCAACGCTTTCGCCGAGCCGCTCGACGGCCGCGGCGCCCTGCCGCCCGGACCGGCGGCCTACGGCCTGCGCAGCGCACCGCCGCCGGCGCACCTGCGCCAGCGTATCGGCGGCAAGCTCGACGTCGGTGTGCGCGCGATCAACGCCTTCACCACGTGCTGCCGCGGCCAGCGTCTGGGGATTTTCGCCGCGTCGGGTGTCGGCAAGTCGATGCTCCTGTCGATGATGGCCCGCCACACCGACGCCGATGTGGTTGTCATCGGCCTGATCGGCGAGCGGGGACGCGAAGCGCGCGAGTTCGTCGAGGACACCCTCGGCGACGAGGGCCTGCGGCGCAGCGTCGTCGTCGTCGCCACTTCGGACGAACCGCCGCCGGTCCGCCGCCAGGCCGCTTGGACGATGATGGCGGTGGCCGAAGCCTTCCGCGACCAGGGCCGGCATGTGCTCTTGCTGATGGACAGCGTCACCCGCTTCGCCATGGCCCAGCGCGAGATCGGCCTTGCCGCGGCCGAGCCGCCGGCGACGAAAGGCTATACGCCGTCGGTGTTCGCCGAACTGCCCCGTCTGCTCGAGCGCGCCGGGCCCGGCGGTCCGGGGCAGGGTTCGATCACCGCGCTGTGCACCGTGCTGGTCGAGGGTGACGATCACGACGAGCCCGTCGCCGATGCCGTTCGCGGCATTCTCGACGGCCACATCGTTCTCGACCGCGCCATCGCCGAAGCCGGCCGCTATCCGGCGATCAACATCCTGCGCAGCGTCTCGCGGGCCCTGCCGGGGTGCAACAGCGGCGAAGAGAACGCGGTGATCGAGGCGGCGCGGCGGCGTCTGGCGGACTACGACCGGATGGCGGAGTTGATCCGTCTGGGCGCATACCGTTCCGGCAGCGACGCCGACATCGACGCGGCGATCCGGCTGCAGCCGGCGCTGTCGGGGTTTCTCGCCCAGGCGCCGGACGAGCACGCGCCCCTCGAGCGACGTCTACCGCGATCTTGAGGCGATTCTCGCCGAAGCATCCGACTCTCCGCGGACGGAAACCCGGAGCCGGGGTGCCTCTTACGCGTAGGCCGCGAAGTGGTCGCCGATGGCGCGGCGATCTTGCGTTTCCCTGAGCACCAGACTCAGGAGCAGGCGCGCCTTCAGCCCGGAGAGATAGCCCGCCGGGATCAGGCCGCGGCCGATGAGATCGATCTCGGCGCCCGCATAGCCATACGTCCCGGTAAAGACCGGTCCGGTCATCACCCGTGAGGCCAGCACGACCGGAAACTGCGCGGCGAGCGCGCCCAGGATCGGCGCCGCCTCGGCGTGGACATGGCCGGCACCCATGCCCTCGATGACGAACCCGGAACAGCCGCTTTCCGCCAGAACCCTAAAAAGGTGCGTCTCGTCGCCCATCGCGGCCTTGACCAGACCGACCGGCTTCGGCGCGCCGCCCGCCGCCGGCAGACAGGGCTTGCGGGCAACGCGCATGTAAATGCGCGGCCGGCCTTCGATCACGGCGCCCAGAGGACCTGCGAGCGGCGACAGGAACGCCGAGGGCAGGGCGGTATGCGATTTCTGGACAAAGCGCGCCGCGTGGATGGCGTAGTTCAGGACGACCAGCGTGCCGAGGCCGCGCGCTTCGGGCGCGGCTGCGACGCGCACCGCCGCCAGCAGGTTCGCCGGGCCGTCGGCGCCGGGCGCATCGGCGCCGCGCATCGCGCCGGTGACGACGACGGGACGATCGGCGGCGACCAGCAGATCGAGGATGAAGGCAGACTCCTCGATCGTGTCGGTACCCTGGATAATGACCGCGCCGTCGGCGCCATCGGCGAAGGCCGTCTCGATCCGTCGCGCCACCGCGATCAGGTTGGCGAGGGTCAGCGACGGACTGGCGACCCGCAGCGGCGACTCCGCCTCGATCTCGGCGATGTCGGCCAGCGCCGGAACCGAGGCGATCAGCTCGGCCGCGCCCAATTTCGGCGCGATGCCACCGCCGGCGTCGGGCACCATGGTGATCGTCCCGCCGAGTGAGAGCACCAGCAGGCGGGGCTTCATGCCCGTACTCCGCCCGCCTCCGCTTCGTCCGCTCTGACCCCGCCCGCCTCGGCCTCGCGCGCCAGCCGCCGTTCCTCGTCGGCTGACGGTTGCGGCGGGTTGGCGGGGATCTCGCCCGGGCGATAGTTGGGCAGATCGTCCGGCCGGAACGATGGTCAGCGCGGCGAGCCCGGCCATGACCAACAGGCCGATCTTGAGTGCGCGCAGGCGCGCTTCGGTGTTGATGCGCACCGCCTCCTCGACCTGCGCCGGCGTTGCCGTCGTGCGTTCCATGATCGTCAGCAGCTGGTCGTTGCTGACGAAGTTGATGCTGTCGAGGTTGAGCTGCGCCTGGATCTCGGTGGGGAATCGTGGATTATCGGCGAGGTATCGAACGACCACGGTGCTGAGCAGGCCCACCATCAGCGCGCCCGCCACCGCCGTACCGACCGCGGCGGCGAGGTTCTGGGTCGTTCCGCGCAGGGAGCCGACGTCGCTCGCCAGTCCCTTGGGCGCGGCCGTGACCAGGACGTTGAAGACGAGGGTCACCAAAGCGCCCTGGCCAAGGCCGAAGACGAAAAGGCCGACGAGCACGGGAAGTTCCGTCCACTCGTTGCGAACGACGAAGGCGAGCCAAAGCAGGGCGATGGTGCAGACGATAAAGCCGGCTCGGCCGATCTGGCGCGGCGTGAAAGTCTTGTACAGGCGGACGACGAGGATGGCGGTAAAGAACACCGTGAGGTTGAACGGCATCATTGCGATGGCGGTGGCCAGCGGCGTACGGCCTTGCACGATCTGGATATAGAGCGGCACGGAGAAGTTGAGCGCCGCCTCCAGCGCCACGACGGCGAACATGGTGTAGACAGCGGCCCGCTCCGATGACGACATGACGACGCGAAGATCCAGAAGCGGCGTCCTGCCGGCTGCCGCGACTCGGCGGCACCAGGCGATGAGGCACTGCAGTAGGATGATGCCGACGACGATCATCACCGGCGCCGGCGACATGCCTAAAATATTGAACGGCGCGCCGGGGCCGGCGACGCCGAGGCCCCAGCGGTTGAGGTTATTGAAGCCGAAGCTGATCAGGATGATCGCCGCCGCCGCGAGCACGACGCCGATGGCGTCGATTTGCACTTCGGGCCGGCCCTCGTCCTTCTTGAGCTTGAAGCTGAGAAAGAAGACCAGACTGGCGACGACGATGAGAATACCGAAGACCGGCCGCCAGCCGATGAAGGTGCCGAGCACGCCGCCGATCAAAAACGCCGCCGCACTGGCGCCCGCGCGCGCCGAGCCCAAAGCGCCAACGGCGGTCGCCTGCTGGGTGCCGTGGTAGTGATTGGCGATCAGCGCGACAAGCGCCGGGACGATGACGGCGGCCGACATTCCGCACAGGCCCTGCGCGGTCAGCATCAGCGTCGCGTTAGGGCTGAGGGTCATCAGCGTCTGGGCGACGGCATAGATGGCGACAACGATGCGGAACATGGTGGTCGCGCCATATCGCTGGGTCAGCTTCGCGCCGAGCATGACGAGGCCGGCTACGGCGAGGGAGTACATCACGATGCCGGTGGCGACCGTCGTCGGCGGCACGCCGAAGCTTGCCACCATTCCGCTCATCGAGACCGGGAGCGCCGCGACGTTAAACGACATGATCGCCTGGCCCAGCGCGATGGTGATCATCGGGACCCAGGACTCGCGGGCCTCGGCGTCGGCCGCCGTCGCTACGCTGCTTGCGGGTGTCATCGACATGCAATCCTCCTTAATGGATCAGCTTTCGTCGCTTGCTGTCGTTCGAAGTATTTGAGGGCGTTCGAGGCGGCTTACGCTTCCGGCTTCGAGGCGAACAGGTTGAGGCCGAGCCGCTCGGAGAGATACTTGGTCACGCGCTGGCCCTTGACGCTGTTGCCGGCGGCGTCGAGCGGCGGCGCGAAGGTGCCGAGACCGCCCTTGCCGGGCGCCATGGTGACGATGCCGCCGCTGACCCCGCTCTTGCCCGGCAGGCCGATCTCGTAAAGCCAGTCGCCGGATCGCTCGTAGAGCCCCGCCGTCGCCAGGATTGCGAGCACCCGCTTGCAGTTGTCGATGGTGATCACCCGCTCACCGGTCAGCGGGTTGACCCCGCCGTCGGCGAGAGTGGCCGCCATCACCGCGAGATCCTTCGCCGAAACGCGCAGCGAGCACTGCCTGGTGTAGATGTCCGTCGCCTCCAGCGCGTCGAAGTACATCCGGCCGTAGCCTTCGAGGAGCTTGGCGATGCCGCGGTTGCGGAGGTTGGTGGCCGCCTCGGATTCGTAGACTTCGCCGTCGAGCTCGAGATTCCGTCCGGCAAACCTCGACAGGCCCTCCTGAACGAAACGCCATTTCTCCGTGGCGGTCGCGCCCGGCGCCAGACTGGTCGTCGCGATAGCCCCGGCGTTGACCATCGGGTTCATCGTCCGGTCGGAGTTGAGTTCGATCGCCATCACCGAATTGAACGGCAGCCCGGTCGCGTTCACGCCGACCTTCTCGCGCGCCGGCTCCGCACCGATTGCATCGCAGATCAGGGCGAAGACAAACGGCTTGGAGATGCTCTGGATGGAAAACTCGTAGTGCGCGTCGCCGACTTCGTGGATGGCGCCGTTGACGCCGACGATGCAGATCCCGAACAGATCGCGCGAAACCCGCGCCAGGGCCGGGATGTAGTCGGCGACGACGCCTTCGTCGAGCGTGCGGTAGCGGTCGTAGGCCTCGTGCGCGGACCGCGCAACCAGATCCGCCGCCGGCAAATGACCAGTGGATACAGCTTCGACGGCCGCGCGGCCGTCGATGTCGATCTCGGCGTACATCCCGTTCCCCGCTTGTTTTTGCTCCGCCGCGCCAGACGGATTGTTGTTCAGCGGGTACGTTACATGGCGCGTGGGGAAAGTCTATCGCGAACTTCTCGCTTATCCCTTGTTGCACCGCAGCGAAGCCTTCGTCGAGCACTTTGGGGAGAGATGCTGCGACTACAGAACTATTTACTCTCGGTCAGGCGAATACGGACGTGGCCTTGCAGGGCAAGCTCGTCGAGAGCGGCGCGTTCGCGGCGGTCTTGCGCGCGCAGCTCGGCGTGACGGCGACGGGCTTCCGCCAGCTCCAGCTTGCGTCGTTCGGCAAAGGCCTTGGCGAGGCCATCGCGCGCCGTCGCCAGCGCGGCTTCGGCCGCGGCGAGATCAACTTCAAGCGCCTGACGCTCGACTGCGACCCGGCGCTCGTAGGCCGTCATGTCATGGACGGCGTCCCGGGGAAGGGTGCGCGCCGCCAGCCGTTCGCGCGCAAGCGCTTCGGCGAGCCGGTGCTGGCGGTCGTGCAGCGTGTCTATTTCGGCCTGGGCGGCGTTCACTGCCCGACGCCCGTCCTCGCAGCGCCATGTCTCGACCCGGATCAGGGCCGCGAGGCTCGCTTTCACCGCTGTTGGCCCGATCATGTCTGCTCGAGACCGACGACCCGCTTCCTGCCGGGCGACTCGGCCAGCAGGCGCAGCGCGATGGCGTTGATGTCTGAGGCCGCTTCCGAGCGCGGCGACCGGGTCATGATCGACGTCTGCTGGCGGATGGATTCGGCGACCCTGGCGTCGCGGCGGATAACACCGAGCAGGGGCGGGGAGATCTTGAGAAACCCCTGGCAGGCCTTCAGCAAGGTGGCGTAGGTCCGCTGCCCGTCGCGGTCGCTGGCGGCGATATTGACTACGATGCGCAGGTCGGCGTCGGGCCGGTCGGCAATCGCGACCTTGATGAAGGCGTAGGCGTCGGTCAGCGAGGTCGGCTCATCGGTCACGACGACGAGACAGGTGTCGACATTCTGGGTGAGCTGGCGAACGGTCTGTTCGACCCCGGCGCCGAGGTCGAGCAGGACCAGGTCATAGTCCCGGCTTATCCCGACAAGCTCCTGGCAGAGGTGCTGCAGCCGGCTTACGGGCGCCGAACCGAGCCGGCCGGAGCCCGAGCGTCCGGCGATGATGTCGAGGCCTTCGGCGAACGGGGTGATCGCCTGAGGCAGGGTCAGCCGGCCGGCGAGAACGCCGCCGACATCGTCCTGCGGCATCAGGCCGAGCTGGATGTCCACGTTGGCAAGGCCGAGGTCGCCGTCGAAGAGTAGCGTTCTGCGGCCGGCGCGCGCCATGGCGTGGGCCAGCGCGATCGCAAGCCAGGTCTTGCCGACGCCGCCCTTGCCCGAGGCGACCGCAGTCAGTTGGCCGCGGCGGGCGAAGGCCGTCGGGCGGAGGATCTGGCAGGTGCTGTCGCTCATCGTCCCGCCTCCTGGGCAGCGGTGTCCGCAGATTCAGCCGGTGCTGTCATCGTCGAGGGCGGCAGGATCAGGCGCGCCAGCGAGACGGGGTTGACGGCGGCGAGGCCATCGGCGACGAACGGACTGATGCCGACGTCGGCGAAGGAAAGCTGGCCGGCGGTCGCGGCGGTGAGCAGGCTGCCGAAGCGCCGGGTCATGTCCAGCCTTGTGGCGATCAACCGGCGGGCGCCGACCGAAGCGAAAGCGCGGGCAATGTCGGCGGCCTCCATGGCGTCGCCACCGGCGGGCAGAACCAGGAACGGCTCGGCCCGCGCGGCGCGGACGAGACCGCGCAGCGCTTCCAGCTCGTCATCGTCGTAAGGGTTCGCGCCGGCGGTATCGATGTAGAGCTCGCCTTCGTCCGCGGCTTGCACCGCTATTCCCAGCTTGTTCACGTCATCGGCGGCGGTCAGCTCGGCGCCGAGGATCCCGGTGAACGCCTGGAGCTGCTCGACGCCGCCGGCGCGGCGGGTGTCGGTCGTGATCGCCGCGAACGGGCGGCCGGCGCGGCGGGCGCGCATCATCAGCTTGGCGGCGACGATGCTCTTGCCGGCGCCGGGAGGCCCGACGAGCATGACCGGGCGGGGCGGGGGCCGGTCGCCGAGGGGTGCGAAATCGAAAGCCTCGTCGAGGGCGCCGGCCAGCGCCATGACCGGGTCTGCGGTGGAAAAGCTCGTCGCCAGCCGGGTCAGCCGCTCGGCGAGGGCTGCGGGTACGCCGTGGTAGCCAAGGTCGCGGTGCAGGGCCGATCCCGGGCCGCCGTCCGCAACCACGCCGGGGAACCGGTCGTCGCCGCCGTCGGCCGTTGACGTGGTCCAGCCGGCGAGCAGCGCATCGTCGCGATCGTCCGCTTCCAGTGCCGCGGTCACCTGGACCTCGCGACCCGGAGCCTCCTGGTGGGTGGCGACGATGATGGCGTCGCGGCCCATGTCCTTGCGGACGAGCTGCATCGCTTCGGCCATTGACCCGGCGCAGTAGGTTTTCAAGCGCATCGCGTCATAACTCCCTCAGGTCAGATGTGGCCTACGGTTTTGATCCGGGCGCGGGGATGAACCTCGCTCTGCGACATCACCGCGACGCTCGGCCGGAACCGCTCGACGATCGAACGGACGAACGGGCGAACCTGCGGGCTCGTCAGCAGGACAGCGCTCTCACCGGTCATCGCCTGGCGCTCGACGCTGTTGCGCAGGGCGCTGACGAAGGCCTGCAGCTTGCTCGGCGGCAGGGCGAGCTGGCGGTCGTCGCCGCTGCCGACGAGCGCCTCGGAAAAGGTCTGTTCCCACTCCGGAGACAGCGCGATGAGCGGCACGACGCCGGCGGTATTAGCGTGCATGTCGCTAATCTGCCGGGCGAGGCGGCTGCGCACGTGTTCGGTGATCACACCGACGCCGCGCGCATGCGAGCCGATCTCGGCGATGGCTTCGAGGATCGTCGCCAGGTCGCGGATCGAGATCCGCTCGGCGAGGAGGTTCTGCAGGACCCGCTGGACCCCGCCGTAGGAGATGTGGGCCGGGATCATCTCGCCGATGAGCTTCTGGTGCTCCTTGTCGAGCTCTTCCAGCAGCTTGCGGGTCTCGGCATAGGACAGCATCTCGGCCATGTTGTCCTTGACGACCTCGGTCAGATGCGTGGTGACGACCGTGGCCGCATCGACGACGGTGTAGCCGCGGAAGGCTGCTTCCTCGCGCCTGGCCGGATCGATCCACATCGCCGGCAGGCCGAAGGTCGGCTCGCGCGCCGCCTCGCCGGGCAGCGTGATCGCGTCGCCGCGCGGATCCATGACCAGAACCCGGCCGGGCCGGACGCTGCCCCGCCCGGCTTCGATCTCCTTGATGCGGATGACGTAATCCTCGGCGGCGAGCTGCATGTTGTCCTGGATGCGCACGCTGGGCATGACGAAGCCGAGCTCGCCGGCAAGCTGGCGGCGGAGCGCCTTGATCTGTTCCGGCACCCTCGGCCCGAGTTCGCGCTGTTGACCAGCGAGAGCAGGCCATAGCCGAGCTCCAGGCGGACATCGTCCATGTGGAGCGCAACGCTGATCGGCTCTTCCGCCGCCGGTGTCGCGTCGGCCGCGGCTTTGGCCTTGGCCTGCTCGCCGTCGGTGCGGACGATTGCGCCATGGCGCCGCCAGGCGAGCCCGCCGGTCACCACGGCAAGCGCAAGAAAGGGCAGGGCGGGCACGCCGGGCACCACCGCCAGCGCCGCGAGCAGGAAGGCGCTGACGGCCAGAACCTTCGGATTGCCGAGCAACTGACCGACAAGGGCCCGCTCGGTGGTGCCGGTCACGCTGCCCTTGGTGACGATCAGGCCGGCGGCGGTCGAGACGATGAGGGCCGGGATCTGGCTGACGAGTCCGTCGCCGATGGTCAGCCGGGTGTAGGAGTCGGCCGCGACGGAGAACGGCAGGCCCATCTGGGCGATGCCGATGACCATCCCGCCGACGATGTTGATGCCGGTGATCAACAGGCCGGCGACGGCGTCGCCGCGGACGAACTTCGACGCGCCGTCCATGGCGCCGTAGAAGTTGCTCTCGTCCTCCAGCGCTTGCCGGCGGGCGCGGGCTTCGGTTTCGTCCAGCAGCCCGGCGGACAGGTCGGCGTCGATCGCCATCTGCTTGCCCGGCATGGCGTCAAGGGTGAAGCGGGCGGCGACCTCGGCGATGCGCGTCGAGCCCTTCGTGATGACGACGAAGTTGACGATGACGAGGATGGAGAAAACGATCAGGCCGATGACGAAATTGCCGCCGGCGACGAAGCCGCCGAACGACTCGATAACGTGACCGGCCGCGGCCGTGCCCTCGTGGCCGTTGGCGAGGATCAGCCGGGTGGACGCCATGTTCAGCGCCAGCCGGATCATCGTCGCCAGCAGGAGCACGACCGGGAAGGCATTGAAGTCGAGCGGGCGCTCGACGAACAGCGCGGTCATCAGGATCATGACCGAGAAGGCCAGCGAGAACGCCAGGGCGACGTCGAGCAGCCAGCCCGGCAGGGGCAGGATCAGGACCACCAGGATCGAGACGACCGCGAGGGCGAGGGCGATGTCGCCATGGCGGAGAAGGCCGGCGAGGCGGGCCATGACCTGGCTTGCCGGCGCCTCGATCGTGACGTTCGCGGCCGATGCCGTCGCTCATCGGCCGTGCTCCTTCCTGGTGCGCGTCAGGCTTTTCGTCGGGTTCATGTCAACACCCTCTGGGGCTGGCCGGGCGCGGCGATGGCGTGGCCTTCCTCGCTGTACTGGCGCAGCTTGTTGCGCATGGTCCGGATGGAGATGCCGAGAATGGTCGCCGCGTGGGTCCGGTTGCCAAGGCAGTGGGAGAGGGTGCCGAGGATCAGGTCGCGCTCGACCTCGGCCAGGGTGCTTCCGATCGCCGCGCCGCCGGCATGACCGCCGCCGCCGGCGTCCGGTCGCGCAGGCGTCCCGGCGCCGTCGCGCAGCTCGACCGCCGCGGCGTCGATCTCGTCGCCCGTCGCGAAGAGGACGGCGCGGTGGATGATGTTCTCCAGCTCGCGGACGTTCCCCGGCCAGCCGTAGGCGAGCAGCCGCTGCCGCGCGGCCGCCGCCAGCGGTCGCGCGGCGAGGCCGTTCTCGGCTGTAAAGCGCGCGGCGAAGTGTTCGGCAAGCGCGGCAATGTCGCCGGGGCGTTCGCGCAGCGGCGGAATGCAAAGATTGACGACGTTGAGGCGGAAGTAGAGATCCTGACGGAAGGTGCCGGCCGCAACGGCGTTTTCAAGATTGCGGTTCGAGGTGGCAATGAGACGGACGTCGACCTTCACCGGTCCGGTGCCGCCGACGCGATCGATCTCGCGCTCCTGGATCGCGCGCAGAAGCTTGGCCTGCAGACGGACATCCATCTCGCTGATCTCGTCGAGCAGCAGCGTGCCGCCGTGGGCTTCCTCGAAGCGGCCGATGCGGCGCGCGATGGCGCCGGTGAAGGCGCCCTTCTCGTGGCCGAAGAGTTCGGTTTCGAGTAGAGTTTCCGGGATCGCGGCGCAGTTTACGGCGACGAACTGCGCGTTCGCGCGCCGGCTTCTCGCATGCACGTGGCGGGCGAGGACCTCCTTGCCGGTGCCGGACTCTCCGGTAATCAGCACGCTGGCCTCGCTGGACGCGATCCGCTCGGCAAGGGCGATGACCCGGGCCATCGCCGGATCGGCGTGAAGGATGGGGCGGCTGTCTTCGCTGATGGCCGAGAGAACGGCGGCGATCAGCTCGGCATCCGGCGGCAAGGGGATGTATTCCTTCGCCCCGGCTTCGATCGCCGCAACCGCCGCGTCTGCGTCCGCCCCGATGCCGCAGGCAACCACCGGCACCGCGATCCGCTCGGTCTTAAGGCTGGCGAAAAGCCGGCCGAGATCGAGTTCGACGTCGACCATGACGAGGTCGACGCCCTTGCCGGCGCGAAGAACCCGGAGCCCGGTCGCAATGTCTTCGGCATGCATGACCTTGGCGCCAAGGTCGACGGCGATCCGGCTGGCGGCGCCGAGCTGGCCGGCGAGCGGGCCGACGATCAGCAGTCGCATCATTGCGTCCTTTCCGATGGGTTCGCGCTCATCCGTGCGCCGCCGGTTCAGCCAAAGAATTGGATCCGCTGGGCGGGGGGCAGAATGCTGTTGAGCATGGCCTCGAGCCGGCGCGGGTTCTCCTGACGGCTGACCGAGACGGCGCCGAGCAGATACACGTGGTTGATCATCGCCTCCTCCGTGGAGTTGCGGTCGAGCTTGGCCGCCAGCGGCGAGAACACGAGGTTGGCGAGAACGGCGCCGTAAAACGTGGTGAGGAGGGCGACGGCCATGGCCGGTCCGATGGACGACGGATCGTCGAGGTTGCCGAGCATCTGGACCAGACCGATCAGGGTTCCGATCAGGCCCATGGCGGGGGCATATTCGGCGGCACGGCGCAGCACATCGGCGCTGCGCTGATGACGATGGGTCATTGCCTGCAGGTCATGGCTCAGCACCGCTTCGACCTCGTCGCCGCCGACGCCGTCAACGGCCATGATGAAGCCCTTGTAGAGGAAGGGGACGTGCGCAGCGCTTTGCAGCGGCTTTTGCAGATGAAGCGGCCCGTAGCGGCGGGCGAGGTCAGCGAGCTGAACCACCTGCATGGCCGCTTCGCGCGGCGCCGGCATACTGGCGATCATGGTCTTCGCCAGAACCCGCGCCGTATTCAGGACTTCCTCGGCCGAGAAACAGGTGAGCACGACCGCGAAGGTGCCGCCGACGACGATGAACAGCGACGGCAGGTTGAGAAACGAGCGCGGCGTACCGCCGGCGACAATGGCCGCGGCGATGAGGGCGAAGCCGGACAGCAACCCGAGGATTGTTGCCGCATCCGGCCTTGTTCTGGCGAGGCGGCGACGCGGGAGGGCGCGGGCTGCCGGGCTGCGGGTTGTCGAAGGGACCATTGCGCCTAGATCCGCTCGCTCTTGACGATTTCGGTCATCGTCACCCCGAGGCGGTCATCGACGATGACCACTTCGCCGCGGGCGACCAGGCGGTTGTTGACATAGATGTCGATGGCTTCGCCGACCTTGCGGTCGAGTTCGACAACGGCGCCGCGGCCCAGCTTGAGCAACTGGCTGACTTCCATGGTCGCTTTGCCGAGGACGGCCGCGACCTGGACCGGGACGTCGTACACCGCCTCCAGATCCTGGACCGTGCGCAGCGGCTCGCTGCCCGCATCCCCCGTCCGCCGTTCGCGGCTCTGCGCCTCCGCGGCCATCGCCGCGGCCATATCCATCTCCGCATCGGGCGGCGTCGCCTGCTTCGGCGCAAGCTGGTTGAAGGTGAGATCGCGATCGTCAGCCATGGCGCTCGGTGCTCCTGAGATCTTCTGTGTCTGTGTCGTCGGATGATTTCACCGACGATCGTCTCAACAATGTCGTTAATGCGGCTCATGAGTGCCGACAGTCGCCGTTCGGCGCCGCCGCCGCTCCAGGCGATTCGGCAGTCGCCGGCGGCGAGGCCGGGATCCCCCGTCACGGTCAGGCGGTTGCCGAGGCCCAGCGTCGCGACGGAGGCGCCCAACGTGTCGCCCAGTCTGGCGCCCAGTGCGTCGGCGAAGTCGGGATGGACCAGTGACGTTCAGCGTGACCAGCCCGGCCGGCGAGGCAGGCAGGTCGGCGATCATGGCCGCGATCTCGTCAGCCCCGTGGCGGCGGTGCAGCGCCGGTAGGGACTTGCGCAGGCCCGTCAGCGCCAGTGCCAGTGCGCCGCGCTCGGCCTCGGCGGCGATGGTGTCGCGCTCGCCCACGGCCCGCTCCAGGTGCTCGCAAAGCTGTGCAAGCACTTCAAGCTCACGCTGTTCGCGGGCGGCGTGGGCTGCGGCCGCGGCCTCCTTGCGGCCTACGGCGACGCCGGCGGCGTAACCTTCGCCGTAACCCGCCGCGTGAGCTTCGCTCCGGGCGCGGGCGAGGTCGTCGTCGCTGTGCACCGGTTGCGGCACGGCAGCTCCGCGATCGTCGGTGCGCTGGGCGCCCGGAAACGCCGGGAAGCTCCGCGAGAAGGTGAACTTTTCGATGCAGGTCATGGTAATGGCGCGCCGCTAATAGATCAGGTCGTCGTTGCCATCGGGTCCGCCGATGGTGATTTCGCCGGCATCGGCCATCTTCTTCGCCTCGGAGACGATTCCCGCCTGGGCCTCGTCGACGTCGCGTAGTCGGACCGGCCCCAGCGACTCCATGTCCTCGCGCAGCATCTTCGCCGCGCGTTCCGACATGTTGGCGAGAAACAGCTCCTTCAGCGGGTCGGTGGCGCCCTTGAGCGCGAGGGCGAGGCGGTCCTTCGCCACCCGGCGCAGCAGACTCTGAATACCGGCGGCCTCGATGCGGAGCAGATCCTCGAAGGTGAACATGAGCTGCTTGATCCGGTCCGCCGCGTCGCTGCTGCGCTCTTCGAGAGCGGTCATGAACCGACTCTCGGTCGCCCGATCGAAGTTGTTGAAAATCTCCGCCATGATCTCGTGGGCGTCGCGACGCGGGCCGCGCGCGAGGTTGGTCATGAACTCGGTGCGCAGGGTTTTCTCGACGTGATCGAGGACGTCCTTCTGCACCGTTTCCATCCGCAGCATCCGTACCATCACCTCCATCGCGAAGTTGGCGGGGAACATGGCGAGCACCCGAGCGGCGTGGGCCGGCTTGATCTTCGACAGAACGACGGCGACGGTCTGCGGGTACTCGTTCTTCAGATAGCTGGCGAGCACGCTCTCGTTAACGTTGCCGAGCTTGTCCCACATGGTCCGGCCGGCAGGCCCGCGGATCTCCTGCATGATCTGCTCGGCTTTTTCCGCCGGCAGGGTGCTGCTGAGAAGCCGCTCGGTCGACTGGAAGCCGCCGATGAGCGAACCGGTGGCCGAGAGTTCGTTGCTGAACTCGACCATCAGGCTCTCGACCGCCTTCGCCGCAATCGAGCCGAGGCCGGCCATGGACTGCGACAGCATGCGGATCTCGTCCTCGTCCATCTTCTTCAGCAGTGCCGCCGCCTCGGCCTCGCCGAGCGCCAGGAGGAACGCGGCGGCCTTGTCGGGGCCGCTGAGATCGGGGACCTCGTCCTTGGCCGGGATCACGGTCAGGCTCTCCTAGGTGTCGGCGTGGAGCCAGCCGCGGACGATCGCGAGGCTCTCGTCGGGGTGCTTGTCGACAATCTCGCCAACCGTCTTCAGGATCGATGCCTTGACCTGACCCTCAACGCGGTCGATGTCGATCAACTCCGCCGGATGCTCGGGTGACGCCAGCGCGGGCGTGGCCGCTGTCACGAGCGCTGCGCCTGCGCCGGCCGCGTCGCCGGAGGAGGCCCGCGTAACTTCGAGCGCCCGGTTGAGCACCGGACGAATGACAAAGAAAAGAACGAGCAAGCCGAAGATGAGGACGAGAAGGGACTGACCGATCCGGTAGATCTCGTTGAAACCGAGACCGAGGAGGGTGGCCGGAACCGCGTCGACGATTTCGTTCCGGGCGAACTGCATGTTGATGACCTCGACCCGGTCGCCGCGTTCGGCATCGAAGCCGATGGCGCCGCGGACCAGCGTCGCGATCTGTTCGAGTTCCTCGGCGCTGCGCGGGCGGTACCCGGAGCCGTCGCCGTCGCCGGTCGCCGCGCCGTCGACCAGGACCGCGACCGAGAGCCGCTTGATGGCGCCGATCTCTCGAACGTGGTTGACCACCTTTTTCGAGATCTCGTAGTTGACCGTTTCCTCGGTACGGTTTTCCGACGTGGCGCTGCTCCGTCCGGAACCGTCGGTCGGCTGTGGGTCGGGGAGGTTGGTGGCGACGCTGACGGTTCCGTCCGTCTTCGCGTCGCGGCTGCTGCCGGTCTCCTCCATCGACTGGGTCGAACGCACCACCTGGCTGTCCGGGTCGAACAGCTCCTCGCTGGTGTTGACCCGATCGAAATCCATCTCCGCGCTCACTTCGGCGCGGACCCTGCCTGCGCCCAGCGTGCGCTCGAGAAGCTGCTCGACGGTCTGGCGGAGATGATCTTCGAGGCCGCGACGGCGCTCGTCGTTGCTGTTGGACAGCGCCGTCAGGCTGTCGTCGCCGCCGTCGGGCCGGGTGAGCAGGGCGCCGCGGCCGTCGACAATCGAGATCTGGCCCAGGTCGAGACCGGCGACCGCCGAGGCAACCAGATGCTGGATGGCGAGAACCTGGTTCGGCGCGAGGCGGGCGTTGCCGCGCAGATGCAGCAGGACGGAGGCTCTCGGCTGCTCGCGATCGCGGCTGAACATTTCCCGCTTGGGCAGGACAAGATGAACTCGTGCCGCCTGGACGGCGTCAAGCGAGCGGATGCTGCGCGCCAGCTCGCCTTCGAGAGCCCGGACAAGATTGACGTTCTGCATGAAGTTGGTCGCGCCGAGCGTCGGTGCGGTGTCGAACAGCTCGTAGCCGCTGGAGCCGCCGGCCGGCAGTCCCTGCTCGGCGAGCGTGACCCGCAGGCGCGGCACGGCGGATGAGTCGACATAGATCGCGGCGCCGTCCTGACGCAGCTCGTAAGCGACTTTGGCGGCGTCCAGCTGTTCAACGATGCGCGCCGTGTCGGCGACTTCGAGATCACCGTATAGAAGGGCGAAATCCGGTGAGGCGACGCGGCTGAGCATCCAGCCGAGAAGGGCGGCGGCGGCGATCAGCGCCGTTGCAACCGCCGCGGCGCGGACCGGTCCGAAGCTCCGTATAGCTTTGAGGGCTGCGTCCATCTGCACTTTCGCTCGGTTGACCAGCCGCCGGCGGCGTGAACCGCCGGCGAGGCTTCAACCTAGTCAGCGCACATGAAGACGCAGTTAATGACCCGCTCGGGGTAACTATAAATTTCAGCCGGTTCCCGACCCGGCCGTACCGGCGCGCCCACCGCCTTTGCGAGCGCGCCGGCCTCCTTCATTTACCGCTTGATACGGATCAGCTCGTCGAGCATGTCGTCGGCGGTGCTGATCACTCGTGTCGCGGCGGAGTAGGCCCGCTGGGTGACAATCATGTTGGTGAACTCCTCGCCGATGTCGACGGTCGAGCCCTCCAGCGCGTTCGCCACCACCTTGCCGGCCGGTCCGGAGTTCGCCTCGCGCAGGGTCGGATCGCCGGAGTTCTCGGTCGCGTTGTAGACGTTGCCGTTCCGCGACTGCAAGCCGTCGGGGCTGGAGAAGGTCGCGATCGGCAGGCGGTAAATCGGTCGACGGGCGCCGTTCTTGAAGATCGCCTCGATGACGCCATCGTCGCGGATCGCGACGTCCGCGTAGGTGCCGTACGGCGAGCCGTTCTGCTGAATTGCACCCGGCTGAAACTCGCCACCATACTGAGTCAGGTTATCCGCGCCGTTGTCGGCGCCGAACTTGAGGTCGATCCGGCTGACATCGATGATCCCGTCGCCGTTGAGGTCGACGTCATTCATGTCGGCGGCGCCGGCCTCGAAACCCCGTACCGCCATCCGCTCGGAGGTGATCGCGGTGGGGAAGCCGTTCCCGCTGAAGACGAAAGCGGGAGCGGTGTTGACCCGCGCATCGACGACGAAGGCGGCGCTCTGTTTGGTTGCCGCCTGCCCACCCGCCGATACGCCGTTCGGATCGACGGCAATGTTGGCGGCATCGCCGGTCAGCAGCAGAACGGCGGCATTGTTCGGCTTGGCGGACGCGACTCCGGCGAGATCGAGATTGACCTCATCGCGCAGGCTGCCGACGATCTGCGCGAGGTTGCGGCCACCGTCGACCTGGACGTTGTTGGCGCCAGGCACCGTCGCGCCGGCGACGAAGTTGTACGTCGTCCCGCCAATGACGACGCTTTCGCCGACATCGGGGACGCCTACGAACTCGAGCTGGCCGACGCTGCTCGTCGGGTTGCCGACCTTGTCATACAGGGTCACGACGGCCGCGCCGGTCGGCGGCTCGACCGAAAGATCCCACTCGTTGGTGGCGCTCTTGGTAAAGGAGAAGGCGACCGCGTTGGTATTTCCAAGCGTGTCGAAGAACTGGACGTCGAGCGCGTGGTTGTCGCCGATCGCGGCGTTGGACGGCAGGTTGGCGCCGATCGAGATCGCGCTGGTCTCTTCAGCGTTGACCGCAACCCGGTTGAGATCGACGGTCTGCATGAAATCCGGGGAGATGACGTTCTCGTTGGTCAGCGCCGCGCCGCTTCCCGGCGGCAGAATAACGGTTCCGTCGGCGTCGGTCGGCCACGCCTGCAGATAAAAGCCGGCTGTGTTGCGCAGGAAGCCGTCGGCGTCTTTCGTGAACGAGCCGGCGCGCGAGAACAGATACTGATCGCGCGCGTCAGGCTGCTTGGCCGCATTGACGACGAAAAAGCCATCACCGGAAATGGCGAGGTCGGTCCCGGAGACGCTCGGCTGGAGCAGGCCCTGGACATCGACCGAGTTGCGCGGCCGGGCCTGGACCCCGCCGGCGGAGTACATCGTCGAGGAGGCCTGCTTGGTGACCAGGGTCTGGAATGCGACCTTGGCATTCTTGTACCCGACGGTGTTGACGTTGGCGATGTTGTCGGCGATGGCACCCATCGCGCCGCTCTGCGCGCCGAGGGCCGAAACGCCTGAAGTCATGGCGCCAAACAAGCTCATGGACAGTCTCCTTGCTCTGGTGCGTCGGCGGCGGCAGGCCGCACGCGGTGGATACTCGGATCAGGTTCAGACGGGACTTCGCTCATGGCCGGTCCTGCTGCACGGCGGGATCTGCGATGGCAATCACCTGCGCCATCGGCACTTCCACGGAACCGATACGGAGAGTGGCGCCATCGTCGCCGGATGCGGCGCCGGTCACGATGCCGGAGATGCTGGTTGCGGCCGCGATGGCCGAGCCGTCGGCGCGCCGTGCGGTCACCTCGATCGTGTAGGCGCCGTCGGGAAGCGACCGGCCGTCGCCGTCGAGGCCGTCCCAGACGAGGTCGTGCCGGCCGACGCCGGTTTCGCCGTCGCGGGTCAAAACGACGCCGCCGTCGGCATCGACGATCGTCAGCGTCGTCTCCGCCGCCGGTTCGGCCAGGGTGTAGCTGGCCCGCCCTTCACCGTTCGCAAGCGGCAACGTCGCGCCGGCAGCCTCGATGCGTTTGCCGATCAGGTTGACCATGGCGGCCACGCCGCTGGCCTTGCCGACCTCGATCAGCGTTTCGAGATGGGCGTTCTGATTGATCTGCTGCTCCACGCCGGCGAATTGGACGAGCTGGGCGGTGAACTCGTTAGTATCCAGTGGGTTGAGAGGATCCTGGTTCTGCAGTTGCGTCACCAGAAGGGTGAGAAAGCGATTGAGGTCGCCGCCGAGCGCGTTGGCGTCACTGGCGGCCTTGCCCGCCGCTGTCGATTGCGCTCCGGAAAGTCCATCGAGGATCATGGCTTGGTCTCCAGCAGTGTCGTCAGGCGTGAATATCGATGCCGCCGACGGTCCGCCGAGGCATAAGCGGCGCCGGCGTGACAGTCGGAGCCTCGTTGGCGGTGGCGCTCCGGTTGCGGTGCGCATCGAAGTGTTCACCTCCGCCGCCGCCGCCGCCCGGTCCCGACCGCGCCCCGTGGTCGCGCAGGTGGAAGCTGAGGCTGCCGGCATCGGTCTTCAGCCCCGCGTCCTGGAGGGCGCGTTCGAGCAGGCGCGAGTTGGTGCGCAATGCGTCGAGGGCGTCGGGGCTGTCGGCGCTGACGGCGACGGTGACGTGGTGGCGGTCGACGATATCCAGACGAACCTCAACACGACCCAGCGACGCCGGCGAAAGCTGGATGTCGATGCGGTCGAGACCGGCATGCACCGCCTTGGCAATATGGATCGAAACCTGACTTGCGGCCGGAGGCGGGGTCGTGTCGCCGGCAGCTCCCCGGTCGGAGGCGGCAGCGCCGCCCGTCGCCGTCGTCGCCGGCATTTGCGGCTGCGGCTGCACCTGCAGGGCAGCGGCCGCCTGGGTCGGGGCGGTCTCGGGCTTCGATGCCGGTGCCTCGCCCGTCGTAATTTGAGCGGCGCCTTTGCCGCCGACGCTAACAGCCGCGGCCGACCCGCTGGTGGCGGTCGCCGGCGCTGCCGGGCCGGCGGTTGAAGCGATGACCATGGCCGCTGCGCTGGCCGTTGCAGTCGGGACGGGCGCGCTGCCGGTGGATCCGCGTGCGTCTGTGGTGCTTTGTCCGCCCGGCGATGCAATGTCCTTCTTGCGTGAGCCGCCCTTCATCTCGGCGGCCGCGTCAAAAACGAGCGGGGCCGATGCCGCGGCCGTCGAACCCTCCTCATCGCCGGTCACCGGTATCGCCGCTGTCGCGGTCGATCCCGGCGCACGTGCCGTCGGGCCGCGGCCCGCGGCCGGCTGTGCTTCTTCGCCAACGGCCAACGCCACGATACTGTTGCCCGCAAGCGGCGCTGCGCCTGGGCCGGACCCGCCGGCGGCCTGAGCTACCTGAACGCGAGTACCGGCGGCGAGTACGCGCGTCAGATCGGCGGCCTGGGCCGACGGCGGTGACGCGGGGGCGCCGTTGCCGGCGGGGCCCTCGGTGCCCGCGCCCGGCCCGGATGAGGATCCCGCAATCGCAGGCGCGGGCTGAGGCGGGGATGACGGTGCGTCAGCACCGACCTCGGCAGAAGGAATGACCGGTGAAGCAGCCGGCGCGGCGGCGGCGGACTTATCGGAAGAATAAGCGGGGGCCCGCGGACCTGTGCCTGCTGACCCCGCTACGTCCGTTTCCCGATCCACGGCGCCATCACGCCGCCTTGTCTCCTCGTCCTCGCTTTTCGCTTCGTCCCGGTCGCCATCAGCGGCCGTCGACACATCGGGCTTCGCCGGCGACCGGGTTGCGGCGGCGGAGATCATGCATGCAAACGATCCGGCGTCATCGGCCGCGGATCCTCTCCGGCTGCGGTTACCGCCGGCGTCTGCGACGCGGACTGTAGAAGCGATGGGGTCGGTCTGCATGGGGGCCTCCGGGTTCGCAGGACAACCACAGCAAATCCCGGACCAGCGCCGCGTCAGACGCCAAGTTATTGCGGAATAATAACTATTCCGGACGCAGTGCAAGAATGCGGGAGCGTCTCGGCAACCGCCGCGGCAATTTCTTCCCGGCCAGGCGCTGCAACTTCTGCCGGACCGGCAGGGGGGCGGAATCCCGGAACGTCGACGCCGCTTTCCTGAACAATGCTGCAAACTTGGGTTGAAATAAATTATTCGACTTGCCTCCATAACGAGCATACAAGCTTCGGTTGTTCGGGCACCAGAACGGTGTCCTTTTCATACGCCCTAGAAATGGAGGCTACACGTGGCTCAGAACATCTCACTGTCCGCGACGGCGCGGTCGAACCTTCTCGCCCTGCAGAACACCGCCAGCCTGATCGGCCGGACCCAGGACCGGCTTTCGACCGGTCTTGCCATCAAGAGCCCGATGGACGACGCGGTGAAGTACTTCCAGGCCAAGTCGCTGAGCGACCGGGCGAGCGACCTGTCGGAGCGCAAGGACGGCATCGACCAGGGCGTTAGCACCCTCGAGACGGTCATCAAGGCGACCGAGGGCATGGAAAAGCTGGTCAAGCAGATGAAGGGTATCGTCGAGTCGGCGAGCAGCCAGAACAAAGACGACCGCAAGGAAGCGACCACCCAGCTCAAGGAGCTGGCAACCCAGATCCAGCGGCTGGTCGATGACGCCAGCTACAAGGGCTTGAACCTCCTGAACAGCACTGCTTCCTCACTGAGCGTGCGTTTCAGCGAGAAAACGGATTCGAAGCTCGAGGTCAAGGGCGTGAACTTCAACTCCGGCAAGTTCTTCCTCGACAAGGCCGGCGCAGTGCAGGCTCTTTCGATCACCAAGGCTGCCGTCGATGTCGCCTCCGCGCTTGGCTTTACCGCCGGCCTGTCGGCCTACGGTCTGTCGGCAGCCACCAATCTGGCTTCGTTCAACGCGCGGGTTGTCGACGTGCTGCAGGGTCTGGACAAAACCATCTCCAACCTGCGCTCGAAGGCCGCGACGATCGCAAATAATGCCGCGATCCTCAACGTCCGCCTCGACTTCACCAAGGAGTACGTCAACGTCCTCCAGGTTGGCTCGGATAAGCTGACGCTGGCCGACCTCAACGAGGAAGGCGCGAATATCCTGGCGCTGCAGACCCGCCAGCAGCTCGGTATCCAGGCGCTGGCGCTGGCCGGCCAGGCCGAGCAGTCGATCCTGCGTCTGGTCCAGTAGGACCGTCGCCGTACCGCAACGCTCTGAATTTTCAAAACCTGGGCGGGGAGAGCAAACTCCCCGCCTTTTTCGTTTTATCAACCTTTTGCCGTTAATCATCGGAGCCGCACGTGGGCCCGAAGAAAGGGGAAGCGTCTTGGCGCTCGTCGTTCATCTGAAGAAGGATCAGCAGGTCGTCATCAACGGCGCCGTCATCGAGAACACCTCGGGCAGGAGCGTGACCCTGAAGGTCAGGAACGAGGCTGCCATCCTGCGCGCCTCCGACATCCTTGCGCCCGAAGCCGCGGCAACGCCGGCAACCCGGGTCTACTACGCGCTGCAGTGTCTGTACCTCTTTCCCGACCGCGGCGAGCAATATTCAGATATTTTTCATGAGCTTATAGAAAGCTATGGCCGTGCCGCGCCGAGCGCGCGGCCGATCGTCACCGAGATCGTCGATGCCGTCCAGGCGACGAAATACTACGCCGCGCTCAAGCAGGCGCAGCGTCTCATCGATCATGAGGGAAAGGTTCTCGCCCATGCCGAACAGCAGCTTAGTCAGGAGCTATGCCGCCCCGCCGGCGCCAGGGAACCCGCGGGCGACGGAGGCGTGGGCGCTGACGAGGCTGGCCCTGCGGATGAAGGACAGTCGAGACAGCGCCGACCCGGAAGAGATGCTGGCGGCGGTGCGCGTCAACTGGCGGCTGTGGACGATCCTGCAGGCGGAGCTTCTCGATCCCGACTGCCCGTTGCCGGATGATCTGCGCGCCAACGTGCTGTCGTTGGCTCAGTTCGTCGACAAGCACACGATCGACGTGATCGCCCAGCCGAAGCCGAACAAACTCGACATTCTGATCGCGATCAATCGCGAGCTGGCGGGCGGTCTCTATGCCCAGCCCGGGACGGCGGGAGGGGAGGGCGATGCCGATGCGTTGCCCAGCGGCGCCGAAAGGCGCGGCGACCGGTCGCTGGCGGTGTCCGCATGAGCCCGCGATCCGGCAGGGGGCGGCCGCCGCTCCGCTTTCTGCGCGCCTTCAAGGCGGCGGTCGAAAGCGAGGACTGGGTTGCGGCGGCGGCGCAGGCCGAAACCGCCATCGCCGCCAAGCCCAATTGCGCCGAGGCTCGCTTCGCCCACGCGCTCGTCTCGATCTATCGCGACGAGCTCGCGATGGCGCTGGACGCGGCGACGCGGGCCTGCGAACTCGCCCCCGGCATCGGCGACTACGAGGATCTGCTTGCCGTCATCTACGGCTCTCGCCGGCGATCTGAACAGCGCCCTGTTCCACGGAAAGGCCGCGGCCAACGCGCCGCGGCTGGCCCACCTCGCCGGAATCGTACCCGAAGCCTTTCCAACTCTTGCCCAGGTCTTTCTGCAGATCAGCGAACAACCGCTGCTTCGCCGCGGCCTCGACGCATTGCACAAAGCGCAGTGGGCCGAAGCCGAGCGGTGGCTCCGCCAGCACCTCGCCTTCGATCCGGAAAGCAGCGAGGGAGCGATCGGTCTCGGGCGTCTGCCTGCTCGCCCAGGACGCGCCGCTGGCGGCGAGCGAAGCGCTGCGCGCCGCCCGCCACCGTCTGCCTCACGACGCCGCCATAGCCAGCCTGCTCGGCCGCGCGCTCACCCGGACGGGCGCGTTCGATTTGGCCCAGGCCTGCCACGCCAGCGCCCGGCTGCTGGCGCCGGAGGATGGCGAACACGCCGCCGTCGCCCTGCTCGATTCGATGCAGGATCCGCGCTCTACGGGCCCCTCGACCACCGCCGGCTACGAGGACTGGTGCCGAAGCTTTGCCATCGCGGATGGCGGCGGAGCGCCATCACACCAGGCTGTCGGCGCGGATCGGCGACTGACGATCGGCTATGTCATCGCCAACACAGGCGCATCGCCGTCGGCGACGTGGCTTGCCGAGATCCTGTCGCACCGCAACGCCGCCCGCTTCGCCGCCGTCGGTTTCGGCTACGGTCCGCTCAGCACTCCGGTCAACCGCCCGTTCCAGAAATGCGTCGATCGCTGGCAGGACGTGGCCGGCGCCGACGCTCTGACCCTTGCTGCCATGGTCCGCGGCGAAGGCGTTGATATCCTTGTCGATCTCGCCGGCCTGAATGCCCCGGAGATGCATGCCGCCTTCGCTTCGCGGATGGCCCCGTGTCAGGTCGGCTGGCTGGGTCTGCCCTGCCTTGCCGCCCCGGGCGCGGTTGATTTTGTCCTTACCGACCGGTTCATCGCCGAGGATGGGTCGCGCGCCGCGGTACGAGCTACCGGCGCCCGCCTGATGGAGCTTTCCCTCGGCAGCGTCATTGCGCCGCCACCCACGCCCGCGGCCGGGGCCGCGGCAGGCGAACGCGAAGATCCAGCCGAGTTGCTCTTCGTCGCCGACGCTGGCCTGGACGAACTCAACGCCACCACCGCCGAATGGTGGTCGGCGATCCTCCACGCCGTTCCGGAGGCGAAACTTGTCCTCCGCAATCGCGGCCTCACCCAGGCGGACGCGCTTGCGCAGGTGCTTGGCATCTTCGGCACGTTCGGCGTCGCCCATCGGATCGACGTCATCGCCGAGGACTCGCCCAGCGCGTTCTTCGCCCACGGCGACGTTGGCTCTGCTGCCGTATCCGGCCCTGCGCCCGGCGACGCTCACCGATGCGCTCTCCGCCGGCCTCCCGATGGTCTGCCCAGCCGGCAACGGCGGCGCGGCCGGGCTGCGGCCAGCATTCTCGATCATCTCGGCCTCGCCGACGAGACCGTCGCCGCCGATCGCGACAGCTATATCGCCCACGCCGTCCGCTGGGCGCGCGATGGCGCGGCACGGGCAGGGTTTGCGGCGCGGCTCGCCGAAGCCGCCGAACGAACGCACGTCTGGGATGCTCGGTTGCGGGCACGCGATCTGGAAGACGCTTTCGTGCAGATGTGGGCGGCGACTTTCAAAGATGAGGCGGCACACCACCTGAGCGCCGCCAATGCCTGAGGATCGGGGAATGCCGCCGATTGATGACGGGGCAAGCGAAGGCGCATTCAAAGCCGCCTTTCCGCAAACGTGGGAGCGGGTCATCGCAGCCAGCCCGCCGCTGGCCCGGATCGTCGGGGACGGAGGCAGGGCGGTCAATCTCGATCTCGGCGAAGGCATGCTCTACCCGTACGCGGCCCCGGACTGGGCCCGCGACCGGCTCGCGGAATTTCGGATGGAACCCGAGCGCATCGGCTTCTCCGATCCGAGCCATTGCAACCTGTCGGCGGTATCCATGCCTCTGCTGGACCGGCTGACCGCCTACATCCGCGGGCGCGGCCTGACAGAAATGCTGCAGGGACTGCCCGTCGCCGACATCGGCTACCTTTTCGTCTTCGGTGTCGGCCTCGGCCATCATATTGCCGAACTTGTCGCCGAGACGCCGGCGCGGCATGTCGTTCTGATCGAGCCCGTCGTCGAGTTCGTCCGCCACGCCTGCGCCGTCGTCGACTGGGCGGCGGTGCTGGCCGCAGCGGCCGAACGCGGACTCACCATCCATGTCTGCTTCGAAACCGATCCGGAGGCGATCTGCGCGTTCTGCGAAGCGGTCGTCTCGCGCGAGGGCAACACGTTCCTCGACGGATCCTACTTTCACTTCCACTACTACTCGTGGCCCTTGAAGCAGGCGTACGCGCTCATGCGCGAGCGGCTTAAGGTTCACGCGCTGTCGACCGGGTTCTTCGAGGACGAGGTCGAGATGGCGCGCAACTGTCACGCCAACCTCGCGCGCTGGCCGTTCCACCTCGTCGAAAGCAGGCTGTTCCGGGCTCAGACGCTGCCGGTGTTCATCGTCGGCGCCGGACCGTCGCTCGATGCCGATCTGTCGATCATCCGCAAGTGGCGCGACCGAGTGCTTCTGGTCTCATGCGGAACGACGTTGGGCATCCTGCTCAAGAACGGCCTGCGCCCCGACATCCACGTTGAACTCGAACGCGGCGCCCTGGTCTTCGATCTCCTTGCGGCGGTCGAACGCGAGCATGGGTTCGCCGGCATCACGCTGCTCGCTTCGACCACCGTGGATCCGCGTATCGGCGCGCTGTTCGAAAACCGCTGGTTCTTTTTCCGCTCCGGGCTGAGCCCGGCGGTGCTCTTCCGCGGCAGCGCCGAGCCGCTCTATGGCGCCGATCCGCTCTGCTGCAACGCGGCCTTCGCTGCGATCGCGTGCTTGGGGTTTCGCGAGATCTACCTCTTCGGCCTGGATCTGGCGCAGAAGGAAACCGGCCGCCACCATGCCAAGGACTCGCTGTACTATAAGGACGAGCACGCTGACCTCGACGAGATGTACCGCAAGCGCTTCAACCGGCCGGTGCCGGGCAATTTCGGCGGAACGGTCGAGACGTTCTGGGCCTTCAACTCCGGCCGGCAGATGCTGGCACGGGTGCAGCGGACCTACCGCACCGCGCTCTTCAACTGCAGCGACGGCGCCCGCATCGACGGGGCGCGGCCCAAGGCCGCGACTTCAGTGCAGGTCGCGGTACCCTCGCTGCCGCGCGCGATTGTCCTGCGCAATGTCGAGGCCCAGCTTCGCAGCTTCGTCGCCGGCGAGATCCTGAATGTCGCTGCGCTCGCCGGACACGCCGCCGGCTGCGTCGATTTTATTTCGGCCTTCGCCGCATTGATCGAAAAAGCTGCCGCCGATGCCACCGGCTACGTCGAGCTCGAAGCCCGGCTGCACGACTTCGTTGCGGAGCGGCGTCCGGAGTTCGGCGGATTCTTCAGCCTCGGCCTCTCGTCCCTGGTGACGATGCTGCGGCTTGGCGCGTTTTTCGCCAGCCGCATTCCCGATGCCGACGAGCGGAGAGCGTTCTTCGTGCATTTCCTCAGCCTGTATCTTGAGCGCGCCAGACATATGGCGGGAGAGGCGGAGGCGCTGTTGCGCTCCTTCGATTCCGCCGCGCCGGCGGACCAGCCCGTTGTCCTCTTCGCTCCCGTCGCCGCCAACGGGTGAGCCCGCGCCGAAGCGACGTCGGGCGGCGGCCGGTAGGATTTGATTAAAACCTGCCGCGTATCATCCGGGCTATCACATCCGAACCAGCCGCACCCGGAGCCATGACCGAAACCACCTCTTCCGCTTCAGCCAATGCCGCCGCCAGACCTAAGGCCAACTTCAACGCCGCGGTCGTTCTCACCCGCCTGCCCGGGAGCGACGGCATCAACGGCGTCAACAGCGGCAAGAAGGCCGGACAGGCCGGCGGCTACTACGAGCTGCCGCTGTCCAACTATTTCGACCTCGGCATCGATCTCGCCGGCAAGTCAGTTCTGATTACCGGCGGAACGGGGTCCTTCGGCAAGCGCTTCGTTAAGACGGTGCTTGACCGCTACCAGCCGCGGCGGCTGATCGTCTTCTCCCGCGACGAGCTGAAGCAGTACGAGATGAGCCATGAGCTCACCGGCGAAGGCACCGGCTGCCTGCGCTACTTCATCGGCGACGTCCGCGACCGCCAGCGGCTGGAAATGGCGATGCGCGATGTCGACTACGTCATCCACGCCGCGGCGCTGAAGCATGTTCCCGCGGCCGAGTACAATCCTGGCGAATGCATCCGCACCAACGTGCTGGGCGCGGAGAACGTGGTTCAGGCGGCGATCGCCTGCGGCGTCCGCAAGGTCATCGCGCTGTCCACCGACAAGGCGGCGAACCCGGTCAACCTCTACGGCGCGAGCAAGCTCGCCGCCGACAAGATCTTCGTCGCCGCCAACAACCTCAGCGGCCGGGTCGGCACCCGTTTCGCCGTCGTCCGCTACGGCAACGTCGTCGGCTCGCGCGGCAGCGTCATCCCGTTTTTCCAGAAGCTGCATCGCGAAGGCGCCGACAGCCTGCCGATCACCGATCCGCGGATGACGCGGTTCTGGATCACCCTGCAGCAGGGCGTGGATTTCGTCCTGTCCTGCCTGAAGACCGCCCGCGGCGGCGAGCTGTTCGTGCCGAAGATTCCGAGCATGCGGATGACCGATCTGGCGGCCCGGCTGGCGCCCGGCATCCCGATCCGCATCGTCGGCATCCGTCCCGGCGAAAAGCTGCACGAGGTTCTGATCACGGCCGAGGAGGCGCGATCCACCGTCGAATTCGCGGACCGCTACATTATCCGCCCGACCCTGCAGTTCTGGCGCGACGACGACGGCGATTCCGTTGTGGCCGAAGGCAAGCCCGTGGACGAAGACTTCGTCTTCTCCAGCGATCGTAATAGCGCCTGGATCGACGCCGCGGCGCTCGATCAGATGCTTGAGGAAGGCGCATGACCGCAGCCGCCCCGGCGCCCCCGCTGGATGTCGTGCCACCCGATATATTGCCGTACGGGCGACCGCTCATCGATGACGACGATATCGCCGCGGTCTGCGCCGTCCTCCGCTCCCAGTGGCTGACGACAGGCCCGGCGGTCGAGGGCTTCGAAGCCGCGCTCGCCGCGGAAGTCGGCGCCGCCTATGCCATCGCCTGCGCCAGCGGGACCGCGGCGCTTCATCTCGCCTGCATGGCTCTCGGCCTCGGTCCCGGCGACGGCCTCATCGTCCCGGCCATCACCTTCGCCGCCACCGCCAATTGCGCCCGGTTCGTCGGGGCCGAGGTGGTTTTTGCCGATGTCGATCCTGAAACCGGGCTGATGGAGGCCGACCACGTCGCCGCTGCGGCCGGACGCGCGGCCGCCGCGGGGATCCGCCCGCGGGCCGTGGCGCCGGTTCATTTCGCCGGTCAGCTCGTCGATCTTCGGGCGTTGCGCGCACAGGCGACGGATCTGGACCTTGCGGTGGTCGAAGATGCCTGCCACGCGCTCGGCGCCGTTGCCGACGGTATCGGCAGCGGCACCGTTCACGGACGCGTCGGCGCCTGCGACGACAGCGTCATGACGGTGTTCTCTTTCCACCCCGTCAAGTCCGTCACCATGGGCGAGGGTGGGGCGGTGACGACAAACGACGCGGGCGTGGCCGGGCGTCTCCGCGACTACCGCGGCCACGGGATCACCCGCAACCCGGCCATGTTCGCCGACACGGCGGCCGCGATCGGCGCCGACGGCGGGGCGAACCCGTGGTACTACGAGATGGGCGAGATCGGCTTTAACTATCGCGCCAGCGACATCGCCTGCGCGTTGGGACGCAGTCAGCTCGACAAGCTCGCCCAATTCGTCGCTGCCCGCCGGGCGTTGGCGCGGCGCTACGACCGGGCGCTGGCGCCTCTGGCGCCGCTGGTACGGCCCCTGGCGAGGCTTTCGGGCCGCGCGCATGCCTGGCACCTCTACGTGATCGGCATCGATTTCGCCGCCGCCGGCTGCGACCGGGCGAGGCTGATGCGCGGCTTGACCGCTGCAGGCATCGGCTCCCAGGTCCATTACATCCCGCTCCACCGCCAGCCCTACTATCGCCGGCGCTATGGCGACGTCGCCCTGCCCGGCGCGGAGGCCTACTACAGTCGCTGCCTCAGCCTGCCGCTGTTTGTCGGCTTAAGCGCAGCCGACATCGAGCGGATCGCCGGTGTGCTCGCTCAGGCGCTGGCCGCAGGGCCCATCGCATGACCACCGGCGTCATTGTCCAGGCCCGGATGGGCTCGACCCGACTGCCGGGCAAGGTCCTGATGCCACTCGCCGGGCGCACCGTTCTCGCCTGGGTTCTGGAACGCTGCCGCGCAATTCCCGGCATCGATGGGGTCTGCTGCGCGATCCCGGAGGGAGTCGGCGACGACGATGTCGCTGTCGAGGCCCGCTGCTGCGGCGTACCCGTGTTCCGCGGCGCCCGGCATGACGTGCTCTATCGCTACTACCGGGCTGCAAGCGCCTTCGGATTCGAGACCGTCATGCGCGTCACCTCGGACTGCCCGCTGATCGATCCGTGGCTGTGCGAAGAGGTTCTCGATCTCCACGCTCATGCCGGCGTCGACTACGCCAGCAACAACCTGCCGCCGAGCTGGCCCCACGGCCTCGACTGCGAGGCGATGGCCTTCGACTGGCTTGCCCGTGCGGTCCGTGAAGCCGACGCTCCCGAGGACCGCGAGCACGTCACCCCGTACATCCGCAGGCACCCAGGGGTGCGCAGGCGCAACCTCGCCAAGCCAGGCGCGTCCGCCTACCACCATCGCTGGACCCTGGATACGCACCGCGACCTCCGGTTTCTCCAGGAGATGGCCGATCGCCTGCCGGAGGGTCCGGCCGGCTGGGGCCACCGCGCGCCGCTCGCGATCGTGACGGCCGAGCCGGCGCTGGCGGCGATCAACACGGGTCCGGCGCCCCTGGACGATGTGCATGCAATGGCGGAGGTGACGAAATGAGGCATTTTAAGGGCTATCCCATCGTCGAGCCGGCGGTCCGCCGCGCGCCCCACGCCGTCTTTCGCTGTGACGCGTCGATCAGCCTTGGCGGCGGCCACCTGCAACGCTGTCTGACCCTCGCCGGCGCTCTCTCCGCGCACGGCTGGCGGGCGAGCGTCGCCATGCGAGAAGAGAGCTTCGCCGCCGCGGCCACGGCCGAGTGGGCGAGCATCGGCAAGATCGCGCTTAGCGGCAGGAGCGCGGACGAACCTTCGGAGATCGCCGCGTGGCTTGGCGGCGAGGGCGCCGATGTCGTCGTTGTCGACCACTACGAGCGCGACCGTAGCTTCGAATCGGGCTGCCGCCACTTTGCAAGACGAATTGCCGTGATCGACGACCTGGCCGATCGCAGTCATCGACTCCGACCTGCTGGTCGACCAGACCTTCGGACGCGCGGTCGATTTCTATACACCGCTCGTCCCGCCAGGCTGCCGGCTTCTCTGTGGCAGCCGCTATGCCCTGCTCCGCGAGGACTTTCTGGAAGACCGCCCGACGGCGTTGGCCCGGCGGCGGGTGAGCGGCCCGGTCCGGCGAATTCTGATCGCCATGGGCGCTACGGACGCCGGCAATTCGACTGCAATGGTCCTCGATGCGCTTGCGCTGGTCGCACAGCGCCTGACAAATCCGTTTGCCGTCGATGTCGTGCTCGGCGCGTCGGCGCCGCATCTGGGCGACATCCGCGGTCGCCAGAATGGGCGTCTTCCGGTTCGTCTGCGCGTCGGCATTGGCGGCGAGGCAATGGCCGCACTTATGACTGCGGCCGATCTTGGCGTCGGCGCCGGTGGAACCATGACATGGGAGCGCTGCTGCCTCGGTCTGCCCGCAGTCGTTGTGGTGACGGTGGCGAACCAGGCGACGATCACCGCCAATGTCGAGGCCGCCGGCGGGTGCCGGCGCGTCGAGGGGGTTGCTTCGGTCCAGAATGCGGCCAGCATTGCCAATGCCGTGGCGGAGCTCTGCACCGATCACGCAACCCGTCGAGCGATGAGCGATGCGGCCGCCGCCATTTGCGATGGGCTGGGCGAAGCCCGCGTGGTGGCCGCCATCGAGGAGATGGTTTCGGTGCGCCCGCGTCTTCAAAAGATGAGCTTTGCATGAACGTGCTTCTGCTCTCGCCTTATCCCGAGCGGCTGCGTAATACTTTTGCGGCCGCCGGCGATCGTGTGCTCGCTTCCGAGGAGCCCGTCCGCGCCGACGCTCTGGCCGCCGAACATGTCGACTTCATCGTCAGCTACGGCTATCGCCACATTATCGGGGCCGAAGTCATCGAGCCCTGGGCGGACCGGATCATCAACCTGCACATTTCGCTTCTGCCCTGGAATCGCGGGAGCGACCCCAATTTCTGGAGTTTCTTCGACGACACGCCCAAAGGCGTCAGCATTCACCGGATCGACCGCGGCCTCGACACCGGTCAATTGCTCGCCCAGAGCCTGATTCTGTTCGGCCGGGGCGAAACGCTGGCCAGCGCACATGCGCACCTTCGCGATGCCGTCGAGGCCCTTTTTGCGCAGCGTTGGCCCGAGATCCGCCGCGGCGCCAAACCGACCCAGATCCAGCACGGTCGAGGCTCCTGTCATCGGCGGAGTGACGCAGAGCCGTTTCTGGCGCAACTGCCGGCGGGCTGGGAGACGCCTGTCGACGTTGTCGAGCGGATGGGAAGGCGCTACCGGGCCCGCAGGAATTCGATGATGGAGACGACCACATGATGAGCCGGATGCGACCGCATGGCGGCATCGAAATCGACGGCCGGCGCATCGGCCCCGGCTATCCGCCGTACATGGTCGCCGAGCTGTCCGGCAACCACAACGGCGATCTCGGCCGCGCTCTGGCGCTTATCGACGCGGCGCACGCCGCCGGCGCCGACGCGGTCAAGCTGCAGACCTACACCGCCGACACCCTGACTCTCGACCACGACGGCCCGCACTTTTGCATTGAACAGGGGCCATGGGCCGGGCGCCGCCTGCACGAACTCTACGACTGGGCGCATACGCCCTGGGAGTGGCACGAGGCCCTGTTCGCCCGCGCCCGCGCGCTGGGCCTGAGCATCTTCAGCGCGCCGTTCGATCCGACAGCCGTCGCCTTCCTGGAGCGCCTCGACCCGCCGGCCTACAAGATCGCCTCGTTCGAACTGATCGACCTGCCGCTGATCGAACAGGTCGCCGCGACCGGGCGGCCGCTGATCTTGTCGACCGGCCTTGCCAGCACCACCGAAATCGACGAAGCGATTGCCGCGGCTGGGCGGGGACGGGACAGCAGAGGCTTCGATATCGCCGGCAACGACTGGCTGATGCTGCTGCACTGTGTCAGCGGCTATCCGAGCGCACCAGGCGAAGCCCGCCTCGGCGAGATCGCCGTGCTGCGGCAGCACACCGGCCTTGCCGTCGGCCTGTCCGACCATACGCTTGGCACCGCCGTTGCCGTCGCCGCCAGCGCGCTCGGCGCGGTGATGATCGAAAAACACCTGACCCTGCGCCGCGCCTACGGCGGCCCCGACGCGGCATTTTCGCTCGAGCCGCACGAATTCGCCGCCCTCTGCCGCGATTGCCGCACCGCCGCGGAGGCAGTGGCCGAGCGGGGACGGCGGCAGCCGGCTGCGAGCGAGCGGCCCAGCGTCATCTTCCGCCGCTCGCTGTTCGTCGTCGCCGACGTGGCCGCCGGAGCGCCGCTCACGCCGGTAAATGTCCGCTCGATCCGTCCCTCCGGCGGACTGGCGCCCAAGTTCCTCCCCGATGTTCTCGGCCGACGGGCGGCGCGGCCGCTGAGCCGCGGCATCCCGCTCACCTGGGACATGATTGCGCCCTGACAACCCGCCTCGCGTCGTCGCCAGCCTTCAGACTTCACCTGCTTTGGACCTTCGCCGCCTCCGCGACTGCGGAAGTCAAACCTCCGTCGCGCACAGCCGCCGGTAGGCCGGCTCGGTCAGGAAATCGACGAACGTCGGCGAAGTCGCGACCTCGATAAAAAGGTCCACCGCCTGGTCGAAGTGCCCGTCCTTGAACCTTGCCGCGCCCAGGGCTTTGCGCAGCGCCGTCATTTCAGCGCCGACAAGATCGCGAACCAGCTCTTCGTCGATGGTCCGGCCGTCATCGAGGGTCGCCTTGTGCCGCAGCCACTGCCAGACCTGCGAGCGGCAGATCTCGGCGGTCGCGGCGTCCTCCATCAGGTTGTACAGCGGCACGCAGCCGTTGCCGCCGAGCCAGGCCTCGATATACTGGATGGCGACGCGGATGTTGTTGCGCAATCCTTCTTCCGCTGATCGACCCCGTCGGCACGGCAAGAAGATCGCGCGGCGTGATGTGAACGTCCTCACGCAGCCTGTCGAGCTGGTTCGGCCCCGGCATATTTGCGTCGAAGATCTCCTTGGCGAGGGCGACCAGCCCCGGATGCGCGACCCAGGTGCCGTCGTGACCGTCGCCGGCCTCGCGCTCCTTGTCGGCCCGAACCTTCGCCATGGCCGCGTCATTGGCCTGCGCGTCCGCCTTGATCGGGATGAACGCCGCCATGCCGCCCATGGCGTGGGCGCCGCGCTTGTGGCAGGTGCGGATGAGATGCAGGCTGTAGGCGCGCAGGAACGGCACCGTCATCGTCACCGCGTTGCGGTCCGGCAGGACGAAATCGCCCCTGTTGCGGAACTTCTTGATGAAGCTGAAGATGTAGTCCCACCGGCCGCAGTTCAGGCCGGTCACGTTGTCGCGCAGCTCGTAGAGGATTTCCTCCATCTCGAAGGCGGCGAGGATCGTCTCGATCAGGACGGTGACCCGCACCGTGCCCCGCGGCAGTCCCAGGTGCTCCTCGGCGGCGGCCAGCACGTCCGCCCACAGCCGCGCCTCGCGGTATCCCTCCAGCTTGGGCAGGTAGTAGTAGGGCGCGCTCCCGCGCGCGCGCAGCGCCTGGACGTTGTGGAACAGATACAGGGCGAAGTCGAACAGCGACGCCGATACCGGCGCGCCGTCGACCAGGACGTGCGCTTCCTCGAGGTGCCAGCCGCGCGGGCGGATCACCAGGGTCGCCGGTCGGTCTCCCAGCCGGTACGCCTTGCCGCTGTCGGGGTCGGTATAGGCGATGGTCCCGGCGACGGCGTCGCGAAGATTGATCTGGCCCTCGACGACGTTGCTCCAGCTCGGCGCCAGCGAGTCCTCGAAATCGGCCATGAAGACGTTCGCGCCGGAATTCAGCGCGTTGATGATCATTTTCCGCTCGACCGGGCCGGTGATCTCGACCCGGCGGTCGCGCAGATCGGCCGGCGCCGGTTCCACCTGCCAGTTGCCCCGGCGCACCTGATCGGTCTCGGGAGGGAACAGCGGCAGTTCGCCGCGATCGAGCTGGTCCTGGCGCTCGGCTCGCGCGGCGAGCAGGCGCTTGCGATCGGCGCCGAACCGGCGGTCGAGCAGGGCAACGAAGGTGAGAGCGTCGGCGCTCAGCACCGCCTCGTAGCCCTCGCGCATCGCGCCCGTAATGCGCACGCCCGGCGCCGCGTCCACTGCCTCGGCTGTCGCCACTGTTTCGACCATGGTCTGTCCTCCCTCCGGTTATTCCGCGCTTGCCGCGCTTGAAGCTGTGCAGCTGAACTAAGCGGCGGCGGCGGCCGATTCAACTCGCGAGCGGGCGAGGGGTTGGCGGTTGATGCGCGGCGCATCAAGCTGTAAATATGGGAAAAGGTAGAACTGGCTGCGCATGCGGGTATTGACATGAAAACGACTGTCGATCTGTCGGATGATCTTTATCGTCGCGCCAAGGTGGCAGCTGCAATGCGCGGCCAAAAATTCAAGGATCTTGTGGAGGAAGGGTTGCGCCGGGTGCTTGAGGCGCCGGAGGCGGCGACTCAGCAACCTCGTCTTGACGTGCTGATGAGGGACGCCCAGGGGATCGTTGAGTCCGGCGTGCCGGATCTTGGGTCGAACCCCGTGCATCTTGCAGGATTCGGCCGTGACGATTCTGGCGACCGCTGACACGGGACCGTTGGTCGCGTTTCTGGATGGGTCAGAGCGTCATCATATCTGGGCCGTGGCGCGAGTGCGCGATATCGCCGCACCGCTTCTTGTCTGCGAGGCGGTCTTGGCGGAAACCATGTACCTCCTCTCGCGCCTGCCAGAAGCACAAGAAGCCGCTTTTGAGCTCTTGCGGATCGGGGCGTTGCGGCTATCTTTTTCCGTAGCCGAGCATCTTGCGGAACTTTCCGTCCTGCATCGCAAGTATCGCGACCGGCCGATGTCATTTGCAGATGCTTGCATTGTGCGGATGGCAGAGCTGCACCGAACACATGCAGTATTCACCCTCGACTCTGACTTCACAATCTATCGCAAACTAGGGCACGAGCCGTTGCCCTTGATTTACCCGGATCAGGCGTAAGCCCCGAGCGCGCGGCCTCGGCGTTTCCGCGCGTGCTCACCTACTAGATCTCGTAGCCTGTGAAGACCGTCGAACTTCGTGGCGCTGGCGACCCCAACGGGGTTCGAACCCGTGTTCCCACCTTGAAAGGGTGGTGTCCTAGGCCTCTAGACGATGGGGTCGCGTGAGGCTTGAGGTACCCGCGCCGGCCGGCAAAATCAAGCGCGCACCGCCGGTGCACTGCCAGCGCACCGCCCCGCTGCCTCCCGGTGCCCAATGGCGGCGCCAGCAGCGATGCGGGAGTCGATCCGGCGGCTGTCTTCGGAGCCGACGTTGGCTCTCGCGGTCGAGAGAGACGGCATGGAGGCCTTGCCGCGCGGCGTTTTGACCTTTTACCCACCTGACCGGCATGCTAATCGTCCGCTTTCGCGCGGATCGGCGGCCCAGGCGAGGCCCCGGGCCGATTTGGCCTTCCCGATCCAATGTCGCGGCCGAGAAAGATAACGGAGGGAGCAATCATGCTGCGTGGGAAAGTCCTGGTGGCGCAAGGCGGGGGACCGACGGCGGTCATCAACGAGTCGATGGTCGGGGCGGTGATCGAGTCGCGCAAGGTTCCGTCGGTGGAGCGCGTCTACGGCGCCTATCACGGGGTGCGCGGCATCATCAACGAGGACTTCATCGACCTTACCCGCGAAACCACCCACAACCTGGAAATGGTCGGCAACACGCCGTGCTCCGGGCTGGGCTCGACCCGCGAGAAGCCCGACGAGAAGTACTGCGCCGAAATCTTCAAGGTCCTTCAGGCGCACGGCATCGAGACCTTCTTCTACATCGGCGGCAACGACTCCTCCGATACGCTGCGGATCCTCAACGACCAGGCGAAGGGCGCGGACTATCCGCTGACCTGTGTGCACATTCCCAAGACCATCGACAACGACCTGATGATCAACGACCACACGCCGGGCTATCCCTCGGCCGCGCGGTTCGTCGCACTCGCCTTCGCCGGCGCCAACCTCGACAACCGGGCGCTGCCGGGCGTCTATGTCGCCGTGGTCATGGGCCGGCACGCCGGCTTCCTCACCGCCGCCTCGGCCCTGGGCCGGAAGTTCGAGGACGACGGGCCGCACCTGATCTACGTGCCGGAGCGGGCTTTCAACCTCGAGAGGTTCGCCCGCGACGTCCAGAAGGTCTACGACAAGCACGGCCGCTGCATCGTCGCCGTCTCCGAAGGCGTCCACGACGACAGCGGCGAGCCGATCGCGACGAAGCTGGCGAAGAAGGTCGAGCGCGACGCCCACGGCAACGTGCAGCTTTCGGGCACCGGCGCATTGGCCGATCTGCTCACCGACTACATCAAGACGAACACCAACATCACCCGGGTTCGCGGCGACACCTTCGGCTACCTGCAGCGCTCGTTCCTCGGCGTCGTCTCCGACGTCGACCAGCGCGAGGCCCGCGAAGTGGGCGAGAAGGCGGTGCAGTACGCCCACTTCGGTTCCACCCAGGGCCACCACAGCGGCTCGGTGACGATCCATCGCACCGGCTTCTATTCGGTCGAATACCACCTGAGCGCGCTGGACGACATCGCCGGCAAGACCTTCGTCATGCCCGACGAGTTCATCGACGACAACGGCCACGACGTCACCGACGCGTTCCTGCTCTACCTCCGGCCGCTTCTCGGCTCGGGCATGCCCGAGGTCTCGCGTCTGCGGCTGAACAAGGTGCCCAAGATCCTCAACAAATAGGATCTGTCCGCCACCCCGGGTCGGCCGACGCCCGGCCGATCCGGGTGCGGACGGCCTCCGACCCCGGCCGGTTCCGGGGACACGGCACGGCGGGGCGGGGCGGTCAACCGGCTTGGCGCTGGCCAGCTCCTCCTGCTACGGTTTCCGGCCGATGGAGGTTCCGCGCATGCTGATCGATTCCGCCGTATCCTGCCTGCTGGTCGTCGACATCCAGGATCGGCTGCTGCCGGCGGTCAGCGAGCGCTGAAACGGTGGTCGCCAATACCGCCATCCTGCTGAAGTCGGCGGCGAAACTTGGCATTCCCGTGCTCGCCTCCGGAGCAGTACCCGAAAGGCATCGGCCACCTGGTCGCGCCGATTGGCGAGCTGCTGCCGGCCGGATCGGTCGTCGAGAAGGTGCACTTTTCCTGCATGGCCGACGCCGATTTCGCCCGCCGGTTCGCCGCCCTCGGCCGGCGGCAGGCGGTCGTGGCGGGGCTGGAGGCCCATGTCTGCGTCCTGCAGACGGCGGAGGGGCTGCTCGCCGCCGGAAACGATGTATTCGTCGTCGCCGACGCGGTGTCGTCGCGATTGCCGGCCAACCACGCCATGGCCATGCGCCGCCTCGAGGGCGCGGGTGCGCGGATTGTGACGACGGAGATGGTCGTGTTCGAGTGGCTGGGACAGGCGGCCACCCCGGAGTTTCGCGAGCTCAGCCGCCTGATCAAGTAAAGCGCAGGCGAACAGCCGGACGCGAACGGGCCGCAACGTTGCGAGCGACGGCAAGAGGAGCGGAGAGCGCAAGCCATGCACGGACAGGCCACTGCGACCATCGGCGAGGATCTGATCGGCGACGTGCTCGCGGGGCACAGGCGGAGCATTGCCAGGGCCATGTCGCTGGCCGAGACGACCGGGCAGGCCGGCCGTGAGCTTGCCGCCGCGATCTACGCGCACACCGGCCGGGCGCACGTCGTCGGGCTGACCGGGGTGCCCGGCAGCGGCAAGTCGACCATGGTCCGGGTGCTCGCCCAGAATTTCCGCCGGACCGGGCGGCGCGTCGGCATCGTCGCGGTCGATCCGTCGAGCCCGTTCTCGGGCGGGGCCATTCTCGGCGACCGGATCCGGATGCTGGAGCTCGCCGGCGATCCCGGCGTCTTCATTCGCAGCATGGCCACCCGCGGCGCGCTCGGCGGTCTCGCCCGCGCCTCGCTCGACGTGGTCGACGTGTTCGACGCGGCCGGCTTCGACATCGTCCTGATCGAGACCGTCGGGGTCGGCCAGGACGAGGTCGATATCGTCCAGGCCGCGCATTCGGTCGTCGTCGTCTCGGCGCCGGGACTGGGCGACGAGATCCAGGCGATCAAGGCGGGCGTGCTCGAAATCGCCGACATCCATGTCGTCAGCAAGTGCGACCGGCCGGAGGCCTCGGAAACGGTGGTCGATCTGAAGACCATGCTGAAGCTGGGCGAGAACAGGCACGATGTCTCCGGCGGGGGATCGGGCTGGTCGGTGCCGGTCCTCGCCACCAGCGCGCAGAACCGGGAGGGCATGGAGGAGCTGGTCGCTGCCATCGACGGCCACCGTGAGCACCTGCACGAGAGCGGCGAAATCGCCGACCGCCGGCGCAAGATCGCCGAGATGCGCATCCTCAAGACCGCCGAGGAGATCATCCGCGCCCGCATCCTCGGCCGCGGCGCCGGGACGATGGAAGCGCTGATCGGCCGGGTCGTCGCCGGCGGCGTCGACCCTTACACCGCCGCCCTCGGCCTCGTCGACGAGAACACCGGGCTTGCCGACTGAGCTGCGGCCGAAGCCTTTACGACGATGCTCAGGATGCCGAAGGCACGCGCGAGCCGGGTGGGCTGCCGCTGAGCTTGATTAAGATTGCAGTCTACAGTACGGCATTGCGACTTGGTCGCGAAAACGAACAGGTGCAGCTTGAGTCGCACATCACGGAGGGAAGGACGGCATCGATGAGAACTAGGCATTCTCCTCGCCAACCTGGCGATCCTCGGTGTTGTCGCGGTAGGGGCGCCAAATTCCGCCCTCTCGCAAGACCAAGGCAAGGTCTTGCGAAACGACGCCACTGACGCAACAAAGGCGGCAAACAACAAGTTGCTGAACGAGCTGCCGTTCGACAATACCTCCGATTTCGACGACGCCCACAAAGGCTTCATTGCGCCCCTGCCGACCGAGCTGATCAAGGGCCAAGCCGGCAATTTGATCTGGAACCCGCAGCAGTACGGCTTCATCACCGAGGACGCGGCGGCGCCGGACACGGTCAATCCGAGCCTCTGGCGCCAGTCGCAGCTGATCAACGTCAGCGGCCTGTTCGAGGTCACCGATGGCATCTACCAGGTGCGCAACCTCGACCTGTCGAACATGACCATCATTGAGGGTGCAGAGGGCGTCACCGTCGTTGACCCGCTGATCTCGGCCGAGACGGCGAAGGTCGGCATGGACCTCTACTACCAGCATCGCGGCTAGAAGCCGGTCAAGGCCGTGATCTACACCCACAGCCACGTCGACCATTATGGCGGCGTGCGGGGTGTCGTCGACGAGGCTGACGTGGCCTCGGGGAAGGTCAAGATCTATGCCCCGGAGGGCTTTCTCGAGGCCGCGGTCGCCGAGAACGTCATGGCGGGCAACGCCATGAGCCGCCGAGCCAGCTACATGTACGGCAACCTCCTGCCGTCCGACCCCAAGGGCCAGGTCGGCGCCGGCCTCGGCACCACCACCTCCGCCGGCACCGTCACGCTGATCCCGCCAACCAATCTCGTCACCAAGACCGGCCAGAAGGAAAAGATCGACGGCCTGACCTACGAATTCCTCCTGGCGCCGGGGTCCGAGGCGCCCGCTGAGATGTTGTGGTACATTGAGGAGAAAAAAGCGATCGAAGCCGCCGAGGACGCAACCCACACGCTGCACAACACCTACTCGCTGCGCGGTGCCAAAATTCGCGAGCCGCTGCTTTGGTCTAAGTATCTCAACCAGGCTCTAGTGATGTGGGGCGACAAGGCCGAGGTTCTGTTTGCGCAGCACCATTGGCCCACCTGGGGCAAGGACAAGATCGTCGAGCTGCTGACCAAGCAACGCGATCTCTACCGCTACATTAACGACGAGACCCTGCGCATGGCCAACCAGGGGATGACCATGCGCGAAATCGCCGAGCAGCTTGAGCTGCCGCCAAGCCTCGCCACATTCTGGGCAAACCGGGGGTATTACGGTTCGCTCTACCACGACGTCGCCGCAACCTATGTGCTCTATCTCGGCTGGTTCGACGGCAACCCGGCGACGCTGCACGAACTGCCACCGGTCGAGGCCAGCAAGCGCTACGTCGAGTACATGGGCGGTGCCAACGCCGTGCTGCAGAAGGCTCAGGGAATCCTTCGCTAAGGGCGACTACCGCTGGGTGGCCGAGGTCGTGAACCACGTCGTGTTCGCCGACCCGAACAATCACGCGGCCAAGGATCTGCAGGCCGATGCGCTGGAGCAGCTCGGCTATCAGGCCGAATCGGGCCCGTGGCGCAACTTCTACCTCACCGGCGCCCAGGAACTGCGCGAGGGCGTGGCCCAGCTGCCGACGCCGAATACCGCGAGCCCCGATACCGTGCGGTCGATGACACTCGATCTGTTCTTCGACTATCTGGGCGTCCGCCTGAACGCACCGAAGGCCGGTAACGCGAAGGCGAAGCTCAACTTCGATTTCGGAAGCTCCGAGGGAGCCTATCTGGTCGAGCTGGAGAACGGTGTGTTGAACCACACGGCAGGAGCCCATGCCGACGATGCCGACGCGACGGTGACCCTGTCGCGGGACACGCTGAACGGGATCATCCTCGGCGAGACCAAGCTGACAGACGCCATCGGCTCCGGCGACGTCAAGGTCACGGGCAACCAGGCGAAGCTGGAGGAGGTGGTCTCCTACCTCGACACCTTCGAGTTCTGGTTTAATATCGCGACGCCCTAGGACGCGATGCCGGCGGAAGGCCAATCATCCGCCGGCTGAGTCGAAGCTTGGATTTCAGAGCGTTGGCAAGGTGACGCTCATGCCTTGTTCGTTCGATCGCGGCTTTGGTGCCTGGAAAGGCCGCCGTCTGGTGTCAGCCGCGTGAGCCCGGGACTACACCAATCTCCTCAAGGCCGCGCAGAACCGGGAGGGCACATCCCTTCTTGTCTCTCGCATCTTTGTTCCGAACCGCGGGCAGAGGCGCAAAGCAAAGCGGCGCCGCGATGATCGCGACGCCGCCTTCGGTTTGTTGTGGTGCCGGCTGAGTCTACACCGGCTCGAAATCAGGCCTTCATCGAGACATACGGCCCGGGGGCGTCTTCGATCGCCTTCAGCTTGCCGCTACCCGGCTCACGCGGAGCAACCCGCTCGTCGCCCGCCTGCTTCTTCGCCCATGCGTCCCAGTCCGGCCACCACGAGCCGTCCTTCTGGGTGGCATGGGACAGCCACTCGTCGGGGTTGGCCGGTGGCTTCTTGTCGGTGTACCAGAAGCAGTACTTCTTCGCCGCCGGCGGGTTGATCACCCCGGCGATATGGCCGGAGGCGGCGAGGGTGAAGTGTACCGGCCCAGTGAAGATCTGGGTGCCCTTGTACGTCGAGGTCCACGGCGCAATGTGGTCTTCCCGGGTCGAGAGGAAGTACGTCGGGATCTTGACCTTGCGCAGATCGATGGCCTCACCGTTCAGGGTAATCCCGCCCGGCTCGACCAGCTTGTTCTGCTGATAGAAGTTGCGCAGGTAGAAGCTGTGCATGGCGTAGGGCATGCGCGTCGAGTTGGAATTCCAGTAGAGCAGATCGAACGGGAACGGATCGTTGCCGAGCAGATAGTTGTTGACGACGAACGACCAGATCAGATCGTTCTCGCGCAACATGTTGAAGGTCGTCGCCATTTCCGCGGCGTCGAGATAGCCGCGCTCGGCCATCTTTTCTTCCAGGTAGGAGATGGTCGACTCGTCGATGAAGACGCCCAGCTCGCCCGGTTCGGAAAAGTCGAGCATGGTGGTGAAGAACGTGCCGGAGCGAATGCGATTATCGCCCTTGTTGGCCATGTAGGCGATGGACGCGGCCAGCAGCGTGCCGCCGATGCAGTAGCCGACGGCGTTGACTTCCTTTTCGCCGGTGGCTTTTTCGATCGCATCCAGGGCCTCGACTGGGCCCTCGAGGATGTAGTCGGCGAACGACTTCTGGGCGAGTTCCTCGGTGGGGTTGACCCAGGAGATCATGAAGACCGTGTGGCCCTGGTCGACGGCCCACTTGACCCACGAGTTCTTCTCGCGCAGGTCGACGATGTAGAACTTGTTGATCCACGCCGGCACGAACAGCAGCGGCCGCTTAACGACCTGATCGGTCGTCGGCGTGTACTGGATCAGCTCCATCATCTCGTTGCGGTAGACCACCTTGCCCGGCGTCGTCGCAATGTTCTTGCCGACGATGAACTTGTCGTAGTCGGTCTGGCTGATCCTGAGCGAGCCCTTGCCGCGCTCCAGATCCTTGAGCATGTTCTTCAGGCCGTTGATGAGGTTCTCGCCGCGGGTTTCGATGGTGGCGCGAATGACCTCCGGATTGGTCATGGCGAAATTGGTCGGCGACATCGCGCTGACGAACTGCCGCGTGTAGAAATCGACCCGCTCCTTGGTTTTCGGATCGATCCCTTCGACCTTGTCGACGCTCTGCTGCATCCAGCGCGAGGTCAACAAATACGACTGCTTGATGTAGTTGAAGACGTCGTTTTCCTGCCACGCCTCGTCCTTGAAGCGCTTGTCGTCGCGCCTGGGCTCGATGGCCGGCTTGGTGTCCTGGCCCATCACCCGGCTGGCGGTGTGCTGCCACAGCGACATGTAGTCCTGCCAAAGCGACATCTGCGCTTCGACCATCTTGGCCGGGTCGGCCATCATCTTGGAGGTAAGCTCCAGGAAACTGCTGCCAATGTTCAACGGGTCGGACGGCATCGATTGCTGACCCATGTTCCCATTTTTGGACAGCCAGTCAGACAACAGTCGCTGGCTGCGCTCGGCAATTTCCGAGAATGATTTAGCAAGTTCGGAAGTGTCTGGCAGCTGTACTTCCGTGCCTGGTTGGTTGGCCATGACTCGATCCTTTTTGATCCCACAGAGCAAATGCCGGCTTTTCCGGAGCCAATCGATCGCCGGCAACCACACAAACGCGAGGATGAGGTTACAGACGCTAAGCCTGTCAAGCCGTTTATAGCTCCTTAACCACCCTCGGGCAATGTTGATGTGACGCGTGACCTGAGCGGGAGAACCGACCCTTGTGCGTGGTAGTTGATGCAGTAGCTGTCAAGAACAGCGCGAGTAGATCGAGATACACCGTGTGTCGCGCCGTAGTACTGGGTATGGTGACGCTCGTCACGGTCGGCGCCTGCGCCGACGCCCGGCCGCGCCACCAGGCGCCGCCGCCACGCGCGCTCGATGTCGCGGCGATCTCCGCCGGACCGGGCGCCGGTACCGGTGCCTCTGCGTTTGCGGGCGCCTTTGCCGTGCCGCCGAATCTGGCGCCGCCGACGATGCAAGAGCAGCGGCCCGCCGGATCCGCCCTGGCCGGCATTCGCGCCGGTCTCCAAGCGGAGACAGGGCCGCTGGCAGGCGCCGAGCTTGGGAAAACCGCAGCCGCACCGACGCCGACCGACGATGCCTTCATTCCGTCGATGATCGCCCGCATGAGCGCGACCGCCGCGCCGTTTTCTCGCCAGAGCGGTGCGGGTCAGGACAATGCGTCAGCCCCTCTGCCCGCGCCCGTAGACGCGGCGAACGTGTTGGCGATGCCGGGTAGCGCCAACCCGATCCGCACCGCCATGCGGGTCCGGCCCGTGACGCCGCCCTTCTCCGGTCGCCGCCCCGAGGCGACGGATCCGGCTCCAAGCGCGCCCTATGGCTCGCCGCAGACCGTCGCGCGGTCCGCACCGCCGCCGCCGGCCGCGCCTTTCTACGGCGCCCGCTCGGCGCGCGAGGTGCTCCGCAATGCCGAAGCGCCTCTGACGGTCGCCGAGCCGATCTTTGCCCGGTCGGCCGAGCCCATGCCTGCCTACGCGCCGCCGCCCGTCGCTGCGGCAGAGGCGCCGCTGCCGTGGGACGCCGACGTCGGTGTTGCGTCCGCAACGCTCGCGCCCGGATACGACAGCGATAGCCGCGCGCTCGACGATCCGATGTTCGCGACCGGCGCCGACGCGTTCGCGACCGTGATCGTCTCAAACGCAGGGGTCGAAGTGGTGGCCGAAGAGGCTGACCGCGGCCGCTTTGTCTTCGCCGCCCTGCCGTCCGATCCCGGCGCCTGGACGAGCGAGCGGCCGGAAGCAGTAACGGCGGCCGATGATTCCGCCGATCCGGTTGAAGCCGATGCGACGCCGACCGGTGACATGATCGCGACCCTTCTGTTCGCTGACGGTGCGGTCGATGTCGGGGAAGACGAGCGGCAGATCTTGCGCGAAGTCGCCCGCATCCAGAAGATCGACAACCGCGCGGTGACGCTTGTCGGTCACGCCAGTGGACGAACCCACGCCGGCAACACGCTGGCGCAGAGGCGGACCAACATGGGGGTCTCGCGTCGGCGCGCCGAGGCCGCCGCCCGCGCCCTTGCCGCGTTCGGCGTCTCCCGGTCGCAGATCGCCGTCGCCGCGAAGGGCGACACGCAGCCGCTTTACGCCGAGGTCATGCCCTCCGGAGAGGCGGGCAATCGCCGCGTCGAGGTCTACCTCGCCTATTGAACAGGGCCTGCGAATAAGCGAAGCTGTCGGCGTCGCCTGCCTGCGCCGCGAATAATCCGGCGCCGCGGCGGCTGCAGGAAATCATCGCGATGAGCCAGGAATTCCACGCCATTCGCCGGCTGCCGCCGTATGTCTTCGCCGAGGTCAACGCGATGAAGGCGCGCGCCCGCGCCGCCGGCGACGACATCATCGACTTCGGCATGGGCAACCCGGACTTCCCGACCCCGCCGCACATCGTCGACAAGCTGAGCGAGACGGTCCGCGACCCGCGCACCCACCGCTACTCCGAGTCGCGCGGGATCAAGGGGCTGCGCCGGGCGATCTCGGCCTACTACGCCCGCCGTTTCAACGTCGACATCGACCCGGACAGCGAGGCGGTGGTGACGATCGGCTCCAAGGAGGGGCTGGCCAACCTCGCTTCGGCGATCACCGGGCCCGGCGATGTCATTCTCGTGCCGAACCCGAGCTACCCGATCCACCAGTTCGGCTTCATCATCGCCGGCGCTGCCGTGCGCAACATCCCGGTGCGTCCGGACGAGGCGTTCCTCGCCGCTCTCGAGCGTGCGGTCAAGCACAGCGTGCCGAGGCCGACTGCCGTTGTCCTCAACTACCCCAACAATCCCACCGGAGAGCTCGCGAGCCTCGATTTCTATGCGGAAGTCGTGCGAATTCTGCCGCCGCAACGAGATCTACATTCTCTCCGATCTTGCCTACGCCGAAATCTACTTCGACTGCCCGCCGCCGCCGTCGATCCTGGAGGTTCCGGGTGCGCGGGATATCGCCGTCGAGTTCACCTCGATGAGCAAGACCTATTCCATGCCCGGCTGGCGGATCGGCTTTGCCTGCGGCAACCAGCGTCTCATCGGGGCACTGGCGCGGGTCAAGTCCTACGTCGACTATGGCGCGTTCACGCCAATTCAGGTCGCGGCGTCCGCCGCCCTCAACGGCGACCAGTCTTGCGTCGTCGAGACACGGGAGCACTACCGGGCGCGCCGCGATGTTCTCATCACGGGTCTCCGCCATGCCGGCTGGGACGTTCCGGCGCCGCCGGCGACCATGTTCGCGTGGGCACCGATCCCGACGCCCTTCGCCCACCTCGGCTCGCTCGAGTTCGCCAAGATGGTGCTCCAGGAGGCGAAGGTCGCCGTTTCGCCCGGCATCGGCTTCGGCGAGCACGGCGATGGCCATGTGCGCTTTGCGCTGGTCGAAAACCAGCAGCGAACCCGCCAGGCCTTGCGCAATATCAGGTCCTTCCTCGCCCGCTATCACAACGTCATCGAGCGCAGCGAAGAAAAAGCAACGGCGGCGGCGGAGTAGCCGCCCGCAACAACGCGCTCCAAGCGCGGCGGACAGAGCAATGAGCGAACCCCTACGCGTGGCCGTCGCCGGTCTCGGCACGGTCGGCAGCGGCACGGTCAAGCTGCTTCAGCGCAACGCAGCGCTTTTGGAGCGGCGCTGCGGCCGCGCCATCGACATCGTCGCCGTCGCCGATCCCGATCGGCGCGACCGCGGATTTCCGGTCGAAGCCTACCGGTGGTACGACGATGGGATCGCGATGGCGAGCGAAGCGCCGGCCGACGTCGTCGTCGAACTGATCGGCGGCTCCGAAGGTCCGGCCAGGCGCGTCTGCGAAGCCGCGCTCGCCGCCGGTCGCCACCTCGTCACCGCCAACAAGGCGCTGCTCGCCCATCACGGCGAGGCGCTGGCGCGCTCGGCGGAAGCGGCGGGCGTAACGCTGGCGTTCGAGGCCGCGGTCGCCGGTGGCATCCCGATCATCAAGACGCTGAAGGAAGGCCTGGCCGGCAACCGGTGCAATCGCGTCTACGGCATTCTCAACGGCACCTGCAACTTCATTCTCTCGGCGATGGGCGAGGGCGGCCGCGAGTTCGAAGACGTTCTCTCCGAGGCGCAGGTGCTGGGATATGCCGAGGCCGATCCGAGCTTCGACGTCGATGGCGACGATACCGCGCACAAGCTGGCGATCCTCGCCACCGTCGCCTTCGGCTGCAAACTCGACTTTGCCGCCGTACATGTCGAAGGCATTCGCCACGTCTCACCCGTGGACATCGCCTTCGCCGAGGAGCTCGGCTACCGGATCAAGCTGCTCGGCATCGCTGCGTTGACCGAACGCGGCGTCGAACGGCGGGTGCATCCGTGCATGGTGCCATCGAGCGCGCCGATCGCCCACGTCAACGGCGTCTTCAACGCTGTCGTCGCCCACGGCGACTTCGTCGATACGATCGTCCAGGAGGGTCGCGGCGCCGGAGAACGGCCGACCGCTTCCGCCGTGGTCGCCGATCTTGCCGATATCGCCGCCGGGCGGACGAGCCCTGCCTTCGGCGTGCCGGTCGCGGCGCTGGCGGACATCCCGGCCGTCGCCATGGGCGGCCGCCGCGGCGCCTGCTATGTCCGGCTTGATGGTTCTGGACAAGCCGGGCGTGTTCGCCGATATCGCCGCCATTCTCCGCGACAACCGCGTCTCCATGGAGGCCGTCCTCCAGCGCGCCAGGGCGCCCGGCGACGCCGTGCCGGTGGTCATGATCACCCACGAGGCCGAGGAGAGCGCGGTCGTGCGCTCGTTGCGGGAAATCATGGCCCTGAAGACCTGCGTCGAAGAGCCGCGGATGATCCGGATCGAGCCGTTCTGAGCGCGCCGTCCCTTAGCCGGGGCCGACGATCTCCGAAAGATGTTGTGACGCAGCCGAGATTCCGCGCTATATATAGCGTCATGCAGAAATCCTCGTCGGGCCCGGTCCGTTGATGCCGTTCGCCGCCACGGCTCTCGATGTCGGCGCGCCGCAGGCCAGCATCCTTGGCGTCGACCGCTCTCTGTGCGGCAAACGCTGGCTTCTCCGCCCGGCCGACGAACGCTTGTCCGCCGCACTGGCTCGGGCGCTGCAGGTTCCGGACATGATCGCTCGGGTTCTGGCGGCGCGCGGCGTCGATACGGCCATGGCCGCCGACTTCTGCACCCCCACGCTGCGCCGGCTGCTGCCCGACCCGCGCCTGCTGTGCGACATGATCGCGGCATCCGAACGGGTGGCGGCGGCCGTCATTCACAATGAGCCGATCGCCGTTTTCGGCGACTACGACGTTGACGGCGCGACCTCCAGCGCCCTTCTCGTCCGATTTTTCCGCAGCCTCGGCGCCGACGTGACCGTCCACATCCCCGATCGGATCCGCGAAGGCTACGGACCGAACACGCCGGCGTTGCGCCGGCTGGCCGCAACGGGACACCGCCTGGTCATCACCGTCGACTGCGGCACCTCCGCGCACGCGGCCCTCGCCGAAGGCGCGGCGTCCGGAACTCGACGTCGTTGTCGTCGATCACCACGAGGTCGCCGGGAGCCTTCCGGAAGCCGTCGCGGTGATCAACCCGAACCGCCCGGACGATGCCTCGGGGCAGGGTCATCTCGCCGCGGTCGGCGTCGCCTTCCTACTGATCGTCGAGGTCAATCGGCGGCTGCGCGAGCAGGGCTTTTTCCGCGACCGCGCCGAGCCCGATCTGCGCCAGTGGCTCGATCTGGTCGCGCTGGGCACCGTTTGCGACATGGTTCCGCTGCGCGGTGTCAACCGCGCCTTCGTCATGCAGGGCCTGAAAATCATGGCCCGGCGGGGCAACGCCGGAATCCGGACGCTGGCCGATCTTATCGATCTCGGCCATGCGCCGGGCCCGTTCGAGCTCGGCTTCATGTTCGGGCCGCGGATCAACGCCGGCGGCCGGGTCGGCGAGGCCGGAATGGGGTCGCGCCTGCTCGCGACCGACGACGAGGCCGAAGCGCGGGCGCTCGCCGTCCAGCTCAACGAGTTCAACAAGGAGCGGCAGCGCATCGAGGCCGATGTGCTTGCCGCGGCGATGGACCGGGTCGAAACTGGGCGCCGTCTGCCAGGCCCCGCCGCTGGTGGTGGCTTCCGGCGAGGACTGGCACCCCGGCGTCATCGGGATTGTCGCCAGCCGGCTCGCCGAGCGGTTCGCGCGCCCGGCCATCGTCGTCTCGCTCAGCGGCGAGATTGGTGTCGGTTCCGGGCGGTCGCTTCCGGGTCGCGACCTCGGCGCCGCCGTGCATGCCGCGATCGAGGCCGGCCTGCTCATCAAGGGCGGCGGTCATCCGATGGCGGCCGGGTTCACCGTGGCGCGGACGCAGCTCGACGCCTTCGCCGCCTTCCTTGGCGAGCGCCTGGCCAGCGATGAGGGCGGCGCCATGCCGCCGTTGTATCTCGACGGAACGGTCGGGCTTGGTCGGCGGCCTGCCGCTGCTTTGCGCCGGGCTCGAGCGCCTGTGGCCGTTCGGGAGCGACAATCCCGAACCGCGTTTCGCCGTGTCCGCCGCGCGCATCGTCGCCGCTCGCGAAATCGGCCAGGGCCACCTCCGCCTGACCCTCGCCGATCCGGAAGGCGCGCGCCTCGAAGCCATGGCCTTCCGCAGCCGCGGGACGGCGCTGGGCGAGGCCCTCGCCAATCATGCCGGCGCCGCCTTCCACATCGCCGGGCGGCTGCAGCACAAGAGCTGGCGGGGAAACCGCCGCCTGCAGCTTCTGGTCGAGGACGCCGCGCCCGCGCGCGCCTGAGCGGCACTGCCATCGCCGGCCAATCCGCCCAGCGACGCTCCCTCAAACACTTGACTTTTGTAATTTGAGATTATTGTACATTGGGGTACAGTTCTGACTTCAGGATATGTATATCGTTTAGTGTAGTATACGATCCGGCGTTGCGGACACCGACGGCGGGCGAGGGATCTTGAGATGGAACATTTTCCGGCCTTCTTTGCGCTGAAAAGCCGTGCGGCGCTTGTGGTCGGCGGCGGCGCGATTGCGGCGCGCAAGGTGCGGTTGCTGGGCGACGCCGGTGCGGCGGTGACGGTGGTCGCGCCCGTGCTCGACCGTGAGATGAAGGCGCTGATCGATCGGGGGCCGGTGCACCACCGGGCCAAGACCGTTCGCCGCGGAGGATCTCGACGGCCAGACGCTGGTGATCGCGGCCAGCGGGATCGCCGCCGTCGATGCCGCCGTTTCCGCGACGGCGCAGGCGCGGGGGATGCCCGTCAATGTCGTCGATGCGCCGCAGCTCAGCACCTTCATCATGCCGGCCGTGGTTCGTCGCGATCCGGTGACAGTGGCCATTTCGACGGGCGGGGCCGCGCCGGTTCTGGCCCGCGCCATCCGCGCCCGCATCGAGGCGCTGCTCCCGGCCAACCTCGGCCGGCTGGCGCGTTTCGCCGACGGCTTTCGCGGCGCGGTCAAGGCAACGCACGGCGACGAGACCGGTCGCCGCCGTTTCTGGGAGCGCTTCTTTGCCGGACCCATTGCCGCTGCGGTGCTCGCCGGCGATGAGCGCTGGGCGCGCGAGAAAATGCTCGATGCGGTCAATCGCCGGCCGGCGCAGGACGAGCGCGCCGGCAGCGTCGCGCTGGTCGGCGCCGGTCCCGGCGACGCCGATCTCTTGACCCTGCGCGCGGTCCGGCTGCTCGAAGAGGCCGACGTGATCGTCCATGACCGGCTGATCGGACCCGATGTGCTCGACCGGGCGCGGCGCGACGCCGAGCGGATCGACGTCGGCAAGCGCCCCGGCAGCGCGGCGATGAGCCAGGACCGGATCAACGCGATCCTGCTGCGCGAGGCCCGGGCGGGGCGTCGCGTCGTCCGGCTCAAGGGCGGCGATCCGTTCATCTTCGGGCGCGGCGGCGAGGAGGCGGAGTACCTCCGGCGCCACGGTGTCCACGTCAGCATCGTCCCCGGCATCACCGCGGCAACCGGGTGCGCGGCGGTCGCCGGCATTCCGCTCACCCACCGCGATCAAGTCCAGGCGCTGACTTTCGTCACCGGCCAGGGTCGGGACGGGGAGCCCGAAGTCGACTGGGCCGCACTGGCGCGGGGCCGGCAGACGATCGTCGTCTACATGGGGCGGGCTGCCGCCGGTCGCATCGCCGGGCGGCTGATGGCGGCCGGCATGGATCCGGCGACGCCGGCGGCGATGATCGTCAACGGCACGCTCGCGGACCAGCGGGTCGAGACCGCGCCGCTGGCGCGCTTGGGCGCTCTCGTCGCCGCCGACGGCGACGGCGGGGAGCGGGCCGGGCCGACGCTGTTCGTCATCGGCGAGGTCGTCCGCCACGCCGACGCCTGGTCCGACGCCTCGGTCGCGCCGGCGCTTCTTCAGGCCGTGGGCGTCTAGATGAGCGCCGCGAAAGGAACGGCCATGGCCGATCAGGTTCGTGACCGCCAACCGCCTCAGCGACGGGAAGGTGGTCTTTTTCGGTCCCGACGGCGGCTGGAGCGAGCGCATCGCCCGCGCCCGCGTGGTCGCCAGGGCCAATGGCAAGGCGCTGATCGCCGAGGCCGCCAGCACCGCCGGCGAGGTCGTCGAGCCGTATCTCATCGATGTCGATTTCGTTGGCGAGGGGGAGCCCGCAGGCCCCGTCCTGGGCCCCGGGCCAGGTCCCGTGCCGCGACGCTACCGCGAGCGCATCCGCGCTTTCGGCCCGTCAATCCATCCCCAATTCGCCAAGTAGGAAGCCGTCGCATCATGTATCGCTACGACGAATTCGACCATGCCTTTGTCGCCCAGCGGGTGGAACAGTTCCGCGAGCAGACCGCCCGCCGGCTCTCCGGCGCGCTGAGCGAGGACGAGTTCAAGCCGCACCGGCTGATGAACGGGCTTTATCTCCAGCTTCATGCCTACATGCTCCGGGTCGCGATCCCCTACGGCACCCTGTCATCGCGGCAGATGCGCAAGCTGGCGCACATCGCCCGGACCTACGACCGCGGCTACGGCCATTTCACCACGCGGCAGAACATCCAGTACAACTGGCCGGCGCTGAAGGACGTGCCCGACATCCTGATGGAGCTGGCCGAGGTCGAGATGCACGCCATCCAGACCAGCGGCAACTGCATCCGCAACGTCACCGCCGACCCGTTCGCCGGGGTCGCGGCGGACGAGATCGAGGATCCGCGGATCTACGCCGAGATCATCCGCCAGTGGTCGAGCCTGCACCCGGAGTTCTCGTTCCTGCCGCGCAAGTTCAAGATCGCGGTGACCGGCGCGGCGGAAGATCGCGCGGCCATCGCCTTTCACGACATTGGCCTGCAGCTCGTGCGCGCCGATGATGGCGCGGTCGGGTTCGCCGTACTCGTAGGCGGCGGTCAGGGGCGGACGCCGATGATCGCCAAGACCATCCGGCCGTTCCTGCCGAAGGCGCACCTGCTTTCGTACCTCGAGGCGATCCTCCGGGTCTACAATCTGCTCGGCCGGCGCGACAACCTGTTCAAAGCTCGGATCAAGATCCTCGTCCATGAGGTTGGCGCTGAAGCCTTTACGGCCATGGTCGAGGAGGAGTGGGCGCACCTTGCGGGCGGTCCGGTCGAGCTGCCCGAAGGCGAGCGCGAGCGCATCCTCGCCTACTTCCGCGCCGCCGGCCTATGAGCGGCTGCCGGCGGAGACGCCGGCGCTCGATGTGCAGGTGCGCGCCGACCCGGCGTTCGCCGCCTGGGTCCGGGCCAATCTCGTCGCCCACAAGCAGCCGGGCTACGCCATCGTCAATCTGTCGCTGAAGGCCGAGGGCGAGCCGCCGGGCGACGCGACGGCGAGCAGATGGACGCGGTCGCCGATCTTGCCGATCGCTACAGCCTCGGCGAGATCCGGGTGACCCACGAGCAGAACCTGGTCCTGCCGAACGTCAAGGCCGGGGAGCTCTACGCGTTATGGCAGTCGCTCGTACCCCTTGGGCTGGCGACGGCGAACATCGGCCATGTCACCGACATCATCGCCTGTCCCGGCCTCGACTACTGCAGCCTCGCCAACGCGCGGTCGATCCCCATCGCGCAGGCGATCACCCGGCGCTTCAACGACCTCGCGCGGATCCACGACCTCGCCGAGCTGAAGATCAAGATCTCCGGCTGCATCAACGCCTGCGGCCATCATCATGTCGGCCACATCGGCATCCTCGGCGTCGACAAAAAGGGCGAGGAATTCTACCAGATCACGCTCGGCGGCGACGCAACCCAGATGGCCGCCATCGGCTCGATCATCGGCCCGGCCTTCCCGTCGGATCAGGTCGTCGACGCGGTCGAAACCCTCGTCAACACCTATGTCGATGTCCGCGCGCCCGGCGAACGCTTTCTCGACACTTACCGCCGGCTTGGCGCGGCGCCCTTCAAGGAGAGCCTCTATGCCGCTCATTAGGAACGGCGCCATCGTCGCCGACGACTGGATCGACGCTCGCCGACGACGCACCCGCTGCCCGATCGCCGGCCGGTCATCGTCTCGCTCGCGCGCTGGCAGGCGGAGCGGGCGGCGCTGCTTGGCCGCGGCGCGCCTCGTCGGCGTGCGCCTCGCAAGCAACGAGCCGGCCGCGGCACTCGCCGACGATGTCGGGCATCTGGCCCTGATCGCCATCGCCTTTCCGACCTTCCGCGACGGTCGCGGCTTTTCCTTGGCCAGGCTGCTGCGCGAGCGTTACGGCTTCAGCGGAGAGCTCCGGGCGGTCGGCAATGTCTTTCGCGACCAGTTCCTGTTCATGCATCGCTGCGGCTTCGATGCCTACGAGGTCGCCGATGCGGCCGAGGCCGAAGCGTTCGCAGCCGCGCTCGCCTCGTTCTCGGTGTTCTACCAGCGGACCGGCGACGGACGGACGCCGGCGACGGCGTTACGCCAGCTCCGGAGGGCGGCGGAATGAGCGTGTCCGGCGCCGCCGCGGCGCGGGTGAACCTGAGACAAGACGAACCGGACGCGGATGCGGATCTCGCCGTTTTCGCCGACGCCCTCTGCGAGCGCTACGCCCAGGCCTCGGCGAGCGACCTGCTCGCAGCTATGATCGCCGATGAGTTCGCCGGCGAGATCGCGCTGGTCTCTTCGTTCGGCGCGGAAGCGGCGGTCCTGCTTCACATGGTCGCGGCCACCGATCCGGCGACGCCGGTGATTTTCCTCAACACCGGCAAGCTGTTCGGCGAGACGCTGCGCTACCGCGACGGGCTTGTCGCCCGGCTCGGCCTGCTCGACGTGCGCTCGGTCGCGCCCGATCCCGAGCGCCTGGCCCGGATCGATCCCGAGGATGTGCTGTGGTACGGCAATCCCGACATGTGCTGCTACGTGCGCAAGGTCGAGCCGCTGCACCGGGCGCTGGAGCCGTTCGCTGCCTCGATCTCGGGGCGCAAGCGCTTCCACGGCGACGGTCGCGCCGAGCTGCCGCTGGTCGAGGCCATCGACGGCAAGATCCGCATCAATCCGCTGGCGACCTGGGGCAAGGCGGAGATCGACGCCTACTTCGCGGCCCACGACCTGCCGCGCCATCCGCTTGAGGCCGACGGCTTTCTCTCCATCGGCTGCATGCCGTGCACCGACCGGGTCGCGCCCGACGAGGACGTGCGCGCCGGGCGCTGGCGCGGCCAGGGCAAGACCGAATGCGGCATCCACGCTCCGCGCGCGCAGTGGCGGGTGATGGGCATAGACTAGATCCGCTGAGAAGAGAAAGCTCCTGGGTAACGCCACCGGCAACGCGCGCGCGAAAGTATCTTGCCGTTGCGGTGAAAAGATGTACTCGTTATACATCTATTGCCGTGGTGGGGGCAGGTTCAAATCGTGCTGCCACCCGGCGAAGCCGGTCAAAACGCGACAGCCAAGGCTGTCGCCGTCAGCCCAGGGAGGCTTTGCGGTGCATAATATCCGACGTCTCTGGATCGTGCTCACGATCGTCGTCGTCGTCTCGTTCGCCGGTCTCGGCTTTATCGGCCAGCAGATCTACGTGCACCGGCCGCCGGTGCCCTCGGCGGTGGTGACCGAAAGCGGCGAGACGCTGTTCACGCGCGATGATATCCAGCGCGGCCGCCAGGTGTGGCAGTCGATGGGCGGGCAGCAGCTCGGCTCCATCTGGGGCCACGGCGCCTATCTGACGCCGGACTGGTCGGCCGACTGGCTGCACCGTGAGCTCGTCTTTATGCTCGACCGCTGGGCCGAACGCGACTACGGCCTACCTTTTGCCGACATAAGTCGCGAACGGCAGGCGGCGCTGAAGGAGCGCCTGAGCGAAGAGATCCGCAGCGATCGGGTCGATCCCGAGACCGGCGTGCTCACCGTGTCCGCCGAGCGCACGGCCGCGATCCGCAACAACCAGTCGTTCTACGAGGGCCTGTTCGGCGCGGCGCCGGCGCAGGCGGACTTGCGCGAGAAGTACGCCCTGCCCGAGAATCCGGTTCCGGATGCATCGCGGCGGCAGTGGCTGACGACGTTCCTGTTCTGGACGTCATGGGCGACGGCGACGAACAGGCCCGGCGAGGCCGCGACCTACACGATGAACTGGCCGCACGAGCCGCTCATCGGCAATCTGCCGACGACCGAGGCCGTAGTCTGGTCGGTCGCCTCGTTCGTCGCCCTGATCGGCGCCATCGGTCTCCTCGTCTGGTATCAGGCGGCGCAGCTCGAAGAGGAAGCGGCGCCGCCGCCGCCGGTCAGCGATCCGCTGGAGACGCTGCGCCCGACCAGCTCGATGCTGGCGACCCGCAAGTATTTCGGCGTGGTGATGCTGCTGTTCCTGGTCCAGATCGGGCTCGGCACCCTAACCGCGCATTACACCATCGAGGGCCAGCACTTCTACGGCTTTCCGCTCGCCGACTGGCTGCCGTACGCTGTCACCCGGACGTGGCACACCCAGATCGCGATCTTCTGGATCGCGACGGCGTGGCTCGCCACCGGGCTCTACATCGCGCCGGCGGTCTCGGGATACGAGCCGCCGCGGCAAACGCTTGGCGTCAACGTGTTGTTCGGGGCGCTGCTGATCGTGGTAGTGGGTTCGCTGGCCGGCGAATGGTTCGGAGTCGAGCAGAAGCTCGGCCTCGATGCGAATTTCTGGTTCGGCCACCAAGGCTATGAGTATGTCGATCTCGGCCGGTTCTGGCAGATCCTGCTGTTCGTCGGCCTGCTTTTGTGGCTGCTCCTGGTCGGTCGGTCGCTGTGGCCGGTTCTGCGCAAGCCCAGCGACAGCCAGCCGCTAATCGCCGCCCTCTTCGTCTCGACCGTTGCCATTGCACTGTTCTACGCCGCGGGTCTGACCTGGGGCCAGCATACGGCTCTGTCGATGATCGAGTACTGGCGCTGGTGGGTTGTCCACCTGTGGGTTGAGGGGTTCTTCGAGGTCTTCGCCACCGCCGTCATCGCGCTCCTGTTCATGAAGCTGGGCCTCGTCCGGGCGAAGATCGCGTCGGCGGCGGTGCTGGTCTCGACGATCATTTTCCTGTCCGGCGGCATCATGGGCACTCTGCATCATCTCTACTGGGCGGGCACGCCGCCGTCGGTGATGGCTTGGGGCGCGGTGGTCTCGGCGCTGGAGGTGGTGCCGCTGGTGCTGCTCGGGCTCGAGGGCTACCGCAATTACCGCGTGACCAAGTCGACCAAGTGGATCTCCTCCTACCGCTGGCCGATCCTCTTCTTCGTCGCGGTCGCCTTCTGGAACATGCTCGGCGCCGGCGTCTTCGGCTTCCTGATCAACCCGCCGATCTCGCTCTATTATATCCAGGGCCTGAACACGACGGCGGTACACGCCCACGCAGCGCTGTTCGGCGTCTACGGCATGCTTGGCATCGGCTTGATGCTGTTCTGCCTGCGCGGGCTCACGGTGCGCGCAGCCTGGGACGACAGGCTGCTGAAGTGGGGCTTCTGGGGCCTGAACATCGGCCTGACGATGATGCTGTTCCTGTCCCTGCTGCCGATCGGGGCCATCCAGGGCTGGGCGGCTGTCTCGGAAGGGCTCTGGTACGCGCGCTCGGTCGAGGTGGTGCACTCGCCGCTGGTCCGCACCCTGGTCTGGATGCGGGTGCCGGGCGATATCGTCTTCGGGCTGGGCGCGCTGATGATTGCCCTGTTCGTCTTCAAGCTGTGGCTCGGCAGCCTTGGCCGCGTTCCGATGACCAAGGGCCGGGAGGGTGAATCGCCGATGGCCGCGGAATAGGCAACGGATCCGGGCGGTGCGCAGTCCAGGCGCGCATCGCCCCCTTATCCGCTGTTGCGGTCGATCAGTTCATGCTCCGACGCGCCTGGGAAATGCCGCGGACAAGTCCTCCGCCGGAGCCAGCAGGTCGGCGAGGGTGTATCGATCCAGGGTCTCAAGAAAGTCGTCCAGCGCTTCCGTGAGCACGCTCTTCAGAAGGCACCCCTTCGCGATCCGGCAGTGGACGCCGGCGCTCTGGAAACACTCGACGAGCGCCATGTCCGGCTCCAGGTCGCGAACGATGGCGCCGACCGTAATGTCCTCGGGGCGCCGGCCGAGCCGGAGCCCGCCGTTCTTTCCGCGGATGGTCTCGATGTAGCCCAACCGGCCCAGTTCATGGGCCAGTTTCATCAGGTGATTTTTGGAGATTCCGTACTGCTCGGCGATCTCCTGGATGGTGGCGATGCCGTCACCGCGCAGGCCAAGGTACATCAACACCCGCAATGCGAAGTCCGTGTAGGCCGTCAGACGCATTCGCGATCCCGTAATCGAGCCACCGGCGCTCGGTAATAGAAGTATTAACGGCACATCTTTGTATCGAGCTTTTTCGTCCGCGCGCGCGTCGCCGGGACTATGGCGCTCCGCAAGCGCGGGCGGTGGCGCTCAGAGGTTCAGCCGCGACATGCCCACCGGCTCGTAACGTGCACCGGCAGCGGCGCCGTGCGGCATCAGCTCGTCGATGGCAGTGAGCTCGTCCTTTGTCAGCGACACCGACAATGCGCCGGCATTGTCCTCCAGGTTGCGCACGCGCCTGGTGCCCGGAATGGGCACGATGTCGTCGCCCTGGGCGAGCACCCAGGCGAGCGCGAGCTGGGCCGGCGTGCAGCCCTTCGAGTGCGCCAGCTTCTGGATGCTGGTGACGAGATCGAGGTTGCGCTGGAAGTTCTCGCCCTGGAACCGGGGGAGCGGCGGCGGAAGTCGTCCTCGGCCAGATCCTCGGGCCGCCTGATCTGCCCGGTGAGGAAGCCCCGGCCCAGCGGCGAGTACGGCACGAAGCCGATGCCGAGCTCGCGGCAGACAGGCAGGATCTCGGCCTCGACATCGCGGCTCCACAGCGAGTACTCGGTCTGCAACGCTGTGATCGGATGAACTGCGTGCGCGCGCCGGATCGTTTGCGGCGCTGCCTCGGAGAGGCCGAGGGAGCGGACCTTCCCCTCGCGCACGAGATCGGCCATGGCGCCGACCGTCTCCTCGATCGGCGTTTCCGGGTCGACGCGGTGTTGGTAGTAGAGATCGATGCTGTCGACGCCGAGCCGTCGCAGGCTCGCCTCGCAGGCCCGGCGGACGTATGCTGGCTTGCCGTTCACGCCACCGAAGCTTCCGTCGGCGCCGCGGACATTGCCGAACTTCGTCGCCAGGAAGACGTGGTCGCGCCGCCCGGCGATGGCGCGGCCGACCAGCTCCTCGTTGCGGCCGACGCCATACATGTCGGCGGTGTCGAGGAAGGTGACGCCGAGTTCCAGCGCCCGATGGATGGTCGCCGTCGACTCCACGTCATCGCCGACGCCGTAGAACTCCGACATGCCCATGCAGCCGAGGCCGATGGCCGATACAGACAGGCCGTTTTTCCCAAGCTTCCGTTTCTCGATCATCGGTCCTCCCAGACTCGCACGCCGCGCCGCTCCGCATGAATAAGACATCCGGCACTTGGTTCAGGCGCCGACGCCGAGCGTCTCGTGCACCTTTAGAACCGTGGCGTCGTCGAGAGCGAGGCGCTCGGCCAGCCGCTTGAGGTAGTCGCGCTCGGCGTCGGTGTCGACGGTGATGGCCAGGAGCGAGGCGCCGTAGACCTGGACCGCGACCTCGCGGTTCGGCACCTCGCGGACCAGCGCGTCGAGATCAAGCGGTTTTTGCATCTCTTCGATGACGAAGGCCTGGGCTTCCTCGTCTTCGCCGTCCTCTTTCAGCTTACCGAGAATCCGGCTGATCTCGGCGCCGTCGATCTCGCCGTCGGCCTTCGCGGCGTTGATCATCGCCTTCACCGCCAGCCTGGCCGTGTCCTGAAGCTGAGCCTCTTCGGCCGGGCTCTGCGGCTCGCGCAAACCGATGGGCGCCTGCGCGGGAGCGTCCTCCGAAGTCGCCGTATCGGCGCTCTGGCCGCGAGACCTCAGTGCCTGCATCGCCAGGCTGCCGAGTACGGCAAGAACACCGCCGCCGACCGCGCCCCTCATTGCGCCCCGGCCGCCGCCGAGAACCGAGCCGGCAAGCGCTGCCAGCCCGCCGATGGCCAAAGGGTTGCCGCTTTGCACCTGCCGGCCAGCCGTGCCAAGCCATTTTTCCGCCGTACCGGTGACGTTGCCCAGGCCGCCCCGGCTTTGCGCCATCAGATCCTTGAAAATCTGCGCGATCGAACCGTCGCCGGCGGCAAGGCCGTCGGATCCCATCGCATGACCGAGACGGTCGTTCGTTTTGTCCGTCGTCATCCCCGACTGCATAATCCGGCCCAGAAGATCCCGTGCATCGAACATTGTCGTCCTCCCTTTGTTTGTATCCCAACGATCGGCGAGGTGGCCCGTCCGGACACTGTCCGCAAGGGCAGACGCAGCTCAGCGATATCCATACGCGCGCACGGGCGATAAAGGATCATTCTCGTGTCAGGGCGCTGTCGTCTCGGCGTCGAGGCGGAGGCGAAGGTTAACGACATCGTCGCCGATATCCGCCGTAGACGCGACGGCCTCGCGGATGGTGATCGACTCGCCATAAAGCGTATTGGTCGCGTACTGGTCCGGCGCCAGCACCGTGCCCTCAAATGCTTGCGGCGGATCCTCATTGGCTTTGGCCGCGTTGGTGACCGCGGCAAGATCCGCAGCCGGCAGCGGCCCGGGAGCGAGCCTGGCAACCGAGATGCCCGAGCCGCCGAGCCGGATGCGCTGGGCAATGAGGCGCTCGACATCCGTCAGCGCGATGAACATCGCCTGACTCACCTGATCGGTCGGCGAACGGCCGAACGTGCCGGAAATAACAGTGTAGACGGCCGGGCCGGTCCACGATCCACCGGTGTCGCGACCGAAGAGAAGGCCTCGCCAGCCGCCGATCCCCCCGTCCGCGTCCTCGTCGATGCCCTCGTTAGTGAAGATCAGCAGGCCATGCGCCTGACGCAGCGCGTTTCGTACCGTGTCGGCGGGTTCGCCTTCGCCCAAGAACGCGGTGAGAGTGGCGTTTGCGCCGGCCAACAAGCGCGCCAGGTCTTCTGCACCGTCGGCCGCAGCGCCTGAGGTCGCTGGCGGCAGAGTGACGCCGAGGATAAGGATCAGCGCTAACGCCGCCTGACGCCGCAAAAACAGTATGCTATCCACTGGCTCCTCCAGTTGCGAACCCGGCACGGATACGGCCGCGCAACCGGAGCGAGGCTTGCGGCAAGGCTCCGTTGCGGGGTGGACGAAGTCGGTCCATGCTCCTACAGTCCCTGGCATATGGCAACGCTGGCGAAGTCGATGGACAGCCACGGCGAGACGCGGCGGTGACGGAAGGCCGACGTGGCTCGCTGTTCGTCCGCCACGCCGTTGTCGTCGTCGGCTACTGGCTGTTGTGGCTCGGCGCCTGGCGGCTCGCGATCCCGTTCGAGGTCGCCCCGCGCATCAGCATATGGTGGCCGCCGGCCGGGATCTCCTTCGGCCTCCTGCTGGTCTTCGGTAACCGTCACCTCCTCGCGGTCGCGGTGCCTCAGCTCCTTATCATGGCGCTCATCCTGCCCGATCGTCCCGCCTATTGGTTCGGGATGATGGTTATTGTCTGCGTCGGGTACGGGGGCGCGGCGGCGGCGGTTCGCCATCATGCCGGCGCGGTTCCGTTTCATTCCGCCCGTAACGCCTGCATATTCCTTGCCGCTGCATGTTGCGCCGCCACCGCGGTGGCCGTTCCCGGCTCGATGCTCCTGAGCCTGGTCGACAACGGGCCGTGGAGCGACCTGAGCGGATCGATCCTGTCGTGGTGGATCGGCGATCTGGCTGCTCTCACCATCGTTACGCCCGTTGCCGTCTTCGCGCTCGATCCGGTCCGGCGTTGGGCCGGCGGCGCCGCTGGGCCGGTACGGGCGGCGTTGGATCCGGTCAAGGTTCGCGCCCTTCTCGGTGTTCTTGCGGCAACGGTTCTGGCGCTGGCGGTCGCCGTTGCCGGCGCCCTCGGTACCGGTTACACGTGGCTCTTCGTCCTTTTCCTGCCGGCCCTGTACGCCGGCTACGCCATGGGTCCGCGCGGGAGCTCGGCTACGGCGCTGGTCGTGACCCTCGGCTCGCTGGCCATGCTTCAGGCCATCGAGCTCATGACACGGCCGCTCGATCTCCAGTTCTTCATGATTGCAACGGCGGCCGCGAGTCTGCTGTTCGCCATCGTTGTGGATGACTGGCGCGCGGCGCGGCGCAAGCTCCTCGAACAGCAGGCGCAGCTTGAGCAGCGTGTTGCGGCGCGCACGCGCGAGCTTGCCGAGGCCAATGCTTTACTTGAAATCGAGGTGCGGGTCCGTGAGGAAGCCGACAGGGCGCTGGTCGAGGCAAAGGAGGCGGTCGAGTCGAGTTACCGAGAGCTGCAGACCATTTATCAGAACGCGCCCGTCGGTCTGACCCTGCTCGACAGGGACTTCAATTATCTGCGGGTGAACGAGACCGTTGCCAAGATCAATGGCGCGCCGGTCGCCGCTCACAGGGGTCGCACAATTTTTGACATCGTGCCCAATATCGCGCCGGCTCTGGTGCCTCACCTGCGCCAGGTCTTCGAAACGGGAGTCGCGATCCGGAGCGTAGAGGTTCGGGGAATAACGGCCGGCCGACCCGGCGTCGAGACCATCTGGCTCGACAGTTTCTACCCGCTGAAGAACATCGACGGGTCGGTCGAGGCCGTCAGTATCATGATCCAGGACATCACCGAGCAACGCCGGACCGAAGAGGAACTGCGTCGCGCGAGGGACTCGGCCGAACAGGCGAATGCCCTCAAGTCTCGCTTCCTGGCGGCGACCAGTCACGACCTGCGCCAGCCTCTGCAAACCTTGTCGCTGCTGCAAAGCATTCTTGTCGAGCGGATAAAGAACAAGGACAACGGACGGATTGCGGGCCAGATGGGCATCGCCATTGACGTTATGACCGATACGTTAAACGCACTTCTCGATGTCGATGGACTGGAGAAGGGTCGCCTGGACCCGAGGATAAGTAATTTCCCGGTCCAGGTTCTGCTCGATCGGATGCGCAGCGAGCTGGCGTCGACGGCCGCCGGCAAGAGGCTCACTCTCAAGGCATGCGCTTGCAGCGAGATCGTCCGCAGCGACCAGCGGCTGCTGGAGCGCCTGGTCGAGAACTTCGTCGCCAACGCTGTAAAGTACACCGAGAGCGGCAAGATCCTCGTCGGCTGCCGTCGTCGCGGCGCGATAATCCGCATCGAGGTCTGGGACACGGGCCCCGGTATCGAGGAGTCTGAACAGGATCTCATCTTCGAGCAATTCTACCGCGGTCGAACCGCCGGCGCCGTGCGCGAGCGCGGGCTTGGGCTGGGTCTCGCGCTGGTCCGCAGCCTCGCGGACATTCTCGACCACCGCGTTGGCGTGAAATCGACGCAAGGCAGAGGTTCGATGTTCTTCGTCGAGGTGCCTGTCGGTTCAGGCACAACGGCTATTTCGCCGGCGCCGCCGCAGCAGGCTGCGGTCGTGGCGCAGCGGCCGCCCATGATCGTTCTCATCGAAGACGATCCGGCTGTGCGCGAGTCGCTGGTGATGCTGCTTGTCGGCAACGGCTACACGGTCAGAGCCGCCGCGACCGGCGAGGAGGCGGTTCATCTGGTCGAGACCGGTAACGAAGCGCCGGCGCTTGTCATTGCCGATCATAACCTGCCCGGGGTGCTCAGCGGCATCGATGCGGCAGAGCGGATTCGCGGCCGAAACGGGCACGCCGCCGGGCTCATTCTCACCGGCGAGGGATCGCGCGAGAAGCTCGAGCGTCACACCAGCGATGGCCTTGAGTGGCTTCAAAAACCGGTAAAGGCGGATGATCTTCTCACCCGCGTTCGTGCCCTCATTGCGGCCGGAAACGACGGCGGTACGCCCGCGATGGCGATGGATGGGACGGCTTTGCCGGCGGCCGCCGCGGCGGAGGGTCAAGAGGCAACGGACGACGGAAGGGCGAACGTCTTCATCGTCGAAGATGAAGAGCGGCTGCGTGAGGCTTTGGCGCAGGTTCTCGAGAGCAGAGGCTTTCACGCCCGTACCTACGCGACCGCTGCAGAATTTTTGGCCAAGCACAAGCGCGAGCGCAGCGGCTGCATCCTAATCGACATCGGCCTTCCCGGGATGAACGGGCTGCAGCTTCAGCAGCGATTGAAGAGCGAGGCCATTGAAATTCCAGCCATAATCGTTTCCGGGCGCGGCGAAGTGGGCCTCGCTGTTCAGGCCATGCGCGATGGGGCTGTCGACTTTTTGCAAAAGCCCGTCAACGAACGCATGCTCGTGGAGGCCGTGCACCGGGCGCTACGCCAGTCGCGGGCGTCCGCCGAGGTCGAAGCGGAACGTGCTCTGGTGCTCAAGCGGATGGAGCGCTTGACCCCGCGCGAGCGGGAGATTCTCGCAATGGTCGCATCCGGGCTGGCTAACAAGGAGATCGCCGCGCGCCTGAAGATCAGCCAGCGGACGGTCGAGAATCATCGGGCGCGGGTGATGCACAAGATGGACATGCGCTCGCTCGCAGACCTTGTGCGCGCCGTCAATCTTGTCGATCCGGTGTTGCTGGCACGCATGGACGCAGCGCAGGCCCGTGTGGGCATTCCCGGCTCCTGAGTAGAAACACTTACGTACATTCCGATCCTATTCGCGTGATCAGGTCGTTCCTACCTTTCGTTGTGGCTAGCCTAGGAGCTCGGCCCTGCGAGACGCAGGCATCGCCGGCCGCACAAGAAATTAAGGGAAACGGGAGAGTATGATGAACATCGAGAGGCTGGCGAGCGCAGCGCACGTAGAATCCCCCGGCAACGTAAACATCGACTTTCTTCGATACGTCAGCAAACTCGCCACCGGCTCAGAGAACGAGATCGGCATGCCGATCCGGCTTGAAACCCGACGTATCGCCAAACATCATGACATCTTCGCCGAGGGCGATACGCTTCGCGATGTGATGTTTCTGCGCCAGGGCTGGGCCTATCGGTACCGGCTGCTCGGCGACGGTCGCCGCCACATCGTCAACTTCCTCATCCCCGGCGACTTCGTCGGCCCGTATTTCCCGACAGCGGCGCATTTCTGTGGAACCTTGACCGACATCACACTTTGCCAGGCGCCGCGCAGCGATTTCAGAAAGGCGAATCGCGACTGTCCTGCGCTGGCCTCCGCTCTTGAGGCGATCATGGCGAGCGAGTACCGGCTGTTGACGGAGCGTCTCGTCAGCCTCGGGCGCCGCAATGCCCGCGAGCGCATGGCCCACCTGCTGGTGGAGCTGTACGAGCGGATGCGGCGGGTCGCTCTTATCAACGACAACTCCTACGAGTTCCCCGTAACGCAGGAGATTCTTGCCGACACGCTCGGCCTCAGCGTCGTTCACGTCAACCGCACGTTGCGCAGCCTGCGTGAGGACGGATTGGCCACCGTCGGCTTCGGCCGGGTCTGCATCCGCGATCTCGATGGACTGATGGAGGTCGCCGGCGCCGACGAACCCGCCCGAGTTCTACTGGAATGGCGGCGCAACCAGCGGTTTCCCTCTGGCGGCCGCGTCCTGAGCCGCGTCCCGGCCGGGGGCGGCTGCAGGTCTACCGGCGGCGACGAGGGCGAGGTATTCCCAGACCATTGTCGCCCCGGCCAGCGCCGTGATTTCCGACACATCGTAAGCCGGCGCAACCTCCACAAGGTCCATGCCGGCGAGGTCCAGGCCGCCCAGCCGACGAAAAATGGCCTGGGCCTGCCACGTGCTTAACCCACCGATCTCCGGCGTTCCCGTGCCAGGCGCGAAGGCCGGATCCAGAGCGTCGATATCGAAGCTTATGTAGACCGCGCCTTCGCCAACCGCAGCGCGAATCATGGCAACGGCCCAGTCGGCGCCCCTCTGGTGAATGTCCTCTGCCCGCAGAATCCGCACTCCCTTGCCGACGGTCCAGTCGTAGACGGACTTCTCCATGGGCGAGCGAATGCCGACCTGCACCATGCGCTGGGGATCGACAAGATCTTCCTCAATGGCGTGGTAGAAGACCGAACCATGCCCGTAGCGTAGCCCGAAGCTGTCGGGCCATGTATCCACGTGAGCGTCGAAATGGATAAGGCCGACGCTGCGGCCGCGCCGGCGCGCCAGCGCCCTGAGCAGTGGCAGCGTTACGGTGTGATCGCCGCCCAGGGCGACAAGGTGCGCGAACGCGCAAGCCTGCCGCTCGATCATTTCGAGGCTTTGTTCCAATTCTCCCATGGCAATCTCGAAGTCGCCGACATCGCGCAGCCCATGGTCCGCTGGCCGGACCCAGTGCGTCGGGTGGTCCCCGTCGACGAGCATCCGGCTGGCATGACGCAGGGCGTGGGGACCGAAGCGGCTTCCGGCGCGGTTGGTCGTGCCGATGTCGAGCGGAATCCCGGTTACGACGATTCGCCCATCCGGGTTGGAATCATCGTCAGCACCGTCCTGGGCGCCGAGGAAACTCGGCGCGATGGCGAACGTCGGGGGCGGGCGCATGTCACCACCCTCTCTCGATATTGGCACTCAGCCCGGAACGACCGGGAGACAGCATATGCGCCCTCGCGACCGGCAGCGCAACGAGCCCGGACAGGGCAAATGCCGCGGCCGCCTGGTCGTCGCAAATACGTTCCCGGACAGGATGCGGCCTGAACGAGATCGGGTCTAGTCTGGAGCGACAGGCCCCGCCTTGCCCGGTCCGGAGGCGTTCGCTCAATTTATTCGTGCCGGAGCGTCTTAATCTACGCCCAAAGGATGCAGGATGCTCTACGGTTTACGGGTCGGGCCTGGGCGGAACGCATGTGCCCGGTCGGGGAAAAACAGGCGGATGCGTGATCTCAAGTCGGCTCTGGCGCAGCATTTCCTGCTGAAGGATATGTCTCCGGATGACCTGGAACGGGTCGGCGAGCTGGCGACAACGCGCTGGTATCGCGCCGGGCAGCCCGTCTTCATGAAAGGCGATCCGGGAACCGCGATGATGGCCGTCCTCAGCGGCCGGATCCGCATCTGTGCGTACTCGGCGGACGGCCGCGAAGTCATCCTCAACGTCATCAACCCGGGCGAAGTCTTCGGCGAAATCGCCCTTATCGACGGCGGCGAGCGAACCGCTGACGCCTTCGCCATGGAGCCGACGGAACTCCTGAACCTCAGCCGGCGCGACTTCCTGCCTTACCTCGAGCGCAATCCGCCGGTCTGCATCAAACTGCTGATGATCCTCTGCCAGCGACTGCGCTCGACCAGCGAACAGCTCGAAGACTTCAACTTCCTCGATTTGCGGTGCCGGCTGGCCAAGCGGCTGCTTTATCTCGCAGCCATTCACGGCGAACCGAGCGCGAAGGGCATCCACATCGGGGTCCGGTTGCCGCAGCATCTGCTCGCGAGCATGATCGGCACCTCCCGCGAGGCGGTGAACAAGCAGCTTCGGATGTGGGAACAGGACGGCCTGCTCGACGTGCGGCGCGGCTCGATCACGATCCTCGATCGCCAGGGTCTCGAAAGGATCGTCGATGATGTGGCCTGCGCGCCCGAACCGGCTACGGCGATGAAGCGTAAGGATAGCGCAGCAGGGAGTGCGAAGCGGCCGTGATATTGACCGGAGCGCGATACGCAGAGGGCTGGCCCAAAGGCCAGCCCTGCGCTCCGCTGCAACGGCCGCGAGGCCCTACCGCATGTGCTCGACGTCCACATCATGACTGCGCTTGCCGTAGTGATCGGTCCACTGCGAGCCCGTCGGGATGACATCCTTCTGGGCGTGCAACTCCTCCGACCGCTGATGGGCGTGCTGCCCAAAGAGCGCGAATTCGCCCTCCATCAGCCGCGTCCAAGTCGCCACCATGATCCCCATCGCGCTCAGCGCCGATGCCATCGCCGCCTGCTGCAATTTCAGAGAGAAGTCAATCGCGTCCAACATTTAAATCACCTCCCTCCTGTAGTCGCTATTTAACAGCATAGAAGCCGTTGTTGCAGTGCACAAGATCTTTCTGGCGCGCAAGCCGCTGAAAACAACGCTTTGACGCGCCGCGGCTACTGAACCCGCAATGGTTCGTCATCGGGCTCGGTCGGCGGTGGCGCCATGCCGGCCTGATGGTGGACCAGACGCCACCAGTCATTTTCGCGGACGAAGATGTTGGTGGCGGCGAGAACGGCTTCGCTCAGGTGCTCGTAACAGACAACATAGGCGGAATCGCCCATCACCGTAGCAGCGGCGCGACTGATACGCACGTGGGGCGAGCGGGGGTTCGAGAGAATTGCGCGCCAGCTCGAAAGGACGGCCTCGCGTCCGGCCAGGGCCGTCCATCCTGGGTGGATGCAGGTGATCGCCTCGTGCTGCGACCAGACGTTTTCCATGGCGTCGAGGTCGCGGCCGGCGAACGCGGCGTAGAAGGCGTCATTGGCGAACAGAACGGCGACATCTGCGGTCACGGGCCATCCTCCGGCAGCCAAGTCTCACTGTTGCGTCCCAAGCAATCGGCCTCAGTGTAGCCCAGGCCCGCGCCCCGTGGTACGACCCGTAACCTGGCTGAACCAATGCACGTCTTCTGTATCTTCCGGGGGTGGGGGTTCAATGATCTTCGACAGCTATGCGCTCGCGCGCCCCCTGCTGCACGCCATCGAACCGGAACGGGCCCACCGACTGACCGTCGCCGCCCTCCGCGCGGGTTTTGCCGGTAGGGCCCGCAGCGCCGCCGATCCGTCTCTGGCCTGCGGGCTATGGGGCCTGCGCTTCACCAACCCCCTCGGCCTTGCCGCGGGCTTCGACAAGAATGCCATTGTTATCGATGCCGCCCATGGGCTCGGCTTCGGCTTCACCGAGATCGGGACGGTGACGCTCCGCCCACAGCCGGGGAACCAGCGGCCGCGGCTGTTCAGGCTGCCCGCCGACGGAGCGGTCATCAATCGCATGGGCTTCAACAACGACGGCCTGGCGGCGGTCCGGGCGCGGCTCGAGCGCCGGTGGGCGGCGACGCGCGGACGACCCGGTCTGGTCGGCGCCAATGTCGGGCCGAACCGGGACGCGGCCGACCCCGTCGCCGACTGCGCCGCCTGTGTCGGGACGCTGGCGCCTCTGGTCGACTACCTTGTCGTCAACGTCTCGTCGCCGAATACTCCGCGGTTGCGGGCCCTTCAGGCGCAGGATGTTCTGCGGCCGCTGCTGTCGGCCTGTCTCGATGCCCGCGGCCCGCGGCGGCAAGCGCCGCCGCTGCTGGTCAAGGTCGCGCCGGATCTGTCAGCCGAAGAGCGACAGGGCATCGCGGCGGTGGTGCTGGAACTGGGGGTCGACGGGCTGATCGCGACCAACACGACCATCGCCCGGCCGCCAGGTCTGCGCGACCCCCTGCGGGCCGAGGCAGGTGGCCTCAGCGGCCGGCCGCTGTTCGCGCCCGCCACCGAGGTTCTCGCTGACCTCTACCGTCTGACCGGCGGGCGCATCCCCATCATCGGAACCGGCGGCGTCGCCAGCGGCGCCGACGCCTATGCCAAGATCCGCGCTGGAGCTTCGCTGGTGCAGATCTACACAGCGCTTGTCTATCACGGTCCGCGTCTCGTCGGGCGCATCCTAGCCGAACTCGCGAGCTGCCTGCGCGCCGACGGCTTCGAGCGGATCGAAGAGGCTGTCGGGAGCGGCAATACCACCGGCGCAATCTCGACAGGCGAAGCGGCGCATCGCGGTTGACACGCCGGCGGCGCGTGGCATACTCCCGCGCTCGTTCGGACCGCGATGGACCGAGCGCCCTTAAGATATTTGCCCCCATGGTAATTCTGATCGTCGGAAGCAGCGAATGAGAACGTATTCGGCCAAAGCGGCAGACATCGATCGCAAGTGGTTTGTGGTTGACGCCGAGGGACTCGTGCTCGGCCGCCTTGCCGTAGTCGTCGCGGATCGCCTCCGCGGCAAGCACAAGCCCATCTACACGCCGCATGTCGACACGGGCGACAATGTCATCGTCGTCAACGCCGACAAGATCGCGCTGACGGGCCGGAAGCGGGAAGACAAGGTGTTCTACTGGCATACCGGCCACCCGGGCGGGATCAAAGGGCGCACTGCGGGTGCGATCCTCGACGGCAAGTTTCCGCAGCGCGTGGTAGAGAAGGCCGTTGAGCGCATGGTTCCGCGCAATCCGCTGGGGCGGCAGATGATGCGCAAGCTGAAGGTCTACGCCGGGGCGGATCATCCCCATCAGGCGCAGCAGCCGATCGTGCTCGACGTCGCTGCGATGAATTCAAAGAACAAGAGATAGAACGATCATGGCCGACCACGCCACCAGCCTCGAAGACCTGAAGCGCCTTGCCGATGGTGGACCCACCGCCGGCGAAGCCGCCTCGCCTATGCACGAGCGCAAGGTCGACGCCTTCGGCCGATCCTACGCGACCGGCAAGCGGAAGGACGCGGTCGCGCGCGTCTGGATCAAGGCGGGACGCGGACAGATCACCGTCAACCGCAAGGGCGCGGAGGTCTACTTCGCCCGGCCGACTTTGCGCATGGTCATCAATCAGCCCTTCGCCGCAACCCAGCGGACGGGCCAGTTCGACGTCATCTGCACGGTTACCGGCGGCGGTTTGTCGGGGCAGGCCGGCGCGGTCCGCCACGGCATCAGCCAGGCGCTCGCCCTGTTCGAGCCGGAAATCCGTCCGGTGCTGCGCTCCGGCGGCTTTCTGACCCGCGATCCGCGCGTCGTCGAACGCAAGAAGTACGGCCGGGCCAAGGCACGCCGCAGCTTCCAGTTCTCCAAGCGCTAGGCGCGGATCGCCTGCCGGCCCGCCAACCGGTCCGGAGGAGAGTCCTTACGCTTTCCGGTTACCATCGTCTGACGAGGCTGTCGCCATGGCTTCCGCCGACCGCCCGATCCGCGTCGCCATCCTCGGCGCAAGCGGCTACACCGGCGCCGAGCTGGTTCGGCTGCTTGCGCGTCACCCTGAGGTGGCCCTCGTCGCGCTGACGGCTGATCGCAAGGCCGGCCAGTCGCTTGCCGCTGTCTTCCCGCATCTGGCGGCGGTCGTCGACGAACGCGCGTTGCCGCCGCTGACAACGGCCGATGAGGTCGAGTGGGACGACGTCGACGTCGCGTTCTTCGGCCTGCCCCATGGCGCGACCCACGCGGTCGCGGCCGAGGCGCCGGCGCGCGTCAAGCTCATCGATCTGTCGCCCGACTTCCGCTTCGCCGATCCCGAGATTTACACCCGGTGGTACGGGCTGCCCCACGGTGCGCCGGCACTACAGCGCGAGGCGGTCTATGGCCTGACGGAGTTGGCCCGCGCCGAGATCGCCGCCGCCCGGCTGGTGGCCTGTCCCGGTTGCTACCCGACGGCGTCGCTGCTGCCGCTGGTCCCGCTGGTCGCGAGCGGTCTGATCGCCGCGGACGAGATCATCATCGACGCCAAGTCCGGGGTGAGCGGGGCAGGACGGGCGCTGAAGGAAGCCTCGCTCTTCGCCGAGGTGGCGGAAGGTGTGCATGCCTATGGCATCGCGTCTCATCGGCATGCGCCGGAGATCGAACAGGCGATCTCGCGCGCCGGCGGCAAACCCGTGACTGTCAACTTCACGCCGCACCTCATGCCGATCAATCGCGGCATTCTCGCCAGCATCTACGTCCGCCTGAACGACGGCGTCGAAGTCGAGGATCTGCGCGCGCGGCTGGCTGAGACGTACGCCGACGAGCGCTTCGTCCGCATCCTCGGCGAGGGCCTGGTGCCCGCGACGCGGCATGTGCGAGGCTCCAATCACGCACAGATTGGAGTGTTCGAGGATCGGCTGCCGCGCCGGGCGATCCTGCTATCGGTGATCGACAACCTGGTCAAGGGCGCGTCGGGACAGGCCGTGCAGAACATGAACCTGATGTGCGGGCTCGAAGAGACCGCCGGGCTCGAGCAGCAGCCTCTCTTTCCTTAAGTTGGCCTGCCTGCCGACATGCAGCGCGTCGGCGCACATGTCTCACAGTCCTCCTTCGCGCCGACGCCAAAGCGGTCCCTGCTCGACTGACTGGCGCTGGAAATCCACGAACGATACGCTTTGAACATGGCGGCAAGCGGACACAACCAAGGCGCCGGATATGGGACCGTCATGAGGCTGGTCGCCGCCGGCCTTATGCTCGCCCTAATATCTACGGCATTGGCCCAGTCAGGCCCCTGTCTTCCCGACCAGTGGGGGCCACCCGGCGCGCGGATGTTTGCAAAGCTCGATCCGGAGGCTGTCGGCTGGGTCGACGCCAACCAATTCGTCGCGCACCGCGCCCGTCGGTTCCACGATTTTGATGCCGACGGAGACGGCCAGGTTACTCCGGCGGAATACCAGGCGAAACATGTGGAATGGACGAGCGCCGAACTGCTAACCCGATACGGTCGCTTCGACCTGAACGGCGACCACCGAGTCTCGCAGGCCGAATGGGATGCGGCCGAACTTGCGCGTTTCCAGCGGATCGATACCAACGGCGACGGGCGAGTGACCCGTGAGGAGTTTCTCATCGACCGTGCGCGCGTCTGTGCCACTAAGGCGGCGCCGACAACGCCGTGAGCCGTGAGCCGTGAGCACGGTGGTATGGAGGGGGAGCTTTGCATCTGCGTGATGAGCTTTGCCGACGGATCGGCCTAATGCTTTGGTCAAGTGGCGCTATCGGAAGGTCGTTCGGGATTGGAAGGACAGCCCAGAGGAGGCTGGCTGGCCGGCTCCCGCCCCGCCAGTCCGCCATTGGCGCCGACCTCCCCGCCTCACCGCAGCAGCACCTTGGCGCGGCTTCGATGTTGCGAAGGACCGTGTCGTTGGCGCGCCCGCAGCCGGCGTCGACAGGGCGGCGTGATCATCGCAGTTGAGGAGGTAGATCGCCACATCCTGCGGCGCCGTAAGCTGCGGCCCACTAATCTGAAAGATCCGGACTTATGTAGCCGCCGCCACCGGCGTTGAATTGTCGAACAGGCAGCGAGGCATGACCATGGCTCGGCAATATCGATGGAGCTCGGCCCATGTCCGAACCACACGTTGTCGCGGCACTGAAAGACACGCGCGCCAAACTCGCGGGGATGATCGCCGACCTCGAGAAAGGGATCAACGGGCAGCGGGCGGACCTGGTGCATCTCGACGCGACGTTGCGGATGTTCGCGCAGGACACCGAAGCGGCCAAGATCGGGCCGAAAGCCGTCCGCCAACGCAATGCCTGGTTCGGCAAGGGCGAATGTGCCCGCCTGGGAGGACGCGGGAACTGTACGACCTTGCGACCGATCCCTACCAGCTGGTCAGTCTCCACAACTCTTCCGCGCATGCGGCCATCCGCGAAGCGCTGGCGGCCAGGCTCAAAACCTTGAAGACCTGCAAGGGCGCCGCGGCATGCCTCGTGCAATACCCTCAAGATCAGGGCGTTGTTGCAGATGCACATCCCGGTGATGCAATTTCCGGCGCAAGCGGGTACCATGCAGCGATGAGCCTGCGCGAGGCGATCGCCTCGCGTTCTTTCCGGCGGCAATCCGGGTCAATGTCAGGGCGAGTTGTTAGCACGTGGATCGGCTGAGTCGCGCGCCTTGAGAATCCTGGTCTACGGCCTCAACTACCTGCCCGAGCTGACCGGCATCGGCAAGTACACCGGCGAGATGTGCGAGTGGCTGGCCGGACGCGGCCATGGGGTTCATGCCGTTTGCGCCGTGCCGTACTATCCGGAGTGGCAGGTGCCGGAAGCCTATCGCGCAGGCCTATACCGCACGGAAGAGCGCAACGGCGTCACCATCCACCGCTCCCGCCTCTATGTCCCGGCCCGGCCCACCACCGCGACCCGCCTCATCCATCTTGCCAGCTTCGCCGTCGCCAGCCTGCCACAGCTTCTGCGCCGGCGCTCGTTCCGGCCCGAGGTTCTTGTCACGGTCGAGCCGACGATGTTCTGCATTCCGGGTGCGCTTCTGGCGGCGCGGCTGTCCGGGACGAAATCGCTGCTTCACATCCAGGATTTCGAGCTGGATGCCATGGCCGGCCTCGGCATGGGCAAGGGCGGTGGCGCGGCCTCAGGCCTCGAGCGCTGGTTGATGCGGCGCTTCGACGCGATCTCGACGATTTCCTACAGCATGGTCGAACGGGCGCGAGAAAAACTCCAGTGCGAAGGCCGGGTTCTGTTCTTTCCCAATTGGGTCGACATCGATTTTGTCAGGCCCGGGCCGAGCGGCGAGCTCTATCGCGGGCTGTGGGGTATTCCGCCTGCGACAAAGGTGGTTCTCTATTCCGGAAACATGGGGCACAAGCAGGGACTGGAGGTCGTGCTGGAGGCGGCGCGCGCGCTGCAGGGCGAGCGCGACGTCGTCTTTCTCTTCGTCGGCGCTGGCTCGGCGGTGGAAACGCTGCGGACGTCGGCCGAGACCTTAGCCCTCGGCAACGTGCGCTTTCTCCCCCTGCAGCCGTACGAGAACCTGCCGGAACTAATGGCGCTGGCTGACGTGCATCTCGTCGTCCAACGCCGTGGCGCCGCCGACGCCGTCCTGCCGTCGAAGCTGACGACCATCCTCGCCGCCGGCGGCAACGCTCTGATCACCGCCGAGCCGCATACCGAGCTGGGCAAGCTGTGCGAGCGTCATCCGGGCATCGGCGTCTGCATCGAGCCGGAGGATGCAGGGGCCATGACGAACGCCTTGCGCAGGATGCTCGCCGGCGTCGATGTCGCCGCCCGCCGGCACAATCCGGTCGCCAGGACCTACGCGGAGCAGAACCTGGACAAGGAGCGGGTGCTGGAGCGCTTCGAGGCGGATCTGCGGCACCTCATCGGGAACGGGGAACAGCATGGCTGAAGGTAGCGGGCGCGGCCCGAAAGTTTATGTCGCCGGTCATCGCGGCATGGTCGGCGCGGCGATCCGCCGCCGCCTCGAAGCCGAGGGCGCGGGCGAGATCATCACCCGCAGCCACGGTGAGCTGGATCTGATCGACCAGGCCGCGGTCGATCGCTTCTTCGCCGAGACCCGGCCGGAGCAGGTGTACCTCGCCGCCGCCAGGGTGGGCGGGATCTGGGCCAACAACGAATATCCGGCCGAATTCATCTACGAGAACCTGATGATCGAGGCCAACATCATCCGCGCCGCCCATTGCCATGGCGCGGCCCGGCTGCTGTTCCTCGGCAGCTCGTGCATCTACCCCAGGCTGGCCGAGCAGCCGATGCATGAGCAGGCGCTGCTGACCGGCACGCTGGAGCCGACTAACGAGCCCTACGCCATCGCCAAGATCGCGGGGATCAAGCTGTGCGAGTCGTTCAACCGGCAGTACGGCACCGACTTCCGCAGTGTCATGCCGACCAATCTCTACGGTCCCGGCGACAACTTCGATCTGGAGAAGAGCCACGTGATCCCGGCGCTGATCCGCAAGTTCGATACGGCAAAGGCGGAGAAAGCGGCCACGGTCGAGGTCTGGGGCACGGGCACCCCGCGGCGCGAGTTCCTCCATGTCGACGACATGGCTGCCGCCTGCGTTTTCGTCATGCAGCTCGACGCCGACGCTTATTGCCGTCACACCGAGCCGATGCTGTCGCACATCAACGTCGGCGCCGGTGACGACGTCACCATCGCCGAGTTGGCGAGGACGGTCGGCGAGGTCGTCGGCTACGGCGGCGAGATCCGCTTCGACGTTTCGAAGCCGGACGGAACGCCGCGCAAGCTGCTCGACGTTTCGCGGCTCAAGGCGCTGGGCTGGGAGCGGACGATCGGCTTGAAGGAAGGGCTCAAGGGGACGTACGAGTGGTTCCTGCAGAACCGGCAAGCCTTGAGGGATTAAGGGGCGTCGCAGCCGGTGCTCGCGCCCGCGGCCGCTCACGGCCGTTCGGCGGCGCCGGCTGACGGTGACGGCATCGCCCGGCTGCGGCCGGATCAATTCAACCAGACGGCGGATTGCGCATGAAGAAAGCACTGATTACGGGCGTCACCGGCCAGGACGGCGCCTACCTGGCCGAGCTCCTGCTCGACAAGGGCTACGAGGTTCATGGCGTCAAGCGGCGCACGTCGCTGTTCAATACCGATCGCATCGATCACCTCTACCAGGATCCCCACGACCCCAATCAGCGGTTCGTTCTTCACCACGGCGACATGACCGATTCGTCGAGCCTGATCCGGATCATCCAGCAGGTCCAGCCGGACGAGATCTACAATCTCGCCGCCCAGAGTCATGTCGCGGTGTCCTTCGAAGAGCCGGAATACACCGCCGATTCGGATGCGATCGGCACTCTGCGCCTGCTCGAGGCAATCCGCATTCTCGGGCTGGAGCGGCGGACCCGGTTCTACCAGGCCTCCACCTCGGAACTCTACGGGCTGGTCCAGGAGATCCCGCAGAGCGAGACCACGCCATTCTATCCGCGCTCGCCCTACGCCGTGGCCAAGCTCTATGCCTACTGGATCACCGTCAACTACCGCGAGGCCTACGGCATCTACGCCTGCAACGGTATTCTCTTCAATCATGAGAGTCCAATCCGCGGCGAGACCTTCGTCACCCGCAAGATCACCCGCGCCATGGCCCGGATCAAGCTTGGGCTGCAGGAGCGCGTCTACCTCGGCAACCTCGACGCCCGGCGCGACTGGGGCCACGCCAAGGACTATGTGCGGATGCAATGGCTGATGCTGCAGCAGGACGCGCCGGAAGACTTCGTCATTGCCACCGGGCAGCAGCATTCCGTGCGCGACTTCGTCGCCGTGGCCGCGCGCGAGGTCGGCATTGACGTTCGCTGGGAGGGGGAGGGCGCCGACGAAAAGGGCTATGACCGCGCCACCGGCAAGTGCATCGTCGCCGTCGACCCGCGCTACTTCCGCCCCACCGAGGTCGAGACGCTGCTCGGCGATGCCTCGAAGGCGCGCGATAAGCTGGGCTGGGTTCCCGAGATCAGCTTCGCGGAACTGGTCGGCGAGATGATGCGCGGGGATCTGAAGGACGCCAAGCGCGACGAAATGTGCCGGCGCGAAGGTTTCACGGTGCTGAGCCGCCTCGCCTGAGTCGCCGTCATGCGCCCGAGCGACGTTGCGTGGCCGCTCCGGAAGCAGGGGGTGGCGCTGGGGGCCGGGTAGGCACCGGGGAGTGTCTGGAGGAGGTTGTCGGACTTGACAGGTCGCGGGTTCGGGCCCACACTATAGATAATTGGTACAACTAACGTGGAGGTGCGCAATCGGCAATACTCCACCGGACAATCAACAAGCTGCCGGCTCCTTGGCACCGGCATCATACTTGAAAGCCCAAGGATATACTCGACGTAGTCGAGTGCAGGAGCTTCGCTTCTGCTTTTGAGACCCCCGCCCGCCTCGCATAGGCACCGTGCGGGGGTCATCATTTGTGGAGAGCCGCATCGGCCCCGGCGCCGCCGGGTCGGCGCAATTCAATCGGATCTTCGGGCGACAATGCCGCGGGCGATTAGATTTTCCGCCATCGCAGATCTGTTGCCTCCGCCCTCTGCCCCCGCTTGAAGGGCCCGTGATCGCTCAACCGCCCGCTCTATCGATGCAATGGCCCCCCTCGCGAGCAGGTATGGAGTGTAACCGGCGGCGGATTCAGATGACGCGCCCGGCCGCTGATCCGGCCTGATCGGAGCGTCCTTAGCATAGGTTGGGGACGCAGAGGGCGGTCGGCGGATGATCGCTGCGCGCAATGACGACCGGCGACCCCAGCGCGCCGGTCCGGAGAGCAAACGTGCCAAGCTTGGCTTTACCATCGGCAGCGGGCCATCGCGACGCTGCGCGCGAACGGACGGCCCAGGCGCTTCATGCGGTTCGCCGCCGCTCGGTCGAGCTTGCCGCACCGCTTTCCGCAGAAGATCAGGTCGTGCAATCGATGCCCGACGCGAGCCCGACGAAGTGGCATCTGGCGCATACGACGTGGTTCTTCGAGACCTTCATCCTCTCCCGGTTGCAGCCGAATTACCGGGTGTTCGACGAGGCCTACGGTTTTCTGTTCAATTCCTACTACGAGGCGCTCGGCGCGCGGCACCCCCGCCCGGATCGGGGCCTTCTGACCCGGCCGGGAGCGGGCGAAGTCAACGCCTACCGCAGGCATGTCGACGCCGCCATGGGCACCTTCATGGTTTCGGCGGACGATGCGACGTGGTCGCAGGTCGAGCCGCTTGTCGCGCTTGGCATCGCCCACGAGGAACAGCATCAGGAACTGCTGCTGACCGACATTCTCAGCGTGTTCGCCCGCAGTCCCTTGCAGCCGGCCTACCGCCCGGCGGCCGCGATCGGTTCTGGCGGCAGCGGCTTGGGCGCGGCAGCCGACGGCCGGGCCATGAACGCAAAGAGCGGGGATCCCGGGCCGTTCGTGTCATTCCCCGGCGGTATCCACGAGATCGGCTATGCGCGACGACGGGAGCCGCGCGTTCGCCTTCGATAATGAGGGACCGCGGCACAAGGTCTACCTTGAACCTTTTCGTCTTGCAGCGCGGCCGGTCAGCAACGGCCAGTGGATCGCATTCATCGCCGACGAAGGCTACCGTCGCCCGGAGCTTTGGCTGGCCGATGGATGGGCGGCCGTGCAGGCGGAGGGCTGGACGGCGCCCCTCTACTGGGAGCGGCGCGAGGACGGTCGCATGGGCGCAGATGAGCCTGCGCGGCTCCGCGTCCACTCGATGAAGCCGCGCCGGTCTGCCATGTCAGCTACTACGAGGCGGACGCCTTTGCCCGGTGGGCCGGCAAGCGGTTGCCGAGCGAGGCCGAATGGGAAGTCGCCGCCGCGGACCTCAATCCTTCGGGCAACACCCTGGGCGCCGGGCATTTCAAGCCGCGTCCCGATGCCACCGGCGCGGCGACGCCGGTTTTACGGCAGATGTTCGGCGATATCTGGGAATGGACTGCCAGCAGCTACGCGCCATATCCACGGTTTCGTCCGGCAGCCGGAGCCATCGGCGAGTACAATGGAAAGTTCATGTGCAACCAGCTGGTCCTTCGTGGAGGATCCTGCGTCACGCCCGACGGTCATGTTCGCGCCAGCTACCGGAACTTCTTCTACCCGCACCAGCGCTGGCAGTTCAGCGGCGTGCGCCTCGCCGAAGATGCCTGAGACGCCCTGGGCCAGAATGGACATGCAATAGATGGACGGACAACCGGATACGGCGGATGGCGCGGCCGTGACCGCTGGTGACGACAGCGAAGAGGACTTCCGCACCGCCGTTCTGGATGGCCTTTCGCAGCCGCAAAAAGCGATACCCAGCCGCTATTTTTATGACAAGCGCGGTTCGGCGCTGTTCGACCGGATCTGTACCCTTGACGAGTACTATCCGACTCGCACGGAAATTGCGATTCTCGAGGCGTGTTGCGGCGAGATCGGGCGGATGCTGCCGTCCAATACGGCAGTCATCGAGATGGGGAGTGGCTCGAGCCGCAAGGTCAAGCCGTTGCTCGACGCGCTGAAAACGCCTTCCGCTTATGTGCCCGTGGACATATCGCGCGAGCATCTGATCGCCTCGGCCCGGGCGCTGGCGCAGCAGTATCCGCAGTTGACGGTGATTCCGGTGTGGAGCGACTTCGCGCAATCATTTGCGATGCCGGATTTGCCCGCGGATTCGCGGCTCATCTTCTTTCCCGGTTCCACCATCGGCAATTTCAAACCCGATGCTGCCGTGTCCCTGCTTGCCGGCTGGTCGCGGCATATCGGCCTCGGCGGCCATCTGATCATCGGCGTCGATCTGAAGAAAAATCCGCAGACACTTCAGGCGGCCTATGACGATTCGGCGGGGGTGACCGCCGCGTTCAATCTCAATCTTCTCGCCCGCGCCAATCGAGAGCTCGGCGCAACCTTCGATCTCGATGCCTTCGCCCACCGCGCCGTCTACAACGCCGACGAGGGGAGGGTGGAGATGCATCTCGTCAGCAGCGAAGACCAGCGGATTCGCATCGACGATCACCCGTTTACCTTCGCCGCCGGAGAAAGCATTCATACCGAGAACTCGTACAAGTACACGGTCGGCGAGTTTCAGGACCTTGCCCGCGCCGCTGGATATCATCCTCTTGCCGTTTTCACGGATAGCGCTAGGCTGTTCAGCGTGCATGTTCTACAGGTTCGCACGCTTCGGATCGGCGAAGCGGCGCTGTGAAGAGGAGAGGCGTGATGGCGACGGATGTCCGCGAAGAGCAGAGAAGCAAGGACGTGGAGGCCCTGAAAATGGAAGTCGAGAAGCTGCGCGGCGACCTTGCCTCAACCACGCGAACGCTGCGCGACATCGGCGGGACGCTCGGCGAGCAGGCGACCGACCGGGTGCGCGAGACCGCGGACCGCGCCCGCAAGCGGGTGAACAAGACAGCAGACGACGTCAGTCATCAGATCGAGGATCGGCCGCTGATCAGTATTATCGGCGCTTTTTTGCTCGGCCTTGTCCTCGGCGCTCTCTTCAGCCGGCGCTGACCGGCGGCGGCGACGGCGCGCGGCGCTCCTCTCGTCATGAACGAGATCATCACCCGCGTAGCAACCAGCATCGCCCTGATGATGCTGGCCGCGATCGTCATGCTGGGTGGCTTCGGCTTCCTGCTCGCGGCGCTGTATCTAAGCCTGCTGCGTTTCATCGATCCGGCGGCAGCCGCTCTCGTCGTTGGCCTCTCCGCCTTCATGCTCGGCCTGATTCTTCTCCTCATCGCTCGTCGGAGCAGTCGGCCCCGCCGTCGGCCGATGCTGCGTCAGCCGGTTGCAGGCGTGGCCCTCGAGGCGGAGCCGGCTGAGCTGGAGGCCGGTGCCGTCGATCTCGGCATCAGACTCGCCGATCAGGGCCAGCGTCTGCTCAGGTCCCACGCGAAAGGGGCCGCCGTCACCGCGCTGTGCGCCGGTCTTGCCGTTGGCGTCAGCCCACGGCTGCGTAGAACGGTCTGGCGCTACCTGCAGTAGAGACGGTGCAGCGCGGCGCAGGCGCCGCAGCGAACTCAGCGGCGTTGCTCGGCGTCCCGGATGATGGCGAGCAGGCGATCGATCGGCTGGGGGTCGCACAACAGGCCGAGGGCTACCGAGAAATGGCCCTGGCGGCGGGTGAAGACGTTGCATTCGGGCACTTCCCAGCGTCGGGCGAGGGCGCTGCCGCCGGCGTAGGGCGTGAGTGTGTCGGCCTCGCCGAGGACCATGACGATGCGTCCGGGATCGATGGCAGCCGGACCATGCGGCTCGAGCAGCGTCAGCCACGGGCCGATGCTCTCGGTGGTCCAGCCCGCCGCCGCCAGCCGGCGCGGGACATCGAGCGCGAGAGCGAGGCTGCCCTCCAGGGCGACTTTTATGAGCGATCCGGAGGTGGCGACCAGAAAGAGGATGTCCGGACGCATGTCCCCCGGCCAACCGCGGCTGGCGGTGGCGGCCAATTGCGCCGTCAGCGAGCCGAGCGAGACGCCGCTCAGCACGACGGTTTGACTGCCGTTTTCGCGCGCCCATCTGACCAGGACGGCGACCTCGGCAAGCCATGCCTGAAACGCGCCGAGCAACCCCTCCAGACCGCGACCGATAATCGGCTCGCCGCCGTAATACCCGTCGATCATGCGCCGGCCATGCCACGGTCCGGTCGGGCGGATGACCCGAATATTGCGCTCCAGCAATTTGCCGAAGGTATCGCCGGGCTCGGGCCACATATCGCCGTCGACGGCGATGCCGTGGAGAAAAATCATCGTCGTCGACGGATCGGCCGATGCCGGCTCGTAGACATGAGCCCATGCCTGGTCGGCAAGGACAGGCGAGCGATACCGCAGCCAGTACTGGCGGGTGCGTTCGGTCGCCACTGCGGTCGAAGCCGTCACATCGGGATAGGGAGGGGCCGGGTAGGCCGGCCGTTCGCCTTTCACTTCGGCGCCGCGCCAGGCCCAGACCTCATCCGCTCCGGCGATCTCCCAGCGCACTGCCGGCAGCCGGCGCAACCAGGGCAGAAAGCTTCGCCGGGCGATCATGAAGCGATAGGCGAGGCGATTGCGTCGCCGGGCGATGGCGTCAAGCTCCGTAGCCGGTACACCGGGACTAAAGAAGGCCTCCCGCCAGATCTCATCCGCGCGCGCGTAGTGTCGCGCCAGCGGCGCAAGGGCACGAACCCGGCTGCCGAGCAGGGATCCGGCGGCGGAGAGGCCCACGTCACCGGCGAACCGACCGACGTCGCCGTCGGCCGCCGCCGCCGCCGCCCACGCCCGAGATAACGGGAAATACATGCCGGTAACCATCGGCACACCGAGCGCATCCCACCACGGCCGGAAGAACACCTGCCCCAGGAGCGGGGAAACGATAGGATCGAGGCGCGCCGCCGGACGAGACGTCAGAGGAGGCTCAAGCATTGCCGGATGGACTTGAGCCGGCCCTCAAGGGCCGGACCAGCGTGGAACAAGATCGTGGCAAATGCCGATCTGGTCGAGAACCCGCCCAACGCCTTGACGGACGACGTCTGCCAGCGTTTCCGGGCGATGGTAAAACGCCGGCATCGGCGGCAGCATGATCGCGCCGATCTCGGCCGCCCGTGTCATCAGGCGAAGGTGACCGAGGTGCAAAGGCGTTTCACGAAACATCAAAACCAAGGGGCGGCGCTCTTTCAGGGTCACGTCGGCGGCGCGAATGATCAGGTTTTCGGTAAAGCCGTTGGCAACGCCAGACAAGGTCTTGACCGAACATGGGGCGATCACCATTCCGGCGGTGAGGAACGAGCCGCTTGCCACGGCCGCGGCCAGATCCTTGTTGCTATATGTCACACTCGCGAGCGCGCGCAACTCGGCGGCGGTCACGTCCAGTTCCAGGCTCAGGGTGCGCAGTCCCATCTCGCTGACAACCAGGTGCGCGGGGTGGCCGATCCGGTTGAGCGCCCTGAGCAGTTCGACCCCGTAGACGACGCCCGTCGCACCGGTGATGCCGACGACGAGGGGCAGCGTCATTGCAGAATCCTTTTTTGCGGTCGACCGTGCCGCTAAGATGCAGGCGCGGTGTCTCGCGCACAAGTACGGCGCAGGATGCTCGTTAGAGGCCGAAAGAATGACAAGAATCAAAATACTGGCGCGATGTATCTGCCTTTCCGTCGGCCTCGCCGCGACGGGCTGCCACTATCCGGACGCTTACGTATTCACTCCGCGCGAATTCGATCGCTCCGCGCCCGGGTTCAGGAAACTGCCTGCGAACCTTTCGTCTGTCACGGTGTGCGCGAAGCCGTTCGGCGATATCGACGATCGCATCGCCTCGCTGGCCGATCAGGAATGCCGCAGGTTCGGCAGGATCGCGCAGAAGCCTGAGCGCGGGTTCGGCGTCTGCCCTATGCTGCTTGCCTCCGCGATTACCTTCCGCTGCGCCGCCGCTGCGTCATAGATCAACCGGGTCAGCCTGAGCGTTCTCTACCGCCGACGCCATCCGACGGAAACGCCTTGAAGGCCACGGTCGTGAATGTGTCCCTGATGCCGGCGACGGTCTGGATGCGGTCCGTGACGAAGTGCCCGATGTCCGTCGCATCGTCGAGATAGCACTTCACGAGCAGGTCGTACTGCCCTGATGTCGAATGAATTTCCGAGGCCTGTTCGACGCCCTCGACCAAGGCCGCGGCAACGTCATAGGCGGCTCCCAGCGCACACTTGACCTGAACGAAGATCGTTTTCACCGGATCCCCCGCCGCCGCCTCGCGCCCGCCTCAACTCTTGGAACTGACCGTCGGCTCTCGCAACAGGAAGGCCGGAACGTGGTCGCCCATGCCGACCACCGCCCTTTCGCTCTCGCGATTCGGGCGGGTTCGCCGGCGCTCGCTCTTGCGCTCGTTGCCGTTCAAGGTCTGACCTGCCTGGCCCGCCCTGATTTGCGCCGTTTGTGGCTGCTCGCTTGCCGGCCGCGCTTCACCCCCCACGGGCTCCACCGCGCTAACGTCCGCGCCGGCCGTGGCCGCGCTGCTACGTGCCTGTGCGCCCGAGCGCGACCGCGACGGTCTCTCGTTACGAGGCTGAGGCGCGGCGGCGCGGGAACTCATACGGCCGCGGCGTCGGCGGTTGCCCATTGTCAGTTCCGCAGGCTCGAAGCCTTCGAGACTGCGGCGGGGAAGGGCGCGACCGATCAGCGCCTCGATGTCGTGAACGTATATCCCGTCCTCCGGCAGAGCGATCATGACGGCGCGCCCGGCGCGCCCGGCGCGAGCGGTCCGGCCGATCCGGTGAACGTAGTCCTCGGGGCTGCTCGGCACGTCGAAGTTGAGCACATGGCTCATGTCCTCGATGTCGAGGCCGCGCGCGGCGACATCGCTGCAGACCAGTAGCGTCACCTCACCGCGGCGGAAGGCGTCGAGAACCTGAGTTCGCGCCGACTGCGCCATGTCGCCGTGAAGCATCGCCGCGTTGTAGCCGTGGCGGGTCAGCGAGCGGCAGACGATGCCGACATCACGTTTGCGATTGCAGAAGATGAGCGCGTTCTTGACGGTTTCGCTGTCGATCACGCAGCGCAGCGCCGCGCGCTTCGACTTGTGGGTCCCATCGCCGTTGACGACGATCAGCTCCTGGACGACGTTCTCGACCGGAGTCGATGGCGGTGCCGTGACGATTTCCTTCGGGTTCGTCAGGAACGCGTCAGCCAGCCTGCGGATCGCCGGTGGCATGGTGGCTGAAAACAGCAACGTCTGCCGATTCCGCGAGACCAGCGAGACGATCCGCTCGACATCGGGGATGAACCCCATGTCGAGCATCCGGTCGGCTTCGTCGATGACAAGGATCTTGACGTCGTTGAGCAGCAGATGGCCGCGGTCGAAGACGTCCATCAGACGCCCTGGCGTTGCGATCAGCACATCGGCGCCGCGTTCCAGCACCTTGATCTGATCGCTCATCAACTCGCCGCCGATGATGAGCGCCTTGGAGAGCTTGTGATACTTCCCGTAGATGTCGAAATTCTCGGCAACCTGCGCCGCAAGTTCGCGGGTCGGCTCGAGGATGAGCGAGCGCGGCATACGCGCCCTGGCCCGGCCGGCCGCGAGGATGTCGATCATCGGCAGGGTGAAGGACGCCGTTTTGCCGGTGCCGGTCTGCGCACAACCGAGCAGATCGCGTCCCATGAATATGTAAGGAACGGCCTCGCGCTGAATGGGAGTCGGTTCATTATACCCGACGTCGGCGACGGCGCGAAGGACGCCATCGCTAAGCTGAAGATCGGAAAAGTTCATGCGTTGAAGACTGGGTAAACCTTGAAAGATCCGCACTGGCTATCCGCCGTGCGTTGACGGTAGAAATAGGCGTTAACCGGCACAAGTCAATCCTGGTTCAATGACGCCGGGCTCCGCAAGGGCGGACGCGGCCCTGCGGTGCGTCACCTTCGGCACGGCAGGGCGAGATATTCGGGTCACAGGCGTGCGCAATTGTGGCTGGATGTGGCGAAGTGGACGCACAACGACCGTTTTCCATGTGCTATGTCCTGGAGATCGCGGCAGCACCGCCGGCAGGGGACCGCTCAGTTCCACGGCACGCCGATAATCAATTGCGCCGGCTGTATCAACCATGCCATACGTAGCCGATGGTTGATTTATCAAGAACAAATATTACCCAAAGAGGTTAGTCGTGGACGATGAAGGGCCGGATCCGATCGACAGGCACGTCGGCACCCGCATCCGCGGCCGCCGCGTCGGCTTGAGGATCAGTCAGACAAAGCTCGGCCAGGCGATCGGCGTGACGTTTCAGCAGATCCAGAAATACGAAAGCGGGACCAATCGGGTTGGCGCCAGCAACCTCTTCAAGATTGCGCAGTCGCTCGGCGTGGAGGTCTCGTTCTTCTTCCAGGGGCTGGTCGGCGGCGGAACAGCTCCCGAGCCCGGCGTCGTCGCCGGTCTTGCGGATCAGCCTCCGTCGCCCTTCTATGGCAATCCCATGAATTCGCGCGAAGCGTTCGAGTTGATGCACAATTACTATCGCGTCGCCGATCCGACCGTGCGTAAACGTCTGTTCCAGCTGGTCAGAACCCTGGCGTTCAGCGAGGCTGGCGCTGCTGAAGACGACGCGGACATGGCCGATCGTCTCCCTGCTGCCGACGGCCCGCTTTCGGGCAGTGGGAGCGCTTGAGGGGGCTGCCTCGGACTGCCCGACGATGGCGCGCTTGCCAGTGATCCCGGCCGTGGTCAGGTCGATCCAGCGTTTGTCGATCTAGCGTTATCGGCGGCGCACTCGGACTTGTCCTCGCGACTGGTTTTCGCGATATCACCCCGTTTCGCCGAAAGGGCGGCGCCCGCCGCCATCCTGCTGTTTCCTTGACTTCGCCAAGGTCATGACACGCTCTCCGGACGTTGCAGCCGATCCTGGAGAGCGTCGCCGGACAGCGCGCGTTTCGCATTGAGCGAGCGCTAGATCCGCAACATCGCCGTTCGCGGCCAGGCGGTTCGACGCCGACGGAGCGCCACGCGCATCCTGGCGGCCTGAGGATTCCGCTCGGGCTTGCGTCAAGCAATCGAGCCTGAAGTTGAAACATTGCCTGAAATCTTCGCTTATATAGAGCTATCGCGGCTGCGAATTGCCTTGAAATGCCGCGTCGTTTTGCGCTGTTCATGGCACGACAATGCGACGCGCTTGCACGATGTGCCAGATTGGGCTATAGATGAGCCAATAAAAGATAAAGGGCCGCTCTTGAGGTCTGGGTCATCCTTCAAGGTGGGACAACAGGGAAAACTAATATAGTTGTTAGGTAAAGTCTCTGACTGCGGGAAGCAACTAGTCGTTTCCCGCGCCGGGAGAGTTGCGCCCGTTTCACGTTCGAAGTCCATTTAAAATGGAGAGTGGCACGAATGCCGCTGCGCGCCTTCTACGACAGTCTGACGATCGCCGGGACTGTAACGTCGCTCAACCCTGACAGTAAAAGCTTTGAACTCCGGGCGAAAAGCGATGATGTTTTCACTGTGAACGTTGGTCCGACGACGTACTACCAGGTATTGAGCAATCTCGATGGCCTGAACCGGGACCGCGCCGAAGCGCCGGATGGTCTTCAGAGGGATGCCGATCCCGTTGCCTTCGATTTGCGGAAGTACGTCAAGGACGGCTGCCTCACCTTCGTCGAGGGCATCCACTCGGTGAACGGCACAAAGGAACGTTTCGAGGCCCGGACCGTCTACCTGATGCACTCCCTTCCGGGCAAGTACCTGTTCGAAGAGACGCACTGGTGGCTGGTGCAGATCGCGCAGATGGCCGATCGCTGGCTCGATATCCTCTTCGACGTCAAGCGCAACTACGAAATCGACGATTTCTCCAAGCTGTACCGGACCAACCTGAACATCACCGGCGCGCCGGCCAGCGACAGCGTCCAGGAGTGCGCGACCCTGTCCCGCCTGATCTACGGACTGTCCTCGGCCTACCTGCTGACGGGCTCCGACCGGTACTATCTGGCGGCCAAGGCGGGAGTCGATTACCAGCGCGAGGCCTTCCGCAGCCTCAGCCACGACGGCCAGTACTGCTTCTGGGCCTACGGCCGCAGGCGCACGAATGACGGCGAGAAGTTGATCGTGGCCTCCGAGAATCCCGATGATCACGGCACCATCCCGCTTTACGAGCAGATCTATGCGCTCGCCGGACTCGCCCAGTACTACCGCATCACCCTCGACTGGGAGGTGCTGGAGGATATTCGGCGCACTGTCAACTCGTTCCAGGCCTACTTCCACGACGTGAAGGGCGGCCGCTCGCCCGAATTTCCCGGCGAGGGCGGCTACTTCTCCCACCTCGACTACGCGACCATGCGGCCCGACAGCCCGGGGCTGGGGCAGAACGCATCGCGCAAGAACTGGAACTCGATCGGCGATCACATCCCGGCCTACCTGATCAACCTGATCCTGGCGCTCGACCCGGTGCCGAAAAGCCCGGCGGAGCGCAAGCTGGAGGAATTCCTCGACGTCTGCCGCTCGATCCTCGACGAGACCTCGGCGCTGATCATCGACCGCTTCCCGGACCCCGAGTCCGACTACGTCAACGAGCGCTTCATGGCCGACTGGGAGTCCGATCATGGCTGGGGCTGGCAGCAGAACCGGGCCATCGTCGGCCACAATCTGAAGATCGCCTGGAACCTGACCCGCTGCGCCTACTACTACCAGACTCTCGAGAAATCCCACCGCGACCGTCGCGAAGGCGATCTCGCCGACGAGCACAAGGCCCGGGCCGACCGTTGTCTCGCCGTCGCCCGGAAGCTGGGGCACGCCATGGCCGAGGTCGGCCTCGACAAGATCCGCAGCGGCGTGTTCGACGCGGTTCAGCGCAATCCCGACAACGGCATGCCGACGCAGTTCGCCTGGGGCTGCACCAAGGACTTCTGGCAGCAGGAACAGGGCATCCTCGCCTACCTGATCCTGCACGGCGCCGAGCAGGGGGATAAGGAATTCCTCGCCCTGGCCCGCGAGCTGATGGCGTTCTGGAACCTCTTCTTCCTCGATCGCGACCGCCAGGGGATCTACTTCCGCACGACTGCCGACGGCCTGCCGATAGTGCAGGGCGCCTACGGCCAGAAGGGCGGACATTCGATCTCCGGTTACCACGCCTTCGAGCTGAACTATCTGGCGCACCTGTACATCCGCAGCTACGTCATCGCCGACAAGGACGACGACAACGGCTTCTGCCTGTACTTCAAGCTGTCGCCGCGCCGGGATCAGACATCCATCAACGTGCTGCCTGACTTCCTGCCGCCGGGGCTGGTGCGGATTGCCGGCGTGCGCGTCGACGGGGTCGACCGAACCTCGGACCTGGCGCCGACCAACGCCAACGACTTCCAGATCCAGGTCGGCGGATCCGCCGATCCCGTAGAGCTTGTGGTGCAGTTCGAGACGTTGCCCGGCTGAGCCGGCCGGTCCGCCGCCGCCGCATCGTCGCTTCGCAGTCGCAAAGGGACAACCAAGATGCCCGATCAAGTTCTCGCCGGTCGAAAGATCGCCGTGCTGGTCGAAAGCCAGTACATCGCCCACGAAATCAGGACCTACCATGAGCGCTTCGCCGCGCACGGCGCCGAGGTCGAGCTGATGTCGCGGCTGTGGGGCAATCCGTCGATCACGTTCGTCAGCGAGGTCGAAGAGGCCGGGGGCACGCCGGAAACGCTGGAGGTGCGCACCGATTTTGCGACCGTCGATCCAGGCGATTACGCCGCCGTCATCATGGCGGCCAACTACCCGAGCGTGCGCCTGCGCTGGTTCGAGCCGCCGGAAGGCCAGGCCATTGCGCCGGAGATGATCCGCACCGCGCCGGCGGTCCGCTTCTTCCGTCGGGCCATGCGCAACCCGCGGGTCATCAAGGGCGCGCCCTGTCACGGGCTGTGGCTGCTAACGCCGAACCCCGACATCATCGCCGGGCGCCGGGTGACCTGCAATCCGGTGGTTCTCGCCGATGTGGTCAACACCGGCGCGCACTTCGTCGCGCCGCCGGCCGACGGCGACTGGTCGCGGCATATCGTCGTCGATGGCGATCTTGTCACCAGCACGTCGGCGCACAGCGTCGAACTGGTCGAGATGTTCTGCGACGCGATCGCCGACGCCATCGTCGCCGCGGCCGGGCAGGCGGAAGAGGGCGCGGGCGCCGCGGGCGAGCCCTCGGTCGGCCCGGCGCTTCGTCCGGCGACGGGCAAGCGGCGGATCCTGACGCTGCTGTCGGAGTGGGGCTACTGGGGCGAGGAGCTGGTCGGGCCGTTGGGCGAATTCGACAAGGCCGGCTACACCACCGACTTCTGCACGCCCAACGGTCGGCGGCCGAACGCCATTCCGGTCAGCGCCGATCCGGACTACTTCGATCCGCCGCTGCAGCGGCCGGTGACGACGTCCGGCGATGGCCGAGCGGGTGCGCGAGATCGACGATCCCGCGACCGAACAGGGCAAGCGGCTCGACAATCCGATCAACCTGGCCGCGTGGTTTCCCGAACGGCCCTACTTCGCCGCGCCCAACTTCGTCCGCGGGCTCGAGGCCTACAACGGGCGCTGGACCGCGCCGTCGCCGATCTCGCCCGCTATGACGCGCTCCTGATCGTCGGCGGCTCGGGGCCGATCGTCGATCTCGCCAACAACCAGCGGGTCCACGACGTCATCCTCGGCTTCCTCCGCCTCGGCAAGCCGGTCGCCGCCGAATGCTACGGCGTCACCTGCCTCGCCTTCGCCCGCGACATGAACGAGCGCGAGAGCATCATCCGCGGCAAGCACGTCACCGGCCACTGCCTGGAATACGACTACAAGGACGGCACCGGCTTCGTCCGCGCCCGCGGCGAGTTCCTCGACTTCAACATGGGCCCGCCGCCCTATCCGCTGGAGTTCATCCTGCGCGACGCGACCGCGCCCGACGGCCGCTATCACGGCAACTTCGGCGAGCCGACCAGCGTCATCGTCGACTACCCGTTCATCACCGGCCGCTCGACGCCGGACAGCATCCTGACGGGCCAGAAGCTGATCGAGGTGCTCGACGGCGATCCGCCGCTGCGCCGCTGGGGCTGGTAGCGGCGCGAAGGGACAGCCGAGGTCGGACGCGTCGACGAAATCGGAACTGCGTCGGGAGAGGCACATGCCACAGCCGACAGGACATCGGAAACTTCTTGGAGCAGCTCAGGGCCGACGGCGTCGGCACGATGTTCGGCAATCCGGGCTCGAGCGAGGAAGGACTGCTCGACGAGATCGCCCGCTTTCCGGACCTGACGCTACGTCCTCGGCCTGCAGGAAGCCGCGATCGTCTGGCATCGCCGACGGCTACGCCCAGGCGACGCACCGCCCGGCCGTGGTCCAGCTCCACTGCAGCGTCGGGCTCGGCAACGCCATCGGCAGCCTCTTCCACGCCCGTCAGCGGCGCACTCCGCTGGTCGTGATGGCCGGCGAGGCCGGTGTCGGCGAAGGGACTGCTGGAAGCGCACATGAGCGCCGATCTGGTCGCGATGGCCCGGCCGGTGACCAAGTACGCGGCCCGGGCCGAGCATCCGGCCAGTCTGCTGCGCCTCTTTCGCCGGTGCTTCAAGGTCGCCGCGACCCCGCCGTTCGGCCCGGTATTCCTGTCGGTCCCGCAGGACATCCTCGACGCGGCCAACGACGAGCCGGTGGTGCCGACGCAGATCCCGTCGACCCGGGTGGTGCCCGAGCCGGCGCTCGTCGCCGCGGCGGCGGAGATGCTGCGCGCGAGCGGCAGCGGCCGGTCATCCTGATGGGCGACGGCGTCGCCCATTCCGGCGGCATCGATGAGCTCGGCCGACTGGCCGAAGTGCTCGGCGCCGGCGTCTGGGGGGCGATGAGCTCGGAGCTGAACATGCCCTGGGACCACCCGCTCTACTGCGGCCTGACGGGACACATGTTCGGCCACGACAGCGCCCGGATCGTCGCCGACGCCGACGCGGTGCTGATCTGCGGCACCTACGTCTTCCCCGAGGTTTTCCCGCTGCTGACCAGCCCGTTCCGGCCGGACGCCAAGGTCATCCACGTCGACCTCGACGCCTACGCCATCGGCAAGAACCACCCGGTCACCCTCGGCCTGGTCAGCGATCCGAAGCTGACGCTGCGCGCGCTGGCGGACGCCGTGGCCGACGGCGCCGAGCGAGGCGCAGCGACAGGCGGCTGCGGACCGCGCGCCGGGCCATTGGCGCCCGTAATCGCGAGGCGCTGGCCCAGGCGCGGGCCGGCCGACGAGGCGCAGGGCGGACGTCGTGCCGCTGCGGATGGCGACGCTTCGCCGCCGAACTGGCCGCGGCATCTGCCCGACGACGCCATCGTCTTCGACGAGTCGCTGACCCACTTCCCCGAGCTGGTCCGCTGGGTCGTGCCGACGCGGCGCGGGATCGTTCTTCCAGACCCCCGGCGGCACGCTCGGGGTCGGCATTCCCGGAGCCATCGGCGTGAAGCTGGCGCAGCCAGAGCGCACGGTCATCGGGCTGACCGGCGACGGCGGCGCGATGTACACCTATCAGGCCTTGTGGACGGCGGCGCATCTCGGCATCGGCGCCAAGTTCATCGTCTGCAACAACCGCAGCTACCGGCTGCTCAAGTTCAACCTCGTCGACTACTGGCGCGCGCGCGGGCTCAGCCCGAACGCCTTCCCGGCGACCTTTCCGCCGCCGTTCGATGTCGATGCGCCGCCGATCGACTTCGTCATGCTGGCCCAGAGCATGGGCGTGCCCGGCGTCCGCGTCGAGGCGCCGGCGGAGATCGGGTCCGGCGATCGGCCGGATGCTGGAGAGCGACGGCCCGTTCCTGATCGACCTGATCCTGGAGCGGGACGTCCCGCGGGGGGCGCGCGTGAGCAACCGGCTGAGCAGAAGCGGAGCAGCGTATTGCGATGGACCCACGGTCAACACCCGCGCTTCGCGGCGCGTGGTTTCTCGCCCTGGATCAGCATGTTCCGCTCGAGCAGGCCTACGGCTTCCTGCGCCGACGACGATCTCAACATGCAGTTTCCCGACGGGGACATCCGCGACTTCGACAGTTTCAGGCGCTGGTACGAGCGGGTCACGCACCTGTTTTTCGACGAGATCCACACCGTCCACAGCGTCGAGGGGACCATCGCCGGCGATCGCGCCGAAGTTCGCATCGTCGTCGGCTGGCAGGCGAGCTGGTTCGAGCCGCCGGCGGCGAAAAGCAGGCGCACCTCGATGGACGCGACCCAGGATTGGACCGTGCGGCGGTCGGCCAAGAACGCCCTCGGGCTGGAGATCGTCACCTACAACGCGACGGCCGAGCCCTTCGCCTACGCGCCGGGATTCGCTCGCCTTTAGCGTCAACACCGTCGTTTCGAAAAGGAGGCAGACATGGCCAACGGAAGTGGACCCGCCAGCCAACCTCGATCTGGTGACGCGGATGTACGCGTGCTTCAACAGCGACGACATGGACACGATCCGCCGCGAGATCTTCGCGCCGGACCTTGTCTGGAACCTGCCCGGGCACAATCCCATCGCCGGAACCAAGAACGGCAGCGAGGAGGTCATCCAGTTCTTCCTCGCCCTGCGCCGGGCCAACATCCGCGTGACCCTGGATCCCGCCGCCGATCCGGCCACCGGCATCGACACCTTCGGCGACAGCACCGTCGTCGAGGTTCATCGCGGACGAGGGCGAGGTCACCGTCAACGACGCCAGCGGCAACCCGGTGACCTACCGGCTGAACGCGCTCAACTGCACCCATTACCACATTGCCAACGGCCGGATCGACCGGGTGCAGGTCTACATCAGCGATCAGCACACGGTCGACCAGTTCTTCAACGCCGTCTACCAGCTCAAGCCGATCCCCGACCGGCTGGCATAGTCGGCGGTCCCACGCGTCCACTCGAGGAGAGATGAGATGGCACAGATCACGGCAGAACAGGTGGCGGCGGCGTACGCGGCGCTGGCCAGCGGCGACCGCTCGAGGATGCTGGAAATGTGGCACGAGGACATGCACTGGCTGGTGCCGGGGCATAACCGGCTGTCCGGTTGGAAAAACAACGTCGACGAGTTCATGCAGTTTATGGCCGACGTGGGCCGGCTGTCGGAGAACAGCTTTCGCATGGACACGGTCGTCGTCAATCTGGCCGAGGATTCGTCCGCCGACGTGACGCGCAACACCGGTCAATCGCGCCGGCGAGCCGACCGTCAGCTCGACATCGACGTCATTCATTGGATGCGCTGGCGCGACGGCAGGGTCTACGAGGCGCGCGGCGCGATCTTCGGCGACGGCACGGCCCAGTACGACCAGTTCTGGTCGTAAGGCGCCGCCGACCGGGGGATGGCCCGGTAAACGAGGAGCACAGCCGATGCCTATCATCAGCGTCAAGGTCATCAAGGACTTCTTCACCGAGGAGCAGCAGGCGGCGCTTCTTCCGGCCCTGACCGATGCCTTCTGCAAGGCCACCATCGAGGCGGCACGGCCGTACATCTACGTCACCATCGAGGAGGTGCCGCAGGGCAAGTGGGCGCTGGGCGGCCATGCGCTGCCCAATCCAGATTTCCTCGTCAACGACCTGGTGCCGATGTTCGAGGACGCGGCCGACGAGTTCGTCAAGGTCTACGGGGTCGAGCGGCGGCGGCCGCGGGGACCGGATGCACCGCCGCGGGCGGGCAGCAAGTAGAGGTTCGGAGGAGACTGCGATGGAAGTCCGTGAGGTCATCGAGCGCTACTACGACTGCGTCAATCGCGGCGACTGGAGCCAGTGGCTGACGCTGTTCAGCGACGACGTTGTCGGCGACGAGCAGCTCGCCGGGCACTTCGCCGGGATCGACGTGCTGCGCGGTGCTATCGACGCCATTTCCAACGGCTACTCGCGCTTCAACATGGTTCCACAGCGGATTGTCGTCGACGGCGACGCGGCCTGCGTCGTCTGGCGCTGCGACGCGGCGAACGCCGCCGGCACGGCCATCGCCTACCCGAACGATCCGCAGCGCCAGGTCATCGGGGCGAACTTCTTCCAGGTGCAGAACGGCCGGATCGTCTACATGCGGACCATCCACGACAGCCTGCCGTTCGCGCCCTTTGTCAACCAGTCGCAGAGCTAGCGCGCGGACGAGGAGGGGGAGCCATGGACACCTACGATTACGTTGTTGTCGGCGCCGGCACCGCCGGATGCGTCGTCGCCGCCCGCCTCAGCGAAGATCCAGACGCGACGGTTGCGGTGGTGGAGGCCGGCAGCCGAGAGGTTTCGGCGCAGGTCCAAAAGGACATCGCGACGCCTTGGCGCTGGGCCTTCGTCCAGCAGTCCGCAGTCGACTGGGCCTACGAAAGCGTGCCGCAGGTCCATCTGAACGGCCGACGAACTCCCGAGCCGCGGGGTCGGCTGCTTGGCGGCACCAGCAACCTCTACATCATGATGCACATCCGCGGCCACCGATCGGACTTCGATGCATGGGCCCATCAGGGCGCGCCGGGCTGGGGCTATGACGACGTCTTGCCTTACTTTCAGAAGTCGGAAGACCAGGAGGACGACTCGAGCCCGGTTGCCGGCCACGGCGGGCCGCTGAGCGTTCTAGCCGTGCGCCTGCACCAGCCGAACCCGGCATCGCAAGCCTTCTACGACGCCTGCATCGAGCTCGGGTTCGCGCCCACCGAAGATTTCAACGGTCCGAAGATGGAAGGGGTCGGCTGGCACCATCTCAACATCAAGGACGGCAAGCGTCACGACATGGCGACCGCTTATCTGAACCCGGCGCTGCGGAGCCGTTCCAACGTCACGCTGATCGACGCCGCGCATGCGACCCGGCTAACCTTCCAGGGTCGGCGCTGTAATGGCGTAGAGGTTTCTCGGGGAGGAGAGGCGGTCCGCATCGGCGCCGGCCGCGAAGTCGTAGTCTGCGCCGGTGCGATCGACTCGCCCAAACTGTTGATGCTGTCGGGCATCGGCGACGGAGGCCGGCTCGCCGCGTTTGGCATCCCGGTGCTGCAGCATCTTCCCGGGGTTGGCGAGAACTTCCACAATCACGTGCTGATGCCAGTAATTAGCGTCGCTAGCCAGCGGATCCCGGATCCGCACCTCGCCATGAGCGAGGCGGCCCTCTTCTACAAGTCCGATCCCGGCTGGCCGGGTCCGGACATCCAGATGGGCTTCGTCCACGCCGATCCGCGGCAGGTCGACAACCCCGACCGGGCCAGCATTATGGTCATGCTGCCCGGCTTGGTCCGGCCCGTATCGCGCGGTTCCTTGCGTTTGGCCGGACCCGATCCGCGAGCAGCGCCGTTGATCGATCCCAATTACCTCGCCTGCGCGGCGGATCTCACGCGAATGACAGACGCGGTGCGGATGGCCCGACGCATCAATGCGACCCGCGCGCTCGGCGCGTGGGTGCAAAACGAGGTGGTGCCGGGGCCGAATTTCCCCGACGAGCGGCTGGAGGATGCTGTCCGCCAGTTCGCCGAGTCCTACCATCACCAGGTCGGCTCGTGCCGGATGGGGCTGGACGCGCTGGCGGTGACGGATCCGCGGCTGAGGGTTCACGGCATCGAGGCTTTGCGGGTCGCCGATGCCAGCGTCATGCCGACGATAGTTGGCGGCAACTGTCATGCCGCCATCGTGGTGATCGGGGAGAAGGTCGCGGACATGATCAAGGCGGATCGCCGCGGCTGAGGGCTGTCGCAGTGCGACGCAGGGGAGAGGACCCATGGCCGAGATCCACATCCATCACATCTCGCTGACCTGCCGCGACCCGTTGGCCGTCGAGCGGTTCTACACCCGGCACTTCGGCTTTCAACGCGGACGCGTGGTCGAACTCGGCGATGGCAACCAGATCGTCTTTCTGCGCGGGCCGGGCATCCGGCTGGAGCTGTTCCGGGCCACCGCCGAACGGCCGGTGCCGCCGCCCGAAAACGACGGCTATCCGTGGCCCGGCGTCCGCAACATCTCGTTCGAGGTAGACGATATCGACGCCAAGGTCGCGGCCATGGGCGCCGACGCAGACGTCGCTTTCGGTCCGCTCGACTTCGACGCGTTCATTCCCGGCTGGCGGTCGGTGTGGCTGCGCGACCCCGAGGGCTCGCTCGTCCAGCTCACCGCTGGCTACGTCGATCAGGAGAACCCGCCACCGCCGCCGCCGCAATAGGTCTGGCGTCGGCTGTCCCGCATCCGGCGCGCGCCCCGACGAAGGTCAGAGCACATGGCGTTGATTCCGGTTCATTTCGAATATCTTACGGGTCTAAGCCGGCCGCTAATCAGCGCCGCCAGACTCAGCGGAAGCTGGGACGGCCAGGGCCGCCCGGCGCAGGCCTGGTCGGAGACGGCGATGGAAGCCTTCGTCGCCGAGGACGGGTGCCCCGGCTTTCGCGCCACAGTCAGCCTCGACGACAGCGGCATCGGCCAGACCTTCCGCTGGGGCGTCTTCGTCGACAGGGCCGCGGCGAGGCCGGCCTCTGGGGCATTCCGACCGAGATCAACGATCCGGCCTCGCGCGAGCGCTTCCGCGTCTTCACCCTGCGCGAAGCCGATCAGACCGAGCGCTACCACCTCACCACCTGCCGGCTTCTCGGCGCCAACAAGCTTTTCGGCGCAAACCAGCCCGACCCCGCGATCCGCTTCGCGGTCTGGGCGCCGAACGCGCGCGCGGTCGAGCTCGTCCGCGGCGAGGTCGACGGCGGCTACATCTGGAACGACGGCCGCGGGGTGACCGCCGCCATCCCCATGCACCGCGGCGAGGGCGGCATCTGGGCAACCGACCTCGCCGACGATCCGGCCCTTGCCGACTTCGCCCGGTTCGACCACACGCCGTACATGTTCCGCATCACCCGTGAGGACGGCTCGGTCGCCTATCGCACCGACCTCTACTCCCGTTGCCAGATCGGCGGCGGCAACGTCAATCCGGAAGCCGCGGGCGCGGCCTGGAGCGGTCGCCGGCAGGATCTCGACGGCGGCAAGAGCTGTTCGGTGGTCATCGACCCCGACCGGGTGACGACCCCGTTTCGCGATGACGCGTGGCCGGAAACCCGGTGGTCGAGCACGGAGGAGTTCTGGCAGGGCGAGTTCGATCCCGCCCGGCCGCTGCCGCGCCGTCTCGACGACCTCGTCATCTATGAGATGCACGTCGGCGGCCTGGGACTGGATCGCGGCGCCGGCGAGGGCACGCTCGAAGACGCCATGCGCCTGCTCGACTATCTCGTCGATCTGGGCGTCAACGCCATCGAGCTGATGCCGATGTCGGAGTTTCAGGATCGGCTGAACTGGGGCTACAGCACCTCCCATTACATGGCCGTAGAGTTTTCCGGCGGCGGGCGGGACCAGTTCAAGCACTTCGTCCGCGCCTGCCACCAACGCGGCATCGCGGTGCTGCTCGACGTGGTCTACAACCACTACACCTTCGACGCCGAACGGGCCGAGTGGGCCTACGACTCCGAACGCGCCGGAGAACAACATCTACTACTGGTACGAGGGGCGGGCGTCCGATTACCCCGATCCCACCGGCGGCTACATCGACAACGGCTCGTCCGGGTGGGCGCCGCGTTTCTGGGAAGAGCCGGTGCGGCGGATGTTCGCCAGCAGCGCCGCGGCCCTGCTGAGCGAGTTCCACTTCGACGGCTTCCGGGTGGATCTGACCACCGCCATCCACCGCGACGCGGTGGTTCACGCCGACGGCCGACCGGCCGAGAACGCCAGGATGTTCGGGCAGAAGTTCCTGCGCGAATGGAGCCGGACCCTGCATCTGGTCAACCCGGACGCGTTCCTGATCGCCGAGGACCACTCCCACTGGCCGGGCGTACAGCAGAGCCCCGACGACGGCGGCCTCGGCTTCGATGCGTCGTGGTATTCCGACTTCTACCACCACCTGATCGGCGACGCGCAGAACGATGCCGGCCGAGCGCGGCTGATCAAGCTCGCCGGATACGGCGACAACCGGGAATTGCGCATGTCCTGGTTCGCGGGCGTACTCGCCGGCAGCGGCGGCGAGGTCGTCTACCACGAGTCCCACGACGAGGCCGGCAACTCGTATTACATGGAGAACGGCCAGCGCCAGTACTCCGCGCGGACCATCATGGTCGCGGTCAACAACAACCTGAATGACCGGACCCGCACTTACGCCGAGGCGCGCGTGCACGTGGCGGCGGCGATGACGCTGCTGGGCCCCGGTATCCCGATGTTCTTCATGGGCGAGGAGGTGGGCGCGTCGCGGCCCTACCGCTTCGCCGACTTCATCACCGCGCGGGAGGACTACTTCGCCCTGCGCCAGGGCGCCGGCGCGCGGCTGTTCCGCTTCTACGCCGATCTGATCCGTCTGCGTCTGGCCCACCCGTGCTTTCGCTCGCGCAATGTCGCGGTTGTCGCCACCCACGACGCCAACCGCCTGCTCGCCTTCCGCCGCTGGGACGACGGCGAGGATCTGCTCGTCGTCGCCAGCCTCAACAATGCGCCGTACGCCGACGGCTACGTCCTGCGCAGCGCCGGGCTCACCGACGGACGCTGGCGCGAGATTTTCAACAGCGATGCGCCGGCCTACGGCGGCGGCGGTCTTGCCAACGACGGCGAGGCGTCCGGGGTGGGCGGCGCGCTCAACGTCCGGCTGCCGGCGAACGCCGTCGTGGTGCTCCGGCGGCAATAAGATTGTGCGGACAGCGCAAGGGAGGAGGACTAAGCCGGGGTAGGAAGGTTAAATAACTAATCGTACGCGAACGCTGTAGGACCTAGGAAGCCTAGCAGCGGTCCAGGCTGCATGTCGGGAATAAAAACGTGGTTTTGACTGTATGTTTATTTTACTATTTTCTCCATAACAGATTATATGCTAGAATCTATAAGTTACATTTTTTGGAAAGGTGGGCTGACCGAGTTTACAGGAGATCGGACGATGACGGTTCTTGCCATTGCGCACGCTTTACCTACTGCAACAAACGAGGCGTTCCAAAGATTTCCGCCCTGAAGAGATCCGAACGGTCTGGAACATCTATCGGCGCGGTCAAATCGGCCAGATCTACTACTGCACGGATCGAGAGGTCGCAATACTGATGCTGAACTGTGGCACCATCGACGAGGCTCGCGTTATTCTCGCAGAACTTCCCATGGTGCGCGAACAACTGATCGACTGGGACTACTACCCCGTCGGACCGTTCACTCCATGGGATGGCTTACTGGGCGCGAGCAACGCTTGATATTGGAGCCTGCAAAGCAGTCTTAAGATCGTGTGGCCCAGAGCTGGCAGAACAACTCGACTGGTCCGAGCCAGTCAGGTCGCCGCATGAAGGCACGCAAGGAGGCCTGTCGTGAGCGAGCAAAGCGTCGCCAACAGAAACGTCTTCCGAAGATGCGTGGAAGACGTTTGGAACCGCGGTGACCTGGACATCCTTGGCGAGGTCATACACCCCAGCTTCCTTCGGCACCACGAACGCAATCAAGACGAGGATGTTCATGGGCCGGAAGGCTTTCGTCGTTGGGTGGTCCAGACCCGCCAGGCCTTCCCCGACATCGAGATCGCCGTCGAAAAACTGATCGCCGAGCAGGACCGGGTCATGGCGCACCTGCACGCAAGAGGAACCCACGAAGGCGAGCTCAAGGGCGTTGCGGCATCCGGGATCGAGATTGAATGGACCGTTACGGCCGTCATTCGTTTCGCCGATGGCAGGATCGTCGAATGCTGGGCGATCGCCGATACGCTTGGCATCCTCCAGCGACTTGGACAGATCCCGGCGGTCGGCTAGCGGCTAGCCATCAGGCGTCGAGGTGCAGTTGATGAATACGGAATCCAACAAGACGATTGTGCGGCGCTTCTACGACGAGGTGATGAGCCAGGGCAACCTCGATGTTCTTGATGATGTCATGGACGAGAACTTTGTCGATCATGGCGAAGCTCTGTTCGGCAGCCCGCAGGGCCGGGACACACTCAGGCAGGGCATCGCCGCGACCCACGGCATCCTTCCCGATCTGAACGTCCATCTCGAGGACGTCATTGCCGAGGGCGACCTGGTCGGCGTGCGGGGTACGATGCGCTGCACCCATCTTGGAACCTTTCTGGGAGTTCCGGCGACGGGGCACGAGCTGAGCTGGAAAGGGATCGCGATGTTTCGCATCGCCGACGGCAAGATCGTGGAGCGCTGGTTCAACTCCGACAGCGTGAGCCTCGTCCGCCAACTCGGCCTCGCAGTGGCGCCAACTGAAACAAACGGCTGATGACCGGCCCGTACTCCTGCGTGAGCAGAAGAACGTCCGAAGACCAGCAGAAGTGCCCAGAGGAGTAATGCGATGGTATCCATGCTGCCGACCCTAGCGGAACAGTTCAACAACGCGAGCTTGAGGGGCAATTATGCCGTTTGTTGTGTTCCCGAGGGCGGCCACGCCGAGAGCGCTCTGATCGGCGTATTGACCTTCGATGGAGCCGGCCATCTTGCCGGCTCGATGATGACAAACCTGCCGGGCCCTCGTTTCGGGGAGCGCATGCAGGTGGATGCAACGGTTGAAGGCACCTATACCGTCGACGACAACGGGTCGGGGTTCGGGTCGCTCGCCGCCACCCGCACAACTGCAGGCGACAACAGGCAGGAGATCGGTGCGACCATTCTGATCTCGAAAGCCGAAGTCGTCGAAGGCGCCAAGCGCGCCGTCGAGCTCTCGATCATGGTCGATGCCATCGATCCGACGACCGGCGGCCTCAGCATCATGCTCGCGTATCGGCATCCCGATGAGGGGGCGTTTTCTGCGGCCAGCTTTGCGGGAACATACGCGGGGCCGGGATGGGGGCGCGGCGGCCGGATCCCGTCGTCGGCAATCGGCATCGGCGCGGTTCACTTCGACGGCAACGGCAATTTCACGGCGGTGGATATTCAGAACCTTCCGGGCGACTCGTTCGCGGAGAGAAGGACGCTTCTGCAGGACACGCCGGACGGGCGCTACTCCGTCAACAGCGACGGGACCGGAATGGTGATGCGCGCCGGTGCGCGGGCGCACTTCGTCGTGATCCGAGCGGCAGTAGCCGGAAGTCTTAAGATTGCTCTCGAGTACTTCTTCATCACCGATGATCTGATCCCGCCGACGGCAAACCTGGTCACGACGAATGTCACCAAACGAATGCCGTAGACCTGGGGCCTCCCACCGGATCACTCATCATGACGGATGGCGATTTCACGACAGCAAGTATTCGCGGAACGTTCGCGCTCAGCGCGGTCGGGCGCGGAGGCAATGCTGCGTTCGCGGCGCTTGGCGTCCTCAAGTTTGACGGCGAGGGGAACGTATCGGGCAAGTTTACCGAGAACAGACCGGCGGAGCGCTACGGCGAAAGAAGCCTTGTCGATGTTTCATACCGGGCGACCTGCACAGTCAACACGGATGGCGTCGGCGCGCTGATACTGGCGGAAACGGGTGAAGAGGACGCCATCCTGGCGATCCGGCACGTATCCGCCGACGGCGAACGTCGCGCCGCTGACGAATTGGCGCTCGTATTTCGGCGCCTGGATGTCTCAAGCGGCGCCCTGAAGCCGGCGACGGCGACAAGGCTGCCGGACAACGCCCGCTTCGGCGCCGGCAGTCTCGCGGGACGATACGTCGGCGCATCCGTCGGCCGAGGCGGACAGGCCGCTGCCGCCGGGTTCGGGGTTCTGTCCTACGACGGCCGCGGAGGGTTCTCCGAGGCAAACATCGCAAATATTCAAGGCGAGTCCTTCCGCGATCGGCGGGTCATCACCGGCGCTGATCATGGAAGCTATGTCGTGCACGCGGATGGCAGCGGCGAAGTTGCAGAAGGTGGCGTTCTCTTCATGATCACCAGGGCGACGCTTAAGGATGGTCTTGCGAGAGCGGAAGAATACGCGTTTTTCGTCAGAAATCTCGTACCGACCGCCGGAGTCCTCTTCACCGGTACTGCCAGAAGAGTTGCAGACGAGGAGAGGCAGCCGTGACCAACCAGACCATGATCCAGTTCTTCCACTGGGACTACCCGGCCGACGGCCGCCTGTGGGACGAGGTCGCCAGCTCCGCCGCCGATCTCGCCCGCGCCGGCATCACCGCGCTATGGCTGCCGCCGCCGAACAAGGCGCAGGGCGGCGCCGCCGACGTCGGCTACGGCTGCTACGATCTGTTCGACCTCGGCGAGTTCGACCAGAAGGGCACGGTGCGGACCAAGTACGGAAGCCGCGATCAGCTTCTCGCCGCGTGCGCCGCGGCGCGGGACGCCGGACTTGCCGTCTACATTGATACCGTCCTCAACCACAAAGGCGGGGCCGACGCGGTCGAGGTTGTCGAGGCGACGCCGGTCTCGCACGAGAATCGCAATATCGAGATCGGCCCGCCACGGGATATCGAGGCCTGGACCTCGTTCTCCTTTCCGGGGCGCGGCGCAACCTACTCGTCTTTCCAGTGGCGCTGGCAGCACTTCGACGCGGTCGACTACGACCAGCGCACCGGCGACAGGAGCATCTTCCGCCTCCGTGACAAGACCTTCGAAACCCAGGTCGATCCCGAGCGCGGCAATTTCGACTACCTGCTGTTCTGCGACCTCGACATGGATTCCGACGCGGTGCGCGACGAGCTGTTCGCCTGGGGCGACTGGATCATGGCGACCCTCGACGTCGACGGGTTCCGCTTCGACGCCGCGAGGCACATCCGCTTTTTCTTCTTCAGCGAGTGGCTGGACCGAGTGCGGGCGCTGAGGCCGGAGCGCGCGCTCTTCGCTGTCGGCGAGTACTTCACCGGCGACCTGGCGACCCTTCGCTGGTTCATCGAACAGAGCGGCCGGTGCATGACGCTGTTCGATTTTCCCTTGCACTTCAACATGCGCGCGGCGTCGCGGGCGGACGGTGGCTTCGACATGCGGCGGATCTTCGACGGCACCCTCGTCGCGGCCGATCCGGAAATGGCAGTAACCTTCGTGGACAATCACGACACCTTCCACGTCGGCGGCGGCGAACCGATCGCCGATGCCTTTCGGGCGCAGGCCTATGCCCTGATCCTGCTGCGCGCCGCCGGCTACCCGTGCCTGTTCTATCCCGACTTCCGCCCCAACGACGCGAGGGCCCCGCTGCAACCGCTGCTGGATGTGCTGCTCGCCGCCCGGCGCGACTTCGCGTACGGGGCGCAGACCGATTACATCGACGATCCGGATGTCATCGGCTGGACGCGGGCCGGCGACGACGACCATCCCCGGGCGCTGGCCGTGGTCCTAACCGATGGGCCAGCGGGGGTGAAACGGATGGCGACGACCCGGCCGAACCGGTCGTTTCACGAGCTGACGGGGATCAGCGCGGTTATGGTCGCAACCGACGGCGAGGGCTGGGGCGACTTCGCCTGTCCCGCCGGTGCGATCACGGTCTGGGTCGAGGATGAGTGATCCCGAGAGGCGGCGATCGACGCTCGCAAGCCTCCCCGCTCAGCGCCCAGGCACGGTGAATCGCGAAGGGTCGTCCCGCGAGAGGCGGTCGAGGAACCTCCGGCTGTGCGGCGCCCGCGCGCCTTCGACGCCGTCGCCGGCGAGCGCAATACCGGCCCCGAACAGCTCGACTTGAAGAAGTTCGAGCGATGCTGCGTCGTCCACGTCGTACCAGGGCGGCAGAATTGTAATCGGTACGCCGAGGGCGGCGGCGCGGGTTAGCGTCTGGGCGAGGACCCGACTGGTGCTCCAGGCGATGCCGTCGAAGAGCGATGGATGCGCTCGCTTGAGCCCGATCAGGGTATAGCCGCCATCGATGGCCGGACCGATGACGATGCCATCGCCCGGTCGACGCAACGCCGCGACGGCCGCAGCGAGCAACGCCGCGGGCAGGGTGGGGCCGTCGGCGTTGATCAGGCAGACGCCGGCGTGTCCGGCGGCGAACAGGTCTTGCGTCGCGGCGATCAGGCGGGCGGAAAGATCCTCCCCGCGCTGGCCGAGCAGGCCAAAATCCCCCGGTAAGAGATCGGTGAGAGCCGGCGCCGCATCGGCGGGCGTAATGATTGCGAAGCCTTTGGCGTGATCGTGGGCACAGACCGCAGCGACCGTGGCGGCGACATCGGCGATGAAGCAGCCGGACAGCTTCGCGGCTTCTTCCGCTTGCAGCGGCGGGCACAGGCGGGTCTTGCTCAAACCCGCGGCCGGCGCCTTGCACATGATGCCAAGGGCGATGTCGCCTGCCACCTGTTCGGCCTTGTCTCCGCTACCTCATGATGCGCCGGCCGGGCGCGCGTTTGTACATTGCCCCGGCCGATCCGACCTAATCTGACACACCGGGCGGGTATGAGGAAATCATCGGCCATGGCAGACCGCACGCTTCTGATCGTCGCACACGCGCCCTCGCCGAACACCGAGGCCTTGCGTGACGCCGTCGCCGAAGGCGCGCGTTCGCCGGAAATCGAGGGGGTGTCGGTCCAGGTGCTGAACCCGTTCGAAACTCGGCCGGAGCATGTGCTCGCCGCGACGGCGATCATCCTCGGCACCACAGAAAACCTCGGGTACATGAGCGGCGCGTTGAAAGACTTTTTCGACCGCTGCTACTATCCGTGTCTGGAAAAGACGCAAGGCCTGCCGTACGCGCTCTACATCCGCGCCGGCCACGACGGCACCGGAACGAGGCGCGCGGTCGAGACCATCGTTACCGGTCTGCGCTGGCGAGCGGTGCAGGAAGCGCTCGTCTGTCGCGGCGCCTGGACCCCCGATTTCCTGGCGCCCTGCCGCGACCTCGGCCTGGCGATGGCCGCCGGTCTCGAAGCCGGGGTGTTTTGAGCTGCGATGCCTCTAGCCGCCCCGCCCAGCCTCAAGCCGCGAGCGGGGTCCGCGTCTGGCGCTGAAGGTGTCGCCAGACCAGCTTCGTCGCCATGTCGCTGACCGGGCCGCGCGGGGAGATCCCGGTCGCCTTCAGGATCATGCCGACCGCCCGCTGGACGTGATCCGGCCGATAGAAGCGATAGGCGCGGGCGGCATAGGCGGCGGCGGCGGCCTTGCGATCGTACTCGGCCTCGCGCTCATTGGCGCAGTGATAGGCGAAGGCCAGCTCATCATCGTCGGCTTCGCGGTAGCGGCCGATGGCGACGAGGATTCGGCGTAGCCGGCTCGGCCTCTCGCGTTCGAGATAGCGCTGCATGTGGGTGTAGAAAAGCTTGTAGTGGCGGAATTCGTCGCCCGCGATCCTGGCGCAGACGATCTTGAGCACCGGTTCGTCGGAGGCGTCGCGTAGGGCCGAGTAGAACGAACTTGTGCCGGTTTCGACGACGCAGCGGGCGGTGAGCTCGCCGGTGCGCGAGCCGCGGACGGACTCGGCCGCCTCGACCGGGATCCGGTAGCCGGCGCGAAAGCGGGCTATGCGATCCTCGAAACTGAAGCTCGGGTCAGCCATCTCGCTCCACCGACCGAGCGCTTTCCCGTGTTGGACTTCCTCGACGGCCCAGTCCTGCGCCGCCGCCTGGAAGTCGGGGTCATCGGCGAAGACGTTGCAGAGATAGTCGGCGTAGTCCGCGGAATTGTGCTCGACGAGCGAAGCCGCCTTGACGACGGCGATCAGATCCGCATCGAGGCGATGCGGATCGAACCGCTGCCACGGAATATCATCCAGGGTCCAGTGCTTCATCCGCTCCTCGCTTTTCTTTAGGCCGCCGCCGGCCGAGGATTGCGCGTCATTCCACGTCAAGTGAATAACCCATGGCAAGGTCAGCGCACAAAACCACAAACGCGATGTACAAGCTCGCGTCCGTTGCCGCAAGTGCGAGATCGTTGCGATCCCCATGCCGTTGCGGCGCCGGCCGGATTTGCCTACGTCACAGGCGGAACAGGCAGGTTTGCGTGGGCAAGCGCTGGGCGATGTCGGGACTGCGAAGCGGCGGAGGATGCGGACGTGCGTGTTCAGCAGAGTGATTCGGGCGCAGGCTCCCTGCGGTCCTATCGATTAAGCACCTGCCGGCGGCCGTCGCAGGGCTTCCGGTTCGTCGAGAACGGGATGCGCACGTGACCATGCTTGCCCACTCCCGGCCGCTGTCGTGTCGGGTCACCGGCCTCACCGACGCGACCGCCGATATCCGAATCATCAGACTTGCGGTCGTGGCCGGCGGGGCGTTCCGCTTCGCCGCCGGCCAGTACGCGCGGGTCTCGTTTCCGGGACACAGCCCCCGCGACTACTCACTTGCGAACCGGCCCGGCGCGGCGGAGCTGGAATTTCATGTCCGCCACCGGGCCGACGGCGGCGCCGGCGCCTACGCGGCGCGGACTTTGAGGATCGGCGACAGCGTCTGGGTCGAGGGACCCTTTGGCGAGGCCTGGCTGCGGGCCGACCACAATGGCCCGATCCTCTGCCTCGCCGGCGGCTCCGGGCTAGGGCCGATGAAAGCGATCGTCGAAACCGCGCTGGCAAAGGATGCGCGCCGACGCGTCGACCTGTACTTCGGCGGTCGGGACGAGCCGGACGTCTATCTGGAGGACCACTTCCGCCGGCTCGAAACGCGCTATCGAAATTTCCACTTTCATGTCCTGCTTTCCGCGGCGCGGGGGCCGACCGCGCGGCGGCAGGGCACCGTCGTCGACGGCCTCGCGGCCGATGGCGCCGTGGAGCCCGACCGATTTGCCGGCGCGAAGGCGTACGCCGCCGGACCGCCGGCGATGGTCTGCGCGGCGCGTGTGTCTCTCCTCTCGCTCGGCCTGCCTGCCGTCGACATCCACATCGATCCGTTCTACACCGGGACGGCGGCGGCAGCGGCCGGCAGCGCCTGAAGCCCCGTTCTTGCCGTTGCCGCTCATGGTTTTTACAGGAGACGGAATCGATGCCATGGCGAAGAGCGATAATCCGCCGGCCGGCGTCTCGGGAGTAGATGATGCGGCCTTCGAGACCGTCGTTCTGGTGCGCGCCGAGCGGGCCAGCGATCTCTGGTCCGCGATCGAGGCCGCGCAATCGAGCCGCGTGCTGGCGCATGACGAGGTCAACGGCGCCGATGAGGAGGACGCGCTCGCCGCTCTCGGCGACGCTCTGGACCGGGTGGTCGAGGCCTGGGACGAGGATGCCTTGCAGAACAAGGCGCCGCTTCTCGGCATTCTCGATCACGGCCTTGCGGCGCTGACGCCCCATGGTCTCTCCCTCTACTGGGGCTGCGTCGAGCGTCGGTTGACGACGGCCGACGGCGAGGTTGCGCCCATGCAGGTTGCGGTTATCGCCATCAGCCACGCCTCGTCGCCGACGCAGCGGGTCGCCGTTCCGCACGTTTTCGAGGTTCCGGAGGGCGGAGAACAGACCGATGAAGGCGGCGCCGGCGCCTGAGCCGCCGCAGCCGCTGGGACCCTTTCACCCGCTGGTTGAGGCAAAAAGCGCTGGTCTGCTCGCCGCGACCGATGGTAGAAATGTTCCAGAAAGTGAGGATGCGGATGTACAGCCCGTACGGAGCCTTCATCGGCTGTCAGGCGGCGTTAACCAACCAATGTCTCAAGGCGCTTCTCGCGGCGGCGCAGTTCTACGCTAATCTTCTTGATCCACGTCCGGATCTCGCGATCCCGGCACGGTCGGTCAAGGTTCCTTATGCTTGGTGGTGGTAGCCACAATATTCGCAGACGCAACACCTGATCGCGCAAAGCCGGGCCGACCTGAGCGGGTCGCCGCCCCTCGTTCGGGCTTTCCATGAAAAACCTCTCCCAGGCCGTGGCGACGCCCGATGTCGCGTTCGCCGGCTGGAAACGTGTCCGCGTTCATGCTTCGCTCGTCGGCAAGCGAATCGACCTTCGCGCGATGAAGCACGAGGCGCAGCTGGCCGAAGCGCCGGTGGCGGTGGCGGCCGGCGAGAAGGGGCTCGCGGTCCTGTTTCGCTATGGCGCCGCCGTGATGTTCAACATGCAGTCGGTTGAGGAGGCCGCATTCCTCGCGAGCCTGAGAAGCGTTGTCGGCGATCCGTTCGAGAACGCGGAGCGCGAAGAGGCGCAGATCCTTGTCGACACCGACGAGGAGGCGGGCGAGGGCGTCGATGTCAGCGGCAACATCCGACTGAGCGACCCGACCATGGGTCGCCTGCTCGCCGTGGCCGACGTGCTCGCCAAGAGCGTTATCCTGAGCTACGACGAACGCCGCGTCGCCGCCATCTTCGACCGGATTGAGCCGATCGCGGAAAAGCTGCACCGGCCCGGACGCACGGTTTCGGTTCGCGAGCTCCTCGGCCATATCGGCGATGTGCTCATCACCGAGCATCGGATGGTCGGTCGGGTCGAGGTCACCGAGAAACCGGAGCTGGTCTGGGACAGCCCGGAGCTCGAGCGGCTCTATGTCCGACTGCGGGACGAATACGAGCTGCCGGAGCGCGATCGGGCGCTGATCCGCAAGCTCGAGCTCATCTCCCAGACCGCGACAACCTCGCTGGGGCTGGTCCAGGCGAAGCGGAGTTTGCGCGTCGAGTGGTATGTCGTCATTCTGATCGTTATCGAAATCATCCTCACCCTCTACAACATGTTCGTTCCCGGCGGCAGCCATTGACGCCGCCGTCGCTGCGGGGGTTGCCTAGCCGCTTTGCGACAGCCTGATGTCGGAGATCAGGGTGATGGCGGGGTGGCGGCGAAGAGCGCCTGTGCTTGACCGGGATGGAGGGTAGGATTACATCCACAGCCGCGGCGGCGGGAGTAGCTCAGTCGGTTAGAGCACCTGGTTGTGGTCCAGGGGGTCGTGGGTTCGAATCCCATCTCTCGCCCCATCGCTTTTCTGTGTCCAGTCCGGAGACATCGGTAACGGTTTGTTCCTATGAGATGGGTAACAACCTCGTGCCGAACGGGTTGTCGAGTGGCTGCAGGGTCC
>CAWBNC010000005.1:0-60723 GCA_963789785.1 uncultured Alphaproteobacteria bacterium | reverse complement strand
GCCGGCAATGGCTATGACGCCCTGCGATCTCCGGAGGGCGCCTTCAAGGTAGTCGATACAACCGCCCAGGGTCGACAGCTCCGGGTAATCCACGTCCGGGATCCGCACACCGGTTTCCGCCTCGATGGCCAGGACAAAATTCAGGTAGTCGACCGAGTCCATGTCGAGCTGATCGCGAAAGCTGCGCCTCGGGTTCAACCGCCCAACATCGGCTTCCGGCACGATGTCCTCGAGGACACGGCGGACGCGCGCAGTCAGCTGCTCATGGTTCATGACCTTGTTCGTACTCCGCGGGGTGACCGTAGGGAATCGCGCACCGCTCGCCGGTGCTAATTGATCGGTCGACCGGCGCCGCCGCCAACGCGGCGGTTGCGACAGCGCCAACAACTCTGTCACTCCAAGCTAGCATATTGCGGCGCAACATTCCACGGCCGCTGTTGCTGCGAGGCACAAATGGTACGCTCAGGTCGGCTGAGATCCCCGGTTGTGGCCGACGCGGTCATCGGACGCGAAGCTAGAAACGCTCGACCCACGGTCTGAGCTCAATCTCCCAGGTCCAGGCGCTGCGATCCTGGTCGAGCAGGTGCAGGCAGGTCCGAGCGATGTCGTCGGGATCGAGCATGCTGTCGGGCGCGTCGGCCTGTTCGCTTCGTCCCGGAGTGCGGATGGCGCCATCGACGATGATATGGACGACGTGGATCCCGCGCGGCGCGAGTTCGCGGGCGATGCTTTGGGCAAGCCCGCGTAGGGCGAATTTGCCCATTGCGAAGGCGGCCGACTGCGGGTAGCCCTTGACGCTGGCGGAGGCGCCGGTAAGGACTATGGCCCCATTTCTCGCGGCCGAGCATGCCTCGCGCCGCGGCCTGGCTGACGAGGAAGCCGCCGAAAGCGGTCACCGCGATGGCGTCGGCCACGGCTACCGGATCGAGGTCGACGAGCGGACCGGGGAGGCGCCTGCTCGGATTGTAGACGACGACATCCGGCGAAGCGCCAAAGCGGCCGTTCACCTCTTCGAACAGTTGCGCAACCTGACCGCTGTCGGCTGCATCGCAGGCAAACGTCGGCGCGTCGAGTTCACCGGCCAGCGCGGCGAGCTTCTCGGGGTTCCGCGACGCCAGCGCGACCCGCAGGCCGCCGTTGCGGGAGAACGACCGCGCCAGCGAGGCGCTGAGCCCGCTGCCGGCGCCAACGATCAGCGCCGTCTCGTAGTGAGGGTTCATCTAGGCAGGCCTTTCATGTTGCGTTGCGGCCGCGCCGCGAGTACCGAACATGGTGATAAACGTGCTTCGCGCCCGCAACGGCGTGGCTCAAAGGCTTTTGGTTGAGCTGCAAGCACGCGCGTGCCAACTCGTCAGTGGATTGTCAGTGACGAGCGGCGTTGACCGCATCCGGGCCCGACATTATGGTGGCCACGCTGCGGGGGTCACGCGTGCTAAGCGCGATGGGTTCCGCCGGGAAGGCGCGGTGGCGGAGTGGCTACGCAGCGGCCTGCAAAGCCGTGTACACCGGTTCGAGTCCGGTCCGCGCCTCCAGGGGCATTCCGGAGTAGCTCAGTGGTAGAGCAAGCGGCTGTTAACCGCTGGGTCGGGGGTTCGAATCCCTCCTCCGGAGCCACCGGGCATCTTCCGATCGCCTGACGACATCAGCGAGATCCATTGACGGAGGCGGGGAGCCGGGCACGACCGGTGCATGTTGCCGATGCGCGCATCCGCCTGCACTCCCACAGCCTTTACTTTCCGCTTCTGACGCATCGACCCTATAGGTCTTCGCCGCGCCACCGTTGCGGCGATCGCACCGATCGTCGGGAGTCCGTCCGCTATGGAAATCTGCGTTCAATATATAAACAAATGTAAACATAGGGCCAAGCACGCGCCTGTGGTATTGATGGATAGGCATTCTGCCGTAAATGTAAGATTTCTGAATGACGAGTTCTTTTCACTCTTTTTTATTCCAAATAGGGGATCTTGACGACATGAACGCTTCGCGTGGCCGCAGCGGCGAAAGGAGAGTGCGATGCTGAGGTTTCACCCGCCGGAGGGATCAGCTCCGGCCGGTTCCAGCGGCGCCGAGAACCAGAATGCCGGCGGCGACGACGCGATGCAGGTCGTCGTTGTCTCGTCGCAGAAAGGCGGCTCGGGCAAGACGACGCTCTGCGGCCATCTTGCAGTGCAGGCGGAAGCCAAGGGCTGCGGCCCGGTCGCAATCATCGATACGGACCCGCAAGGCAGCCTCGCGCAGTGGTGGAACGCCCGCCAGGCCGAGACGCCGCTGTTCATGAAGGCGCAGGTCGATTACCTGCACGAGGATCTGGACCAGCTCTCCCGCAGCGGGATCCGGCTCGTCTTTATCGACACGCCGCCGGCGGTCACCGACACGATCCGCAAGATCGTCGCTTTCGCCAATCTCGTCGTCATACCGACGCGGCCATCGCCGCACGACCTGCGTGCTGTCGGCGCGACCCTGGACATCGTCGAAAGCCAGCAGAAGCCGCTCATCTTCGTCGTCAACGCCGCCTCGCCGCGGGCGCGCATCACCAGCGACACGGCCGTTGCGTTGTCGCAGCACGGGACGGTCGCGCCGGTGACGCTGTGCCATCGCACGATCTACGCCACCAGCATGATCCACGGCCAGACGGTCATGGAAACCGATCCCGGTTCCCAGGCGGCGCGCGAGATCGTCGAGATGTGGGACTACATCGATTCGCGGCTCGTTCGCACTGACTCCCGCTCGACCCGCGGTACCGGGATGTTCCAGCAGCAGCGTGGCTTTGGGCGAAGGAAGCCGTCGGGTCCCGTCGCCGTTGCCGGGTGAGCGCCATGGCTCTGTCCGCTGACATGCGCCTGTTCGCCCGCAAGGGCGAGGCGGCGCCCGCGAGAGTTGCGGTCGATGAGGATTCGACGGAAGTGTCGTCGGCGTCGGCCGAACCGGCGCAGAGCGACCACGGCGCCGGCTTCGGTGGCTACGGACCCGCCGATACCGGCGGCCTGGCATTCCTCATCCAGAGACGCAAACCAGCCTTCGCCGACGACCCGCCGCCGAAAAAGGCGGCCATCGCAGCGACGAATGGCCAGAGTCGGGAGCGCAACGCCGCCGGAGGCAAGTCTTTGTCCGGTCCGGCCCAGCCGTCTCCCGAGCGCCCGCCCGAAAGGACGACGAAAGCCTCTGCGACAACGGATGAAGCGCCCGAAGCGTGGCGCAAGCTGTCATTCCGGGTCCGCCAGGACCAGTACCGCAAGCTGAAGGCGCTCTCGGGCCTCTGGGGTGCGAGCTACCAGGGTATTCTCGAGCGCGCGGTCGCCGCGTTCGTCGATTCCGCCATCGGCGCGGAGAACACGGACTGGGACGCCTAGCTCAACCTGCTTTCGGTGGAAACGTCCGAAAGCAGAAAGTTGTGTTTTCAGGATGAGAGGATCCGCCGTCACCGGCAAGCGACGGTTTGATGACGCAGCCGTAGGCTGACGCCTGTATCCGACTGGTCGCGCGCTTCGGAATCCGACCGACTCGCCGCAAGCGCATGCCTGCCATTCTTGCGATTGGAGTCGGCATCGACGCAAAAAGCCGCTAGAGATACGGCCAACCCGGTCATGAGCGGCTCCTCTCTGGAGCCCGTCCGGCCGCCGGACCGAGACGCTCCCCCCGCGGCTCGGTCCGGCACCTAATCCAAGGCGGTGCATGGTTTATGTTGAGATCGCAGCCGGGCTGGTGCTGCTCGTCATCGGCGCCGAGCTTCTTGTTCGCGGCTCGGTCACACTGGCCCGTCGTCTCGGCGTATCGCCCCTGCTGATCGGCCTGACCCTTGTCGGGTTCGGCACGTCGACACCGGAGCTGGTCGCGAGCGTGACCGCCGCGCTCCGCGGCTCGCCCGGAATCGCCGTCGGTAACATCGTCGGCAGCAACATCTGCAACGTCCTGCTCATCCTTGGCGTCGGCGCGCTCATCTATCCGCTGGCGACGACGCGTCGGGCCTTCGCCCGCGACGGGCCGATGCTGCTTGCCGTCAGCGTTCTGCTGCTCGCGGCCTGCTGGTACGGCGCTCTCTCGCGCCCGCTTGGCGCTCTCTTCGTCGTTCTGCTCGCCGCATACCTGGTTTACACCTACCGGACGGAACGTTGCGCGCCCGATGCCAGCGGGGCGCTGCATGAGGCCGAAGCCGAGCAGATTCCGACTGTCGCTATGGCCTCGCCGGTCGCAGCCGTCATGGCCGCCGCCGGCATCGGCGTGCTTGTCTTCGGCGCGACGCTGCTGGTCGACGGCGCCATAACCGTGGCCCGCGAATTCGGCGTCTCGGAGACCGTCATCGGCCTTTCCGTCGTCGCCCTTGGCACCTCGCTGCCCGAACTCGCCACGTCGGCAGTGGCCGCCTTTCGCCGCGAAGCCGATGTCGCCATCGGCAACGTCGTCGGCAGCAACATCTATAACGTGCTCGGCATCCTCGGCGCGACCGCACTGATTCAGCCGATCGCGGTGCCGGCCGAGATCATGGCCGTCGACATCTGGGTGATGCTTGCCGCGACCATCGTTCTCGTGGTGTTCGCCCTGACCGGCCTGCGCATCAACCGTTGGGAGGGCGCACTGCTTCTCGCCGGTTATGTCGGCTACATCGGTTACCTTGCCAGTATCGCGTTGAATTAGCGCGGGCATGGGAGCCTGAGCGAAAGCGGTCGTCGACTCTGCGACAAACCAGCATTAAATCATGAATTAACCGTCTGGCCGAGTCTCGGGCAGGAGCAAGAGCCCAGTTCGACCAACCGCGGTCGCGCTCTCTACCACGTAAGGCAGTTCGATTGCGCTACGCCTCCAAACGCAGATGACGCCGCGCAGCGGCATTCCGCCGTTGTGCAACAAGTGGCATACGCGCCTCAAGCGGGTGCCCCTGACGAGGGAGCGGGAGCCGACATGGGTACTTTCAGCGGGACAATTGGCGACGACACGATCACGACCGGCTTCGTTTCCACCGGCGTCATGCCCGTGGGGGACGCACCATCCGACGCCGATGACTTCATCTACGGCTATGCCGGCAGCGACGTGCTCGCGGGCGGGGGCGGCAATGACACGATCGGCGGCGGAGAGGGCAGCGATACGATCGACGGCGGAACGGGTAGCGATACGATCAGGGGCGGACCCGGCGACGACTTTATCCTGGGCAAGACGCCGGGGCTGGGCGATGAGAATGACCGCGACATAATCTACGGAGATGACGGCAACGACGTGATCTTCGGCAACGGCGGGGAAAATGACGGCTACAGCCCCGATGGCGCCGATCGCATCTACGGCGGCGCCGGAAACGACGGGCTTTACGGCAAACTCGGCGACGACCTGTTGTACGGAGGCGATGGCGACGACAGGCTCGGCGGGTATTACGGGTCCGACGTGCTCTTCGGGCAGAACGGCGCCGACCGCCTTATCGGCCGTCATGACGCCGATCGGCTCAACGGGGGCGCGGGTAACGACATCTACGAGTATGTCGCCGTCACCAACTCGACGCCTTCGGCGCAGGATACGATATCCAACTTTGACGGCGTCGGCGCCCGCGCGGGCGACCGCATCAGCCTGGTCCGCATCGACGCCGATCCCGGCGCGGGCGGCGATCAGGCCTTTGTCTTAATCGGGACACAAGAATTTACCGCCCCCGGTCAGGTAAGGGTGACCGACTCGGGCCCCAACACCCTGATCCAGGCCAACACAAACGCCTCGCCGGAGCCGGAGCTGCAGATCCTGGTCAAGGACGGCGGTGCCCATGCGGGCGACTGAGTGGCCGGCGACTTCATCCTGTAGGCGCTTAGGCGACCGGGCGGGCACAAAGCCCTCTCCAACGCGCCAGCCTGCAACGCAATCTCCTTTGTGTTGAATTTTGCGGCGCGGTATAATTACGATGTTTTAACTGTGCCAGATGTAGCTCATTCTTGAGGATGTGCGGCACCTGTCATAAGCAGGGCCGAGGGGGACTTCCGCTTCGAAACGCGTCCGGCCAGGACGAGCGCTCATGCTCCCCCGATGAGGCCTTAGTAGTGCGACCGCGTGGTGGAGGACAATAATGGGTAAATATACCGGGACAGCGGCAGATGAGACGATCATTCCCGGCAAGTTGCGGCGAGCGTGGATCCGTGATCCGGCGAACAGCAGCTTCCGTCCGGCGTCGCCGACACGATCAACGGTCTTGGCGGCAACGATACGCTCGATGGCGGCCGCGGAGGCGACATCGTCAACGGCGGCGAGGGTAGCGATACTATTGCCGACGGCTACGATGAACAAGGCGTTTGGAACAGAGGTGCAGCGAACGACGGCAACTTCATCCATGGCGATGGGGGCAACGACGAGATCCGGATCCATGCCTACGACACCGGCGGCGCCAACCCCGTGGGCAACACCGCGTACGGCGACGACGGCAACGATATCGTGGCTCTTCAGATCGGCGACTACGATTATGTTGTGGACGAAGAAGCCAACTGGGTGGGTAAGCTACCGACCGGAAGCGTTTCCCTTTACGGCGGCACGGGCAACGACACCTTGGAAGTCGTTTCGTACGCGCTGAGTCCGGGCATGACCGTTTCCCTCTATGGCGAAGCCGGCGCCGACATGTTGAAAGCAACAGCCTGCGTCTATGAGGCTGACTATAGCTTTTTCGGGGGCGACAATTACGACTATCTCTACGGTGGCGCGGGAGATGACCACTACAGCGTCATTGAAAGCAAAGATGCGGTGATCGAGAAGCCGGGCGAAGGGACCGATACGGTGGACGCCATTGATATGGACTATGTCCTGCCGGCTAACGTCGAAAATCTGTTCATGACGTTCCTGTATTATCCGTATAATGACAGCTACTCCGGGACCGGAAACGCGCTCAACAATGTGATCAGGGTTGATGATAACGCTTGGGATTACTCCGTATATCATCTCAAGGGCATGGACGGAGATGACGTCATTTTTGGCGCGACCGCCAGCAACGACATCATCAGTGGCGATGCTGGAAACGACATCCTTTACGGAAGTCAGTCCGGGAACTGGTGGGACGAGGCCGACGCCGACACCATCCACGGCGGCACCGGCAACGATACGATCTACGGCGGTAGCGGCGACAAGGACACCTGGGACGGAAACGACAGCCTCTACGGCGACGACGGCAACGACAGCATCTTCGGCTCGTTCGGCGATGACCGGATGTACGGCGGGACCGGGGTCGATGAACTCGGCGGGCAGGCCGGCAATGACACGATGTACGGCGGCGCCGGCAACGACAAGCTCGGCGGCGGCACCGGCAACGACTGGCTCTATGGCGAGGCCGACGCGGACGTGCTCTCGGGCCGCGACGGGCTCGACCATCTCAACGGCGGGGCCGGCAACGACATCTTCGACTACGATGCCGCGACCGACTTCGAAGGGCGCGCTTCGCGACGTGATCCTTGACTTCGTCGGCGTCGGCAAGGCGGTGGGCGACCGGATCGACCTCTCGACCATCGACGCCAACACCACGGCCGGCGGCAACCAGGCCTTCAAGTTCGTCGGCACGGCCAAGTTCACCGCGCCGGGGCAGGTGCACGTGGTCAAGTCGGGCGCGGACACCCTGATCCAGGCCAACACCGACGCCAACAAGGCGACGGTGGAGATGGACATCCTGGTCAAGGACGGCACGGCGCTGCACACCCAGTGGGTCGCCGGCGACTTCATCCTGTAGGCGCCACGATTACGGAGAGGGCACAAAGCCCTCTCCGTCGCGCCAGCCTGCGAACTCCCGATGAAGCGAAGACGCAGTGAGGCGCGTCACGAGGGTACCGGGAAGGAGGGGAATGCTCCTGCACAGGGTCACATCCACTTTCTGTACCACTGTACCAGTGCCTGCTCTACGGGTATCTAATCGTCGAGTGGTTGAAGTCGCCTATGATAACTCCTGAATGTCTCTCCAGATGGGTCAGAAAGGCCTTACCTCCGGCTTTGCTTTGGCTGTGGCGGGCGTTGGGTTGGCCGGTGCGTCGCGCGCGCAGTTCCTGGCTCTTCAGCCTTCTCGAGATCGTCGCAATGCTCTCCGTCCCGATCGTAGGCTTTTTTTGGCTTCTTGAAGCGGACGACCGTACGAAGGCGAAGCACTACCGAGCCTGGGAGCTGATCAACTCCGCTCGAGGATCCTCGGGCGACGGAGGGCGCATAAAGGCTCTTCAGGATCTGAACGAGGACAGCGTGAGCCTCGCTGCCGCGCCTCTGGAAAAAGCCTACTTGCGCGGTGTCGGCCTTCCGGGCGCCAACTTGCGGGGCGCGAAATTGGGGGATGCCGACCTCACCGGGGCGGATCTTGCGGGCGCAGACCTCTCCTACGCGGACCTTAAGGACGCGAAATTGGCGGCCGCGAACCTAAGCGGGGCTACCTTCTTTAAGGCGGATCTCACAGGCGCCAACCTCGGCCCGGTGTATGAACACCGGAGCAGCAAGGTGGTCGTAGTTTTCAAAGCCGCAAACCTTAAAGACGCGAGACTTTTGTTCACGGTCCTCAGCAACGCGCGCCTTGATTACACCCACCTTGAGTGCGCGAACCTGCTCGCTACGACCATGGACGGCGCAAGCCTAATTGGGGCGAAAATGATGAAGACACGCCTGGATTACGTAGACCTTAGTCAGGTACTCGGCCTTGAACAGGAGCAACTGAACGAAGCCAACGGCGTGATGTCAACCGTTGGGTTGCCTGAACGCCTCACCACCCCGGCGCACTGGCAATCAGATAGCGACATCGATCCGGACCTTCAGGACTACGCCGAGCAACCGCTTTGGGATCCGGAAAGTGATCCTACACACTGGCCAGGTTCCACCACTACCTTGCCACCTGAGTTGCCGTGCAGCCAATCCGCCCCGCCGCCTTCTTGATCGCTTCCGCCAGAGCCTCCTTGTACGTCACCCGCATCAGTCGCCCGGCACGACCTTGCCGGGATTCATGATGTTCGCCGGGTCGAGCGCCCGTTTCACCGCGCGCATCAGGTCGAGTTCGACGGCCGACTTGTAGCGGCACATGTCGGCCCGTTTGAGCCGGCCGACGCCGTGTTCGGCGCTGAAGCTGCCGCCGAGCCCGGCGGCGGCACCGGCAACGACTGGCTCTATGGCGAGGCCGACGCGGACGTGCTCTCGGGCCGCGACGGGCTCGACCATCTCACCGGCGGGGCCGGCAAGGACATCTTCGACTACGATGCCACGACCGACTCGAAGGGCGCGCTTCGCGACGTGATCCTCGACTTCGCAGGCGTCGGCAAGGCCGTCGGCGACCGGATCGACCTCTCGACCATCGACGCCAACGCCACCGCAGGCGGCAACCAGGCCTTCAAGTTCGTCGGCACGGCCAAGTTCACCGCGCCGGGGCAGGTGCACGTGGTCAAGTCGGGCGCGGACACCCTGATCCAGGCCAACACCGACGCCAACAAGGCGACGGTGGAGATGGACATTCTGGTCAAGGACGGCGCCGCTCTCCACACCCAGTGGGTTGCCGGCGACTTCATCCTGTAGCCCTGGCACATTCATGCGCCCTGCCCGGTCATTCCGGGCGGGTCGTCGCCTTGGCAGAGACCCGTCCGCCCGCTTGCTCGGCCGGGCGGCCGTAACGGCTTGTTTTTGCGGCGCCTGTCGACTCCGATCACGCTGATGCATATAGTGCTGATGCATATAGTAATGCATCGCAAATTACAGTCGGGTTCTGCATCAGGGCCGGGCGAGAACAAAAATACGTCAGGGAGAACGTCAATGTCGAACAACGCTGTGCGGACAGGCGCGGCGCCGCGAGCAAAGCGGGCGCCCAGCACTTTGGCGAACATCGTCACCGCAACAACCGTCGCGGCTCTTCTCGCCGCTGTCATCAGCTCATCGGGCGCGGCGGAAGCGGCCGATGTGACGCTGAAAGCCTCGCATCAATGGCCGGGCGGCAAGGGCGACATCCGCGACGAAATGGTGCAGATGATCAAGAAGGAGGCGGAGGCCGGGAACGTCGGCATTACCGTCCAGATCTATCCAAGCTCGTCTCTGTTCAAGCCGAAGGAGCAGTGGGGGGCTTTGACCAAGGGCCAGCTCGACATCTCGGCGTTTCCCCTGGACTACGCATCCGGCCGGGTGCCCCAGTTCTCGGCAACGCTGATGCCGGGGCTTGTTCGCAGCCACGAGCGCGCCGCCCGCCTCAACCAGTCCGCGTTCATGAAAGATATCAAGGGTCTCGTTGAGGAAAACGACGTCATCGTCCTGTCGGATGCCTGGCTCGCTGGGGCGTTTGCATCGAAAAAGGAATGCATCCGCGGACCGAAGACCATCCAGGGTCAGGTCATGCGCGCGGCTGGTCCGGCCTTCGAGCAGATGCTGGCGGCTGCGGGCGCCAGTATCGCATCGATGCCATCTTCGGAGATCTACACCGCCATGCAGACGGGCGTGCTGGATGCCGCCAACACCTCGTCAGAGAGCTTCGTTTCGTATCGGCTGTTCGAGCAGGTCAAGTGTCTGACCGCGCCCGGTCGGAATGCGCTCTGGTTCATGTACGAGCCCATTCTCATGTCCAAGCGGACCTGGGATAAGCTGTCTCCCGAGCAGCAGAAAGTGCTGCAGGCTGCGGGTAAGAAGGCCGAGGGCTACTTCGCCAAAGAAGCGGCCCAGACCGACAAGAAGATGGCCGAGACTTTCGAGAAGGCGGGGGTCGAGGTCATTGAGATGTCCGCAGAGGATTACGACGCCTGGATCGACGTGGCCAAGCGGAGTGCCTACAAGAACTTTGCCGACAACGTCGAGGGCGGCCAGAAGCTGATCGACGAGGCGCTGGCGGTACAATAGCGTGGGCGATCGATCTTCGCGCCGTCTATCGCTTGACAGTTTCATCGCTTTCGTCGAGGCGCTGTCGCGTCTCGGCGGCTTTGTCGCCATGTTCCTTTTGGCGGCGGCAGTGCTTGTCGTCTGCCAGATGGTCTTCGTCCGTTATGTCCTGGCCGACTCCACCATCTGGCAGACGGAGTTCGTTGTCTACGCGACCGTCGCCGCCACGTTTATGGGCTCGGCCCGGGTGCTGATGCTGAAGGGCCACGTCCGTGTGGACCTGTTGCTCGATATGCTGGAGCGAGGGTTCCGTTTCTGGCTCGAACTCGTGGCCGGCCTCGTTTCGCTCGCCTTTCTGGCACTCCTTACCTGGTCCGGTTGGATGTATATGCATGAGGCTTGGGCTGGCGGTTGGCGCACGGACAGCGTCTGGGCGCCGCCGCTTTGGATCCCGCTGCTGCCCCTGCCGCTTGGGATGGCGCTCATTTGTCTCCAATATGTCGTCGAGCTGATCAAGCTCGTGCGCGGCGAGCCCGGCGCTCTCGACCCGGACGCGATCGAAGAGGTCGTGGGGCCCGCCGATGCCATTGCGGCAACGCGGACCGGCGACATTGCCTCATGAGCCCCGAATTCGCGGGCATGATCATGCTCGGGGCCTTGCTGGTTCTGCTCGCCACCGGCATGCCCATCGCCTTCGCCCTGGGCGCGGTCTCGGTGGCGGCGCTGCTCCTCACCGAGGGCTGGGGTAGCATGTCGATCTTGGGTGAAACCTTCTTCGGCGGGCTGGCCAACTTCACCCTGGTCGCCATCCCCATGTTCATTCTGATGGGCGCCGCCGTTGCGTCCTCTCCTACCGGCAAAGACCTGTATGAGGCTCTCGACCGGTGGCTCAACCGCATGCCAGGCGGATTGGTCCTCTCCAACCTGGGTGCGTGCTCTATTTTTGCCGCGTTGTCCGGCTCGTCCCCCGCCACCTGCGCCGCCATCGGCAAGATCGGCATTCCGGAGATGGTGGGCCGCGGCTATCCAAAAGCCATTGCCGCCGGTTCCATCGCCGCCGGCGGCACCCTTGGCATCCTAATCCCGCCCTCCATCACCATGATCGTCTACGGTATCGCCACCGAGACCTCCATCGGGCGGCTGTTCATCGCCGGGATCCTGCCCGGCTTGATGCTGACCTCCTTGTTCATGGCCTGGACCTTGTTCGAGTGTAAGCGCAGGGGCTTTCAGCTTACCGGCTTCACCGGGTCATACAGCTTGCGCGAGAAGCTGGCGGCTCTCCCGCGCGTTCTTCCCTTCCTCCTCATCATTGCCGGCATTCTTTATGTTTTGTACGGCGGTGTGGCGACGCCATCGGAGGCGGCCGGAGTTGGCGCGCTCTTCTGCCTCGTCCTCGTGGCCGTCATCTACCGCATGTGGCGGCCGCGTCTGTTGCTCCATATGTTTCGCGACACCATTCGCGAGAGCATCATGATCATGATGATCATCGGGGCGTCGGAGCTATTCGCGTTTACCCTGTCCTCGCTGTTCATCACCCAGACCATGGCCGCTTGGATTGCGGGTCTGGACGTCAACCGCTGGGTGCTGATGGCCGTCATCAACGCTTTCCTGCTGGTGGCCGGGTTCTTTCTGCCGCCTGTGGCGGTCATCCTCATGGCGGCGCCGATCTTGATTCCCATCATCACCCAGGCCGGCTTCGACCCATACTGGTTTGCCGTCATACTGACCATCAACATGGAGATCGGTCTGATCACGCCGCCGGTCGGGCTCAACCTCTACGTCATCAACGGTATCGCTCCGGATATTCCCCTCAAGACCATCCTGCGTGGCTCGCTGCCGTACATGCTTTGCATGGTGCTAGCCATTGTTATCTTGTGCTTGTTTCCGCAGATCGCCCTGTGGCTACCCGAAACGGTCATGGGAACGGCGCTTTGACCATGTTTTCTTTCATGGCGCCACTCGAACTGGAGGGCGCTGGGCGGCGTAGGCGGGAGGGACAGAAGTCATGACCGACATCACGATGGATCAAAGTCTCTTTTCCCGACTCAGGGAGCGCTTTCCCGAGCCAGGCGCGCCTTTCCTGCAGACGGCCAACGGGCGGGTCTGGTCCTATGGCGACCTCATGGACACCTCCGGGCGCTTCGCCAATGCGCTGGTCGAACTTGGTGTGAAGCCGGGCGACCGGGTAGCGGTTCAGGCCGAAAAAAGCCCCGAGCTGCTCCACCTGTATCTTGCCTGTACGCGGGCTGGCGCCGTGTACCTGCCGCTCAACACCGCTTACACCGCCGCCGAGGTAGAGTACTTTCTGAGAGACGCTGAACCGAGGCTGGTCGTGGCGGCGCCGGAAAGGCGCGAAGAGCTGGAGCCTCTCGCACACGCCATCGGTGCGCGGCTCGAAACTCTGGATGCTGTTGGCGGCGGCACCTTTATGGAGCGAGCAGGAGCATGCGCCGGCGCGTTCGCCGACGTGCCGCGCAACGCCGACGACCTCTGCGCCATCTTATACACCTCCGGCACGACCGGGCGGGCGAAAGGGGCCATGCTGACCCAGCACAACCTTCTTTCCAACGCCATCGCCCTGGCCGACGTGTGGCGGTTCTCGCGCCATGACAAGCTTCTCCACGCGCTTCCCATTTTCCATACCCACGGTCTTTTTGTCGCCACCAACACTGTCCTCTACTCTGGCGCCTCCATGATCTTCTTGCCCAAGTTCGACGTCGGCGAGATCCTGCGCCTGCTTCCAGAGGCCACGTCGATGATGGGCGTACCCACGTTCTACACCCGGCTACTGGCGCAGCCCGGTTTCACCCGCGAGGCCGCCCGGCACATTCGGGTATTCATCTCCGGCAGCGCACCGTTGTCGGCGGAGACGCATAAATCTTTTGCTGCACGCACCGGTCACGCGATCATCGAGCGCTACGGTATGACCGAGACCAACATGAACACCTCAAACCCCTACGATGGGGAGCGGCGGCCTGGAACCGTCGGGTTGTCGCTTCCAGGGGTGGATCTGCGCGTCGCCGAGGCAGATAGCGGGCGGGTTCTGGCGCAGGGCGAAGTGGGGGTCATCGAAGTCAGAGGACCCAACGTCTGCCGTGGCTACTGGCGCAATCCCGAGAAGACCAAGGCGGAGTTTCGCGCCGACGGTTTTTTCATCACCGGCGATCTCGGCGTGATCGACGAACGAGGGTACGTCGCCATCGTTGGCCGCGAGAAGGACCTGATCATCTCCGGCGGTTACAACATTTACCCAGCGGAGGTGGAGGCGGCTTTGGACGCTCTGCCCGGCGTGGCCGAGTTGGCGGTCATCGGCGCTCCTGATTCCGACCTGGGCGAACGTGTGGTGGCGGTGGTGGTGGCAACTGACGATGCAGGCGCGGTCGGAGAGGACTTTGTCCGCGCGCGATTGAAGGGCGTTCTCGCGCACTTCAAGGTGCCAAAGCGCGTCTTTGTCTTGGACCAACTTCCGCGCAATGCCATGGGAAAGATCGAAAAAGCCGCCCTGCGTGCGCGTTACCGGGCTGTCTTCCAGCGCACGGAAGACGACCTAACCTAGTGCACTGAACCAAACTAACGATTTACCGTAGGTCTGATCCATGCGATTTTGTGGGCATGGGACAGACCGTTTGTATCCTTCTTGGAGCCGAAGACCGCGCCCGTCTGGTCGCCGTCGCCGGTGATCGCAACCGTTCGCAGAAGCATGCGCAGCGGGCCAACATTGTTCTTCTGTCGGCGGAGAGGCTGCTCGTCCTGGAGGTGGCTCGCCGAACCGATGCCAGCCGCCCGGCGGTATGGCGCTGGCAGCAGCGCTTTGCCGAGGAGGGGGTGGACGGGCTGCTGCGCGACAAGACGCGCAAGCCCGGCAAAGCGCCTCTCCCGGCGGCGACGGTAGCCAGGGTTCTGGCCCTGCCCTGCGGCGAACCACCCGGCGAAGCCACCCACTGGACGGGGCGCATGGTCGCCAAGGCGGTCGGCATCAGCCTGAGTGCCGTGCAACGCATCTGGGAAGCCCATCGTCTCCAACCCCATCGCATCCGCACCTTCAAGAAATCCAACGATCCGGCCTTCGCCGCCAAAGTCGAGGACATCGTCGGCCTCTACATGAACCCGCCCGCCCACGCGGTGGTCGTGTCCATCGACGAGAAAAGCCAGATCCAGGCCCTCGACCGCACCCAGCCGGGCCTGCCCCTCAAACCCGGCAAGTGCGGCACCATGACCCACGACTACAAGCGCAACGGCACCACAACGCTGTTTGCCGCCCTCAATATCCTCGAGGGCACCGTGGTCGGCCGCTGCATGCCGAAGCACACCCACGCGGAGTTCATCAAGTTCCTCAACGCCGTGGAACGCACCGTCCCGGCCGGCAAAATCATCCACGCCATCGCCGACAACTACGCCACCCACAAACACCCCAAGGTCAGGCAATGGCTGGTCGACCATCCGCGCTGGATCTTCCATTTCACTCCCACCTCCGCCTCTTGGATCAACGCCGTCGAAGGCTTCTTCTCCATCATCTCCCGAAGGCGCATCCGGCGCGGCGTCTTCAAATCCGTCGCCGATCTCCAGGAAGCCATCCGCAGATACATTCGGGAGCACAACCGCACCCCAAACCCCTTCGTCTGGACCAAACCCGCCCAATCCATCCTCGCCAAGCTCAACCGCCTGCCTGTACCATCCGAATGAATCAGTGCACTAGCGGATTGACCAGGATGAAGGAGGCGAGAAGGACGCTCGACATCGTCGTCCAGCCTCGATCAGTCGGACGGCAAGACCTTGCCGGGATTCATGGTGTTCGCCGGGTCGAGCGCCCGTTTCACCGCGCGCATCAGGTCGAGTTCGACGGCCGACTTGTAGCGGCTCATGTCGGCCCGTTTGAGCCGGCCGACGCCGTGTTCGGCGCTGAAGCTGCCGCCGAGCCCGGCGGCGACATCGGCGACGATCCGGTCGAAGCGGTCCCACTCGGCGAGGAACGCGGCGCGGTCGGCGCCGACCGGCTGCGACAGGTTGAAGTGGATATTGCCGTCGCCGAAGTGGCCGAAGGCGACCACCCGGATACCCGGCATCGCCGCTTCGACCGCGACGCTCGCGCGCTCGATGAACGCCGGCACCTGCGACAGCGGCACGGAAACATCGTTCTTGATACTGCCCCCTTCGGCTTTCTGCGCCTCGGGGATGCTCTCGCGCAGGCGCCACAGCGCGCCGGCCTGGGCCTCGCTTGTGGCCACAACCGCATTGCTCACCTCGTCGCGCTCGAAAGCGCCGGCGAGCAGCCCCTCCAGGGCCTCGCGCAGCGGATCGTCCGGCCGTGCGCTGGACAGCTTGATCAGCGCATAGGCTTGATGCGCTTGCGTGAAGGGATCGGCGACACCCGATACGTGCGCGACGCAGAACTCCATGCAGCGCCGGGAAAAGAACTCGAACGCCGTGAGTACGTCGCCGGCCGCCTCGTTGGTGCGCTGGAACAGGGTCAGTGCGGCCTCGACGGACGGCAACGCCACCAGCGCCGTCTCCTCGACCCGCGGTTGCGGGTACAGCTTGAGCACGGCGGCGGTAATGATGCCGAGGGTGCCCTCCGCGCCAATGAACAGGTGCTTGAGGTCGTAGCCGGTGTTGTTCTTGCGCAGGGCGCGCAGCCCGTCCCAGATCCGGCCGTCGGCAAGCACCACTTCCAGGCCGAGGACCATGTCGCGGGCGTTGCCGTAGCGGACCACGGTAATGCCGCCGGCGTTGGTCGAAAGATTGCCGCCGATGCAGCAGCTTCCCTCCGCCCCCAGGCTGAGCGGGAACAGCGCGCCGGCGTTGCGCGCGGCGTCCTGCAGCTCGCTGAGGACGACCCCGGCCTCGGCGGTGATGGTCCGGTTGAGGGGATCGACCGCGCGGATCCGCTTCATTCGCGCCAGCGAGACGACGACGCCGCCGTCGGGGACGCCGCCGCCGACGAGCCCGGTGTTGCCGCCCTGGGGCACGACGGCGAGGCCGGCCTCGGCGCAGATCCGGACGACGGCCGCGACCTCCTCCGTCGTCGCCGGCTTGACGACGGCCGCGCAAGCGCCACGGAAGCGCCCCCGCTCCTCGGCGAGATACGGCGCGACATCGGCCGGGTCGTCGACCCAGCCGCGCTCGCCGACGACCGCGCGCAGCGCATCGAGGACGGACGCGGCAGGATGTGCCGGCAGAGCGGAGAGATGCGCGGTCATGGTGACTGTGAAGTAGGCAGCCTCGCGCGCCGCGACAATGCGCTGCTTGTGCTTGGATGCCGACGGAAGGGCGTAGTCTCAGTCAGGGTCGTCGACATCGGGCAGAACGCAGGGTGCGGCCGGGCCGCGTTCGTCGTTCCAGTCGTTGGCCCAGTCATTGGCCCAGTACCGATCCCGCCACCGGCCGCCTCCGGCGCGGCGGCGCGGCGGAGGCGGTCGTTGATGGCGCGGCCAAGCCCGGTCTCGGGAACCGGTGCGACCGCGATCCCGGCGGCGCCGCCGCGATCGAGCGCACGCATCATGGCGAACAGGTTGGCCGCGGCTTCCGCAAGATCGCCGGCAGCGCTCAGGTTGAGGTCGGCGTCGACAGCGCCGGCGGATCCGAAGGCGAGGAACGCTTCGCCCGGCCGTTTCGTCCGTGCATCGAGGCGGAGCGGCCGGCTGGGCGCGTAATGCCGGCTGAGCATGCCCGGCGCCCGCACCGTGCCGTCACCGGCGGCAGTGTCTAGCGGTCCGACGACAGCTTCGAGCGTCTCGACCGGCACCCCGCCGGGCCGGAGCAGTATCGGCCGCGGCCCGCTCAGGTCGACGATCGTCGAATTCGACGCCGACGCGGCATGCCCCGCCGTCGAGGATCATGGTAACGCGATCGCCGAGACCGGCGGCCACGTGCGCGGCCGTTGTCGGGCTGAGCGTACTCGAGCGGTTGGCGCTGGGCGCGGCGATCGGGACGCCGGCGGCCGCGATCAGGGCGCGCGCCAGCGGATGGTCGGGGGCGCGCACCGCCACGGTATCGAGCCCGGCGGTGACCAGGAGCGACAGCGGCGCGTCATTTCGTCTTGGCAGCACGAGCGTCAGCGCTCCCGGCCAGAAGCGGGCGATGAGCGCGCGGGCGGCGCCGTTGAGCCGAACGAGTGCCGCAGCGCCCTCACCGTCCAGAACGTGACAGATGAGCGGATTGAACCGGGGCCGATCCTTGGCGGCGAAGATCGCGGCAATGGCTCGGTCGTTCGCGGCGTCGCCGCCGAGGCCGTAAACGGTCTCCGTCGGAAATGCGACCAGCCCGCCAGCCTGAATGATCCGGGCCGCTTCGCGGACGGCCTCCGGGGAAGCGGCTACGATCGGGGCTGCGCTCACGTCGCCGGCGGGCCGCTCACGACGAAGTGGGGATTCTCGAACCCGGGCTTGGCGTACAGCAGTTCGCGGCCGTCCAGATCGCTCACCGTTCCGCCGGCGAAGCGGACGACTGCGTGGCCGGCGGCGGTGTCCCATTCCATGGTCCGGCCGGTGCGCGGGTAGACATCGGCCTTGCCTGCCGCGACGAGGCAGAACTTGATCGAGCTGCCCGCCGAGATCGAGTTCGGCGAGGTCGTAGCGAGCGAGAAAGGCGTCCGTCTCGGCATTTCGGTGCGACCGGCTGGCGACCGCGATGACACCGTGAGCAGGAAGCGGCCGGCAGGCGATGGCATGCGCTTCCGCGCCATTATCGGCGGCAAAGGCGCCGAGCGGGCTGCCCCAGTAGGTGGCGGAGAGAGCCGGCGCGTGAACGACGCCGAGGAGCGGCCGGCGGTCCTCGATCAGGGCAATGTTAACGGTGAACTCGCCCTGACGCTTGACGAACTGCTTGGTGCCGTCCAGCGGATCGACCAGCCAGAACGGCCGTTCGCCGACCACGGGGATGTCGCCGCCGGCGACGGCTTCCTCGGCGACGATGGGGTAGATATCGCCGATCTCGGCGCGGATGGCGTCGATGATCAGGCGCTCGGCGCGTTCGTCGGCCTCGGTGACCGGAGAGGCGTCATCCTTTCGGGCCACGTCGAAGTCGGTCCCGTAGACCTCGAGGATCGCCTCGCCGGCCCGTTCTGCAATGGCCCGAACCGTATCGACAAGCTTCTGATCGATGCTGATGCTCACGTACTGCTTCCCCTGCCACAGATCACGGTGTCGCTACCTTGGCTCAGCCGGGCGTAGCGATGACCGAGATGTAAGCCAACCACGCCGGTAAGGCTACACCGGTGGCGCGTTCGTTCTCGTCGGCACGGCGCGGACCCGATCTTCGGAGCCGGCGCGGACAGGCTGAAAGCGCAGAAAAAGGACGGGCCGAGCAAGAGGCCCGGCCCGAGTTTTGGGGAGGAAATTCACAGCGAGTGGTCCGTCGAAGAGTCGACGATCAACCCCATGTGGCATACCTACGAGCAGGGTGTGACTTCGGATCAACGCCGCGGCCGCTTTTGTCAATTCAGCGGCGTGAGGCGGGTCGCTCAGGCGGCGAATTTATCGACGATCAGCGCGTACAAGGCGCGCAAGCCGGACGCTTCGCCGCCTTCGGGTCGGCCCGGCCGCGCGGTCGTGTTCCACGCCATCGTGTCGATGTGGATCCAGGCGGTAACGGGGGTTGCGAACTCGGCAAGAAACAGTGCCGCGGTGATCGCGCCGGCGAAGGGGCTGTCCGGCGCATTGGTCAGGTCCGCAGTCTTGCTATCGACGAGGCGGCGGTAGGGCTGCCACAGCGGCAACCGCCAGAGCGGATCGTCGTTCGCCCGGCCGTGCCCGAGCAGCGACTCGACCAGCGCGTCATCGTTGCAAAAGACCGCCGGAAGCTCCGGCCCGAGCGCAACCCGTGCTGCTCCGGTGAGGGTCGCGCAGTCGATCAGCAGGGCCGGCTCATCGCTCGCCGCTTCGGCCAGAGCGTCGGCAAGAATGACCCGGCCTTCGGCGTCGGTATTGCCGATTTCGACCGTCAGGCCTTTGCGCGTCGTGATCACGTCGAGCGGGCGGATCGCGTTGCCGGAAACGCTGTTTTCGACCGCCGGAATGAGGACGCGCAGGCGGACCGGCAGGCCCGCGTCCATGATCATGCGCGCCAGGCCAAGAACGATCGCAGCGCCGCCCATGTCCTTCTTCATCAGTTTCATCGCCGCCGACGGCTTCAGGTCGAGACCGCCGGTGTCGAAGCAGACCCCCTTGCCCACCAGCGTCACCTTCGGCCGATCCGGCTCACCCCAGACAAGATCGATGAGCCGCGGAAGCCGGGTGCTGGCCCGGCCCACCGCGTGGATTGCCGGATAGCCGGCGGCGAGGAGGTCATCGCCGACGATGAGGGACGAGCGGGCGCCATAACGCGCGGCAAGATCGAGCGCGATGCCCGCGAGTTCTCCGGGGCCCATATCGGCCGCGGGGGTGTTGATCAGGTCGCGGACCATCGCGATGGCATTCGCAGTCCGCTCCACCGTCGATCGCTCGCAGGCTTCCGGCCAGACGAGACGCGCGATCGCGCGCTCCGGTTTGCGGTAGCGGTCGTAGCGGTAGGCGCCAAGGGCCCAGCCGGTGGCCGCCGCCTCTGCGCGTGCCGGCGTCAGTCCCGCGCCGGCCCGATAATCGCCCGGCGGGAGCGCCGCCGGCAGCCCTGCCCAGTGCCACATTTCGCAGCCGCCACTGTCGCCCCTGCCTGCGGCGCTGGAGCCGGCGTCTGTCCCTTGGCCGGCGCTCACGCCGAGGAGCACGGCGGCGAGGCCGCCATCGGATCCGGGGACGAGACAGAACTGTCCCGGCGGGGCGGCAAAGCCGGTCGCGCTGACCCAGCGGCGCCAAGCGTCGCTCTCGCGGTCGAGGCGCGCCGCCAGCCTATCGGCATCGACTGTCTCGATCGGGATTGCCGATGCGTCGGCTGCGTCGATGAGGCCGTGGCGTTCGTTCACTGCGAAACCATGTTTTCCACGGGCAGTCCGACCTCGCGGTAAAAGCGTGCGGCGCCGGGGTGCAGCGGCAGCGCGATGCCGCTGATGGCATTCCTGGCCTCGACGCGCAGGTTCTCGGGCAGGTCGCGGCTGAGAACCTCGAGGTTCTCCGGCCGCCACAGCGCCCGCGTTATCGCATAAACCAGATTTTCATCCATCGACGCGTCGACGACGAGGTTGGCGCGCACACTGAGGGTCGGAGTGGCGACGATATCATGATAGGTATCGGCGGGAATGGTCGTCTGGGAGAAGAACGAATATCGGGCCTGCAACGCGTCGGCGTTCTTGCCGTCGATCGGCACAAGGCGAATGGAACCGGCCTCGGCGGCGTACTGGACCGTCGCCATGGGATAGCCGCCGACCATGAAAAAGGCGTCGATTTCGCCGTCGGCGAGCATGTCGGCGGATGGGTTCAGGCCTTCGTACACCGGCACGAGCTTTTGCGGGCTGAGGCCGAATCCCTCGAGAACCACGCCTGCCGTAACCCGGGTACCCGAGCGCCTGGCGCCGAGGGAGACGCGCTTTCCGCGCAAGGCCCCGATGCTGTCGATGCCCGAAGAAGCGCTCGTGACCACGTGCACCGCCTCGGGATGGAGGCTGGCGATCGCGCGCAGCGTGCGATGAGGGGGCTCATCGGCGAACGGGCCTTGCCCGAGGTAGGCGAGCTTGGCGACGTCCGCCTGCACCAGCGCCATGTCCAGGTTACCCGCGGTCAGGCCGACGATATTCTCGACCGATCCTTCGGTCGATATCGCCGAAACGATCAGCCCGGGCACGCCGCAACTGCCGCCGGCGGCGCAGGGCATCGATCCCGGCGGGCTGCTGATCAGGTTGGCGATGATGCCGCCGATGGGAAAATAGCTGCCGCCGGTGGGACCGGTGCCGATGCGCACGACCCTGACTTCAGTCTCTTCGGCGTCCGTCGCGTGCACCTGCACCGCCAGTGCGGTGACCAGCAGCATCAGGATCAACCAAAAGCGCATCGCCATGCGCGTGGCTCCTTCACGACGGTCGACTGTATCGTTTGAGAATACGAAAGGACCGCCCGCATGCCAACGTAGAAAATTACAGGAGAAAAGCCCGTTTGACGCGTATGATAGCGGCGGCGGCACGGCGCCGATCGCCGGCGGCGTTCGTAGAGTACCGATGCGGCTCAGGAGGGATGCGCCGACGGCGTATCGCCGGTTGCACCGGCGCGCGTCGTCTCCGGAGCCTCCGCGCCCGGTTCCGCCCCCGAATCCGTAGCGAACGAAGTCTCGGCAGTTGCCAGTCCCTCCGCCCGGCGCCGGCTCATCCGGGCGTACGCGCGAACGCTGAAGGGAAAGGACGCGACATAAGCGATGAGGCTGAACGTCAGCGTCGTCCATGGCGTGCTGACGAGCAGGGCCAGGTAGAGGCCGACCGACAACATGGTCATCAGCACCCAGCCCTCGGGAATCCGGATTTTCTTGAACGAAAACGTGCGCAGCCGGCTGACCATCAGGCCCGCGCCGGCGAGCATGAACACGGCGACCACCGCCGGATGACGAAAGAAATCGGCGTCGGTCTGTAGCCACAGGATCAGCGGGAGGAGGACGATCCCGGCGCCGGCCGGCGAGGGCACGCCGACGAAGAAGTTGCGGTCGACGAGGGCAATATCGTCAGCGGCATCGTCGGCGGTGTTGAAGCGCGCGAGCCTGAGAGCGCAGCAGATGCAGACGACGAGGACCAGCGACCAGCCGAACCGCCCGGCCTCATCGAGGGACCAGAGGTAGAGAACGAAGGCGGGGGCGACGCCGAAGCACATGAAGTCGGACAGCGAGTTGAGTTCGGCGCCGAACTTGCTTGCGCCCTTGAGGATCCGGGCGATCCGCCCGTCGAGGCCGTCAAGAACGCCGGCGACCAGAACAGCCAGCACCGCCGGCTCCCAGGCCTCGTGAAGAGCGAAGCGCAGAGCGCTGAGCCCGGCGGCGAGCGCCAGCAGGGTCAGGACGTTCGGGATGATGCGGTTTATGTGCAGACCCTTCAGCCGCTGCCGCCGCCGAATGTCCATTTTCTCCTCCTATCGCCGCTCGGCCAGGCGCGCCGGCTCGGCGCCGTTCAGGTCCGCCAGCACGGTTTCGCCGGCGATCATCCGCTGGCCGGGACAGACCAGAGGCCCGACGCCCTCGGGCAGATAGACGTCGACGCGACTGCCGAAGCGGATCATGCCGAGGCGCTGCCCGGCCCGCACTTCTTGGCCTTCGGCGAGCCAGCAGGCAATCCGCCGGGCAACGAGGCCGGCAATCTGCACGACAGCGATGTCGCGCCGATCGGCGGTGCGGATGATCAGGCCATTGCGCTCGTTCTTCTCGCTCGCCTTGTCCAGCGAGGCGTTGACGAAGGTTCCCGGGGTGTAGGCGATCCTGACGATCGCGCCGTCGATGGGGATCCTGTTCACGTGCACGTCGAAGACGTTCATGAAGATCGAGATCCGCAGGCGCGGGTCGGGGCCGAGGCCGAGTTCGGGCGGCGGCGCGGCCGGTGCAACCGTCTGAACCAGGCCGTCGGCGGGACTCACCACCAAACCCTCGCGGACCGGCGTCAGCCGTTCGGGATCGCGAAAGAAATACGTGCACCAGGCGGTCAGCGCCAGGCCGAGCCAGCCCAGCGCCGGCGCAAGAGCGAACAGGAGCACGGTCGCCGCCGCGAACGAGGCGATGAACGGCCAGCCGGCACGCTGGATCGGGACGAACATCGTGTCGACGACGGAGCGGATGACCAACGGTCGCTGTCCTTGCGGGAACGGGGTGCTGCCCCCGGAACCTGACTTGGCCCGGCGGCCGCGTTCCGGTGGTGAATAGACTGCCGGTAATCTAAAGCATCCTGCGCCCGGTTGGGCGCAGATAAGATGCTCGATCTTTCTGTAACCGATCAACTGTCTGCGTTCGGATGAGTTCATCCAAAAGCAGGTTGATCTAGTTCGCAGGCGGAACCGAGAACACCTGTCCTGGAAAGATCAGGTTCGGATCGAGAATTTGTGTCTTGTTCGCCTTGTAGATCGAGGTGTAGGCGACCCCGCTACCGAGGGTTCGCCGGGCGATCCGCCAGAGATTCGCGCCGGGTTGGACGATAATCGACGTTTCCGCCTGTCCCGGCTCGAGGCCGCCCGCGCCACGGGAGAAGGGTACCGCGACCCGCTCGGTGACATGCCCGTCCGCCGTCACCTCGTCCGCCCTCAGGCTGAACCTCTCGGCCTGTGTCGGCGTTTCGACGGTCATCCGCCAGTCGCCGTCGGGCGAAGTCCGGACACGTCCGGCAAGGGCGTTATCGACATAGAGCTGGACCATTGCCCCGGGCGTCGCCCGGCCGGTCACGGTCATCGCTCCCGAATCGCCGTGGTCAACCGAACCGATGCTGATCGGCGGGGCTTCGCTTCCGACCGACGGGGCCTGGAGGACGCCGGCCGCGGCTCCATGTGGGCCGAGGCGCAGGGCCAGCGCCTGCGCGCCGGGCCCGGCCTCTCGTCCGGCGATGTCCTTGCCGGGTTCCGGAACGACCAGAACCACCGTGTCCGCCGATGCCGTGGCTTCGCCGACGCCGTTGTCCATGCGCAGCGTCAAGCGATGCTGGCCCGGTTGGAGCGCCTGTTCGGGAACGAAGACCCACTCGCCGTTCTCATCGACCGCGACCTGGCCGACGGCGCTTTCGCCGTCGAGGATAGTGACGGTGCGGCCGGGCATGCCGCGTCCCGCCAGGACGGCATCGCCTGTCGGGCTGACCCGAGTGACGTCGAAGGTAGGTGTGCTGTTGGCCGCACCGGTCGCGGATGACGGCCGGCCCGCGTTCATAGCGGCGCTGGGCGGTGATGCCTCCTGTTCCACCCTGCCGTCGCGCACGGGCGACCAAAAAAAGTTGAGCGCGATCGCAGCGGCGACTGCGGCGCCACCAAGGAGCGCGACAACGAAGGGCTTGTTCATTCGGCCGGCCGCGGCGCCGTCGTGTGTCGAAATCATCTGTACTGTCCCATCGATCCGGCCGGGCAACCAGCCGCAGCTTCGGAAGAGGCCGCCAAGACCAGGGCGACCCAAAAGCTCCCGTCAGTGGACGCGTTTGGAGCGTCCGTTACGAACATTATACCGCACCGCACGCCCCGCTGTCCGCCGCTTATGCCGCAGGTGCGGAATCATCGCATCGGCACGCAGTCGAGAAGAGGACCGAGCTGGCGGACACGGCGCCCGATCTCCCGGGCACGGGCGTCCAGATAGGCCGACGGCCTGGAAGGCGAATATTCCCGCGGGTTTGGCAGAACCACGGCAAGGTGCGCACTCTGCATGGGCGTCAATGCGGCTGCCGGGCGGGCGAAAAATGTTTCCGCCGCGGCCTCGGCGCCGTAGATGCCGGCGCCGAACTCGACGATGTTGAGATAAACTTCGAGGATGCGCGCTTTCGGCCAGAGCAGCTCGATCTGCCAGGTCAGCCAAGCCTCGATGACCTTGCGCGCCGCATCCCTGTCGGGCCAGAGGAAAAGGTTCTTGGCCGTCTGCATGGTGATCGTCGAGGCGCCGCGCGGTCGCTCGCCGGCGAGCCAGCGGTTAAACTGTCCCATCAGCTCGTGAAGGTCGTAGCCGGCGTGCTCGCAAAACCGGTTGTCCTCGGCGGCGATGACCGCCCGGCCGAGATTGGGGCTGATCCAGTCGAGATTGCGCCATGCCTTCTTGAGCCGTTCACCCTCGGCGAGGCGGATGAGCATCAGCGGCGTTATCGGCGGGTCGACGACGCGGTAGGCGGCGATCAGGATCGTCGGCGCCAAGAAAAGGGCGGCCAGGGTGGCGAGGATCGCATTGCGCAGATGTCGCATCCGCCGGCATCAGTGGATGGTGATCGGCCGCGACCGCTTCAGCTCTTCGACCGCAATCCGGACCGCGGCGAGACGCGGGTTTATGCGCAGGGCAACATCGAAGGCGAGGCGGGCCGAGGCGGCATCGCCGTTGCGAAGGCAGATCTGGGCGAAGCCGGCGATCGCCCCAAAGTGCCGCGGCTCGAGCTCCAGGGTCCTGGCGATGGCGGCGACGCTGTCATCGTCGCGGCGGCGCAGAAATGCCAGGGTTGCGCGCTTGTTCCATGCTTCTGCGTAGTCGGGCGCGCGGACGATGAGCGCCGCGAGAACGTTCTCCGCCCTGGAGTAGTCGCTCGAGGCTATTGCTGCGATCGCCTTGTTCAGCATCCCCGCAAGCTCCGGATCCGCATGCCCGATCCAAATTTCCCAGATCTCGTCTTCGACGGCAAAGCCGGCCGGATCGTCGACCTCGGCGGCAAGCCGGCGAAACAGCGCATCGAGCCTGGCCGGCAGGCTCGGCGCCGGCTTGCGCCGGTCGAAGGCGAGAACAAGCGCAAGCGTTTCGTCGTACACGATCCGGCCTTTCGCGGAACCGGCGCATTGTTGGGCTGCCCGATCCCGTTCATCTGAAATTAAATCACGCGCGCGGATACTGCCCCGCGACGGAAACTTCAACCATTTGAGCCGCCGCATGGATGCCGCGCAGCCCGAACTTCTTCATGCCATCAAGCAGCGCATGGCTTGGCTTGGCCAGCGTCAGGCGGTCCTTGCCCGCAATGTCGCCAACGCCGACACCCCCGGCTACCGTCCGCGCGACCTCCGCCCGTTCGGCTTCGCGGCGATGGCCGGCGAACCGCAATCGGCGGTCGCCATGACCGCGACCGCGCCAAACCATCTTCCCGGCCGCCACCGCGCTGGCGAGTTTGCCGAGAGGACCGATCGCCACCCCTACGAGACGGCGCCGGCGGGAAACGCCGTCGTCCTTGAGGAGCAGATGGCGAAGCTCAACCAGACGGCCGTCTCGCACCGGCTGGCGAGCGAGCTTTACCGCAAGCACCTCGCGATGATCAACACCGCGATCGGGCGACGCTGAGCCCGGAGTTAGGTGCGGTCATGAGCCCGGTGAGGAGCGAGCATGGATGATGTTCTCAGGACGCTGCGGATCTCGGCCGCGGGCATGCGGACCCAGGGCACGCGCCTGCGGGTGATCGCCGAGAACGTCGCCAACGCCAACTCGCTGCCGACAGCGCCGGGCGAGGCGCCGTACCGGCGCAAGACCGTCACATTCAAGAACGAGCTCGACCGTGCAACCGGTGTCGAGCTCGTCGAGGTCGACCGCATCGGCACCGACGCCTCGGCGTTTCCGCGCCGCTATCAGCCGGGTCATCCCGCTGCCGACGCCGGCGGCTACGTCCTGACGCCGAACGTCAGCGCCCTGATCGAGATGTCGGACATGCGCGAAGCAGAACGGTCCTATGAAGCCAACCTGAATGTGATCAAGTCGTCTAAGACCATGCTCAACGAAATCATCGACGTTCTGCGCTAACGGATTTGCACGAACCGTCGTCCGCGGATTGCACGCGACTGCGGCGGCCGAAAATGGGGGAAAGCATGATATCATCGATCAGCAATTTCGCCGGCGCTGCGGCAGCCTACGCAAGGGCGCGCTCCGGCCTCGGCGCCGGTGACGCCCCCGCGGCGGTTGACGCCACCCCGGAGACGGGCTTTGCGGCCCTGGTCCGCAACGCGCTGGCCGGCGCCGTCGCCAGCGGCCATGCAAGCGAGAAGATGTCGCTGGCCGCCGTCGCCGATCAGGCCGACCTGACGAAGGTGGTGACCGCCGTCGCCGAGGCCGAGACCGTGCTCAACACCGTCGTTGCCGTCCGCGACCGGGTGGTCGAGGCGTATAAGGACATCATGCGGATGCCGATCTGAGCGCACGTCATTCAGCGCCGGTGCCGGCGCCAGACCGAACACTCAGAGGTCACTGCGTCGGGGGGCGCGCCAATGAACGAACTTGATGTCCTTGCGGTCGGCCGCGAGGCGATGATCGTCATCCTCAAGATCGCCGGCCCGGCGATGCTGGCCGGCATGGCCGTCGGCATTGTCGTCGCGTTGTTCCAGGCCCTGACCTCCATCCAGGAAATGACGCTCACCTTTGTGCCGAAGATCGTCGTTATGATGGCGACCATCGTCATCTTCCTGCCGTTCATGATGACGGCGCTGATCGAGTTCACCCGGACCCTCTTCGACCGTGCCGTCGGCCTCGGCTGACGGCCGTGCTCGAAGCCCTGACGGTCGCCGAAACCTTCGGCTATCTCCTCGTCTTCGCCCGGGTCGGAGCCGCCCTTGCCCTGCTGCCCGGCTTCAGCGCCGCCTATGTCAGCGTGCGCATCCGCCTGATCTTCGCGCTCGCCCTGACATTCGTCGTCAAGCCGGTCGTTGCCGACGCGCTGCCGGTCATGCCGGGCAGCGTCGTCAGTCTTGCCCTGCTGATCGCCGGCGAGGTCAGCATCGGCACCTTCATCGCGGTGATCGCGCGCATCATCATCGCCGCCCTGCACATCGCCGGCACGTTCATGGCCTACTTCGCTTCGCTCGCCAACGCCCTGGTGCACGATCCGGTCGCCGACCAGCAGAGTTCGACCCTGGCCGGCTTCCTCGGCACCCTCGGTCTGGTGCTGGTCTTCGTCACCGACTTGCATCACCTCATGATCCGCGCGTTAGTGATGAGCTACGCGCGCTTCCCGCCGGGTATGGCTTTGCCAAACGAGGGCTTCGCCGACGCCGTCACCCGGGCGGTGGCCGCGAGCATGGTGATCGGCCTGCAACTTTCCGCGCCGCTTCTGGTCGCGGCGCTCGTGTACAACATCGGCCTCGGCGTCATCGGCCGGCTGATGCCACAACTTCCCGTGTTCTTCTTCGGCATGCCCGTTCAGATTTCCTTCCAAATCTGGACCATAGCGCTTACTATTTCGGGCATCATGATGATATTTCTCAACCGCTTTAGCGAAACCCTGTTGCCATTTGCTACACCCTGACCGGGTGCCCGCCGCTTCCGATCGAGCGGGCACAGAGGATCAGAACGTCGCAGCACATTCCGCGGGGGGCGGATGGCGGAACAGGACAACGCTCAGAAGACCGAAGCACCGACGCCGAAGCGCCTCGAGCAGGCGCGCGAGCGCGGCGAGGTCGCCAGCTCGCAGGACGTCAAGAGCTGGGGCCTGCTGGCCGCCGGACTGCTGTCGCTCATGCTGCTGGCGCCCGCGGCCGCGCAGCGTGTGGCGCTCGGCGGTCAGCGCGTTCTCGGCAACGCGGAGGCGGTTACCGTCGATGTCGAAACCATCCAGCATGATCTCGCCGGACTGGTAGCCGATGTCGCCTGGACGCTGGCGCCGATCGTGGCGGCGCTCGCTCTCGCCGCCATCGCCGCCGGCGTCGTTCAGACCGGGTTGATCTGGGCCCCGCAACGCATCGCGCCGCAATTTTCGCGGATTTCACCAGCCAGCGGCGCCAAGCGCCTGTTTTCTGCGCGCGCTCTTGTCGAGTTCACGAAAGGACTGCTCAAGCTCGCCGCGGTCGCTGCAGTCTCTGCGGTCATCGCCCGGCTGCTCTTTGCCGACCTCGCGATCCTGCCGGCGCTTCCCGTTGCGGCCCTGCTTGAGCGGGTCGACCGGGTTGCGGTCTGGTTGCCGGCCGGCACCCTGGCCGTGCTGACGCTGATCGCCGGCCTCGATTTCGCCTACCAGCGTTTCGCCTTTCTGAAGCAGATGCGGATGACCCGCCAGGAGGTGCGCGACGAAATCAAGCAGGCCGAGGGCGATCCGCATATCAAGGCGCGGATCCGTCGCCTGCGCGCCGAGCGGGCGCGTCACCGGATGATGGCCGCCGTGCCTGACGCCGCAGTGGTGATCACCAACCCGACCCACTACGCGATTGCGCTTGCCTATGACATGGCGGCGATGGCGGCGCCGAAAGTGGTCGCCAAGGGCGTCGACAGCCTGGCCTTGCGCATCCGCGCCCTGGCCGAGGCCAACGAGGTGCCGGTGGTCGAAAATCCGCCGCTGGCGCGCGCCCTTCACGCCGCCGTCGACCTCGAAGAGGAAATCCCGATGGAGCACTATCAGGCGGTGGCCAAAGTCATCGGCTATGTCATGCGGCTCAAGGAGCGCCGCGCTTGAGCGTCCTTTTCCCGCCTCCGGCGGAACGCGCCGCGGCTGCGGGCGACGGGCGGGTTCAGCCGTCATCGGGCATGGCCGCTTTGTTCGCGCAGGCACCGGTCGGCCTCGCCGTGCTCGACCTGACCGGCCGGATCACCGACATCAACGACGCATTCCTGGACATCCTCGGCGCCGAACGCGATGAGGCCATCGCCACCGCTTTTGTCGAGCACCTCGAGCCGGATGGCCGCGATGACCTCAACCGGCGGCTGGCGAAGCTGGTTCTTGGCAGCAGCGGCAGCGCCAGGCTCGAGGCAATCGTGCCGATGCGTCACGGAAGACCGCGGCGCGCCCTTCTGCTCGACGCCGCCGGCCTCAAGCGCGGGGGTGAGCTCTGCGGTCTCATTCTTTCCGCCCGGGAGATGCAGCGGCCGCGGCCTGCCGCCGACGCGGCGCTGATCCAGGCGCAGAAGATGCAGGCAATCGGCCAACTCGCAGGCGGGATCGCACATGACTTCAATAATCTTCTGACCGTGATGATCGGCTTCGGCGACCTCCTCCTGACCCGCCATCCCGCGGGCGATCGATCCCACGACGATATCATGCAGATCCGCGAAAACGCGGCCCGCGCCGCCGGCCTCGTGCATCAGTTGCTGGCGTTCTCGCGCCAGCAGGCGCTGACGCCGGTGTTCCTCGATCCGTCGGTGGCGATCCGCGAACTCTCGCTCATGCTCGCGCGTCTGCTCGGGCCGTCCATCACGCTCCGCATCGAGGCAGGCGGCGAGCCGATGCGGATCTGCGTCGACCCCGTCCAGCTTGACCAGGTGATCGTCAACCTCGCCGTTAACGCCCGCGACGCCATGGCCGATGGTGGCGTGCTCACGATCGCAACGAGCGCCGAATGCGTTGCCACCGCCCGCCAGGCGGGGGCCGAGATCCTGCCGGCGGGAGATTACGTCTGCATCAGGGTGTCCGATACCGGGGCCGGCATCTCCGCCGGGATCATTGCCAACATCTTCGAGCCGTTCTTTACGACCAAGTCGGCGGGCGCGGGCACCGGACTGGGACTTGCGACCGTCTACGGCATCGTCCGCCAGAGCGAAGGGTATATCGTCGTCGACAGCGCGGCAGGGCGCGGGACGACGTTCAGCATCTACCTGCCGCCCGCATCCGCCGAGGAGCCGGCGGGCACGACAGCCGCTGCGACGAAATTAGTGTCGGCGCGTGCCTCGATCCCGGCGCCGCAAGCGGAGGCGCCCGCGGCGCCCGCGACCGTCCTGCTTGTCGATGATGAGCCGGGCGTCCGCGCCTTCGCGGCCAAGGCGCTGCGCCGCGCCGGCTACCGCGTCGTCGAAGCCCACGATGGCGAAGCGGCTCTGGTTCAGCTGCAGAGCGAGCGCAGTCCCATCGATCTCGTCATCAGCGACGTAGTCATGCCGGGGATGGATGGGCACACGCTGATGCGCCTGCTCGGCGAGACGCTGAGCGACTTTGCCGTGATTTTCATGTCCGGGTATGCCGAAGACGTCCTCGCCGGCGGCGACGGCGCGACCGCCGGCCGCTTCCTGATGAAGCCGTTCACGTTGTCGGAGCTGATCGCCAAGGTCGGCGAGGCACTTGAGGACCGGCCGCACCGGCGGGCGGAGAGTCCGCTGTCCGCGCATGCCGGCACCACCTGACCTAGCTCAGGGGGATCGTCGCCGGACCCGTCACAAGCAGACGGACGAGCTCCGCCTGGCGGTCGCAGCCGGTCTTGTCGAACACCTGCTTGAGATGCTTGCGCACGGTCTCGTAGACGAGTCCCAGGCTGTCGGCGGTCGCGTCCAGCTTGTAGCCCTGCGCCAGCAACGCGACGACCCGCGCTTCCGCCCGGCTCAGGCCGTACAGCTGGCGCAGCCGCCGCTGATCGATCTCCATCGGCTTATCGGGGTCACCGATGAACAGCATGGCGCTGGGCCCGTCGCTTTCGCGGTGGTCCTCACCGATGCCAAGTGGGGCAAGCAGGCAAGTCAATGGTCTCAGGCCGGGCTTGCGCGGCACCGCGAACGCGCTCAGAGCGTTGCCGCCGCTGTCGCGCAGGTCGCTCATCGCGTCGGCGACGGCGCGGCTCAGGCGCGGCGGTCGTGCCGTTTGCTCGGCGCGGCGCACGGTATCCTGGTAGGCGCGGACGTTCTCGCCCTCGATGATCTGGCGCGCGATCCTGTTGGCGGCCGTAATCTGGCCGCCGCCGTCGACAAATGCGACGCCGATGGGGACGGCGTCGAGCGCGTCAAAAGCAATTCGATGGAAAAACTGCGCCCGGCGGAGCGCCCGGCCCGCGCGGTTGCCGCGCTGAACACCGGGAAGAACGCGGCCGAGAAGCGCCGCGTCATCGGCAGCGAAGGAATTTTTGCCCGCCGATCGCAAAAAGAGGATCTGGGTGATCACGCCCTCGGCATTGTCGACGACGCCACGCAGCACCGCAGAGTATTCCTGATCCCGACACCACGACAGCCACGCCCGGCCGCCCTGCAGCGTCCCAGCGCCGTCGCTGCCGTCTTCCACAGAAACGTAGCCTGGTCGGGTCGCGGCCTCGTCGGCGTCCAGCCGTACGGGTAGCGCATCCTCCGGCCGACCGTAGACATCTGCGCACTCCACGGCCATTCCGACCCAGTGCAGAAGCCGACCGCTACCGGTCATGGCGTCATGTTCGGCAAGCGCGACGGCGTCGGCTGCGAGGATGGCGCGCAGGCCGACCAGCGCCTTAGGCCACAGCTTGGGGTCGACCGCCGCGTCGTAGGCCTGAGACGCCGCATCGAGGAGGGTGAACTCGCGCTCTTCGAGCAGCGGCGGCGTGCGAGGGCTGACGAGAGCAGCCGGCTGGGCCGAGATCGGGCTCGGCCGCCGCTGCCCGCCCTCGGTAATGAGGTAGACAAGGTTGCTTCTGCGATCGGCGACGGCGCGACGATCCTCGCCGGAACGGCGGTCGCCTCCCGAACGTCGATCCGAAATGCCCCGGCGATCCTCACCGGCGCGACGTTCCACAAGCGGTCCAGTCATTATCGAAACCTCGTTGATACTCGTTCTTGTGCGATCCGGTGCTGCGGCCGATGGATGGGCGGTCCAACCGCCGGCACCTACCCAATTGAGTACACGGTTATAGCGGCACGCGCAACGTGCCCGATTAACCCGTTTGGGTACAAAAAGAATGAGTTAAATCAATGTCTTGTCGAGCTCAGTTGGGTTAGGGGGAGGAAACCTGTATTCTCACCGCCATTGTCAGTCGATACGAGCTGTGAAATAAGGGTGGTCGGTGCATGCTGATAAGGAAGTTAAGGGTGGTTGAGAAGGAAACGGTCGACAAGGGCCGCGCGATCGACGCTGCGATCAGTCAGATCGAGCGGGCGTTCGGCCGGGGATCGATCATGCGCCTCGGCCAACGCGAGACGGTTGAAACAGAGGTTGTTCCCACCGGCTCGCTGGCGCTCGACATCGCGTTGGGAATAGGCGGCCTGCCCCGTGGGCGGATCGTCGAGATCTATGGTCCCGAGAGTTCGGGCAAGACGACGCTGGCGCTGCATGCCATTGCCGAGGCGCAGAAGAAGGGCGGCGTCTGCGCGTTCATCGATGCCGAGCACGCGCTCGACCCGATCTACGCGAACAAGCTCGGCGTCAACGTCGACGATCTGTTGCTGTCACAGCCGGATGCCGGCGAGCAGGCGCTGGAAATCGCCGACACCCTGGTGCGCTCCGGCGCGATCGACGTTCTCGTCATCGATAGCGTCGCCGCCCTTGTCCCGCGCGCCGAGCTCGAGGGCGAAATGGGCGATACCCACGTCGGCCTCCAGGCCCGGTTGATGAGCCAGGCGTTACGCAAGCTGACGGGCTCGGTTTCTAAATCGCGGACGATGATCATCTTCATCAATCAGATCCGGATGAAGATCGGGGTGATGTTCGGCAATCCGGAAACGACGACCGGGGGCAATGCGCTGAAGTTCTACGCTTCGGTTCGCCTCGAGATCCGCCGCATTGGCGCGATCAAGGATCGCGACGAGATGGTCGGTAACCAGACCCGGGTGAAGGTGGTCAAGAACAAGCTGGCGCCGCCGTTCAAGATGGTGGAATTCGACATCATGTACGGCGAGGGGATCTCCAGGACCGGGGAGCTGCTCGATCTCGGTGTCCGCGCCGGGATCATCGAGAAGTCCGGCTCCTGGTTCTCCCACGGCTCCCAGCGGATCGGCCAGGGCCGCGAGAACGCGAAGAGCTTCCTCGCCGAGCACGCGGAGGTCGCCGCCGGTATCGAACAGCAGATCCGCCAGAACGCGGGTCTCGTCGCCGAGACCATGCTTGTCGGTGCGGACGAGGACGCCGGCGACTGAGACGGCCGAGGCGCTGCTCGTTTTCGGCAGATACCGGCACCTTGTGGACAGGCTGACGGCACGGCGTTAAAAGCGCGTCTGCGCGGCGATATGGGAACCCGTTTCGCCGCGCCTCCGGGCCGCCTACATGAGTGCCATGCAAACCGTCAACGATATCCGCAAGGCGTTTCTCGACTATTTCGCGCGCCACGGTCACCGGGTCGTCGCCTCCGGGCCGCTGGTGCCGCGCAACGATCCGTCGTTGATGTTCACCAACGCCGGGATGGTCCAGTTCAAGAACGTCTTCACCGGGGTGGAGAAGCGCGACTACGTCCGCGCCGCCACCTCGCAGAAGTGCGTGCGCGCCGGCGGCAAGCATAACGATCTCGAAAACGTCGGCTACACCGCCCGTCACCACACGTTCTTCGAGATGCTCGGCAACTTCTCGTTCGGCGACTACTTCAAGGACGTCGCGATCGAGCTTGCCTGGAACCTGGTAACGAAGGAATTCGGGCTTCCGGCCGACCGGCTGCTGGTCACCGTGTTCGCCGAGGACGACCAGGCGTTCGATCTGTGGAAGAAAATCGCCGGTCTGCCGGACGACAGGATCCTTCGCATCGCCACCCACGACAACTTCTGGTCCATGGGCGATACCGGCCCGTGCGGTCCCTGCTCCGAGATCTTCTACGACCACGGGCCCCAGCTTCCCGGCGGCCCGCCCGGCAGCGCCGATGCCGACGGCGACCGCTTCATCGAGATCTGGAACCTCGTGTTCATGCAGTACGAGCAGGTCGCGCCCGACCGGCGCGTCGACCTGCCGCGCCCGTCGATCGACACCGGAATGGGCCTGGAACGCACCGCCGCGGTGATGCAGGGCACCCACGACAACTACAGGATCGACCTTTTCCGCACGCTGATCCGGGCTTCGGCGGAGGCCTCGGGCACCGCGCCCGACGGTCCGGCGGCGGTCTCTCACCGGGTCATCGCCGATCACCTGCGCGCATCGGCGTTCCTCGTCGCCGACGGGGTCATGCCGTCAAACGAGGGCCGCGGCTATGTCCTGCGCCGGATCATGCGCCGGGCCATGCGCCACGCGCAGCTCATCGGTTGCGACGAGCCGTTGATGTGGCGGCTGGTGCCGGCGCTGGTCGAGGAGATGGGCCAAGCCTACCCTGAGCTGGTACAGGCCGAGGCGATGATTACCGACACCCTGCGCCTGGAGGAAAGCCGCTTTCGCCGCACGCTCGATCGGGGGCTGGTCCTTCTCGACGAGGCGTCGGCAAATTTGCCAGGGGGCGGCAAGCTCGACGGCGAAACCGCGTTCAGGCTTTACGATACCTACGGCTTTCCCCTCGATCTGACCCAGGACGCGCTACGCGCCCGCGGGGTCGGCGTCGATATCGACGGGTTCAACGCGGCCATGGATCGCCAGCGCGCCGAGGCCCGCAAGGCCTGGGCAGGGTCCGGCGAGGCGGCGACCGAGGCCGTGTGGTTTGCGCTCCGCGAGCGCTGCGGTCCCAGCGAATTCCTCGGCTACGAGACCGAAAGCGCGGAGGGCAGGATCGTCGCGCTGGTGGTCGACGGCGATGAGGTTGAAAGCGCCGCGGCCGGCACGTCGGTCGCTGTCGTTTGCAACCAGACCCCGTTCTACGGCGAAGGCGGCGGCCAGGTCGGCGATATCGGCGTCATCCGCGGGGCGTCCGGGACGGTCGTCACTGTGACCGACACCCAGCGCAATCTCGGCGATCTGATCGTTCACCTCGGCCGGGTTGAGATCGGGCACTCTTAAACGCGGCGATGACGTGGTTCTCGACGTCGATCACGGCCGCCGGCAGGCGACCCGGAGCAACCATTCGGTGACCCACCTGCTTCATGGCGTTTTGCGCCGGCGCCTCGGCGAGACCGTGACCCAGAAGGGATCGATGGTCGGGCCCGAGCGGATGCGCTTCGACATCAGCTATCCCCACGCCATCCCGGCGGACGAACTCGCCGCCATCGAGGCCGAGGTCAACGACCAGATCCGCGACAACAGCGCGGTCGAGACCCACCTGATGGAGCCCGAGGCCGCGGCCGCCGCGGGCGCCATGGCGCTGTTCGGCGAGAAGTACGGCGACGAGGTCCGGGTCCTGATGATGGGCGCGCGCGACGACCGCGGACGGCCGTTCTCGACCGAGCTGTGCGGCGGCACGCATGTGCGCCGGACCGGCGACATCGGCCTGTTCAAGATCGTCTCGGAGAGCGCGGTCGGCGCCGGCGTGCGCCGGATCGAGGCGGTGACGGGTTCGGGCGCGGAAGCCTATGTAGCGCGCGAGGAGTCGGCCCTGCGGGAAGTGGCGCAGATGCTCCGCGCGGGCCCGGAGGAGTTGCCGCGCCGCGTCGGTGCGCTGCTTGACGAGCGGCGCAAGCTTGAGCGCGAGCTCGCCGACGCGCGCCGGGCGCTGGCAACGGGCGGCGGAAGCCGTCGCAACGACGGCTGTCGCGATATAGGCGGCGTGCGCTATTCGCCGCAACTCCTCGACGGAGTGCCCGCACGCGAGCTCAAGAGCCTCGCCGACGATCTCAAGAAGCAGCTTGGCTCCGGTATCGTCGCCCTGGTCTCGACCGCCGACGGCAAAGCCTCGCTCGTTGTGGGCGTCACCGAAGATCTGAAGGAACGGATCAGCGCTGTCGATCTGGTCCGCGCCGGTTCGGCGGCCGTCGGCGGCAAGGGCGGCGGCGGTCGCCCTGACATGGCCCAGGCCGGCGGTCCGGACGCCGCCCAGGCCCAGGCGGCGCTGGACGCCATCGCCCAGGCGATCGCGACGGCCGCCTGAGTCCGCCAGGCTTCCGATCGGGAGCTTCCGACCGGTCACGCCTTGAGCGTTGTCTCCACAACGACCTCGCCGTGCAGCGTCCGGTGGACCGGACACTTATCGGCGATCTCGAGCAGCTTGCCGCGGGTCTCCTCGTCGAGGTCGCCCTCGAGCGTGATCTCGCGAACGATCCGGTCGATCCTGCCGGCCTTTGTCTCGCAGTTCTCGCAGTCCTCGGCATGGATCTTGGCATGACGGAGCGTGACGCTGGCGCGCTCCAGCGCCAGTTTCTTGCGCCCGGCGTACATCCGCATGGTCATGGTCGTGCATGCCCCGAGCCCGGCCAGGAGCAGATCGTAGGGCGAAGGCCCGGTGTCGCCACCGCCGAAGCCGACCGGCTCGTCGGCGAGCAGGCTGTGCTTGCCGCCGACGGAGATCACCTGCGCGAACGGGCCGTCGCCGGCCTCGGCGACCGTGACCGCACCGGCCGGCGCAGTCAGCTCCGGCAGCGCGTCGGCCTGCGCCGGGCCGATGTAGCGCCCGGCCCAGGCGGCGACGATGTCGGCGACATAGACGGCGTCCTCGCGTCGGGTCAGCAGGTGGTCGGCGTCGTCGAGCGAGATGAAGCTTTTCGGGTGCCTGGCGGCGACGAAGATCTTCGTCGCGTTGTCGATCCCGACGACTTCGTCGAGCGGCGAGTGGAACACCAGCAGGGCCTTGCCCAGGCCCTTGATCCGCTCCGCCAGCCGGTGGCCGTCGATGTCTTCGAGAAATTGCCGGGTGATGGTGAACGGCCGGCCGCCGAGGCGGACCTCACCGCGGCCGGCACTCGCGAGGTCCTCTTCGGCGACCTGAAGGTGCCGGCGGACATGCGCGGGCTCGGCCGGCGCGGCGATGGTGCAGACCGCGGCGGCCTCGGGGATTTCGGCCGCAGCGGCGAGGACGGCAGCGCCGCCGAGGCTGTGGCCGATGAGAATGTTCGGCGCACCGTGGGCCTCGCGCATCCACCCGGCGGCGGCGATCAGATCGGCGATGTTGGATGAGAACGTGGTGTTGGCGAATTCGCCGTCGCTGGCCCCCAGGCCGGTGAAGTCGAAGCGCAGGACGGCGATCCCGTGATCGGTCAACCCGGCGGCGATGCGCGCGGCGGCGAAGACATCCTTGCCGCAGGTGAAGCAGTGGGCGAACAGGGCATAGGCGCGCGGCTTCCCGGCGGGCAGGTCCAGCCGCGCATCGAGCCGGCTGGTCCCGTCGCCGCCGACGAAGGTGGCTTTTTCGCTGTGTCGCATCGTCCCTGATCCTTTCGTCTGCGCACCGGCATCCAAGGGTCGTGCCCGCTGCAATCTCTTTCCGCGATTGATTTATATTCGCAGGCGGTTATGGCACACTAGCCTTAACGCTTGCGGGCCGCGACGAATACGCCGCGCGGTCGAGACGAGCAAACCCAGAGGGAGGACTCAGGCGGATGTACAAGGTCATTCTGGCCGCGGCACTCGGTGCGCTGCTCGCGGCGCCGGCGCAGGCCCAGCAGTTCATTAACATTCTCACCGGCGGCACCAGCGGCGTCTATTACCCGCTCGGCAACGCATTGTCGGCGATCTACGCCAAGGCCATGCCCGACACGCGGGTGACGGTTCAGGCGACCAAGGCGTCCGTCGAGAATCTCAACCTGCTGCAGGCCGGTCGCGGCGAGGTGGCCTTCACCCTTGGCGATTCGCTGTCGTTCGCGGCCAGGGGCGACGAGGAGATGGGATTCCCCAAGCCGCTGGATAAGCTCAGAACCTTGGCCGCCATCTATCCCAACTACATCCAGATCGTCGCCAGCCGCGACTTCGGCATCAAGACGCTGGCCGACCTGAAGGGAAAGCGCGTTTCGGTCGGTGCGCCGAAGTCGGGCACGGAGGTCAACGCCCGCACGGTCTTCGCCGCGGCCGGCCTGACCTACGACGACATGAGCGTGCAATACCTGCCCTTCGGCGAGTCCGTCGAGCTGATGAAAAACCGCCAGCTCGACGCGACCCTGCAGTCGGCAGGTCTCGGCGTCGCCTCTATCCGCGATCTCGCCAGTTCGGTGCCGATCACCGTGGTTTCCGTTCCGGACACCATGGTCGCCAAGATCGACGACCCGGCCTTTATCGCCGCGACCATTCCCGCCGGGACCTACGACGGCCAGACCGAGACCGTCCCGACCGTTGCCATCAACAACTACCTCGTGACCCGCGAAGGCCTGGCCGACGACGAAGTCTACGCGCTGACCAGGGCGATGTTCGAAAACCTGGACGATATGGTTGCGGCCCACTCGGCGGCAAAGGCGATTTCGCTCGAAAAGGCGGCGCAGAAACCGCCGGTGCCGCTGCATCCGGGTGCGGAGCGCTACTATCGCGAGAAGGGCGTCCTCAAGTAGGCGCGCGCGACAGCGGTCGCCGCCATGGCAGATGCCGAGCTGATCGCTCCTGCCGACAGTCCCGGCGCGGAAGGTGAGGGGCCGGACACCGGCATTTTCGGGCCGGGCCGGCCGCTGTTCTGGATCGCCATCGTCTTCTGCGCGTTCCAGATTGTTACGTCAGCTTACTCGCCGCTGCCGAGCCAGATCGTCCGCGCCATCCATGTCGGCTTTCTGATCCTGACGGTGTTCGGCATCGCCGCGGAGCAGGAGGTCGACACGAAGCGCGGAACCGCATCGCGGCTGCTGCTGTGGGCGGCCGGCGCGCTCGCGTTCGCGCTCGCGTTCTATCACTGGATCTACCAGGGCGAGCTCATCCTGCGCGCCGGCGACCCATCCGCGCTCGACTTGGCCGTCGGTTGCGTAACAATCGTCCTGCTGTTCGTCGCGGCGCAGCGGATCATGGGCTGGGCGCTGCCGATCATCTGCCTGTCGTTCTTCCTCTATGCTCTGTTGGGCGACCACCTGCCGCCGCCGCTCGGCCATCGCGGCTTCGCGGTGTCCCAGGTCATCGACCAGTTCGCCTTCGGGACCGAAGGCATCTACGGCATCCCGACCTACGTCTCGTCGACGTACATCTTCCTGTTCATCCTGTTCGGCAGTTTCCTTGAGCAGGCGGGGATGATCCGCCTGTTCACCGACGTGGCACTCGGCACCGTCGGTCACACCAAGGGCGGCCCGGCCAAGGTCTCGGTCATCTCGTCGGCGCTGATGGGGACGGTCAACGGTTCGGGCGTCGCCAACGTCGTCACCACCGGCCAGTTCACCATCCCGTTGATGAAACGGTTCGGCTACCGCGCCGAGTTCGCCGCCGCCGTCGAGGCGACGTCGAGCATGGGCGGGCAGATCATGCCGCCGGTGATGGGCGCGGTCGCCTTCATCATGGCCGAGACGCTGAACGTTCCCTATGCGGACGTGTGCCTTGCCGCGCTGGTTCCGGCATTCCTGTACTTCGCCACGGCCTTGTGGATGGTCCACCTCGAAGCCGGCCGCCGCGGGCTCGTCGGCATCCCCAAGGACCAGTGCCCGAATGCCGTCGCGGCGATCCGCCGCCAGGGCCATCTCGTCATCCCGCTTGCCGCGCTGGTCTACCTGCTGTTCAGCGGCTACACCCCGCTGTTCGCCGGCACCGTCGGCCTCGCGCTGACCGTGGTCCTCATTTTCGGCGGCGGCATTTCCGCCCGTTTGACCCCGCTCTCGTTGCGCATCGTCTTCTGGCTCGCGCTCGGTATCGTCTGCGCCGGCTTCTTCCGCTACGGCATTAACGTGATGGTCGCCCTGATCGCGGTCCTCATTGCGATCAACCTGACGGCGCGCGGCGGCCGCGAGACCCTGCGCGTCGCGTTGCGCGGGATGGTCTCCGGCGCGCGTAACGCCCTGCCCGTGGGCATCGCCTGCGCCCTGGTCGGCATCATCATCGGCACGATGACCCTGACCGGGCTGGCCGGCGTCGCCACCCAGGGGATCGTCGCGCTCGGCCGCGACAACCTGTTCATCAGCCTGGTTCTCACCATGCTCGTCTGCCTTGTTCTCGGCATGGGCATTCCGACCATTCCCAACTACATCATCGTCTCGTCGCTGGTCGGGCCGGTGCTGCTCAAGCTCGGCGTGCCGCTCATCATCTCGCACTTCTTCGTCTTCTACTTCGGGATCATGGCCGACCTCACCCCGCCGGTGGCGCTCGCCGTCTTCGCCGCCTCAGCCGTTGCCCGCTCGGCGCCGATGCGCACGGGTTTCGAAGCGGTTCGCGTTGCGATCGCCGGCTTCGTCGTGCCCTACATGGCGATCTACGACAATGCGCTCATGCTGCAGACGGATGACGTCGGCGACACCATCTACGTAATCATGAAAGCGCTTCTCGCGATCGGCCTGTGGGGCGCGGCCGCCATCGGCCATCTGTTCGTTCCCCTTGCCTGGTGGGAGCGGCTGCTCGCGGCATGCGCCGCGGCGGCGCTGGTCGTAGCTTTGCCCGTGACCGACAGCATTGGCCTCGGCCTGGCCGCGCTTGCCGCCGCCATCCATTACTGGCGAAGCCGTTCGCCGGCGCCGCCGACGGCGGCGGCCTGATGGCGGTCTGCCTCGCCGCCGGCGCGCTCATGATCGTCATTCCGGCGAACGCGTTCGTCCTGAGCTGGACCCACTCGGTGGAGCAGACCCTTTGGCGCGAAAATTGGCGCGTGAGCGGCCATGCCCTGGTTCTCGACGAGGCGGCGGTGCAGGGCAGCGGCGCTGGGATGGAGGCTGGCGCCAATGCGCGCCTTGTCGATGGCGCCTGGCGCTATCGGCCGGTGCTGCCACCTCTGCAGAGACTGCGCCTTGCCCATTCCGAATTCGCGGGTGACTATCGCCTGTGCTGGAGCGACAGGTGTGAGATGCTCGCAAATCTGGTCGCTCGGGGGCACACCGAAGCGCTGGAGATATACCCGTGCGGGCTGTCCACGCGCGCGGATGAAACAGTCGCAGCGCCGGAGCGGACACCGGCGCGCGCCGACGCGAGGAAGGAGATGCGATGAAGGGCGACGAAAGCGCCGGCCCCCTGGCCGCGGCGTTTCAATGGGAAGATCCGCTTCTGCTGGACGCCGAGCTGAGCGAGGAAGAGCGTATGGTCGCGGAGACCGCCCGCCATTACGCCCGCGACAGGCTGATGCCGCGCATCCTGCTGGCCAACCGCAACGAGACGTTCGACGTCGAGATCATGCGGGAGATGGGCAGTCTGGGTCTGCTCGGTCCGACCATCCCACCCGAATACGGCGGCGCCGGCGTGAACTATGTCTGCTACGGTCTCGCGGCGCGGGAGGTCGAGTACGTCGACTCCGGGTATCGCTCGGCGATGAGCGTGCAGTCCTCGCTGGTCATGTTTCCGATTTACACCTACGGCACCGAAGACCAGCGCCTGCGGTTTCTTCCCGGCCTCGCGACCGGCGAGCTGATCGGCTGCTTCGGCCTGACCGAGCCCGACCACGGTTCCGATCCCGGCGGCATGCGGACGAAGGCGACGCGCGCGCCCGGCGGGTACGTCCTGTCCGGCACCAAGACCTGGATTACGAACGCGTCGATCGCCGACGTCATGGTGGTGTGGGCCAAGCTCGATGGGGTCATTCGCGGCTTCGTGCTCGAGCGCGGAATGGAGGGGCTGACGACGCCGAAGATCGAGGGCAAGTTCTCGATGCGCGCCTCGCCGACGGGCCAGATCGTCATGGAAAACGTGTTCGTCCCCGACGAAAACCTGTTGCCCGACATCAGCGGCCTGTCGGGCCCGTTCGGCTGCCTCAACAAGGCGCGTTACGGGATTGCCTGGGGCGCGCTCGGCGCCGCCGAATTCTGCTGGAAAGCGGCGCGCCAATACGTCCTCGACCGCACCCAGTTCGGCCGGCCGCTCGCCGCCAACCAGCTCATCCAGCGCAAGCTTGCCGATATGCAAACCGAGATCGCCATCGGCCTTAGCGCCTGCCTGCGGGCCGGCCGGATGATGGATGCGGCCCGCTGCTCGCCCCAGACCATCTCGCTGATCAAGCGCAACTCCTGCGGCAAGGCGCTGGATATCGCCCGGGTGGCGCGCGACATGCACGGCGCGAATGGCATCGTCGACGAGTATCACGTCATCCGCCACATGATGAACCTCGAGACGGTCAACACCTACGAAGGTACCCACGATATTCACGCCCTGATCCTGGGGCGCGCCCAGACCGGTCTGCAGGCCTTTACTGGCGGCTGAGGCCCTTGGGCGCAGACGACCGTCGTCCGGGACCCGGAAGCGCAGGCTCAGCGCAGGTAGAGTTCGTCCTCGCCGATCCGGCCCGGTCCGTCGAGGACGTAGATGCCGGCCGAGTTGCCGCGCACCTGGAAGGACAGGTTGCCGTCGCCGACGGCGATCTCGGCCCCGGTGACAGCATCACGGTAGGCGCCGTTGCGCACGCCGCCGACCTGGACGCTCTGGTCGCCGCCGATGGCGAGCCCGATGACGGCGTAGCTTTCGCCATCGTTCCAGTCGCGCACGAAGCTCATCCCGCCACCCCACTCCTGAACGTGGCTCATGGCCCCCTTCTGCAGCGCCGGGATCGAGCGGCGAATGCGGTTCAGCCGGCGAAGATGGCGATAAAGGGGATGGCTCTGGGTCTCGGCGATACGGTCGTCGCCGAGGTGGTCGCCGAAGTAGGCGCGGCCGGTCGTGTCCAAGGTGTCGTCGTTGCCGATGACATCCTGCGGCGCGCCCTTCATGAACTCGATCTCCTCGCCGAAGTAGAGGCAGGGAATGCCGCGCGCCGTCCACAGCAGGTTGTAGACCGCCGCCGCCATCCACTGTTCGCCGCGAAAGCGGAAGCGGAAGTCGTTGTCCGGGCCGACGTCGTGGTTCTGCAGGAAGGTGACCAGCGTCGTCGGGTCGCCGTAGATCCAGTCCATCGACAGGATCTGGCCGGTGCCGCCGAAGGAGCCGCGGCTGACGGTGTCGCGGAAGGTTGAGAACAGGCCGAAGTCGAGCACTGCGAAGCCGGAGTCGCCGCCCGAGTTGGGATCGCGCGGGTCGTGGCCGAGGCGGGTGTACCACCACGGCCGGATCGGCGACGGGCCGTTGTCGCCGCCACCCAGGTCGCCCCAGCCGTAGCCCTTGACCAGGTTCTCGCCGAAGACGAACAGGCCCGGCTTGTGCGCCTTCCAGGCGTTGACGTATTCGAGCAGGTTGTCGCGCTCGACGTGCTTGACCGTGTCGATCCGCAGCGCGTCGACGCCCATGTCCAGATAGCGGTTGATGGCGCCGATGAGGTAGTCCTTGACGTTCTGGCTCTCGGTCGCGAGGTCGATGCAGTCGCCGGCGAGGTGCTTGGTCTGCAGCGGGTGCGCGCTCTCCCAGTCGCCGCCGGCAATAAATCCCTCCTGGTGGTACCAGTCGGGATCGAGGGTCTGCGGGTCGATGCCGAAGAAGCGGCCCGGATCGTATCCCGGAGCCGGGACGGTAACGCCCGTCTTCGGGTCGACCAGCGGTTCGCGGCCTTCCGGGTCACGGCCGTGACGCTCGCGATACCAGTCCGGCGCGAGGGGATTATCGATGTCGTCGCGGTTCGGCCAAGCGTAGTTGCCGAGGTTGCCACGGTAGGGGCCGTGATTGACCTGACCCTGCTCGGAGCCCTGGGGGACGTAGTACTTCATCGGCAGGTGGTCGATCCAGACCTGACCGCGGATGCCGAACTGGCAGGAGTGATTGACCACCACGTCCTGGATGATCTTGATGCCCCTGGCGTGCGCCGCGTCGATCAGATCCTGGTAGGTGGCGTCGGGGGACTCCAGCCTGGGATCGATGCGGGTCCAGTCGTACGGATGATAGCCGTGGTAATCGAGGCCGGAGCGGTTCTCTACCGGCGGGGTGATCCAGATGGCGGTGAATCCGAGGTCGCGGATGTAATCGAGGCGCTGTATGAGGCCGCGGAAGTCACCGCGCCAGTGGGGATCCTCGGCCTCGCCGGCGGCGTTGAACTTGATCCGGTCGCGGCAGAAGAAGTTGTTGCTTGGATCGCCGTCGTAGAACCGGGTCGTGATCAGGAAATAGATCGTCTCTTCGCGAAAATCGGGGCTTCCAGCGCCGACGCTGGGCTGAGGTGCGGCTGCGGGCCTTGGTACGGCGGAGGCCGGCGCCGGTTCCGGCACGCCGTTGCCTTCGGGCGCGCTGCGCCAGCGTCCGTCCGCGTCGAGCCAGCCGTCGGCCTCGCGCCATTGGTTGCCCGTCTGCCTGCCGGCGCCGTCGTTGAAGACCATCGCCGCCGCGTCCGCCCCGGCGATGGTGAAGCGGCACCAGCCTTCGGCGTCGCGCGTCATCTCGACGCCCGGCCAGGTGGTGGCGGCGCCGCCTGGCCGCGTGTCCCAGTAGTGGATCCGGACTGGCTCGGCCCAGTCGTTCGGCTTGCGGAAATGGATGGTGAGATCGGGCATGGCGGAAAGCTTCCGGCAGGAGAGACGGCTGCGGCATCATATGCGACGGGCGGCAAGAAAACAGGGCTTTGTCGGCGCCGCTGCTCAAACTTCGCCGCTGCCTGCCGAACGCACGCGGGCTCCGCTCTGGTGAGAGCGGAGCCCGATTGCTTGGATGGCGCGCCGCGCCGGGGAGGCGCGGGCGGAGGAGGCTAGAACGTTACGACGAGTAGTACATCCGGAACTCGACCGGGTGCGGGGTGTGCTCGAAGTTGTAGACCTCCTCCCACTTGAGCTGGATGTAGCCGTCGATGAGGTCGTCGGTGAAGACGTCGCCCTTCTTCAGGTAATCGCGGTCGGCGTCGAGCGCGCCCAGCGCCTCGCGCAGCGAGCCGCACACGGTCGGCACGTTCGACAGCTCCTCCGGCGGCAGGTCGTAGAGGTTCTTGTCGATGGCGTCGCCCGGGTGGATCTTGTTCTGGATGCCGTCGAGGCCGGCCATCAGCATCGCCGCGAAGGCCAGATAGGGGTTCGCCGTCGGGTCGGGGAAGCGGACCTCGACGCGCTTGCCCTTCGGATTGGACGTAAATGGGATGCGGCACGACGCCGAACGGTTGCGCGCCGAATAGGCCAGCAGCACCGGCGCCTCGAAGCCGGGGATCAGCCGCTTGTAGCTGTTGGTCGACGGGTTGGTGAAGGCGTTCAGGCTCTTGGCGTGCTTCATGATGCCGCCGATGTAGTAGAGCGCCGTGTCGGACAGATCCGCATAGCCGGAACCGGCGAAGGTCGGCTTGCCGTCGGTCCAGATCGACTGGTGGACATGCATGCCCGAGCCGTTGTCGCCGGCCACCGGCTTCGGCATGAAGGTCGCCGACTTGCCGTAGGTTTGCGCGACCATGTGGGTGACGTACTTGTAGATCTGCAGGTTGTCGGCCGACCTGAGCAGGGTATTGTAGACCATGCCCAGCTCGTGCTGGCTCGGCGCGACCTCGTGATGATGCTTGTCCATCACCAGACCCATATCGGTCATGACCGAGGTCATCTCGGCGCGCAGGTCCATGGCCGAGTCGACCGGCGGGACGGGGAAGTAGCCGCCCTTGATCGGCGGCCGGTGCCCGGCGTTGCCCTCGGGCAGGATCCGGCCGGTGACGTAGGGGCCCTCGTCAGAGCTGAACTCGTAGAAGCAGTGGTTCATCTGGACGTCGAAGCGGACGTCGTCGAAGACGAAAAATTCCGCTTCCGGGCCGAAGTAGGCGGTGTCGCCGATCCCGGTCGAGGCCAGATACGCCTCCGCCTTGCGCGCCACCGACCGTGGGTCGCGGATGTACGGCTCGCCTGACGAAGGCTCGATCACGTCGCAGAAGAGGATCAGGACCGGTTGCGCCGCGAACGGATCCATGACCGCCGAGGTCGGATCGGGGACCAGCGCCATGTCGGACTCGTTGATCACCTTCCAGCCGGCGATCGAGGAGCCGTCGAACATCAGACCGTCGGTGAATGCATCGTGGTCGACGAACGGCGAACACATCGTCAAATGCTGCCACTTGCCCCGCGGATCGGTAAAGCGCAGATCGATGTACTTGATTTCGTTTTCCTCTACGACCTTTAGTACATCGTCGGCGTTCTTGCAGTTCAGAGTCATGTTGCGAATTCCCTTTGGTCCCTTTTTCGCAGATGTATCAGCGCGCTCGGGGAGGCTGTGATACGGCAGTGAGCTGCCGAAGGAAAGTATCAGATCGCTTCGATGCCGCGCTCGCCCGTGCGGACCCGGATGGCCTCCTCCACGGTCGTGACGAAAATCTTGCCGTCGCCGATGCGACCCGTCCTTGCCGCCTGTTGAATGGCTTCGATGGCGCGTTCGACCAGGCCGTCGTCGATGACCAGCTCGATCTTGACCTTGGGCAGGAAGTCGACGATGTACTCGGCGCCACGATACAGTTCGGTATGGCCTTTTTGTCGCCCGAAGCCCTTGGCCTCGAGCACGGTTATCCCTTGCAGTCCCAACTCGTGTAGAGCCTCTTTTACATCATCAAGCTTGAATGGCTTGATGATTGCCTCGATTTTTTTCATCAATTCCGCCTTTTGCTTCCGTAATCACACGCTCGAAAAAGGGTGTGGCGTTGAGAGCGTATTGGCCTCAGCTCGGGTGCGCGGCGGTGATCAAGCACAGGCCATGCCAGTTCGGCCTTGGCGCATGGTCGTTCCTTGCCCGCGCGCGGGCAAGGCCCGTGTTTCGAGCCGGCCAGCTGCCTCCGCGCCGTCGCCGCGATCGCACTGCGGTCGAAGCATTCGCCTATAATCTGGGCATTTGCCATAATTTATGGCAGGTGTGCGTTTGGAGGCGGGGCGGCCCCGTTCGAAGTCGCTCAGGCGGGGCATGCATTGTCATTGCTGAAAGAGCTAGAATAGCGTCACAATATGGCGCCGGGCAGCAGCCGCGCGGCATCAACCACGGGCGCCTTGTCGCGCCTGACAACGGGACGGCTGATTGCTCGCTTCTGGGAGATGGAGAATCACTGAAATGAGAAAGCTGCTCTATGTTGCGGCCGGGGTCGCCGCGGCCGCGATGTCTGCCGCGTCCGCCGCCCACGCAGGGCCCACGCTGGATGCCGTGAAGTCGCGCGGCGAGGTGGTCTGCGGGGTCAACACCAGCCTTTACGGCTTCAGCACGCCGGACGAGAAGGGTCGCTGGACCGGACTTGACGTCGATGTCTGCCGCGCCGTCGCCGCCGCCGTTCTCGGTAGCGCCGAAAAGGCGCGTTTCGTTCCGCTTAGCGCGCAGCAGCGGTTTACCGCCCTGCAGTCGGGCGAGATCGACCTTTTGCCGCGCAACACGACCTGGACCCTGACCCGCGACACGGCCAACGGGCTGAACTTCACAATGATCAACTTCTATGACGGCCAGGGCTTTCTCGTACCGAAGAGCCTCGGCGTCAAGAGCGCGAAGGAGCTGTCCGGGGCGACGATCTGCGTCCAGACCGGAACGACGACCGAGCTCAACCTCGCCGACTACTTCCGCGCCAATGACATGCCGTTCAGGCCGGTGACGATCGAGAAATACGAGGAGGTGACCCAGGCGTTCCTCGCCGGGCGCTGCGATGCGCTGACCTCGGACAAGTCCCAGCTCGCCTCCATTCGCGCCAACGACACGCCCAAGCCCGACGACTACGCCATCCTCCCCGAGACCATTTCCAAGGAGCCGCTGACACCGTCGGTCCGCCAGGGCGACGACCAGTGGTTCGACATCGTCCAGTGGGTCCAGTTCGCGACGGTCGAGGCGGAGGAACGGGGCATCACCTCCAAGAACGTCGACGAGAAGCTCAAGAGCGACGATCCGAACGTCAAGCGGATGCTGGGCGTGACGCCGGGCATGGGTGCCGCTCTCGGCCTCGACGAGAAGTGGGCCTACAACGCCATCAAGCAGGTGGGCAATTATGGCGAGAGCTTTGAGCGCAACGTCGGCCAGGGCTCGAAGCTGAAGCTGGAGCGTGGCCTGAATGACCTGTGGACCCGAGGCGGGCTGATGTACGCCCCGCCCATCCGTTAGCCGGTGCGCCGCCCGCCAGTCGATCCGGGCGGGCGGTATCCGACCGGCACGGACATTGCTGGCGTTAGACTTGCTCAACGGCGGGCGCGGGAATGGCGATGGCTGATCTGACAGGATCCGGCATTGGCAGAGGCGGGGACGCAGGTCCGCCTCGGCGCGGCGCCGGACCCGCTGCCGGCTCATGGTGGAACGACCGCCGCGTTCGCGCGGTTCTGTATCAGGTTCTCGTCATCGGCGGGGTTCTGCTGCTCGTCGCGTTCCTCGTCGTCAACACGCTCAACAACCTCCACCAGCGGAACATCGCCACCGGCTTCGACTTCCTTGGGCGCGAGGCCGGGTTCGATATCAGCGAGCGGCTGATCGATTACAGCCCCGCCGACAGCTACCTGCGCGCGCTGGTCGTCGGCCTGCTCAACACCCTACTGATTTCCGCCCTCGGCGTGGTCATGGCGACCATTCTCGGCACGATCGTCGGCATCGCCCGGCTGTCGCGCAACTGGCTCGTCGCCAAGCTCGCGAGCGGTCTACATCGAGACGCTGCGCAACATCCCCGTCCTGCTGCAGCTTTTCTTCTGGTACAGCCTGATCACCGAGGCCCTGCCGAGCCCGCGTCAGGCCCTCAATCCTCTACCCGGCGTATTCTTGAGCAATCGCGGGATGCGCTTCCCTGTCCCGGTCGCCGACGCAGCCTGGATGTACGTTGGTATTGCGCTCGTTGCGGGTATCGCCGCCGCCTGGGGTTTCGCCCGCTGGGCGCGCGCCTACCAGAGCCGCACCGGGCGGATCCCGCCGACGCTCTCGGTCGGGGCCGGGTTGATCCTCGGCCTGCCGCTGATCGCATACCTTGCCGCCGGCGCGCCGACGGCCATGGACATGCCGGAACTGCGCGGGTTCAATTTTTTCGGCGGCACGACGATCACTCCGGAGTTCGCCGCGCTGCTGATCGGTCTTGTTGTCTACACTGCCACCTACATCGCGGAAATCGTTCGCGGCGGCATCCTCGCGGTCGCCCATGGCCAGACCGAAGCCGGCCTCGCCCTGGGCCTGCACCGCGGCACCGTACTCAGGCTGATCATCCTGCCGCAGGCCTTGCGGGTCATTATCCCGCCGCTGACCAGCCAGTACCTCAATCTGACCAAAAACTCGTCGCTGGCGGTGGCGATCGGTTTTCCCGACCTGGTCAGCGCCGCCAACACCTCGATCAACCAGACCGGGCAGGCCGTTGAGGGCATTGCCATCATCATGGCCGTCTACCTCACCGTCAGCCTGTCGATCTCGGCGGTGATGAACTGGTACAACCGCCGGATCGCGCTTCAGGGGGCGCGCTGATCATGGCACGCTATCCCGAGACGCCGGACGAAATCTACGCCCGCGAGGAAGAGCCGGACGAGGGCTGGCGCCGGCCGCCGCCGTCCGAAAGCGGATCCCTGCGCGCCGTCATCGGCGACTGGGCCCGCAAGAACCTGTTCAGCAGCGTGCCCAACACGATCCTGACCCTGCTCTGCGCCTGGTTGCTGTGGGAATCGGTGATCCCGGCCGCCCAGTGGGGCCTACTCGACGCGGTCTGGCTGACCGACGATCCCGCCGTCTGTCGCGCCGCCGAGCATGGCGCCTGCTGGGCGCTGATCGCCAACAAGTACCGCTTCATTCTCTTCGGTCTGTTTCCCTACGACGAGCAGTGGCGGCCGCTCGTCGCGATCGTCCTGTTCATCGCGGCGCTCGCGGTCAGCTGTGTCCCGTCGTTCTGGCGCCCTTGGCTGGCGGCGCTGTGGCTCGGCGTCTTCATAGCCTGCGCCGTTCTGATGTGGGGTGGCGTCTTCGGCCTGAGCTTTGTCGAAAACAACCGTTGGGGCGGTCTGCCGCTGACGCTGATTCTGTCCGTTGTCGGCATCGTTTGTTCCTTTCCGCTGGCGATCGCGCTTGCGCTGGGTCGTCGCTCGGACCTGCCGGCGGTCCGCGCGATCTGCGTCGGCTTTATCGAATTCGTCCGCGGCGTGCCGCTGATCAGCGTCCTGTTCATGGCCTCGGTGATGTTTCCCCTGTTCCTGCCGGAAGGCTTCACCATCGACAAGCTGCTCCGGGCGCAGGTCGGCATCATCCTCTTTACCGCCGCCTATCTCGCCGAGGCCGTTCGCGGCGGCCTCCAGGCGGTGCCGCGGGGACAAGCCGAGGCGGCCGACGCGCTGGGCCTGTCCTACTGGAGAAAGACGGGCCTGGTTGTTCTCCCGCAGGCCCTCAAGATTTCGATCCCGGCGATCGTCAACCAGTTCATCAGCATGTTCAAGGACACCTCGCTGGTCATCATCATCGGCCTGTTCGACCTCCTGTCGACAGCCAAGGCGGCACTCAGCGATCCGCCTTGGCGGCCTTTCTACGTCGAGGCCTACCTGTTCGCGGCGCTGGTCTACTGGGCCTTCTGCTTTTTCATGTCCCGCTACAGCCAGTTCATCGAACGCCGGTTCGAGACCGGCCACGCGCCGCTGATTGCCGCTCCCGAACGAGGATGTCGAAGCCATGCCCGCACCACTCAACCGAACGCCCGACGCGGAGGTCGCGATCACGCTGGACGGCGTGCACAAGTGGTACGGAACCTTCCACGTCCTCAACGAAATCGACCTGACGGTCCACGCGGGCGAGCGGATCGTCGTTTGCGGACCCTCGGGGTCGGGCAAGTCGACGATGATCCGCTGCATCAACGCGCTGGAGCAGCACCAGCAGGGCCATATCGTTGTCAACGGCGTTGAGCTCACCAACGACGTGCGCACGGTCGACCGGATCCGCCGCAACGTCGGCATGGTCTTCCAGCAGTTCAACCTGTTTCCCCACCTCACGGTTCTGGACAATCTGACGCTGGCGCCGATCTGGGTGCAGAAGCGGCCGAAGGCCGAGGCAGTCCGGACCGCGATGGAGTACCTTGAGCGGGTGAACATCCCCGAGCAGGCCGGCAAGTTTCCCGGTCAGCTCTCCGGCGGGCAGCAGCAGCGGGTGGCCATTGCCCGGGCGTTGTGCATGAAGCCGCAGATCATGCTGTTCGACGAGCCGACCTCCGCGCTCGACCCGGAGATGATCAAGGAGGTGCTCGATGTCATGATCGAGCTCGCCGAGGGCGGAATGACGATGATCTGCGTGACCCACGAGATGGGCTTCGCCCGGACCGTCGCGAACCAGATGGTGTTCATGGACGGCGGCGCAATTGTCGAGAAGGCGCCGCCGGAGACGTTCTTCACCGCCCCGAAGAGCGACCGGACGCAGCAGTTTCTTAGCCAGATTTTGACCCACTGAGCAAGCATGCACGGTGAGATGATTCACGATTAACATCTGTCCATTCATGCCGTTATTGCGAGGAGGCGAATGCTGACGAAGCAATCCAGTTATAAAGGATCGCCACGCGCCTATGGCGCTCGCGATGAAGCTTCGGTGTTCATGGACATGGATTGAGTGCCGGACCATTTTTTAACCCAAATCCGGATTGTTTGGTGTTTCGATCCCGGCGGGAGTCGCGTTCCTTGGCTGGATCCGCCATCCGAGGACATTGACTGCGTGGATCGACAGCTCGGAAGTTTGTCCGCCAGGCGCCTCACGGGATGCGCCAAGCCGAGGCTACGATGATCGCCGATTACCGCGACCACGCCGCAAACGAGCGGACCTACCTTGCCTGGATCCGGACCGGGATCACCATCATGACGCTGGGCTTCTTCATCGAGAAGTTCGACGTCTATCTGGCGAGGCTTCGCGCGGCGGCCGCCTCCACCGCACCCGGGCAGGTGGTCAAGCCGGGCATCCATTCCATCGCCGTTCTTCTGGTTGTGCTCGGCATCGCCATCCTCGCGGCAGGAACCTTCCGCTTCGTCGCCGTGAGGCGGAAGCTGGAGACGCAGTCGGAGCGATCCTATGCCGGCGTGGGTTATGCGCTTACCTTGTCGGGGGCGCTCGGCTTCGTCGGTCTTGTGTTGCTGCTGTATCTCTTGCGGCTTATCTAGAGGCATGATCGCGGCCTACCTGGAACATTCCGCCAACGAGCGGACCTACCTCGCCTGGATCCGCGCCGCGATCACGATCATGACGCTCGGCTTTTTCGTCGAGGAGTTCGACCTCCATCTCACCGACCTCCATGCCTCGATGGAGGGCGCGAGCGGCTGGCAGGCGGCCCCCGACAGGAGCATGCACCTGATCAGCATTCTCCTGGTCGTGCTCGGCATCGCCATTCTCGCCTCCGGCACCTATCGTTTCGCGACCATCAAGCGGAAGCTGCAGATGGACGAGCCGCAGGTGTATTCCGGGCTGGTTTTCGCGCTGGCGATTTCGACATTGCTCGGCGCGTTCGGCATTGTGCTGCTGTTGTATCTCCTGCGCCTTATCTAGCGTCGGCGGGCGGTCGCGCAGGCACGCGGTCCCGGCTTGAAGCGCCGCCGGGGCGCCCCTAACCTTGAGCATGAACGGGCGAGGCAGCAGTCATGAGCAAACGCTTCGAAGGCACCGACACCTACGTCGTAACCGAGGATCTGATGGTCGCGGTCAATGCCGCGGTGACGCTGGAGCGGCCGTTGCTGGTCAAGGGCGAACCCGGCACCGGCAAGACCATCCTCGCCCACGAGATCGCGAAGGCGCTCGGGGTTCCGCTGATCCAGTGGCACATCAAGTCGACGACGAAGGCGCAGCAGGGGCTGTACGAGTACGACGCCGTCGCCCGGCTGCGCGACTCGCAGCTCGGCGACGCAAGGGTGCACGACATCGGCAACTACATCGTCAAGGGCCGGCTGTGGGAGGGGTTCACCAGCGACGTCCGGCCGGTGCTGCTGATCGACGAAATCGACAAGGCCGACATCGAGTTTCCGAACGACCTTCTGCTCGAGCTCGACCGGATGGAATTCCACGTCTACGAGACGAAGGCGACCGTCACCGCCCGTCATCGGCCGATCGTCGTCATCACCTCCAACAACGAAAAGGAGCTGCCGGACGCATTCCTGCGCCGCTGCTTTTTTCACTACATCCGCTTTCCCGACCGCGAAACGATGGAGCGGATCGTCGCCGTCCATTATCCCGGCATCCACAAGCGGCTGGTCCACGACGCGCTGACGGTGTTCTTCGAGATCCGCGACGTGCCGGGGATGAAAAAGAAGCCGTCGACTTCGGAGCTGCTCGACTGGCTCAAACTGCTGCTGGCCGAGGACATTCCGCCCGAAGTCCTGCGCGCCGGCGATGGCCGCAAGCTGATCCCGCCGCTCCATGGCGCGCTTCTGAAGAACGAGCAGGATGTCCATCTGTTCGAACGCCTCGCCTTCCTCCACCGCCGCGAAGGCTCCTGAGCGGGGCGGGCGCCAGGATGTTCATCGGCTTCTTCCTCGCCCTGCGCCAGGCCCGGCTTCCGGTCAGCCTGCGCGAGTTTCTGACCCTGGTCGAGGCCATGAATGCCGGCATCGCCGCTTACAGCGTCGACGACTTCTACTATCTCAGCCGTTCCTGCCTGGTGAAGGACGAGACCAACCTCGACAAGTTCGACCGTGTCTTCGCGACTGTCTTCAAGGGGCTTGAGCCGCCGGACGAGAGCGAGGCCGTCGAGATCCCCGAAGAGTGGCTGCGCAAGGTTGCCGAGCGGGAGCTGAGCGAGGAGGAGAAAACCCTGGTCGAGTCGCTCGGCGGCTGGGACAAGCTGATGGAGACGCTGAAGCAGCGGCTGCAAGAGCAGCGCGGCCGCCACCAGGGCGGGGCGAAGTGGATCGGCACCGCCGGTACCTCGCCGTTCGGCGCCTACGGCTACAACCCGGAAGGGATCCGCATCGGTCAGAAGAAGAATCGCAACAACCGGGCGGTGAAGGTCTGGGACAAGCGGGAGTTCCGCAACCTCGACGGCGATGTCGAACTCGGCACCCGCAACATCAAGGTCGCGCTGCGCCGGCTCCGCCGCTTTGCCAGGGAAGGCGCGGCGGACGAACTCGATCTGCCGGGCACCATCGACGCGACGGCGCGACGCGGCTATCTCGACCTGCATATGGTGCCCGAGCGCCACAACGCCGCGAAGGTGCTGCTGTTCTTCGATGTCGGCGGCTCGATGGAGCCGCATGTCAAGGTCTGCGAGGAGCTGTTCTCGGCCGCCCGCGTCGAATTCAAGCACCTGGAGTATTTCTATTTCCACAACTGCCTGTACGAGCGGGTGTGGCGCGATAACCGCCGCCGGCGCAGCGAGACCATGGCGACGTGGGACGTGCTCCACACCTACCCCCACGACTACAAGGTAATCTTCATCGGCGACGCGTCGATGAGCCCGTATGAGATCATGCACGCCGGCGGCTCGGTCGAGCACTGGAACGACGAGCCGGGGGCGTTGTGGCTGCAGCGTCTGCTCGACGTGTATGCCCACGCCGTCTGGCTCAATCCGGTCGAAGAGCCGTGGTGGGACTACACCGCCTCGACAAAGATGCTGCGTCAGGCCTTCTCCGGGCGGATGTTCCCGCTGACCCTCGACGGCCTCGACCGGGCGATGCGGACCCTAAGCCGGTAGGACTTCACGGCGCCAGCGGCGTGGCCGTGAGTTTGGCGGCGATGGCGCCGCCGACGTCGAGCTGCGGAAGGGAGGGGCGCAGACCTTCCTCGCGCTCGCGCGCGGCGATGCTGAGCGTCGCCGCCCGGAAGCCGTCGACAAGCGAGCCGCCATGGCGCAGGGCTCCGGCGAACAGGGCCTCGCCGAAGTAGGTGAACTGGTTGCCCGCGGCGCAGCCGAAAGAGGCGCGGTCGGCGCGGGCGGCGGTGATCACCAGCGTGCGGTCGGAGCGGAGCGCGTCGATGAAGCCGCCTGAGTAGCACGCCGAGACGATGATCACCCGCCAGCCGATGCCGGCGTTGTCAAGCATCGCGCGCAAGGCCCCGGGACTCAGGTCGTTGAGCCCGAGCGGGCCGAATTCCACGGCCAGTCGCCCCGGCGCCCCGTGGGAGGTGAGAAAGATCACCGCGACATCTTCGTCGGGATTCATGATCCGGCCGAAGCCCTCAATGGCGGCCTGCAGATTGTGCGCCGAGGCGAGCGGGTTCTCGTCCAAGGTCTCGATATTGTTGACCAGGAGAAGCGAACGGCCCTCGGTGCCATATGCCGTATCGAACAGCGCCTGCGCGGACCGCGCCTCCTTGAGGAACACGTCTTCGTAGGCAAAGCCAGCGAAACCAAGAAAATACAGATCCGCGCGACCGGGCCGCTGCGGGTCCAGGCCGGCGAGGGCGGCCGCGAGCAGAGCGTCCTGCCGGTAGTAGACTTCCTCGACGTTCAGTGCGGCGATTGCCGAGACTGCCGCGGGACGCGACCCGCCCCCGGCGGCCGGCGGTTTGGCTGGAACCAGGGGTTTGGCTGCCATCGAAGCGGCGGACAGGCCGGCCATGGCAAGGCCAAGGGCGACCAGCATCGCCCCTGACGTTGCGAGCCAAGGGCTTGTTTTCGGACGTGTCCCCCGGCTCCGCCGCATATCCTCGTCTCCACCGTTTCCGGAACGCCGATGATCGGGCGAGGTTCGTCCCGATCATCGGCGGCTCCGGCATCGTGACCGCAGAACGTTAACGTGGTCCTCATCGAGCGGCTTTTCGCCATCGTTGAGCGCCGGCTCTTCCGCCGGCTCCAAACTCTGACGCGCGCCGGGCGTCATCGAATTTTCATATGGCCTTCGGCCCGGCCTTCTTATGTTGGCTGCTGTTTGCAGCCTTTCCGCTACCGGAGTAAGTGAATCATGCTTCGCCGCCGCCCTCTTTCCCGCCACGTCTCCACCATTGCGTTCTGGGCGTCGTTCGCCGGCGCGACTTTGGCCACGGCCGTCTCTATGGCCGCCGAACCAGCGTCCGCCGGCGCGGGCAAAACCGATGCGCGCGTCGTCGGCGTCGAGTTCACCGACACGCCGGCCCCGGCCACGCCGATCGATATGGTCGTCCCGCTGACCACGTCCTCGGCGGTGGTGACCTATGCCGACGGCAGCAGGAAATCCTTCCCGCTCGACTACCGCATCCTTTATCGCTCCGGAAACTTCGTCGGTGGCTGGTACGCGGGGCTGATCGTCGATCACAATGGAAAGCCGTTGCTGTCGGTGTCGACGGGACCGGATTCGGTCGCGCAGGGACCGTTCTTCGCCTATGGCCCCGACGCCAATTCGCTGATCGCCGCGCCCGGGTCCCTCGCCGCGCCCGCGCCCGCGGCCGGCAAGCCGGACGGCGAGGCGGGCGGGGAGCCGGGCGCCAACCCGCTGATGCTGGTCACCCACTTTGAATATCACACCGAGGCGCCGAACGAGGATCCGGCCCGGCCGGAGCTGGAGATGTACAGGCGCCTGCCGATGGTCATGAACCTGAGTCTTATCGACCAGGATCCCGATAGCGGTGCGCTTGAGGCCCGCAAGATCGTCAACGTCGACTTCGCCGCGACCCATGGTCTGTGGACACCATGCGCCGGTTCGCTCTCGCCATGGGGCACCCACCTCGGCAGCGAAGAGTACGAGCCTGACGCAAGAACATATGAAACCGTGCCGCTCGAACCGATGAACGCCTACTTAGGCACGCTCGGAAAGCTTCCCCAGGATGGCGGCGCCAACCCCTACAACTATGGGCACATTGTCGAAGTCACCGCTCATCCCGATGGCTCCTCGCAACCGGTCAAGCACTACGGCATGGGCCGTCTCGCCTTCGAGCTTGCCGATGTCATGCCCGATGCGCGGACGGCCTACGTCGGCGACGACGGCGACGATGTCGTCCGCATCATGTTTGTCGCCGACAAGGCGAACGATCTTAGCGCGGGAACCCTGTATGCGGCGCAATGGGTGCAGCAGGGTGACGATCCGTTCGGCGCTGCGAGCCTGCGCTGGATCAGGCTCGGCCACGCCAGCGACGCCGAGATCGAGGCCGTGATCAAGAGCGGCATCCTCTTCAGCGACATCTTCGACGCGGTCTCGGCCGACGCCTACCGCGCCGAGCCCGCCAAGTACGGGGGTCATCGTCCGGTCTTCGTCGACACCGGCACCGGGGGCGGCGACGCCAAGCTCGAGTACCTGAAGCTCAAGCCCGGCCGCGAGAAGGCGGCGGCGTTCCTCGAGACGCGGCGGTACGCGGGCTACCTGGGCGCGACCACCGAGTTCACCAAGATGGAGGGTCAGACCCACAACGCAGCCGACAAGACCCTCTACACCGTCATCTCCTACGCTCGCCCGCCGATGGTCGAAGGCACCAACGGCGAGCGGCCGCGCGACGACATTCGCCTGAGCGCGGCCAAGGCCGATCTCGTCTGCGGCGTTGTCTACGCCAGCAGCATGGGCGGCGGGGCCAGCGATACCGACGGCGCGGCCATCGCAAGCGATTGGGTTGCGCGCGACATGCGCGCCCTGGTTCACGGCCGGGCCAAGCCCAAGGACCAGAAGGTTGGCCCCTATGATAAGTGCGACACCGACATGGTCGCCAATCCGGACAACATCAAATTCTCCGAAGCCATGCGCACGCTGTTCATCGGGGAGGACTCAGGCAATCATCTGAACAACTTCACCTGGGCCTACAACGTCGACACCGAGCGGCTCAGCCGGATCTTTTCCGCCCCGATCGGCGCAGAGAACACCGGCCTTCAGGCCGTCGACGACATCAACGGCCACGCCTATATCATGACCAACGTGCAGCACCCTGGCGCTGCCGGCGATCTGAAGAAGTACCCGCCCGAGGTCAGGGACGACATGCGGCGGATGGTCGATCCGCGCGGCGCGATCGGCTATCTCGGCGGCCTGCCGGCGATCGATCGCTAGCGGCCACCCGCCGGATCGACGGGCGCGACGCCACATGAGGAGGATCCGGAATGGCGGGATGCGGGTGCGAGTCCGGCGGCAGGTTCGAGGGCCTGTCGGCCGCCTATCGGCGCGTCCTCATCGCCGTGATCGTCATCAACGGCGGCATGTTTTTCGTCGAGATGGGCGCGGGCGTGCTCGCCGGATCGCAGGCGCTGAAAGCGGACGCTCTCGATTTTCTGGGCGACTACGGCGACCTACGCGCTCACCCTGGCGGTCATCGGCAGGCCGGCCGCCTGGCGCGCCGGCGCGGCGCTGGTCAAGGGCGCGAGCCTCGGCCTGATGGGGCTTTGGGTGCTCGCCACGACGGCGTATCAGGTTCTTGTCCTGGGCGTCCCGCAGGCGCCGGTGATGGGCACCGTCGCCGCGCTCGCTCTGGCCGCCAACCTGCTCAGCGTCCTGCTGTTGCTGAAATACCGTGAGGGCGACGCGAACGTCCGCTCGGTCTGGCTGTGCAGCCGCAATGACGCCATCGGCAACGTCGCCGTGATCCTCGCCGCGGGCGGGGTCTGGATGACGGACGCGGCCTGGCCGGACCTCGCCGTCGCCGGCGTCATGGCCAGCCTGTTCCTGTGGTCCGCGGTGCAGATCGTGCGCCAGGCCGGCGCGGAACTTCAGGCGGCGTCGGCGCCCGCCGCCGCCGAGTAGCCAGACGCCTCCGGAAGCCGCCGCCCTGCGGTCAGCGCCTATTTCTTCGCGTCGGCGGCGACCTGCATGCGGACGATCTTGTCGGGGTTGGTCACCGCGCCGTTCTGCGCCTCGTTGCCGCGCTTGATGTCGTCGACGTACTCCATGCCGTCGACAACCTGTCCCCACACCGTGTACTGGCCGTTGAGGAACGGGGCCGGCGCGAAGCAGATGAAGAATTGCGAGTCGCCGCTGTTGGGGCTGGCCGACCGGGCCATGCCGACGGTGCCGCGCTCGAACGGCGCCTTGCTGAACTCGGCCGGGATCTTCGTCCCCGAGCCGCCGGTGCCGTTGCCGAGCGGATCGCCGGTCTGGGCCATGAAGCCGTCGATCACCCGGTGGAAGACGAGGCCGTCGTAGAAGCCCTCGCGCACCAGCGTCTTGATCCGCGCCACATGCTTGGGCGCCAGGTCGGGCCGCATCTCGATGACCACGCGGCCGTCCTTCAGGTCCATGAACAGCGTGTTTTCGGGATCGGCGGCCTTGGCCGGACCGCCGCTGACGGCGAGCGCGCCGGCGAGGCAGACGGCGAGGAACGGGATCGAGTCTTGGAACATGGCTGGGCCTTTCGCTGCCGGGGTACAGGGAGTGCAGCGCCGGCACTGTCGGGCCGTTGCGCCGGTGAGAGCGCCAGCCTAAACCGATCTTCCGGCGAAGTCCAGATGCGCGCATCGATCGCGCGAAATCCGGCGGAGCGCGCGGCCGCGAGGCTGCTCGGCCGGCGGCAACTTCACGCTGGCGCCGTCTTGTGGAGTGCCTAATGTCCGCCGCCATGCGCCGCAACCGCCGCACCAAGATTGTCGCCACCCTCGGCCCGAGCAGCAACAGCGAAGGGGTCATCCACCGCCTCGTCGAGCGCGGCGCCGATGTCTTCCGCCTCAATTTCAGCCACGGCACGCACGAGAGCCACGCCGAGCTGCTGCGCCTGATCCGCGCCGCCGAGACGCCATCACCGGATGCCGCTGGGCGTGTTCGCCGATCTTCAGGGACCGAAGCTTCGCCTCGGCACGTTCGCCGACGGGCCGGTGCGGGTCGACGCCGGCGCGAAGTTTCGTCTGGATCTCGAGCAGATGAGCCGGGCGACGGCCGTCGCGCGCCGCTGCCCCATCCCGAGATCTTCGCGGTATGCAAGCCGGGCGCGACCCTGCTCCTCGACGACGGCAAGGTCCGGCTGCAGGTCGTCTCCGCCGGTCCCGACCATGCCGAAACGAAGGTGCTGGTCGGCGGCGTCCTGTCCGACCACAAGGGCGTCAATCTTCCCGATGTCATGCTCGAGGTTTCGCCGCTGACGGCCAAGGATCGCGACGATCTCGAGTACGCTCTCGGCCTCGGCATCACCACCGTCGCGCTGTCCTTCGTCCAGCGCCCGGAGGACCTGGTCGAGGCCCGCGACCTGATCGGCGATCGCGCCACGATCATCGCCAAGATCGAGAAGCCGTCGGCGATCCAGCATCTCTACAAGATCGTCGACCAGGCGGATGCGGTGATGGTCGCGCGCGGCGATCTCGGCGTCGAGATGCCGCCCGAGGACGTGCCGGCGCTGCAGAAGCGGATCATCCGCGCCTGCCG
>CAWBNC010000004.1:0-34152 GCA_963789785.1 uncultured Alphaproteobacteria bacterium | reverse complement strand
TTTCCGCGCCGATTGACAGGTGATCAAGGGCGTGGCCCAGCAGGTTGCGGTGCTTGTGAACCGTGCACCGCTGGGTCGGCACCTCGGGCCATAACGCCGCCAGGGCCTTCTCAAGTCCGGCGCCGCCGTCGATGATCAGAAACTCAGGGGTCTTCAGCCCGCGGGCAACCAGATCGTCGAGCAGCGTCCGCCAGGCGGCCTCGCTCTCGCCACCCATGTTCTTCACCGCCAGCAGCACCTTCTGGCCGTCACGACGGACGCCGAGGACGACCAGCAGCGAGATCGACGTCGCCTTCTTGTCGAGCCGGACGCGCACGACGGTGCCGTCGAGGATCAGTCGAACAATGTCCTCCTCGCCGAGCGAGCGCTTCGACCAGGCTTCCCAATCGGTTTTCACCCGGCGCCAGACCCGGCTGACCGTGTCCTTGCCGATCGCGCCCTTGAACAGCGCCGCCAGGGCCCGGCGCACCCGCCGGGTGTTCGTCCCGGCGAGGTAGGTGCCGGCAATCAGCGCTTCCACCTGGCGGGTCATCCGGGCGTAGCGGGGCAACACCTTGCTCTTCCACTCATCGGTCCTGCCGTCAGCGGTTACGCGCGCCCGCGGGACGGTGATCTCGACCGGGCCAAAGGAGCCGACGAGCTGGCGCTCGCGATGGCCGTGCCGGTGACCGGAAAGCAGCGCGGCATCGCTCGCATCGACGCCTGGGGTGGGGTGCGTCAGGGTTTGTTGAGACATTCGGCTGCGGCTAAACGACCCTCAAAAGGAAGGAAGAGCCGAATGGACGAAATGGTTGAGACCGTAAAGACGCAGCCGGCGGACTTGGCGGAGCGCTCCCGAACAGCTGGCGGAGACAAGTCCGCCGGCGGGCCGCCGCCACGACGCTTCTCGGCGAAGCGGAAGCTGCAGGCGGTGAACCGGCTGATGCGGGGCGAGCCTTTGGAGCTGGTGGCTCGCGAGCTCAACGTCACGTCGGCGCGGCTGTCGTCCTGGCGCGACCAGGCGCTGCTGGCGGCGGAGACGGCGCTGAAGGAACGCGAGCGCGACGCCCGCGACGACGAGATCGTCCGGCTGAAGGGCAAGGTCGGAGCGATGACGATGGAGATCGAGCTTCTGTACGACAAGATCGCGCGCCTGGAGGGCGGCGCCCCTTTGGCACGGCGGAGGTCGAGGCGATGAGTTCGGGCGGTTTCGCCCTCCGCTGCTCGGGTTTATGGCCTGGCGCGGGTCACCCGCTGGTGGAAGGTCTCGCGGGCGAGCCTCTATCGTCATCGCCAAGCAGCCTCGGTCTCCAGATGCCGCCCCGGCCCTGTTGGCCCCTGCGACGACGCGACGCTGGTGGAGCACATCAAGCAGGTGATCGCCGAGAGCCGGTTCACCGGCGAGGGCTACCGCAAGATCTGGGCGCGGCTGCGTTTCTCCGGGATCCGCAGCTCGCCCGGACGCATCCGCCGGCTGATGCGGGAGAATGGGTTGTTGGCGCCACACCGGGTCCGCAAGCGGCCGGACAAGGCGCACGACGGCACCATCACCACCGACGCCGTGGACGTCCTGTGGGGGACCGACATGACCCAGACCATCACCGTGGCGCAGGGCGTGGCCCATGTCTTCGTCGCCGTCGATCACTGCAACAGCGAGTGCGTCGGCATTCATGCCGACAAGAGCGCCAACCGCTTCCAGGCCTTGGAGCCGGTGCGCCAGGGCGTGCGACAGCACTTCGGCATCATCGGCAAGGACGTGGCCGCCGGCCTCAAGCTCCGTCACGACCATGGCTCGAACTACATGTCCGAGGACTTCCAGACCGAGATCGCCTTCCTCGGCATCGAGGCCTCACCGTCCTTCGTCCGCGAGCCGGAGGGCAACGGCGTCGCCGAGCGCTTCATCCGGACGCTGAAGGAAAACCTGCTCTGGGTCCGCCACTTCGAGACCATCGAGGAGCTGCGCCTGGCACTGCTCGACTTCGCCGCCTGGTACAACACCAACTGGCTGGTCGCCCGCCATGGCCACCGGACGCCCGTTCAGGTCAGGGCCGACCAGCAACCGGCCATGGATCAGGCCGCATGACTGCCGCAGCCGCTTGTCTCATAACCGTGGCGCAGTACACATCGACGCCTGGGGCGTCGTCATCGTGGCGCCGGCGTTCGTAGCGTCCTCGTCCCAACGCCGCGGCCAGCTCCTCCTCGATCAGCTCCTCGATGAAATCCCGGATCCGATCGCGAATACCCGCCTCGAGCGGATCCGACCAACCATCCCCCAGAAACAGCGTCGTCTCGTCTGCAGGCGTCGTGCTATTCGTCCTCATGGCGTGATCTCCTCCCGGCGCTACAACGCCGGCCTTGGGTCCAAAACAACCCGGAGATTACGCCACCTTCAAATTCCAACCACTTCCGCGACACCACCTAATCGCGCACGGCTCCGCCTTCCCGGCCACGGCTCAGGGTGCCGAGGGCGCTCCCCATTCGTGGTGCAGCGCCTGGCGGAGCCGAGCGACGCTGACCGGCTTGCGCAGGGTGGTCACGGACTTCAGCCCCTTGAACTCGGCCAGTATCTTCGCGTTTGACGCATAGTCGGGATTATACCCGGTGCAAATGATCAGATCCGCCGGGCAGCGCCGTTTCGCCAGCCAGAGGATGAGCTCGTTGCCGTCCATGTCCGGCATGATCATGTCCAGAAAGATCAAGGTCGGACGGAAAGCGTCGTAGACCTCCATGAAATCGGCGGCGCTGCTCGTGACCGCAACCGTGTAGCCAAGCTCGCTCGCGACGCGCTGGACAAAGCGGCCGAAGCGCTCTTCGTCATCGCAGATGAGAAGCCGAACGGTGTCCATTTTCCATCTCGTCCCGCCGAGGCCGGATCCGCGCGATGCCGTCGTGGCGGCACTCCGCTCAGATTATTATACCGTCTTTGCCTCAACGCGCATGTTGCGACGCGCACCGACGGCTGCGCTTTATTGCCGCGTGCGGTGAGTTCTTCGAGCCGGACTTAAGGGTGTTCGTCGGCTTCAGGGTCGCTGCCGCGGCCGCCGCGGAGAATGATCGGGAGAAAGGTTTGTCCGGGCGCGAGAGTCCTCGCCGGAGCGTCCGGGTTCCTGGAGCCGCGGAGTATGTTTGGCAGCCCCTCCATGGCCTGGCGCTCGTCATCGCGCACGTCTCGGCTTTCCGGATCCTGCTCGAATGTATTCGGCGGCTGAAGCCCGTCGCGAGCGTGGCGGCGGTGGGCGTCGCGCGCGGCCAGAACCCTCATCCGGTAGCGCCTCGCATTCTCCGCGGAACCGGAATGGTAGCGGCCGACGGCAGCCAGCCATGATCCGGTCCGCATGGCGAGGTCGGTGAGGAAGGACGCGGCGTAGGCGACATTTTGCGCCGGATCGAGTGCGTCCTCGACGGAGGCGAACGCCTCCGCGTGGTAGTACAGGTTGACCTGCATGCAGCCGACGTCGATGCTTTCGATCCCCTGGGCGCGCAGGCTCGCGGACGGCCGCTGCCGCGCCGGTCTGGCTGACGAAGAATCGGCCGCGACCGCCGGCGGTGACGGTCCAGGGCCACGGCATCCTGACGCGCCGCGTCTCTGTCGATAGCGACCGGATTCGACAAGCGCGATGGCAAGCAGCAGATCGCCGGGATACGCCCGCCGGCGTTCCTCGGCGCGGATGGCGTCGCCGCAGAGCCGTGCGTCCGCGAGCTCGGCGCTCGCCGGCGTTGGCATCAGCGCTCACAATGACCAGGCCGACGCCGGTCAGAACGGCTGCCCAACCGGCGACGCTCATCGAAGCGGCAGCACCCCGCGCTGCGCCCGCGCGGGGTGATGGTCGATCCGGCGACGAGAGCATCCCGCGCCCGCATGCGCGGGGGCATGATGCTCCGGCCCCTTGCGTCCGATCAACGCTCCGCCTTCGAACAAGATCGTGCGAAGGCGGTTCGACCGATGCACCGGGAGAAGCGGCGTCAGTTGGTCAGGACGCCGAGCGAGTTGAGGGTTTCAAGGGTAAGCTGTCCGCTGGGCAGGCCGTTGGCCTGCTGATAGGCCTGAACGGCCGTGAACGTCCGGCCGCCGAGCGAGCCGTCGATGGCGCCCGGATTGAACCCGGCGTTCATCAGCGCGCTCTGCAGCTTGCGGACGACATCCGGGCTGGTGTTGGTCTCGCACAGGATCGGCCGCCATTCCATCCGGCCGTCCTTGACCTTGACGTTCTCGGCGACGGTCTCGATCTCCGCCGGAATCTCGGTCCGGATCTCCTGGGCCGGCTTGACCAGCTTCATCGTCTTGACGGTCTTGTACTCGGCCGGAACCTCGATCTTCCGGGTCTCGGCCGGCTTGAGCCAGAACCTGCTTCTTCACCGTCGCATACTCGGCCGGAACCTCGACCTTGTTGACCCCGGCCGGGCGAACCAGAACGCGCTTGGTGACGGTCTTGTACTCCGGCGGAACGTTGACGAGGCACATGATCTCGCCGGTGCCGTGATCGAACTTCTCGATCGGGCCGCGGCCCTTCTTCCAGGTTGTGTAGCCATCACGAACGAGGACGCGCTCTTCAACCGTGTTGTATTCGGCCTCGACGGCGACGAGCTTCTCGCCGGCCGGCTTCACCAGCACCTGCTCCTCGACCCACTTAAACTCCGCCGGAATGATCTCGAGCTTCTCGAATGTTTCCTTGACCAGGACCTGCTCTTCGACCCACTCGTACTCGGCCGGGGTCGTCTCGATCTTGACCCCGGCCTCGCGCTTGACGACAGTCTTGGAGACGTTCTTGTACTCCGGCGGCACGAAGAGGCGGGCGTAGCATTCCCCCGGCCGGGCATTGGGCGGCAGCATCGAGGTCAACGGCCTCAACTCCTTCGGCTTTGCGGCCGGGTTTGTGTCGGCGGCGCTGCTGGTCGCCAGGCCCAAAGCGCACCCGGCGATCGTGAGCGCAGTCATCTTTCTCAGCATCTGAACCCTCCGGAGATACGCCGACGGCGCGGCGAGGACAGCCGGCAGGAGCGACGATCTCGTCAACAGTGGCGTGGAGCAGGCAGGAGCAGCCCCGCATGCGGATCTCATTTTCAGACGGTGCAAACCACCAAACTGGTGAGACTGGCCCATTTATAGTATATTTTCACCCATATAGGCCATCAAAATGTGGCCCACGGTGGCGTCGGCGTAAACTTCCAGGTCAGGAAGTCGACGAAGCTGCGGACCTTCGGCAACAGATGCCGGCGGTGCGGGTAGACCGCGTGGATGGACAGCGGCTGTTCGCGATGCTGATCGGTGAGCAGCGGGACGAGGCGACCGGCTCGCAGTCGCCTCGCCGACGCGAAAGCCGGCCATGCGCGCAAGCCCGAGGCCGGCCAGGGTCATTTCATAGAGGGCCTCGCCGTTGTTGATCTCGATGTTGCCCTTCACGGTGACGGTGTACGGGCCATGCGGGACCGACGAAGGGCCAGTCGTTGAGCCCGCCCTGATTGCCGATCCAGGTCAGGCAATTGAAGCGGTGCAAGTTCGCTGGGCGTTGCCGGCATGCCGTGGCGCGCGAGGTAGCGCGGCGCGGCGCAGATGATCCGGTGATCGACGGCGAGCTGGCGCGAAATCAGCGAGGAGTCGACGCGGGCGCCGAGGCGGATGGCGACGTCGACACCTTCCTCGACGACGTCGACGACCCGATCGGTGACGGTCAGCTCCAGATGCACCTGCGGGTACTGGTCGAGGTACTCCGGAAGGATCGGGACGATCTGGTAGGTGGCGAAGGCGACTGCGGCGTTGACCCGCAGGCGCCCGCTCGGGACCGCGTGAAGCTGGCTGATCGCCTGCTCTGCCTCGTCGATATCGCGGAGGATGCGGACGCTGCGCTGGTAGAAGGCGACGCCTTCGTGGGTCAGGCTGATGCTCCGCGTCGTCCGGTGCAGCAGGCGCGCGCCGAGCCGGTCCTCGAGCCGGCCGATCAGCTTGCTGACCGCCGACGGGGTCAGGCCGGAGGCGCGGGCGGCGGCGGAGAAGCCGCCGGCCTCGACGACGCGAACGAAAACCGCCATCTCGCCGGGCCGGTCCATCCGGCCGCACCTGTGAGCGAAATTCACAAGATTTGTGAAATTGTGGCGGATTATGCTGCAGCGCACAAGGCCGTAGGCTGGGACCGCCTGAATGAGCAGGCGAACCTTTGGGATCGACTGCCATGGACCGTTCCGCTCATCCCATCCCCGGCCGAGATGGCCGCCTATCTCCGCCGCGCGCATGCCTTGCGCAGCGACGCCATCTGCGGCTTCTTCCAGTTACTGATGCGCGCGCTTCGCCCGCACCAGGATGTATCGCTGAGCCGAGAGACCATAGGGGCAAGGATCGTTGCGTCGCCGGTTCCGCGCCGCATAGTCGCCGTCACTCCGGCGTAGTTTCCGCTCGAGTGCAACCGTCGCGGCGATTTTCGCCATGTTCTTCTTAAGTTCTTGCTACAGACTATGGGATTTTTCTCACGGCAGCCGCTAGAATGCGCGCGGAGGAGAAGATCATGGACACGCAGATGGACATCCGGATCCGTTCGCTCGCCCATCCCCTCTGGGAATCGGCGGCGCGGCCTTACGGCATGGCGCTGGACTTCTGGCTGATGGCAGAGCAGATGATCTTCGAGATGCTTTCGGCCTCCGCAAGGCTGGCGAACGCCGCCGCCGGCGAGACCTCCGGTCCGGGCGGCGACAACACCTCTCCGGTGGCGCCCATCGACCGTGTTCAGGATCTGGCCCATTGCATGTGGGATAATGCCGGCAGGCAATACGAACTCGCCCTCGACTGCTGGTTGTCCGCCGAACAGCACGTGATTGCCCTGACCCGGGCTACCAAAGCCGCGCGTGAAGGCACCCATGAGCTGGCGGCAATGCCGGCGCCGGCGTACCTTAATCACATCCGGCGCCAAGCCTATTCCCTGTGGGAGTCGGCGGGCCAGCAGTACGGCAACGCGCTCGATTACTGGCTCCAAGCGGAGCAGCAGGTTCTTCAGGCAATGGCCGAGGCGACAGCGTCTCCCTCCTGAGCCGAACGCGGAGCCGAGCTCGATCGACCCGTTACCTGCCTTGAGCGCCGGGCGTGCGCACGGTCACAATGAACATGCCCAATGATAAGCCGCGTCGCGTGCCTCTCCGTAACATGGCCGTCGTTTCGTGGACGGTGGCTTTCACGTGCGCGGGTTGAGGGAGACGCGGCAGGCGGGGCATGCTATGCGCCGGCACGGAACACCATGAGGTGATGCCGAAACATACGATCATGCAGGAAGCGGATCTTCTGACCCAAGCGAGCACGCAGACAGAAGCCGACAATGCCGGCGACGCATCGCACCCGCTGTTCATCCCGGGCGACACCTGCTGGCGATGCGTGCCGGCAGACCGTGTTGCATTTCTTGTCGATGCCGCCGCCTACTTCTCGGCGTTCAAGGCCGCGGCGCTCCGCGCCCGGCGGTCGATCGTCATCATCGGCTGGGACATCGACAGCCGGGTTCGGCTCGAACCGGACCGCGATGACGTGCCCGCCCCCGATCGGCTCGGCGATTTCCTCGACCATCTCCTGGTCAACCGCCCTGGCCTTCATGTGCATATCCTCGCCTGGGATTTCCCGCTGATCTACGCCGGCGACCGGGAGCTGTTCACCGGCTATCGCCTCGGGCTGATGACCAATCGGCGGCTTCGCTACTGCCTCGACTCCGTGCATCCCGTTGGCGCGTCGCACCACCAGAAGATCGTCGTCATCGATGACGCGCTCGCTTTTGTCGGCGGCATCGACTTCGCGGCCAGGCGGTGGGATACGCCCCGCCATGAGCTCCACGACCCGCGCCGGGTCGACACGACCGGCCGCCAATACCCGCCGTTCCACGACATGCAGGTCGCGGTCGATGGCGAAGCCGCGGCGGCTCTGGGCGAAATCGCCCGCGAGCGCTGGCGGCGCGCCACCGGCAAGAAGATGACGAAAGTCAGGCGCGCCGGCGGCGATCCGTGGCCGGAGAGCTGTCGCTGTCGATCTGAACGATGTCGACGTCGCCATCGCCCGCACCGATGCCGGCATCGACGGCCTGGAACCGGTTCAGGAGGTGGAGTCGCTGTACGTGGCGGCCATCGCCGCGGCTCGAGAGCTACATCTATATCGAAAACCAGTACCTCACCGCCGGCACGGTCGGCGAAGCCCTGCGCGAGAGCCTGGAGCGCGAGACCGGCCCGGAGATCGTGATCGTCCTGCCCCAGGAGAGCTGGGACTGGCTCGAGCAGGCGGCCATGGACACCCGCCGCGCCAGCCTCATCGGCCGTCTTCGCAAAGCCGATCGGCACGGACGGCTGAAGGTCTACAGCCCGATCGTCTCCGGCGTCCCGATCCACGTGCACGCCAAGGTCATGATCTTCGACGACCGCGTTGTCCGCGTGGGGTCCGCCAACCTGGCCAACCGGTCCATGGGCCTGGACACCGAATGCGATATCGCCATTGCGACGGACCAGACCGACAGGATCGCGAGGCCTTCTGACACGGCTGGTGGGCGAACATCTGGAGCATACGCCGGACGAAGTCGGTGCGGCCATTTCCGAAGAAGGTTCGCTGATCAAGGCGATCGAGCGCCTGCGCGGCCGCGCCCACACCCTGAAGCCGATCGAGATCGCGGACGTCAGCGAGGAGGCGGCGGAGTTTGCCGAGTCATCGCAGCCGCTGCTCGACCCCGAGCAGCCGGCCGAGGCCGAAACGATCGCCGGTCGCCTGATTCGCGCCGTCGACTGGCGGGTTCTCATCCGCCGGCTCGCCATTGCGGGGATCGTCGTCTCGCTTGTTGCCGCGCTCGCGATGGCCTGGCGGATCGGACCGTTCTCGGGCTGGGTGAACGCCGAAAGCCTCCTGTACTGGTGGCAGACCTTCGACGAGCACGCCGCTGGCCGGGGTCATGGCGACGGGCAGCATCGTCGTGGCGACGCTCGCCCTCGTCCCGCTGACCTTCATGGTCGCGGCCGCCGCGGTGGCGTTCGGCCCCGTTCTCGGCAGCGCCTACGCGATGATCGGGGCGCTGCTCAGCGCCGCCATCGTTTATGGCGCCGGCGCGCTCCTGGGCGAACGCTGGGCGACGAAACTCTTCGGGCGGCGCTGGCGACGGATCGGCGACACGATATCCGGCCGCGGCGTGCTGGCCGTCGCGATGGTGCGGCTGGTGCCCGTCGCGCCCTACTCGGTAGTCAATTTTCTCGCCGGCGCGTTGCGCGTTCGCTTCATCGACTTCATCCTTGGCACGGCCCTCGGCCTGACGCCCGGCATTATCGCCCTGTCGCTGTTCGGGGCGCAGCTCGGTTCGGTTCTGCGCGAGCCGGACTGGCTGAATGTGTCCCTCCTGATCGTCTTCTCGCTGGCAATTCTCGTTGGGATCGGCTTCGGCATTCGCTGGCTGCGCCGCAGTCACGACCGGCGCCGGCGCTCCTCCAGGTTACGGCGGTCATGAACCGGTCGACCTCCAGCGCCCACCGGGCGCTCGCCGCTCCCGATGTAAAACGAACCGGCCATTTCACTGCAGCGACCTACAATATCCACCGCTGCGTGGGGACCGACGGGCGCTACAGCCCATCGCGCGTCGCTGACGTGCTCGAGGAGATTGAAGCCGATGTTCTCGGCCTTCAGGAGGTTGACGGTCGGCTCCATTTCGGCCCCGGTCCGGACCAGATCTCTTATCTCGCCAACCGCCTTGGCTTTCACAGTTTCAGTGGAGTTGGTTTTGCCGCCAACTGCGGCGGGCGTTGCGCCAACGCGGTGCTGTCGCGCTGGCCGATCTCCGCCAGCCGGCTGATCGATCTGACCATACCCGGGCGCGAGCCGCGTAGCGCGGTCGAGGCTGAGATCCGGCTGCCAGGTCCGGTGGCCGACGCGGACGCCGGGCGGCGCTTGCGCGTCGGTCGTCACTCACTTCGGTTTGCGCGGTCGTGAGCGGCGCTGGCAGCTTGAGAGACTGCTCGCTCAGCTTGCCGCCGGCGCCCTGCCGGCGTCGCCGCTCCTGGTCATGGGCGATCTGAATGAATGGCGCCGCTCCGGCCCCGTCTCGCGCGGACTGCGCGAGGCACTGATCTGCGGCCGGTCCGTCGCCAGCTTTCCGTCCCGTTATCCGCTGCTGCCGCTTGACCGGATGTGCAGCCGGTCGCTCAGGCTGGCCGCCGAGCCGCGCCGCCATGTCAGCAGGACTTCCCGGATCGCCTCCGATCACCTGCCGATCACCGCGACGTTCAATCTTGGCGCGCAGCCGTAAGAGCGGGCAGCCGCACCTTCTAGGCAGAGGTCTGCTTGTCGAGATAGGCCCGCGCCCGCGCCACGTGCGCATCCGAGATGTACGGCGCCAGGCTCTGCAGGACGGTAAAGAGGACGGTGGCGTCGTCGACGAAGCCAACCCCGACCAGAACATCCGGGATTAGATCAACCGGCATGATGAAGTAGGCCAGAGCGGCGAACAGGATGGCCTTGACCCGAAGAGGCGTCGCCGGATCGGTCGCGGCGTAATACGCGGCGATAGCCCGGTCGGTGAAAGGAACCTTGCCAACGGTCCGGCGGATCTTGTCCCAGAACCGGTCATGGACAATATCTTCCTTGCCGACAAGCGGCACCAGCGCGCCGTATACATCATCCCTGTGCATGCGCCGACATCCCCTCAATGAATAGGAATCTCAACATGGCGGTTGACATGGGCGGAGCGCTGCTCCGACGCAAGCAGGACCATCCGCGTCGTCAACGGCGTCATGGCTTCCGCTGCCTTGCACACGGCTCGATGCTGACCAGATGCGATAAAGCGATGCCGACGGCGGAACGCCTTGTCGCGACGAGGTGACTTGGGCATTCTGCGGCGCTTTAAAGAAATACCGAGGAAAAAATGATCGGGGACCGGGTTTACCTTTACGACTCGACGCTGCGCGACGGCGCGCAGACCCAGGGCGTCGACTTCAGTGTCGCCGACAAGGCCGCCATCGCGCGTGCGCTGGACGGCATCGGCATCGACTACGTCGAGGGCGGCTGGCCCGGCGCCAACCCGACGGACGACGCCTTCTTCGCCGATCCGCCGGCCCTACATCGCGCCCGGCTCTCGGCGTTCGGGATGACCCGCCGGGCGGGCCGCAGCACGTCGAACGATCCGGGCCTCGCCGGCCTCCTCGCGGCCAAGGTGGACGCGGTGTGCATGGTCGGGAAGTCGTGGGATTTCCAGGTCGAAACTGCGCTGGGGATCGAGCTGGAAGAGAACGTGGCGATGATCGCCGACAGTGTCCGCTGGGTGCTCGGCCGCGGCCGCGAGACGATGTTCGACGCCGAGCATTTCTTCGACGGCTACAAGGCGAACCCGACGTACGCCCTTCAGTGCATCCGCGCCGCCTACGACGCCGGCGCGCGCTGGATCGTGCTCTGCGACACCAACGGCGGCAGCCTGCCCCATGAAATCGAAGCCATTGTCGGAGAAGCCGCCGCACACGTTCCGGGCGACCATCTCGGTATTCACTGCCACAACGACACTGGCAATGCCGTCGCCAACAGCCTGGCGGCGGTGCGCGCCGGCGTCCGGCAGGTCCAGGGCACCTTGAACGGCTTGGGCGAACGGTGCGGCAATGCCGATCTCATCGCCCTGATCCCGTCGCTGGCCCTGAAGATGGGGTATGAGACCGCGCTGACACCCACCGACCTGACCCGGCTGTCGCACCTTTCGCGCTTTCTCGACGAACGGCTGAACCGGGCGCCGCAGCGCAACGCGCCCTACGTCGGCGAGTCGGCGTTCGCCCACAAGGGCGGCCTGCACGTCTCCGCGATCGAGAAGGATCCGCGCTGCTATGAGCACATCGCGCCCGAACTGGTCGGCAACCATCGCCACATCGTCGTCTCCGACCAGGCAGGGCGGTCCAACATCCTCGCCCGCTTTCGCGACATCGGGCTGAACATCGACGCGGCCGACCCCAAGCTCAATCAGCTGGTCGAGACCGTGAAGGCGCGCGAGTTCGACGGCTATGCCTACGACGGCGCCGAGGCCAGCTTCGAGCTGCTTGCCCGCCAGGCCATCGAGACGGTGCCGGAATATTTCAAGTGCAACAGCTTCCGGGTGATCGACGAGCGGCGATGGAACGCCCGCGGCGAGCTGATCACGCTGTCGGAGGCGACCGTCAAGCTCGAGGTCCATGGCCAGGAGAGCATGGCCGTCGCCGAGGGCAACGGCCCGGTCAACGCGCTCGACGCGGCGATGCGCAAGGTCCTGATCGCGGTCTATCCGGAGCTCGAGGACGTTCGCCTCGTCGACTACAAGGTGCGCATCCTAACGCCCGGCGATGGTACCCGGGCGGTGACCCGGGTGATGATCGAGTCCGCCCTGGGCCACAGCGACCACTGGTCGACGGTGGGGGTCTCGACCAACATCATCGACGCCTCATACCGGGCGCTGCACGACAGCATCGTCTACAAGCTCTACCGCGACGGGGCCGGCGCCTCAGCGGCCTAGATGGCAGGCACCGATGGCCGTGGCGAAGCGCACGCCGCCCCTGTCGCCGCGGCCGAAGCCGTCGGGTCATTCGCACCCGCGATCGTTCTGGTCGAACCCCAGCTCGGCGAGAACATCGGCATGGTCGCCCGGGCCATGCTCAACTGCGGCCTGAGCGAACTGCGCCTCGTTAATCCACGCGAACATTGGCCGAATCCCAAGGCCGAGGCCGCCGCTTCGGGTGCGGATCCAGTGCTGGCGGCGGCGCAGCTATTCGCCAGCAGCGAGGAAGCCATCGCCGATCTGTCCCGTGTCTACGCCACCACCGCGCGGCCGCGCGACATGGTCAAGCGCGATGTATCCCCGCGACTTGCCGCCGGCGAGCTGCGCGTCGTACGCAGCCGCCGGACAGCGCACCGGCATCCTTTTCGGCAAGGAGGCGAAGGGTTTGAAAAACGACGACGTCGCGTTGGCCGAGGCGATCATCACCGTACCGCTGAACCCGGCGTTCAGCTCGCTGAACCTGGCGATGGCAGTGTTGCTGGTCGGCTACGAGTGGTTGATGGCCAAGATGCCGGCGCCGGCCATCGGCGACGGGGTGCCGATCGGCAAGGACACCCGTCCGGCCAGCAGCGGCGAACTGCTGGGCCTATTCGGGCATCTCGAGCGCGAACTCGACGCCTGCGGGTTTCTCCGGGTCAAGGAAAGACGCCCCGGCACCGTCCGTAACCTGCGCAATATCTTTGTCCGCGCGGCGCTGACCGAACAGGAGGTGCGCACCCTGCGCGGGGTCATCGCCTGCCTCGTCACGGGGCCGCGACAGCCCGGCCGTTAGACCAGTTGCAATTGCTACTGCATCGACCCCGCCGTTCGTCTTCAGATGCGCTCGGAGAGCCAGATGGCCGCGCGCGAGCCGGCCTTGATCACGCCGGTAAGCGCCTTGTAGGCCGGCGCTCCGGTCGCGCCATGATCGAGGCTGGTTTCGCGGTGCTCGACCTCTTCCTGGCGGGTGCGTTCGCAGATCTCGCGCAGCTCGGGCTCGTCGTCGCCAAGATCGGCGACCTGCCGGGCATAATGGGCGTCGATGACCTCTTCCACCGCGGCGGTGCAGGCCATGGCCGCACGCGCGCCGAGCAGAGCCGTGCCTGCTCCCAGGGCGAAGCCGGCGACATGCCAGAGCGGGTGCAGCAGCGTCGGGCGGACCCGGCGTTGCGGCAGGAGGGCGTTAAAGGTGGCGAGATGCTCGCGCTCGCCCTCCGCCATCTGGCGGATGACGGGGCCGACCGGGCTGCGGCCGAGGACGGCGAGCTGACCTTCGTAGATCCTGACGGCGCCGTACTCGCCGGCCTGGTCGACGCGAAGAACGCGCCGGACAAGCTTGTCCTTCGTTGGATCGCCGGGCATCCGCCGCGGCCGGTCTCCGGTTTCGGCGTCGCCGCTCTCGGCACCGCTGTTATAGTCGTTCAAGGCTCAGACCTTCCTGGTCAACATGCGCGCGCCGGCGAGCGAAAGCGCGGCGAGCGCGATGGAGAGGATGACGTTGTAACCGGCGAGCGAAAGCCCGAACAGGCGCCAGTCGACCCGGTCGCACGGCTTCAGGTCGGCGGCGCCCAGATTGCGCAGATCCTCGACATCGGTGGCGAGCGCGCCGCCGCAAGCCCCCAGCGAGCGCCACCAGTGCTGTTCCACGCCGACGTGATAAAAGGCGAGGCCGGCGCCAACGATAAAAACGGCGGCAACAACCGCCGCTGCCCTCACACGCCAGATGCTGCCTGGCGGCATGAGTAGGGCCGTGCCAACAATGCCGGCGGCAACGGCATAGGGCACGCGCTCGTAGAGGCAAAGGATGCACGGCTCGAGCCCGAACATGTATTCGCCGGCAAAAGCGGCGGCGAGGCTGCCGAGGCTGGCGAGAAATAGGAGGGCGAGAACCCATGAGCCCGCGTCGGCGCGACGGAGACTTGCAGCATGCATGCCGCGAGAATAGCGCCGAGGGGCGGCGGCGGCCATGGCGCTGAACGCGCGCCGGGCGGCCAATGACCCGCGGGGCCTTTACAACGCGCACTGCTGATAAACAGAAAGTGAACAAATATAGTACAAAAAGAGTATTTTACGGCTGACCCGGCTTGCATGACCCAATTGCATTGCAATATGAAGCGTCTCGCGGTACAACCGTTCCGGGCGCACGGCCAGGGTTCTTTCGCGAAGAGAGTCTGCGCTTCCACCGGCAAATGTGTTAAGAATGCGGCCAAGACATGGCATGTGAGGCTCGCCGGCTGCGCCGGTTTGGATAACACGGTACGGCACGATGGTATAGCGCCGCAGCCTCCGCGCACTACACAAATCAACCAGGACGCGCCGTTCCACTGCTGGGCGGAGGGAGGTCTGTCCGATTGTGGGTGCAGGGTTTCGGCTACGGCTGTAAATTCATTCAGATGGAGAGGGTTACCGATATGCCTGATGTTAACGCGAACACGTCGCATGGGGGAGCATCGGCGGCCGGTGGCCGCAAGGAACATGTTCTGATTACCGGCGGCCTGGGTTTCATTGGCACCCACGTCGCCGACGGCTACCTTGCCGCAGGACACAAGGTAACCCTGCTCGACTCCATGGTCGCGGCTGTCACCGATGGCGAGTGGTACGCCGGCAATCCGGATGTTGAGATCATCAAGCTCAGCGTCGACGCGTTTTTCACCAAGGGCCACACGTTCGAGCCGTACGACCGCATCATTCATGCGGCCTCGCATGTCGGTCCGGCCGGCATCCTGAAATATGTGGGCAAACTCGGCTTCGAGATCGTCCAGGCGACACAGGAGGTCGTCGAAGAGTGCATCCGGCATGACAAGCCGCTGGTGACGTTCAGCTCCGCAGAGGTCTATGGCCGCAGCGGCAACCTGGCCGAGACCGACACCATCCAGGTGCCGGTCGACTACAACTCGCGGATCGAGTACGCCATTGCCAAGACGCTGACCGAGTGCCTTGTCGTCAATAGCAGCAAACGCGGCCTGCGCGGGATCATCATTCGCCCGTTCAACGTCACCGGCCCGCGCCAGTCGAGCGCCGGCGGTTTTGTCATGCCGACCTTCGTCCAGCAGGCCCAGGCCGGCCAACCCATCACCGTGTTCGCGGGCGGCGAGCAGACCCGCGCCTTCCTCTCGGCGACCGACCTCTGCCGGTTCCTGGTCGAGTACATGGACAAGGCGATCGCCAGCAAATATTTCATCTTCAACATCGGCAACCCGGACAATACGATTTCGATCCGGGCGCTTGGCGACCGAATCAAGGCGATGACCGGCAGCAAGTCCGAGGTCGTCCACGCCGATGCCAAGAAGATCCACGGCGAGCTCTACGAAGAGGCGCTGTCGATCCACAAGATCCCGGTGCTTCACAACGCAAAGTCGGTCGGCTGGGAGCCCTTGGTCACGCTTGATGAACTGATCCGCGAGACCATCGAGTTCTATGGCTCGCACAAGGACATGCGCGCGCTGGCGATGGCCTCGGCGTAGGCGTCCGCGTCCTCGCCCTGAGCGATCCACGGGGGACTTGGTGGCAGTGACGGCCGATTGTTAACACGAGGAGCCGGCTGCTACCAAGCGCCTTGTGCCATTGGGCGTAGTAGGTGCAAAATAGGCGTTTGTTGCGACGATAACGTGCATTGGTGTCGGGGTCCCGTCAATAGGCCTGACCGATAGACGGTGCCGGCGCCCGCACCGTCAGAAGACCGTTACCCGTATAGGGCGGCGGTGGGGGCTGCGCTGAGCGGCAGCGTAACCTGTTCCATCCCGTTGCCCCGGCTGTGGCATGGCAGGAGAAGTCGTGGATCGTCCGTTGGAAGAGCCGGCACGCGATCGCGCCGGGCGCAGCGCCATCGATGAGCACGTCGCGGTGGGTCGAGAACGTGCGCGATGTGGATGCGGCGTGGCTGCTGCAGACGCTGAAGCGGCGAAAGTGGGCGATCGTCCTCCCGACCCTGCTGGCGACGCTGATTGCCTTCATTCTCCTCATGCTGGTGCCGTCACTCTACAGCGCGACCACCGAGGTCATGCTCGACAACGCCCAGCAGCAGGTCGTCAACATCCAGGCGGTCCTAACCGACGCCCTGCCGGATCAGGAGGCGGTCGACAGCCAGGTCGAAGTCATCCGCTCCCGCGGCGTCGCCAAGAAGGTCATCGCCGCCCTCGACCTAGCCGACGACCCGGAATTCAACGCTGCCCTGGAGCCGGACTCCTGGGTCGGCTCGATCTCCAGGTCGCTGAAGAGCGGTCTGCAACGGGTAAAGACAATGATGACCGGCAAGGTGCCGCAACCTTTGCCGGATGACATCATCGAAGCACAAGAGCAAGCCAGCGTCGTTGACGCTTTTCTCGATCACCTCGACGTTCGCCTGAAGGCCCAGTCGCGGGTGCTTCAGGTCACGTTCTCCTCGGAAGATCCGGTCAAGGCCTGGCGGATCACCAACAAGCTGGCCGAGACCTATCTGCTCGATCAGCTCGACGCCAAGTATGAGGCGGCGCAGCGCGCCACCAACTGGCTGACGGAGAAGATCGCGGACCTCCGCCGGGACGTCAGCGAGAAGGAACAGGCTGTCGAACAGTACCGCAGGCAGGCCGGACTGCTCACCGGCGCCGGTGGCTTCACCCTGATCTCCCAGCAGATCTCGGATCTCAACGCGCAGATGATCGTCGCCCGGACTTCGCGCGCCGAGGCGGATGCGCGGCTTGACCAGATCCGCCGTCTGGTCCGCTCGCCGGGCGGCGCCAGCACCGCCGCCGACGTTCTCGGCTCACCGGTGGTTCAGGCGCTGCTCGCGCAGGAAAGCGAGGTCAAGCGTGAGGTCGCCGCAGCTCGCGGATGAGTTCGGCGAGCGCCATCCGCGCATGATCAGCGCGCGCGCCGCACTGCGCGACGTCCAGGGCAAGATCGCCTCGGAAATCGCGAAGGTGGTCCAGAGGCTTGAAAACGACGTCGGGGTCGCCCGCGCCCGCGAGGTCGCGTTGCAGCAGAGCCTCGACCAGCTCAAGGGGCGCATGGCGCAGAGCAACAGCGCCGAGGTCCAGCTTCGCGCCCTGGAGCGCGATGCGGGCGCCGAGCGGACCATGCTGGAGACGTTTCTGAGCCGCTTCGAGGAAACCAGCGCCCAGACCGACTCTGCCGTTCAGCAGTCCGGCGCGCGGATCATTTCCCGCGCCGATATCCCCGACAACGCATCCTATCCGCCGAAGGCGCTGATCGTCGCCACCGTATTCCTGCTCGCGGCCGTGTCATCCATGCTCGCGGTCCTCGCGATCGAGCAGTTCGATCGCGGCTATCGCAGCGGCGAGCAGGTCGAGCGCATCCTTGGCAAGCGGTCTCTCGGCCTCGTGCCGATGGTCCGCGGCTCGGGTCGGGGCCGCTCGTCGGCGCCCGAGTCGTTCATTCTGAAGAACCCGTCGTCGATGTTCGGCGAGGCCGTCCGGTCGGTGTTCACCAGCATCCTGCTGGCGCCCGAGGGCGAGGCACCGAAAACGCTGCTCATCACCTCGGCGCAGCCGAATGAGGGCAAGACGACGCTGGCCGTCTGCCTCGCGCGGATGCGCGGGCTGTCCGGCCGGCGCACCGTCATCGTCGAAACGGACCTGCGCCGCCCGTCGGTGCACCGGATGCTCGGCGCGCCGCGGCGGCCGGGACTGGTCGAGCTCATCACGGGCGAGGCGCAGCTTTCGGAGGTTCTGCATCGCGACGAACGGTCCGGGGCGTATGTCATTCCGGCGGGACGGCTCACCGCGGATCCTGCCGAGATTCTGGCGTCGCCGGAGATGCGCGCCGTCATCACCGCGCTCTCGGGCGAGTTCGAGCTGGTCATCCTCGATTCACCGCCGGTGGTGGCGGTGTCGGATCCGAGGCTGCTTGCACCCCAGGTTGACGCGACGATCCTGGTGGTGCGCTGGGCGGCAACCACGCGCGACGTTGCGGCGCTCGCGGCCAAGCAGATCGACGAGAGCGGCGGCAATCTGATCGGCGTCGTTCTTACGATGGTCGACTCGAAGAAGCACGCCCAGTACGGCTTCAGCGACTCGGCCTACTACTACGGTCCGGTGAAGAAGTATTATACGACCTAAATCAACCTGCTTTCGGATGGGATCGTCTGAAAGCAGAAAGGCGATCGATTACAAATTATCGCGCATCTACTCTGCGTCCGTCCGGGCACAGGATGCCCTAGTGGATTGATTCCAACGTTTGGAACCCTCGGTTTCGGGCGGCGATGATGTCATCGGGATTGGCTTTCCAGACGAATGGTTTTGGGTCTGCGGCATTGTATTGGCTGACGAAGCGGTTGATGGCGGCCTGGAGGTCGACGAGCGAGTGGAAGACGCCGTGCTTGAGCCGGCGGCGGGTGAGTTTGGCGAAGAAGCCCTCGACGGCATTGAGCCACGAGCACGAGGTTGGCGTGAAGTGGAAGGTCCAGCGCGGATGGCGGCCGAGCCAAGCGCGGACCTTGTCCTTCTTGTGGGCCGCGTAGTTGTCGAGGATCACGTGGATAGCCTTGTCGTCCGGCACTTCGCGCTCGATGCGGTTGAGGAAGCGGATAAACTCCTGATGGCGGTGGCGCTGCATGTTCTGGCCGATGATCGTGCCGTCCAGCACGTTGAGCGCGGCGAACAGCGTCGTTGTGCCGTGCCGCTTGTAGTCGTGGGTCATTGTCCCGGCGCGGCCCTTCTTCATCGGCAGGCCGGGCTGGGTGCGGTCGAGAGCCTGGATTTGCGACTTCTCGTCGATCGACAGCACCACCGCATGGGCCGGCGGATCGACGTAGAGGCCGACGATGTCCGTGAGCTTCTCGGCGAAGGCCGGGTCGTTGGAAAGCTTGAAGTGCCGCCAGCGGTGCGGGCTGAGGCCGTGCGTTTTCCAGATCGCTTGCACCGTCGACGCCGCGACGCCGGCGGCCTTCGCCATCGCCCGCAGCGTCCAGTGGGTCGCCTCAGCCGGCGGCGGCCTCTGCGTCAGGCGGACGATCTCGGCGACGCGCTCCGGTGCGATCGGCGGCTTGCCGGGCGGGCGCGACCGGTCGCGAAGCAGGCCGTCGACGCCCTCGTACATGAAGCGCTCCTGCCAGCGCCACACGCAGGTCTTGGACTTACCGGTCTCGGCCATGATCGCCGAGGTGCCCAAACCGGCGCCGCTCAGAAGCACGACATGGGCCCGCCAGACGTGCTTCTGCGGGCTCTTGGGGTTCGCGACGATCGCTTGCAGTCGCTCACGGTCGCAAGAAGAGGTGGTGATGGAGATGCCTGTGCGCATAAGTCAAACTCGCACGGACGCCTGCCCAAGGGAATCCCAAATCGGACTCTTCTGTTTCGATCAATCCACTAGAAGCGGCGTTCGGCGAAGACGCATATCTTTGATTTTCCACCAGCCGTGCCAGCCATCAGTAAAAGATGGTTCCCATGCCGCTGTGTAAACATGGCCATCTGTGCCAGCACAAAATATATTGAGTTTGTATTCACTGCGAGTAATGATGCCCAACGAGCGGCAGCCATCGCTTTCAAATCCTGCCTCGAGTGCCTGCGACGATGTACCATAGCCCTGAGAAGATGATCCTCTCCCGCCAACATATTTAGCGTCAGGAGCATTTCCTAAGCTTCTGCGTTTATCGAGAACCGGACCATCGAACCAAGACGTCTTGCCCGCAATGCGTACCCAGGCGTCGTATTTGAACTCCCACATTGGATTTTTGTCTTCGTTGAAGTCAATAATCTGAACATAATCGAGGAACCAATCAGGTCGATCACGGTCTGCATCTCGCAAACGGAAAGCTACTTCAGTGACGTCTCTTATCCAAAAACTGAGGGTAAATCCATAGGTATCTCTATCTCCTCTCTCGCGATCATCATTTCTGGGGTAGTCGAGGATTATCCAGCCACTTTTCCCGTTTCGTCCACGTAATTCTATTGCAACGTCTGCGTTTGTGCCTGCTCCGTCAACATTTTTAGTCTTTAATATTACATTATAGTTTGCCATTGGCCCCTCCAGCAAATGGTGCGCCTGTTAACGACGCATGTGCACGAACGCTGCTCCGTTTCATAGCGGTCAAGAATACACTTTTCTTGTGTAGATGACAAATTATGGGTGGACCGTCCGTTTGCTTCGACCAGAGCGCGGTGGATGCGAGCGCAGCGATGAAAGCCAGATTGTTGTCTGGCAAGCCGCCAAGTAGACGGGCGAGCATCGCGGCGGCGGAAATCCATGGCCACCGGCAGCCCGAGGTCCCGCGCTTACCTTCCCGCCAAACGAGGAACACGGCTCGGCAGGCATGCGCGGCGTCGATGATGCCTTTCTATCGCGCCATGCCTGCCGTGTGCATTGAAGTGTTCTTTGAACGCAGCGGCGCGCGGCCGACGTTCAGCGGCGCTTCTGGAACGAGGCTGTCCCAGACGCAGCAAAGCCCCGCGGGGGACCCCAACTAGGCTTTGCCTGGTGGTCTCGATCACCGTGCACGGTCATCGCCGTCCCCGGCTGTACCGTGGTTTGATTCTACCCTCGCATCATCGTGCTGGAAATATCCTAGCGGGGGTGTGTGAGGGGGCGGCAATGAGTCCCCTCACCTGCTGTTGACTTGTGAGCGAAGCGAACGCCGTAAATCTATGGGTGGGGGGGGGCGCGGGTGGCCCGAAGGGCCAGGGGCGCTCATGAAGAGTGCGGCAAAGCCGCTCTGCAAACTAAATGTCGGTGGCTGGGTCAGGTTATCCACAATGTGGGGTGTTATATATGTGTTAGAGAGGTGTTACGGAAGAGTCCAAGTATAGGTTGAATTTCGGCGGCTGCATAGAACTTGCGCAGTTATTTGGCTCTCGAGCGACAAACGACCGCGGTGAACATGTAGCCTGCGTGGCGGACAGTCTTGATCAGCTGGGGGCTGTTGGGATCCGCCTCGATTTTTCGCCGCAACCGGCGGATACGGACGTCGATGCTGCGATCGAACGCAGGTGTCCTGTTGCCGTGAAGATAGTCCATAAGCTGGTTTCGCGAGAGAACCCGGTTGGGGTGCTCGGCGAAGACCTCGAGCAGGTCGAATTCGCCGGACGTGAGCTCGGCCGCCTGGCCATCCTCGAAGGTGACGCTGCGCCGCGCCGGATCGAGGCTCCAGCCGGCAAAGCGGTAGAGCGGTTTGCCGGTCGGCGTATGCCGTCATCGTCGCCCCCCCTTCGGCCCGGGGCAGGCGGCGAAGGACGCTGCGAACCCGGGCCAGCAGCTCGCGCGGTTCGAACGGCTTGACCAAATAGTCGTCGGCGCCGATTTCGAGGCCGATGATCTTCTCGGTGATGGCGTCGCGGCCACTGAGGATGATGATGCCGATGTCAGTCAGCACGCGAAGTTGGCGGGTCAGCGTCAGGCCGTCGACGCCGGGCAGGCCGACGTCGAGGACGGCGAGATGAATGCCCTCTTCGGCGACGACCCGCGGGCCTTCCTCGCCGTCGCCAAGCGCGGTCACGCGATAGCCGGCGTCTTCAAGGCAGTGTGCGACAATGGCGCGGACAGCGGGATCGTCGTCGACGACGAGGATGTGCGCAGGCTGGGTCGCGGGCTGTTTCACTGGCTGGTTCATCGTCCTCCTGCCCCTCCTGCGCCGCCGCAATGGGTCGACATGATCCGAAACGCGGCGGCAACACGCCGGACACTAGCGGGCAAAGTCTAAGGATTAGTGTCGGGCTGTTCAGGGCGCGCCGCTGCGCCTCGATTCCGCGGTTGTGCGCCCGGTTTTCCGCAAGCCCGAGACCCCGATGGACGATTTGCTGCAGGAATTCCTCGCCGAGGCTTCAGAGAGCCTGGGCCTTCTCGACGGCGAGCTGGTCCGTCTCGAGGATGCGCCCGATGACGGCGAGATCCTCGGCAGCATCTTCCGCGTCTTTCACACCATCAAGGGAACCTGCGGTTTCCTCAACCTGCCGCGGCTGGAAAAGGTCGCCCATGCAGGCGAGGATCTGCTGAGCACCTTTCGCGAGAATGCCGGACTTGTCACGCCCGACGCGGTCAGCCTGATCCTTCGCTGCGTCGATGCGATCCGCGCCCTCATCGGCGCTCTGGAAGTCAGCGGCGCCGAGCCGGAAACGGACCACGTCGCCCTTATCGCCGACCTGAAGAAAATGGTCGCAGCCGGCGAGGCCCGGTCTCGCTCCGGCGAAGCAGAGCCGGCTGCGACAGCTATGGCAGCGGCGCCGGCGGTGTCTTCCGCTGCGGCGAATCCGCAAGCCGAAGCCGCTCCGGCGCAGGCGAACGGTGCCGCCGTCCCGGCCGCGTCCAGACGCTGGATAGCTGACGCGGAGGTCGGTGGCAGAGCCGACGGCGGGGCCAACAGCACCGGCGGCGCCGGCCGCGAGGCCGCAGCGTCGGGCAAGAGCATCAGGGTCAGCGTCGATGTTCTCGAATCCCTGATCACGCTGGTCAGCGAGCTGGTTCTGACCCGCAATCAGCTTCTCCAGCTCGCCCGGAGCAAGGACGACGGCCGCGCCGCCGACAGCTTTCAGCGCCTGAGCCGGATCACCACCGAACTGCAGGAGGGCGTCATGAAGACGCGGATGCAGCCGGTGAGCACGGCCTGGGCCAAGCTGCCGCGCATCGTCCGCGATCTCTCGGTGGAAACCGGCAAGCTGATCGAGCTGAAGATGAAAGGCGGCGAGGCCGAGCTCGACCGCCAGATTCTGGAAATGATCCGCGATCCGCTGACCCACATGGTCCGCAACTCCGCCGACCACGGCATCGAACCCCGCCAGGACCGCCGCGCCGCGGGGAAGCCGGAAACCGGGACGATCACGCTCAACGCCTTCCACGAGGGCGGCCACATCATCATCGAGATCGCCGACGACGGGCGCGGCCTCGATATCGCCCGGATCTGCGACAAGATCATCGAACGCGGCCTGGCAACCCCGGACGAACTGGAGAGGCTGAGCGACCAGCAGATCCGCCAGTTCATTTTCAAGGCCGGCTTCTCTACCGCGGAGACGGTGACCAGCGTCTCCGGCCGCGGCGTCGGCATGGACGTGGTCCGCAGCAACGTCGAGAAGATCGGCGGCGTCATCGAGCTGGTTTCAGTGCCCGGCAAAGGCACCACTTTTACGGTAAAAATCCCGCTGACCTTAGCTATCGTCTCGGCGCTGATCGTCGGCTGCGCCGGCCAGCGCTTCGCCATCCCGCAGATCTGCGTCAGCGAACTGGTCCACGTCGCCCCCGGCAGCGCCCACCGGGTTGAGATGATCAACACAGCGCCGGTGCTCAGCCTGCGCAACCGGCTGCTGCCGCTGGTCTCGCTGCGCGACCTGCTCAAGCTCGGCATGACGGCGGCGCAGCAAGAGGGGGCCGGCGGCAGCGGCGACGAAGCCCGCGATGATTATTACGTGATCGTCGCCCAGATCGGCAGCCGCCATCTCGGGATCATTGTCGATGAGGTTTTCGATACCGAAGAAATCGTCGTCAAGCCGGTCGGCCGGATGTTGCGCAAGATCCCCTTCTTTTCCGGCACGACGATCCTTGGCGACGGCAGCGTCATCATGATCCTCGATCCCAACGGGATCGCGGCGACCGCCGGTCACGCCCAGGTCAGCCAGCATGAACAGGCGACGGCCATGACCCAGGGTGAGCAGCAGCGCTCGAGCCTGATTATCTTCCGGGCCGGCGACCGGTCGCGGAAAGCGGTGCCGATGGCCCTCGTCGAGCGGCTTGAGAACATCGATGCCGCCGCTATCGAGACCGCCAACGGTCGCGCGGTCGTCCAGTATCGCGGTCATATGATGCCGCTGGTGAGTCTCTCGCCCGAGTGCAGGCCGCGCAGCGAGGGCCAGCAGCCGGTTCTCGTCTTTGCCGAAGGCGAACGGACCGTTGGTCTGATTGTCGAAGAGATCGTCGATATCGTCGAGGATCAACTCGTCGTCGAATTTAAAGGCGACGGCGACGGCGTCCTCGGGAGCGCGGTCATCGACGGCAAGGCGACCGATCTGGTCGATGTCGGCCACTACCTGACAACCGCCTTCGCCGACTGGTTCGGTATCGAGGCCGGAGGCGCCGACAAGGACGAAGGCCACGAGAAGAAGCGGCTGCTCCTGGTCGACGACAGTGCCTTTTTCCTTCGCATGATGTCGCCGAAGCTCGCCATTTCCGGCTTCGAGGTGATCGAGGCGCTGGGCGGCGAGCAGGCGATGGAGCTTCACGACCGCGGCATCGACGTCGACGTGATCGTCAGCGACATCGAGATGCCCGGCATGAACGGCTTCGCTTTTGCGGAGGCGGTCCACAACGGCGGCCGCTGGAGCGAGGTGCCGATGATTGCACTGTCATCGCGGCTGACCTCGCAAAATCTCGAGCGCGGGCGCAATGCCGGGTTCACCTCCTTCGTGGCGAAGGCGCACCGCGATGAGCTTTGCAGCGTTCTTCGCCAGGTGCTTCAGCGAGACGGAGAAGCGGCATGACAACCTCGCGGAACCCAGGCGCCCGGACAGCCGGAACATCGCCCGATGCGGACCGCGGCGCCCGGCGTGACTTCCTGACCTTCACCGTCCACCGGCAGACCTTCGGCCTGCCCCTCAAAGCGGTGGAAGACGTCCTCGACAAACGTCCGCTGACTCCGGTGCCGCTGGCGCCGCCGGAGGTCGCGGGTTCACTGAACCTGCGCGGGCGCATCATCACCGCCATCGACGTCCGCCGCCGCCTCGGCATGCCGGCCATGGCTCCGAATGCGTCGCACATGAGCATTGTCACCGAGCATGACGGTGAACTGTACAATCTCGTTGTCGACGCGGTGGGCGAGGTGATCGCCCTCAGCGAAGACCGCTATGAGGAAAACCCGGCGACACTCGACGACCGCTGGCGCGATGTTTCAGCCGGGATCTACCGGCTCGACGCCAACCTGATGGTCGTCCTGAAGGTCGGGCCGCTCCTCGACAGCATCGATGACGCCGCCGGCGCCGCCGGCGCCGCCGGCACTCCGGTTGGCGTTTGAGCCCACGCCCCGTCCACTGCGACAGCCGCGCGGCGCGGCCGCCCCTGCGCCAGTACAGGAGGACCTTTTGACCGCCTGCCGGAAGACATGCCTCATCGTCGACGATTCGCGCGCCATCCGCGCCGTCGCCCGCGAGCTGCTTGAACAGATGGGCTTCGTCACGAAAGAGGCCGCTAACGGGATCGACGCTCTCGCGTCATGCCGGCGGCAGATGCCAGACGTCATCCTGCTCGACCGCAACATGCCGCAGCTCGACGGCATCGGCTGTGTGCGGGCCGTGCGCGCGATGCCCGACGGCAAGCGGCCGAAGGTGATCTTCTGTACGTCCGAGAGCAGTCCCGTCGCCATCGCCGAGGCCATCGCCGCCGGTGCCGACGAATACATCATGAAGCCGTTCGACCGCGAGATCCTCGAGCTCAAGCTGACCATGGTCGGCATATGACCGCCGCGATGGCGACATCGACCCGGGGCGTCGACGATGCTCCGCGCGGTCGGCGCGGCCAGCCGATCCGGGTTCTGGTCGTCGACGACTCGGCGGTGGTCCGCGGCCTCATCGCGCGACTGCTGGCCGAGCAACCGGACATCGAGGTCGCGGCCACCGCGAGCAACGGCGAGCAGGCGTTGAAGGCGCTTGCCGGCGCGCGTTTCGACGTTGTCGTACTCGACGTCGAGATGCCGGTGATGGACGGGCTGACCGCGCTGCCGAGGATGCTCGCCATCGATCCGCATGCGCGCGTGATCATTGCCTCGGCGCTGTCGAAGCCCGGCGCAGCCACAACCATCCGCGCCCTCGCCGCCGGCGCCGCCGACTACATTCCGAAGCCGTCGGCCAGCCGGGAGCTCACTAGCGCCGCAACCGGCGGCGGCGACTTCCGCCGGGACCTGGTCGTCAAGATTCGCGCGCTGGGTGAGGCCGGCCGCAGTCGGCGCGAAAGCCGCGCTGCGGTGCCGGCCGGCGTCGAAGATGCGGCCTCCGCTCCGGAACGGGCGACCTGCCCCCTGCTTCGGACGCGGCCGGTCCGGCCCGAGATCATCGTTATCGGCAGCTCCACCGGCGGGCCCCAGGCTCTGTCGACGCTGCTGGGCGGCCTGCGGCCGGAGTGTCCGCTCCCGATCCTCATCACCCAGCATATGCCGCCTCAGTTCACGACCATCCTCGCCGAGCATCTTGCCCGGATCAGCCGCCGGCCGTGTGCCGAGGGCCGCGACGGTGAGCCGATCCAGCCGGGCCGGATCTATGTCGCTCCGGGGAATTTTCACATGATCATCGGCGGCGACGGCCCGCGCCGGGTCATCCGCGTCAACCAGGACCAACCGGAGAACTTCTGCCGCCCCGCCGTCGACGCCCTGTTTCTCAGCGCCGCGTCCTGCTACGGAGCGGCCACGCTGGCCGTCGTGCTGACCGGCATCGGCGCCGACGGCACCCGCGGTGGCAAGGCCGTCGTCGCGGCCTCCGGCACGCTCATCGCCCAGGACGAAGCGTCCAGCGTGGTCTGGGGGATGCCCGGCTCGGTTGCCCGCGCCGGGCTTTGCAGCGCTGTCCTGCCGATCGAGGCGCTTGCCGAGCGGATCGGCCAGCTTGCCGCGGGAACACGCACATGACCGACGACGAGTTCGCGCTGTTTTCCGACATGCTTAAGCGCCGCTCCGGCCTGATCCTGCCGGCGGACAAGGCCTACCTGCTGGAAAGCCGGCTGCTGCCGGTCGTCCGCAAGCACGGGCTTGCCAATCTGTCCGCCATCGCCACCCTGGTGATGCGCCACAACCCGCAGGTTTGCGACGACGTCATAGACGCCATGACGACCAACGAGACCTCGTTCTTCCGCGATACGAGGCCCTTCACCACGTTCCGCGAGGTTGTGCTCCCGGCGCTTATGAGCGGACGCGCGGCGCGAAAGTCGTTTCGGATCCTCTGCGCCGGCGCGTCGACCGGCCAGGAGCCCTACTCGCTGGCGATGATCCTCGCCGAGGAAGCGGCGAGGCTGCGCGGGTGGACCTGCGAAATCGTCGCCATCGACATCTCGACCAGTGCGCTTGAGCGCGCACGCGCCGGCATCTACAGCCAATTCGAGATCCAGCGCGGCATGCCGACGCCGCTGCTGCTGAAGTATTTCCACCGCGCCGGTCAGGAGTGGCAGATCGCGGACACGTTGCGGGCAATGGTCAGGTTTCGCGACTTCAACCTGCTCAACGATCTTGCGCCCTTCGGTCAATGCGACGTGGTCTTCTGCCGCAACGTGCTGATCTACTTCGATGCCGTCACCAGGGCCCGGACGCTGCGGAATATCGCTCGGCGACTTCCCGAAGATGGCGCTCTGTATCTCGGCGCATCGGAGACCGTCATGGGGCTGACGGACGCGTTCGCGCCGATCAGGGACTGCTGCGGCATCTATCAGCCGCTGGTCCGGGCGGAGTCGGCGGTCACGGCCACGCCAGCCCCTCGTCCGGCGCGGCGGCCGGCCAGCTCGCCGGACGGCACGGCCGAAAGCGGGGCCCGATGGCAGGGCGCAAGAGAGCCGCGCCTGGCAGGCACACCATGAAACATTTCGAAATCTCTCGAACGCCGGCGCGACATCGCCCGTCAATGCCGTCGGCGTAGGCTCGTTCCGCATTCGCATCCGTGGGCGATGTGCGGCTGTCGCGGCGCCGAAAGCAAGATTGCAACATCCGCGTGGGAGATTTCCGCCCGATGAACAAGAACATGAAGATTTTGATCGTCGATGACTACAAGACCATGCTGCGCGTCATCGGCAATCTCCTTCGTCAACTCGAATTCACCCACATCGACGAGGCCCTCGACGGTTCCGAAGCTCTCGGCAAGCTCCGCCAGGGCAAATACGACCTGGTCATTTCCGACTGGAACATGGAGCCGATGAACGGGCTGGACCTGCTCAAGGAAATTCGCGCCGACGCCAGGCTCAGCAGCCTGCCGTTCATCATGGTCACCGCCGAGAGCAAGACCGACAATGTGGTTGCCGCAAAACAGGCCGGCGTGTCGAACTACATCGTCAAGCCGTTCAACGCCGAGACCCTTGGGAAGAAGCTCGCCAGCGTCTTTGCCAACGCCTGAGCAATGGTCATGTCGCATCATCTCGCCGACACCGGACCGAGTTCCTCCACCGACATGCAAAGCCTGATCGAGCAGCTCATCTCCGTCCTGCGAACCCGCCGGCAGGCAGCGGAAGCGACGCTGGTCGCCGAGCTGCAAAGCATCTCCGGCTACATTCAGAGCGTCCGCTCGGATCTGTCGACGATCGGACCGGAGGTGAAGAGCCAGTACATTCCGACGGCAACCGACGAACTGGAGGCGATCTCGGAGACGACCGCCGAGGCGACCAACCGGATCATGGACGCGGCGGAGTCGATCGAGGCCATGGTCAGCGGCGGCGCGACCGCCGACAAGGCCGCGCTCACCGCGGCCGCGACTCAGATCTACGAGGCCTGCGCATTCCAGGACCTGACCGGTCAGCGGGTCCGCAAGATCGTCACCGCGCTGCACGCGATCGAGGTCAAGATCGACGAGCTGATCGCCACTTTCACCGCTCGGCTGGGCTTGACGCCGGTCGACCAGGCGCGGGCCGCACCGGCGTCGGAGGACGATGACGGCGTGGTCCGGGCCCATGGACCGCAGCTTCCGGGGGTCGCCAAAACCCAGGCCGAGATCGACGCCCTGATGGAGGGGATCGGGTGACACAGGATGCCGTGACGACGACGCGCGGCTCGGCGGCGGCGGCCGACGCAGACGGCATCCACATCGAGATCAGCGATGTGGATCGCGATGCCCTGCACATCCTGCCGCTGTCGGTGATCCCGCTGCAGACCCGGGCGCTGCGCCACGCCCGGATGATCAAGAACTCGCGGCTTGAGGGCGTCGTCGAACTGTTCGAAGACGCCTCAACCGGGAGCGGTCAGGCGGACGTGGAGTCGATGGTCAATGTCTTCGACTGGCCAATGGTGCCGCCGCATCCCGACCTCAACCTGCTGCGCAAGCTCGCCGTACTGCCGAGCTACGACGTCTACAGCCTGCGGATCATGCTGCGCGAGCACGGCATTGCCGTCAACGAGGTCGAAGCCATGCGCCTCTCCCAGCGCAAGGTCGCGGAATTGACTTCGTACATGAGTGCCTTCACCCATCCGCTGATCCGGCGGATCTACGGCAACGGCGACGTCTCGGTGAAGTCCTTCGACGACATCGTTGCCCTGTTTCGCAATCCCGACGTTACTCAGGCCCAGGCAAAACTGCAGCAGATGGCCGACAGTCTTGGCGTCGAAGTGACCGGCATTCCGCGCTTCCTCGAAGACTACGGCGATATTTTCCTGTCGCTGGCCTACTACCGCAACTGCCTCGACCAGATGGTTCCGGCAATCAGCGATTTTCTCAAGACCCTCGGGATGATCCGCCAGCTCCGCCAGCTCGCCCACGACGACGAGCTGATGGCGACCTGCGCAGAGATGGAGTCGACGATCAACGGGTTGATGGTGTCCATCGCCGGTCGGTTCGAGAACTTCGAGCGGAGCACCAAGGATCTCTGGCAGAACCTCTCCGCCGAGCGCTTCCGTCGGGTCGAGTCCCTGATCAAGAGCTACCACACGACCATCGGCGGGGTGCTGTGCTCCCTCGCCGTCAAGGTCGACGCCTGGGCAGGACGGTTTCCGCGCGGCAGCGCCGCGAGCACGCTCAAGCAGTCGCAGTTCATCATGTTCGAGCTCCGCCACGGCTTCGAGAAGATTCAGCAGATCGAAGACTCCGCACCGATGCTTTCGGCGATCTGAGGGCCCGGCGCGTCCGGCACATGGTCGGCGCCCGACATCCAATGGCTCGGCAACGTGGTTTTAAGGCTTCTGCGCTTTTCTATCCCTGAGCACCATCATCGACAGCCGCGGCGCGGTGGAGCGAGCGGCCAAGGAGCAGATTTCGACCATGAAGAAGACCTTCGCGCCCCTGTTGCTGACCCTGTCTCTCGCCGCAGTGCCCGCCATCGCGGCACCCTGCGTCTCGCCGGCGGATGAAACGACGCTGAACGCCCGCGTCCTGCAGACCGAGCTCATGGTCGCCGCCCTCTCCTGCAACGAGCAGACGCGCTACAACGCCTTCGTCACCACTTTCCGGGGACAGATCGCGGCGCAGAGCGGGTCATTGCGCAAGTTCTTCGCACGCGCCTACGGCGGCAACGGATCGCGTCAGCTCAACGCGTATGTTACCAGGCTCGCCAACGACGCCTCCATGCGCAGCGCCGACATAGGCAAGCAAACCTACTGCGCGTCCGCCGGCAGCCTGTTCGCCGAAGCGATGGCGACGCCGCCGGACGCCTTCGAGCGGTTGACCCGGTCCGCCCAGATACGGGGCCGCCACGGCTTCGCGCGCTGCAACCGATAGACCGCCGCCGACAGCGGTCAGCCAAGGCAGGATGCTCCGAGGCGGAACCAAATCCGCCGGCTCTTCGTTATTGTGGCAACGATTGACCGTTGCAGTACAGGCGAGCAGCATGGACTCTGATCAGAGCAGACCCGTAGTCGTCATAACCGGCGCCTCCGCAGGGGTCGGCCGGGCGACGGCGCGCGCATTCGCCCGCCGCGGTTACGCCATCGGCCTCATCGCTCGCGGCATCGAGCGCCTGCAGGAAGCGAAGGCGGACGTCGACGCTGCAGGCGGCGTCGGCCTGGTCCTTCCCGCCGACGTTGCCGATGCCTCCGCCATCGAGGCTGCCGCCGAACGCGTCGAGCAGGAGCTCGGCGCCATCGACGTCTGGGTCAACTGCGCGATGGCAACGGTGTTCGCTCCCCTTTCCGCGATCTCGGCCGACGAGTTTCGCCGGGTGACCGATGTGACCTACCTCGGCCAGGTTCATGGGGCCATGAGCGCGGTCCGGCGGATGCGCCTGCGCGATCACGGCACCGTCGTAAACGTCAGCTCGGCGCTTGCCTATCACGGGCTGCCGCTACAGTCGGCCTATTGCGGCGCCAAGTTCGCCATTCGCGGGTTTACCGAGTCCCTGCGCGCCGAACTCATCCACGACGGCAGCCGGATCCGCATCAGCATGGTGGTTCTGCCCGCGGTCAACACCCCGCAGTTCGAGTGGGCGCGCAACAAGCTGCCGATGCGGCCGCAGCCGGCGCCGCCGATCTACGAACCGGAGGTTCCGGCGGCCCAGATCGTTCGCGCCGCCGAGACGGGCGCGCGCGAGATCCTCATCGGCCGGGCCTCCTTCAAGCTGGTGTTCGGCAGCATCCTGATGCCCGGGATCGTCGACCGTATGCTGGCGAAGATGGGCTACAGCGGCCAGCAGACTGATGAGCCGGCGGACCCGGTGCGGCCAGACAACCTTTTCTCACCCGTTACCGGCAACTACGCCGCTCACGGTCGGTTCGACGCGCGCGCCTCCGGCCACGCCATCGAGACGGACTCCTTCCGCGCCATACTGACGACGGCGGCCGTTGTCATTCCCCTCGCCGCCGCGCTCGCCGGCTTTCTTCTTGGCCGGCGCCGGGACTGAATCGGCAGCCCACGGCCTCTATGCAAACATCTTAACGAAAGACATTGACCTAGTAGAAACTGCCCTTCTTCGGCATCTGATTAATAAAAGATGCCGAGCCTTCTTGCGCTCGCCTACAGGCTATCTTGGATTAAGGTCGGTGCGCCCCTTCCGATGCAACTTGTTCTCGGTACGGAGAGACGGGGTCGAGGAAGGAGAACACGGATGCGGGCGGAGCTCACAGCAGAGATGCCACATCTTCGGCGCTACGCGATGTCGCTGGCGCGTCAGTCCGATGAGGCGGACGATCTGGTTCAGGAGTGCCTGGTCAAGGCGCTGGCCGCCACCGACAAGTTCGAGCCCGGAACGAACCTGCGCGCTTGGCTGTTCACTATTCTGCGTAACGCCTTCATTAACAAGACCCGGGATCGCGCGCGGGCTCACGCGCTGAGCGACGGTTTGGTCAAGCTCTATGGGATGTCATCGCCGCCGGCGCAGCATTGGATGCTGGAACTGCGCGAAACCACCGACGCGATCGACCGCCTTCCCGCGTCTCAGCGCCAGGCCCTGATCCTGGTCGTACATGAAGGCTGCTCCTACCAGAAGGCGGCGAAGATCATGGGAACCCCCACCGGCACGGTTCGCTCGCGGCTGTCGCGGGCCCGAGAAGCCCTTCGCGCCGAACCGGTCTACACCGCGTCGGCGTAGGCGCGAATCCAACGGCGGTCCCAATGGCTCGATAACGCTCTTGGCGCGTCCGAGTTCCAAGAGCGAGTTTAACACGCGCCAGCCTTGACCTCGGCTGGCCACTCCCGCACTCTGCGGTGCTGGAGAACGAAGAGCGAACGCGACAATGAGCGGTTGGGGCTGTCCACACGAGTTGCAGGGTCGTTGCCAGCGCGTCCAGAATCGTTCCTGCGACCCGGGAATGAAGGGCTGCATCCTCTTCGGGCGTTTCACCTTCAGCAACGAAACCAAGAACCGGCCGCCACGACCGGACCGAGCTGCGCCCTCAGTCGCGCGCCGGTGCGAAGTCATCGCCGGACGGCAGCTCATAGAGAAACGCCTGGCCCGCTCGGCTTCTTATTCGGGCCATCGGCCGTGACGGCGCCGCAACCGGGCGGGGAGTCCGCCGCGCTGGTCCTCTTCTCCGGCGGCCAGGACTCCGCGACCTGTCTCGCCTGGGCGCTCGATCGTTACGACCGCGTCGAGACCGTCGCCTTCGACTACCGCCAGCGGCACGTTATTGAGCTCGAATGCCGCATGTCGGTGCTGGCCACGATCCGCGACGGATTCCCGATCTGGGCCGGCCGGCTCGGCGAACATCATTGCATCGACCTCGGTGTTCTGGCCGAGATCAGCGACACCGCACTGACCAGCGACGCCGAGATCCGCCTCGGCGCGGGCGGCTTGCCGACGACCTTCGTTCCGGGGCGCAATATCGTGTTCCTGACGTTGGCCGCGGCCATCGGCTATCGCCGCGGCCTTCGCCACCTCGTCGCCGGGGTTTGCGAGACCGACTTTTCCGGCTACCCCGACTGCCGCGACGACACCATCAAGGCGATGCAGATCGCCCTCAACCTCGGCATGGACAGCCGCTTCGTCATCCATACCCCGCTGATGTGGCTGGACAAGGCCGCGACGTGGCGGCTTGCCGAAAGCCTCGGCGGCGCCGGGCTGGTCGCGCTCATCCGCGAGCACACCCACAGCTGTTACCTCGGCGAACGGGGCCGGCTTCACGACTGGGGTTATGGCTGCGGCACATGCCCGGCGTGCCGGCTCCGCGCCGCCGGCTGGGCGAAATACCGGGCGGCGAGGCGGCGCGGTTAACCCACTGACATTGTTAGCCGGCGTTTAACGCCCGGCCGGCCTGCCGAACCGCGCGCCGGGAGTTTCCTGCCCCCTGAATGCGCCTACGGTAAAACCCGGGCCACCTCTGTAGGCATACTCGCGCTCGGCATCGTCGTGCAGCAACAGCATGGGCCAGCCGTGCGCCGTCGCCGGCCCTGGTATCTTACTCCAGCATCTGGGAATTGCCGAACGCCGGCGGACGGCGGCCGATTATCAGTGGATGCCTCGGCCTGCCGGCATTGTTGTCATTCAGCAATAACTTGGGCTCCTTGGTCAGAAACGGCTTGCCGTCCCGAGAGGTTTCGGGACAGCCCGCGCGTTTCAAAACCGATCCGATCGGCTCATACAGTGGTCGGTTGTGCCTTTGTTGGTTGTATTGCTGTGTTGTTCATTTCACTTGCTCGATGTCCGGCAACTTCCAGCTCTTGTCCATAATCGCCTGCTCCGG
>CAWBNC010000003.1:0-145034 GCA_963789785.1 uncultured Alphaproteobacteria bacterium | reverse complement strand
GGTGCCGCGGCTTGCTGTTGAGCTGCTTGAGTCCGACGTCCAAGGCCTCGGCATGCTGCGGGAGATCGCCCACACTCTCGCCGCCGCGAGACTCACACCGGCCGAGACCGGCTAGGGTCACGATCTCTTTCCGTTTACGTCAAGCCAAGCCGCCGAAGGGGATCGTCCGCGGCGTCGCATCGCTGACGGTCAGGCGATCGGCGCCGACATAAAGATCCATTGCGTCGCCGGCCTCCAGCGTTGCCTGCAGGGTTCCGGCGTCGAGACGCACCCGAAGCCGGCGCCCGCGCCAGCGGACGCAGAAGGCGAGGGCGGTCCACTCGCTAGGGATGTGCGGATCGAACTCCAGCCCGTCATCGCGCAGGGTCAGGCCGGCGAAGCCGAAGACCGCGGCCTGCCACAGCGCGCCCATGCTGGCGATGTGGATCCCGCCGGCGCTGCCGAGCGCCTGGTCGGTGATGTCCGTCGCCGCCGTCTCCTTGAAGTGGCGCATCGCCTTGTCCATGCGGCCGAGACGAGCGGCGACCAGAGCGTGCATGCCCCGGCTGAGCGAGCTGCCGTGGCCGCAGCGAGGTTCGTAGTACTCGAAGTTGGCAATGTGCGTTTCCGGCGAGAATGCATGGGGCAGCAGGGCGAGCAGGGCGACGACGTCGGCCTGCTTGACGACCTGAGAGCCCTGGGTCCGCTCGCGGCCGAGGATGACGTCCATCGGCACGGTGCGGCCCTTGAAGGCGTTGAGGTCGAGCTGCTCCAGACCGAAGAAGCCCTCGAACTGCTCGAAGAGGCGCGTTTCGCGCTGAAACCCGGTCACCAGCCCGTCGGCAACGGCACGCCAGGCTTTCAGCTCTGCGTCTTCCAGGTCGAGCTTGTTCATCAAACTGTCGCCGACCTGCGGCCAGCGGTCGGCGAGCATCTTGACCATCTCCAGGCCCCGCTCGATGTTCCAGCGGGCAAGGATGTTGGTGTAGGCGTTGTCGTCGATGTGTTCGTGATACTCGTCCGGGCCGATGACTCCGCGGATGTGGTATTTCCCGTCGCTCTCCAGCGCTGCCCGGCTCCCCCAGAAGCGGGCGGTGTCCAGGATTATTTCGGCGCCGCCGTCGAGGAGGAACTGGTCGTCGCCGGTCGCTCGCCAGTATTGCCAGACGGCGTAGGCAACATCGGCGCTGATGTGCTGCTCCTGGGTTCCGCAGAGCACCTGTATGGCATTGCCGTTGAGATCGAGCACCGCCTCGGGCGTCGTTTCCTCGCCCGTATCGGCTGACTCCCAGGCATAGAGCGCACCGCGATAGCCGAGGCGCTCGGCCTTGGCGCGTGCGCCGGCAAGCGTGTGATAGCGATACATCAGCAGCGCCCGCGCCGCCTCCGGCCATGTCAGGGTGTAAAATGGTAGGAGATAGATCTCGGTATCCCAGAAGACGTGGCCGAGGTACGAATTGCCCGTCAGCGCCCGCGCTCCGATCGAAACCCGCTCGTCTTCGGGATTGGCGGCGCTGATCAGGTGATAGACGGCGAAGCGCAGCGCTTTCTGCGCCTCCTCGTCGCCGTCGACCTCAATGTCGCTATCCGCCCAACGCGCGGCCCAGGCGGCCTCGTGATCGTCAAGCAAGGCCTGCCAGCCGCGGGCGCGAGCGCGTTCCATGGCGACCTGGACGCGGACGGTTGGCTCTCGTGCGCTTTCATCGCCACGGGCGAAGGCAACGGTCCGCCATAACATGGTGTGGTCGCCGGGGCTGTTGCGCCAGGACCACGCCCGCCTCAGTGGCTCGATCGTCTCCGGCTCCATCGTTTTGCCATTAATGGCGACACCGGCGTCGCTGGCGAACGAGAGCCACTTCCCCGAGTTCGTCCGCCAGAGGGCCAGATCCGGATCGAGTCGCTCGACCTCCAGCGCCGAACCGGTCGTTTCAATCAGGGCTTCGAGGGTGACATCGACCGGACGACCGTCGATCTTCAGCTCGAGAACGTGGAGGCCAAGCGCTCGTTCGGCCTGCGAGACCATGCGCAGGGCGCGGACCTGAACGAGGTGGCCGGCTTCCGTTTGTTGCTGCCACTCGACGAGCAAGTGTCCGCGACGGACGTCAAGAACGCGGTGGTGGGTAAGAAGCTTGCCGGAGCGGATGAACATCGGCTCGCCGTCAAGGATAATGCGCAGCCGCAACCAGTCCGGCGCAGGGACCAGCGCCGGAACCGGCGGTTCGGTGTTGGGTATATCGAACAGCCCGGCGATGTACGTGCGCGGCGACGAGGCCCAGTTGAGTGTGTGCAGCCAGGACACCCACATCGGTCCCCGGCTGATCGCCCGTGCGGCCCGGACGCCGAGGAAGCCGTTGCCGATGGCGAGCCGGGATTCGATCCCGCTCTCGCGGCTGGGATTGTAGCTGGGTTCGTGAAACGTCCACGCCGGCGCCGACGGCAGATCGAGCCGTCCCTCGAGCCACGACGTCGGTTTCGGGGCAGTCTGCTTGTCCATGATCGTCGTGCCTTATCCTGACGTTCTTGCTCTGAGGCGCTGCCGCGATGCCGGCCTATGCGCCGCGCATCAGCCGGCCGGTGAGAAGATCCGGCAGCGACACGTCGTCCAGCGACGTCACTACGAGATCGGCCTTCTCAGCCGCGAGCAGATCCTCGTCGTTGAAGCGGGCGATCCCGAGGCCGAGCATGCGGCCTGCCTTTGCGGCGGCAATCCCGGCGGCGGCATCCTCGACAACGATGCAGCGCTCGGGCGGCATAGCCAGTTCCTCGGCGGCAAGCAAAAAGATCTCCGGATGCGGCTTGCCGTGCTTCAATTCGCGACCGCAGACGTTCGCGGCGAAAACGTCGAGCAGTGTTCCGCCGTCGTCCAAGTGGATCTGGACCATAAAGCGGTTGGCGTTTTTCGAAGACGAAGCCGCGGCCAGCGGCACGCCGCGCGCCCGCAGCGCCGTGACGAAGCGCAAAGCGTCGCCATAGGCGACAAACTCACCGGCGTCGATCAGGGCCTCGATCTGAGTTTGCTTGTAATCCGAATACTCGGCGGCGCGTCGTTCCACATCCGGAACGCCGAAGTACTCGAGGACCGAGCGGGCGCCGCTCATCCGCGGCTTCCCGGACAGCCGGGTCTGGTAGACCTCGGAGGTAAAGCGCTCAGGCGTATAGGACGTCGATGCGGCAATGTCCCGCCATGGGCCTTGCCATGAGCGTCGCCAGTGACTCCTGCCAAGCCCGTTCGTGCGGTGAATTGACGAGTACGCCATCGACGTCGAAGATTACGGCGGGTGGCGCCGCATCGCCGTCGTTGCGAGAAAGCTCCCCGGTGTCTCGGCCTGGCGGCATTGTCAACCTCGTCGCTGCAGAGGGGTTCGAAGATCCGCTGTTGCGCCCGGCGCTATTTGGGCTGCGCCGTTTATCGATCGTGTCGTACGCTGCCTGCGAGCGGATATCAATGCCGGACGACGCCGGACGACGCATCGCCTGCGCTAACGGCCGGCGCGATTAATCCGGCCGCTGCATCTCCCGGGGAACGATCAGCGCTTTTCGCAGGCTCACTGTTCAGGCAGCGCGCACCTTGCGGGCCTTTGCCAGCATGGCCTCGTAGAGCTTTACGTAGTCGGCGGTCATGCGCCGATCGGTGAAGCGCTCCTCGAACCGCTCGCGGATTTTGCGCCGGTCAAGGGAGTCGACCCGAGCCAGCGCGGCAACCGCTTCGTCGTCGTTGTCCACAATGAAGCCGGTGAGACCGTCGTCGATGACTTCGGGCACCGAGCCGCAGCGGTAGGCGATGACCGGGACGCCGCAGGCCATCGCCTCGATCATGACCAGACCGAACGGTTCCGGCCAGTCGATCGGGAAGATCACCGCCTTGGCGTTGCCGAGAAAGATCTGCTTGGCGTCGTTCTCGAATTCCCCTGTAAAGCTGACCAGGTCCTGGTTGGCGTCGATCAACGGCTTGATGCTCTCGTCGAAATACTCCCGGTCGACCTTGTCGATCTTGGACGCCATTCTGAGCGGCATCTTCGTTTGTGCGGCGATGTTGATCGCACGGTCGGGTCGTTTTTCCGGAGAGACCCGGCCGAGGAAGGCGATGTAGTCGCGTGACGGCTTTTCCTCATACGTAAGCAGATCCGCGGGCTGGCCGTGGTAGATGGTCGCCTGCCAGTTGACCGGCGGCAGCGGCAGCCGCTGGTTGTTCGAGATCGAGACCAGCGGCATGTCGGGGAATTCCCGAAACAGCGGCTGCAGATCTGGGAGGTCGAGGCGCCCGTGCAGGGTCGAAAGCGTGCGGTCGGCCATGTGCCGAAACAGTGGGAAGTACGTGAAGTCAACGTGAAAATGGAGGATGTCGAAGTCCGCGGTGCGCTTCCGAATGGCCTCCAGAAGAAGAATGTTGTAGGGCACGACGTCCTTGACCATCGGATCGAGACGGAGCGCGTGATCGCTGACGGCGACCAGTTCGGCCTTGGTCTCCGAATCGCCGCTGGCGAACAGCGTCACCTCGTGGCCGAGGCGCACCAGTTCCTCGGTCAGCCATGACACGACGCGCTCGGTACCGCCGTACAGCTTGGGCGGGACGCACTCGATCAGGGGAGCAATCTGCGCAATCCTCATCTCTTCATCCTCGGCAGCATTGTTTCAACGTAGGCTATAGACCGTCCGCACCTTGGCAAAGTTGAAATTTCGCAAGGTTCACGACCAGCACGGGCGGACAGAATGGATGACATCCGCCGGTTGTGAAATATGAAAAGTTAGAGTGCGCCGCAGCAGTTGCGTGCGGCGCAAAAATGTCCACGCGCGCGGCCAACGAAAAAGGGCGCAGCCTGCGCTGCGCCCTCGTTTGATCGACGTCGATCGCTCGCGTCAGGCCGCGTGCGACTCAACCTCGATCTGCTTTGCCTCGCTGGCGTTGGCGCTCTCGCCCTCGATGGTCGCGCCGGGCGCTGCGGTGCCGGCAGTAATCGGGATCTGCCGCGGCTTCATCGCCTCGGGGATCTCGCGGACAAGATCGATAACCAGTAGGCCGTTGCCGAGCGAAGCGGCGACAACCTTGACGTGGTCCGCGACCTGGAATTGCCGCTTGAACGAGCGGCCGGCAATGCCGCGGTAGAGGTAACGCGCTTCGCCGTTGGCCTCTCGCTTGCGGCCCTCGATAAGCAGCGCGTTCTCATGCGTTTCGACGCTCAGTTCGTCGTCGCCGAACCCGGCGACCGCGACCGTAATGCGATAGCGGTCTTCGCCGGTTTTCTCGATGTTGTACGGCGGATACCCGTTCGCGGCTTCGGCAAGCTGCGTCGAGCTTTCCATGAGTTGCATCAGCCGGTCGAAACCGACGGTCGAACGGAACAGGGGGGAAAAGTCGAAAGTCGTCATCGTGACACATCCTCCGGTCAAGCAATGTGTGGCTGCCACCGTGGTCGCCCTAAGGCCTGCCCGTGGTGGCGCGGAACCCCATCCGGCGGCTCCGCAGCGACGAGGTATGCTGCCCCGGTCAGCGTCGCAAGACCCGTCGGGCAGATTTTAGGTCATCGGCACACTTGCATATGCGCAGACGGCGGTGCAGCGGTAGTACGCGCGACCCCGCGCCTGAACGGCGTTCGGAACCCGACCGCCGCGACGCAAAGCGCGGCGCCGACGGGCCGGGCGGGGATCGCCCGGCCGCCGGCGCCAAGGTGATGCTGGAACCGCTACTCGCCGGCAGCCGGATGGTAGCGGAAGGAGGCGTGGACCCGCGCCCGGTATTCCACAACCTTGTTGTCCAGCATCCGCATGTCGAGGAGTTCGACCTCGGCAACGCGCAGGTCTTCAAGATGCTGTGCGGCCTCCTCGACCGCGGACTTGGCCGCCTCTTCCCAGGAAGTGGGACTGCTGCCGACGATGCGGATCACGCGATACGTGCTCATGAGCGCCCTCCCGATGGTGGTTATCCTGCCCGGTTCAGGCCCCGAGCCCATCGCTGCGCCGCTTGTCCACCGTTCCGCGGCGTGCCGGATGGGCGGAGACCGCCCGAACCTTCAATTATTGTACCATAGCCGGCATGCCGGCGGCATAGCCGCTGGGACCGGCAAGTGCGCTTTTCCCCCGGCGCTATCAGCGCCGCAGCGACGGATTGAGCGTGTAGGTCCCGACCCAGGTTCCCTTGGCGAGGACGTGCGGCGCCATGGCCTTCAGCGCCTGGTCGCCGCCGAAGGCACCGGTCAGCCCAAGGCTCTCGACGTCCAGCGCATAGACCGCAAAGTGATAGTGGTGAACGATCTCGTCGTTCCACGGCGGGCACGGACCGTCATAGCCGGCGTACTCGCCCTTCATGTCTTCATCCTCGGCGAACCAGTCCGTGTAGCTGTTGATCCCGCGGACGCCATGCGCCGTTTTCCCCGGAGGCTTGCCGCCGGCGACGATACCACCGGCGTCCGCGCCCTCGACCAGCCGGGGCATGCTCGCCGGGATGTCGACGAGCACCCAATGGTAGAAATCGACGCGCGGAAGATCGGCGGGAACGGTCATGCCCTCCTTGTTCACGGCATCCGGCTTCGACGGCACGTCGGGGTCATGGCAGATGATGGCGAACGACTTCGTATCTTCCGGCGTGCCTGACCACGCGATGTCCGGGCTGATGTTCTCGCTCATGGCGACATGGCCTTCTTCGGCCGGGATGCAGAAAGCGAATTTGTCGGGTATCGGCTCGCCGTTGTCCCAGCCGGTGATGGTGACGGTCAGTGTCGCGGTCATCGGTCCTCCTTGTTCATCAGCGTCCGTGTACAAACCAGCGCCGCGTCTATGTTAAGACACGCCGCCGGCTCATGCGAGAGCAACGGCGGTTGCTGCATTCCGTCCCCAATCCTGTCGCGATCTCGGCCGCGCCCCCATATCGGCCTTGGCGGCGCGGCGTGCCCGCGCCGGCCGAGGCTGATCGGACCGGAACACAGCATGCGTTTGTTCCTCTCCCTTGCCCTGACCTGGCTGGTTGCCGGCTGCTCGCTGCTCAAGCCGCTGCCGAAGGAGACGTCGCTGGACCAGCGTCTGGCCGTCTTTCCGACGACGGGGCTGCCGTTGGCCGGCCCGGTTACGGTGCGGTGGGACGACCACCAGATCCCGTTCATCGAGGCTGACCACGACGACGACGCTGCGTTCGCGCTGGGCCTGGTCCACGCCCACCTCCGCCTCGGCCAGATGGCCATCTACCGCCGCATCGCCCAGGGCCGGATCGCCGAGATGGGCGGACCGCTGGCCGCCGACATCGACCACGGTCTGCGGATCATCGACTTCGGCAAGGCCGCGGCCGAGAGCGAGGCGCGCATGTCGCGCGAGGCGCGGCGGTGGGTCGAGCGCTTCGTCGCCGGGATCAACCTTTATCAGGAGCGGCTCGAGGTCCTGCCCTACGAGTACGCTGCCCTCGGGCTTGAGCGGGAGCCGTGGACGATCCGTGACGTGCTCACCTTCGGCCGCCTGAGCGGGACCGACGTCACATGGCTGATCTGGTTCCGGCTGCTGCCTCTGCGCCAGCGCGCCGACTGGCCGATGATTTGGAGCCGGCTTGTGGAGGCCGGCAGCCGCTCGTTGCCGAGCTTCGAGGCCAGCGGCGGGTCGGACGTGCTCGGCGGACTGCTCGAAGGCATCAGCCGATCGGGCAGCAACAGCATCGCCATCGGCCCGGAGCACACGACCACCGGCGGCGCGCTGATCGCTAGCGACCCGCATCTCGGCCTCAACCTGCCGAACACCTGGATTCTCGCAGGGCTGAAGTCGCCGTCGTACCACGTGGTCGGGATGATGGTGCCGGGGCTGCCGCTATTCGCCATCGGCCGCAATCCGGACATAGCCTGGGGTGGGACCAATATGCGCGCCGCGGCGAGCGACCTGGTCGACCTCTCCACGGCCCCCCAGGAGGTCATTTCAGAACGGCGCGAGACGATAAAGGTCCGCGGCTGGCGCGACCGCGAGGTCATCGTACGGGAAACGGCGCGCGGGCCAATCGTCTCGGATGCGCCGCAACTGGCCGATCTGGGCCTGCCGCCGCTTGTGCTCCGCTGGATCGGGCATCGGCCGAGCGACGAAATCTCGGCGATGCTGGCCGCTAGCCGGGCGCGGTCATTCCCGGCCTTTCGGGAGGCGTTCGCAGGGTTCTCCCTGCCGGCGCAGAACATGATCTATGCCGATGCGAGGGGCAACATCGGCGAGATCATGGCGGTCCGGCTGCCGGCCCGCGATCGCAAAACGCCCGCGGACATCACGACCCCGGCGGAGGCCAGCGACACGGACTGGTCGCGGATCCTGACCAGCCCCGAGCTGCCCTACAGCTACAACCCGGCGAAAGGTTTCCTCGCCACCGCCAACAACCGGCCGACAGACGCCGGCGACATCCGCATCGGCTATTTCTTCTCGCCGGGGTACCGGGTCCGGCGCATGGCCGAACTTGTCGAAGAGCATGGCCGGATGAGCGTGCAGGATGCCGGCGACCTACAGCGCGATGTCGCGCTCAGCGCGTCGCTGGCGCTGCGCGATGCCTTCCTCCGGCAGCTTGCCGCGGCGGGCCTCGGTCCCGACGATGTCGGTCTCGCTCCCGGGCAGCGCGCGGTCATCGCGCGCATGGCCCGGTGGGACGGGCGCTACGATGAAGGCTCGCGCGGCGCCGTCGCCTTCGAGATCTTTCGCGCCGAGTTCACCGAAGCCTTCTACCGGGCCAGGCTGGGCGACGAGGACTGGAAGGCCTTTACCGGCGCCGGCGAAATCAAGGCTCTGCTGGCGGAGGATCTTGAGGCCGCCGAACCGGCGGTGGTCGCGCCCCTCTTGCGCGACGCCCTGACCTCGGCCGGGGGAAAGATCGACGACTTCGCCGACTGGGGCGAGATGCATCGGCTCAAGCTCCGCCATCCACTGGCGTTCCTGCCGCTCATTGGCGGTCGGTTCGAGTTCGCCGATCTCCCGGTCGGCGGCAGTTCCGAGACGCTGATGAAGACGGCGCATCCGTTGACCAGCGAACGCCACCGCGTCAGCTACGGCTCCAATGCTCGCCACATCTCCGATATGACGGACGTCGACAAGAACGACTTTGTGCTCCTTGGCGGCCAGGACGGCTGGCTCAACAGCAGCACGTTTCTCGATCAGGTGCCGCTGTGGCGCGAGGGTCGCTACATCGAGCTGCCGCTTCGACCCGAGACGGTGCGCCGGCAATTCACACGGGTCATGGCCCTGTCGCGCTGAGCGCGAAGGACGACGGGTTCGAGCCTTGATCGACGCCACGCCCCTGCTTCGACTCTACGCCCGCGCAAGGCTTTCGGCGCTTGCTCGCCTCGATCCCGTGGAGGCGCAGCGCCGCCAGCTGCTCCGGCTGGTGCGCATGGCCCAAGCAACCCGGTTCGGCCGCGACCACGGCTTCGCCGCGATCCGGAGCGTGGAGGACTTCCAGCGTCAGGTTCCGCTGCGTCGCTATGAAGATTTCTGGAAGACCTACTGGCAAGGCGAATATCCGCGGCTCGAAGACTGCACGTGGCCCGGCGTAATCCCTTTCTTCGCCGTGAGTTCCGGAACCACCACCGGGGTGACCAAGAACATTCCCTGCACCGTGGCGATGAACCGCGCCAACCGGAGGAGCGCACTCGATATCCTCGTCCATCACGTGCGGGCGCGGCCCCGCAGCCGGATCCTGGCCGGGCGCAACTTCATGCTGGGCGGCAGCGTCAACCTGCGCGAGGCGGCGCCCGGTATCTTCAGCGGCGACCTCAGCGGTATCGCCGGCCGCGATGTGCCTGCCTGGGCGCGCCCGCGCTACTTTCCACCGCGCTCCCTGGAGGCGATCGAGGACTGGGAGGAGAAGATCGCCCGGCTTGCGCCGGCTTCGCTCGCCGCCGACATCCGCTCGATCTCGGGCACGCCGAGTTGGCTGCTGCTGTTCTTCGAGCGGTTGATGCAGGCTGCCGGAGTAAAGGACCAGCGGCTGTGTTCGGCCTATCCCGATCTCGAAATGATCATCCATGGCGGTGTCGACTTCGCGCCTTACCGTCGCCGCTTCGAGGCGCTGCTCGAAGGCGGTCATGCCGAGACCCGAGAAGTCTTTTCCGCAAGCGAGGGCTTCATCGCCGTTGCCGATCGCGGACCCGGCGACGGCCTCCGCCTCGCCGTCGACACCGGACTGTTCCACGAATTCGTGCCCGTCGATGCGCTGGCCGATCCCTCGCCGCCGCGCCACTGGCTGGGCAATGCCGAGACGGGCCGCGACTACGCCCTTGCAGTCAGCACCTGCGCCGGGCTTTGGGCTTACATCCTCGGCGATACCGTGCGCCTTGTCGCGCTCGATCCGCCGCGCCTTGTCGTGACCGGACGGACCGCCTACGGCCTGTCGGCGTTCGGCGAGCATCTGATCGGCGAGCAGATCGAAGACGCCGTCGCCACGGCGGCAAGCGCCATCGGCCGCGACGTCACCGACTTCACCGTCGGCCCTCTTGTGCCCGACGGACGAAGCGGCCGAAGCGGCGAGGGAGGAGCGGGCGGACATCTGTTCATCGTCGAGTTTGCCGGCGAGCTCGCCGCCGGCGGATGCGCTCGCCGCCTTCGCCGCCGCGCTCGACGCCCGTCTCGGTGACCTGAACGAGGACTACCGGGTCCATCGTGCCGGCGATTACGGCATGGCGCCGCCGCGGATCCGGGCGCTGCCATCCGGCGCTTTCGCCGCGTGGATGAAGACGCGGGGCAGGCTCGGCGGGCAGAACAAGGTGCCGCGGGTGATTACTGACGAGGCCCTGTTCCGCGACCTGCGCTCGTTCGTGACCCGGTCATCCGAGCGGGGTCCGGATCTTCGCCATCGACAGCCATGAGCGTTGCTTCGCCGCCAGCGTTGCTGCGCAGAGGCACCAGCGCCGCTGCCGGCATTGCGCCGCGCGTAGCAGCGAGAACCTGCTCGAGCCGATCGAGATCGCGGAAGCGGATGTCGTGCTGCGCGAACGGGATCTCGATGCCGTTTTCGCGGAAGGCCTGGTCGATGGCGAAACGCAGATCGCTCGCGACCATCAACCGCTTCTCGATGTCCTTGATAAAGGCGCGGACCTCAAAGTCCAGGGCACTGGCGCCGAAGTCGCGGAACACGACGTACGGCGTCGGCCAGCTGGAAATTTCCACGTGCTCGCGGGCGCAGTCGAGGAGGATGTCGCGCACCTTCTGCGTATCGCTGCCGTAGGCGACGCCGACGCGGACCTCGAGCCGGCCGGTCTTGTCCTTGTGAGTCCAGTTGACAACAGCCGACTGCAGCAGCTCGGAATTCGGCAGGATGACCGAGGCGCGCTCGAAGGTTTCGATCTCGGTGGCACGCACATTGATGCGCTTGACGTATCCCTGCTGGGCGCCAACCACCACCCAGTCCCCGACCTTGATCGGCCGCTCGACGAGAAGGATCAGGCCGGAGATGAAGTTGTTGACGATGTTCTGCAAACCGAAGCCGATGCCGACGGACAGCGCGCCGGCGACAATGGCGAGGCTTGAGAGGTCGATGCCCAGAACAGCGATCGCGAGGAGCACGGCTATCGTCGAGCCGATGTAGCCGACGCCGACCGAGATCGAGTTGCGAACGCCGAAGTCGAGCTCGGTCAGCGGCAGCACGCGCTCGGTCAGGGCCCGGCGCACGGCGCGTGTCATCAGCAGGGCAAGGACGAAGACCAGGACGGCGATGGCGGCGTCGATCAGCGAAAGCCTGACCCCGCCGATTGTGAATCCACTGAGGAAATCTCCGATCCAGCGACGGATGTCTTCGCTGGGGACGCCCCAGCTCGGCATGACGACGTAGACGCCGACGCCGACGAGGAGCGGACCGGCCAACGCTTGCAGCCAGAACCTGATCAGGCCGCCGCTGCGCTCGCCGAGACCACAGCGATGGGTCACGAACGTCGACCGCAGGCTCATGCAGATGACCTCGCGGAGGAGGCCGCGGCAGAGGTAGATGAGGGCGAAGATCGCGCCGCTGATCAGCAGATTGCCGATGAGATAGTGGCCGAGCCGGACGTAGCCGGCGGAGGCGGCGAGGACGCCGGCAATCGCGAGGGCGCTGATGCTCCAGCGCAGGACGGTCCAGGCGCGACGGCGGCCGGCTCCGGCCGCAGGTGTGATTGCGTCTGTCGCCGCCGCCTGCAGGTTGGCCGGCGAGCGCCAGATCAGGCCCTGCATGATCGCGACGATGCCCATTGCCTCGATCGCGCCCATACCCATGGCGTACAGCGCGAGCAGATCCGAAGACAGCACCATCTCCCGGGTCGCGCGGGAGAACAGCAGATCGAGGGTGTAGACCGCTGCGAGCGCCATGATCCGGCGGTTCAGCATCCGCGCCGCCGCCGGGGCGAGTGATGTCAATCGCCACTGCGGCAGGTCCGGCGCGAGCACCGCACGGGAGAAGGCCGTGCTCAGGATGAAGAAGATCAATGCGGCGCATACGGCGGTGACGACCCTGCCGGCAAGTGCGTCCGCCATGTCCGCGTCCGCCTGGACGCGGAAGTAGACGCAGGCCACGACGGCCGCCGGGACCATGCCGTCGGCGACGCTCTCGGCGATGGCGGCGACAAGGCGGCGGGCGTAGCTTGGCGCGGATATCGCCGTGTCGCGTCCCAGCTTGCTCAGCAACGCGCGCCGGACCAGCCAGCCGGCGATCGTTGCGCCGGCAAGAAGCAGCATGCGCCAGTTCAACCAGAAGTCGCGCCATCTGTCATCGCTCAGGCCGGCCAGCCATGCGGTCGGCGCGCCGACGATCGTCTCGATCACGCTCGCCGCTTCGCTGATCACCGGCGCCAGACGCGAGGGCGTCAGAGGCGACCGGAGCCTCTGGCCGAGTTGTTCGATCAGGCTGCGACGGTAAATTTGCGAAAGTTCGTCATGAAGGCCGGCGGCGCGCGCCCTGGCGAGGTCGGCCTGAGCGATTTGCGCCCGCCCGGCGGCAATCGCGTCATTAAGTTCGTGCCGCTTCTGGACGATTTCCCAGGCTTCATTCGGCTCATCGTTTCCTGGCGCGGGACCCAGCGTGTTCAGCAGCCGGACGTTCGCGTCAACTACGGCCTGAGCCTGCGCGGCAATCCTCTTTGCCTCTTCACTGACCGACGACAGTTGTGCAGCGAACGCGGTGTGCTGGGCGGGGGTGTAGGGCAGACCGCTGACGTAGGCTTCAACAGAATCGAGAGTCTGGCTCCAGCCGGCGATGATGGCTTGAACAGGCTGGCCCGGATCGTGGTCCTGCGCCATGGCGGCGCGCAGCGCCAGCGGCTGCGCAAAGCGCAAGGATCATGGCGATCAGGCTTAGCCGGGCGCGGTTCCGGGCGAGCTTTAAAAGACTACGCCGGACAGCGAAAGCCAACGCTTTTAGGTTTCTCATGAGCGGCGATGGGTGTCCTGCAAAGGGTAAGCGGATGATAATGGTACAAACGGGGGTAATTAACCAGCCAAAGCGCATGGAGGCCTTCTCGAGGATCCGGCGCTTTGCGCAACCGCCTGCAGATCCGTGCCCGCCTCAATAACGTACCTAGACTACAATAAGACGCGCATGCGTGGGCGAGGACGCGGTCTTGGTGCTGAAACACCTGCTCATTACGGCCCTGATGATCGTTGCAATGGGAACGACAGCCGCGGGCGCCGGCAATGTTTCCGCCTACGACTTCTCATTTACGTCGATCGACGGCGGACAACTCCCCCTAGCGCTCCACCGCGGGAAGCCGGTGCTCGTGGTCAACACGGCATCTTTTTGCGGATTTACCCGGCAATACCAGGATCTGCAGTCGTTGTGGTCGCGCTATCGCGACCGTGGACTTGTCGTTCTCGGTGTGCCGTCGAACGACTTCGGTAATCAAGAGCCCGGATCGGAAGCCGAGATCAAGCAGTTCTGCGAGGTCAATTTCGCCGTCGACTTTCCGCTGACGGCCAAGGCGCATGTTGTTGGGCCGAACGCGCACCCGTTCTACAAGTGGGCGCAGGCGGAACTGGGCCCGCAAACCGCGCCGCGGTGGAACTTCCACAAGTACCTGATCGCTCCGGACGGCATGGTCGTGCGTTTCTTCCCGACGATGACGTCGCCTCTTTCCGAGGGCGTGACCAGAGCAATCGAGCCGTTTCTGAAAAAACCGGAAGGATAGATTGGCCGTACGCCTGCCTTGCGCCGACCGCAACGCTATCTTCGACTATACCGGTTTACTATTGGCTACTGCGATGTTGAGTAACATAATCAATTTGTTGCAGGCGACGGTGCATGTATCGACTGATCCATAGCGGGCGCCGGCGCGTATGACGGTAGAACATTCCTGCTGCAAGGATTAGAGATGGAATTGCAGGCTATCGTCAGCGGAGGATCATGCGGGATTAGACCGCTGATCAGCGCTCGCGCTCTGGCTTGGGTTCGGACGCAGCGGGATCTTTTGGTGACCAACGAAGAGCTTTGTGGCCTTGTCGAAGCCATTGCCACCCGGCGCGACCGGGATGCTTTCGCGAGTCTCTTCAAACACTTTGCCCCGCGGTTAAAGGGTTTCGGCATGCGTCGGGGGACCGATGCGGCTGCATCGGAGGAGTTGGCGCAAGAAACCATGCTCACGGTGTGGCGGAAGGCCGAAACGTTCGATCCACTTCGCGCGACCGTTTCGACCTGGATCTTCACGATCGTGAGGAACAAACGGATCGACCTGTTCCGTCGCGAGGGCCATCCGGACGCCGATCTGAGCGAAGCGGACGAGACAGCTTATGAGGGGCGGGCCGCCGACGATGCATTGAGCGTGAGCGAAACCGGCGCAATGCTGCGCGAGGCCCTGACCGTACTTCCGAAGGAGCAGATTACCGTATTGGAGAAAGCGTTCTTCGAGGACAAATCGCACAGCGTAATAGCCGAAGAGCTTGGCCTGCCGCTGGGAACTGTGAAGTCGCGTATTCGGCTGGCGCTGGCGCGCTTGCGCAACGCGCTGCCGGAGGACTGCCAATGATTAAGCACCACCCTGCAGAAGAAATGCTTCTCGACTTTGCCGCCGGCGCGATGAGCGAAGGCGCAGCCCTGGCCGTTGCAAGCCACGTGACGATGTGCGGATCTTGTCGCGGCGATGTCGCGGTCATCGAAGCGGTTGGTGGCGCCTTGCTGGAGAGCACCGAGGGTGAAGCCACCTCTGCCGGTATTCTCGATCGGACGCTCGCGATGCTCGATATGCCGGACGCCTCCGTGTCTCCTTCGCCGCCTCTGGAATCAGGCAGCGCTGAGCTCGTTCCCGAGCCGCTGCTGCACTACATCGGCCGTGGACTTTCCCATCTCGCCTGGCGCCGGGTAGCCGGAATGGCTACGGTCGAGGAAGCAAGGCTTCCGCTGGCGTCCAGGAACATCAAGGTTGCGCTCATGCGGCTGAAGGCCGGCAGCCTGGTTCCCAAACATTCCCATAGGGGAAACGAATTTACGCTCGTTCTCGCTGGTGGCTTCAGCGATGGCGCCGAGACGTACGGGCCCGGCGATTTTGCCGCGCGGGATGCATCGCACACACACAAGCCTGTCGTGGATGACGACGCGGACTGTCTGTGTCTCGTCGTGCTCGACGCACCGCTGCGCCTGTCGGGCGCGGTGGGGACGATCGTCAACCCCTTCCTCCGTATTTGACAAGGAGCGAAGTTGGCACCGGTGCCTGCCAGCCTCGGCGACGCGGTCAGACTCGGCACCCCTCACGCATTATCCGGGATCGCATTGGCGCTGCTGCTGACCGGCGTATTTGCTTGCGCGAGTGCCGCGAGATCCGAGGTGCCACAGCCCGAGTGTTCGCACGCTTCGGCGCCCGATCCGCTGACATTGTATGGCGACACTCTGACATTTGACGTTCGCCGGGACGACCGGCAGGTCGGCACGCACAGCGTCCGCTTCACCCGCGACGGCGATGTCCTGACAACCCGGACCCGGTTCGACGTGCGGGTCGACGTCCTTTTCTTCAGCGCCTATCGCTACGTCTATGAATTGAGAGCCACATGGCGCAATGGCTGCCTGTTGTCGCTCACGGCGAAGACCGACGACAACGGCGAGCGGGCACATGTTAGCTGTCAAGCGACGAGGGAACCAACTCGAGGTCAACGGGTCCGGCGGCTCATCGACTGCCGGCGTATCGACGCTGCCGACGGAGCATTGGAACGCAGACGTGGTGAACGACCGCGCGGTCATCAACACGATCACCGGCCAGGTAAACGTTGTGGATGTGACGTTCGTGGGCCTTGAGCAGGTGGAGACGGAAAACGATGGTCCTGTTACGGCCCGTCACTTCGTCTACCGCGGCGAGCTGAACAACGAGGTCTGGTATGACGAAAAGGGCCGATGGGTGAAGATGCGGTTCCCCGCCAAGGATGGCTCGACGATCGAGTATCGATGCGTGAGCTGCGGGCGCGGCGCATCGACCAGTCGGTCATGAGGCGCGATTTCGGCATGACCATCGCCTGGTGCACGGGAGCCGGTAAAGGAATCGGCCGAGCGGTGGCCTACCGTCTCGCCCGCGACGGCGCGCGTCTGGCGGCAAGCTCGCGCACGGCCGCCGATCTGGAAGCGCTCGGCGCCGAGAGCGAAGAGCTGAGCGGCACAATCCGGCCGTATCCTCTCGACGTGACCCGAGAAGAGGACGTCGCCGCGACCGTTGACGCAATCGAGGCGGAGATGGGTCATCTCGATCTTGTGATCCTTAATGCCGGAACCCACACGCCGGTCAGCGTCGAGGATTTCGAGACCGGCATCTTCCGCAAGCTTATGGAAACCAACTTCATGGGTACGGTCAATGCGCTCGCGGCGGTGCTTCCTCGCTTCATCGACCGGCGCGCTGGCCACATTGCCGTTGTCGCCTCGGTGGCCGGCTATCGCGGGTTGCCGACGGCGGCCGCATACGGGGCGAGCAAGGCAGCGCTGATCAACATGTGCGAGGCGTTGAAGCCAGAGCTCGAACGCTATGGCATTAAACTCACGCTGATCAATCCCGGCTTCGTGAAGACGCCGCTGACCGACCGTAACGAGTTTAAGATGCCCTTCCTGATCGACCTCGACGATGCCGCCGATCGAATCGTGGCCGGGCTGAAAACAGGTCGCTTCGAGGTTACGTTTCCGAAGCGCTTTACCTGGGGCATGAAGCTCGCGCGCTGCCTGCCGTACGGTCTATACTTCGCTTTGACGAGACGCATGGTCGAGCGTTGACGACCAACGCTACAGTCAGCGAAGCGGAGCGTCGCCCGCCGCAGAGTTTTGCTCCTCGGAACCCGCTTTGCGGAAAATCAGGGTCACCGAACCCAACTCAATGCCCCACTTCCGTACCTTGGCGCGGTTGATCATCACCCCGTCGGGCTGCAGGAACATCCAGTCGTCGAAATGAACCCGCCACGTCCGCTCGTTGATCGGAAGGTCGAGAACGTACTGCCAGTTCAGGGCGTTGCCATAAACGGTGCCAATTGCGGAACCGACAATATCGCCGGCTTCGCCTCGGTAGGTATGCTCGCCCGTTCTTACGATATGCCAGACTCGTCGGTCCTGCTCTCCGTCCGCGTAGGTAAAGTGCTCATCGAGGACGAGTTCTTTACCATCCCAAGTTCCGTCGACATCTACTACGAATTGACGCCGGACATCGCCGAAACGGTCTTCGAAAACGCCCCAGGCTTTCGTCCGACCCTGGAAATAGTCTTCGAGCACGAGCCCCGGTTCACGGCCTGCGAAGTCTTCAGGTTTCATGCTGCTACAACCGCCGACCGTCAACAAGAGGAGGAGAAGGGCGCCTGCGAGCCGGTTCATGCCTGCCCCGACACGGCGCGGCGTCCGCGCGTCTCAAGTCGACGGCGAATAATGGCCTGTCGTCGCTGCGTCATTGGATGGTTCCATATAATTGCGATGGCAACTCCTTTAAGTACGGTCGGCACCCAAGCGTAGATCACGGCAAGCCAAAACAGCGCTGTTGCATCATTCTCAGCGCCGGCGACAAATCCTAGAGCCGACAACGCCGGGAAGGCGAGGCCGACGGCGAGGGCCAGGGCCAGTTTCGTGCTCATGCTCCACATTGCGAAGAACAGACCGGCTCGATCCTGCCCGGTCCGCAGGCTGTCGAAGTCGATCACATCGGCCTGCATCGCCGGCGGCAGGGCGAGGTCCGCGCCAAGCGCCATGCCGGTCGCGACGCAGATGAGAAAGAAGAGTTCGATCTGCCCGGGTTGCAGGAGCGGAACCCAGACGAAGGCGGCGCAGGCCATGATCATCGCCCAGCACCACACGCGGTGCTTGCCGAACCGGCCGGCTGAGGGCGACCCAGCCTGGAATTGCGGCGATGCCGGCAATGAAGTAGGCCATGATCAGCACGCCGCTGGCGGCGGGGCCGGCGCCGAGCGCGTGCTGGAGATAGAGCGGAAAGAGGACCGCCGGCAGGCCGTTGGCGAGGCCGTTAACGAACCAGCCAGTGAGCAGTCGCAAGAACGGCCGGTTCGATGCGATCACCGTGAGCGAGCGCCAGCGCACGCGGCCGGCGCCACGCGCCGCCGACGGCGGCCGTGCGGGCCGGCGCCCGCGCGGGTCGCTTTCACTCATCCGCAGAACAAGAAGTGCAATGGCCGGAGCGCCGACGCCGATCGCAAGCCAGGCGACGGCGGCAAGGCCGCCGCTTTCACTTCCACCGAGGTATTGGGTCAGCGAAGGCAGACCGCCGGCAGCAACCACGCCAAGGATCATGGTTGCTTCGCGCGCGCCGGTAATGCGCGCGCGTTCGTGGTAGTCGGGCGAAAGTTCCGCTCCCCACGCCGTGTAGGGAACCGCAACGAGCGTCCAGCCGAGGTAGAGGGCAACGGCCCATACCAGCAGGTAACCGGCACCGGCGTCCGGCGGCGGCTGGAAAAGCTGGACCATCGCAATTGCGGCAATGATGGCGCCGACGACGATCCAGGGTTTTCGGCGACCCCAACGCAGCCTCCAGTTGTCGCTGACGAGGCCGACCAGCGGGTCGGTCACCACGTCCAGCCCGCGCGCGAGAAGCATCACCGCCCCCACGGCAGTCAAGCCGAGGCCCACTGTTTGCGCGTAAAACGTCGGCAGGTAGACATAAGCGGGGATGGTCGGCATGGCGAGAGCGAAGGCGGGCGCGGCATACAGGAACAAAGTCCAGCGGCCGATCCGCTCGCCGGAACCGGTGGCGCCGGCGCTCAGGCTCGTTCCAGACGAAACTGGCCGACGTCGATCGACCCGGCGCGAAACCCGGCCTCGCAGTAGGCGAGGTAGTACTCCCACATTTTCTTGAAGCGCCGTTCGAAGCCCAGCGCCTCGATCTCCTGCCAGGCCTGCTGGAATCGGCACTGCCATAGCGCCAGCGTGCGCGCGTAGGAGCTGCCAAACATGAACTCGTCGTTCACGGCAAAGCCCTTGGCGACAGCCTCCCGGTGAAGCGCCGCGCGTGAAGGCAGTACACCGCCGGGAAATATATACTTTTGAATGAAGTCCGGGCGCTTTCTGTAAGTATCAAAACGCTTTTCGTCGATTGTTATGACCTGCAGCGCGGCAGCGCCGCCGGCTTTCAGGCGCTCCTGCAGAACCTCGAAGAACCGTGGCCAGTAGCGTTCGCCGATCGCCTCGAACATCTCGACCGACGCAATGCGGTCGAAACGACCGACCACGTCGCGGTAATCCTGCAGACGCACGTCGATCCGGTCATCGAGCCCGGCCTCGCTCACGCGCGCGCGGGCATACTCATGCTGCGCCGTCGACAGGGTGATCGCGGTCACGCGGCAGCCATAGTCGCGTGCGGCCATCAGCGCGAACCCGCCCCAGCCGCAGCCGATCTCGAGCACTTCATTCCCAGGCTTCAGGTTGAGTAATGCCGCCAGCCGGCGGTTTTTGTTCGCCTGGGCGTCGGTCAGCGGTTGCTGCTCGTTTGCGAACAGCGCCGAAGAGTAGCTCATGCTCTCGTCAAGCCACAGGCGGTAGAACGCGTTACTCAGGTCGTAGTGATGGGCGATGTTCCGCCGGCTGCCGGTGCGCGTGTTCCAACGGCGGAGATGCCTGATACGGTCGATCAGGCGGGGCAGAGCGCCTGCATCGAAACGTATTTCCGCGGCCGCCTCGTTGACAAGCGCAAGTTCGACCAGCGCCGTCAGATCCGGGGTATCCCAGTCGCCGTCCATGTAGGCCTCGGCGAAAGCCGTGTCGCCACCGATGAGCAGCCGGCGGATGGCGCGGGTCCGGTTGATCCGGAGAACGGCGCGAGGGCCGACGGCATCTCGGGCAGCGAAGGTGGCCCGGTAGCCGCCCGGCAGAATGACGCGAATTTCACCGGCGACGATGCCTGCGACGAGGCGCAGAAAGCCTCGCGACCAAATGTCAAGCGACGCCGGGCGGGTTGTGTCGATCGCACACAGACCTGTCGCCTCCGGCGTCGGTCCAGAAGTTGAAGTTGTGGTCACGGTTCGCTGGCTCTGACTACGGTGACGGGGCAGGGCGGCGGAGGCGGTTTCTTGATCAGCGGCACGCGCTTGCGCCACAACTTCGCCGCTTCCCAGTGGATGCCCGCCATGACCTTGAATGTCATGAGCGGGTGGGTGAAGAAGGCGCGAAGGAGCATCCGGTCGGTCAAGGGCCTTCGCTCGCCCGAAAAGGCCGCGTGGAGAAGCAATCCGTGATCGTCAGTATAGTTGATGACCACGGAAATGCGCTCACCGGGGGGCGCAAGCCGGAAATGGTACTGCCCGGCGACCGCCATGAACGGTGAAACGTAGAAATGCTTGTCGCAGACCTGTCGAACCTTGCCACCATGGCAGTCCTCGACCGGAATGACATAGCAGTGACGCTCACCAAAGGTATTGTTAACTTCATAGATGACGGCGGCGAGTTCGCCGTCGCGACGATGGCAGTAGTAGACGCTGAGGGGATTGAAAACGTAACCGAGGATGCGCGGATAGCAAAGAAGCCGTATCGCACCACCGTCATGCTGAATGTCTGCGACATCGAGGGTTTTCTCCACCCAGTCGCGGAGCGGCGCCTTTCCACCAGGGCCGTGGTCCCGGTCGAAAAAGCTGAAGAGGCTAGTGCGGTTGTGGGAAAACAGGCGAAGCGCGTCATCCACACCAGTCAGCTCATCCAGATCGGCATAGAGCGCGAAAACACGGTAATTCAACGTGTGCCGCTCTGGACGAGTCCGCGTATGGATGACGGTGCCGAAGTACAGGCAAGTGTCTTGCTGTGTCATTCGGCGGCGCTGCGGGAGCCCTCTGTCATTCCTTCGCCTGCGGCCTCCGTCTCCAGCCATGGCCGGCGCACCCCGCCGAGGGCTTCACCGACCGTCAGCCCCGAAGCCAAGGCGTCCTCATGAAATCCGGCGCCAAAGTAGCTTCCGCAGAACCAGGTGTCGCGCCGTCCCTGAAGCCGATCCAGCTCCTCCTGGGCGCGGATGGCGGCTGCGTCATACATCGGATGATCGTAATGAAAGGTTCCGAGCGTCTTGTGTGACGCTGGCGGGGCGTGCGGGTTGAGGGTCACGAACAGCGGCTCTTGGGTGTCGAGGTTCTGCAGCCGGTTCATCCAATAGGTGACGCAGACCGGTTGCGTTTCGGATGATGGGTCCGGTAGTGCTCCTGGAGCCGGCGCTGCATGCCCCTTTGGCCGCTCATCCGGCGCGGTCGTCCGCACATCGCCGATATAGTTCCAGCTCGACCAGACGCGCTTTCGCTTCGGCATGAAGCGCTCGTCCTGGTGCAGGACCGCGGTGTTGGCACTGTAGCGAAATGCGCCAAGCAGACGCCGCTCGTCATCGCTGGGGTCTTCCAGCATCCGCAGAGCCTGATCGGCGTGCGTGGCGATCACGACCTTGTCGAACCGGCTCTCGCAGCCGTTGGCATCCTCGACGACAACGCCGGCGGGCGTCCGGGTTAGCCCCGTGACGCGGGCATTGATCATGACACGGTCGCTGAAGGATGCGGTCAGTCGCTTGACATAGGCGCGACTTCCCCCAACCACGGTCCGCCACTGCGGCCTCCCGGTCACCCGCATCAGGCCGTGATTCAAGCAAAAACGGACAAAAGCCATGGCGGGATGCGCGCGCATTTCTTCCGTACCGGTCGACCAGATCGCTGCAGCCATCGGCAGAAGATGATCGTAGATGAATGCCTCGGAATACTTTTCCCGATCGAGGTACTCGCCGAGCGCCAACCCTGCACCTCCGTCGTCCTCGGCAAACTTCGGTCCATCGCGGTAAAACCGTCTGATGTCGCGGAGCATGCGCCAGAAGCTGGGGCGCAGCAGGTTGCGCACCTGGCCGAACAAGCCGATCAGGTTAGAACCGGAATACTCAAGCTCTCCTCCGCCCAGAGAAGCGGCGAACGACATCTCGCTCTTTTGCGTTTCCACGCCGAGATGTGCAAAGAGTGCCGTCAGATTGGGGTAGTTCAGTTCATTGTAGACGATGAAGCCCGTGTCCACCGCGACCGGCTTGAGTGCGTCTGCCACATCGACCGTGTTCGAGTGGCCGCCGACACGGCCTGCCTGCTCATAGACGCTCACCCGGTGTGCCTTGCTCAAAAGCCACGCAGCGGCCAATCCGGCTACGCCACTGCCAATAACGGCAACGTCGAAGCACTGTGGCTGATGGTCTAGATCGCGAGGCATGAAGATCAATCACAGGTGAGAATGTACTACAGTACGCAAGCGCCTCGTCCGCGGATCACGACCACGCAGCATCGCGACATCTGTTCAGTGTGCTCACCAGGCGAGGTGAAGGCTGCCGAAAAGTGAGACCAGGCTGAAGAGCCCGACCCCGGCGACAAGCAAACCCAGCGAGACGTTGATGCCCGTCAGGATACTGAGCGGGAGTTTGTGGCGAGCCGCGAACGCCGTTGCCGTAAGCGTGCACCACCACAGCATCGAGCCGGTGAATATGCCGAGGATGACGGCCCAATGCGCGATTAGCCCATCGGGTTTTTCAGGGAGGAGGCCAAGTCCCGCGAACACGCCGATAAAGGCGAGGAAGGTCGCGGGGTTGATGATGGTCAGCCCGAAGCCGGTCGAGAACGACCGCAGCCAGATACGCCAGTGGCGCAGTTCGAGCGGCTGGGGCCTTGGGCCTTCGGCAACGCTGACCTTTCGCTTGTAGATCATTCTTGCGCCGATGTAGATGAGAACGAGGCCACCGATCAGCTTCAGCCATTGATCGTTCTCGTTCAGGTAATGCGTTACTAGGGACAGGCCGAACATGGCCGCTGCCGCGAGGATCGTATCGGCGATGGCGGCGCCAAAACCGGTCATCAGGCTGACCATCCATCGGCCTTGCAGTCCGCGCCGAACGCACATCGCACCGATTGCGCCGATCGGCACGGCGATGGCGAAGCCGGCCAGGATGGCCTTTACGAACAGCAAGACGTTGAACACGTTACCTCGGGCGCGAGGGTGGAACGCAGCCGCCTCAGCGTCGCGCGGGCAAAAAACGGAGCAGCCAACCGTGGCAGTGGGGCGGTGCCCTTCCCCTATTAACGCGTGTTCGCCTTTGAGGCCAAACCTGAAGCGTAATGGCGCCCGGCAGGCTTTCCGGTCAAGCGGCGGTGAACGGCGGTGAACACCGTAGACGGCGGTTGACCGTTTGGCGCCAGCACGCTAGTGAACATCAGCAGTCAATAACCCAGAGCAATAAGTGGCCCACCCGCCGAAAGAAGCTGCGTCAACGGCAATACTGGATTATCGGCCGGCGCCGGATGCCGCGCTGGAACTGTATCTCGCCGGCCCGTGGACCTTGAGGAGCAGACGGCCCGACCCCGCGGAGGTCATCCGCCGCCTGGAAGATCAACCAAGGACGAGACGCGTTGTCTTCTCGAGCGATCAGGTGACAGCGTGGGATTCCGGTCTTCTCACCTTCCTCGACGCCATCAAACAGGCCTGCGCGGAGCGTCAGATCAGCGTCGACTCTACCGGCTTGCCCGAGGGCGCGCGCAGGCTTCTCGACCTGGCGGCCGCGGTCCCCGAGAAGGCCGGCGCCAGGCGCCAGAAGACGGCAGAGCCGTTTCTGAACAGAATCGGAAAGTGGGCCCAGGGTGCGGCGGCGGGATTCGGCAACGCGCTCGGCTTCATTGGCGGCGCCGCGATGTCTTTCGGCCGGCTGTTCGTCGGTCGGGCGCAATTCCGGGGCTCCGACCTCGCGCTCGTTCTCCAGGAGACAGGCGCGCAGGCCCTGCCCATCGTTTCGCTGATTTCATTTCTCGTCGGGGTCATTCTTGCTTTTGTCGGCGCCCTTCAGCTTCAACTGTTCGGCGCGCAGATCTTTGTCGCCAATCTCGTCGCGATCGGAATGGCCCGAGAGATGGGCTCGATGATGGCCGCCATCATCATGGCGGGGCGAACAGGCGCCGCCTTCGCCGCGCAGATCGGCACGATGCAGGTCAATGAAGAGGTCGATGCTCTTCAGACTTTCGGCATCGAACCCATGGACTTTCTCGTCCTGCCGCGGATGATGGCCCTGATCGTGATGATGCCATTGCTGTGTCTTTACGCGATCTTCGTCGGCATTCTCGGCGGCGCTTTCGTCGGCATCGTCATGCTCAATCTGTCCCCCATCCAGTATTATCATCAGACCCTCGCCTTCCTTGGCGTCTCGGACTTTGCCATCGGCGTGTTCAAGGCCGGAGTCTTCGGGGTGATTATTGCCCTGGCCGGCTGCATGTCGGGCATGCAGTGCGGCCGCAATGCTGCCGCGGTCGGTCAGGCGGCTACGTCGGCCGTCGTTACGTCGATCGTCCTGATCGTGGTCTTCGACGGGTTGTTCGCCGTTCTCACCAGCGTTCTCGGTATCTGAGGGGCATCGCAGCATGGCCGCCGGCGAAACGCCCATCAGTGTCGACGATCTGACCATGGCGTTCGGCAGCTTCGTTCTGCAGCGCGACCTCACCTTCACCATCAACCGAGGCGACATCTTCATCATCATGGGCGGCAGTGGCTGCGGCAAGAGCACGCTCCTGCGCCACCTGATCGGGCTCAAGGAACCGGCCAAAGGGACGGTCAGCTACTATGGCCAGAGCTTGTGGGATGCCGCGCCGGAGGACCGCCAGGTCATCCTCCGCCAGACCGGCGTCCTTTACCAGAAGGGCGCGCTGTGGAGCTCGATGACGCTGGCCGAAAACATCGCACTGCCGCTGGCCGAATACACGGACCTGAAGCCGGCGGAAATCGGCGAACTGGCATCGCTCAAGCTCGCTTTGGTCGGACTGGCCGGGTTCGAAGACTACTATCCCTCGGAAATTTCCGGCGGGATGCAGAAGCGCGCCGGCCTGGCCCGAGCCATGGCGCTCGATCCCGACATTCTCTTCTTTGATGAGCCGAGCGCCGGGCTCGATCCCATCAGCTCGCAACTCCTCGACGATCTCATCCTTGAGCTGCGCGACAGTCTTGGTGCGACCATCGTCGTTGTCACCCACGAGCTCGCCAGCATTTTCACCATCGCCAACAATTCGGTTTTTCTGGACGCGGACACGCGGACGATGATCGCTCAGGGCGACCCTAAAGTGCTGCTCAAAGACTGCCCGGACGTCAAGGTTCGCAACTTTCTGACTCGCGGCGAAGCAGCGCATGCGGAGGCCTAGCGAAATGGCGGCGATGCGGACGATTGGAGCGGAATGATGAGCAAGCAGGCGAGCCCCAAACTCATTGGCGCGTTCGTCCTCGGCGCTATCGGCTTGGCGCTCGCGGCCGTGATCATCCTCGGCAGCGGGAAATTCTTCACGCGCCAAGTACCGGTGGTCATGTATTTCGACGGCTCGCTGGCGGGCCTGTCGCCCGGCTCGCCGATTACCTTCCGCGGCGTCCGCGTCGGCCAGGTCACCAACGTCTTCCTGCGCTTCGACGAAGCGAGCATGAACATCCTGATCCCCGTTTTCGGGGTCATCGAACCGGATCAGGTCAAGTTGGTCAGCGTTGGTTCGGCCGCCGAAACCGAGATGAAGGTCGGCCATGGCGAGGGTCTGAGCAATCTCATCGACAAGGGCCTCAGGGCACAACTTGCGGTCGGCAGCCTGGTGACCGGACAGATGACCGTCAACCTGGATCTCTACCCCGGGCCGACCAATGCCAGCGACAGCGCGAACCCGTATCCTGACCGTATCGAAATTCCCACTGTGGCGTCGACCATAGAGGCGGTTCAGGATACGCTGAAGACCGTGATCCAGAAGGTCTCACAGCTACCTCTCGAAAAAATTCTCGATGAAATCCGCGGCACCATCAACAGCGTGACCCAGATCCTGAACGATCCGCAGCTCCGCGAGGTCGTGCCCAACGTGAACGCCGCACTCGTCAATTTCCGAGAGTTGAGCGCCGATCTGGAGAAGACGCTGGCGCCGCTCGCGTCGCAGCTGGATACGGCGACCGGCAAGGCCGATGCGACGTTCGCACAGGCCCGTGCCGGCTTTGCCGAGATGCAGCGCGCCTTCGCCGCACTCGAACAAGCCTCGACACGCGCGTCGCAGACGATGACGTCCGCGAACGCAGTGCTGCAACCCGGCTCTTCTGTCTTTTTCGACCTCTCGACAGCTTTGCGCGAGGTCACGAGCACGGCGCGATCGCTGCGCAGCCTGAGCGACAATCTGACGCGCGATCCGAATTCCATTCTGTTCGGCCGGGTCAGGCCAGGGGGGACGCGATGAGAAACGTCTTGAAGACAAAACTGAGGCTCTGCGCGCTCGCGGCGGTCGTTGTCGTTGGCGGCTGCGGCGGCCTGCTCAACCGCGAGAGCGAGCCAACCAATTTTTTCCTGCTGACGCCGATGGCGAAGTCCACGACGGGAGTGCAATCAGTCTCAGCGGGTAAGGAGGGGCCGTTTGTCGGGGTCTTTCCGGTCCGCCTGCCGCCCTACCTCGACCGCACCAGTATTGTGACCAGGACTTCGGCGAACGAGTTGGAAGTGGCCCAGTTCGATGCGTGGGGTGGACCGCTTTCGCCGAACATAACCAGCGTGATCGGCGAAAATCTGTCGGTCCTGATCCCGACCGACCGGATTGTTCCCGTGCCGGCCAACCTTCCAATACAGATCGATTATGAGGTCGCGGTTGAAATCATCGATTTCGGACGTGACGCGGCCGGGAATGTCCAGCTCGCCGCCCGCTGGATGGTGACGCGCAACGATGGCCGTCAACTCATGGCGGTGCGCCAGTCAGGGTTCCAGGCTTTGGATGTCCCGCTGGACTACGACGCCATTGTCGCGGCCATGAGCAAGCTCTTGGCCGAACTTAGTCGCGACATTGCCGCGGAGATCAGAAACGCGCCGGCGGCGCGGCGGTCCTAGTGGGCCGATCGTAACGCTTGGTGCCCAAGCGTTACGAGAATATCGGACCATCAACTCATTGATCTTGTGGTGCAACTTATCGAAGCGGATGGGAACCTTCCGTTTCGGTTGCACCACTAGGCGGGGCTGACGCCGGCGAACCGTGGAGGCGGCGGGCCGGTAGCGCGTGGACTTGCGCTCGGCCGAGGAGGCGGACCGTAAAGTCGTGTCCGATGACTGCGGAAAGAGCCGGAGAAAAGACATCGAGGCCGCCCGCGTAGGCCCCGAACGCCGGCAAAACCAGCCGCCGGCCATCGCTGACAAAGCAGCGCGCGCTGAAGCGGCGACCGGCGACAACGACCGAGGCCTTCGGGTGGTAGTGGCCGGAGATCTCACCGGCCGCCTGTCCGGGTGATGCAGCGTGGCGGAGCACGAGAGGGCCGACGGTAAGCTCAGCCGCCGATTCGCCGCCCAGGGCAGGCGGGAGTGGATCGTGGTTTCCGGCAATCCAGATCCAATCGCGGCCGGCCATCATTGTGCGTAACCGCACCGCGTCCGTTTCGCTGAGGCGCAACCCGCCGCCGTTATCGTCGAAGCTGTCGCCCAGGCAGACGACGCGCCTCGGCGCATGCCGGTCGATCGCGTCGGCCAGCGCGGCAAGAGTGGCGCGGCTGTCGTAGGGCGGCAGCAGCCATCCGCGCTGCGCGGAGCGCGACCCTTTCTCCAGGTGCAGATCGGCGACCACAAGGGTGCCGTGCGTCGGCAAAACAAGCGCGCCGGAGATGCAGGACACGACTTCGGCTTCGTGGAAAAAAAACGACGTCCGGCTCACGCGCGACGCCTTCTGCGTCTTGTTGCTCGAGCTTCAGGCAGGCCGTCGCCATCGTCTGCATCGTGCGCGCCCGTCGCCTCGGCGATTAGGTTCCTAGCGGTCACGTCGAGAAGCTCGTCAACGCCTGCACCGAAGACCGATTCCTTGCCGATCTCGAGCAGCACCGGTACCGCCAGCGGCGAGACGCGGGGCAAGCGGCGAATGACGATGCAACCGCGGACGCGCCGGAGCATCTGCGCGAGGCGACCTAGATCGGCAAGGCCGCGCGCGGCATCCGCGCGCGTCGCGCGCAGCAGCACGTGCATCGGCTCATAGCGCCTCAGCACATTGTAGATCAGATCCGAGTTGACCGTGACCTGCCGGCGGGATTTCTCCTGGCCGGGGTGGCGGCGCTCGATCAGCCCGGCGATGACCGCAACGTTGCGGAAGGTCCGCTTCATCACCGACGATTCGCTCATCCAGTCTTCCAGATCGTCGCCGAGCATGTCCTCGGCGAACAGGTCGGCGATATCGCTCTCTTCCGCGGGCCTGATGCTCCAAACGGCGAGAACGTAGTCGGTGGCGACGAAACCGAGGGGCGCGAGGCCGGCCCGCTCCATCCGCCGGGTCAGCAACACGCCAAGGGTCTGGTGGACGTTCCGGCCCTCGAAGCTGTAGGCCACCATGAACGCCTTGCCGCCGCGGGCGAAGATCTCCACAAGAAGCTGGCCGGCGCCGGGAACGAGCGAACGCACCTGCTGCAGCCGCAGCCACTCTTGAACGTCTTCGGGCAGTCCTTCCCATCGGATCGGGTCGGCAAGCATGGTCCGAACGCGATGAGCCAGCGACGTCGATAACGGCAGCCGGCCGCCCGCATACGCCGGGATCTTCGGCTCCGTGCCGGCGGCGCGCGATACAATGGCAGTCGTCTCGCGAACCGCCTCGAAGCGGAGAACCTCCCCGGAGAAGACGAACGTGTCGCCCGGCTGCAGGCCCTGGATGAAATACTCCTCGACCTCGCCCAGAACCCGGCCGCGCTTCAGCTGAACCTTCATCGTCACCGCTTCGACGATCGTGCCGATGTTCATCCGGTAAAGGCGGGCCACGCGCGGCGAGGCGACGCGGTAAGCGCCGTCGTCATCCTGGGCCAGGCGGCGGTAGCGCTCGTAGCCGCCCAGCGCGTAGCCGCCACATTCGACAAAGCGCAGGGTGTCGTCGAAGTCGCTGCGCGGCAGTTGCGCGTATGGCGCCGCCCGGCGAACCTCGTCATACAGGGCTGCGGCGGAGATGGGTGCGGAGCAGGCGCAGCCGAGAAGGTGTTGGGCGAGGACTTCGAGGCCGCCGGGCGCTGGCGGATCGCCGTCGAGTTCGCCCGCGGCAACCGCCTCCGAAGCGGCCGTGCACTCAAGATGCTCGAATTGGTTGGCCGGAACCAGGATCGCCCGGCTGGTCCGGTCGAGGCGGTGGCCGGCGCGGCCGATCCGCTGGATGAGGCGGCTCACTCCTTTCGGCGCGCCGATCTGGATCACCAGATCGACGGCCGCCCAGTCGACGCCGAGATCAAGCGACGAGGTCGCCACGACCGCGCGCAGCCGCCCGGCGGCCATGGCGGCTTCCACCTTGCGCCGCTGTTCGACCGCGAGGCTCCCGTGATGCAGCGCGATCGGAAGGTTGAGGTCGTTCAGCCGCCACAACTGCTGAAAGACGATTTCGGCCTGAGCGCGGGTGTTGACAAAGACGATCGTCGTCGCCGCCTCGCAGATATGCTGGTAGACGAGGGGAAGTGCATGCATGGCCATATGCCCCGACCACGGGATGCGGTTCGAGGCGTTGAGAATGGAGGTATCGGCCGGCGGTCCGTCACCGGCGCGCACGAATACGACGTCATCGCCGGCGGCCAGCGGCGACAGCCAGGCGCGCAGTTCATCCGGGTAAGCCACCGTTGCCGACAGCCCGACGCGGCGGCAACGCGGCGCCAGCGTCTGCAACCGAGCGAGACCGAGAGCGAGCAGGTCGCCGCGCTTGGTGCCGACCAGCGCGTGCAATTCATCGACGATCACGCAGCGCACTCCTGCGAACATCCGCCCGGCGTCGGCATAGGAGAGGAGCAGCGCCAGGGATTCCGGTGTTGTCATCAGGAGTTGCGGCGGCCGGGCGCGCTGACGCTGGCGCTTGGCCTGCGGCGTGTCTCCCGTGCGGGTCTCGGCGCGGATGGCGAGATCCATCTCCGCAATCGGCCGCTCGAGGTTGCGATGCACGTCGACCGTCAACGCCTTCAGCGGCGAGATGTAAAGCGTGTGCAGGCCGGATCCGTCTCCGCGCGCGCGCGCCGGATCCGCCAGCTCCAGTAATGACGGCAGGAATCCGGCAAGGGTCTTGCCGCCCCCGGTCGGGGCGACCAGGAGGACATGCGCGCCTCGTCGCGCTGCATCGATCATGGCCTGCTGATGCGGGTATAGCCGCCACTCGCGCGTCGATAACCAGCTCCGGAAGCGGGCGGGTAGCTCCATGCTCATCTCGCTATACATAACTCACGATACCCGCCTGTCATCGCACCGGACCCGCTTTGGACGGCCGAGGCGAGGTGATCTCCGTGCAGGCGCGCGAACGGACGGACCGGGCACCATGGACGCGACGGCGCAAGATCATCAACAAGTCCATCCCCGGTGGCTGCGGCCGACCAGCGCCGGCTTGTGGTGCGAACCGGGCAGCTTCTACATTGATCCGATTCGGCCGGTGGATCGTGCGATTGTCACCCATGGCCATGCGGATCATGCCCGTCCCGGCCACCGCAGCGTTCTTGCGACACCGGGAACCGCTGCGATCATGCGGGCCCGCTACGGCAAAGACGCGGGCCCGATCGAGAGCCTGGATGACGGCACGCCGCTTCGCCTCGGTGAAGCCATCGTCCGTTTCGTACCGGCCGGCCATATTCTCGGCAGCGCGCAGGTCGTGATCGAGTACCGTGGCTGCCGCGTTGTCGTCTCCGGCGACTACAAGCGGCGGCCGGACCCGACCTGCGCCGGCTTCGAAATCGTGCCCTGCGACGTCTTCATCACCGAGGCGACATTCGGTCTCCCGGTCTTTCGCCATCCGCCCGACAGTCACGAGATCGAGCGCCTGCTGACCTCGGTGCGGCTGTTCCCGGAACGCTGTCACCTCGTCGGCGTCTATGCTCTCGGCAAGTGCCAGCGACTGATCATGCTGCTGCGCCGGGCCGGCTACGACCGAACGATCTGGCTCCACGGCGCGCTAGTCAACCTTTGCAACGTCTACGCGCGCGCCGGTTTGGACCTGGGCCCGATCAGCGCAATTGCCGGCGGGGCCCGGCGTACCCTCGCGGGCGAGATCGTGCTGTGCCCGCCGTCGGCTCTAGCCGACCGCTGGGCCCGCGCCTTTCCCGATCCCGTCACCGCCATGGCGTCCGGCTGGATGGGAATCCGCCAGCGCGTCCGCCAGCGGGGCATCGAACTGCCGCTTGTCATCTCCGACCATGCCGACTGGGACGAACTCACGGCAACGCTCGATGACGTCGGCGCGCCGGCAGTTCTGGTCACTCACGGCCGCGAGGAGGCGCTGGTTCACCATGCCGCCAGTCGCGGCTATCGGGCCTCGGCCCTGTCGGTCGCAGGCTTCGAAGACGAGGACGATTGACGGTGCGAGCGTTTGCCGAACTGCTGGAAGGTTTGACTTTCGCACCGCAACGCAACGCCAAGCTCAGGCTGATGGGCAGCTATTTTCGCCGATCAGCCGGACCCCGAACGCGGCTATGGCCTCGCGGCGCTGACCGGCGACCTCAGCTTTACGGCAGCCAAACCGGCCCTGATCCGGACCCTGGTCACAAGCCGGGTCGATCCGTTCCTGTTCGCCCTGTCCTACGACTTCGTCGGCGACCTGGCGGAAACCGCGGCGCTGATCTGGCCCGCCGGTCGACTGCGCGTCCGCGTCGCCACCTTCGCTGAGTGCGGTTGTCGAGACCCTTCACGACGCGAGCCGCAAGGATATTCCCGCGATCGTCGAGGGCTGGCTCGACGACCTCGACGCGAGCGGCCGCTACGCCCTGCTCAAGCTGATCACCGGGGGGCTCCGCGTCGGCGTTTCGGCTCGGCTCGCGAAGACGGCCATCGCCGGGTTCGGCGGCGTTCCGCTGGCCGATGTGGAGGAGCTGTGGCACGGGCTGAAGCCGCCATACCTCGATCTCTTCGCCTGGCTTGACGGTCGGGGGGGCCGACCCGACGTGCATGCCGCGCTTGGGTTCCGCCCGCTTATGCTGGCGAACCCGCTCGACGAAGGCGATCTGGATAGGCTCGACCCGTCCGATTACGCCTGCGAATGGAAGTGGGACGGTATTCGCGTGCAGATCGCCGGCGGCGGCGGGGAAGCGCGGCTGTTCTCGCGTACCGGCGACGATATCGGCGCAAGCTTCCCTGATGTCGTCGCCAATCTGGATTTTGCTGCCGTTCTCGACGGAGAGTTGCTCATCGCCCGCGAGGGCGAGATCGCGCCGTTCAACGACCTCCAGCAGCGTCTCGGTCGCAAGGCCGTGACTCGGGCGATGATGGCGCGCTACCCGGCTCATGTCCGTCTTTACGACATCCTTCTCGACGGCGACGAAGATCTTCGTGGCCTTCCCCTCAGCAGACGACGGAGCCGGCTCGAACGCTGGTACGACGCCCATCGCCCCGGACGGATGGACATCTCGCCGCTTGTCGGGTTTCGCGACTGGACGCACCTCGCTGCGATCAGAGCTTCCACCCGAGCGGCGGGAATCGAGGGGCTGATGCTGAAGCGGTGGCGCAGCCCATACGTGGCGGGGCGGCCGAAGGGGCCGTGGTTCAAATGGAAGCGCGACCCGCTGACGGCGGATTGTGTGCTGATGTACGCCCAGCGCGGCCACGGCAAGCGCTCGTCGTTCTACTCCGACTACACCTTCGGCTGCTGGCGCTTAGGCGTCGAGGACGCTACCGCAGACGAACTCGTGCCGGTCGGCAAGGCCTATTCCGGCTTCACCGACAGCGAGCTCATCGAACTCGATCGTTGGGTGCGGCGTAACACGATTGACCGCTTTGGGCCGGTCCGGGCGGTCGCGCCAAGTCTGGTTCTCGAGATTGCCTTCGATGCGGTGCAGATCTCAACGCGGCACAAATCCGGTGTCGCCATGCGCTTCCCGCGGGTTCGTCGTATTCGCTGGGACAAGCCGGCGGCGGAGGCTGATCGGCTGGAGGCGCTTCAGGCGCTGATCGGGAGTGTCGCCGCTACAGGAGAGAATTTGCCGGCTGGCTGCTGATATCGCTGGTCATACGATTGCCTCAATTGATATACAATAACAGCGCCTGTGGTCGTTGCGATGAACACTATGTGCAACGGCCAGAGGAAACAAAAGCGTTCAACATTATCAGGAGGGGAGACGTCTATGCTCCGAATCAGTTGGGCTCTCGTGCTGGGTTTCCTGCTCGCCGGCAGTCTCGGCAGCGCCTACGCAGCCGATCAATACGGTACTCCGGCAGAGGCCAAGGCAATGCTGGAGAAGGTCGTTGGGGCCATAAAGCAAGACGAGTCGAAGGCGCTTAAGATGATTAGCGCTGGCGAGGATGGCTTTAAAGAGAAGGACTTGTATCCGTTCTGTGCCGGCCCGGACGGCAACTTCACCGCCCACCCTAAACTTGTCGGAAAAAGCCTGACCGACCTCAAGGATAAGAGCGGCAAGGCTTTTGGCAAAGCAATCATGGATGAGGCGAAAGAGGGCAAGATCGGCGAGGTTACCTACATGTATCCGCGGCCGGACGGCGGCGACCCGGTGCAGAAGGTCGCATACGTGACCAAGGTCAAGGACCAGGTCTGCGCCGTCGGTTATTACAAGTAGCCTCCGAGGCCGCGCCTAGAAGGTTCAGCGCCCGTTGGGGACGGAAAGGTTGCTTGATCGTCATCTATCGATCGAATCGCCTCCCTTCGGGTACTGCAATCCGGAGGCAGACTGAGCCAAACGTAAGCTGAAGAACAAATGACGGCCGGCTTCAGGTCGGCTGTCACAGCTTCTCGATGCCCCGCTTCGGCGGGGCTTTTTCGTACGCGCCGGCGACGGTTCCAATCGATGCGTGCGCCCAAAATCGTGGATCGTCAGTCTGCCGACACGCATGTCGGCGGCGCCGGCCCGCGCTGCCAAAGCGGCACCGAGATCCGCTGTGGAGGGCACGCCGGTTTCTGATCCATCTCCCTTTAGCCGGCGTCGCTGAGATTCTTCTCATACACCAGGAGTTAAACATCGTCGGCGCAAGTTGAAACCCTTCGCCCGCCGCTTGTCTTGGCACCGTGTGCGCGGGAGCTATGGAAACAATGTGGCACGGATATATGCCGTGAATTCATAAATAATGATGAATCATTGCTTATTTATGCGGCTACAGCTATGCTGCATTGCAAAAGAAGCGCTTAAGGGCGTGGCGGTCGGCCGGTAGGCTCGCGGTGACACATTCAGAGCGCGGCCCAAGTCTGCACACAGCAGCCACCGGCCGGACAGACACAGGGGATATGTCATGAACTTCGACCACCTGATCGCCCAGATCGTCCCATTGGCGGCTCTTGCCGTCGCCGCTGCGGGTACGCTGCTGGTCTTCGCCGCGTACTACCAGTAGGCCGCCGTTGGCAGCCGCGATCGAGAACCAGTTGCAGCGGGGAACGCCGATCAGGGCGCTGTGACGAGGTCCACCAGCGTGCGGATTTCCGGGCGCACAACGCCCGTGTTAGGCGTGTCGGCCAAGGTCGTGAACCAGTGCGTCGGCGGCGTACGTCCCCGTCGGTGCGGCCAATGCACCGAACGCAGCAGTCGTTCGGCCGCGTCCGGCAGGCGCTCGGAAATCGATCGGCCGGTCAATGTGGCCCAGATCCCGGTCCAGCAGCGGGCGACGCTCCACGGATTGTAGCCGCCGCCGCCGAGCACGAGCAGACGCGGCGCCAGCTTCCGCAACGCTTCGACTGCGGCCCACAACGCCCGGTTCGATAGCGACAGCTTTGTCATCGGATCATCGGCGAGAGCGTCGGCGCCGCACTGTGCGACGATGGCTTCCGGCGCGAACATCTCGATCAACGGGAGAGCCGCGGCTTCGATGACAACCGCCATCTCGCTGTCGTTCAGATCCCGGGGCAGGGGCAGGTTTCGCGCGGTACCGCCGGCGCGGTCGTGGACGCCGCCCGGACCGGCGGTCCAGGTGTCGTCGCGAGCCATGGGCCAGCGACCGCCCTCGTGAAGCGAGAGGGTGAATACCCGGTCGTCGTCGGCGAAGGCTACCTGGACGCCGTCGCCGAAGTGCGCATCGAGATCAAGATAGAAGACCCGTCGCAAGCCGCCGTCGAGAAGGGCAAGAATGGCGAGAACCGGGTCGTTGAAAATGCAAAAGCCGCTCGCCCTTCCAGCCAGACCATGGTGGGTGCCGCCGGCCGGATTGTAGACGACGCCTCCGTTGCGCAGCCGTCCGGCCGCTGCCAGCGAGGCGCCGCAGGCGGTCGCCGGACGGCGGAACATCTCGGCATAGACGGGGTTGCCGTTGACGCCGAGGTTGAAGCGGGACCGGTCGTCGGCATCCGCATGTTGGCGCTGCTCGCACCGCTGAACCGCAGCGACGTATGCCGGCGTGTGAAAGCGGCAAAGATCGGCGACGCTGGCCAGCGGGCTGTCCATGTATTCGTCCCCCGGAAGCCAGTTCAGCGCACGGCACAGGTCGATGCACAGTGACACCCGTGGTATGGCCAGAGGATGGCCCGAAGCGTGCTTCGAGGTGCGGTAGATGTCGCTGCCGATCATGATCGGCCTGGCCAAGCTGGCAATGGCGGGATTGTCTGAGGTCTGGAGCATCAGCCGGTACATGGCGGCGGCCGCAAGTGGCGTCAACAAATGCCGCAGTGCCCGGGTTTTGCGAGATGTGCGCTGCGACGCGGACGCGATTCAGGCTTGCACGCGCTATCGTGCGTCGCTCAGAATCGCGCTCGAAACTCGCTTTTGCATGGTGTCATCCACAGGGGGGATTCGACATGACGGGAAGCCGGATGGCGTGGCGCGCGCGGAGCGGACATCGCGTCCGTTTTCGTCGGCGGCAGCAGGGACGGGTTATGGCGGCGCTGGCCAGGCCGGAGGATGGCGGCGCGCAACCGCCGCAGCGGACGGAATCGGATCGACCCGGCCGCTTATTGATAGGGAGATCGCGTGACGCCTCGCCACCTCCGACGGATTGGCCTGAGCCTATTTGACGCCCTCCCGGCGCGACATGGCATGCCGGATCGTGCGCGGCAGCTCATGACGGCGGGTGCACTGGCCCTTGCCGCACTGTCGACCGGTTGTGCCCACGGCCCCGCGCAGGCCGCTGCCGCTGCACGATCGGCCATCGCCTGCGCGGCGACTTCGACCTGGCTGGAGCCGGCAAGCCGCAAGACAGTACCGGCTGACGCATTGATCGGGCGCGCCGCGGCCGCAGACATCGTTCTTCTCGGCGAGGCCCACGATGATGCCGATCACCATCGTTGGCAGTTGCATACACTCGCTGCGATCCAAGGGCGCCGACCGGCGATGGTCATCGGCGTCGAAATGCTGCCGCGGAGCGCGCAGGCCGCGCTCGACCTGTGGGTCGCCGGATCTTTGGGCGAGGAAGACTTTCTCGTTGCGGTCAACTGGCAGAAGACGTGGGGTTTTGATCCGAGGCTCTACATGCCGCTGTTTCACTTTGCCCGACTCCACCGCATCCCAATGGTTGCTTTGAATGTCGATCGCAGCCTGGTTGCCCGGGTCGCTCGCGACGGCTGGGCTTCAGTGCCAACCGCCGCGCGCCAAGGCATCGGCGATCCGGCACCGCCGGCCGATGCCTACCGGCAGTCTCTCGATGACGTATTCCGCGCGCATACCGGCGATCCGAACCGAGCGGCCGATCAAGCGCAAGATCCTGGATCGGCAGGCGCGAGTGACGCTCGGCTGGCGCGCTTCACCGACGCGCAGCTGACCTGGGATCGGGCCATGGCGGAGGCAATCAGCGCGGCCGCGTCCAGCCACCCTGGCGCCGTCGTCGTCGCGATTGCCGGCTCCGGCCATCTCGCGCATCGGTGGGGCATTCCCCATCAGCTCGCCGATCTCGGTTCGCCGCCGACAATTGTCCTGCTGCCGGTGGCGCAGGCCGACGCTTGCGCATTAGCCGCCGATCTGGCTGACGCCGTGTATGTTTTCCCTCCTCCTGCCGGGGCAGCAATGAAGAGCGGTGCCTACAGGTAATTCATCAGGCTGAACTCGCGAATGCGGGCGACCACCTGGTAGGACGCTTCCAGTGCGCGGCCGTCATCGAGCAGGCGGGTGATGGCCTCAAGCGGATCGACGTTCTCGATCTCGGCGACCTGATTGTCGAGAGTGGCGGCAAAGTCACGGTGCCGCTCGTTCGTCTCCGCAAGCACGGTAAGATTGAAGCCCATCTCCATGCGCACGGTTTCGATGCTCCCGCTCGCCTCCGGGCCGAATGGCTCGGGCGCGTCCGTCGCACGCTGCAGTGAGGAGTCGAGCAGGGCGATCGCCTGGTCGACCCGCTCCAGGTTCTGCTCCAGCCCCCCGCCGGTGCCATAGGCGCCCTGGGCAATCATGCCCATTGCCCGGATGGCTTTCTCGAAGCTCGGATCGATGCCGTCGAGGTCGAGGGCAAAAGAGCGAGCCGTCGTCGACCTGATGGCTTTGCGCCACGGTGTCTCCGGCGTACCAGTTGACGGCGGACAAGGTCGCGGCGGGCTCGGCACCGTTGTTGATGCTGTTTGCGACCGTCATCGTGGCGGAGCCGACAGTCATGGTCCCGGCGATGCTGATCTGGTCGGAGCCGTTGGTCGAGACGACGGTATACTCACCGTCATTGCCGAGCCCACTGCCCGAAAGCCGTATGGTCGTCCCAACCGCGAGGTTGGCGAAGGCTCCTGCGGTCCCGGCAATGATCGTGTCGCCGCCGGCGATGGTCAGCCCGCCGGTCACGGCCGGTGTCAGGCTCGCCCTCGTCTCGACGTGGGCCGCGCGGGTGGGCGGATAGATGACCGCCTGGCCGTCGAAGCGGGCCTGGAAGGCCGTCGGCGTGGTCAGGCCAAGATCGGCTGGCGCCGAAGTCGCGCGGCTGCCGGCGAAGAGAAAGCGGCCGTTGACCTCGGTATTGAGATAACTCTCCATGTCCTTCAGGGCGCGAAACGCCCAGTCCTGCACGGCGCCGATATGGGCCTCGTCGAGCGGCTGGTTGGCGGCGAGATCGAGCAGCACGGCGCGAAAGTCGCGCATCGTCCCGCCCATCGCCTCGACCGCCGTGTCGGTCGCCTCCAGCCGGGTCTGCATGATCGCGTTGTTGTCGATGCTGCGGCCGATCGCCGCTCTGGTGGTCTCCAGCGAGACCAGCCGGCCGGCTTTCGGCGCAATGCCGGCATAGGTCTGGGCGGCCTTTTCGGTCGTAACCTGAACCTGCTGATCCTGAAGCCGGTCCTGCACCTTTGACATGAGGTCGAGCAGGGTATTGCTGGCGGCGAGTGTGGCAATGCGGCTCATCGTTTCATGCTTTCCTGGTTTGCAACCACTAAGGCGTCGGCGCGTTAACCGAGCATCCGCTCGAGCGTGTCGAACATGTCCTTGATCACGCCGAACACTCGGGCCGAGGCGGCGTAGGCCTGCTCGAAGACCATCAGGTCCGCCATCTCCTCGTCGAGGTTGACGCCGCGCAGGTTGTCCGACTTGGCCTGAAGGCTGTCGACAAGCTCGCCGCGCTCCGCCGTCAATGTTGTGTGCCCACTGGTCCTCCCGGCGACATCGCCGAGGATGGCCGTCGCGTACCCGCCGAGCGTGGTCTCGACGGTGCCGAGCGTACCGCTGTCGGCAAAGACGGCGCTGTCGGCGAACGCGGCGGCAAGCGCGTTGACGGTCGTCTGGTCGGCGATTCCGGTGCGATAGCCCCCGGCGGCGCCCTGCCCCGGATCCCACTGGATGGCGCCGCGGGAAAGCTTTTGCGGCGCGGCGACGATATCGGAACGCACGCCAACGCGACCCGCAAGACCGGCGATTGCCGTGGTCAGGGCGAGATCCTCGAGCAGGGTATCGCCGGCGCCGGGATCCTCGGTCACGGTGAACGCTGCGCCATCGGTTGCCGATAGGCGCAGTCGGATGCCGTTGCCTTCGGGCACAAGGTCGGCCTCGAGGCCTGTGGCCGCGTTGATCTTCGCTGCGACCGTGGCTAGATCGTCACCGGCAGCGATGGCGAACGGAGTGCCGAGCGCGCCGGCAGCAGTGCGGAAATTGAGCGTCGCGGCCGTTGCGGTGAAATCGGCGGCGAGGACGGCCGAAGCGTGTGCGGTGGTCGGGGACTGGTCGACGAAGAGGTCGTTGAGACCGAAGAAGGCTGAAAAGCCGGCCACGGTTTCGTCGGTCTGACCATCGGCATCGGCGTCGAAGGCGATGCTCGCAGGCTGCGCGGCGCTGCCCGGAGCGGTACCCGCCTCGTCGCGAATACCGAGCGCGCGTCCGCTCGCGCTGACGCGGATCTGCAGGGCGCCGTCGACGACCGCGGCCGAACCGTCGGCGCCGAGCCAGCCGTCGATCTGGGCGGCCAGGTTGGTGATGGTGGTGCCGGCGCCGCCGATCAGCGCGCGGACCGAGGTCGAGCGAACCTCATTGCCGGCGCTATCGAAAAGCACCAGACGGCTGTCGCCGCCCGCGGCAAAAGTGACGGTCTGTTGCGCCGGCTCGGTGAACTGGCGGGTGCCGTCGAGCCGGGTCAGGCCGGGGTAGGGCAGGCCCGCGTTATGCGCTGCGTTCAGACCGTCGCGAAGCCCGGCGGCGAGGGTGTCGAGCGTGCTCTGCAGATCCGGCAGGATTGCATCGCGCATTTCGATCAGCCCGGCCAGTCTGCCGCCGCGGATCTCCGTCGGTGACGTCCTTGGCCGTGGCGCCGCTGCCGATGATGATCGCACCGAACGCGCCGCCGGCGTAGGTCGAGGTGGCGTCGACGAGCGTGACGCGATCGTGGCTGATCGGCGCGGCCGTGCCGTCCAGAAGAGTGCGACCGCTGGAGGTGAGAATGGCGATATCGCCGCCGCTGCGGGGGAAGACTCGGATGTCGAGGAGCTCGGCCAGACGATCGAGCGAACGGTCGCGCTGATCCTCCGCATCGCCGGTCTCGCGGCCGACAGCCGTATCGCGAACGATGTTTGCGGTCAGGTCGGCAAGGCGGGCGACGAGGCCGTTGATCTCCTCGACCGTCTGGGCAATCGCGGCGTCGGCGTCGGCGCGAAGCGTCTGGATGGTATCGGTGGAGTGGCTCAGGGCCAGAGTGACGTCGCCGGCGCGGCGGACGACTTCGCGCTGCTCGATAAGGTCGTGCGGCGCGAGAGCCAAAGAGCGGATTGCGCCGTCGAAGTCGGCCAGTCGGTGGCTTAGGGAGGTGTTGCTCTCGGGGCTACCGAACAGATCGGAAACGCGGGAAAAATAGTCGTTCTGGACAGACAGCGCGCCAAGCTCTCCGCGCTCAAGACGAATACTTTTAAGCAGGCCTTCGTCGATCGTTCGCATGAGCGGGCCGAGCTCGACGCCGACGCCGCCGCCGTTCAGCGCCCGGCTCTCGAAGCGCACGTTCTTGCGGGAGAAGCCGGGTGTGTTGACGTTGGCGACATTGTTGGCGACGGCATCCAGCGCGCGCTGGTTGGCAAGCAAGCCGCTCGACGCCGTACGTAGCGCGGAACTCAGATCTCCGGCCATGATACTCTCCTTCCGTCTTACAAGAATTCGGCCGTCTTACAAGAAGCGGCTGAATGTCAGCGCCGGCGGATTGCTATTGCGGCCGCGCGTGAAATCCTTGCGTCCGTCACTGGCGTAGGCGCCGGCGCCCGGAGCCTGCGCCTGGGCCGCCGCAGCGATGGTCTCGACAAGGCGCTGGTTCGCCTGCCTGGCGACGCGCAGGCGCCACTGGTTCTCCTCCAGAAGGGCAGCGAGCCGAGTTCTGACGGAGAGAAGCGCGTCCTCCGGGGAACGGGCCGCGCCGCCTGTCTCCCGGCTTGCCGCGGAGCTTGAAACAAGGCGTTCGCACTCATCGGCGGCGGCTCGCTTCTCCTCCGCAAGAGTTTCCACCGCACGAACGTCCCGAGCGCGTAGGGCGGCGTTCTCGCGCGCGAGTACGTCAGCAAGGCGATCGAGGGCGGCGAGCGCGGCGGCGCCCGACGCCGCGGTGTCGGTCATAGCAACGTTGCCTTCCAGGCTGGTCATGGGTGCGTCATCTCCGAATCGCGTGGTGAAGGGGAGCCCGAGGGGGCGGACAGGGTCGACGCGGCGTCGGGTGCGGGCGTGTTTTCCTGAAGGCTCACCAGGTCGCGGACCATGGCGTCGGCGATGCCGATACCTCCGGACCTAGCAAAAGCCTTTCCGTATTCGTCGACGAGCAGCGAGCGCCACATCGTCTCGGCCATGCCGCCGCCGAACGGTGCTTCGGTTGCGATGCCTTCAAACATCGGCTCCAGCGCCCTGGCGAGGAAGAATGCCTCGAACTCGCTCGCCGCGCGGCGGAGCTGCTCCGGGTTCATGGAGCTTTTCGGCGCTGCCGGTGCGATTTGCGCCGCCTTGGCTGGCCCTGCCATCGCGACGCTGTTTCTCACGCTTTCGGTCATCACATGACCTCGATTTCAGCCTGCAGGGCGCCGGCCGCCTTGATCGCCTGGAGGATCGCGATCAGGTCGCGCGGGCCGATGCCGAGCGCGTTGAGCCCATCGACCAGATCCTGCAGGGTGACCCCCGAGGAGACGATGCCGAGCTGCTTCGTTCCGGATTCGTCGACCGCCACCTCCGTGCGCGGGACAATAGCGGTCGCGCCGTCGGCGAAGGGTCGCGGCTGCGACACCTGCGGCGTCTCGGTGATCCGGATCGTCAGGTTTCCCTGCGCGATGGCGACGGTGCTGACCCGCACGTTTTCGCCCATGACAATGATGCCGGACTGTTCGTCAATGAGAACCCGCGCCGGCTGGTCCGGTTCGACGCGAAGCTGTTCGATGTCGGTAAGCAGGTTGACGACGCTACGGCTGTAGGCCTCTGGAACGGTAATCTGCACGGTCGAAAGATCGCTCGGTCGTGCCGCCGGCTCTTTCAGAAAAGCATTGATTGCCTGCGCGATGCGTCGGGCGGTGGTGAAGTCCGGGTTGCGGAGGCTCAGGCGAACGGAGTCCATGTTGGCCATGGCGAACCCGACTTCGCGTTCGACGATTGCGCCGGCAGCAATCCGCCCCGAAGTCGGCACGCCCTTGGTCACGCTCTCGGCCGCACCGGTGGCCGCGAATCCGCCGACCGCGACCTGTCCCTGGGCCACGGCATAGACTTCACCATCGGCGCCCAGCAGGGGTGTGACCAGAAGCGTGCCGCCGACGAGGCTGGACGCATCGGCGAGGGCCGACACGGTAACGTCGATCCGGCCGCCCTGACGGGCGAATGGCGGCAGGCTGGCTGTGACCATGACCGCGGCGACGTTCTTGGAGGTCAGGCCCTTGTCCGTGGGTTTGACACCCAGACGATTGAGCATCGACTGCAGGCTTTGCTTGGTAAAGCCGCCGTCCTTCAAGGTGTCGCCGGTCTTGTTCAGACCGACGACCAAGCCGTAGCCGACGAGCTGGTTAGCCCGGACGCCTTCAAAGTCGACCAGGTCCTTGATCCGCGAGGCCGCAGCCTGCGCGGCGATGCCGGTCACGAGCATGATCACGAGCCCGCTCATGGCCAGGCAGCCTCGCCAACGGGCGCCGTGCCGCTTGCGGGTGAAGCCCTTTCGGCGCCGCTCCCGGCCGGGTCTCAGCGTCATCGACATGCAAATCCTCAACCGCTGCGTCCTCTGCTCGCGTAGGTGGTTGCGAAAGGTGTGCCACGCACGGAGATAGAAAAACCCGCGCGGATTAAGGTGTGGTGAAGCGGAGCCCCGGTGGGTCGCCAACCGCATGCGGCAACAAGCGCCGGCTGGCGGGCAAGATCTGCCGGCTCGTTGGGCCGGCACACGGACCGCCCGTGGTTGCTTAGGGCGTTCCGCCCGCTGCAGTGCCTGCGGGCGCCGGCATTGCTGTTGCACCTTCGGGAACGAAGAATAGGTAGTCGTCGCTGGCTCGGGCAGCATGACAGACGTGGCAGAAGGCCATTTTAGTGGCATCGACTTGCGAGTTGCCGAAGGTGCTGCCGTCCGGCATGATCATCACATAGCGCCAGTCGGCGGTTTGCGGGCTGGAAGCGTCAGCCAGTTTTTCCATGATAAAGAGCGCGCCGGGCCATAAATGGCCCCTCTCGCTCGCGGTGAAGCTGTCCTTGACGACAATCGCTCCGCGCGGCATCCTGCTGCCCGATCGGCCGTACCCCGCCGCCGCAGCTTTTGCGTTGGCATAATTGTTGACGTAGCGATTGCCGTGAGCGGCAGACGGATAAGGGGCGTCGTTGAAGCGTCGCCAGCTCATGTAGCGCCGCGCTGCCGGCTCGGCCGAGACCGCATATCCCCGCAGCATGAGGTCGACTAGGCTATGATAGGCGACCGACGCCGCGCCTTTATCAAGCTTGGCCGCGTCGGCTATAGCGAAATGCTCATGAGGCTCTTCAGCGTCCGAGCCGCTGAGGCTGTCGTCGCGGTTGTCGGCGTGGGTGCCCGCGCGGCCGGAATAGCCCGTGAGCCCAATCACCATAGCTGCGGCCACGACTATGGCCGCAATCCGCTTAGTCACCGCCTTGGCACCATGGGACATGACCCACTGTGGCACCCTTCCCCACAACGGCGAATTATAGCCGCAAATTTGACGCAGAGGAAGCAGTTGACGAACGAGCCTGTAGATTGACGCCGGTCGCAACAACTTTTAATTGATCACTACGTGTGATTATACCTTTAATTTGTATGGCCGGGGAGGGTCGCTACCCGGTGATCCTCGGCTCTGACGACTGGCCGATGACCGTCGACTGGGTGGCGTCTGGGTTCGGCCGTGACCATCCAAGCGGAGAGCGTTACTCGTACGGATCGGCTGCGTCGCGCAATCCGTCGCCGAAAAAGTTGAAGGCGAGCACGGTGATGATCACCGGCACCATTGGCAGCAGCAACCACGGGTAGAGCACAACAGCCTCGATGTTCTGCGCCTCCGTGAGCAGCACGCCCCAGCTGGTCACCGGGGGGCGCAAACCCAGGCCGAGAAAGCTTAGCGCGGTCTCGCCCAGGATCATTGTCGGGATCGACAGCGACGCGGAAGCGATCAGGTGGCTCATGAAGTTCGGCAGGAGGTGCCGGCCGATGATCCGGCTGGGGCGGGCGCCCATCAGCCGCGCGGCGGTACAGAAATCCTCCTCGCGCAGCGCGAGCAGCTTGGAGCGGACGGCGCGGGCCAGGCCGGGCCAGTCGAGAAGGCCAAGAATGATGGTGATGGCGAAATAGACGAGGATCGGACTCCATGTTACCGGCACGGCTGCCGATAGCGCCATCCACAGCGGCAACTCGGGCAGCGAGCGGAGGATCTCGATGATCCGCTGGACGACGCTGTCGATCCAGCCGCCGAAGTAGCCGGCGGCGCCGCCGATGGAGATCCCAAGCGTGAAGCTGATGGCGATTCCGATCAGGCCCACAGTCAGCGAAATGCGCGCGCCGTAGAGGATGCGCGAGAGGATGTCGCGGCCAAGCCGATCGGTGCCGAGGAGAAACAGCGCCCCACCTTTGGCGGGGCACAAGAGGTGCAAGCGGCCCGGAACAACGCCCCAGAAGGAGTAAGCGTCACCGCTGCAGAAAAAGCGGATCGGTTGCACATCCGAGCGATTGACAGCGTATTCGCGTTGCAGCGTTTCGAGGTTAAGGCGGTAGTTAAGGCCGTAGACGAACGGGCCGATCAGCCGGCCCTCGTGGAACAGCCGGACGCGTTGAGGGGGCGCGTAGATAAAGCCGGTGTTGCGGCTCTCCAGGCTGTAGGGGGCAAGAAACTCGCAGACGATGATACCGCCGTATGCCACCGCAAGGACGATCGCCGCTGCCATCGCAACCTTGTGGCGGCGAAACCGCCACCACATCAGCCGCCACTGGGAGGCGAGAAAGTAGCGCTCCTGTTCGGGCGTCAGGCTATCGACCGTCTCGATATCGAACGGCGCATCCGATACGTAATGCGGTAGGCGATCCCCGTTCATCGCACCGATCGGCCCTCGATGCGGATGCGCGGGTCGAGCACCACGAGCAGAAGATCGGAGACAAACATGCCGACGACGGTCAGCACGCCGAGGAACATCAGAAAGGAGCCCGCGAGGTACATGTCCTGGCTTTGCAGCGCTCGCAAGAGCATCGGACCGGTCGTCTGTAGCGACATCACCGCCGAGACGATGACCGAGCCCGAAACCACGTTCGGCAGGAGCGCACCGATGTCGGCGATGAACGGATTGAGCGCCATTCGCAGCGGGTATCTGGTCAGCAACCGACCGGGCGGTAGTCCCTTCGCCCGTCCGGTGACGACATACTGTTTTTGCAGCTCGTCGAGCAGGTTGGCTCGCAGGCGGCGGATCATCCCAGCGGTGCCCGAGGTACCGATCACCAGCACCGGCACCCACAGGTGGGCGAGGACCGAGAGCGCCTTGGCGACCGACCACGGCGCGTTGATGTAGCGCTCGTCCATCAGTGTTCCTATGGAGGTGCCGAACATGACGTTGGCGAGATACATCAAGATTAACGCCAGCAGAAAATTCGGCGTCGCCAGGCCGAGCAGGCCGAGGAAGGTCAGGCCGTGGTCGCCCCAGCTGTACTGGTGGGTCGCGGAGTAGATGCCGATCGGGAACGAAACGACGTAAATGAAAATAACGGTGGCGACGTTCAGCATCACGGTCAGAAACAGGCGGTCGCCGACGACCTCGGCCACTGGTCGGTTATATTCGAAGGAATAGCCGAGATCGCCCCGGAGCAGGCCGAATACCCAGAGCGCGTACTGCTCGATCATCGGCCGATCAAGTCCATACTGGTGGCGAAGATACTCGATCTTGTCGCCCGCGACCGTTTCGCCCTGGGCCTGAAGCTCAGCCATGAGGCTGGACAGATAGTCGCCCGGAGGCAGTTGGATGATGACGAAAATCAGCGCGCTGATCGCAAGGAGCGTGAGGATCATCGTCAAAAGGCGTCGCACGAGGTAGTTCACCATGGTGGGGCGCCACCGCATCCCGAGCCCGATGGGACGTAGGCACGATCCTTTACAACCAGAAGATTGATCAACTTTGCACCCTCCAGGACGCCCATTCGACGGCAGGTTGATCTAGCGCGTTGCCGATCGGTCCTCCGCGTCCCCGAACCAGAAGGTCTCGGGATGGTAAACTCCGAAATAGGCCCCGGGCTCCCAGTTGTAGATCCCCTTCTGCGGAACGTTGTGCAGGGCGTTGTTGACCACCACCGGCTGCGGCACGTCCCGGACGACCCCGATGGAAAACAGCTCTTCGGCGCGGATCCGCAGCATCTCGTGCCAGACCGTCGCCCTCGTCTCATCGCTGTCCGCCTTCGCCCAGTCCTTATACAGCTGCGATAGTGCGCTTGCGGCGGGAAGGTCGACCGGCTCGCCCGAGCGGCCATCGGTCTCTACGTATTGTCCCCATTTCGGCCAGGAGAGCTGTTGTTGGCTGGTCGGCGCCAGTTCGCGCGGCGGCGTCTCCGCCGTCGCCAGCGCGTTCTCCAGGCCGGTCCAGACTGCCATCTGCGCAGCGCCGGAGAAGATCCGGTTGCGAAATAATTCTCGCTGTTCCGGCTTTATCAGCAGGTTGACGCCGATTTTGGCCCACGAGTTGCGGACCAGTTGAAGGACGTCGACCTGCGTCTGGTCCTCGCCGGCGGTTTCCACGACCAGATCCAGTGGGCGCCCATCGACAAAGCGGCGGGGGCCGTTATCGCCGTCGCGCGGAAGGCGAAGACCGTCGAGCAGCCTGTTCGCTTCGGTGATGTCGTAGGCGGTCCAGGCTTCGGCATACGCGGGCTCAAACAGCGGGCTCGCGGGGAGCACGGTGTCCTGAGCGCCCTTGGCCAGACCGAAGTAGATGACCTGGCTGATCTCAGCGCGATCGATCGCCAGCGACAGGGCGCGGCGAAAGTTCGTCTCGCGCATCAACGCACGCCATGTCGGATCGTCGACGTTAAGGTTCGGAAACAGCGCCACCTCGGAGCCGCGAGCCGAGGTCCACAGCCGGACACTGAAGTTGTTGCGCTGCTCACCCTGCTTGAGCACGGCGATGTTCTGGAAACCCAGGCCCCGGGCCTGCAGATCAGCGTCGCCGGCTGCCGTCTTTACCGGGATGAGCGAAGCGTTGACGACCGAGAGGCCCACCGCGTCGATGTAGGGAAGCTGGCGACCTTGCGGATCGATACGGTGAAAGTAGGGATTGCGGATGAAGACGAAGCGGCTCGAAGGCGGCGGCGTTTCCAGGACCCAAGGGTCCAGGCTCGGCAGGTCCGGGTTGTCGTTCTGGTAGGGCCGGCCCTTGTTGTAGAAAAGGGCGGTCCAGTCCCGCTGGCCGGCGGCTTTGACCTGGTCGTCAAGCGCCTTTGCTTCGGCATACTTGGCGTGGAACGCCTTGAGGTAGTGCGCCGGCAGATATATGTACTCGGGCCGCGAACCGGCGATCGCGGGCAGGAAGTCGAAGTTGGGCGCGTCCCAACTATAGCGCACCGTGGTTTCGTCGATGATCTCGACGCGCGGCGGCTTGCCGTCGGCGAGCATGAACTGAGGCGGCCCGCCTGGAGAAAGCTGCGGATTGTTGGCGACGTCGTCCCAGTAGAAGCGAAAGTCCGCGCTCGTAAATGGCTGGCCGTCCGACCACTTGTGCCCCTTGCGGAGATGAAAGGTGAAGACGCGGTTGTCTTCGATCTCAAAGCGCTCGAGGATGTCCGGCTTCAGTGTCCAGCTGGTGTCGTAGCCGACGAGGCGAGCATAGCCGTAGACGCCCATCATCCGCGTGTCCTTGGGCACTCCGGCGAGCATTCGCAGGGTGCCGCCGTAGCGTCCGGCCTCAAGACCGGCAGAATCGAACGGAACGACCAGAGGCGGTTGCGGGAGACGTTCATTCAGCGGCGGCAGCGTCCCGTTTGCGATCCTGGCGGCCAGCGCTGGCGGTTCCTCGGGGGCTGCGGAGGCCGATTCGGCGCCGGCCTGCGCGAGGCCAACCAGTCCAGCGAGTGCGAGTAGTAATAGAACCGCGCGACAAAGATGCGCAACACCACCAGCTCGCGTCATATTCCAACCCTCTCTATGCCGGACCTGGACGGCCATGCGCTCGGACGAAGTGGTCGCCGCCAATGTGGTACAGGTCGGCTGAGCCATTGCCGCCGACATTGAACGGCGGCGGCCAGGCGGACGGCCTGGAAGCACGACCGTCCATCAGCTTTTCGAAGTCGAGCTGACGCTTAGGATCCGGATAGGGAACCGCCGCCAGAAGGGCGTGGGTGTACGGATGGACGGGGTTGCGGAACAGGATTTCGCGGGGCGCCTGTTCGACGATAACGCCGGCGCACATGACGGCGATCGTATCAGCCATATAATCGACGACCGCGAGGTTGTGCGAAATGAACAGGTAGGTCAAACCGAGGGTCTTTTGCAGATCCTTCAGCAGATTGAGGATCTGCGCCTGCACGGAGACATCGAGAGCTGAGACCGGTTCGTCGCAGATGACGATCTCCGGCTTGAGCGCCAGCGCCCGGGCGATGCCGATCCGCTGTCTCTGGCCGCCGGAGAAGCTGTGGGGGTAGCGGCTCAGGTGCCGCGGGTCGAGGCCGACGACGCTCATCAGTTCGCAGACCATTTCCCGGCGGTAGGCCGCGTCCCGCTCGCCATGGACGACGAGCGGTTCGCTGATAATGTCGAAGACCGTCATTCGCGGATTGAGCGAACTGAAGGGATCCTGGAACACGTACTGGATCTTGCGGCGAAAGGCGATGAGTGCGTCGCCGTTGAGGGCAAGCACGTCGACAAGCCGGTTGCCGTCGTTGTACAGCACCTCTCCTGCGTCGGCGCCGATCGCGCGCATGACGATCTTGCTGACGGTCGTCTTGCCGCAGCCGCTTTCGCCGACCAAGCCGAGGCAGCCACCGCGGGGGACCTTGAAGCTGACACCGTCAACGACGGTGACCGGCACGGTGGCGCCGAAGCCGAACCCGCCAGTCCGGGCGCGCGTCGCGAAGGTCTTGGTCAGGTTCCGCACTTCGAGCAGCGGGGCGTCGGATGGCACAGGAGCACCGCCGGTGGGATCGGCGACCGGTCGCGGCGCGAGCAGATGACCGGCGTGATGTCGGATTTCGCGCAAAGGGACGAGCCGCTCCCCGGGCTTCATATCGAAGTGCGGCACGGCGCGCAGCAGCGCCTTGAGGTATGGGTGGCGCGGCCCGGCATAAATATCGCCGAGCACGCCGCTTTCCATCACCCGGCCGCGATACATGACGACGACCTCTTCGGCGACATTCGCGACCACGCCGAGGTCGTGGGTGATCAGCAGCAGGGCCATCTCGAGTTCGGCCTGAAGGTCGACAATGAGCTTGAGGATCTGGGCCTGGATCGTCACGTCGAGCGCTGTGGTCGGCTCATCGGCGATGAGAATGGCCGGGCGGCAGATCAGCGCCATGGCGATCATCGCGCGCTGGCGCAGCCCGCCGGAAAATTCGAACGGATAGGCCGCGTAGGCATGCTCCGGATCGGGGAAGCCGACGAGTCGAAGCATATCGATGGTCACCGCCCGACCGTCCCTCCGACTCATCCGCCGGTGCAGGAACAGGGCCTCGCTGACCTGATCGCCGACCGTATGCAGTGGCGACAGCGACGACATCGGCTCCTGGAAAATCATCGAGATCCGATTGCCGCGCACGGACCGGAAGCGCCGCGAGTTCGCGTCGAGCCGGGCCAGATCGATGACGCCGCCGGGGACGTTCGGATCGGCGAGGCGGATCTCGCCGCCGGTGATCCGCGCGGTGCGCGGCAGGAGGCCGAGGATGGCCTGCGCCGTCACGGACTTGCCTGAACCGGATTCCCCAACCAATGCGACAGCCGAGCCCGGCTTCAGCCGGAACGAAAGGCCGTCGACAGCGCGCACGATCCCGCCTTGTGTTCGAAATTCTACCTGCAGATCGCGAACCTGCAGAATGTCGCTCACGCTGCCGCGGTCTAATCCGCTCATGGCCAGAAGGCGTTCCGAGCCGGAATCCAGGAGGCTCCCGGGTGCGCCCGTACGCGGCGCAGAAACTCCTCGACGAACCACCAGCAGCCGGCGTCGTGGAACAGGTGGTGGGTCATCAGCCCGGTCGGCTCACTAGCGTCTACAGCACCGGTGCGACGCTGGCGAAGATGGTTGACGATCTGGCCAACAGCCGCCGCTTCGCCGACGAAACCGCGATGTCCCGACCAATCGACGATGTCGGCATGGACGTTGGTCTGGCGGACACCCGGCGCCGGTTCGGCGCTGACGCGTGGGCCCAGTGTCGAAACGGCAGCGAGACCGGCCTTGGGCAGTTCGCCCAGCATGCCTTCGTTCATGCGGTTCCACGGTGCAACGAGCACAGGCAGGCTCCGCGGCAGGAAGGCGGTGCGGCGCCACCCCTCGGCCAGCTCTGCGAGCATGACCGGGACCGGGCGGTGCGGCCCAAACTCCTCATCGCGCTCGCCCTCCGGCGCATGATTGGCGTGGCTCCAGCCATGTTGCAGCACTGAAGTTTGTTCGCAATCATCGAGCCTGGTCGTCAAGCCGGCATCGATGTCGCGCGGTATGACGGCGAGCGCAACCGGCACGCCGGCACGTTCGGCGATCGCGAGCAGACGATCCAGGGCGGGGCTGGCGTGGGTGGCGTCGTCATCTCGCCACCACAGGGTTGCAGTGGCGCCGCTGTCCGCCCATCGGTCAAGTTCGTCGTTCAGGGTCATCCATGCTTTCATCCGCCGGACGCTCTCACCGGTCTGCCCGACGATCCGCCAGGCCTTTCAGGATCCGTGCTGTTCTTTCGGCGCCATCCAGATCGACGGTGTCGTTGCCGGGCAGCGGGACGGCCAGCGCCCGGTCAATTGCCGCGGCCAGCGCTTTCGCCGCCGCATCTTCTGCAAGCGCGTTCAACCCGACCACCGTGAGCGACCCTCGTTCCGCGAACGCCCGCGCCCTGTCTGCCTGCTCAGTCTCGTTGAGGATCGCAAACGGCACCAATACCGCCCGCGCCTTTGCCTGCAGGACACCAACGACGGTATTGTAGCCGGCTTGCGACAGCGAGAGAACGCCGTTGCGCAGCAGCACCGGCAGATCATCGCGCCAGAGCTCGACGACAACGCCCGGAACCTGCCGTCGGTAAAGGTCGGCGGTGATTTCAGCCGGCAGGTTCGGTCCGCAGATGAGCCGCCAGACATGATCGGCAAGACGGGTCAATGGACGGGCGGCCAGGGCTGCGCGCAGGAGCGGCTCGCCGACGGCGCCGCCGCCGACCGTGACGATCACCTCGTTGCGGCCGGCAGATTCGGTCATGAAGCCGCAGCGTTGCCGCCCGTGCGTCGGCAACATAGCCGGTGTAGACGAGGCGGTCGGCGACAGCGCCGATCTCCGGCAGGCTCTGGTCCAGACGGACGACCGATGGGTCCGAGTGGACCAGGATCCGATCGAAATACGCGGCAGCGAGACGGACCATCTCGCGGGCGCGCTCGGCGGATTTGCGCACCAGAATGTCGCGGACGGAGGAGACGATCCAGGGACGAGGCGTCGCCATGCGAGCCGCTTCAAGCAACGGCATCAGTTCGAAGAGGAACTGTCGGCGGCCGAACGGGAACATCTCGATTACAGATCAGATCCGGCCGCAAGCTGGCAACCGCGCCGAGAAGCCGGGATCGGCGACGATTCGCGCCAAGCATCGTCAATTGGACGGTCCGCTTCGTCGACCAGGGTAGAAAAGTCAGCGTCGGCGGCGCGTACCGGCGGCAGCGCGATGCTTGTGCACCCGGCGAAGTCGATGCCCTCGACCGGTGGGCCGCCGAGGACGACGGACACCGAGAGGCCGACCTTGCTCATCGCCTCGGCGAGGATTGAGGCGCGTTTGAGATGGCCGATGCCGAGGAGATGCTGGACGTAGAACATCACCCGTCGGCTCATTGTCAGGTTCTTGCCAAGAGTGCCGATAGGTGGGTCCGAAGTCGTGCCGCCGCGGCCGCAAGATCATGATGGCGTCTGGCCCTCCGGCGTGCCGCCTTGGCCATTGCGATCCGGCGCGCTGGGTTGGCGAGGAGGTGGCGGATGGCCGCAGCCATTGCTTGCGGTTCACCGCACGGAACCACTAGGCCGCTCTGGCCGTGGGCGACGATGCCGGCGACGCCGCCGGTGCGTCCGGCGACGACCGGCAGTCCAGCGGCCTGAGCCTCGAGCAGTGCCATGCCGTATGCCTCGCCGATGGCAGGCCAGACGTAGAGGTCAGCCGCGGCATAGACGCTGGCGAGCCGCGAACCCTCACACAAGCCGAGGTTTACGACCCGGCCGCCGAGCGGCGCCAGTGCGGCGCGGACGGCGTTGCGAGCCGGCCCGTCACCGACCACGCAGAGGCGCCACGGCCGATCGTTCAAAAGTCCAAGGCTGCGGCCGAGGCATTGGTAGGAGGCGAGCTTGTCGCCCGCGCGCATCATTGCGACGCAGAGCAACAAGGGCGTCGCATCGTCGATGAAGGAGTAGCGACGGGCGAGGGCGGCGCGAGCGCGGCGGCGACTGGAAGCGGTAACCTCGTAGTCGGTGCGTGTATCGATAAAAGGCGCAAACGGGATGAGCCGCCCCGGATCCGCAAGCAGCAGCCGGACCGCCGGAGCGTCTGCGGGGTTGAGGTTGAAGATGAGATCGGCTTCGGCGATGGCGCCGTCAGCGGCGGCGTGTCCTGTGGCCCACGGTCCGCCGCGTTGCTTTGGCGCGGACGAAGCCTCGGCAACAACGTAACGGATGTTCAGCGCGCGGCTGACGGCGGGGCCGAGCCAGTCCGGCGCCTTGTGATAGAGATGATACGTAAACCAGAGGTCCGGCCGCTCGTTTTCCTCGCGCTGTTCATAGCGTCGGATCAGCGACGCGGCGATGCGTCCGCCGAGCACGCCGAGGCGCCGTTGCCGCTCGTTGTCGCCGGCCAGATCGAAGCTGGAGAAGCGACTTGCGGTCTCGACCGAAAATCCGGCACGCGCGAGCGCGGCGATGAGAAACCGCGCCATCCGCCGGTCGCCCGAGGGCCGTGGATCGCAGGCCGGCTTCATCGGGGCGTAGAAAGCGATGCGCACGCGATTTGCGAATGGTTGAGGCCGAACAAGGCGGCGAGCTGCTCGATCCCTTGGCTCATGGCGAAACTGGTGTGAACCCGGCGCAATCCTGCGCGCCCCAAGCGCGCCCGCATGTCTGGATCGCGGATGAGGCCAGCGAGTGCTTCGGCCAGAGGCGCCGGCTCCCCAGGCGGCACAAGGAGCCCTGTCCGGCCGTGCTCGATCAACTCGGGGATCGCGGACACCCGGGATGACACGCAGGCCAAGCCTTGGCTTTGTGCTTCGAGCAGGACGTTGGGAAGCCCGTCCCGATCGCCGTCGCGGGCGATGCGCGCGGCAAGGACAAAAAGGTCCGCCGCGCGGAGGACTGCGAGAACCTCGCCTTGCGGCTGCGCGCCTTGCCAGTCAATCCTGGAAGCTAGGCCGGCCGAAGCCGCGAGCTGTTTAAGGTTCGCCAGCCGCACACCGTCGCCGATATGGATCAATCGCCAGTGAAGTCCGTCGGGTAGCCGGCGCAGAGCCTCGATCAGCACGTCGTAGCCCTTCTTCTCCACGGCCCGGCCGACCGAAACCAGGATCGCAGGATCGCGCTGGTCGCTGCCGTCGCGGTGACCACGTTGAACATCCGGCAGTAGAGGCGACGGCGCGAAACGGGCCAGGTCAAGACCGTGGTAAATTAGCCGGACGCGATCGACGTCCGCTGCATGGGCCGACGAGATGTTCCGCGTTGACGCGGCTGCAGCTCGCCAACCAGCGGCAGTCCCTGAGCTTTTCGCGTTTCTCCCAGTCAGGAATGGTCCAGATATCCTTCGCATGCGCCGAGGCGCTCCACGGCAGGCCAAGCATCATCGCCGCATAGCGGGTGACCGACGCCGGGGTATGGAGAAAGTGGGCATGAAGATGCTCGATGCCGTCGGGAAGCTCGGCGGCAAGCACCGCTGCCTGGCCAAACCGACGCGCCCGGTTTGCCGTCGGCTGGCGCCGGAAGTCGTGACGCCACGTGGCCAGGGCTGCCGGGTAGCCATCCATCCGCCGCGCCGATCGCCACGCTCGCAAAACCCGACGCGGTTCCTCACGCAGGTACTCCGGAAGATAGACCACCGGCGCAGCGATCTCGAGATGGATCGGGTGAACCGTATGGTCGGTCGGACGGCGCAAAGAGAAGAGCCGGATGTCGAGGCCGCATCGTTCGAGTTCACGGATTTCCTGGGCGATGAACGTTTCCGAAAGACGAGGATAGCCTTTCAGCACGAACGCGACCGCTTTGGCCATGGGGCTTATCCCGGACGGCCGGCGATGGCCAGTCGGACGGCGGGGCGGCGCGGCTCCATAAGGATCGCATCCACCGTCTCCTGAATGACCGACAAGCCGTCAAGAAGCGCCGGCATCCGTACCGCCGACGGTTTTGGCTGACTTGGCAGATCGGACAGGCGAGCCGCCATCGCCTCCGCGCTCCGGTCACCGTCGGCAACCAGCATGGTGATGAGTCCCAGGGCCTCGGCCCGCGAGGCTCGGAGGAATTGCTCCATTCTTGGCGTCGTTCGCGGCACGATAAGCGCGGGCTTGTCGAACGACAGAATCTCACAGAAAGTGTTGTATCCGCCCATCGCGACAATGCCGGCGGCGTTGACCATCAGGTTCTCAACGGCGGCATCGAAAGTGATAGCAAAGACGTTCTTCAGCCGCTCGACCCTGGCAAGAAAGTCCGCCTGCAGCGCCGAGCGCATGAATGGGCCGAGCACCAAGAGCGCCGGGTAAGGCAGATCGGGATCATGTTCGTACGCGCGTAGAACCCAGTCGACGATCAACGCTCCATCACCGCCGCCTCCGGTTGTGACCAGAAGATACGGCTTTCCGGTAATCGGCGAGGGCAGGGATTGAGGATGATCCTTTGGCGACGGCCTTCGTCGCAGGTAGCCCGTGTAGCTGACTTTTGCGGCCGTTTCGGTCGAGAGGTCAATGGCGGATAGCGGTTTGCAGATCTGCGGCAGGCCATAGATCCAGATGTCATCGTAGACGTCGCTGAGCGCTGGCACGGCTCGCTTTCGCCGCCACTCGGCCGCAAGCCGCTTCGGCTCATCCATCACGTCGCGCAAGCCGAGAACCAAACGCGTGCCGCGGGCCTTGAGTGCGCCGAGCGTGTCGCGGACCTCGCCGCGCAGTCCCCAGGGCTCCTTGTCGACGAGAAAGAGGTCCGGTGCGAAGGCTTCGGCTGTATGCCGGATGATCGACGCCCGCAGGGCAAGGATCTCGTCAATCCCGATTTCGAGGTTTAGCGGCGTGTATTCGCCGCGACGGAGCTTGATGACGCCGGGGATGCGGACGAAGTCGACGCGGTTGCGGAAGCTGAAGCTGCCGATGATTGGCGAACCAGAGAGGATGAGTACCGAAATGTCGGTGCGATGGCCCACGAGGGCGTGGGCAATCGTCCGGCAGCGGCGGAGATGGCCAAGGCCGAAGGAGTCGTGGCTGTAGATCAGTAGACGATACTGACGCCCCCGCCGGTTCATCGCTCCCCCTTAGGCCGCCATTGCTGCGCGACGGGATCGGGCTCGGGCAGGTCAAGCCGACACCGAAGGGCGTTGCGCTTGTCGCTGTCGGCGCGGACTTTACCTGCGCGGGTCCTCAAGGCAAAGCCGCTAATGAGGTAGCCCGGCGGAGGCCGCGTGATTTCGAAAAGATCAGTCGCTAGTATGTCCTCCGTTCCGCCGGCGACGGACGCCGGCGCAGAGCCGTATTGCGAAAATGTTCGAATTTCACGCCTATGACCGGCGCTCGCACGTGCACCTGCCCGCGGAGCTGTACCCGCAGATTGCGCCGCTGCCACCCATCGGGGATATCGTCGCGGCGTCGTTTCTGTTTTGGGGCGAGCACTGCGTGGAGTGTGCGGCGCCGGCCTGTTATGCAACGTGCACGCTCTATCGGCCGCGCTTGGACGAGCGCTGTCGCCGGTTCGCCTTCGGCTTGTTCCGCAACACCCGGTTCGATGGGATGCGAGGCTATGGCGCCGAGATCGCCTTTCGCCGCTGGGGCAAGTTGAAGGCCAACGGCAATACTTGGATGGAGCCGCTTGCCGCTGTTATCCGGCGCGAGCGGCTGCTTGATTTGACGACGCCGGTACGGCGGATGCTTGGTCGGCTCGGATGCGCCTTGGGTCGCCCCAACGTCTGGTCCGATCCAAGTCGGGATCTCGACCGGCGGGCGCGTCGGCTGCACCGCCGGGTCGGGCAGAGGTCCGCACGCCCCGGTCGCCGTTCGGTTCTCCAACCGGATGCGTTTCTGATCGAGGTGTTCAACGCGGACCATGCGCCGGTGTGCGTTGAACTGGAAATGCGCGTCGCTGCCGATCTCATGAACGCGGCGGCATCGCTTCAAGCGCCCCCGCCGTTTCGCGCCGTCATCAACCTCGGCCCCGGTCATAGCCGCCACATCATCGCCCGCGCGGCATTCGCAGCCATCAGCGACTGCGGCGTGCCGTTCAAGCTTTCGTTCGCGCCGCTAGGCGAGGCGACGCCACGTCTTGTTGTGCTCGTCCTGGATTTCGTCAAGTGGCGGGTGCCGCCGGTCGCCACGGCGAAGCCGCCATGCGTTGCTGTCGAGCCGCCGGCGATCAAGTGCGTCGTCTTCGATCTCGACAACACCCTGTGGCAGGGAACGCTCGTCGAAGCAGGCGGGACAGAGGTTGCGCCCGGGGCGCGTCGCGTTCTGGACGAGCTTGACCGCCGCGGCATCCTCCTTGCTGTTGCCAGCAAGAATGACCCTGGCTTGGCGCGCGAGCGCCTGCGACGCTTCGGCCTCGACAAGATGTTCATTGCGTCGAGAATCGACTGGCGGGCGAAAAGCCGGGGGATTGCCGAAATAGCCGCGGAACTTAATCTCGGCCTCGATGCCTTTGCTTTTGTCGACGACAGCGCCTTCGAGCGCGCCGAAGTTACCGCGGCTTTGCCTTCAGTTACCTGCTTCGACGGCGCCGAGTTGGCCGCGCTTCCGGACCATCCACGGCTTCGGGGCGGCGCCAGTGCGGTCTCTCGCGACCGCCGCCGGCTCTATCGGGAGGCCGCGGTAAGGGCGGCAGAGCAACGGGATTTCGCCGGCGACGAGGACTTATTTCTGCGCTCGTGCCGGATGCGCCTCGAGGTCGCGCCGTGCCGGCCGGGAGATTCCGCGCGCGTCGTCGAACTGGTGCAACGTACCAATCAGCTCAACGCTTCAGGAGCGAAGCATGGACGGGAAGCCTGCGCTGCTTTTCTCGCTGCCCCGACGCTTGCAAAGTTCGTCCTGCGCTGTGCCGATGTCCACGGCGATTACGGCGTCGTTGGATTCGCGCTGGTTCGCTTCACCCTTCAGCCGCCGTCGGCCGGCGCTATTGGCATATCGCAGATCCGCATCGAGGACTTTATGCTGTCGTGCCGAGTACAGGGCCGGAGGCTCGAGCGCGCCTTCTTCCGCTACTTGGCGACATCACCCCCCGGTTCCGCCGCGGCTTCGTTATGGATCAACTTTTGCCCGACTGGACGCAACGGGCCGCTCGGCCAGGTTCTGGATGAACTGAAGTTCTTTCCGTGCGCCGGCGGCGGATGTGCACTCGACCTGCCGGCAGCACATCTCGCATGCGACCTTGTCGAAGTCGTTGACGTCGCTCGGCTTGGCAGCGGCGCTGCCCAAGTGTCATCGCTCCCCGCTAGTGCCTGACCAGGACATGATGAAGACAGTCCCGGCGAGTCCTTCCGGCGCTTCCGCAGCCGGGGATGGAGCAATGGAGCCGACGCTCTTCAAATTCATTTTCCGCTATAGCTGGCGCCAACAGGTCTGGCTGCTGGTGCTGACGGCGCTCTCTTTTCCGACGCTCTACCTCTCCCTAGAGCTGCCAAAGCTGATCATCAACAAGGCCATCGGTTCGCAGGATTTTCCGAAGACGTACTGGGGATTCGAGCTTGGCCAGATCCAGTACCTGGCCGCACTGTCATTCGCATTCCTCGGCCTGGTCGTCATCAACGGCAGCTTCAAGTACTACATCAATGTTTTCAAGGGCCGAGGTCAGCGAGCGCATGCTCCGCCGGCTACGGTACCAGATGTTTACACGGGTCCTGCGCTTTCCTATTCCGCACTTTCGCCGGGCATCGCAGGGTGAGTTAATCGCAATGATCACCGCCGAAGTCGAGCCTGTTGGCGGGTTCGTCGGCGACTCGCTCGCCGTCCCCGCCTTCGAGGGGCGCACCCTGATCACGAGCATTGCTTTCATGTTGGTCCAGGATCCGATCCTCGGCGTCGCGGCCATTGCCCTCTACCCGCTGCAGATGTACCTCATCCCAAAGCTGCAGCGGCAGGTTAACGCTCTGTCCAAGCAACGGGTCCGCACCGTCCGGAAGCTTTCGGAGCGCATCGGCGAGATCGTAGCGGGTGTAGAAGAGGTTCACGCTAACGGAACCGCTGAATGGGAACGGGCCGACATTGCCCGCTGGCTGGGGATTATTTACTGGCTTCGCTATGACATCTATCGCAAGAAGTTCTTCATAAAGTTCCTGAACACGTTCCTCGGCCAGCTTACCCCTTTCTTCTTCTATTTCTTCGGCGGCTACCTCGTTATCAATGGTACGCTAACGATTGGCGCTCTAGTAGCAGTGCTCGCCGCCTACAAGGACATGTCGGACCCATGGAAAGAGCTGCTTTCATGGTACCAGCAAAAGGAAGATACTAAGGTCAAGTACGATCAAATCGTCGAGCAGTTCCACCCCGGAGGAATGCTTGCCCCGGAGTTACAGGAGCCTCAGCAGGGAGATATCCCGCATTTGTCCGGACCGGTGGTCTGCAGCAATCTTGTTCTCGAGGAAGAGGGCGGAATCAAAACGCTCGATGGGGTCAGCTTTCAGTTCAATCTTGATGAGAGAGTGGCGCTGGTCGGTACCGCCGGCTCCGGCGCCGACATCGTCGCCAAGCTCGTAGCGCGGCTTGTTTCGCCGACCGGCGGCAGTATCCGCTTTGGTGAAAGTAGCCTCGCGGCGCTGTCCCAGGCGATGACCGGCCAACGCATTGGATACGTCGGCCAGAGCGTCGCCCTGTTCAGCGGCAGCATCCGCGACAACCTACTTTACGGGCTAAAGCACCGACAGGTGGAGCCGGCGCCGGCGGACGACGAGGAGCAGGCGGAGCGGGACAAGTATGTCGCTGAGGCCCTCGCTGCCGGCAATACGGCTAGCGACGTCGCCGGCGGGTGGATCGACGTCGGCGCGCTCGCCGTCGCCGGCCCCGACAGTGTAAGCGCGACGATCGCCGCCGCGCTCGCCACCGCCGCCATGGAACGCGACGTTCTCAGCCTGGGCCTGCAGGGCTCAGTGTCAGATCTTGATTGCCCGGGGTTGGCGCAGCGGGTGCTCGAAGCGCGGGCTGTGCTCCGCAGCAAGCTTGCTGAGCCGGAAATAAAGGGGTTGGTCGTGCCATTCGACCGCGATGTGTACAACGGTCACATGTCCGTGGCCGAAAACATTCTTTTTGGTACGCCAGTCGGCTCCGCGTTCAGCCTCGCCCACATCGCCGAAAACGACTACATGCTGAGCGTCCTCGACACGGTGGGGATCAAGGAGCGGTTTCTCAGCGTCGGCATAAAAACCGCTCGGATAATGACCGAACTGTTCCTGGAAGTGTCATCCGATCATGATTTTTTCCAGCGCTTCAGCTTCATCAGCGCTGATGATCTGCCTGCGTACGAGGCCGCTCTTCGCCGTGCGGATGCCACTGAGGCGAAGGCGCTGAGCGAGGATGACCGATCGCTTTTCATGGCCCTGCCGTTCAAGCTGATCCCCGAGCGCCATCGTCTGGGTCTGCTGGATGCCGAAGCGCAGGCGAAGCTCCTCGAAGCCCGGCACGCGTTCGCGGCCGGGTTGCCGGAGGGGTATCGGGATGCGGTGGCTTTCTTCATCTCTGACCAATACAACCCGCCCGCGTCGGTGCTGGATAATATCCTGTTCGGGAAGCCCGACCTCGATCGCCCGCGCGCGCACGAGCGCATCACTGCCCTTGTTGTCGACGTTGTCGACTCCCTCGGGCTGCGCCCGACCTTGATTGACCTTGGCCTCAACTTCGAGATCGGGATTGGCGGCGGCCGAATGTCAACAGCGCAGCGGCAAAAGTTGGCGATCGCGCGGGCCCTGTTGAAGCGTCCGGATCTGATGATCATCGACCAGGCAACGGCGGTGCTCGATCCGACAGGGCGGGCTGCGATTCGCGAAGCGCTGCTTGCCCCATGCGACGGACGGGCCCTGCTGTGGGTCTTGCCGGAGATCGCCGACGCCGCCGGCTTTGACCGCGTGATCGTGATGGAGAATGGTCGCGTGGTCGCACAGGGCATTCCGGGCGCTGTGCTGAACGGCAGTATCGCGTCGTCTCCGGCCGGAGGTTGATGGCGGATCAGGCGACGGCGACGCGAGGTGGGAGGAGAACCATGGCGCAGTATTCGGATGTTGTAGCGCTGTTGCGCGCGGTCCCGCTCTTCGGAGGCCTGGATCCCGGCAAGCTCAAGCTGCTCGCGTTCGCCAGCGCTACGGTGACTTTAGCTGACGGTGAGGTTCTCATACACGCCGGCGATGCCGCCGATGCCGTCTACATCATCGAGACCGGCGAGGCCGAGATCCTTGTCAACGTAGACCAGCAAGAGGTGCGCATCGGGATATTCGGAAAGAACTGGCTGGTTGGAGAACTCGCAGCTTTCCTTAACCACCCGCGAACGGCAACGGTCCGTGCCGTGGGCAAGCTCAAGGTGCTGAAGATCGATGCCGAGGTCTTCTTGCGAATCGTTAGCGAGAACCCCGATGTCGCTCTCAACGTCATGCGTATCCTGAGCAACAAGCTTGCGCGAATGACGGAAAGCGTTGAGCGTTCCGAGGTCGGCGGTCCGGGCGCGGCCGGCAAAAGCGGGAGTTGTTAGCTCGCTGCAGTTGAGCGGTGGCGCGGTCTCCCCCTACAGCCAGCCTCGGTACTTGAACAGGGCGTAGGGAAAGATCGCCGAGACGACCATCATCGCCAGTGCCAGCGGGTAGCCCCATGGCCAGTGCAGCTCGGGCATTCTGTCGAAATTCATCCCATAGATGCTCGCGATGAGCGTCGGCGGCATGAATACTACAGCAACTACAGAAAACAACTTGATGATGTTCGTTTGTTCGATATTAATCGCGCCGAGCGTCGCTTCGAGAAGGAACTCAAGCCGCTCCGAGAGCCGCGACGCATATCCGGACAGAGACTGGACGTCGCGCTGCAAACTCTTGATCCGAAGCCGGATCTGCTTGGCGCTACTCTGGCGCATGTGGGTGTCGAAGAAAGTGAGAACGCGGGCCAAGCTGATAAGACTTTCATCGGCCTTGGAGCAGCGCACCTGATTCTGGCCGATCCGGCGGAGTTCGTCCTTGTGATCCTTGGATGCTCGGACCCCGCTCATGCCGAGCGACAGGATCGATTTGGCCATCGTGTTCACGTTTGCGTCGACGATCTCCAACGCATCGGCGATGCGATCGATCATGGCGTCGAGCAGACCGACCAAGGTCGATTCGGCGCTTTCGATGAGCGAAGGTTGCTGAAGAACGCGGGCGCGGAACGTCTCAAACGAGTGCGGGGTCGAGTAGCGGATCGAGACCATGATTCCGCCGACAATCACAAAGGTCATCGCTCGCGTTTCCGCCTCCTCGCTATCGGAGCGATGGAGCACGCTGGCTGTCATGAACAATGCGCCATCCGCTTCGTAAAGACGGCTTGACGGCTCGATCTCGTGCATCTGCTCCGGCGTCGGGATGGCAATCCCCGTAACCGTTCCGACATGCGCTTTCTCGTCGGGAGACGGCTCGAGGACGTCAATCCAGACCATGCCCGACGGGGGAGGGGTCGTCGAGGGAAGCGGCCCGGCCGAGATAACGCCGTTCGTGCGGCTGTACGCCGTGATCATACCTCGGGCTCCGTCAGATGCGTCCGCGGTTGAAGCAGTGTTTCGTCGCCAGCGTGACGGGCGCAGTCAGCGCTGGCGCACCTTCAGCGCGCGCTTCAACCGCTTTTTCAAGCTGAGCCGCTTATTCTCCGTCGGCGCGGCCCGCTTGGGGCGAACATAGTACATCTGCAGCGATCGCCGCTCTCCGGCATAGGCCTTGAACCCATGATATGACCGCTCGGATCGCTTGAATATTAGTAGCGTCCCGCCGGATGGCTCGATTTCAGCGCCGAAATCCTCGATGTTCTCGGGATTGCGAACAAGGCGAAGACGGCCACCCTCAGCCGTCCAGGTCTGATCGCAGTAGATCAGCGCTGTAATGACTTTAAGCTTGGAGTCATTGTGCACGTTGCCGTTCGAGGCCTCGCAGTATTTGCGCACGGTCAGCTGCACTGGAAACGCGTCGAGATCCATGGCGAATTTCTCGGCGATCACGCTTTTCAGGTCCTCACTGCGCAGTTCCTCAAGCATCTCGGCGAACGTCGGTCCATACCTGAGCGTTTCCGGCGGGAAGTTCCCGGGCGCGTCTATGTCGGGATAATCGTGATTGATCGCGGGCAGCATCTCGGGGCGGACAAAGCACGGGACAACCATGTACTCGCATGGATCGTGACCTAAGCGACCTTCCCGTATTTTATCTAGATCCAGAATGCGCATCCGCCTGTCCCTAGCGGGGCCACTTTTTTACGTCTTGACCCAACATATACGCGATCTTTTCCTCGCTAATCCGGTAGCACAGCGATGGCGCCAGTGCAAATGTCACTTGTCGATGAGACTGCGGCCGATCTACCAGCGCTGCGTCGTCGGTTCGGAGGCCGCCCAGCGCCACTCGCCGTCCGGATGCCGGCAGATCACGCCGACATAGTAGCTCGTTTCCCCGCCGCTCTTGACGTTATAAAGGACCTCTCGGCAGGAGATCTGGCCCTTCAGGCTGCGCGTCGTTTGCACCTGCCCGTGGGAGTGCCTGGGCGGGAAAGCAAGCGCGGCCGACCATTCGATAATTTGATCCTCATCGGCTCCGCCGGCCGCTCTGGCGATTGCTTCGTGGATCTCTGCCTGCCGACGCCGCTCAAGGTAGGCCTCGGCCTCGCTGGTACCGAATCGCACGGCCATGCCGGTAGCGACCGCGACAAACGGGTTGGCCGTCAGCAGTCCGGCCGCGCTGCCAGCAGCAAAGCCAGCCACTTCACTCGTCGCTCCGTCGGTCCCAGCGCAACCTGTCACTGCCAACAGGCAAGCGAGGCCGATTCCCACCCCTCTCGACCGACGGAATGCACCCATGCCCACTGTTTTCCTACGAGATGAGAGAAGCGCACAAGGCGATCAAAGCGGAATTGATGATATCGATAAAGATCCCGCAAGCGAGGGGGACAATGACAAACGGACCATGCGCGCGACCGTACTTGCTGCACACCGCAGTCATGACCGCCATGGTCGTTGCGGTCGATCCCAGCGCAATCCCCACGATCGCGTCGTAGGGCGGCCGAAGGCGCGCTCGATCCAGTTGCGGTCCTTGTAGAGCTCGACGTCGCAGGTGGCGGATCGACGGCGTTTGCCTTCGGCGAAATGATAGGCTGTCGTTGAGAACCGAGTGGGCGCCGCCGGTGCCGCCCTGGCGCGTCGGCGGCAGCTCCGGCTCGATCACAGCCCACTCGCGGTCCGACTAGTCGAAGCGCATGACAAACTTTCTATTGTTCGGGAGCTTGAATTGCGTAACATTCTCAAGCGCAACCGCCGATTTCAGCTTACAGCCAACCATTCAACGCCGACACTCGGAAGAAATAATCGGGATGGAGAGGTCATGACGGATTTCGTGATGAAATGCCGACTGCCTGCGGGGATCTTCGCCGCGGGACTGGCATTCGGCTTGCTCCTGATTACGGGGGTGGCGTCCGCACAGGAGAAGAAGCCCAACATCCTTGTAATCTGGGGCGATGACATCGGCCAATCGAACGTCAGCGCCTACAGCATGGGGCTGATGGGCTACCGAACGCCGAACATCGACCGGATCGCCAACGAGGGCATGATCTTCACCGATTACTACGGCGAGCAGAGCTGCACCGCCGGGCGGGCCTCGTTCATCACCGGCCAGAGCGTGTTCCGGACCGGGCTGTCCAAGGTCGGGCTGCCGGGGGCCGACATCGGTTTGCGCGCCGACGATCCGACCATTGCCACCATGCTCAAGCAGCAGGGCTACGCAACGGGCCAGTTCGGCAAGAACCATCTTGGCGACAAGGACGAGTTCCTGCCCACCGTCCACGGGTTCGACGAGTTCTTCGGCAACCTCTACCACCTCAACGCCGAGGAGGAGCCCGAGAACGAGGATTACCCGAAGGATCCGGAGTTCCGGAAAAAATTCGGACCGCGCGGCGTGCTGCACACCTGGGCCAAGCCCGACGGCACGCAGCGGATCGAGGACACCGGCGCGTTGACCAAAAAACGGATGGAAACGATCGACGATGAAACCTCGGACCGGGCGGTCGGTTTCATCAAGGAGCAGGTGGCAGCCGACAAGCCGTTCTTCGTCTGGTGGAATGGCACCCGGATGCATTTCCGGACTCACGTCAAGCCGGAGCTGCGCGGCATCTCCGGTCAGGACGAGTATTCGGACGGCATGGTCGAGCATGATATGCACGTCGGCAAGCTTCTGCAGGCTGTCGACGATCTCGGCATCGGCGACAATACGATCGTGTTCTACTCGACCGACAACGGTCCGCACGCCAACACCTGGCCCGACGCGGCAACGACGCCATTCCGCAGCGAGAAAAACACCAACTGGGAAGGCGGCTGGCGCGTGCCCGCAATGGTTCGCTGGCCGGGCCATATCGCCACCGGCGCGGTCTCCAACCAGATCATGCACCACATGGACTGGGCGCCGACCTTCGCCGCCGCAGCGGGCGATCCAAACCTGAAGGAGGATCTGCTTAAAGGCACGAAACTGGCCGGTAAGAGCTACAAGGTCCATCTCGACGGCTACAACTCGTTGCCGCTCCTTACCGGGCAGACCGATCAGGATCCCCGGAAAGAGATCTTCTATTTCTCCGACGACGGAGATCTGACCGCATTGCGCTACAAAGACTGGAAGCTGCTGTTCATGGAGCAGAAGACGCCGGGTACGTTCCGGGTGTGGATGGACCCGTTTGTGGCGCTGCGCGTCCCGTTGATAGAAAATTTGCGTCGCGATCCCTACGAGAAGGCCCAGATTACCTCCAACACCTACTACGACTGGCTGCTCGACCATGCGTTCCTGCTGGTTCCAGCGCAGGCCTATGTCAGCAACTTCATATCCACGTTCAAGGAGTTCCCGCCGCGCCAGAAGGCGGCGAGCTTCAGCCTCGACCAGGTGATGGAGTCGCTGTCGGCGCCTGCCGGCGCGCAGTAAAAGCCGGCGCAACTTTGCGGATACCGGCACGTCCTGTCCACCGGGGCGTGCCGGCCGTTCTTGGCGGGCAGCGGGCATACATTGTGGGCGCGTTGGTTGACCCCGCTTCAGGCGGGTTCATCGCGCCCGCCGGCCGATGGTCGACCGCGGGCGCCGGGCCGCGCTTTGCCCTCTTCGTGCACCATACGGATGGGAAACGCGAATGGGCCTACGATCGCGACATCCCGGTGGGCCGCCTCGACAGGGCGCTCGATGTCGCGGCGGACAAGGGCTGGACCGTGGTCGATATGGCCCGTGACTGGAAGGTGGTCTACCCGGCCGCGAAGTAGCCGCGCCCGGTCGTGATCAGGTGCCGGTGCTGCGCCAGCTCTCAAGCAGTTCGTCGTAATCGATGGTGCGGCCCTGACCCTCCTCGTCGGCAAGGGCAGGTTTCGGCGCGCCGGGCTGCGCCAGCCAGTATGCGGGATCGCGCGCGGGGTTCAGCTTCGGCGCGCATCGGCTCAACTTCCCGCTCTGGGCCAGGCGTTCGAGGGTCGCGTCCTGCACCGCGGCCAGCGCGTCCATGACCTGCTGCGGCGTTCCCCTTCCGCTTCTCGCCTCGGCAATCCGTGTCCACCATAGCTGCGCCATGAGTGGATAGTCCGGAACGTTGATTCCGGTCGGCGTCCACATCACCCGCGCCGGGCTGCGATAGAACTCGACCAGACCGCCGAGCCGCGGCGCGGCCTCCGCCATTGCCCGGGAGTTCAGGTCGCTTGCGCGGATCGGGGTGAGCCCGACCAGCGTCTTTTTGAGCGAAACGCTCTTGCAGGTGGTGAACTGGGCATAGAGCCACGCCGCCTGGCGCCGCGCGACAGGTGTGCTTTCCAGCAGCGTCCAGGCGCCGCAGTCCTGGTAGCCGGACTTCATCCCCTCTTCCCAGTAAGGCCCGTGCGGCGAGGGCGCGACCCGCCACTTCGGCATGCCGTCGTTGTCGACCACCGGCAGGCCGCGGCGCGAGACGTCCGCGGTGAACGCGGTGTACCAGAAGATCTGCTGAGCGATGCGGCCCTGTCCCGGCACCGGTCCGGCGTCGGAGAAGGTCATCTCCTTCGCCTCCGGGGGCGCGTATCGATCGAGCCATTCGAGATACTTGCGCAGAGCGTAAACCGCCGCCGGACCGTTGGTTGCGCCGCCGCGGCTGACGCTGGAGCCGACCGGTTGACAGTCCTCGACCCGGATGCCCCATTCGTCCACCGGGACGCCGTTGGGCAGCCCAGGATCGCCGACGCCCGCCATTGCCAGCCAGGCGTCGGTGAAGCGCCACCCGAGCGACGGGTCGCGCTTGCCGTAGTCCATGTGTCCCCAGATCCGCTCGCCGTCGATTTCGCGGACGGTGTTGGTAAAGAAGTCGGCGATATCCTCGTAGGCCTTCCAGTTGAGCGGGACGCCGAGGGGATAGCCGTAGCGCGCCTGGAAGCCGTCGCGCAGGGCGTCGCGCTGGAACCAGTCGTAACGGAACCAGTAGAGGTTGGCGAACTGCTGATCCGGCAGCTGGTACACCTTGCCGTCGGGGCCGGTGGTGAAGCTGAGGCCGATGAAGTCGTCGAGGTCGAGGCTCGGCAGGGTGAAGGCGGCGCCGTCGCCGCCGATCCAGTCGCTCAATGGCACCGTCTTGCCGTAGCGGTAGTGCGTGCCGATGAGATCGGAGTTGTTGACGTACGCGTCGTAGAGATCGCGACCGGAGGTCAGCTGCTGTTCCAGGCGCATGATCAGCTCGCCCTCGTGGACCAGCTCTTGAATGACGCTGATGCCGGTGATTTCGCGAAACGCCCGCGCCAGCACGCGCGCCTCGTACTCGTGGGTCGGGAGCGTTTCCGAAACGACGTAGATCTGCCGGCCGCGAAACGGCTCCGCGGCGCGGGCGAAGAAGGCCATTTCCGCCATCTGCTGATCAAAGGACAAGGTCGACGGCTGGAATTCCCCGAGGATCCACCGGCGGGCCGCGGAATCGCTCGCGGCGGACTGGGCCGACGCCGGCGACGGCAGCGCGGCGCTCAGGCCGAAGCCGCCCAGGCCCTTGAGCAAAGCGCGCCGCGTGATGCCGAAGAGGCGAGGGAGGGAGCGGGGCAGAGACATCTTTTCCTCCTGGTTCGCTGCCGGAGCCGGATTTTTATTTTGCAGGCTCCGAAGCTTATCAGGTACACTTTCGAAAAGTAATTGTTAATAGCAATAAAGTCATCGGGGGAGAAGGCATCGGATCGGCAAATAATCCGACCCATTGCTTATGCCGTGAAAAGACAAAAGCCTAGGGAGGGCAAGACTTGGCGGAAAAATTTGTGCTGGCGATCGATCAGGGAACGACCGGAACAACGGTCCTTATCTTCGATCACGACGGCAACATTCGCGGCCGCGACTATTCAGAGTTTCGCCAGTACTACCCGAAGCCAGGTTGGGTCGAGCACGATGCCAACGAGATCTGGTCGGTCAGCCTCGGCGTCATGGGGCGGGCTCTGGCGAACGCGGGAATAAATGCGCGCGACTTGAACGCCATTGGTATCACCAACCAGCGCGAGACGGCAATTCTTTGGGACCGTCACAGCGGCGAGCCCGTGTCGCACGCCATCGTCTGGCAGGACCGGCGGACGGCCGAGTACTGTGACGAACTGAAGGCTCAGGGCATCGAGGAGACGGTCCGCGCCAAAACCGGACTGGTCATCGATTCCTACTTCTCGGGCACCAAGGTCCGATGGATGCTCGAGCACATCGACGGCCTGCGCGCGCGCGCGATGCGCGGCGAGATCGCCTTCGGCACCATCGACAGTTGGCTGGTCTGGCAACTCACCGGCGGCAGGGCGCACATCACCGATTACTCGAACGCCTCGCGAACGCTGCTCTACAACATCCACGATCTGGCCTGGGACGACGAGCTCCTGGAGATCATGGGCATTCCGCACGCGATCCTTCCGACGGTGCGGCCGTCGTCGGCGATCTACGGCACCACCGATCCCGGCCGCTTCTTCGAAACCTCGAATATCCCTGTCAGCGGCATTGCCGGCGATCAGCAGGCGGCGCTGTTCGGTCAGGCGTGCTATGGCGAGGGCCTCGCCAAGAACACCTACGGCACCGGCTCGTTCGTGCTGATGAACACGGGAACGAAGCCCGTTATCAGCAAGGAAAAGCTGCTGACGACGATCGCCTGGGGGATCGGCGACGAACCGGTGGAGTATGCGCTCGAAGGGGCGATCTTCATCACCGGCGCCGGCGTTCAGTGGCTCCGCGACGGCCTTGGCATTATCAAGAGCGCCGCCGAAACCGAGCCGCTCGCCCGCTCGCTCGAGGGCAACGACGACGTCTACTTCGTCCCGGCGCTGGTCGGGCTCGGCGCGCCGCACTGGGATCCCTACGCCCGTGGCACCATCCTTGGCCTGACCCGGGGAACGACGCGCGCCCACCTCGCCCGCGCGGCGCTGGAGAGCATGTGCTACCAGACCCGCGACGTGGTCGAGGCGATGGAACGCGACTCCGGGATCAAGCTCAAGGAGTTGCGGTGCGACGGCGGTGCGTCGGTGAACAGCTTCCTGATGCAGTTCCAGTCCGACATTCTGGGCGTTCCCATCGACGTTCCCGAGGTCGCCGAAACGACAGCGCTGGGCGCGGCCTTCCTCGCCGGTCTTGCCACCGGATTCTGGTCGAGCCGGGCCGAGATCGACAAGAAATGGAAGCTCGCCCGCCATTACGATCCGGAGATGGACGAAGCCGAGCGCGCCCGCCTGCACGACAAGTGGCGCGAGGCGGTGCGCCGGGCCCGCGACTGGGCCCGCGACTGAAGCGAGAGGGACGAAGGGAGATCCGATGACGCTGAGGCAAAGCAACATCGAGAAGCTCGATCAGGCGCAGTTCGACGTGCTCGTCATCGGCGGCGGCATCAACGGCGCGGTGTCGGCGGCGGCGCTGTCGGGCAAGGGCGCGAAGGTGGCGCTGATCGACCGCGGCGACTGGGCCGGGTTCACCAGCCAGCAGTCTTCCAATCTCGCCTGGGGCGGGATCAAATACATGGAGACCTACGACTTCCTGCTGGTGCGCAAGCTCTGCCTCAGCCGCAACCACCTGATCCGCAGCTTTCCGTCGATCGTTCAGGAAATCCGCTTCTACACCGGCGTGCCTACGGGGTTCCGTCACAGCCGGCTGAAGCTGTGGGCCGGCGCCTGGCTTTACTGGTTCATGGGCAACGGCTTCACCCGGCCGCCGCGGCTGTTATCGCGTGAGACCATGCGTCGGGAGGAAGGGATTCTCGACGTCGATCGGACCGGCGGTGGTTTCGAGTACTCCGACGCTTACCTGCACGACAACGATTCGCGCTTTGTCTTCAAGTTCATCCGCTCGGCGCTGAACAACGGCTGCATCGCCGCCAACTACGTCGAGTCGCAGGGCGCGCGCCGCGAGAACGGGATTTGGGTGACGCAGGTCCGCGATGTCATCGACGGTCGCACGTTTGAGATCCGCGCGCGGGCGGTGGTCAACGCGGCCGGGCCTTTCGTCGACGACCACAACGCCAAGACCGGGCAGAAGACCGAACATCATCACGTCTTCTCCAAGGGCGTTCATCTCATCGTCGATCAGCTCACGCCGCACAAGCGGGTGCTGACGCTGTTCGCTTCGGATGGGCGGCTGTTCTTCGTCATTCCCATGGGGGCGCGGACCTGCATCGGCACCACCGACACCCGGGTCGACAGCCCCTATACCGAAGTCACCGATGAGGATCGCGACTTCATTCTCAGGAACGTCAACGACAAGCTGAGCCTGAGCAAGCCGCTGACCCGGCGCGATATCATCGCCGAACGCTGGGGCGTGCGGCCGCTGGTCATTCGCGGCGAGGCGGGCGGGGAGCGCGATTTCCTCCAGCTTTCGCGCAAGCACGCAATCGAGGTCAACCGCGCCGATGCGCACATCAGCATCTTCGGCGGCAAGCTCACCGATTGCATCAACGTCGGCGACGAAGTCAGCGCCCACGTGGCCGACATGGGCGTCGACCTCCGTTATCCCGACCACCGCTGGTATGGCGAGCCGGCGGAAGAATCCCGAAAGGAATTCGAACATCAGGCCGCGCTGATGGATCTGGACTCCTACACCGCGACCGAATCTTCGGAGAAGTTGACCCAGCGGCTGTGGCGACGCTACGGCGCGGGCGCGTTCGGTCTGCTCGAAGACATCCGTCGCGACCCGCGCCAGGCCGAGGTGTTGATCAAGGCGACGGAGTACATCCGCTGCGAGCTGCAGGAGACTGCGCGCCGCGAGATGGTGGTCAAACTCGAGGATTTTCTCCGCCGTCGATCCAAGATCGCGCTCGTCGTCCGTCAGGAGGACATCCGCAACTCGCCTGGCCTGCTGGAGGCCTGCACGATCCTGTTCGGCGACCAGGCGCAGGAGAAGGTCGACGAATACTTCGCGCCGGCCGAGCACATGGAGCCGCCCGCGGTCCGCAGCGCCTGAGCTGCGGACCGACAGGCACGAGAGGCCGCACGGCGAGACAACACAACCGTCAGGTACAGGGGAGGCCGGCAATGACCCCGGTGTTGGGCGAATTCATCGGTACGGCGATTCTGATTCTTCTCGGCAACGGCGTGGTCGCGAACGTGCTCTTGACCGGTACGAAGGGGCAAAACGCGGGCTGGATCGTCATCACCTGGGGCTGGGGGATGGCTGTGTTCGTCGCCGTCTTTACCGTCGCGGCGTTCAGCGGCGCCCACATCAACCCGGCTGTGACGGTCGGTCTGGCCATCGCCGGCAAGTTCGAGTGGGCCAAGGTGCCAATGTACCTGCTGGCCCAGTTCGCCGGCGCCGGTCTTGGCGCACTTCTGGTCTGGCTGTTCTACCGACCCCACTTCGCCATCACGGAAGATCCCGACCTGAAGCTGGCCTGCTTCTGCACCGGCCCGGCGATCCGCGACGTCGTCTCGAATCTCATCTCGGAGATCGTCGGCACATTCCTGCTTGTCTTCGCTGTGTTGTTCCTCGCCGTTTCGGTGTTCGGCCTCGGCGCCCTCGACGCCCTGCCGGTCGGCCTGCTGGTTCTCGCCATCGGCCTCAGCCTCGGCGGGACGACCGGCTACGCCATCAACCCGGCGCGCGATCTCGCTCCGCGGATCGTTCACTGGATCCTGCCGATGCCCGGCGGCAAGCGCGACAGCGACTGGGCCTACGCCTGGATTCCGGTCGTCGGGCCATTCATCGGCGCTGGTATCGCCGCCGTCGCCTATCTCGCGCTCGCCGATCCCGCGAGTATTCACTTCCGTTAAGGCGGGACGACTGACCCGGGGCGAAACTTGCGGCGTATCACTGACGACGCAGGGCGACGTCAAGGGAGGCGAACATGAGAGATACGCATTACGGCGGATATGGCGACGGCGAAGCGGCAACCGCTCCTGCGCGATGACGAGCGCGAGCTCAGCGTCGTCATCAGCGATCCGTCGCGCCCCGACAACCCGCTGATCTTCGTCAGCGACGAGTTCGAGCGCCAGACCGGCTATACCGCCGCCGAAGCGCTTGGGCGCAACTGCCGGTTCCTCCAGGGCCCGGATACCGATCCCGCGGCGGTGCAGGCGATTCGTGACGCCTTGGCCGCACGCGAAGAGATCACTGTCGATCTTTTGAATTATTGCAAGAACGGCCAGCCGTTCTGGAACCGGCTGCGCATACGCCCCCTATTCGACGAAGCGGGGGAGCTTCGCTACTACGCCGGGGCGCAGAACCCGATCACGGCCGACGAGGTTCTGCCGCGACCGGTGGCGGCGCTGTTCGACTGACCGGTCTTCTCGCAGACGCAAGGGACGGCGGTGTATTCCGTCGATCCCGCTCGCATCGCCGGACAGCCGGGTCCGGCTGGACCGGGGGATCCGACTCGGGACGATGAATACCGGCGTCGGCGCGCCGTCGCTACACGGCGTTACTTGACCCGGATGTAGTCGTAGATGCCGAGGTAGTGCTCGCCCGAGCGCGCCCATGAGTAGTCCGCGGCCATGCCATTGGTGATCAGCCGGCGGAACTCCTTGGGATGGTCGTACCACAGGCCGATCGCCCGGCTGAGCGCCGACTCGATGCCGGCGAAATCCGCGTCGCGGAAAACGTAACCGTTGCGCTCCTCCGGCAGCTTGTCGGAGTTGTCGCGGTCGAAGACGGTGTCGACAAGGCCGCCGACGGCCCGCACGACCGGAACCGCGCCGTAGCGCATGGCGATCATCTGGGCGAGGCCGCACGGCTCGAAGAGGCTGGGGACGACGATGATGTCGGCGCCCGCGTAGATCTGGTGGGCGAGCTGCTCGTTGAAGCCGATTTCGAGGTGGCAATTGGCGTTGTCGTTCAGGTAGTGCTTCAGGTGCCAGAAGTGGTTGTTGATCCCGCTGTCGCCGCCGGCGCCGAGCAGGATGAACTGGGCGCCATGCTCAAGGGCGTAGAACATCGCGTGCTGGATGAGGTGCACGCCCTTCTGCGCGTCGAGCCGGCCGACGTACGCGATGAGCGGCTTGAATTCCTTGCGCAACCAGTGCCGTTCGCGCAGGGCGTCCTTGTTGGGGTACTTACCATCGACGTTCCAGACGGTGTAGTGCGACGGAATGAATCGGTCGATCTCCGGGTTCCAAAGGTCGTAGTCGACCCCGTTGAGCACGCCCGAAAACTTGTAGTGATGGATCGCCAGGGTCTGGCCGAGGCCATAGCCCTGGTCGGTATAGCGGGCCTCCCAGGAATGATGCGGGGAGACGGTGGTGATATAGTTGGAATAGACGATACCGCCCTTCATCAGGTTGATGGCGGTGTTATTGAAATTGTCCAGCAGCCGATCGTGGTGGAAGTAGTACTCCGGCCGGCCCAGCCCGGTTGCCCACAGGATCGACTCCCCGGTAATGCCCTGGTGCTTGAAATTGTGGATGGTGTAGCAGACGCGCTGCTGCTCCATACCCATGCGCGCGTAGACATCGTAGAGAAGGACCGGCAGAAGACCGGTCTGCCAATCGTGACAATGGATGATGTCCGGCCGTTTGCCGGACTTGAACAGGTACTCCATAACCGCCCGGCAGAAGAAGGCGAAGCGCATCGGGTCGTCGTTGAAGCCGTAGAACGAGCCGCGGTTGAAGAAGTTCTCCTGCGAGTGGGGCTCGATGAAGTAGCATTTGCGGCCGTGCACGAAGCCGAACCAGACGGAGCACTGCACCGATGCGCTGTACCACGGCACCCAGAGATCGTCGTAGATCTTGTGGAGGCCCCAGATCTCATCGTACCACATGCAGTCGTACTTCGGGAGGATGACCTCGACCGTATTACCTCTGATCTCGATCTCGCGGCTGAGGCCATAGACGACATCGGCGAGGCCGCCGACCTTGGCCACAGGTGCCAGTTCTGCTGAGACGTGAATGATGTGCATGCTGATCCGTCGTGTACTACCAGCGCCAGACGCGCGCTATGCTGGCGAAGTCCCCCCGGCAACCGGACCAAGCCCGCAACCGGGCGCGCGCCTGGTCCCACCACGCTCGTCTCGCGAGCTCCGAAGCATCCGGTCCGTTGCCTGCAACCATGCTCGCACCTGCAGCGCAGGAGCCGCCGCTTGGTTTACAGGGTTCCGCGGCTTAACGGAAGCGCCGTAGCAGCGGGGCCGGAATATCACCGATCCCACGCGGGTCGCCGCGGACCCCCGAACCGTCGGCCCGGGGATCACGGGCGCGCCTTCGTCAAGGCGCCACGTCGACCGGTTTGACCTTCCAGATGTCGTTGGCGTACTCGCTGATCGTCCGGTCCGAGCTGAACTTGCCGGTTCTGGCGATGTTCAGGATCGACTTCCGCGTCCACGCTTCCCGATCGCGGTAGAGCGACTGGATCTGCTCCTGGGCATCGACGAAGGCCGGCAGGTCGGCGAGGTTCATGTAGTAGTCGCCTTTGTCGAGCAGATATTCGACGATGGGGCGGAAGATTCCGGGCTCGGTCAGGCTGAAGAAGTCGTTGCGGATCAGATCGACAGCCTTGCGAATTTCGGGGTTCTGCTCGTAGTGCTGACGGGGATTGTACGTGGGGAGCGTTTCGACGACCTGTTCGGCGGTGAGGCCGAAGATGAAGATGTTGTCGTCGCCGACCTCTTCCTTGATCTCGATGTTGGCGCCGTCGAGGGTGCCGATCGTCAGCGCGCCGTTCATCGCGAACTTCATGTTGCCGGTGCCCGACGCCTCCTTGCCGGCGGTGGAGATCTGGACGCTGACATCCGATGACGGAATGATCCGCTCGGCAAGCGAGACGCGGTAGTCTGGCAGGAAGACCACCTTCAGCTTGTCGCCGATCTGCGGGTCGTTGTTGATGACCCCGGCGATCTGATTGATCAGCTTGATGATCAGCTTGGCCATGTAATAGCCCGGCGCGGCCTTGCCGCCGAAGACGAACGTCTGCGGCACGACATCATCCGCCGGATTGGCCTTCAGCCGGTCGTAGAGAACGATGATGTACAGGCAAAGAAGAAGCTGGCGCTTGTACTCGTGGATTCGCTTTACAAGCGACTGGACCATCGAGTTCTTGTTGATCTCGACACCGACCTCGCGTTTGATGTAGTCCGCGAACGCCGCCTTGTTCTGCTGCTTGACCTGGAAGATCCTCTCGCGGAAACCCTTGTCATCAATAAAGCGCTCGAGGCCGCGTAGCTTGTCGAGGTCGGTGATCCAGTCCTCGCCGATCTTGTCGCAGATGACCGCCGATAACCTTGGGTTGGCCTTCAGAAGCCAGCGCCGCGGCGTGACGCCGTTCGTCTTGTTGTTGAACTTCTCTGGATAGAATGTTGCGAAGTCGTGCATGATGCCGTCGCGCAGCAGTTGGGTGTGCAGTGCAGCAACGCCGTTGGTCGACGAGCTGCCTACGACTCCGAGGTTGGCCATCCGCACGGCCTTCTCCGGCTGCTCCTGGATGATGCTCATCCGCTCCAGACGGGCGAGATCGCCGGGGAACCGCGTCGCCACCTTGCGCAGGAAGCGGCTGTTGATTTCATAAATGATCTGCAGGTGGCGCGGCAGCAGTCGCTCGAACATGCTGACCGGCCAACGCTCGAGAGCCTCCGGCAGCAGTGTGTGGTTGGTATAGCCGGTAGCATTGACCGTGAGTTCCCAGGCCTTCTCCCAGTCGACATCCTCCTTGTCGAGGAAGATCCGCATCAGTTCGGCGACGACAAGCGCCGGGTGGGTGTCATTCATCTGAATGAAGACCTTGTCGGGGAACGACAGCCAGTCGTTTGCGTCAACCTTGAATCGGCGGATGATGTCTTGCACCGAACAGGAGACGAAGAAGTACTGCTGACGCAGGCGCAACTCCCGTCCCGCATAGACGCTGTCGTTGGGGTAGAGAACCTTGGTCAGGTTCTCGGCCATGACCTTGTCTTCGACCGCCTCGACATACGAGCCGCGGCTGAAGTCCTGGAAGTGGAAGTCGTCCGTCGCTTTGGCCGCCCACAGGCGAAGGTTGTTCACGTTGTAGGCCCCGTAGCCTACGATCGGGGTGTCGTAGGCCATGCCGATGGTCGGGCGAGTGTTGACCCACTCCCAGTGGGTGACGCCGTTGACCCGGCGCGGTTCGGAACGGCCCTCGAAGTTGACCGCGAACGACAGCTCCGGATGGGCGACCTCCCAGGGATTGCCGTAGCGCAGCCAGTTGTCCGGCTCTTCGACCTGATAGCCGTTGTCGATGTACTGCTTGAAGACGCCGTAGTCGTAGCGGATGCCATAGCCGATCGCCGGCAGCTTCAGGGTCGCCATCGAGTCGAGAAAGCAGGCGGCGAGGCGGCCCAGGCCGCCGTTGCCGAGGGCCGCGTCGACCTCGACGTCGCGCAGCACGTCCCAGTCGAGATCGAGACGTTTCATCGCCTCGCGGCACGTCTCCTCGAGGCCGAGGCAGATCACGTTGTTGCCCATCAGCCGGCCGATGAGGAACTCGAGCGAGAGGTAGCAGATCCGCTTGACGTTCTGATGGTGGTACTGCTGCTGGGTGTGGATCCAGCGCCCGACCAGGCGATCGCGCACCGCCAGGGCAAGTGCGTGATAGCGATCCTGATTGGTCGCGACGTACTGATCCTTGGCGAGCGTGCAGTTCAGGTGAAAGTGAAAGCTGTTGATCAGGCTGTCGATATCCATGCCCGAGCCGCCGGTATTCACTGCGATCGGCGCGTCTGCGCCCTTTTTTGCCGCCTCCTGAGTCTTCGTTTTCATTCGCGCGCTCTCCCTGTCAACGTTTCATTGGCTCCCGCCGCCCGCCGGACATCCGGCTGGGCTGTTCGCGGCGACTTGATCGATCCGAGCGTGAACGACGGTCCGCACGGTACCTCGCCAGGCGCGCATTCGCGCCTGGCGGCCTTCAGCCGTTGTCTCCCCGCTCTGTGGCGGCGCATTATACTCAGTGACCGGTCGAGGGAAACGGGTACCTTCCTCCGGCGCCGCGCTGTTGCCCGATCGCCTGTGATCCCGCGCTTTCGCGGGCGTACTCGGGAAGGCTTCGGCTTTATGTTCGCGAGCGATCTTCACAAGCCCCGGGCTTCCGCGCTACAACCGCATAAGGGTCATAAGCAGCGTGACGGATGCGTCGAATTCGGGCCGCTGGATTGTGAATTTGTCGCCGGTCGTCGGATCGGCGGCACGAAGGAGCGCTCCATCGTCGAGCATGCGCTGAGCCTGCCGATTTCTTTTTGCGGATGGTCCGAGACCGGCCCACGAAGGCGCAGCGCTGAGGAGGCACACGACGGCAATGAGCACAGAACAGGGATCGTCGCGCCGGCGTAGTCGCGAGCCGGCGGATGCGCCCGAGACGGTCCCTGCAGCGGACTCCGCGATCGACACGGCGACGGCCAATGGCGCTTGCGGACCGGGGCAAACGAGAGCCGCCGGTCACGAGCGCGCGACCACGGCGCCCCCGGCGAGCGATGCCCGCCCATCCCGCGACCAGCTGGCCCTCGGGCGTGATGTCGCTGCCGTTCTCGGCGCCGATCATCGCGATCCGTTCGCCTTCCTCGGCATGCACCGGATGGATGCGCAAGGGCCGCTGGTCGTGCGGGCGTTCCTGCCGGGAGCCGACAAGGTCGGCTTGGTCGACGCGGCGACCGGCGCGGTCGTCGCCACGCTGGACAAGATTGACGATGCCGGCATGTTCGCCGGAGCTGTCCCCGGTCGAGCCGAGTGGTTCGCCTACCGGCTGCGCGTCGGCACCGCCGACGGCGAGGTCGAGATCGAGGATCCCTACCGGTTTCCGCCGGTCCTTTCGGATGAAGACGCCCATCTTCTCGCCGACGGCAGCGATCTTCGCAGCTACGCGCATCTGGGTGCCCATCCGGTGACGCTCGCGGGCGTTGACGGCGTTGCCTTCGCGGTCTGGGCGCCGCATGCGGGACGGGTGGCGGTAATCGGCGAGTTCAACGGCTGGGACGGACGCCGTCACGGCATGCGCCTGCGCCACGAGTGCGGGGTCTGGGAAATTTTCCTCCCCGGCGTCCGCGTCGGTCAGCTCTACAAGTACGAAATCAAGGCCGCGGGCGGCGCGCTTCTGACCGACAAGTGCGACCCTTACGCGTTCTGCGTCGAGAAGTCGCCGGGCTCGGCGGCTATCGTCCACGACCTCGGGGGCTACCGGTGGGCGGACAGCGCGTGGATGGAGAGCCGGGCGCAGCGGAATGCGCAGGATGCGCCCATCGCCATCTACGAGGTCCATCTGCCGTCGTGGCGGCGCAAGCCCGAGGAGGGCAACCGCTGGCTCAGCTATCGCGAGCTGGCCGACGAACTGGTCGATTACGTCCGCGATATGGGCTTCACCCACGTCGAGCTGCTTCCCGTCACCGAGTTCGATTTTGACGGTTCGCTCGGCTATCAGCCGTTCGCCCTGTTCGCGCCGACCAGTCGGTGGGGCGGTCCGGACGACTTCCGCCTGCTGGTCGATCGCTGTCACCAGGCCGGCATCGGCGTGATCGCCGACTGGGTTCCGTTCCACTTTTCCGATGATCCGCACGGGCTGCGCCTGTTCGACGGCACCCACCTCTACGAGCAGCCCGACCCGCGCCAGCGCCGCAATCCGGGCTGGAACACGCTGATCTATGACTACGGCCGCCGCGAGGTCGGCAACTTCCTCGTCAGCAACGCCCTGTTCTGGCTCGACGAGTACCACATCGACGCGCTGCGCGTGCCGGCCGTCGCCTCGATGCTCTACCTCGACTACGGCCGTTCGCGCGGGGAGTGGACGCCGAACCGGCACGGCGGCCACGAAAATCTCGACGCCATCGACGTCCTGCGGCGCATCAACGACGCGGTTCAGAGCCATGCGCCCGGCACCTTCACCATCGCCGAGGAAACTTCGGGCTGGCCGTTCGTTACTCATCCCGCGCCACTCGGCGGTCTCGGCTTCGGCTATCGCTGGAACACCGGCTGGGTCCGCGACATGCTGCGCTACGCCTCGCGCAACCCGGTTCATCGCAAGTACTACCACGACGAGCTGATCTGCGGCCCGGCGGCGGCGTTCCAGGAAAACCACATCTTGCCGCTATCCCACGAGGAGGTCTCGGCCGGCCACGGTTCGCTGCTGCGCAAGATGCCCGGCGATCGCTGGCAGCGCTTCGCCAACCTCCGTCTTCTCTACGCGCTGCTCTACACCCACCCGGGAAAGAAGCTGCTGTTCATGGGCCAGGAATTCGCGCCGGAGCGCGAGTGGAATCCGGAGATCAGCCTCGACTGGCATCTGCTCGACGACCCGATGCACAGCGGTGTCCAGCATCTGGTCCGCGATCTCAATGCCCTCTACCGCTCGATTCCGGCCTTGCATGAACGCGATTGCGAGGCGGATGGCTTCGCTTGGATCGACGCCAACGACACCGAGCAGAGCGTCGTCTCCTTCATCCGCAAAGGCGAAACCGACGCCGGCTTTGTCGTCGTCGTCTGCAACTTCACGCCCGTGGTCCGTCACGACTACCGGGTCGGTGTGCCCGCCGACGGCCATTTCGTCGAGAGCCTGAACACCGACGCCGAGCGCTACGGCGGCGGCAACGTCGGCAACTGCGGCGGCGTCGATGCCGAAGCCAAGCCGATGCACGGCAGGCCGTTCTCGCTCCGGCTGCGGCTGCCGCCGTTCGCCGCGGTCGTGCTGCGTCACGCCGGCCTGCGCGCTCTTCCTGCTGACGACGCGGATAAAGACGCGGATAAGCGCAAAGCGGAAAGCGAGGCGCCGACGGCTGGCTGACGGACGGTTGCGGGTTGACGCAGGATCGCTATGGTGCGCTGCAAAAAAGAGAGTATGGTCCGGCCGCAGCGAAGAGTATCAGGGGCCTCTCATGAATCTCGAAATTATTGTCCGCCGTCCCGCGAAGCCGACCGGGCGGCCGCCGCTGCTCTTCGTTCACGGCGCCTTCGGCGGCGCCTGGATCTGGGAGCGGCACTTTCTCCCGTTCTTCGCCGAGCGCGGCTTCGAGGCCCATGCGCTGAGCCTGCGCGGTCACGGTGAAAGCGGCGGCTGGGAGCAGCTGCCCTACGCACGCCTGCGCGATTACGTCGACGATCTCGCACAGGTCGCCGCCGCCATGCCGACCCCGCCGGTGCTGGTCGGTCACTCCATGGGCGGGATTGTTGTCCAGAAGTACATGCAGACCCACGCGATGCCGGCGGCGGTGCTCATGGCCTCGGTGCCGCCGCATGGCCTGATCGGCACCTTGTGCGGCATTGCCTTTACAAACCCGCGGCTGTTTTACGAACTCGGCATGATCCAGGCCCTCGGGCCGTGGATGGCCGATGCCGGCGCTGTCCGCCGGGCGCTATTCAGCGATGACTGCCCGAAAGAGATCATCGATGCGGTTCTGCCCCGGCTGCAGGCGGAATCCTCGATGGTCATGCTCGATCTCGTCGGCCTCGATCTGCCGCCGTCAACGCCGTCGGCGGCGATGAAGACGCCGGTCCTCGTGCTTGGCGCCCGACGCGACGCCTTTGTCTTCCGCGGCGCTCTTGAAGCGACGGCGAAGACCTATCGGACCAGGCCCGAGATCTTCCCCGACATGGCCCACGCGATGATGCTGGAGCCGGGTTGGCGGGCCGTCGCCGAGCGGATCTGCGGCTGGCTCGAACAGACGCTGGCTTTGGAACCTGTAACAACGCCGGCGGACGGACAGCCGGAGGCGCCGGCGGCGGAAGCGTCGGCCGCGGAGTAGGGGCGGTCAGTCAGCCGCCGCACGATTAAGCACGTCACGTCAGGCCCCTCACCTTCCCGCTGGGGCGGGCCCCTTCCTCTCCCGGCGGGAGAGGATCGAGGTGAGGGGCGATCCGCTACGCTACGGCGTCCGGCAGATCTGCCTCGCACGGGTGGATGACCTTGGTCAGCGGCTGCGGCGCGCCCTCGACCCGCCAGTTGACCCAGATCCGGTCGACGTCGTCGATTTCGATCGTCATCCAGTTGCGCTCGGCGACGAAGCGATAGCTGGTCGCCGGGAACTGCAGCATCCGGCCTGAGATGTCGCGGTCGAGCTCCTGGACCTGACCGCCGATCTGCTCGAGGAAGAAGCGCACCACACGCGGCGGCGGCGGGTGGACGATGGCCGACGAGGTCAGCTGGGTGATGACCTCGGCGTTGGTGTCGCGGACCGGCCGGCGCGTCGACTCGATGACGCCGAGCGCCGCGACGTGGACATCGCCGGAGACGATGGTGACGCGGGTGCTGTTGGCGGCAGCGAAGTCGAACAGGCGGTGGATCATCCGCAGCCGCTCGGTCTTGTGGTTGTAGCTGACCCACTGATCGTTGAGGTCGTCCTCGATGCCGCGCTGGTTGCCGGGTATCAGCCCGAGGCCGCGCTCGATGAAGGACATGTCGGGATGCAGGACCGGAATGCTCGACATCACCAGGAGATGGCGAAGATCTTGCGCGGCGTCGACGGCGGTAAACACCGCCTCCCAGCTTTCCGGCGAGAGGACCTGTAGCTGCGTGCGCTCGGAGCGCAGATCGAGCACGAGGATCGCGTTCCCGCCGCAGCGGAGCAGGGCGTTGAACGCGGTCTGGCCGGGGAGGCGCGGCCATGTTCCGTTGTCCGGGTTGCACATGAGCTGGAACAGCGCGAACGCCGATCGGGCGACGGCAAAGATCGTCTGAAAGACGGGTGAGTTCTGCTCTTCGGGGCTGTAGGAACCCCAGCCGTCGAAGATGTCGTGATCGTCCCACATCATCAGCGTCGGGATCGACGCGAAGGCGTCGGCGGCGGCGTCGGGGCCGAATCGGTCCGTGTAAGTGGACAGAAAGAACCGCTCCAGGTTCCTGCGCAGCGACGCGCCCGCCGGCTTACTGATCCGTCGCTCGCGCGGCAGCTCGTTAAAGCGGCTCAGCTCCGGGACAAGATCCCAGAGCTGGTCGGCATAGATCTGGTCGCCACCCATCATCAGCAGGTGAAACGGCTCGCGCGCGTGCTCGCCGTTGAGATCGTGCCACAGGGCGTTCTTGTCGGCGATCTTGCGCATTTCGCCCGGCAGCGAGAAGCCGTTGCAGGAGCCGTAGGCGATCCGCGGCTTATCCCCGCGGCCAGGAACGGTAAATCGCCAGCGGCGGTCGTCGCCGGCAAAGCCGTACTCGACGCTCTGTCGCTCGGCGGCGAGTGGGATGGAGAGATCGGCCGCATAGACGGTGGCGCTGGCGAAAGCGCCGAGGCTGGCAAGTGGCACGGTCCCGCCAGAGCCCGGTGCGCCCGTGGACCAGTTGACCTCCGCCGGCGCCGCGTCATCGTCGCGCACGATCATGACAGCAACCCGCGAAGCGCCATCCTGCTCGCCGCGCCAGCCGAGAATGGGACCGATGATGGTGGCCATGCCGCTTTCCTTTCCCGAATGCTCCCGCCGATCCCGGTTCAGCCGTCGGACTGGCCGAGGAACGCGCGAGCCTCGTCTTCCGTTTCGAACACATGCGGCGCGATCTTGCGCTGGGACAGCGCCTCGCCGAGCTTCATTCGCAGGAACGCGCCGGTCGTGTAGCGAGTCACCCGAGTGTAATACGTTTCCTCCATATGGTGAATCATCCGCGCGTACCGGTCGATGGCAGCTTCGTCAATCCGAAACGAATCGTAGTTGACGATGACGCCGGTGCGCCGGCCGATCTTGCGGCAGCGCGCCTCGACCGTCTCCTGCAATCGCTCGACGTCCTTTTCGCCGCGGATGTGCATACCCTCGAAATTAAGGAAAAGGATGTTGCGATCCGGGTCGTAGCTGATGCGGTCGGCCAGTTCCATCCGATCGACCAGCTCCGTCTCCAGCCCCATCGGCGGGGCCAGGAAAATGCGCGGATCCATCGGACGGACGGTCCCGACGATGGGCGCGAAGTCCATGTGCGCCAAGATGTCGCGCTCGATATCGATGCCGGGCGCGACTTCGCAGAGATGCAGGCCCGCCCGGCTCAGCTTGAATACGCAGCGCTCGGTCACGTAAAAGACCGGCTGGCCGATTTCCGCCGCGTACTCGCCGCTGAAGGTGATCTGGCCCACCGCCTCGACGAACTTGCGCGCCCGTCCCTCCTGGGCGATGCGCAGCCGGCCGTCTTCAATGGCGATGCTGAGACCGCCGGCGGTGAACGTCCCCGCGAAGACGACCTTGCGCGCGTTCTGGCTGATGTTGATGAAACCTCCGGCGCCGGCGAGCTTGGGGCCGAAACGGCTGACGTTGAGATTGCCGTGACGGTCGCACTCGGCGAGGCCGAGGCAGGCCATGTCGAGACCGCCGCCGTCGTAGAAATCGAACTGCTGATTCTGCTGGATGATCGCGTCGCAATTGACGCCGGCGCCGAAGTTCAGCCCGTTCGCGGGCAGCCCGCCGATGACGCCGGGCTCGGCCGTCAGGGTCAGGAACTTCATGATCTTTTCTTCGTTGGCAATCGAGGCGACGCCTTCGGGCATGCCGATGCCGAGGTTGACGACACCGCCGGCGGGAAGCTCGAACGCCGCCCGCCGGGCGATGATCTTGCGCTCGTCGAGCGGCATGGGCGGCAGCGAGGTCAGCGGCACGCGGATCTCGCGCGGAAAACGCCGGGCTGTATTGCGTGGCGTAGGTCTGGGCGTGGTATTCCGGGCGGGCGACGACGACGCAGTCGACCATGACGCCGGGTACCTGGACTTGGCGCGGGTTGAGCGAACCGGCTTCGGCGATCCGCTCGACCTGGGCGATGACGAAGCCGCCCGAGTTGCGCGCCGCCGTCGCCATGGCGAGGTTGTCGAGGGTCAGCGCCTCCTTTTCCATGGTGACGTTGCCGGCGGGATCGGCGGTCGTGCCCCGGACGAAGGCGACGTTGATCGGGAACGCCTTGTAGAATAGCCATTCCTGGCCCGCGAGCTCGATCACCTCGACCAGGTCCTCGGTCGTTATCTTGTTGATCTTGCCGCCTTCCAAGCGCGGGTCGACGAAGGTGCGCAGGCCCACCTTGGTGATCGTGCCCGGCTTGCCGGCGGCGATGTCGCGATAGAGGTGGGAGATCACCCCTTGCGGCAGGTTGTAGGCCTCGACCTTGTTCGCCAGCGCGAGCTGGCCGACCCGCGGGATCAGCCCCCAGTGGCCGCCGACGACGCGTTTGAGCAGGCCGTCGTGGCCGAGCCGGTTGAGGCCGCGCTCGGCCCCGTCGCCCTGCCCGGCGGCGAAGAGGATGGTCAGATTGCGCGGATGCCCCGACTGCTGGAAGCGCCGCTCCAGCGCCACGATCAGCTCTTCGGGCGCACCATCGCCCACGAAGCCGGTGTTCGCCAGGGTATCGCCATCGCGAATGATCGCAATCGCTTCGTCCGCCGTGACGACCTTGTTCTTCATGCTTTCGGTCCTTTGATCGTTAGGCTTTCGGGTCCATTGCCGGTAGAGTGGAGGAGGGGACCGGAAGACCGGACTCGTGTCCTGTAGCGGAACCTGCTCGCCCGCCGTGCGTCGGGTCGCAGAGCGCGCGTCAATGCGACATTAGCGCCGGGATCGGCAGGTGGTGCAGGACGTGCCGGGTCGCGCCGCCGAGGACGAGCTCGCGCATCCGCGACCGGCCATACGCGCCCATCACCAGAAGGTCGGCGGCGAAGCCGTCGGCCTCGGCCAGCAGGGCGAAGCCGGCGTCGTGATCGTGGGCATGTGCGCCTACCCGAAGGACGTCCGCGTCAACATCGTTGCGCGCAAGATGGTCGCGGATCAGCGCGTCCGCGCCGGCGCGATCGTCGCCGCTGGGCAAGCAGCACGCCGACCCGCTGGGCGCGGCGCAGAAGCGGCATCGCGTCGGCGACCGCGCGGCTGGCCTCGCGGCTGCCGTTCCAGGCGACGGCGATGCGCTGGCCGACATGCTGGGCCAGCGGCGTGTGCGGCACGACCAGAACCGGCCGGCCGGAGCCGAGAACCAGGTCGTGGATGAGCTCGGCGCCGGAAAATTCCTCGTCGGCGTCGGGCGCGGCCTGGCCGATGACGGTGAGATTGGCGTAGCGGGCAAATTCACAGACCCGGCCGATGCCCCCCTCGCGCACCACCCACCAGTCGGCCCGGACCTTGCGCCGGTCGGCGGCGGCCCGGAACGCCGCCTCGATCCGGGCCGTGTCGGCGTGCACGGCATCGGCGTGAGCTTCCAGCGCGCCCTGGACGATCGCGCTGCGTATGGCGCCGGGGACATGCGGCTGGATCTCCACCCGGAGCCCGATCAGCCGGGCACCATGGCGGGCGGCGATATCGGAGGCGACGTCGAGACGTACGGCGGAGTGGGCAAACTGGTCCAGCAGGACCAGGATGTCATGATAGGCCATCAGCGCGGCTCCGAGGCGGACCGCGCCGCCGGACCCGGACTCGGCATTAGTTGCCGTAGACGACCGTAGGCAGCCACAAAATCAGATCCTTCCAGACAAAGGCGGTCACCACGCAGATGAGCTGCAGGATCACGAACGGGATGATCCCGCGGTAGATGTGCGCCGTGGTGATGCTCGGGGGGCAGACGCCCTTCAGGTAGAACAGGGAAAACCCGACGGGCGGAGTCAGGAATGACGTCTGCAGACAGATGGCGAAGATGACCGTGAACCAGCGTATGTCGAAGCCGAGGTGGGTGACGACGGGCGCGACCAGCGGCAGCATGATCAGTGTGATCTCCAGCCAGTCGAGGAAGAACCCCAGGATGAAGCCCACGAACAGGATGAAGATCACGACGCCGGTGTCGCCGAAGGGGAGCGACTTCAGCAGGTCGGCGATGAACTCGTCGCCGCCGAACGAGCGCATGACCAGCGAAAACGCCGTGGCGCCGATGAACAGGGCGAAGATGAACGAGGTCGTGTGCATCGTCTCGATGCAGGCCTCGCGCAGAACCTTGACATTAAGCCGGCCGTTGACCGCGGCCAGAAGCATTGCGCCAAAGGCGCCGAGCCCGGAGGCTTCGGTGGGAGTGGCGATGCCGAAGAAGATCGAGCCGAGCACGGCGACGATCAGCGCCCCCGGCGGAATGACGGCGAGCAGCGTCGCGACGACCGCCCTGAAGTCCAGCGGCGGCAGGTCCGCCGGCGGCGGGGCCATGGCGGGGCGGATCTGCGCCAGGATGATGACGTAGGCCATGTAGAGGAAGCCCAGGAGCAGGCCCGGCATCAGGGCGCCCATGAACAGGTCGCCGACTGAGATCGCGAGCTGGTCGGCCATCAGCACCAGCATGATGCTGGGCGGAATGAGGATCCCGAGCGTGCCGGAGGCGGCGATGACGCCGGTGGCGAGCTGCTTGCTGTAGCCGTTGTCCAGCATGATCGGGATCGACATCACCGCAAGCAGGACGACGGACGCGCCGACAATGCCGGTCGAGGCGGCGAGGAGAACGCCGATGATGACGACCGTCAGCGCCAAGCCGCCGCGCAGCCGCCCGAAAACGCGGACGAAGTTGGTCATCAGGATCTCGGCCACGCCCGAGCGATCCAGCATCTGGCCCATGAAGATGAACATCGGCAGGGCGACGAGCACCCAGTTCTGGACGACGGCCCAGATTCGGTCGGAAATGATCGCGTAGCGCGACCAGCCGTCCATGAGGAAGGTGTCGACGTCGAAGACGCCGTAGAGGAGGATGCCGCATCCTGCGAACAGGAGAGACAGCCCGCCGAGGATCCAGGCGATCGGAAAGCCGGTGAACAGCAGGAGGATGAAAAGGCCGAGATAGGTGACGACGATGATCTCGAAGGCTTCCATCACCGCCCGCCTCAGGACCGATTGTTGCGCGTTACGGGCCGGGGCAGGCCGAACAGCAGGGCGGTGCACCGGCTCAGCCGTGCCAGCGCGGCTAGGCCGAGGACAAAAAAGGCGATCGGGATAAAACCCTTGATGATCCAGCGGTACGCGAGCCCGCCCGGCGCCGGCGAAACCTCGCCGAACTGCCAGGAGGTGTAGGCGAACTTGGCGGACTCATAGATGACAGCGCTGACGAAGGGCAACAGGAACAACCCGAGTCCCACGAGCTCAATCCACGCCTTGGTCCGCAATGACCACTGCTCGGCAAGGACGTCGATGCGCACATGGCGGTCGGCCTGGAGGCAGAAGCCGAGACCGAGCAGGAAGGCGACACCGTAGATGTGCCACTGCAGCTCTTCGAGCATGATCGAGCCCTGGGCGAAGACGTAGCGCAAGGCAACCTGGAAGACGATCACCAGAACAAGAACCAGCCACAACCAGGAGGCGGTCTCGCCGAGCCAGCGGACGAACGAGCCGATGACCAGCGAGAATCGGGTCATTGGCAGCTCGGCGGCCGGGTCATACCCGGCCGCTTCCGCAAAGCCTTCGGGCGCGCTGTCGCTCATGGCGTCGTAGCAAGCCGAAAGGGTTCGCTACTCGGTGTGCTCACCACGCGGCAGATATCCGAGATCCGCCCAGGTCGCGTAGGACTTCGCAAACGTCCGCTGCGCGTCGACCACCTTCTTGAACATCGCGTCCTTCCCCGCTTCCTCGTCAAGCACCTCGTCGGTGGCCTTCTGCAGGCCCGCAAGGATCTTTGGCGACAGCGTCGTCGTTGTGACCCCCTGCTCCTTGAAGAATTTTATCGCCGCGGCCTGTTTGGCTTCCGACTTGGACAGCGACATGTTCACGCCGGCGATGCAGGCCGTATTGATCATCGCCTGGTTTTCAGGGCTCAGCTTGTCCCACGAGCCCTTGTTGACGTAAAGGTACTGTGCCGTGAACGGCTGGTGCCAGCCCGGGAAGTAGTTGTATTTGGCAACCTTGTAGAAGCCGTACTGCTCGTCGGCGGTGGGAATGGAAAACTCGGTTCCGTCGATCACGCCCTTTTCGAGGGCCTGAAAGATTTCACCGCCGGGCAGAACGGTGACGCTAGCGCCGACCTTCTGCATGACCTTGCCGCCGATGCCGGCGAAGCGGATCTTCAGCCCCTTGAGGTCGTCGAGCGAGTTGATCTCCTTGCGGAACCAGCCGGCCGTTTCGGGACTGACCACGCCGCAGTAGATCGGCACAACGTTGTGCGGTGCGAAGATCTCCTTGAGCAGTTCGTCACCGCCGCCGTAGTACATCCAGGCCGAGAATTCCCACGGGTTCATACCGAACGGGACGGCGCCGAACAGCGCCGAAGCGGGAACTTTGCCCTGCTCGTAGCCCATCCAGGAATAGCCGGCGTCGACCTTGCCGGCGCTGGTCGCGTCGAACACTTCAATCGCCGGGATCATCTTGCCGGGCTCGAAGATTTCGAACTTGATGTTGCCGTCGCTCATCTTCTCGAGCTGCCCGGCGACCCACGGCAGGGTGTCGCCCAGCGCGATGAGATTGCTGCTGAAAGCGATCGGAACGCCCCAGCGCACCCGGTCGCCCCTGGCCGCGTCGGCCGGCGTCGCCAGCGATGCCGCGAGGCCCAAGGCAAGCACGCCCGCCGCAAGCGACACGCTTCGGGTCGCACGTTTGGTGTCGGACATTTTTCCTCCCAGGATGACGTTATTCGCCCCTCGCTGCCCGCAGACGAGTTGCGGGCAACCGCGAAGCGCCGTTGCGAATCAGGGCTTTTGGGGCTCGATGCCGAGCGTGACGCTGTCGCCGCGTGCGCGCTGCGAGCGGACGATGCCCACGTGTCGACGACACTACGCAAAGACGTTTCGAGCCTGCCCCGTGTCAGCCGTCTCTGTCCCGCTAAAACGAGTCTGTCTCGTGAAAACGAGCTTGCGACCTTAGTGCATCACAAATACACGCAAACGTTGCCATATACAACGGCTTTCACCGCCCACACGATGGCGCGGCGCCGAACCCTTTCGTCGCGCCGCGTCGCACGCGCGCAGTCGATACTTGATTTCCGGCGAGCGATCGGCAGTTTACCGGATAGCGTTGAGGCACGACCCATTGACGCGAACATGACGGAGATGCTGCATGCTGCGAAAGCGTCCAAACGCGCTGTATAGTCCGATCGCCGGCGTTCTGCTTCTTATAGCGGCCGTATTCGGCACGGCCGATCCCGTGCAGGCCGCCGGGCGGCAGGCCGCGGAACAGACCGGAGCAAAAGCGTCGGCCTTCGTTCAGTCGCTCGCGGGCGAGGCGATCGCCGCACTGACCGCCAGCGGTGTTACGCGTGAGCAGCGCGAACAGCGGGCGCGCGAGCTGCTTGCGCGCTACTTCGCGGTCGATACCATCGGCCGGTGGGTGCTCGGCCGCTACTGGCAGCAGGCGACGGCGGAGCAGCAGCGCAACTATCTGTCGCTTTTCGAGGATCTTATCGTCACCACCTATGTCGACCGCTTTTCCCGCTACAGTGGCGAGACGCTGACGGTAAGCCGCGCCGTGGCCGACGAGAACAGCGGCGACGTGCTCGTCTTCTCGCAGATCACCAGACCGGCCGGAGGCCAGCCTGTCGACGTCAATTGGCGGGTGCGCGAGCGCGACAACAGCATGAAAATCGTCGACGTCTATGTCGAAGGTGTGAGCCTGGGCCAGACCCAGCGCTCCGAATTTTCCTCGGTGATCAGCAGGAACGGCGGCAAGGTTTCGGGGCTCCTCGACGAGATGCGGCGCCGCCTCAACCGCGCGGCCTGAGCCCGGCAGCGCAATGTCCTGAGGGCGGAAGGACGCCATGCCCGATGCGGCCCCCCCACCTGCCGATGATGCGCTGGAGACGCCATCGGGGAAGGATGCGTCGTACGAGAACTTCCCCGTCGGCTCCTGGCTGCTGCCCGCGAAATTGCGTCCGCGCGTCGCTGCCTACTACGCTTTCGCCCGGTCCATAGACGACATCGCCGACAATCCTCACCTGGCGCCCGCAGACAAGATCGCCAGGCTCGATGCCTATGCCGCCGGCGTTCTGGGCGAGGCGGGGAACGACGCGGCGCCTGAAAAGGCGATAGCCATGCGCCGGACCCTGGTCGAGACCGGCATTTCGCCGCGCCATTGCACCGACCTCGTCGCCGCCTTCAAACAGGACGCGGTGAAGTCCCGCTATGACGACTGGGCCGATCTGATGGGGTATTGTTTGCGGTCGGCGGCGCCGGTCGGGCGTTTCCTGCTCGATCTGCATGGCGGCTCAAAAGATGGCTACGGGCCGTCCGACGCGTTGTGCAACGCGCTTCAGGTGATCAATCATCTCCAAGATTGCGCCTTCGACTATAGCGAGCTCGATCGGGTCTATCTGCCGCTCGACTGGATGCGGGCGGAGGGCGCGGCGGTGGCCGATCTCGCCGGACCGGCGCTGACGTCGCCGCTGCGTCGGGTTGTCGATCGGTGCCTCGACGGGGTCGATGCGCTGCTCGGCGAAGCCCGCGCGCTGCCGCCGGGTCTTGCCAGCCGCCGGCTGGGCATGGAGTCGGCCGTCATTGTCGATATCGCTTTGACGCTCGCCGCGCGGCTGCGCCGACACGATCCGCTGGCCGGCCGCGTTGCCCTGTCCAGGCCGGCCTACGTCTGGTGCTGTACCCGCGGCATCGCCGGCCAGCTCGTCTCCACGGTGATCCCCGGTTGGCGCGTGCGCCGCGGTGCGGCCGCGGCAATCGACCGCTAGCTGCCGGGGAAGCGGGGCGCCATGACAGCTGCACTGACGCTTCTCGCCTGCGTCCGCCCGATGCTGATGCTCTACCGGCTGACCGTCTGGCGCGGCGCGCTGTTGCCCGTCGCCGGGATCCTGTATACGGCGATAACGGTGGATCCGGCGCGGCGTCATCGAGTGGGGCGCGGCGGCCCGTGGAAAGGGCAGGTTCTCGCCGGAGCCGGGGAAAGCGGGGGATGAAGTCGGAAACAATGGAGCTGGACGGGCGGTCCGTGGCGCGGCCGCCGGCGGCAATTTTCGGTCCTGACGACTTGGTGCAGGTCGAGGCGGCGGTGCGCGCCTCGGGCACCTCTTTCTACTGGGCGATGCGGCTGCTGCCGGCTGAGAAGCGGCAGGCGATGTTCGCTGTTTATGCGTTCTGCCGCGAGGTCGACGACATCGCCGACGAACCCGGAGAGCTGGATGAAAAGAAGCGCCGCCTGGAGCTGTGGCGCGACGCCATCGCCGCGCTCTACGCCGGCCGGCCGGTGGGGCTGCTGCCGCGCGCCCTCGCCGGGCCGATCCGGAGCTTCGAGCTGCGCCAGGCGGACTTCCTCGCCATCATCGACGGCATGGAAATGGACGCGGCGGACCGGGTGCGGATCGTCAACCGCGAAGAGTTGGTTCTCTATTGCGACCGGGTCGCCTGCGCCGTCGGGCGTCTTTCGACGCGCATATTCGGCTTGGACGCAGAGACCGGCAAGCGGCTGGCCTTCAGCCTCGGGCAGGCCCTGCAGCTCACCAACATTCTCCGCGATCTGGTCGAGGACGCCGAGCGGGACCGCCTCTACCTGCCTGCCGACCTGCTCGCCGCGATCGGCTGCATCGACACCGGGGTCGCCACCGACGTGCTTCGTCATCGCCGGCTACCCGAAGCGTGCGAAGCGATTGCCGGCACGGCTCGCGCCCGTTTCGCCGAGGCACGCGATATCGTCGCCCGCTGCGATCGCCGGCAGATCCGACCGGCGGTGGTGATGATGGAAGTCTACGGACGAACTCTTCCGCCGGCTCACCGCCCGTGGCTGGCAGCGCTGGGCCGAGCCCGTTGCCGTGCCCTCGTCGGAGAAGCTCTGGATCGCCCTGCGCTACGGGTTCTTGTGAGTGAACGGCCGCGTTCATGTCATCGGCGCCGGCCTGGCCGGGCTTGCCGCCGCGGTCGCGCTGGTCCGGGCCGGGCGTCCGGTCGTCGTCCATGAGGCCACGGGCCATGCCGGCGGCCGCTGCCGCTCGTTTTTCGATGCCGCCACGGGCCGGCGCATCGACAACGGCAATCATCTGGTTCTAAGCGGCAATGTCGCGGTTGCCCGATATCTGCGCGACATCGGCGGCGGCGAGGGGCTCGGCGGTCCGGAGCGGGCGGAGTTCCCATTTTTCGATCTGGCCAGCGGCGAGCGCTGGACGGTCCGGCCGAACGGCGGTCCGCTGCCGTGGTGGATCTTCTCGCCGCGGCGTCGCGTTCCGGGTACAGGGCCGCGCGACTACCTCAAGGCGCTGCGGCTTGCCCATGCCGCGTCCTCGCTTTCGGTTCGCGACAGCCTGAGCGGCGACGGGCCGGCTTTCCGGCGCTTCTGGGAGCCGCTGGCAATTGCCGTGCTCAACGCCGACGCGGCGGAAGGCGCGGCCGCGCTGCTGTGGCCGGTGGTGCGAGAGACGTTCGGCCGCGGCGAAACGGCCTGTCGTCCGCGCATGGCAGTCGTCGGGCTGAGCGAATGCTTCATCGACCCGGCTCTGGCGCGCCTTGCCGAGGCCGGTGCGCCCGTCCGGTTCAATCAGCGCCTGAGCCGGCTCGCGTTCACCGGCCGGCGGGTCCGCGCCGTCGAGTTCGCTTCCGGGGAGACTTTGGCGGTCGGCGCCGACGATGCCGTCATCCTCGCGCTGCCGCCGGCGAATGCCGCTGCGCTGGTTCCCGGGCTGGTGACGCCGCAGGCAAGCCGGGCCATCGTCAACGGCCATTTCGTCGTGCCGGACCGGGTCACGCGGCCGGAGGTGCTGGGCCTTGTCGGCGGGATGTGCCACTGGCTGTTCCGCCGCGGCGACATCGCCTCGGTCACGATCAGCGCCGCCGACGAGCTCTGCGATCAGCCGGCCGAAGAGCTTGCCGCGGCGATGTGGAGGGAGATCGCAATGGCCCTCGACCTTGCCGCAATGCCGTTGCCGGCGCATCGCATCGTCAAGGAGAAACGGGCGACCTTCGCTCAGACGCCGGCGGAGGTGGCGCGTCGGCCGGAGGCGCGAACAGCGTGGGAGAACCTCGTCCTTGCCGGCGATTGGACCGACACGGGGCTGCCGGCGACCCTTGAAGGAAGCGTGCGTTCGGGCAACACTGCCGCCAAAGCTGTTGCAGAAGTGCAGCAAGCCCTTGACAACAAGGCCTTTTCAAAGCACCAACCGGTATCGGCGTGACACCTCCATGACAGCGACGGCGTGAACGTCCGCGACGGGACAGCCCTAAAAAGGGGAAGTTGGATGGGATACATGCAGGCTAGCGCGGTGGCGCGCGATGCCGTCGCTCTGCCTGAGGTTGATGACCTCGGCGAAACCATTGACGAAGCGGTCGACTGGCTGGCGTCGCGACGTGCGGAAGATGGCCACTGGGTCTTCGAGCTGGAGGCCGATGCGACGATCCCGGCCGAGTACATTCTGCTCAACCATTTCCTCGGCGACATCGACGACGAGATCGAAGGCAAGCTCGCCGTCTACCTGCGCCGGGTCCAGGCCGAGCACGGCGGCTGGCCGCTCTACCACGGTGGCGATCTCGACCTGAGCGCCACTGTCAAGGCCTACTTCGCGCTGAAGCTTGTCGGCGATCCGCCCGAGGCGCCGCACATGCGCCGCGCCCGCGAGGCCATTCTCGCGCGCGGCGGCGCGGCTCGCGCCAACGTCTTCACCCGCATCGCCCTGGCGCTGTTCGGCCAGGTTCCGTGGCGGGCGGCACCGCTGATACGGGTCGAGGCGATGCTGCTGCCGCGCTGGGCGCCGTTCCACGTCGACAAGGTGTCCTACTGGTCGCGTGCGGTCATGGTCCCGCTGTTCGTCCTGGCAGCGCTGAAGCCGCGGGCGCGTAACCCGCGCGGGATCGACATTCAGGAGCTGTTCACGATCCCGCCGGATGAAGAACGCGACTATCTGCACAATCCGACCGGGCACTGGCTCGGCGACCTCTTTCTTGTCCTCGACCGGATCGGTCGCCTCGGCGAGTCTCTCATCCCGTCGTGGCTCGAGCGCAGGGCGATCGCCAAGGCGATGGCCTTCATCGACGAGAGGCTGAACGGCGAGGACGGCCTCGGCGGCATTTTCCCGGCCATGGCCAATGCGCTGATGGCCTTCGATGCCTTGGGCGTCGACCGAGACGATTCCCGCTTCCGGATCTCGCGCGAGGCCATCGACAAGCTGCTCGTATTCAACAACGGCCACGCCTACTGCCAGCCCTGCCTGTCGCCGGTGTGGGACACGGCGCTGGCCCTGCACGCGATGATGGAGGCTGGCGTCGACCACGGCGACCCTGTCATAGCCGACGGCTGCGCCTGGCTGCGCGACCGGCAGATCCTGGACGTTCGCGGCGATTACGTAAGCAAGCGCCCGCGGGTGCGTCCGGGCGGCTGGGCGTTCCAGTACTGGAACAATCACTATCCCGACGTCGACGATACCGCCGCTGTCGTCATGGCGCTGGATCGCGCCGACAGCCGTGCCTATGGCGAAGCCATCGAGCGCGGCGCCGAGTGGACGTTGGGCATGCAGAGCCGCAACGGCGGCTGGGGCGCGTTCGACGCGGAGAACGAGTACTTCTTTCTTCAGCATATCCCGTTCGCCGACCACGGCGCGCTGCTCGACCCGCCAACCGCCGATGTCACCGCGCGCTGCCTCGGCATGCTGGCCCAGCTCGGTTTCCGCCGCGACCATCCGGCAGTCACCCGGGCCATCGCGTTCTTGAAGGACCAGCAGGAAGACGACGGCTCATGGTTCGGCCGCTGGGGGACCAACTACATCTATGGAACTTGGTCGGTTCTGTCGGCGCTGAATGGGGTCGGCGAGGACATGGACGCGCCCTACATCCGCAGGGCCGCCGGGTGGCTAAAGGCCCGCCAGCGCGCTAGACGGCGGCTGGGGCGAAGACTGTGCGAGCTACTGGGTGGAACGGCGCGACCAGGTCAAGGCGAGTACGCCTTCGCAGACGGCGTGGGCGACGTTGGCGCTCATGGCGGCCGGCGAGGTCGACAGCGAAGAGGTCGCCGGCGGCATCGCCTACCTGCTCAACGCGCCGCGCTCCGGCGGCCACTGGCAGGAAGAGCACTACAACGCCGTCGGCTTTCCGAAGGTCTTCTACCTCCGCTACCACGGCTACAGCGCCTATTTTCCGCTATGGGCGCTGGCGCGCTACCGCAACCTCACCCAGGGCAACGCCAAGACGACCATGTTCGGCATCTGAGTGCCAGGCGCTGATCCCAGCGCGGGTCCGGGCGTCGTCACCGGGCTGGCCCGCGAGGCGGCCTGCCTGGGGCCGCAGAGGGGCTGGATGCGCATCGTCTGTTCCGGCGCAGACACCGCACGGGCGCGGGCGCTTGCCGAGGAACTCGCCGACGGCAGGCTGCCGCGGCGCTGGTCAGCTTCGGCCTCGCCGGCGGGCTGGATCCGGCGCTGAGAAGCGGCGCGCTGCTTGTACCGGATCGTGTTGTCGCGCCAGACGGCCGCGCGCTTCGCGACCGACGCCGCCTGGCGGCGCCGCCTACTGGCTGCGACTGCCGGCGACCAGCAAATCTCGCAACGGTGACATCATCGGTAGTCGATGCGCCCCTCGCCGCCTCCGCCGACAAGGCGGCGTTGTTCGCACGAACCGGCGCAGCTGCCGTCGACATGGAAAGTCACGCCATTGCCGAGGTTGCCGACCGGCGGTCGCTTCCCCTGCTTGTCGTGCGCGCCGTCGCCGATCCAGCCGATCAGCACGTCCCGGAGTGGCTTGAAGGCATCATCGCCGCGAACGGAAAGCCGCGGATGATCGCTGTGATCGCCGGGCTCGTCGCCAATGCCGCCGATCTTCCGACGCTGGTCCGTCTCGCCGGGGACGCGCGCCGCGGGCTCGCAACCTTACGCCGCGTTGCTGCGCTCGGCGGTCCGCGCCTTGGCTTCGACGCTTAGCTGCTTGACGAGGCCGTCGAAGACGAACTCCGCCGGCCGCTGGTTGTCGAGCGGGATCTCCGGCGCCATCGGCCCGTCGATGCTCGGCCCTTTCAGCGCCGTTCTCAGAGCTCGCCATGGCCGGGCCACGGTGTCATTGACAGCCGTCGCCTCGTAGCCGCAATGAACCATGCAGTCGGCGCACTTCTCGTAGTTGCCGGTTCCGTAGCGGTCCCATGCCGTCTCGTCCATGAGCTCGCGGAACGTTGCCGCGTAGCCCTCGCTGAGCAGGTAGCAGGGCCGCTGCCAGCCGAAGACGTTGCGTGTCGGATTGCCCCACGGCGTGCAGCGGTAGTCGCGGTTGCCGGCGAGAAAGTCCATGAAAAGCGACGACTGGGAGAAGCGCCATTTCGCCTTGCCGCGCCGCCTGAAAACGTCGCGGAAGAGCTGCTTGGTCTTGGTCCTGTTAAGGAAATGCGCCTGGTCGGGAGCGCGTTCATAGGCGTAGCCGGGGGAGACGGTGATGCCTTCGACATCCAGCTCGTAGGTGCAGAAGTCGAAGAAGGCGGCGATCTCGTCGGCGTTCATCTTGTCGAACAGCGTGCAATTGACGTTGACCCGGAAGCCCTCGGCCCGCGCCTTCCGGATCGCGGCGACGGCGCGCCTGAAGGTGCCGGGCTGATCGACCGACCGGTCGTGGTGGTCTTCGAGTCCATCGAGATGCACCGAAAAGGTCAGGTACTGGCTGGGCCTGAACAGGTGCAGCTTCTTTTCCAGCAGCAGCCCGTTGGTGCAGAGGTAGACGAACTTCTTCCGCGCCGTGATGCCCTCGACGATCCTGTCCATCTCCCGGTGGAGCAGCGGCTCGCCGCCGGGGATCGAGACCACCGGCGCGCCGCATTCGTCGACCGCCTGCAGGCACTCGGCCACGCTCAGGCGTTTGTTGAGGATGCTGTCGTCGTAATCGATCTTGCCGCAGCCAGGACAGGCGAGATTGCAGCGAAACAACGGCTCAAGCATCAGAACCAGGGGATAGCGCCTGTTTCCGCGAAGCTTCTGCGCGAGGATATACGCACCGACACGCACCTGCTGAATGACCGGAACACTCACGCCAAAGTCCTCTTCATGTTTGATGGTGATCGAAAGGCGGCGCGGTCTAAGCGTCCGCCGCAGCCGGCACCAGCTGCCGCGGCAGCTTGAACTGCATGTGCTCGTCGGCGCCCGTGAGCTCTTCGACACTGATCTCGCCGAACTCGCCAAGCCGCTCGGATCAGCTCCTGAACCAGTTGCTCCGGGGCGGAGGCGCCGGCGGTGACGCCAATGGTCCCGGCATTCGCCAGCCACGCCGCTTCGAGGCAGGAGGCGTCGTCGATCAGGTAGCTCGGCACCCCGATCTCGGCGCCGATCTCGCGCAGGCGGTTCGAGTTCGAGCTGTTGCGCGCGCCGACGACGAGGAGCAGGTCGACCTGCGTCGCGAGATCCCTGACCGCCTGCTGGCGGTTCTGCGTCGCATAGCAGATGTCGTTGACGTCTGGGCCTTTGATCGCCGGAAACCGCGCCCGCAGGGCTTCGATGATCTCGCGGGTGTCGTCGACGCTCAGGGTGGTTTGCGTCACATAGGCGATGTTGTCCGGATCCTGCACCTGAACGTGCGGAACGTCGGCGGCGCTCGAGACCAGATGGACCCCGCCGGGAATGCGGCCCTGGGTTCCCTCAACCTCCGGATGTCCGGCATGACCGATGAGGATCACCTCGCGGCCCTTGCGGGCGTGGTTGCGGCCCTCCTTGTGCACCTTCGTCACCAGCGGGCAGGTCGCGTCGATCACCGGCAGATCGCGCTGCTGCGCCTCTGTCTCGACCGCCGTCGATACGCCGTGGGCGCTGAACACCGTAACCGCGCCCGGCGGAACCTCGTGCAACTCCTCGACGAAAACCGCGCCCTTAGCGCGCAGGGTCTCGACCACGTGCTTGTTGTGAACGATCTCATGGCGGACATACACCGGCGGGCCGTACGTGGCGAGCGCCCGCTCGACGATTTCGATCGCCCGTTCGACGCCGGCGCAAAATCCCCTCGGCTTGGCGAGAAGCACGCGCACGGGTCGCTTGCCTGCATCGGTCACAGCCATCATTCTCCAATCCAGTCTCGCCGCGGCGCCGGGAGAATAGGTATCTTTGTGCGGCGAGAAAAGCCCGATAAAACCACTGATTAGTAATGGTCATTTTTCGGTCACTGGGTGCGGGAGCTTTTGGCGGAGCAAGGCCGGAAGAACAGGGCCGGTACACTGGCGAGACTGACGTGGCCGTAAGTGGGAGACAGCGTTGCCTTCAAGTTCGCCGGCTACTGGTCACCGGAGCCACCGGCTTTGTCGGCGCCGCGGTCGTCCGCCAGCTTCTCGCGGCGGGACATCCGGTTCGGGTGCTGATTCGCAAAGACAGCGATCGGAGCAACCTGGAAGGCGTCGAGGTCGAGGTCGTCACCGGCGATCTGACCGATGCCTGCCTCGCTGCGTGCGGCCGTGCGCGGCTGCCGTGGCCTTTTTCACCTCGCGGCCGACTACCGTCTCTGGGTCCGCGATGTCGGGGCCATGTTTGCCGCCAACGTCGACGGCACCCGGACTCTGATGCGCGCTGCGCTTGACGCCGGCGTCGAACGGGTCGTCTACACCAGCAGCGTCGCCACCCTCGGCATCCGCCGCGACGGCCCGGCCGACGAGGAGACGCCTGTCACGTTCGCCGACATGATCGGCGTCTACAAGCAGTCGAAGTTCCTGGCGGAAAAGGAGGTCCGGCGGATGGCGGCGGAGGAGGGTCTGCCGGTGGTCATCGTCAATCCGTCGACGCCGATCGGCCCGCGCGACATCAAGCCGACGCCGACGGGGCGGCTGATCGTCGAGGCGGCGGCGGGACGGATGCCGGCCTACGTCGACACCGGCCTCAACGTGGTCCATGTCGAGGACGTCGCTGCCGGCCATGTGCTTGCCTTCGATAGGGGGGTGATCGGCGAGCGCTATATTCTCGGCGGCGAGGATATGACGCTGTCGACGATCCTGACCGAGATCGCCGCGTTGATGCGGCGCCGGCCGCCGAAGGTCAAACTGCCTCACGCCGCGGTTCTGCCGCTCGCCTATGCCGTCGAGGGGTGGTGCCGGCTGGTCGGCGGGGTGCCTTTCGTGACGGTGGACGGGGTCAGGATGTCGAAGAAGCAGATGTTTTTTTCGAGCGAGAAAGCCGCCGCGCAGTTGGGCTACAAGGCCCGGCCCGCGCGCGAGGCGCTCCGCGACGCCGTCGACTATTTCCGCGCACGCGGACTGTGCTCATGAACGAGGAGGTCGCGATCCTCAGCACATATTCTCTTTCGCGCGGTCCCATGGCGGCGGCCTGCGCAGATATGCATAATGCGAGCGGTCTTGAGGCGGGGTGCCGGTGAGAGCGGAACTGGAGCGAAAATACTGGGTCGGGTTCGACCTTGGCGGCAGCAAGATGCTGACGGTCGTCTACGACGACGCGTTCCGGCCGCTCGCGCGCAAGCGCAAGAAAACCCGCGGCCAAGGCGACGCCCGCGAGGGTATGCGGCGAATCATCGCCCTGATCGAGAGCGCCCTGCAGGCGGCGGGCGTACCTCCGGAGCAGCTCGCAGGCATCGGTGTCGGCTGCCCGGGCCCGCTCGACCTCGACAAGGGCGTCGTCCACGAGATGCCCAATCTCGGCTGGAAGAAGGTCAAGGTCAAAGCTGAGCTGGAGCAGGCGTTCTCCTGCCCGGTGGCGGTTGCCAACGATGTCGACGCCGGAGTTTACGGCGAGTACCGCAGTGGCGCGGCGCGAGGCTCGCGTTGCGTGGTCGGCGTTTTCCCCGGCACCGGCATCGGCGGCGGCGCGGTCTATGAGGGCCGCATCATTCGCGGCGCACGCGGCTCGGCACTGGAGATCGGACATGTCCCGGTGGTCCGTGATGGACCTCTATGCGGCTGCGGGCGTCGCGGCTGTCTCGAAGCCGTCGCCGGGCGGCTCGCCATTTCCGCCGCCGCGGCCATGGCCGCCTATCGCGGCGACGCGCCGTCCTTGCTGAGCAACGCAGGCACCGACTTGCAGAACATCCGCAGCCGCGCTCTCGCCGACGCCGTCAAGGCCGGCGATGGGGCGGTCGAATCCATCATCCGCGAGGCCGCCCGGACCATCGGCTGGTCGATGGCCGGCATTGCCAACGTGCTTGCGCCCGACACGGTGCTTCTCGGCGGCGGCCTGGTCAACGAGATGCCGGAGCTTTTCGTCGGCGAGGTCGACGCGGCGCTGCGCGCGCAGGTCATGCCGTCGTTCGTCGACACCTTCAAAGTGGTCGTCGCCGAGCTCGGCGACGATGCCGCCGTCATGGGCGCGGCCGCGCTGGCGCAACAGGCCGTCGACGGATAGCCCTCAGCGGGCGCATAGGCCGGCCTACAGGCGCGTCGGATTGGGCGCGTCGCCGTAGACCGCCTTCGGGTCGAAGGTTTTCTCGTCCTCGACGAAGCGAAGCGGCGCGCTGGCTCGCCGCGTTCGCTCGCCCACCGGCACGGCGCGATAGAAGCATGAGCGAAAGCCGACGTGGCAACTGGCGCCGCCATCGATGCGGACGCGGAGCCAGATCGCGTCCTGGTCGTCGTCGATGCGCATCTCGACGACCTTCTGGACGAGCCCGCTGGTGGCGCCCTTGTGCCACAGGCAGCGGCGGCTGCGGCTCCAGTAGTAGGCCTCGCCCTCGGTGATGGTCCGGCGCAACGCCTCCGCATTCATGTAAGCCAGCATCAGTACCTCACCACTGTCGGCGTCGGTGGTGACCACGGCGATCAGTCCTTCCGCGTCGAACTTCGGCGCAAGCTCGACGCCCTCTTCGACCTGCTCGACCGTCAGGCGCCGCGCAAAAGACGGCTGAGGCGCTGGTGAAGAGGGAGGCGCGGGAGGCGCGGCTGGTGACATGACGACAAGACTCCGGTTGCGTTCTCGGCGGTTCGTGTCCATACCATAGGCGCTCGGCGGTTGCGATGCGACCGGCCACCGGTTTATTTTTCCTTTACCGTCAGCGCGATCCGGGCGAGACGCCCTCCTGCGATGGCGGATGGCTGACACGAAGGCGAAGGGTTGAGGGCAGATGGCCGTTCCAAAAAGAAAAACGTCGAAGTCGAAGCGGAACATGCGCCGTTCGCATCATTCGCTAAAGTCGGAAGCTTACGTCGAGGACAAGACCTCCGGCGAGCTGCGCCGACCGCATCACATCGATCTTGCGACCGGCATGTATCGCGGACGGCAGATCCTGGAACCGAAGGGCTGAGGCGGGGGCCGACTACGTCCGGCGCGTCCGCGCAAACCGGTACGTCGTTTCAGCCTTCCTTGCCCGCCGCGCGGGCGGTCGCCTGAAGCATCGCGTCCGCCTTGGCGTTTAGCACTTCGCTGAGCCGTTGCGGCCCGCCCTGGCGGAGAACCTGCGCATATTCCGACCGGCGGACGGCAAGCTCGCTGATCGAGCCCTGGACGATGACATCGATGATCCGCCAGGCCAGGTCCTGCTTCTGCAGAACGTAGGTGATCTGGACGGGCGTGTCGGTTGGGCGGACGATCCGCGTGTCGACCAGCATCGTCTCGCGCGGCCCGGGCCGTTCACCCAGGATCTCGAAGCGCTCACCGGAAAAGCCGTTGAAGCGCTGGGCGTAGGTTGCAATGCTGAGGCGGCTGAAGGCTGCGACGAGGGCGGCGCGCTCCGCCTCCGATGCGCCGGTCCAGGCCGACCCGGTCGTCAGCTTGGTCATGGTCCGGAAGTCGTAGATTTCATTGAGGATTGGCGCCAGCCGCTGGTATCGCTCGTCGACGCTCAGTCTGTCGGCGTCGCGCATGACCTCAAGCAGGGCATCGTGAAGCCGCTGAACCGGGACTGCCGGCCCCTCAGGCGCCGCGGCCCGCGAAAAGCCGGGCATGGCTGCGAATGCCACAGCCAACATGATCAAGCGGAGGACGACGGCCATCCCGATCTCCATCTGGTCGCCGCGGCGGCTTGGCTTCCGCGCGCCGGCCAGCGGACGGTAGCGGCGACGAAAGGTCATGGCAATCCGCATCGGGATCAATTCCGCATCGGGATCGATAATGGCTCGGTTCCCGCAACCGGCGACTTTCGACCCGCGCCATCGCGATGAAAAGTGCTTGAAGAGCGCGCTGCCGGTTCCCAGATACAATCTACGTCGGTGCCTCGTGAGGGCCGATGTGTGTGCCGGGTGCGGCGATGCCGTACCCATGCGCGGCCGAAAGTGGCGTGCAAGACCGACCGGCCAGTTGCTTCTTTATGGAGGATCGAGCCGATGATCATTTTTGATACAGTGTCTCCCGCGCGACCCTGATCCGACCGCAAACGCCAGGAAAAGCCTGCGCGTCATCCTCGCGTGCGCTCAGCGTGCGCGTGACAGAGTGCTTCGATCGTGAGTGGAGTTGCCATGAGCAAGAAACTGAATGTGCCGGCTGTGTCGGAGGAGGGGTTGTCCCAGTACTACCGGCGCATCTGGACCTATCCGATGCTTCAGCCCGAGGAAGAGTACATGCTGGCCATGCGCTGGTATGAACATGAGGATGTCGATGCCGCGCATCGGCTGGTCACCAGCCACCTGCGCCTGGTCGCCAAAATCGCCGGCGGCTACCGCGGCTACGGCCTGCCGCTCGCCGATCTCGTGTCCGAAGGCAATATCGGGCTGATGAAGGCGGTAAAGAAGTTCGAGCCGCAGCGCGGGTTCCGGCTGGCGACGTATGCGATGTGGTGGATCCGCGCCGCCATTACCGAATACATCCTGCGGTCGTGGTCGCTGGTCAAGATGGGTACGGTGACAGGGCAGAAGAAGCTGTTCTTCAGTCTCGGCCGGATCAAGCGCAACCTGAACGTCATCGATTCCGGCGATCTTTCCCCTGAGGACGTGACCCGCGTTGCCGAGGCGCTCGATGTGCCCGAGCGGGATGTCGTCAACATGAACCGGCGGCTCGGCGCCCGCGACGTTTCCTTGAACGCGCCGCGCCGCAATGACGAGGAAGACGGCGGCGAGCTGATGGAAACGCTCGTCGACGAGACGCCGTCGCCTGAGACGCAGGCGGCCAATCGCCAGGAGGCCGCCTATCGCCGCGGTCTGCTGCGCCAGGCTCTGGCCGAACTTCCGGAGCGTGAGCGCAAGATCCTCGCCGAGCGGCAGCTCAGCGAGGAGCCGAAGACACTGGAGCAACTGGGCAACCACTTCGGTGTCAGCCGCGAGCGGGTCCGCCAGCTTGAGGCCCGGGCGCTGGACAAGCTTCGCAAGACGGTGCAACGTCTCGGTGCCGCCGCCATGAGCGGCGAGGCCCTGTCGGGGCAGGCGGCGTCGTAACACGGTGGTTGCGCGCCCGGGTTGCTTCAATGATTTTCCTCCGGCGGTAGCCTCGGCGGCGGCCGCCGGCTCCTTTTTTGCCTCTTCCCCCATGAGTGTTGCCGCTGTGCCTTGAGCCGCCCCAGCGGCCAAGATCCACGGCGCCATGGCGGGCGTCGTCTAGGCGCGCACACCGCGACATTTCCGTGATTCCGTGGGAGAGGGGACATGCTCGAACTTCTGAGCCAGCCGGACGCGTGGGCGAGTCTGCTGACCCTGACCGCGCTCGAGATCGTGCTTGGGATCGACAACGTTATCTTCCTGTCGATCGTGACCGGGCGGCTGCCCGAGCACCAGCAACGCCGGGCCCGGCTGATCGGGCTTGGCCTGGCCGCGCTCATGCGCGTTGGTCTGCTGACGGCGATCACCTGGATCATCGGCCTCACCGCGCCGCTGATGACGATCGGCGATTACGCCTTCTCCTGGCGCGACCTGGTGCTGATGGCGGGCGGCGTGTTCCTCCTCGCCAAAGGGACGATGGAAATCCATCATCAGACCGAGGGCGAAGAAGCCGAAGGTGGCGCGAAGGCGACGACACTGGCTGCCGCTATCGTCCAGATTGTGCTGCTCGACATCGTTTTCTCCCTCGACTCGGTAATCACCGCTGTCGGCATGGCGCAACACCTGTCGATCATGATCGCCGCGGTGCTCATATCCGTGGGCGTCATGCTGATCGCCGCGGCTTCGGTCAGCAACTTCGTCAACCACCACCCGACGGTGAAGATGCTGGCGCTCAGTTTTCTGCTTCTGGTCGGTGTCGCGCTGATCGCCGACGGGCTTCATTTCCATATTCCGCGCGGCTACCTTTACTTCGCCATCGCTTTTTCGGCCGGAGTTGAAGCGCTTAACCTGATTGCCGCGAAAGCGCGGGCGCGGGCGAAACGGCAGGCGACACGTTAGATTGCCCGAAACAAAAAGGGCCGCCCCGGTCGATTCCGGAGCGGCCCGTTCCCGTGCGATGCGTGTCGGGCCTTCCCTACTTCGACAGGCGCAACTCGGAGAGGTGATTGGCGATCTCGCGGAAGGCCTTTTTCAGATCGGCGCCGGATGGCGCATAGTAGTAGAAGGGCTCGCTCGGGCCGCTCGCCACCTGCTTGAGCAGGGTCTGCAGCGCGGTGCCCTGATTGGCGAACTGGACCACGTAGATGTGCACGTTGTCGGCCTTGACGTTCGCCGCCAGCTTCCGCAGCCGCGCGTCCATCGCGTCGCGGCCGCCGCTGCAGCTTCCGAACACCCGCTTGTAGCCATCGCCGGAGTTTGCGCAGTTCTCACCGTCGGTGAGCAGCACGATCGCCTGGTCGCGGACATAGGGCGGGTTCGGGTCGGCCTCGGTGAACGGCGCTTCAGGCTTCAGGACCCGCCACGCCCAGCCGAGGCCGGCGGGGAGGTTGGTGTTGCCGGTGGCGCGGAGATTCATGACCGCATTGCGGATCGCCGACTTGGCGTGTTGCAGCGGCGTGATTCCGACGCTGGGGCAGGCCGTGCACTCCTCCTTTGCAATGGAGAGCTTGCAGTTGTGCTTGGAACCCGAAACCGGCTCGCCACCCCACTTCGGGTGGGACCCATTGAAGACCGGCTGCCAGCCCGGCCAGTTGGCGCCGCCGCCGACATAGGCGCCGTAGCGGATGTCGCCATCGTCGGCATCCGAGGCATTGTCGATGTAGCGCGAAAAGACGCAGCCGGCCCAATCCGCCGGAGGCGCCGTCAGCAGCGGCACCGGCGAGTTGTTGGCGAACCAGATCCTGTTCTGGACGGTGTTGTCGTTCTCCGGATTGGGAAACGAGGCAACACTCTTGCTTGTCGTCGCACCCGGATCGAAGGGCTGCCCCTCGATCATGACGTTGACCTTGGAGCTCCAAGGGACGAGGCCGATGCTCAGCATGTCCTTGGTCCCGTCGGCGCCGAAGAGAATGTCGATGAGCTCGTAGGCCGCGTTCTTCGCCGCATCGATGCGCCGGCCTCCGCCGGGGGCAGCGCTGTTCATCGAGCCGGAGATGTCGATCGAGAGCACCACGTCCAGAGCCTGCATCTTGCGGGTCACTTCCGCAGCGGCATAGACGTCGACGGAATCCTTGAACCCGAACAGGTGCATGAAGGTGGTCGGCACCGTGGCGGTGGCCGTCACCTCGACCTTTTCATGGGCGTCATCGGCGACGATGTTCGGGCCGTCGACGGTCGCGCCGAGGTAGCCTTCGGGGAAGTTCGCCTCGAAGAACATCCGGATGTCGTCATCGCGGTGCGAAGAAAAGAAGATCTGGCCGCCGGCGAGGCTGGCGGCGTCGACCGCCGACGACAGCCGCGACTTGACGATGTAGGCGCGTGCGGTGTCCGTCGCGATGCCCATCAGCCCGAGGATGGGGATGAGCGCGATGGCCATGAACACGGCGACGCCGCCGCGCCGGTCGGCCGCCAGCCGATGACAAGCTCTGGATGCGCGGTGGAGAGTGCGACGAATAACGACGCGGTTTCGTCCCCGCCTGGACAGCAGCGTGCTCATGGGTCACCCTTGAGTGGCAGTAGTGGTTCTGCCCCATGGTAGTATAGGGTGACTTTAAAGCAAATGTTAATAACCTAATTACGTTGTTCTCAATAATGAAGAAAATTAAATGAATTTTACTATGGCCTTAATATTTCTTACTGTACTGCGCTAACCACTGTCGTTCCCGCTGATCAGCCGGTCGACGCGAAGCCGGTGCCGGTCGTCGGTGAGCCTGCGGGCAGCGACGACGGTGGCGCTGACGACGCCGAGCCCGGTACCGCCCGCGATCAGGAACATAATCAGGATCTGGTACTTGACGGCCTGCGCCGGTTCGACGCCGGCGAGGATCTGGCCGGTCATCATCCCGGGCAGGAAAACGACGCCGGCCGCGGACATGGAGTTGATGGTCGGAATCAGGCCGCTGCGGACGGCGGTGCGGCGGAGCTCCGAGATCGCCTCCGGAAAGCTCTGACCGAGGCAGAGACGGGCCTCGATCGTGGCCCGTTCGCGTGCCGCGGCGCTCAGCAGGCGGTCGAGGCCGACGCTGACCCCGCTCATCGCGTTGCCGAGAACCATCCCAAGAAGGGGAATGGCGTAGCGCGGGTCGTACCATGGCTCGGGCCGGATCTGGGAGGTCAGGGCAATGACCGTGACGGTGATGCCAGCGATCATCATGCTGCCGGCGCCGATGCCCCGGGTCCACCAGCCGGTGAACGGGCGTGTCTGCCGAGCGGTGATCTCGTGCCCGGCGAAGGCGACCATGACCAGGACGACGCAGAGCGTCAGCAGCGGCGACGCCGCGCTGAAGAGAGCCTTCCAGGACGAGGCCGACCAGGAGGAGCTGGACGACCATGCGTATAGCGGCGATGACCAGGCGGCGGCCGAGGGCCAAACGATAGACGATGGAAAGAGCGGCGTTGATGCCGATCAGCAAGGCGGCGAGCGCGAGGTCGCCATAGCCCAGCTGGATGTACGTCACGTTCGCCGGTCCGCCGCGGGATCGGCTGCGGCCCCCTCGGCCGCGGCCCCCTCGGCTGCGGCGAGGACGCCGTGGGCAATGAACAGGTGGCCGTCGGCCAGCCGTTCGGCCTGCGCCCGGTCGTGGCTCACCATGACGATAGCGACGCCGCGGGCGAGTTCCCGGCGGAGCAGCGCCTCTGCGGCGTGCACCGCTTCTGGGTCGAGCCCGGACGTCGGCTCATCGAGGAGCAAGACTTCAGGGGCGAGCGCAATTGCCCGGGCGAGCGCCAGCCGCTGGCGTTCGCCGGTCGAAAGCCGGCTGACCGGCCAGTCGAGCGCGGCTTCGGGCAGAAGCAGGGTGACGATCAGGGGCACCGCGGCGGCGCGATCGATGAAATGGTCGCCGACGCATGTCGCCCACCAGCCGGCCTCGGCCCCGACATAAACGACGCGCCGCCGCCACTCCGGCGCGGCGATCGCGGCGCGCGAGGTGCCGCCGAGCGTCACGATTCCGTCGTTTGGATCAAGATCGGCGAGGGCGCGCAGGAGCAGGGTCTTCCCCGATCCCGAAGCGCCGGTCAGAACGAGGCAGAGGCCGCGAGCGAGGGCGAACGACGCCGGTGCGAGGCCAGGCCGGGCCAGCGCGCGGACGCGGAAGAGTTCGTCGTCATCATCGCCGGAACATTTGTGCTTTCCGACACTCGGGGTCGAGGCTTCCATGCGGGTGCGGGCTTGCCTAAGCCCGAAGCCGGGCGGAAAGTCGGGCGCCATGGGCCAGTGGCAGAAAGACGATAGCATGAAGGACACCCAGCACCGCGAGGTCATCCGTCCCGAGTGGATCGATTACAACGGGCATATGAACGTCGCCTTCTACGTCCTGATCTTCGATCACGCGACCGACGCCGTCCTCGACCGGCTCGACATCGGCGCAGACTACCGCCGGCGCAGCAACTGTTCCATCTTCGTCGCCGAAGCACACGTGACCTACGAACGCGAGGTGCGCGAGGGTCAGGAAGTCTCCGTCGCCAGCCGGCTGGCTGATTTCGAGGGCAGCCGAATGATCATCTATCACGAGATGACCGCGTCGGCGTTGACGGTCTTGTCGCCAGCAACGAGGTTCTGTGCGTCCATGTCAACCTTGATGCCCGGTGCAGCGTGCCGCTGCCGGCCGATGTAAGCGAACGTCTTGCCGCCATTGCCGCCGAGCAGGCGGGCCTCGGGCGGCCGCGACGGTCCGGGAGGGCCATCGGACTGAAGAGCCGCCGGCCGGAGTGACCAGCTCACCGCTCCCGCTTATGCAGCGGCCGGCCTGTCCTTAAGGCACGTCCAGCGGATCCTTTTATCGCTCCGTTAACAGGCGAGGCCTAGGATGACGTCCATCTCAAGCGAACACGTGCCGAGGGGGGCGCCATGACGCAGCAGCAACATGCCCAGGACGAGGCGCTCGCGCTTGCGACTTCGGCACTCAAGCTGATGGACGAGCGCGCCATCGCGCCGACCCCCAACAACTTTACCGTCTGGTACAACTACTTCTCCGGCGATCGTCCCGACCTCAACCGCGCCCTGACCATCCTGCTCGATAGCGAAAGCGACTTCACCGCCGAGCGCAACGCCCAGATCTTCGAAAAGTACTGCACGGCGCCCTACGAAGCGGTTCCCATGCATCTTATCGCCGAGCGGATGGAAGCCGAGCTCGCCACGGTCCTGAGCGTCGCTCGACCAGGCCGAACGCCAAGCCGTGGCTTACGGCCGTACGCTGGAAACGGTGCAGGGCGCCCTGGCAAAGCCGACCCCGTCGCAGGCCATGATCGAGGTCTTGTGCCGCCTCCTCGATCAGACCCGGGCGATGCGCCAGCAAAGCCGGGACGCCGAGCGTTCAGCTCAAAGATTCCGCACTTGAGGTGAGTCGACTTGCGCGACCAGCTCGAAGATGCCCGGCGCGAGGCCATGACCGATGCGCTTACCGGCATCGCCAACCGCAAGATGTTCGACTTCGTCCTTCGCCAATGCGCGCTGGACGCGATGGAGATCGGCGAGCCGCTCTCTCTGCTGATGATCGATATCGACCACTTCAAGCAGTTCAACGACACTCATGGCCATCATATCGGCGATCAGGTTCTTCGACTCCTGGCGGCCGTGCTCAAGCAATCCGTCAAGGGGCAGGACACGCCGGCGCGCTACGGCGGCGAAGAGTTCGCCGTCGTGCTGCCGCAGACCACGCTCGCGAATGCGGTCAAGCTCGCCGAGGCCATACGCGTCCGGGTATCGCGGCGCTCGGTCATCAACCGCGCCACCAGCCAGCGTCTCGGCTCGTTCACCGTGTCGATCGGCGCCGCCCAGTTCCGGCCCGGCGAGCCGCTGCGCCTTCTGGTCGAGCGCGCCGATCACGCCCTGTACGCAGCCAAGCACGCCGGCCGCAACCGTGTTGAAGCCGCGCCCTTCGACGTCGAGCCGGAAGACGCCGTCAGAACCTTTTCACGCTCAGGCAATTGACCTGACTGTGTTTCGTGCGCCATGGTCCGGCGGACGACGTCGACTCGGTCGGCGTCCGGCGTCCGGAGGTGCGCGCGGTGGCGAAGCCACAGCCCGCCAGCGAGATTGCAGGCGGCCTGCTGCCGGTCTTCGTGGCTATCGTCGTGCTCGGAATCGGCGGGGCGATGAACGCGTTCGCAGCCGTTACCCTGATCGGGCTGCTCGCAGCCACGGGCGCATGGCTGATCCGTCGCGCCCATCGTGCCAGAGCGCGCTCGCCTGTCGCACAGCAGGCGCCGCAAAGTCTGGTTTCGCAGGCATTTCTCGAAGCGGTACCCGATCCATTGGTCGTCCTCAACGACGCCCGCGAGATCCTTGCCGTCAACGCGCCCGCGCGTGAGGCGCTTGGCATCGGCCAGCTCGGTCGCGATCTGGCAATGTCGGTACGCCATCCAGAGGTTCTCGCGGCCGTCGAAGCGCTGGCGTCCGGCGCAGGTACGATCAGCGAGGAGATCACGCTTCCGGTACCGATCGCCCGGACCTACACCTTTCACGCGGCCCGGGTGCCCAGCAGCGGCGACCCGCGAGACCCACGGGCGGTCCTTGTCCTGCACGACGAGACCCGGGCAAGGCGCGCAGAACAGACTCAGGCCGACTTCGTCGCCAACGCCAGCCATGAACTGCGTTCGCCGCTATCGGCGCTGATCGGCCTGATCGAAACGCTGCGCGGTCCGGCGCGCGACGATGCGGCGGCGCGCGAGCGTTTCCTCTCGATCATGCATACCGAGGCGCAGGCGAATGGCCAGGCTGGTCGACGATCTGATGTCGCTCTCCCGGGTCGAGCTCAATGAGCATGTGCCCCCGCGCGAGGCCGTCGATATCGAAGAGCTGCTCGCCGGCGTCGCCGCGGCCCTGTCGCGTGCGCGCCGCCGGCAAGGACATGACCATCGAGATCGATTGTCCGCCGGAGCTGCCCAAAGCGCGTGGCGATGCCGATCAGCTTACCCAGGTGTTTCACAACTTGCTCGACAATGCCGTGAAGTATGGCAAGCCGGGAACCAGCATCGAGGTCACGGCGACAAGCGCGGCGACAGGAACCGGCGGTGCCGCCGGCATCGCCGTCTCGGTACGCGACCATGGCGATGGCATCGCCGCCGTCCACGTTCCTCGCCTTACCGAGCGATTCTACCGGGCCGACGCCGGCCGCTCGCGCCGGTTGGGCGGCACCGGCCTAGGGCTCGCCATCGTCAAGCACATCGTCAACCGCCACCGGGGCCGACTCGCCGTCGACAGCACGAAGGGTGAAGGCTCAACCTTCACCGTCTTTTTGCCCGCCGCCGCTGAGCCGCAGGCAAGGATCGCGGTCTGATACACCCACCGGCGCCGGCAAATCCGGTTCTTTGAGCATCAAGATGCGATGTTGCGCTGGGTTCTCCGCTGCTCGCCGGAACAGCGGCGGATGAACATGTCGAGCAATCGATTTGCCGCCGCCGTAATGTAGAAACGAGAACCGCGGCCGGAGCCTCCCAAATCGCTGCCTTGTCTCCCTGCGTCGCCGCTCCGGCAAATAGCGTTGCGATCCGACAAGTCTAGCTCCACGTATTGGCCTATATGGGACTTTCGAATACAGGCCCAACGAAGGCCATGGTACACACAAAAACTGACGCTCGACCGGGTGAACTTCGGCTACGACCCGAACGTTGCTCCGTCCGAAAAACCGCTGATCCTGCTGTTCGTGGGCAAGGCTGGCGACTCCGTCAACCTTCCGCCAGACCAGGGTACAGTCTTCTCCGACGTCTATGTCGACGTCAGTTTCTGGCAGAACAGGTTACCGGGATTTGACTATCACAAAGCCGTTCTGGCGGGGCCGACTCGGCAGCCCGACGGTTGCGCGACGTTCGCTCCGGAAGAGAATATCAGCGGTCAGGTCTGCGACGGGGCAACCGCCAAATGGCGATTATGCACCGGCGTACCAGGTCGGGCTGAAATACCGGCGCGGTGCCTTCTGCACCGCCTCGGCGCCGCCGCCTCCCTCCTGAGTGACGTATCGCCGACGCCGCCGACAAAAGGCGGCGTCAGCTCTTCCGTACGCCACGAGCGCTGCCAAATTCTGCTCCGGCCGGTTCGGCGACCAGCATCGCTCCGCATCGAACGTCACAAAACCGTAACGTGACTGTCATCAAAGTGCATCGGACAAAGCCTAGTATTGTAGACGGGTTACCCAGGCATTGTCTCAGCCGGGCACGCCGGCCGGGTGCAGATTGGGGTTACGGGAGAGTCCTTGATGATCAAGACAAGCCTTGGCCGTGGCGGTGCTGGCGAGCATCACCGTGGCGGGACAGCCCATGCGCGCGACCAGATCCGCATCGTCGGATCCTCGACGGTCTACCCGTTCTCAACCCGCGTTGCCGAGGAGTTCGGCCGGTTAACCGAGATTCAAGACGCCGATCATCGAAAGCACGGGCACCGGCGGCGGTTTCAAGCTGTTCTGCTCCGGCGCCGGCTTGGATACGCCGGACATCAGCAACGCTTCGCGGGCGATCAAGAAGTCGGAGATCGAGAGCTGCAGCAAGGCCGGCGTCGACGCCATCACCGAGGTGAAGATCGGCTACGATGGCATCGTCGTCGCCAATTCGCGTAGTTCTTCGCAGATGAATATTACGCTCGAGCAGCTCTACCGAGCGTTAGCGAAGGATCTGCCAGACGGCAAGGGTGGGTTCCAGCCGAACCCGAACCAGAAATGGAGCGACGTCGATCCGTCGCTGCCCGATTACAGGATCGAGGTTCTCGGCCCGCCACCGACATCAGGCACGCGCGACGCCTTCGCCGAGCTGGCGATGGAGGGCGGCTGCAAGAAGATCGACGCGATCGCCGAGATCGAGAAATCGGAGCCGGACAAGTTCAAGGCGGTCTGCCAGGGCATCCGCGAAGACGGCGCCTACGTCGAGGCCGGCGAGAACGACGTGTTGATCGTTCGCAAGCTCGAAGCCAACCCGAACGCCTTCGGCGTCTTCGGCTACAGCTTTCTTGAGCAGAACCAGGACAAGATCCAGGGCAGCAAGATTAACAGCGTCGCCGACACCTACGAGAACATTTCCTCCGGGGAGTATCCGATCTCGCGCTCCCTGTTCATCTACGTCAAGAAGTCGCACGTGGGCGCCGTTCCCGGACTGCAGGAGTTCGTGGTCGAGTTTACCAGCGACAAGGCCAGCGGCCCGGAGGGATATCTTGCCGACAAGGGGCTGATCGCGCTGCCGGATGCGGAGCGCGAGAAGTACCGGAAGGTGGCGAAAGACCTTCCCGACAACGTGTCGATGTAGCCGGCGTTAGCGGCCGGGCTGAACCGCAGGTCTCGGCCGGAAGGTGAATGCGTCCCGGCTGAAGCGTCGCGGGTCGCGAGGTAGGACGCTCCACCATGTCGGTCACCATCCTGATCGCAACGCTGCTGGTCCTCTCGGCGATCGGCTATTGGCTCGGTCGCGCGCGGGCGATCTCGGCGGCGTCCGGCGGGATCGAACGGCTGAACTCGCTGCCCGGATACTACGGCTACTATGTCGCCATCTGGTGCGGCCTGCCGGCGCTGCTTCTTGTCGCCGTGCTGGCTGGTCATCGAGCCGCAGGTGATCCGCGCGATCGTCGTCGACGGCCTGCCAGCAGGCGGCGCGGAACCTCGATCCGGCGCGGCTCGGAATGCTGCTTAACGACGTCCGCAACCTGGCTGTGGGCGGCTTCGTCGGCGGCACCGTCGATGCGGATCTTCAGGCCGCGGCCGATCGCTATTCCGCAGTTGAACGCAATCGGGCTGGCGGCCATGTCGGTCGCGGCGCTGGCCGCGGCGATCGCCGGGCTGACCTATGCCCGCCGGCGGATCGCGCCCGAGCTGCGCGCGCGTGCCGGCGTCGAGGCAACGATCAAGATCGCCCTCATCGTCTGCTCGGCGGTCGCGATCGTCACCACGGTCGGGATCGTGCTGTCGCTGATCTTCGAAGCCGGGCGCTTTTTTGCGCGCGTGTCCCCGCTCGAGTTCCTGTTCGGCCTCGAATGGAGTCCGCAGATCGCGCTCCGCGCCGATCAGGTCGGCGCCGCCGGCCTCTTCGGCGCCGTGCCCCTGTTCGTCGGCACGCTGCTGATTTCGTTCATCGCCATGTGCGTCGCCATGCCGGTCGGTCTGTTCGCGGCCATCTACACTGCCGAATACGCGCATCCGCGCGCGCGGGCGATGATCAAGCCGGTCCTCGAAATCCTGGCCGGCGTTCCCACGGTCGTCTACGGCTTCTTCGCCGCGCTCACTGTCGCGCCCTTCTTCCGCAACCTGGGCGAAGGTGTCGGGCTGCAGATCTCATCCGAGAGCGCGCTGGCCGCGGGCATCGTGATGGGGGTGATGATCATTCCCTTCGTCTCGTCCCTGTCCGACGACGTCATCACCGCCGTGCCCCAGTCCATGCGCGAAGGTTCCTATGGCCTTGGCGGCACGCAGTCGGAGACCATCCGCAAGGTCATCCTGCCGGCGGCGTTGCCCGGTATCGTCGGCGGCTTCCTCCTCGCCATTTCGCGGGCCATCGGCGAAACCATGATCGTGGTCATGGCCGCCGGGCTTGCCGCCAATCTTACCGCCAATCCGCTCGATGCGGTGACGACGGTCACCGTGCAGATCGTCACCCTGCTGGTCGGCGATCAGGAGTTCGACAGCCCGAAAACCCTGGCGGCTTTTGCACTGGGCCTAAGTCCTCTTCTGCGTGACGCTGGTTCTCAACGTCATCGCCCTGCACATCGTAAACAAGTACCGAGAGCAGTATGAGTAGCGGCAGCGCCGCGCCGCCGAACCGCCTGCCGGCCGCCGGCGCGCACCCGGCATCCGCCGCGGTAACGGCGAGCCTCAGGCGACGCTACGCGGCAGAGCGGCGGTTCCGCCTGTACGGCCTGCTCGCCATCGTGTTCGCGGGCCTCTGCCTTGCCGTTCTGGTGTTCACGATCGTGCGGACCGGCCTGCCCGCGTTCTCGAAGGCGATGATCCGGCTGTCGGTAACGATCTCCCCGCAGGTCATCGACCCGTCCGGAACGCGCGATGCCCAGACGCTGTCCGGCGCCGACTACCAGAAGGTGATCCGCGAGGCGCTCGACGATTTTTTTCCCGACGTGACAGCCCGCGGCCAGCGCCGCGAGCTGTTTTCCATGCTCAGCCCCGGCGGCGCCTACCGGCTGCGCGACCGGGTAATGGCCGACCCGGCGCTGATCGGAACCCGGATCGAGATGCTGATCCCGCTTGCCGACGACATCGACCAGTACGCCAAGGGTCATATCGAGGCCAGCAGCAGGGGCATCGACACCCGCATCTCCGAGGATCAGGCGCAATGGTTCGCGCGGCTGAAGAGCCGCGGCATGATCGAAAGCGTGTTCAACACGACCCTGTTCACCGCCGCAAATTCGCGCTCGCCGGAGCTCGCGGGGATCTGGGGTGCCCTGGTCGGATCGTTCTGGACAATGGCCGTGACACTGGTCCTGTCGTTCCCGCTCGCGGTCGGCGCCGCCATTTATCTTGAGGAATTTGCGCCGAAGAACCGCTGGACTCAGCTGATCGAGGTCAACATCAACAACCTCGCCGCGGTACCCTCGATCGTCTTCGGCCTTCTCGGCCTTGCGGTCTTTCTCAACTTTTTCGGCCTGCCGCGGTCGGCGCCGCTGGTCGGCGGCATGGTGCTCGCGCTGATCACGCTGCCGACCATCATCATTGCCGCCCGTGCCGCGCTGAAGGCGGTGCCGCCGTCCATTCGCGAGGCGGCCCTGGGCGTCGGTGCATCGCAGCTCCAGTGCGTCTTTCATCACGTCGTGCCCCTGGCGCTGCCGGGGATGCTGACCGGAACGATCATCGGCATGGCGCAGGCCCTTGGCGAGACCGCGCCGCTGCTGATGATCGGTATGGTTGCATTCATCGTCGACATTCCGTCCGGCCCGCTCGATCCGGCGACGGTCATGCCGGTCCAGATCTATCTCTGGTCGGACTCGCCGGAACGCGCCTTCGTCGAGCGCGCTTCGGCGGCGATCGTCATTCTGCTCGGCTTTCTGGTCCTGATGAACGTTCTCGCCGTTGTGCTGCGCAAGCGATTCGAGCGAAAGTGGTAGCCGAGGAACAGATCAGAAAAATGACGATGATCCAGACGCAGCTTCGGGATCCAAAAGCGGGGGAAAGCCGGGCCACATCCGAAGATGCGGTGACCTTCGTCACCCGTGACGTGACCGTTCACTACGGAACCAAGAAGGCGCTCGATAACGTCAGCCTGGACATCAACAGAAATGACGTCACCGCGCTGATCGGGCCGTCGGGCTGCGGCAAGTCGACGTACCTGCGCTGTCTCAACCGGATGAACGACATCATCCCCGGTTGCCGGGTCAACGGCCGGATCCTCCTCGACGGGGAGGACGTTTATGCCAAGGCCATGGACGTGGTTCATCTCCGCGCGAGGGTCGGCATGGTCTTCCAGAAACCGAACCCGTTTCCGAAGTCCATCTACGAGAACGTGGCTTATGGCCCGCGGATCCACGGCATCGCCCGCGACCGCACGCATCTGGACGAAATCGTCTTCACCAGTCTCGAGAAGGCCGGGCTGATTGGCGAGGTCAAGGACCGCCTGCACGAACCCGGCACCGGCCTGTCCGGCGGCCAGCAGCAGCGCCTGTGCATCGCCCGCGCCATTGCGGTGCAACCGGAGGTCATCCTGATGGATGAGCCCTGCTCGGCCCTCGATCCCATCGCGACGGCGAAAATCGAGGAGCTGATGGACGAGCTGCGGGTCAACTACAGCATCGTCATCGTCACCCACTCGATGCAGCAGGCGGCGCGCGTTTCGCAGCGGACGGGCTTTTTTCACCTTGGGGTGATCGTCGAGACCGGTGAGACCGAGCAGATCTTTACCAACCCGATCGACAGGCGGACCCAAGATTACATTACGGGCCGGTTCGGCTAGATCAACCTGCTTTCGGTTGAACTCATCCGAAAGCAGAAGGTTGATCGGTTACAAGAAGATAGAGCATCCTGCGCCCATCCGGGCGCAGGATGCTCTAGATCGCCGCGGGCGAGAGGCAAGCTGAAACATGGGCTCCGATCATATCGTCAAATCGTTCGACGAGCAGCTGAAGCGGCTCGATTACCTGATCGCGGAAATGGGCGGTCTGGCCGAAAGCCAACTCGCCAACGCCATGGATGCGCTGGTCAAGCGCGACAGCGAAAAGGCGGCGCGGGTGGTGGGTCTCGACTACCGCCTCGACGAGCTCGAGCAGGAGGTCGATCACCACACTGTCTCGATGCTGGCCCTGCGCCAGCCCATGGCCAGCGATCTGCGCCAGATCATCGCGGCGCTCAAGACCGCCAATATCCTCGAACGCGTCGGCGATTACGCCAAGAACGTCGCCCGCCGAACGGCGACGCTGGCGGAAATGCCGCCGGTGCCGCCGGCGCTGACGGTCGGCCGCCTCGGCCGGCTGGCCCAGGAGATGATCAAGGATGTTCTCGACGCCTATCTCGCCCGCGACGTCGACAAGGCGCACATGGTCCGCGAACGCGACAAGGAGCTGGATGCCCTCCACACCAGCCTGTTTCGCGAACTCCTCACCTACATGATGGAGGATCCGCGCAACATCACCGCGTGCACGCACCTGCTGTTCGTCGCCAAGAACCTCGAGCGCGTGGGCGACCATGCCACCAATCTCGCGGAGCTGATCCACTTTGCGGTCAAGGGCGTGATGCCGATGACGCAGCGGCCCCAGGAGGACGCGAGCTACTTCGCCGTTGCCGAGCCGCAGCGCAAGTGAGGCCATGACCATGAACCTGATGCCGAGCGTCGGATCCGGGCTGAAGCCGAAAGTTCTCATCGTCGAGGATGAGGACGCGCAGGCCGAGGTCCTCCGCTACAACTTCGAGCGAGAGGGCTTCGATGTCCTGGTCGCCGGCGACGGTGACGACGGGCTGTTCGCGGTCGAGGAGCACCAGCCGGATCTGGTCATCCTCGACTGGATGCTGCCCGGCACGTCCGGCATCTCCGTCTGCCAGCGGTTGCGCAGCCGCTCCGATACCCGGTCGCTGCCGATCATCATGCTGACCGCGCGCAGCGAGGAGACCGACCGGATCCGGGGCTTCGAAAGCGGCGCCGACGACTATGTGGTCAAGCCGTTCTCGCCGAGCGAACTGGTCGCCCGGGTCCGGGCCGTGCTCCGCCGCTCGCGGCCGGCGCTGACCGAAGAGGTGCTGTCGTGCGGCGATATCACCATGGACCTGGCGACGCATCGGATCACCCGCGGCGGGCGGTCGATCCATCTCGGGCCGACGGAGTTCCGGCTCCTGCGCCTGTTCATGGAAAAGCCGGAACGGGTATTTTCCCGCGAGCAGCTTCTGGATAAGGTCTGGGGCCGCGACATCCACGTCGAGCTGCGGACCGTCGACGTGCACATCCGAAGGCTGCGCAAGGCCCTGGGCGAGCATGGCGACGAGGATGTGATCCGTACCGTGCGGGGCGCCGGCTACGCGCTCAACGGCAACCACGCCTGAACGGCGCCTCTGGATCGCCACGCCGAGAGCCGCGGCTCGCGATGACGGTGGCGATCTAATTGACACGGGTTGCCCCTGGACCCCGCGAGCGCTTAAGGTCCGCCTCGCTTTCCCCAACGAGGCGACTCAGGATCCGGCATGGCGGAGACACGGCGGCGACGGCAGGTCGCGCTCATCTGGTTGTGTGCATTGGCGGTCATGGTCGGCTGCGTCGCCGGCATCGGCGCGGTACTGTTTCGTGCGCTCATTTCCTTCATCCACAATTTGTTCTTCAACGGTACCCTGTCGACTGTCTACGACGCCAATGTCCTGACGCCGCCGAGCCCTTTCGGTCCGCTGATCATCCTCGCCCCGGTCATCGGAGGGGTGGGCGTCGTCTTCCTGGTCAAGCACTTCGCTCCCGAGGCTCGCGGCCACGGCGTGCCCGAGATCATGGACGCGATTTACTACAAGGAGGGTCACATCCGCCCGATGGTCGCGGCGACGAAGTCGCTGGCTTCGGCCCTGGCCATCGGTAGCGGTGCATCGGTCGGGCGCGAAGGGCCGATCGCGCAGATCGGCGCGTCGTTCGGCTCGACCATCAGCTTCGTCACCGGCCTGATCGCCTGGCAGCGGATCACCCTCGTCGCCGCCGGCGCCGGAGCCGGCATCGCCGCAACCTTCAATACGCCGCTCGGCGGTGTGCTCTTCGCCATCGAGCTGCTGATGCCCGAAGTCAGCCCGCGGACATTTCTCCCCGTGGTTCTGGCTACCGGAGCCGCGACCTACATCGGCCGCTTTGCCTTCGGTCTGTCGCCCGCGTTCGCCGTGCCGGTCGCCATCGACATCCAGGTGGGGCCGTCAACCGTCGAGACGGTTTTGGCGGTTGTCGTTCTTGGCGTGCTCTGCGGGCTGGCTTCGTGGGCGTTCATCCGCGTGCTCGCCTGGATGGAGGATCTTTTTCCAAGTCTGCCCGGCAACGACTACAGCCGTCATGCCATCGGCATGCTCCTGCTCGGCATGATCATGTACGGCCTGATGCTGACCACCGGCCACTACCACGTCGACGGCGTCGGCTACGGCACCATCCAGGCCATTCTTCAGGGTCAGCTTGTCTCGACCGGGCTGCTGACCGTGCTGTTCGTGGCCAAGCTACTGGCGACGTCGCTGACACTCGGCTCCGGCTCGTCCGGCGGTATCTTTTCGCCGTCGCTGTTCATGGGCGCCACCCTGGGCGGGGCGTTCGGCTCGCTTCTGCTCTTCATCTGGCCGGAGTTCCAGTTTCATCCCGTCGGATTTCGCCATGGTCGCCATGGGCGGGGTGGTCGCGGGGGCGACCGGAGCGACGATGACCGCGATCATCATGATGTTCGAGATGACGCGGGACTATCACATCGTCCTGCCGCTGATCATCGCCGTCGCGATATCCGTCGGCATCCGCCGCATGCTGTCGGACGAAAACATCTATACGATCAAGCTTGCCGGGCGCGGCCACACGGTGCCCAAGGAACGCCACAGCAACATGTATCTGGTCCGTCACGCCGGCGACGTGATGGACAGGAACGTGGTCGTCGTTCCCGCCGACACGCCGATCACCGCCGCCAAGGCGGCGCTCGACGAGGATGGCAAGGTCATGGTCCTGGAGCGGCGCGGGCGGATCATGGGCGTCGTCCACCCGACTGAACTGGCCGCGGCGGAAGAAGATCTGGGCGCGCCGCCGGAGCCGACCCTGGAGGGGATCGCCGAGCGAAGGGTCCTGATCGCGCGCGAGGACGAGATCCTGCACAACGTCCTGACCCGGATGGCGCGGCGCCGCAGCGACACCATTCTTGTCGTCGCGAGAACCCATCGGATTCCCCGGGCGGCGGATGTTCGCGGCATCCTCGGGCGCGAGCAGATCGGAGCGTGCATTCTCGAGCACTACGTGCAAGAGCTCGTAGCACGGATGAAAGCGCCGCTTCCACAACAACTGGTGCGGCGCTCGTCAGCAGCAACTATACTAAGTGTATGAACGATTTTTCCGAGTTCGCTTCCACCGCCGTCGTCCGGCGCTTCAGATCCCGTGCGCGGCGCCGGCGCGCGCCTATCTCGCCCAGCTCAATGAAATGCAGCTCCGGGCGGTCGAGTCCATCGAGGGACCGGTGCTGGTCCTCGCCGGCGCCGGCACCGGCAAGACCCGGGTTCTCACCACCCGGCTTGCCCACGTGCTCGCCTCGGGCCGCGCCCGGCCGTGGCAGGTGCTCGCCGTCACCTTCACCAACAAGGCGGCGCGGGAGATGCGCGAGCGGGTCGCCGGACCTGCTCGGCTGCTCGGTCGAGGGCTGGTGGGTCGGTACCTTCCACGCCATCGCCGCGCGGATGCTGCGCGCCCACGCCGAGCGCATCGGGCTCCGGGCGAACTTCACCATTCTCGACGCCGACGACCAGCAGCGGCTGGTCAAGCAGCTCCTCGACGCCCGCCGGGTCGACACCAAGAAAACCCCGCCGCGGCTGATCCTGTCGCTGATCCAGCGGTGGAAGGACCGCGGCCTCGTGCCCGACAAGGTCACCGCCGCCGAGGGCGCGGACGCCGCCGACGGCCTCGCGCTGGCGCTCTACGGCGAGTATCAGGAGCGGCTGCGGGTGCTGAACGCCTGCGATTTCGGCGATCTGCTGCTGCACACGCTGTCGCTGTTCACCGCCGAGGCGGACGTTCTCGAACGCTACCAGCGCCAGTTCCGCTACATCCTCGTCGACGAGTATCAGGACACCAACGTCGCCCAGTACCTCTGGCTGCGCGCCCTGGCGCGGACCCACCGCAACATCTGCTGCGTCGGCGACGACGACCAGTCGATCTACTCCTGGCGCGGCGCCGAGGTCGGCAACATCCTCCGCTTCGAGCGCGACTTCCCCGGCGCGACGGTGATCCGTCTGGAGTGCAACTATCGCTCGACCCCGCACATCCTCGCCGCCGCCTCCGGGCTGATCGCCCACAATCGCGGCCGGCTCGGCAAGACCCTGTGGACCCAGCTCGGCGAGGGCGAGAAGGTCACGGTGCGCGGGGTCTGGGACGGCGAGGACGAGGCGCGGACGGTCTGCTGCCGAGGTCGAAGCGCTGCAGGCGAAGGGGCACGCGCTGAGCCGGATGGCGGTGCTCGTCCGCGCCGGCTTCCAGACCCGGGAGTTCGAGGAACGGCTGATCGTCACCGGCATTCCCTACCGGATCGTCGGCGGCGCCCGGTTCTACGAGCGCCAGGAGATCCGCGACGCCGTCGCCTACCTCCGCGTCGTTGTCCAGGAGGACGACGACCTCGCCTTCGAGCGGATCGTCAACGTGCCGAAGCGCGGGCTCGGCGCGGCCTCGCTGCGCGCCATGCACGTGCTCGCCGGGCAGGCGGGCCTGTCGCTCGGCGCCGCCGCCGCCCGGCTGGTGCAGACCGACGAGCTCAAGCCGCAAGCGCGCCGTGCCTTGTGCGGGCTTCTCGACGATCTCGGCCGGTGGCGCGCCTCGCTGGCGACACAGTCGCCGCCCGATCTGGTCCGCACCATCCTCGACGAGTCCGGATATACTGCCATGTGGCAGGCGGACCGCAGCCCGGAAGCGGCGCGGGCGGCTGGAAAATCTCAAGGAGCTGGTCGCCGCCATCGCCGAGTTCGACGGCATCGCCGGGTTTCTCGAACACGTCAGCCTGGTCATGGACAACGACGAGGCCGCGGGCGACGACAAGCTCAGCGTCATGACCCTGCACGCGGCTAAGGGGCTCGAGTTCGACACCGTGTTCCTGCCCGGATGGGAGGAGGGGGTCTTCCCCAACCAGCGCTCGCTCGACGAAGGCGGCGCCGCCGCGCTTGAGGAGGAGCGGCGGCTGGCCTATGTCGGCCTGACCCGGGCGCGCCAGCGGGCCATCGTCTTCCACGCGGCCAACCGCATGGTCTTCGGCTACTGGCAGAACGCCATGGCCTCGCGCTTCATCGCCGAACTGCCGCGCGAGGCGACGGACTATGTCGCCGCGCCGGGCCTGTTCGGCGCGCGCATGCCATTTCTCGACGCACCGGACGAGGCGGAGCGATTCTCGGCGCCGGCTCCGGCGTCGTCGCCGGGCGCCGCAAGACGGACGCCGCCGCTGTTGGACGGCGTCGCCTACAAGGTCCAGACCCGGGCCGAGCCGAAAAGCGCCTTCTCCGCCGGTCAGCGGATCTTTCACCAGAAGTTCGGCTACGGCCGGATCCTCGATGTCAGCGGCGACAAGCTGCAGATCGCCTTCGAAAAGGCCGGGACCAAGACCGTCATTCACAGCTTCGTCGAACCGGCCTGAGCGATGCTGACGCGGATCGCCGTGTCGGTGCCGGCTGAAGCCGCCGAGGCCTATGAGGCGGCGTTGGCGCAGGTCGCGGCAACGGTCTCCCGCTTCGATGCGGCGCCGGGTTTCGTCCGGCTGGAGGCACTGGCGGACGGCGTCCCGGAGCCGGCTGCGCTCACCGTCGTCCTGTCGCTCGCCGGCGCGGCCACCGGCATCGCCCTGCCGGCCGCGGTCGATGAGCTTTGCGCGCGCGACTGGGCGGCAGCCAGCCGCGCAGCGTTTCCGCCGCTACGCCTGGGCCGCTTTCTCATCCACGCCAGCGACGATCGCAGCCCGCCGCCGCCGGGCGCCATCGGCCTCGCGCATCGACGCCGGCCTTGCCTTCGGCTCCGGCCGCCACGGCTCAACGGCCGGCTGCCTGCTGGCACTGGATTGGATGCGCCGCCGGCGCTTCGCCAACGCCCTCGATATCGGCTGCGGCTCGGGTGTGCTGGCGCTGGCCATGGCGCGAAGCCGGCGGATCCCGGTTGTCGCCTCCGATATCGACCCCGACGCGGTGGCGGTATGCCGCGACAACGCGCGCGCCAACCAGGTCGCGCCGCGGGTGCGAGCGGTCGTCGCGAGCGGCTGCCGGGCCGGTGCAATCGCCGCCGCCGCGCCGTTCGATCTCGTAACCGCCAACATCCTTGCAGCGCCGCTGCGGCGCATGGCCGGGCGAAATCGCCGCGGTCCTCGCCCCCGGCGGACGGCTGGTGCTGGCGGGTTTTCTTGTTGCCGAGGCCGGCGCGGTGCTGGCCGCCTACCGCGCCCGCGGCCTGCGTCCGGTCCGCAGGATCTGCGTCGACGGCTGGGTGACGCTGATCCTCGTCCGCCACGCGCCGCTGCTGCCGGTTACCGCCGGAAAAACCGGGCCGGCTACGCGGCTGCGACGATCGACCGGATGCGGACCGGCTTACCGGCCGAAGAATGAGGCGAGCGCCGCGGCACAGGCTTCCGGCTCTTCCTCGGCGACGAAGTGGCCGCAATCGAGCGCGACCTCGCGCAGATCGTCCGCATAATCCCGCCAGATTGCCAACGGCATTGACGCCTTCGGCGTGAGGTAACCCCGTCCCCAGATCAGCAGCGTCGGAGATGCGATCCGCCGCCCGGCCTCGCGGTCGGCGCGGTCGTGGTCCAGGTCGATGGTGGCGCCGGCGCGGTAGTCCTCGCACGTCGCTTTGATCACCGACGGCCGGCGAAAGGCGCGGGCGTAGGCCTCCACCGCGTCGTCCTCCAAGGCCGCCCGGTTGCCGGCCCAGCGATCGAGCAGGTGGTGGAGGTAGAAGTCCGGGTCGTGACCGATCAGCCGTTCGGGGACCGGCGGAGGCAGAGCGAGGAATGACCAGTGATAGGTCTCCAGTGCTCCGGTCCAGTCCAACGTCTCCCATACCGCCAGCGTCGGCAGGATGTCGAGCAGCGCCAGCCGGGTGACGCAGTCCGGATAATCCAGCGCCAGCCGATGGGCGACCCGGCCGCCGCGGTCGTGTCCGGCGAGGAAGAAGCGGTGGTGGCCGAGCGCCGCCATCACCTCGACCATGTCGCCGGCCGCAACGCGCTTGCAGTGGTTGTGGTGGGTCGGATCGGGCCGCGGCCCGCGGCTGTCGCCGTAGCCGCGCAGATCCGGCAGGACCAGCGAGAACCGCGAACTCAGCCGCGCCGCGACCGCATGCCAGGCGACATGGGTCTGCGGGTAGCCGTGGAGCAGCAGCAGCGGCGGACCGCTGCCGCCGGTGACGACGTGGATCTCCGCGCCGCCCGCCGCGGCAACCGGGATGCGCTGCGCGGCAAAGCCTTCGAGCATGTCACCTCCGCCGCGTATTTCCAAGCCTACTCCGCCGCCGCGTCCGGCACGATGCTGAACACCGGCTCGATTGCGGCAAGCATCGTCGAGGGGGATATGGCAGGCGATCACGTGGCCCGGCGCGGGCCTTCGCTGCGGCGGCGGCTCGACCTCGCAGATGCGGCCGACCTTGCGCGGGCAGCGGGTGACGAACGGGCAGCCGGCCGGCGGGTCGAGCGCGCTCGGCAGCGGGCCTTCGAGAACGATCTCGCGCTTGCGTCACTTTGGGGTCGGCCATGGGCACGGCCGCCAGCAGCGCCTCGGTGTAGGGATGATAGGGCGGCGCGAAGATCTGCGCCGTCGTTCCCCGCTCCATGATCTGGCCGAGGTACATCACCACCACCCGGTCGGCGAGATAGCGAACGACGCCGAGGTCGTGGGAGATGAACAGCAGCGTCGTGCCGTGCTCGCGCTGAATGTCCATCAGCAGTTCGGTCACCGCCGCGGCGACAGAAACGTCCAGCGCCGAAATCGGCTCGTCGGCGACGACCATCTTCGGGTTGCCGGCGAACGCCCGGGCGATGCCGACCCGCTGCTTCTGCCCGCCCGGAGAGCTGGCGGGGGCGGCGGCGGTAGAACTCGCGCGGCAGCTTGACCGTATCGAGCAGTTCGAGCACCCGGTCGCGGATGCGCGAGCCTTCCCGCTCGATGCCGAACTTGCGCACCACCCGGGCGATCTGAGCGCCGATGCTGTGGCTGGGATTGAGCGTCTCGTCGGGATTCTGGAACACCATCTGCAGCGCGCCGACCTGCGCGGCCGTGCGCGAGCCGACCGGCGTGCGGCTGATTTCGTCGCCGGCGAAGTGAAGCGCGCCGCCGGTCGCTGTCTCCAGGCCGAGCAGGACCTTGGCGAAGGTCGACTTGCCGCAGCCGGACTCGCCGACGATGGCGACGGTTTCGCGGTGGCGGGCGGAGAACTCCAGCGCCTCGTTCGCCTTGACGGTGCGCACGCCCTCGCCCGAGATCAGCGCGCCGATGCCGGCCTCGCCGACCGGGTAATGCTTCTGCAGGGCCGTGACCCGGAGCACCTCCTCGCCGATCGCAACTGGCGTCCGCGCCGGCCGTGCCTCGAGCGGCGATGCCGGCCGCCGCAATCTCGCGCCAGCGTACGCAGCGCACCTGCCGCGTCGGCGCATCTGCCGGTTCCATCGCGATTGGGCCCACGTCGCACAGCCCCGGCTTGGCGTGAGCGCAGCGCGGAGCGAAGACGCAGCCCGCGGGCCGGTCTGCGGGGCGGCGGCAACTGCCCCGGAATCGGCGCCAGGGGCCTCGCGTTCTTGTCGTTGGTCGGCAGCGGGAATACAGGCGATCAGGCCTTGCGTGTAGGGATGACGCGGCCGGCGGAACAGGGCCTCTGCCGGCCCCTCCTCGACGATCTGGCCGGCGTACATCACCGCAGACGCGCGAGCAGGTATCGAGGATCAGGCCGAGATTGTGCGAGATGTAGAGCTGGGCGGTGCCGAACCGGCGCCCGATCTCGCGCGATCAGCTTGACGATGCCGGCCTCGACGGTGACGTCCAGCGCCGTCGTCGGCTCGTCCAGCAGCAGCAGCGCCGGATCGCCGAGCAGCGCCATGGCGATCACCACCCGCTGCTGCTGGCCGCCGGAGAGCTGATGCGGATAGGCGCCAAGCACGCGGCCGGGCTCGCCGATGCCGACCTGGCCAAGCATCGTTGCGGCCCGCCGTAGCGCTTCGGCTCTTGCCGATCCCGGCGTGGACCATCGGCACTTCGGCGAGCTGGGTCGCCACCGTCAGGCTCGGATTGAGCGCCGCCATCGGCTCCTGATAGACCATCGCGATCTCGCCGCCACGCAAGGCGCGCAGGCCGTCGCTGTCGAGCTCGGCCAGGTTCCGGCCGCGAAAGCGGACGCTGCCGCCGACGATGGCGCCGTTGCGCCCCAACGCGCGCAGGATCGCCATCGCCACGGTCGACTTGCCGCAGCCGGACTCGCCGACGAGGCCGACGCTCTCGCCGGCGGCGATGCTGAGCGAAAGATCGACAACCGCCGGGATGGCGCCGCCGCGGCTGGCGTAGCTGACCGCCAGCCGGTCGATTTCGAGCAGAGGCGTGCCGGCGGTTTCGTCGGTCATCTCAGTCCCTGAGCGAGATTTCGCGCAGGCCATCGGCAAGCAGATTGAAGCCGAGGATCAGCGAGCTGATGGCGATGCAGGGAAAGATGGTCATGTGCGGAAAGGCCAGCGCCACCGGCCGCGCCTCGTTGATCATGCCGCCCCAATCGGGGTCGGGCGGCGGCAGACCGAGGCCGAGGAAGCCGAGCACGCCGATGGTGATGACGACGTAGCCGAGCCGCAGGCAGGCGTCGACGATCAGCGGGCCGCGGGCGTTGGGCAGGATCTCGACCAGCATGATGTACCACGCCGACTCGCCGCGGGTTCGCGCGGCGGCGACGTACTCGCGGTTGCGCAGATCGAGCACCAGACCGCGGACGATCCGCATGATCCCGGGCGCGCTGGCGAAGGTGATGGCGATGATGATGTTCAGCCCCGAGGCGCCGATGGTGGTGATGATGAGAATGTAGAGGACCAGCACGGGGAACGAGAGGATTACGTTGGCGAGGAACGACAGCAGCTCGTCGGTCCAGCCGCGGAAGTAGCCGGCGGCGAGGCCCATGCCGATCCCTATGGCGTAGGCGATCGCGGTCGCGGCCGGGGCGTAGAGGAGGACCGTGCGCGATCCCCAGATCAGCCGCGAGAGAATGTCGCGGCCGAGCTGGTCGGTGCCGAGCCAGAAGGTGCCGCCGGCGGCGGCGTAGGCGGCACCGGGCTTGGCGAAGGGTTGCAATGTCGCGTTCGGCTCGAATGGCGCCAGCCAGGGGGCGAGGATCGCGACGACGATCCAGAAAGCCACCAGCCCGGCGCCGACCATGGCCACGGGGCTCTCGGCCAGCAGCGCGAAGGAGCCGACCGCCCGGCGCAGCGTCCCCGGCAGCGATGCCGCCGGGCTTGCGGTGTCGCTCGTCGTCTCGCCCCGTTCGCCGTCGTCTCGCCCGGGCGGCTCACGGCTGCGTCCTCATGCGAAGCGGATCCTCGGGTTGAGCACGGTGTAGCCGATGTCAGCCACCGTCTGGGTCGCCGCTGCAACGAAGACGGCGATCATGGCGCAGGCCTCGATCAGGAAGATGTCCTGGTTGAGCGAGGCTTCGAGCAGCAGCGCGCCGAAGCCCTTGTAGGCGAAGAAGTACTCGACGACGATCACACCCGAGAGCAGCCAGTTGATCTGCAGCGTGATCACCGTAAACGGCGCGATCAGCGCGTTGCGCAGGGCATGGCGGACGATCACCTGCCGGCGCGGCAGGCCCTTGAGCTCGGCCGTGCGGATGTACGGCATGGTCATCACTTCCGCCATGGCAGCCCGGGTCATCCGCGTGACGTAGCCGAAGTCGTAGAGGATGAGGACCAGCACCGGCAGAACGAGCTGACGCCAGTCGAAGCCGCTGGTCATCGGGCTCGTTCCCGGCAGTAGCCCAAGCCAGAAGACGAAGATTGCAGAGAGCAGGACCGCGCTGGCGAATTCGGGGATCGAGGTCGTGACGATGCTCGTGACCGAGATCGCGCGATCGAGCCCGGCGCCCTCGCGCATCCCGGCCAGAACGCCCAGCCCCAGTGACAGCGGGATCATGATCGCGAATGTCCAGAAGCCGAGAATCGCCGTGCTCCAAAGCCGCGGCCACAGCACATCGGCGACCGGCACCTTGAAGCGGATGGACTGGCCGAAATCGCCGCTAATGAAGCGGCCGAGCCAGCCGACATACCGGCTCCACACCGGCTCGAGGTAGCCGTTCGCCGCCAGCCAGAGCTGCTTCTGCTCCGGCGTGGCGTAGGGGCCGAGAACCTTGGTCGCAACGCTGCCGGGGGTCAGTTCGAGCAGCAGGAACAGCAAAGCCGAAACGACGAGCATGGTCAGCGCCATCAGCGCGAGGCGCTTGAGGATAAAGATCACCATGCCCGCGTCCCGCCTCGCCCGGCGCCCTCCCTGTCCGTCGCCCTACGCCAGCCAGACCTTGTTGTAATAGTGCTCCTCGGCCGGATGGGCGTGGAGATTGTGCACCCGCTGGTTGGCGACGACGAAGATCGACCGCCACAACGCCTGGGGAATGATCGCGTCGCCCTGGAGGATGGCCTCGAGCTTGGCCATGACCACGCGCCGCTTGTCCGGGTCGAGCATGGTGCCGGCCTCGTCGAGCAGCCGGTCGAACTCGGGGTTCGAATACGAGGTCTCGTTCCACGGCGCACCGGTGCGATAGGCCAGATTCAGCGACTGGATGCCGAGCGGTCGGTGCGCCCACGAGGTGAAGCCGAACGGCGTCGTCAGCCAGCGATCCCAGTAGGTGCCGCCGGGCAGGACGTTGATGGCGATGGTGATGCCCGCCGGCCGGCACATCTCGGACAGGGCCTTGCAGGCGTTCTGCTCGAAGGTCGGGGTCGCCGAGCAGTCGATCGAGAGCCGCAGGCCGTCGCCGTGACCGGCATCGGCGAGCAGCTTCTTGGCCAGCGCGTAGTCCTGCTTGAGCCGGGGCAGCTCCGCGTATTCCGGGTGGATCGGCGAAACGTGGTGATCCTCGCCCACCCCGCCGAAGCCGCGATAGGTGAGCTCCAGCCAGCGTTCGTGATCGACGCAGGCCTGGATCGCGCGGCGCACGCGAAGATCGTCGAAGGGCTTGGCGGTCACCTTCATGCGCGCAAGCCCGGTGCTGGCGGTCGCCGCCTCCAGCAGCCGCAGGGTCGGGATCGCGCGGATGGTATCGACCTGCTCGACCGAGGTGCGCAGGTTGGTGTCGGCCTGATCGGAAACCAGCGCCGCGATCTGCGCCGCCGCGTCGGCGCCGTGATCGATGTAGACGATGCCGTCGAGGTAGACGTCGCCGCCCCACCATGGCGCATCCGTGCGCTTGGCAAGAACCGCCTTCTCCCCGACCGCGATCTCTTTGAGCAGGAAGGGACCGGTGCCGACCGGGTTTTTGGCCAGATCGCCGCCGTCCTCGGCAAAGTTGCGGTGGACGATGAGCGCCGGGTAGTCGGCCAGGCTCTCGGGAATGGTGACGTCCGGATGGTTGAGGTGAAAGCGGACGGTGTGCTCGTCGACCTTCTCGACGGCGCCCGCCGACCCGCTCGTCTTCAACACCGGCTTGCCCTCGGCGTCGACCATCCCGGCGTCCACGGTCGAGGTCATGGCGCTGAAGCGGCTGAGATTCGACGAGCCCGTCTTCGGATCGAGCCAGCGCTCGACGTTGTAGACCACATCGTCGGCGCCGAACGCATCGCCGTTGGACCAGCGCACACCCGGGCGGAGGTAGAAGGTCCAGGTCTTGAGGTCGTCGGAGGCCTCCCAGCGCTCGGCGAGATACGGCTCGGCGATGTTCTCGTTGTTGATGCGGACCAGCGGCTCGACCATGTGGCGCGCGACGTTGGCCTTCTCCGACCAGTCGTAGGTGGCGGGATCGGTGATCTCCTTGACGTTCATCGAACAGCGCAGGGTCCCGCCGAACCTGGGCGTCTCGCCCGACGCCGCGGAGTCCGCGGCCATCGCGCGCCGGCGGACGGGGGCGACGCCGGCCATGGCCACCGCCGCGGCGGCGCTCAATCCCAGCCGGGTTGCGGCGGCGAGGAAGTCGCGCCGGCCGAGTTCGCCTCTGACAAGTCGACCGCGCAGCTCGTGCACGGCCGGATGAATGCGGGTCCGCGGTGCGTCGGCCATGGCTTCGGTCGCCCTCTTCCCGATGTTCTGTTCCCGGCGCTTGAGGCGCGGGTGCGGGATCAGGATACCGCGCCCGTCGTTCTGTCGCTGATCAAAAAGCGTGCCCGCGCCTCGATCAATGTTGCGGAGCCGGATTCTGGGCGAATGCCGTTGACGGACCCGTCCAGTGGACGGATTAGCGCTTGCCATGCGCACGGAGATATCGGCGAGGATCGTGGTCCGTCGCGGGACGCCTTGCCAGTTTACCAAATCGTATAGTCGCGCCGATCACCCGCCAAACCCGGATCGTCGATGATCCGCTGTGACGGCCCGCATCGGGCGGGCCGGACCAGCAAAACGGGAGATCGACACCATGCTTCGCACAAGGATTCTGCCAGCCGCGATGGCCGCCGCGATCGCCGTCGGCGCCAGCGGGGCCGCCTTCGCAGCGACGGACGAAAAAGAGGACGCGCAGGACATCGCCGCCGTCCTCAATGCCAAGACATCGCTTGCCGAGGCCATCGCCGCGGCCGAGCAGCAGGTCGGCGGCAAGGCGATCGAGGCCGGCCTGGACGACGAGAGCGGCGGCAAGAGGTTCGAAGTCGAGGTCGCCAAGGACAAGACCGTCCAGAGAGTGCTTGTCGACCCCCAGACTGGCAAGGTCGTGAAGGTCATGCCGGCCGACACGGACGAGAACGGCGAGCACGACGAGGACTGACCGTCTCCGGCCCGCGCATCGGCGCGGGCCGCGCTTCTCTCTTGCCCAATCGTCCCTGGAGACCGGCCATGCTCATCGAGATCGACAAGCTTCGCGCTTCCCTCGGCGGGACTGCCGTTCTGCGCAACGTGCGCCTGTCGCTAGGCGAGGGGGAGATCTATGGCCTACTCGGCCCCAACGGGGCCGGCAAGAGCACCACCATTGCGGTGACGCTGGGACTCCTGAGGCCCGACGCGGGGCGCGTCCAGGTGTTCGGGAAGGATCCATGGTTGGCCGCGCACGCGAGTTACGGTAGCCTCGGGGTTTTGCCCGAGCAGAACGGCTTTTACGACTGGATGTCGGCGCATGAGTATCTTCATTTCTTCGCCGCGCTTCACGGCCGTCGTCCTGGCCAGAACGAAATGCGGCGACGGCTTGCGGACGTCGGCCTCGATCCTCGGCTGCGACAGACGATCGGAACCTATTCACGTGGCATGCGCCAACGGTTGGGCCTCGCCCGCGCGCTCCTTGCGGATCCGAAGCTGCTGATTCTCGATGAGCCGACCAATGGCCTCGATCCGCGGGGCCGCCGGGAGATTCACGACATTCTGCTTGGCCTCGCGTCCCGCGGCGTCGGCATCCTGCTCTGCACGCACCTCCTCGACGACGTGGATCGGCTCTGCCGGCGCATCGGGATCATCGTCGAAGGACGCACAGTCGCCGAGGGCGCCATCGCCGACCTCATCGGGAACGAGGACCGCCTCGTCCGCTTTCGCCTTCGCCTCGCAAACGATCCTCCACCGCAGGGCGCAAACGAGCACGTGTCCGTCGTCGCGCACGAAGGCGAATGGTGGGTCGTCGATCTGGACCCTGCCGTAGCGCCGGAGATGGCCTGGCGCGAGCTCCTTTTCTGCGGCTGGCCAATCGCCGAGATCCGACGCGAGGGCGGCGGGCTCGAAGACCTCTACCTGACCCTGACCGAACGGAGGGCGGCATGAGCGCAACATCGCTGATCGCCCGCAAGGAAGCCGGCGAGCTGCTCCTGAGCCTACGCGGCTTCGCCTGGTTCATGGCTGTGGCGGTGGCGCTCTCCGTGTTCGGACTTCTGCTCGTCAGCAACACCGAGTTGAGCCTGCTCGACAACGCCCAGGTCGTCTACGACATGGGCGGCATCGTGACGGCGCTCGGCGGCCTGCTCGCTCTCGTCGTCGGTCTCGATGCAGTGGCGGGTGAGCGCGAGCGAGGCAGCCTGGTTCCACTGCTTCTGACGCCCGCCTCCCGCGATGCGATCCTCGCCGGCAAGCTGGGCGGCGTCGCCATCGCCTGGGGCGTGATGTACGCGCTCTCCATGCCCTATCTCTGGGCCGTCGGCAGCACCGGCCAGAACCTTTGGCAGGGGATGTCTGGTGCTGGCCCTGCTGGGCTCGCCGGTGGTGCTGGGCTTCGGTTTCTTCGGCATGGCTCTCGGCGCCCGGCTCGCCTCGGCCCGCACCGGGCTTCTCACCGGCCTGATCGCGCTCGTCGCTGTCCGCCAGTCCGCTTCTGCTCGGCCCGAGCCTGCGGCAGTCGGCGATCGGGCGCGCCTTCGATGCCGTCAATCCCTTTTCCGCGGCGGTGAACGCCTACGACGCCGTCATCATCGACTCGCAAACGATCCTGGCGCAGTGGCCCCACATCGCTGTCGCGGTCATCTGGCTGGCGCTCACGCTCTGGCTGGCCCGGTCCGGCTTCTACCGAGTGGTGCGCTGAAGGAGATCGTCATGAAGCTCGCTGCTCTTTTGCTTGCCGTCGACCTTCGCCTTTCGCGCAAGCGCCGCATCGGCCGCAAGCCTGGCGGTCGATCTCAAGCCGGCCGGCGAGCAACCCGGCCTCGCCGCAAATGGGCGACAACCTCTCGTTCCATACGGTGATCCGCAATGACGGCAGCGACGCCGGTCGACGGGCTCATCGCCTGGATCAGCCTCGTGCAGATCGACAAAGGCAAGGAGCAGCCCGTCGACCTGGAGGACTGGAGCGCGCACAAGGCCGTCACCGCCGCGTCTCTCGCTCCGGGACAGTCGCTCGAGACCGACTGGCCGATGCGGCTGATCCAGGCCGGCACATACCGCGTCGTGGTCAGCGCCGTCAGTCGCGAACGGCGCGGACCTGACGGCCAGCCCCTTCGCCGACTTCACGGTCCGGCAGAAGCCGGTCGTCGAGTCGCAGCGGGTTCTTCCGGTCGCGCTCGGCCTGCCGTTGCTGATCGGCGGCGGGATGCTCTGGCGCCGGACCGGGCGCCGGAGCCGCGCGCATGAAGCCATTCGTCAATGCCGACGAGCTTACAGATAGCAGCGTCCGATAGAAACGCTCGCCATGAGGAGACAATTCCATGACTGCAATTGCCGCCGAAGATCCGCGCCCTCGTCTACAACAGGGTGCCCACAGGTCACCGTCGATTTCTGGCTGATCAAGCTCATGGCCGTCACCGTGGGCGAGACCGCCGCCGATTTCCTGAACATGAACCTCGGCCTCGGACTGCCGACGACATCGTTGATCATGACGGGACTTCCTGATCGCGGCCCTGGCGCTGCAGTTCGCGCAAAAGAAGTACGTTCCCTGGATCTACTGGCTGGCGGTGGTTCTGATCAGCGTTGTCGGCACGCTGATCACCGACAATCTGGTCGACAATCTCGGCGTACCTCTGGAAGCGTCGACGGCGGCGTTCGCCATCGCGCTGGCGGCCACGTTTGCGCGTCTGGTATGCCGTTGAGAAGACCCTGTCGATCCACACCATCTACACGACGAGGCGCGAGGCCTTCTACTGGCTCGCGATCCTGTTCACCTTCGCGCTGGGCACCGCGGCCGGCGACCTTGTCGCCGAGGGTCTCGGACTCGGCTATCTGGCCGCGGGCCTGATCTACGCCGCGATCATCGCGGTGATCGCGCTCGCCTACTATGCCGGGAGAATGAACGGCATCCTGGCGTTCTGGCTGGCCTACATCCTGACCCGGCCGATGGGCGCCTCGTTCGGCGACCTGCTGTCACAGACTCCCGCCGACGGCGGGCTCGGCTTCGGCACGGTCATCACCAGCTTCCTTTTCCTCGCCTGTATCGCCGGAACCGTCATCTACATGACCCTCACCCGCGATGGCGTTGAACAGGCCAACGCGTAATTCCTACAGCGCAACCCATAATGCGCCGGCGGCTGCGAACGTCTCACGTGGCGCCCGTGCTCACGCCCACGGAGCGAGACATGAATGACGCGATTGAAAGAAGCCTGAGCAAAGTTCCCGAAGTCACATTGCTGTTCTGGATCATCAAGATCGCTGCGACCACGCTGGGAGAAACAGGCGGCGACGCGGTCTCGATGTCGATGAAACTCGGGTATCTGGAGAGCACCGGGATTTTCGCGGTGATCTTTGTCGCCGCGGTCGCCGCGCAGATTGTCGCGAAACGGTTCCATCCGTCGCTGTACTGGGCGACGATCATCGCCTCGACAACGGTCGGCACGACCCTGGCCGATTTCGCCGACCGTTCGTTGGGGATCGGCTATGCTGGCGGCACATCGCTCCTGTTCGCTCTCCTGATGGCGTCGCTCTTCATCTGGTACAAGTCCCTCGGCTCGATATCCGTAGACACCGTGAGTTCGCCAAAGGCGGAGATGTTCTACTGGGTCACGATCATGTTCTCGCAGACGCTGGGAACCGCGCTCGGCGACTGGACCGCCGACACGGCCGGCCTCGGCTATAGCGGCGGAGCCTTGATCTTCGGCGCTCTTCTTGCGGTTGTTGCGCTCGCCTACTACCAGACAAGGATATCTCGGACCGTTCTGTTCTGGGCGGCCTTCGTGCTCACCCGGCCGCTCGGCGCTGTGGTCGGAGATTTTCTCGACAAGCCGCTCAACGCCGGCGGGCATGGCGCTGAGCCGCTATGTGGCGTCGGCCGTGCTGCTGGCTTTCATCGCGATGTGCATCGCCATATTCCGCCAGCGAGCCGCGCGCGAGGCCCACTGAGGAGGTCCGGTTGAAGATCCTGCTCATCGAGGACGATCCGGAGACCGCCGCCTATGTCGCCAACGGCCTGAAGGAGTGCGGCCACACGGTCGACCACGCCGCCAACGGCCGGGACGGCCTGTTTCTGGGGGCCGGGGAGCCCTACGACGTCATGATCGTCGATCGCATGCTTCCCGGCCTCGACGGGCTCGCCATCGTCAAGACGATCCGCGGCGCTGGCGTCAAGACGCCGGTCCTGTTCCTCACGACCCTCGGCGGCATCGACGACCGGGTCGAGGGTCTGGAAGCCGGCGGCGACGACTACCTCGTCAAGCCCTTCGCGTTCGCAGAGCTGCTGGCGCGTATCAACGCGCTCGCTCGTCGGCCGCCGCTGATTGCCGTCGAGACAAGACTGCGCGTCGCGGATCTCGAAATCGACGTGCTGAAGCGCACGGTCATTCGCGCGGGTCGACGGATCGACCTGCAACCCCAGGAGTTCAAGCTTCTGGAATATCTGATGCGGCATGCGGACCAAGTCGTCACGCGGACCATGCTGCTGGAAAACATCTGGGATTTTCATTTCGACCCGCAGACGAACGTCGTCGAAACGCACGTCAGCCGCCTGCGCGGCAAGGTCGACCGGGGCTTCGGCGGCGAACTCATCCACACCATCCGTGGCGCGGGATATTGTCTGCGTGCGCCTGAATAGGGTCGTTCGCACCACCGGTTTCCGCCTGGCCGCGCTCTACGCGAGCCTGTTCGGCCTGTCCGTCCTGGTCCTGTTTGGCGTGATCTACTGGATCACCAGCAGCGCCCTGCGCCAGCAGCTTGCCGCGAGCATCGAGGCCGAAGTTGCGGCACTCGTGGAAAACTACAATCGCGGGGGCCTGCCGAATGCGGCCGGCGCCATAGAACAACGGCTTGTGTCCGGCGTTCATCGGAAGATGGTCTTTCTGCTCGTCGGTCCTGATGGACGCAAGGTCGCCGGCGACCTGCCCCAGCGCGCGCCCTACTACGGCTGGCAGAAACTGCCGGCGCCGAGAGAACCGGGGCGACACAGCGACAACGAGCGCGATGATGACGGGGCGCATCACCTGATCGCCCTGGGGGTCGCGTTGCCGGACGCGTCATTCCTGCTCGTCGGCCGCGACGCATACCCGATCGTCGAGGTCGAGGAAGCGATCGTCCGCGCCTTCGGCTGGGCGTTCGCCATAACGGCCGTGCTGGCGGCCATCGGCGGCGGCATTCTCAGCCTCGGCTTCCTCCGGCGCGTCGACGCAATCAACCGGACCACGCGGGCCATCATCGAGGGACGGCTTACGGATCGTGTGCCCACGCGCGGGACCAATGACGAGCTTGATCGGCTCGCCCTCAACCTCAACGAGATGCTCGATCGCGTGCAGGCCCTGATGGAAAGCCTGCGACAGGTTTCGAACGACATCGCCCATGACCTGCGGATGCCGCTCAGCCGGCTCCGCCAGCGGCTCGAAGGGGCGCGGCTCAAGGCGCGGACAATCCCGGAATACGAGACTGCCGTTGACGACGCAATTGCCGACAGCGATGCGATCCTCCGGACCTTCGCGGCACTGCTGCGCATCGCGCAGATCGAAGCCGGAACCCGCAAGTCCGCGTTTTCGGTCGTCGATCTGTCCCGCGTGGTTCAATCGATCGCGGACGCATATGGCCCCGTCGCCGAAGATGGCGGGCGTTTCTTGACTATTCAGATTGCGCCTGATGTTCGTGTCCGGGGCGATCGCGAGCTCCTGACACAGATGTTTGCGAACCTCGTCGAGAACGCGATCCGTCACACGCCGGCGGGCACGCGCATCTGGCTTGCTCTTCACCGCCGCGCCGAAGGACCGCTCGCCATCGTTGCAGACACCGGTCCGGGGATCCCTGTCGAGGCCCGGGAGGCGGTGTTCCGGCGCTTCGTCCGGCTTGAGCGAAGCCGGTCCACCGCCGGCAGCGGCCTTGGCCTGTCACTGGTCGCGGCGGTCGCGGATATCCACGGCATCACCGTCACGCTCCGCGACGCCGAGCCGGGGCTCATGGTTCTGCTGGACTTCGCGCCGAACACGCCGGCATGACCGCCCGAGTGCCGCTTCGAAGAGCGTCCTTCAGCCGGTGAGGTCGTCGAGCTTTGCCTTGAGCCTCAGGAGATCGCGCCAGGCAAGCCGCTTTTGGCCCGGCGTGCGCAGCAGATAAGCCGGGTGGAACAACGCCGTCGCCGCGATGGGTCGCGCCAGCCGCGGCGTCTGGTAGGTGAGCCAGCGGCCGCGCAACCGGCCGATGCTCTCGGCGCGGCCGTAGAGCGCGTTGGCCGCGGGGCCGCCGAGGGTGACCAGGATCTCCGGATCGATGAGCTCGATCATTCGCTCGACGAACGGCATGCAGACCGCGACCTCGCCGCTGCTGGGACTGCGGTTGCCGGGCGGTCGCCAGAATACGGTGTTGGAGATGAAGACGCTCTCGCGGGACAAGCCGATGGAGGCCAGCATGCGATCGAGAAGCTGACCGCTGGGGCCGACGAAGGGCAGACCGCGGCGATCTTCCTCGCTGCCCGGCGCCTCGCCGACCAGCACAACCCGGGCGGCAGGATTGCCATCGCCGAAGACCAGGTTGGTCGCGGTCTTGCTCAATGCGCAGCCGTCGAAAGCGGCGAGGATCGCTCGCAAGTCATCGAGCGTGGCGGCGTCGGCGGCTGCGGCCACGGCGGCGGCGACGGGCGGGCGATGGGTCTGCAGGGGGGCGGCGGGTATGGGCTGAACCAGCGGAGATGCGGTGTCCGCGACCGTGACGCCGAGGCCGGTGGCCTCTCTCTCTGCTACAGCGACAGCCTCGGCGGGCTTTGCCGGCAGGTAGCGATCGACGGGCGCCTCGCCGATCGTCTCGTCGACGCCGGCTTCGAGATACCAGGCGAAAAGCGCCGCCAGCGCGGGATCGTCGGTCATCCCGATGACCGGCGACAAAGTCTCGTTGAGCGATCCGTCATGCCTCACAGCCCATTCAATCCCTTGCCCGCCGAGCCTGGGATCATTTGCCGCCACTGCAGCATGGCCTATGTTATATATGTGAATGAACGCATGGAGCGAAGCGAAGCGAGGGAGATTCCATGGAACGGGAATCAATGGAGTTCGACGTTGTCATCGTGGGCGGCGGTCCGGCCGGCCTCAGCGCCGCAATCCGGCTGCGCCAGCTCGCGGCCGAGAAGGATCGCGAGATAACCGTTTGCGTGGTTGAAAAGGGCTCGGAGATCGGCGCCCACATTCTCTCCGGCGCGGTTGTCGACCCGGTCGCTTTCGACGAGCTTATCCCCGACTGGAAAGACAGGGGCGCGCCGCTGCTGACCCCGGCGACGAAGGACGAGTTTCTGTTCCTGACCGAGACGAAGGCCTACAAGCTGCCGACGCCTGCGCAGATGAACAATCACGGCAATTATGTCGTCAGTCTCGGCAATGTCTGTCGCTGGCTGGGCAGCCAGGCCGAGGAGCTTGGCGTCGAGATCTACCCCGGCTTCGCCGCCGCCGAGGTGCTCTACCATGATGACGGCCGGGTCAGGGGTGTCGCCACCGGCGATATGGGCGTAGGCCGCAATGGCGAGCACACCGAGAACTACCAGCCCGGCGTCGAACTGCACGCGACCTACACGATCTTCGCCGAAGGCTGCCGCGGATCCTTGACCAAGACCCTGTTCGACCGCTTCGATCTGCGCGATGGCGTCGACCCGCAGACCTATGGCATCGGCATCAAGGAGTTGTGGGAGGTCGAACCGGCCAAGCATGAGCCGGGCAAGGTGGTGCATACGATCGGCTGGCCTATGGACCGGCAGACCTACGGGGGCTCGTTTCTCTACCATCTCGAGGACAACCAGGTCGCCGTCGGCTTTGTCGTCGGCCTCGACTACCGGAACCCGCACCTCAGTCCCTTCGACGAAATGCAGCGGTTCAAGACCCATCCGTCCATCCGTCCGATCTTCGAGGGTGGACGGCGGATCTCGTATGGCGCACGCGCCCTGTCGGAGGGCGGCTTTCAGTCCATTCCGAAGCTGGTGTTCCCCGGCGGCGCGCTTATCGGCGACACCGCCGGCTTCCTTAACGTGCCCAAGATCAAGGGCACGCACACCGCGATGAAGTCGGCGATGGTCTGCGCCCAGGCGATCTTCGACGCGCTGTCGAGCAACGATCCGCCGCCGGTTGTCGAGACCTACCCGGAGGCGCTGAAGGCCACCTGGCTGTGGGATGAGCTCTACCGCGTTCGCAATATCCGACCGTCATTCCACCGCGGCATGTGGGTCGGCCTCGGCTACTCGGCGCTGGACACCTACCTGCTGCGCGGCAAGGCGCCGTGGACCTTCCATCATCATTCCGATCACACCCAGCTCAAGCCGGCGGCATCGGCTGCCGCGATCGCCTATCCCAAGCCGGACGGGGTGATCACCTTCGACAAGCTCTCCTCGGTGTTCATTTCCAACACCAATCATGAGGAGGATCAACCGGCCCACCTGACGCTGAAGGATCCATCCGTTCCAGTGGCGACCAATCTAGCCGTCTACGACGGGCCGGAAGCGCGCTACTGTCCGGCGGGCGTTTACGAGTTCGTCGCCGACAACGGGTCGAAGCGACTGCAGATCAACGCGCAAAACTGCGTCCACTGCAAAACCTGCGACATCAAGGATCCGTCCCAGAATATCAACTGGGTCGTCCCGGAGGGCGGCGGGGGCCCCAATTATCCCAACATGTGAGTGACCACCTGATGATGTTTCTGGCTCGGCTCCGCCGCTCGACGATCAGGGGGCGAAGCAGCGCCGCCGTTGTCTGCGCGCTTGTCGCGGCCGCCTGCGTCGCCGACAGCGGCGCCGCAGGTGGCGCCCGCGCCGAGCTTTCGCCTGTCGTCGGGCGACACGCTCAGCGGCAACTACCTTGCCGCCCGCCACGCACAGGCGGAGAAGAGCGATGGCGTCGCCGCCGACTTCCTCCTCGCCGCCCTCGAGAAGTCGCCGAACGACACACTGCTGCTGCATCGCGCCCACAACGCCCTGCTCAGCGACGGCCGAGCCGCGGAAGCCGCTGCACTTGCGCGGCGCTACATCGCGCTTGAGCAGGTTTACGAACTGCCCTTCATCACCGTTGCCGCGGACGACATCAAGCACAGCCGCTACGGTGAGGTCGCCGATCACCTGATGGCCAACGGCCTGCTGACGCCGTCGCTGGGGGCGATCCTCCGCGCCTGGGCGCTGCAGGGCCTGGGCCGGACGGATGAGGCGCTGACGACGCTGAAAGCGTTGAAGCAGAAAGGTGCAGGCGGCGAGGATCTGTATGAGCTGCATGCGGCCCTGATTGCCGATGCCGCGGGCCGAATGAAAGCTGCGGCGGAGCATGCGCGCATTGCCGCAGCGGGCCCGGGCATCCCACCCATGCGCACCGTTCATCTTGCCGGAACAATCCTTGCCAGAGCGGGGCATGGCGAAGAGGCCGAAGCGCTTTATCAAGGCGATGGCGAGCAAGAACGATCCCGACCAGGCCGCGACCCTGCTCGAACTGGTCCGGACGAAGCCTGCCGGAATGGCACCGGACGGCCCGGTCATGGCCTCTCCCGCCGGGGGAGCGGCGGAGGCGCTGTTCGAGGCCACCGGCGCCGTGGCGCGCGCGGAACAGCGCGACCAGGCACTGATGCTTGGGATGCTCGGCCTTTACCTGAAGCCCAACCTGCCGATCCTCCAGATGTTCGTGGCGGAACTGCTTGATCAGGGCAACCGGCACGAAGATGCCAACCGCATGTACGCCTCGATCGACCGGGCTTCGCCGTTGTCGTGGCAGGCGCGGCTGTTTCGCGCCGAGAACCTTAACCGGATGGACCGCTTTCCCGACGCCGAGAGGGAGCTGAGGGCCATGGCTGCCGAGCGGCCGGATGACCCGCAGCCGATGCTGGTGCTGGGCGACATGCTTCGCCAGCGCGAGCAGTTCGCGGAATCGATCGCGGTTTACGATGAAGCCATCGCGCTCAAGGAGCCACTGCCGCCGCAATACTGGCGGGTGCTCTATGCCCGCGGCATCGCGCTTGAGCGGGCAAAGCGGTGGGACCGAGCCGAGGCCGACTTCCTGCGCGCCCTCGAGTTCGAGCCCGACCAGCCGCTGGTTCTGAACTACCTTGGCTACTCGTGGGTGGAGCAGGGCAAGAATCTCGATCGCGCGCAGGAGATGATCCGCCGCGCTGTCGAGCTGAGGCCAAACGACGGTTTCATTGTCGACAGCCTCGGCTGGGTCTACTACCGGCTCGGCAACTACCCCGAGGCCGTCGTTCAGCTCGAGCGCGCGGTCGAGCTCCAGCCCGAGGATCCGGTCATTAACGACCATCTTGGCGATGCCTATCGGGCCGTGGGCCGTCAGCGCGAGGCCCGGTTCCAGTGGCGCGCGGCCCTCGATCTGTCGCCGGAGCCGCAGCTCAAGGCCGAGCTCGAGCGCAAGCTGCAGGGGATCATCAAGGAAGCGAACGCCGTCGGGCGATGAGCGTCCTCGCGACGAAAATCCGCATCGACGCCCCGGCCAAGGTCAATCTCTACCTGAGGGTCGTCGGCCGCCGGGCCGACGGCTACCACCTCCTCGACAGTCTGGTCGTCTTTCCGGCGATCGGCGATACGATTGAGATCGAGCCGGCCGATACGCTATCCTTGGAAGTTGTCGGCCCGTTCGCCGCCGCGGTCCCGTCCGGGGTCGACAATCTCGTTCTTCGGGCGGCCCGAATGCTCGCTGAAGCCGCAGGACGCCGCCCGCCGGTCGCCAAGGTGCGCCTGGTCAAGCGACTGCCGGTCTCTTCGGGCATCGGCGGTGGCTCGTCCGACGCGGCGGCGACGATCCAGGCCCTGGCGCGTTGGTGGCGCCTCGACCCGGCCGCGGCCGACATCGCGGAGATGGCGCTTGCGCTTGGTGCCGATGTGCCGATGTGTCTCGCCGGGGTGCCGGCTTTCGTCTCGGGCATCGGCGAGCGACTGACGCCCGCGCCCCCGCTGCCGCCGTTCTCCTTGCTCCTCGCCAACCCGGGCGTTGCGGTCGCGACACCGGCCGTGTTCGCCGGCCGACGCGGGCCGTTTTCCGCGCCGCTGCCGTTCTCGACGTCGCCTGCAAGCGCACACGTGCTGGCGTCGCTGCTGGGCGAGCGCGGAAACGATCTCGGCGCTCCGGCTGAACGGCTCTGGCGCCGGAAATTGCGGCGGTCCGCGCCGCACTGGCGGCGACCCCCGGCGCGCTGCTCGCGCAGATGAGCGGCAGCGGCGCGACCTGCTTCGCCATCTATCGAGAGCAGAGCGCAGGCCGAGGCCGCCAGATCACTGACTGGCGGCCGCGCATCCGGCCTGGTGGCTTGCCGCCGCGCCGGTTGCGGGGTTCAAGCGGAGCGGCTAAATTCGGCCGCAGTTGGGGCGTGGCCAAGAGGTAAGGCACCGGATTTTGGTTCCGGCATCGGAGGTTCGAATCCTCCCGCCCCAGCCACCGGCATGATGTCCAGTCCGGAGACATCGGTAACGGTTTGTTCCTATGAGATGGGTAACAACCTCGTGCCGAACGGGTTGTCGAGTGGCTGCAGGGTCCTTTGTTCGAGATCGATATAGCCGAGATCGTAGGTCATGAAGGAGACGAGCCAGATGGCGTCGTCGACTTCCTTGAGGCCGAGCCGGTGTCCGGCCAAGACGCTTGAGATGTTGATCTTTTTTCTGTGCATGCAGATGCGGCCGCAGGCGGTCACCAGGATGTCGCGGTCGTGGAAGGGGTATTCGACCTCCGGCAGGCCGGTATAGGGACGTGGCGACGGGGCGTAGACGCTTTCGGGGCATCTCATGTCCAAGGCCTCGTGCGGCCGTTGACTGTTGAACTCGCTGACGAAGGTGTCGAAGCGATCCTGCTGAGCGATAGCGTTCATGGCCGGCGGCCTTGCGGTTTCCTGCTTCAAGGTGAGATGCATGCGCTCGTGGCGTCCGTTCTGCTGGGGATGGCCTGGCTTGATGCGTTCGATGGCAATGCCGAGCCTGAGCCACCAGACAGAGAGCTTCGACAGGTTGAACAGGCCATTGGGGCTGGCGAAAGGCAGGCCGTTGTCGGAGCGGATGGCGTGCGGCAGGCCGCGCTCAGCGAACAGCCGCTCGAAGGCGGCGATGACCGGCAACTCGCGGGTTGACTCCAGGGCTTCGCACACAAGCAGGTAGCGCGAGGCATGATCGGTGACGGTCAGCGGGTGTACTGCGCCACGGTTATGAGACAAGCGGCTGCGGCAGTCATGCGGCCCTACCGTTGAGATGCTGCGTGAGCAGTGCCTGACGCCGTGATCCTGGCATGCCAGGATCACGGCGCGGCGGCGGTGTCGGGATGGTTTTCATGCTGGCTGCCCGCGATGGCTCAGGAGGCAGATCCCCCGACACCGCCACACCGCCTCGACCGCTGATTAGGCTCTGCGATCCATCGCTATGTAGGGCGACGACGGCGCGGGCGGGATGCCGGAACTTCAACCGCCGGGAGGCACCATGCGGATCAGCGTCGGGATTGACATTGCGAAGGAGATACATTGGGTCACCGCCATCGATGCCGACGGTGTCGTGCGGATCGACCGTAAGCTGCTGAACACGCCGACCGACATCGCAAGCCTCGCCGAGCAGCTTGCCGACCTTGGCGGTAGCGTCCGCATCGGCCTGGATGTCGTCGGCGGCATCGCCGGCTTGGCCGGAGCCATCCTGGCCGAAGCCGGCTTCACGCTCGTGCACGTGCCGGGCTTGGCGGTCAATCGGGCCCGCCAGGGCACCGTCGGCGGCGAGAACAAGTCCGACCCGCGTGATGCCCGCACCATCGCCGACCAAGTCCGCATCCGGTCCGATCTGCGCACCCTCGAGCCGGCGACCGAACTCGATCTGGAGATCCGACTGTTGGTGGGCCGCCGACGCGACCTGGTCGATGCACAGACACAGCGGCTGTCGCGCATGCACGACCTCCTCACCGGTATCTTCCCAAGTCTGGAAGCCTGCCTCGATCTCAGGACCAAGGGACCGCTGCATCTGCTGACACGTTATGTCACACCGGCCGAGTTGCGTGCCGCGGGCCAGAAACGTCTGGTGCGCCACCTGCGGGCAGCGGGCGGGGTACCCAATGTCGAGGCCCTGGTCGATCGCGCGCTCGCCGCCGCCGCCGAGCAGACCATCGCCGTCCCGGCCGAGCACATGACCGCGCGCCTGATCCGCGAGCTCGCCACCGAAGCCCTCGCCAATCGTGCCCGCCTCATCGAACTCGACCGCGAGCTGGAGGCGCTGCTCAAACGCCACCCTGACGCGGCTCTCATCCGCAGCCTGCCCGGCATGGGGGTCGTGCTCACCGCGGAACTCATCGCCGAGGCAGGCAATCTCTCCCGCTTCCGCTCCGCCGATGCGCTCGCCTCGGCCGCGGGCATGGCGCCAGTCCTCCGCCAATCCGGCAAAACCCGCTTCTTGCGCAGGCCCGCCGGCGGCAACAAGTGCCTCAAGCGGATCTTCTACCAATCCGCCTTCTGCTCGCTCAGCCACGACGACAGCCGTATCTTCTACGACCGCAAGCGACGCGAGGGAAAACGACATCATCAGGCCGTCATCGCCCTCGCACGACGCCGCGTGAACGTCCTCTGGGCCGTCGTCCAATCCCGAACGCCCTTCCAAACCGGATTCAAAACAGCCGCTTGACTGAGCCATTAGGCTGCCTGATCCATGGCCGGTTGCTGGTCGGCCCTGACCTGAACGGGCGTCCGGTGGCCATGGCGGGCGACCAGCCAGTTGGTGTTGTACCAGGCGGCGAAGTCGAGCAGTGCCAGGCGCAGCTCCTCGATGGTCTCGAAGTGGCGGACCCAGAGCAGGTTTTCCTTCAGCGTCCGGATGAAGCGCTCGGCGACGCCGTTGCCCTCCGGCTCGCGGACGAAGGACGGTGAGGCCTCGATGCCGAGGAAGGCGATCTCGGTCTGGAAGTCCTCGGACATGTAGTTCGAGCCATGGTCGTGACGGAGCTTGAGGCCGGCGGCCACGTCCTTGCCGATGATGCCGAAGTGCTGTCGCACGCCCTGGCGCACCGGCTCCAAGGCCTGGAAGCGGTTGGCGCTCTTGTCGGCATGAATGCCGACGCACTCGCTGTTGCAGTGATCGACGGCGACGAAGACATGGGCCACGCCCTGCGCCACGGTGATGGTCTGGGTCATGTCGGTCCCCCACAGGACGTCCACGGCGTCGGTGGTGATGGTGCCGTCGTGCGCCTTGTCCGGCCGCTTGCGGACCCGGTGTGGCGCCAACAACCCATTCTCCCGCATCAGCCGGCGGATGCGTCCGGGCGAGCTGCGGATCCCGGAGAAACGCAGCCGCGCCCAGATCTTGCGGTAGCCCTCGCCGGTGAACCGGCTCTCGGCGATCACCTGCTTGATGTGCTCCACCAGCGTCGCGTCGTCGCAGGGGCCAACAGGGCCGGGGCGGCATCTGGAGACCGAGGCTGCTTGGCGATGACGATAGAGGCTCGCCCGCGAGACCTTCCACCAGCGGGTGACCCGCGCCAGGCCATAAACCCGAGCAGCGGAGGGCGAAACCGCCCGACTCATCGCCTCGACCTCCGCCGTGCCAAAGGGGCGCCGCCCTCCAGGCGCGCGATCTTGTCGTACAGAAGCTCGATCTCCATCGTCATCGCTCCGACCTTGCCCTTCAGCCGGACGATCTCGTCGTCGCGGGCGTCGCGCTCGCGTTCCTTCAGCGCCGTCTCCGCCGCCAGCAGCGCCTGGTCGCGCCAGGACGACAGCCGCGCCGACGTGACGTTGAGCTCGCGAGCCACCAGCTCCAAAGGCTCGCCCCGCATCAGCCGGTTCACCGCCTGCAGCTTCCGCTTCGCCGAGAAGCGTCGTGGCGGCGGCCCGCCGGCGGACTTGTCTCCGCCAGCTGTTCGGGAGCGCTCCGCCAAGTCCGCCGGCTGCGTCTTTACGGTCTCAACCATTTCGTCCATTCGGCTCTTCCTTCCTTTTGAGGGTCGTTTAGCCGCAGCCGAATGTCTCAACAAACCCTGACGCAC
>CAWBNC010000002.1:0-15013 GCA_963789785.1 uncultured Alphaproteobacteria bacterium | reverse complement strand
GGACCACGTGATCGGCTCGGGTGTGGCAATTGATAGCTTCAGAAACCCAGTCCCGAGCGCGATCAAAGCGGCATAGAGCGCAGCGAGGACCGCCGGTGGCGGGATATGGACGCGGCCGCCTTTCCCGAGCAATTTTAGATGCATGGCGCTGATCAGAGGTCGTCGCCGAAGCGGCGCAGGTTTTCACGGCGGCCGAGCAGAGCAGCTTGTCGTCAGTCTTGAATTCCGCGTCGCCGTTGTCGCACGAGATGAAGTCGCCACCGCGCATGAGGCCGAGCGCGCGCAGCTCGTAATCGTCGCTCAGGCCCAAGGCATCGACCCGTTTGCCGTCGAGGCTTTCAGGCACTCGCAAATCCACGATGTGGAAGCCGTTGCCAAGGCTGACATAGTCCCGGACCAGCGGATTGTGCAGCATCTGCGCGATGTGGCGTCCGGTCTCCTGCTCGGGCTCGATCACGCGATCCGCACCGAGTTTAGTGAGGATTCGGTGATGCGTGCGGCTCATCGCCTTGATCCAAATCGTCGGCACGCCGAGCAGCTTGACGTTCATCATGCAAAGAATGTTGGCCTCGAGGTCCTCACCGATAGCGACAACCGCCACGTCGAAGTCGCCCACGCCCGCCTCGCGCAGCGCCTGCTCGTCACGGCCGTCGGCGATCACTGCCTCGGCGAGCGTCTCGGCGACCTGGGCCACGTTGCGCTCCAACGCGTCGATGCCGAGAACATGATTGCCGAAGCGCGCCAGCTCCGACGCCACCATCGTGCCGAACGTACCAAGCCCAATGACGGCGAAGCTGCGGGTCTTCCGTTTGGACATGAGTGCCTCCGCTGACGTGAACGGGGTAGCCGCCTGGAACGCTGCTCGTGCTGGAAGATCGACCGGTTCCAGGACTCCGGTCTGGAGATCAAGGCGTCGTTGGCGGCATATGGAAGCGGAGTCGAAAGCGACTGCGCGACCTCTTATTCCGTCATCACCTCCTCGATATCTTCGATCAGCGGCGACGTCAGGTAACGCTCGCCAGTGTCCGGCAGCATACACAGGATGACCGACCCGGACTCCGCCTTCTCGGCGATGTCCATGGCGATGGCGAATGCCGAGCCGCCGGATACCCACAGCCTGCCGGGTCTCGTGCCGTCGCTGGGCGGTGATGTCGCGAATGGCGAGGACGATCAGGTTCAGGTTCCGTCGGCGCGCGGCCTCGGCAGCTTTACCTGCGGTAGCTGAGAGCAACATGTTCGCGACCGGCTGCCCGAAATCCGGCGCACAGGCTCGAGCGCAGGAGGATAACTTATCGGAACTCAAAATCCTCAAAATGGATGCGCTCGGCCGGCACTCTCAAGCGTCGGAACTGGGCCCGCAAATCGGAGGTGAAGCGCTTCGGTCCGCACATGAAAATGTCCCTGTCTCGCAGTTCCCCCAGATCGACGGCCCGAAGATGGCCCTGCTCTTCGGAGCAGATGAGGGCGACGTTCAAGTTGCTGGCGTGAGCGGCGAGGCGTTCGAACTCGTCGTACTGCACGGCATCGCCACGGCTCCGCACGCAGTAGTACAGGCTCGCTCGGTAACCGCCATTGTCGCGACGCGCCAGATCTCGCGCCCAGCTGAGGAACGGCGCGATGCCGACGCCGGCGGCGAGCCAGATCTGATCCGCTGATCCCGATCGATAGTCGAAGCGGCCGTACGGCCCTTCCACCCACGCATTGGCACCCTTGCGCAGGTGGCGATGAAGCGACTGGGTGAAGTCGCCGAGCGCCTTGATCGTCAGTACGATGGCGTCTCCCTCGGGCAGGCTGCAGATGGTGAACGGATGCGCTTCGTGGGGCAGGCCCCGTTGGTCGAACGTCACAAAGAGGAACTGCCCCGGTGAAAATGTGATCCCTCCCGTTTTCGGCAGGAGCTCCACTTCGAGCACCTTCTCACCAAGCCTGCGGACGTTGTTGATGGTGTAGATATTGCGGCGAGAGAGCAAAGGCCGGACGATCACGCTGTAAACGAACGCGCAAGCAGCGAGCGTCGCCAAAGCCAGCATGTAATACAGGAGAGGGGAGTTTGTCGTTACGGCGACAGTTCGGCCTGGCGTGCTGGTGACGGTTGCCATGTGAACAGCGCCGAGCACGAGAACCAAGCCGAGGAACTTATGCGACACCTTCCACTTGTCGTAGGCGATGGTTACGAACAGCGTCAGGATCATCAGCAGAATGAACAGCCAAAACGCGTAGACGCCGAGATTCACGGCCAACTGCTGATGGGTCGGCAGAAGAAACAGCAGAGCTTTGTCGAAGCGGTCCGGGACGAACCTGAAGGCGTGCGCAATCGGGTGAACCAGCAGCATCACGAACGCGGCCCGTCCTAGCCGATGATGCACCTGGTACATCTTGTCGAGGCCACCAAAGAAGTCCTCGATCCAGCTGACTCGCGAGGCAAGCACGAAGGCGACCGCCAGCATCGCCATCCCGACCAGGCCCGCAAGCTGGCCCACGTCCGCCGTAAACCAAACGGCACCGCCCCGCCTTCCCAGCGGCTCGGCAGGCGTCAGAAGCCACAGGCCCACGGGCAGCAGTGCGGCAAGCCAGACGAGAATTTCGCCGATATTGCGTTTGAGAGTCATCTTTGTAACGCCGGATCGAGAGTTCTACCAGTTTCCGGCGCTCCATCGAAGAGCGACCAGACACAGGGCTCGCTTACCTGGGCAACGCGTCGTGCGCGGCCGTTCACAGCCGAGCGCAGTTCACCACATTTTGCCTCTTGACACGCATCCATCACAACATGTAGAAGATTTGCACGGTTCGGATTGCGCCGAGCGCCGCCTCCCGAGAGGGACGGCGGGCGCTTTACTTTCTGCGCCCGGTAAAGACGAGCGCACCGCCGGTGACGGACGCACCTGCCGCGGGGGAACAGCGGCGCCCGCACCGATTTTCCACCGGCCAACATTTTGTGCTCTTGACACGATCGCGGACAACATGTAGTGTTCTGGATTGATTTGGCACGAGCAGCCCGGCGAGCGGGCGACACAAGCAGAGGTAGCAAGATCGGCTGGTTTAGGGCTTCGAAACGGCAGGCGGAGGGAACGCAAACTTTTCTCCGAAGCCTGCAACCCATTGATATCGTTGGTTCCTTCCGGGTACACAACCTATGCTGGTGGGCGTCGCCCGAAAGAACGCTAGCGACAGCGTTGTTTTTTGGGAAGCCACCCGATCCAGAAGCCACCCGTCCGGTGGCTTTTTTAGTCTCCAGATCAGCGCCTTAGGCTGGACTCCGGGGTGGATCCCAGGTGGATCCCGGAGTCCAGTTCGGAATCCAGAAGCCAGGATCCAGAACCGGTGGCCTTGCAGCTTGTCCGCGAACTCCGGCCGTAGCGGGCAACGCCGCTCGCGTCCTTCAGCATCTTCGACTTGAGAAGCCTCCATGACCTCGCTCCCGTTTCTGCCCGAGCAGATCGAGCAATGGCCGCGTCGCGCGGCTGAAGCCGTATGCGAAGAACGCCCGCACGCACTCCGATGATCAGATCGCCAGGATCGCGGCGTCGCTGATCGAGTACGGCTGGACGGCGCCGGTGATGGTCAGCGACGAGGACGAGATCGTCGCCGGCCACGGCCGACTGCTGGCCGCGCAGTACCTGGGGCTGAGTGAAGTCCCGGTCATCCGTCTCGGGCACCTGACGCCGGAGCAGGTGCGCGCCTATCGGATCGCGGATAACCGGCTCTCCGAGCTTTCCGGCTGGGATGACGAGCTGCTCGCCGCCGAGCTGCATGCGCTCAATGCCGTGGGCTTCGATCTCGATCTCACCGGCTTCGAGGGCGAGGACCTGGACCGGCTGCTGGCGCCGCTCGACGAGGGCGACGGTCCCCCCTGATCCGAGGATCCGTCCCTCCCGAGCGCCGGCGCCGCCGGCGAACCAGTGTCGCGGCCAGGCGATCTGTGGCTGATGGGCGAGCATCGCCTGCTCTGCGGCGACTTCGACTGATCCGGCCGCCGTCGCCGCAGTCATGGCCGGCGAACGAGCGGCACTCACCTTCACCTCGCCGCCCTATGCCGGCCAGCGCGACTACACCACCGGCGGCATCGGCGACTGGGATGCGCTGATGCGGGGCGTGTTCGCCCACCTGCCGATGCGGGACGACGGCCAGGTGCTGGTCAACTTGGGCCTCGTCCATCGCGACAACGAATGGCTGCCCTACTGGCAGGGCTGGCTCGACTGGATGCCTGAACAGGGCTGGCGCCGCTTCGGCCTCTACGTCTGGGACCAGGGCGCCGGCATGCCGGGCGACTGGGCCGGACGGCTGGCCCCCGCCTTCGAACTCGTCTTCCACTTCAATCGCCAGGCCCGGAAGCCGAACAAGATCACCCCCTGCAAGACGGCGGGCGAGATCGGCCACGCGCCGGGCACCGCCGGCATGCGCCGGCAGGACGGCTCGTTCAATACCTGGACGCACGGCGGCGCGGCGACGCAGCCGTTCCGCATTCCCGACAGCGTCATCCGTATCGAACGCCACCATGGCGCCGTCGGCAGGGATCTCAGCCACCCGGCGCCGTTCCCGGTCAAGCTCGCCGAGCACGTCCTGCGCGCCTACGCCGACGAGGGCGACATCGTCTACGAGCCGTTCGGTGGCTCTGGCACCAGCCTCATCGCCGGTGAACGCAGCGGCCGGAAGGTCCGCGTGATCGAGTTGGCGCCCGCGTATGTGGACGTCTCGGTGTTGCGCTGGCGGCAGCTGTTTCCCGACACGCCGGCGGTGCTCGCCGACGGCGGCACGTCGTTCGAGGACGTTGCGGCGGAGCGCGGACGGCGCGCCGCCTGATCCTTCCGTCGAAGAGCTGATCGAGCTTCCCTGGCGGCCACCAGGGTTGAGACGCGACCATTGCGAGATCCGAGGTTCCATCGGGTCCGGTGGTCGCATGTTCGTGTGACCCCCTGATGTCGCGTCCGGGGCGTGGCCGCGCCGGACCCGATGGAGACCCGAGATGCCGATTGCGAAAGGGAAAGACACCGGGCAGATCCAGCTGCCGACACTCAACATCACGTTCGTCGAAGTGACGCTGATCGGCGACACGCCGCTCATCTGCCACGCCTGGTCGGAGAAGGCCAAGAAGGAACTCCTGGGCAAGCAGATGAAGGCCGCCAAGCCGGGCCGCGAAGCCAAGGATCCGATCGAGGCGTTCGAGCAGAGCCTCTATCGCATCGAGGGCGGCGGATACGGTTTCCCGTCCGTCGCGTTCAAGTCGGCGGCGGTGACGGCGTGCACGTCGGTTGCCGGCATCACGAAGGTCGCGGCCCGCCAGGCGTTCCATGTCGTTGGCGAGCAGACAACCGTACGGGGCGCGTTCAACGGATCGCGCATGCGCTTCGACCTTGTTCGCATTCTCGGCAGCGAGCCGGAGATGCGCGAAGACATGGTTCGGATCGGCATGGGCACCGCAGACATCCGCTACCGCGCTCAGTTCTGGCCGTGGCACGTAACGGTGTGCGTCCGCTTCAACGCGAACGTCCTCAGCGTCGAGCAGATCATCAATCTGTTCAACACCGCCGGCTTCGGTGTCGGCATTGGGGAGTGGCGATCCGAAAAGGACGGGCAGCACGGCTTGTTCCACGTCGCGAGCGTCGATGAGCTTCAAGCGCTCATCCAAGAGGCCGCCTGATGTCGGCGCCGCTCTACACGTTCCGTGCCGGAGTGCGTTTCCAGGAAGGGGCGCGTGCACCGGCTCAGAATGTCGGCGAAAGACTGGAGATGCTGCGGGAACGAAATGCTGAACAACTGACACCCGATGTTGTCGTCGCCGATGCGCACTCACCTTGCTCGCCTCTCCACGCGTTCTTCGAGTGGGACGACTCCGAGGCGGCAGAGCAGTACCGGCTGCATCAAGCGCGCAATCTGATCCACTCGGTCGCCGTGACCTATCCGGCGACGGAAACACGTCGACCCCGGACGGTTGTCGCCTTCGTCAACATCAAGAAGGACAACGAGCAGTTCTACACGTCGACCCTTGATGCGATGTGCAACGGCGACTACCGGGCCATCGTCCTGAAGCAGGCATGGCGGGATCTGCAGGCTTTTCGTCGCCGGTACGGCGAGCTTGCCGAGTTCGCTCAGCTGTTCCTGACGATGGACGAACTGGCAATTGCATTGTTCGCGGCGGCGAACATCCAGCACGTAGACCTGCATCACTGATCCCGCCGTCATTGGCATGGCAAGGCCGGCGAGGCCCGTTCCGGCTAGGCTTGGCGTGGCGAGGTGGCGAGGCCCGTTCGGCTAGGCTTGGCGTGGCGAGGTTAGGCGAGGCGAGGCCGGCGAGGCCAGGCCGTTAGTCGGGGTGTGGTCAGGTTAGGCGAGGCTGGAGAGGCACGGCTAGGAGGGGCATGGCACGGCTGGGCGAGGCGAGGCGCGGCAGGGGCAGCGAAGAGTGGCCTTGTCGGTAGCGGTTGTAAACTTGGGATGGGAAACGCTGCATTGGACATCGAATGGCGTCATCCGGACAGCCTGGCGCCCTACGCCCGCAATCCGAAGACGCACCCCGACGATCAGATTGCGAAGATCGCGGCGAGCATCGCCAGCTTTGGCTTCGATCAGCCGATCGTCGTTGATGCCGATGATGTCATCATCAAGGGGCACGGTAGGCGAGAAGCGAGCCTTCTCCTGGGTCTCACCCGGGTTCCGGTTGTCGTGCGCAACGACCTCTCGCTCGCCCAGATCCGGGCGGCGCGTCTCGCCGACAACAAGACGGCGGAGAGCCCGTGGGACGAGGAACTGCTCCGACTGGAAATCGAGGCGCTCCTGGGCGAGGACTTCGATCTCGCACTGACGGGGTTCGAGTTGGGAGAGATCGATCAACTCATGGCCATCGCGGATGGTGACACGGCGACAGGATCGAATGACGACTTCGTTCCCGACGTTCCCGCCGAGCCGGTGTCGCGGACGGGCGACCTCTGGCTGCTCGGCGGCTACCGCCTGCTCTGCGGCGATGCGACTAATCCCGACGACGTCGCACGGTTGCTCGATGGCGCGCGGCCGCACCTGATGGTCTGCGATCCACCTTATGGCGTCGCATACAGCCCCGAGTGGCGCAATGAAGCCGGTGTATCGGCGACGGCGCGCACCGGCACCGTGCGCAACGACCACCGCGCCGACTGGCGCGAGGCCTGGGCCCTGTTTCCTGGCGATGTTGCCTATGTCTGGCACGCCGGCATTCATGCCCGCACCGTTGCTGAGAGCCTGGAGGCCTGCGGGTTCGCGATCCGGGCGCAGCTGGTCTGGGTGAAGAACCGGTTCGTCCTCAGTCGCGGCCATTACCACTGGCAGCACGAGCCCTGCTTCTACGCCGTTCGCGACGGCGGTGAGTCCCGCTGGCAGGGCGCGCGTGATCAGTCGACGGTGTGGCAGATCGCTGCCAATTCCGATGATGACGCCGCAACGGTGCACGGCACGCAGAAGCCGGTCGAATGCATGCTGCGGCCGATCCTCAACAACAGCGCCCGTGGCGATGCGGTGTACGAGCCATTTGCCGGCAGCGGCACCACCATCATTGCCGCCGTGAAGTCGGGCCGACGCTGCTTCGGCATGGAGATCGAGCCGCGCTATTGCGACGTGATCGTGACCCGATGGCAGAACTTCACCGGCAAACGGGCGACGCTCGACGGCGACGGCCGGACGTTCGATGAGATTGCCGATGAGCGGACGGTAAATGCGGCGTGATGGAGGCCGGCAGGATCTCGCCGGCCGGTGCAGCCACGGCGTCGCCATCACCTGCGGACTGCTGCTCGCCGTCCGGATCGCGCTGTTCCCGTTCGTCGGGCTCACCGCCGCGCTGGCCCATGGGCTGACTACGATGCTCAGGATCATTGCGGCGTCGCGAACCGGTTGACGGTGGTGCGATTGGGAACGGCCGACGGTTCCCGGTTTGCGACCCGGAGCCGATCCCTGACGTGACCCACGCACGCTCATACACTCGCCGATTGCAGCGAGCGTAAGATCGGATCAGACTCTTCCGTCCGGGCCGGCTCCAGTGGGACCACCGAAACCGCGAGAAGCGGGCGGACCCGGACCGGGAGGAGGTTGATCATGGCGTACTATCTTTACCGGTGGACCTACAAGGACCTTGCCATCCAGGCGATGCGCGAGACCCCGCAGGACCGGCCGGCGCAACTGCGCAAGGTTGTCGAGGCGTTTGACGGCAAGCTGCACCAGTTCTTCTATGCGCTGGGTGATGTCGACGGCGTCGCCATCGTCGAGTTTCCTGACAACGAGAGCTGTGTCGCCTGCAGCCTGACCTTGACGGGCGCGGGCGGAACGACAACGCTCGCGACCACCGTCCTTCTTTCGTCGGAAGATGGGTATCGGGCAATGCAGAAAGCGAACGCGACGACCACCGGCTACAGGGCGCCCGTCGGCTACTCGAGCCACGGCTGACGGGCAGGTTAGCGGGACTGCTTGCCTTTGGCCCGCAGGCCGCTGCGCCGATTTGGCGGTGAGTTTGGAGGCGTCTTTCGTCTGGTCGATGCGGCGGCCGCCGATCTTGAGAGCGAGGCAGAGTTTCTGCAACTGGCATGGCATCCAATGCAAGAAAAGCTGGCTAGTAGAAGCCCGGGTACTGGTCACCGCGGCGGACACGAGCCCGGGGGACATGAGATCGACTTTCGACCGATCGATGCCCTCGCGGACGAGGCGGCCAAGTGGGTTAGCGACCAGATTTTGGCTCGGTATTCCGACCACCGGGCGACCTTCGGGATCTGGGAGCGCCATTACTCACCACAGGACGTGCGCTATCATGTTGAGTCTCTGGTCGGCGCTCTCGAAACGTCCGCACCGGAGTGCTTCGTAGATTACGTGCGCTGGCTGTCGACAGTTCTCAAATCCCGGGGGGTTCCGGTCGAGATTCTTGAGCGAGTCTCTCGGCCTTATCCTCCAGTTTTGCGAAAGCCGCTTGGATGCCGCTCTCGCCTCGCGAACCAAAGCCATCATCGATGCCGGAATGAGGGCCGTGTCAGGCGAGAGCGGAGCTTCTGGAAAGCTCTATCAATATCGCATGCCCGAACCGATGCCGCAGGTTGAGGCGTTGACGCAATGCATCCTGCGCGGCGATGCACGCGCCGCCCGATCCCTCATGCTCCAGGGGGTCCATAAGAATGTGGACTATCTCCGCATTGCCACGCACCTGTTCCAACCGGCGCTATACCGGATCGGCGAACTGTGGGAGCGGAACGAGATCACGGTTGCGGGAGAACACTTGGCCACCGCGATCATTCGGACTCTGATGGTCGAGTGTTACATGTCGGCCAAATTGAAAAAGCCGGTCCGGCGTAAAGCTCTGCTTGCAGGTGTGGAACACAACCGGCACGTGCTTGGTTTGCGAATGGTGGCTGATGCCTATTGTCTGGCCGGCTGGTCCGTTCAGTACCTGGGCGCGGATACGCCGACACAGGCGCTGATCGCGCAGACAGACCTCTTCCGACCGGACGTTGTCGGTCTGTCTGCGTCTCTGGTCCAACAACTTCGTACTATGAAACGGGCAATAGAGGGATTGCGGTCCGAACTGGGCGGCCAGTGTCCGGCTATCATCGTCGGCGGCATTCCGACCAACCAGATTGATCAGGTTTGGCGCTGGGTTGGTGCGGATGATTGGAATTCGGATGCGGAAAAAGTCTTCGCGGAAGCCGCATGAACAAGGTGACGAGGAAGACGTACGTGGGGGAGAGAAAGCCGTATCCGCTCCTCGTTCTCGGGCTGGGCTCGCGGATCACCGGCGGCGAGACCACAGGCCCGTTGCGCCTTTGATCAACCCGCAAGCTATTGAGTGCACCACCGCCAGGCTTGGGCCCCGGCGGCGCGAGCACCTCGTTCAATCGCAGATCCGGTAGACGCGGGCCGCGCCCTCGGTCTTCTCGGAGGTGATGGTCAGCCCGAGCTTCTTCTTCAGCGCGCCGCTGATGGCGCCGCGGCAGGTGTGGCGCTGCCATTCCATCGCTTCGGCGATCTGCTCGATGGTGGCGCCCTCGGGACGCTTCAGCATCGCGATCATCCGCGCCTGCTTGCTGTCCGGCCGGCTGCCGCTGCGGCGCCGCGGCGTGACCGCGAGCGGCCCGGCGTTGGGCATGATGGGGCTTCGGCCGGCTCGTCCCCGGCGGCCTGTTCGGCCGGCGGCTCGGCGACGACGCTGGTGGGCGCGCATCCCTCGTCGCGCAGCTGCGCCAGCCACGCGGCGGCGCTCAGCCGGCCGCTCAGAAGCCCGTCGGCGGCGTCGAAGACGTCGTCGCTGTCGAGCCCGAGCCGGCTGGCGGCGCGCTCGATCGCCTTGATCGCGTTGCGCTTGGTGTTGGGGTTGCGGCGCTCGCCTTCGAGTGCGCTCAGGATCTGCGCCAGGCTGGAGAGGCTGTAGGAATAATCTGTGGTCATCGGTGGCGTCCTGTCATCGGCGCCACGGGATGCGGCGCCTTCTACGCCCCCGAGCCCCGCGGCCTGGCCGGTGGGGCTGAAAGGACGGGATGGGGCGCTTCAACTGCTTGCTCGATGGCGTCCATGAAGGCGTAAGCGCGCCCCGACATCCAGGGAAAAAGCGATCAACATCATGGCTTTATCGGGTGCGCACGGATCATTTGATGATCAACGCGACATGCGACGATGAAGCGCGACCCTGACGTTCGCGGCCGCGCCGGCATGAGCGAGCGCGCGTACGCGGCGCATGCCGGCATCTCGCGCGGCGCGGTGCAGAAGGCGCGCGCCTCGGGCCGGCTGGTGCTGCACGCCGACGGCTCGATCGACGCCGCCGCCAGCGACGCGCGCCGGGCGCAGGCGACCGATCCGGCGATGCAGCGCAGCCGGTCCGTATGCGGCCGGTCCCGGACGCCGCCGTCGGCGCCGTGTCGGAGACGCTGCGCGAGCAGGGCCTGCCGGCGCCATCAGGCCGCCGGCGGCGATGACGTACCTGCAGGCGCGCACCGCCAACGAGGTGCTGAAGGCGCAGGAGCGCAAGATGCGGCTGCAGAAGCTGAAGGGCGAGCTGGTCGACCGGGCGAGCGCCACGGCGCTGGTGTTCCGCCTGGCCCGGCAGGAGCGGGACGCCTGGACCGGCTGGCCGGCGCGGGTGGCGGCGATGATGGCGGCCGATCTCGGCATTGGCGCGCACGCGCTGCAGACCGTTCTGGAGGCGCATGTCCGGCAGCACCTGGGAGAGCTGGCGGATCTCCGCGCCGAGTTCCGTTGACGGTGCAGCCAACTGTGGACGACGGTCCACAAGTTCGCTGGCCTTCGATGGTGCTTCGGATCTGCTGCGGGCCTGGACCAACGGGCTCACCCCGGATCCGGCGCTCACCGTCTCGGCCTGGGCCGACCAGCACCGGATCCTGAGCCCGCGCGGCGCCTCCGAGGCCGGACCGTGGCGGACCAGCGCGCACGCCCTACCTGCAAGAGCTGATGGACGCGCTCAGTCCGCGCCATCCGGCGCAGCGGGTCGTGTTCATGAAGGGCAGCCAGCTGGGGGCGAGCGAGAGCGGCTGCAACTGGATCGGCTATGTGATCCACCATGCGCCGGGGCCGATGCTGGCGGTGCAGCCGTCGGTCGAGCTGGCCAAGCGCTTCTCCCAGCAGCGGATCGACCCGCTGATCGAGGAGAGCCCGGCTCTGCGCGAGAAGGTGGCGCCGGCGCGCTCGCGGGACAGCGGCAACACGGTGCTGTCGAAGGAGTTCCCCGGCGGCATCCTGGTGATGACCGGCGCCAACTCGGCCGTCGGCCTGCGCTCGATGCCGGTGCGCTATCTGTTCCTCGACGAGGTCGACGCCTATCCGCCGTCGGCCGACGACGAGGGCGACCCGGTGACGCTGGCCGAAGCGCAGGACGCGGACGTTCTCGTGGCGGCGCAAGGTGTTCCTCGCCTCGACGCCGACGATCAGGGGCTTGTCAAGGATCGAGCGGGAGTACGAGGCCTCCGACCAGAGGCGCTTCTTCGTGCCCTGTCCGCACTGCGGACACCCCCAACACCTGATGTTCGAACGGCTGCGCTGGGACAAGGGCCAGCCGGAGACCGCGGCCTACGTCTGCGAGCACTGCGAGCAGCCGATCGCCGAGCACCACAAGACGAGGATGCTGAGCATGGGGCAATGGCGGCCGACGGCCGTTCCCGTCGATCCGCTGTGCGATCGGCTTTCATCTGTCGAGCCTCTACTCGCCGGTCGGCTGGCTGTCGTGGGAGCGGATCGCCCGCGAGTGGGAGGCCTGCCAGTCCTCGGACGAGGCCAAGCGGTCCTTCGTCAACACCGTGCTGGGCGAGACCTGGGCCGAGACCGGCGAGGCGCCCGACTGGCAGCGGCTCTACGAGCGCCGCGAGGACGTTCCGCCGCGGCACGGTGCCGCAAGGCGGGCTGTTTCTCACCGCCGGCGCCGACGTGCAGAAGGACCGGATCGAGGTCTCGATCTGGGCCTGGGGGCGGGGGCTGGAGAGCTGGCTGGTCGACCACGTCGTGATTCGAGCGGCGGTCCCGGCGACGCGGCGACGTGGACGCAGCTGTCGGCCCTGCTCGGCGAGACCTGGCCGCACGCCTCGGGTGTCCGGCTTGGCCTTGCCCGGCTCGCCATCGACACCGGCTACGAGGCGCCGGCGGTCTATGCCTGGGCGAGGGCTGCGGGCGCCGCACAGGTCATCGCGGTCAAGGGCGTCGACGGCTTCAATCGCTCCGCACCCGTGAGCGGGCCGACGTATGTCGATGCCACCGAGGCGGGGCGAAAGATCCGCCGCGGCGCGCGGCTGTGGACGGTGGCGGTCGCCACCTTCAAGAGCGAGACCTACCGGTTCCTGCGCCAGGCGGCGACCGGCGGAAGACGAGGCGAACGGCTATCCCGCGGGCTTCGTCCACCTGCCGCGCGGGGTCGATGCCGAGTGGGTCAAGCAGCTCGTCGCCGAGCAGCTGGTCACGGTCAAGACCCGGCGCGGGTTCACCCGGCTCGAATGGCAGAAGCTCAGGGAACGCAACGAGGCGCTGGACTGCCGGGTCTATGCCCGCGCCGCCGCCTGGATCGCCGGCCTCGACCGCTGGCCGGAGCGCCGCTGGCGGGACCTGGAGAGCCAGCTCGGCGTTGCGGCGACACAGGCCCCGGCCAGCGGCGCCGGGCCGGCGCGGTCGTCTTCATCGGCAGATCCGGACAGCCGGTCACGATCGGCGAGCGGATCCGGCGGCCGCGGCTCCGCATGGCTCCCTCATCGCCGGCGGACCTGGCTGAGCCGGCATTGACCCGGGAGATGGCGATGAGCTGGACGCAAGCCGAGCTGGATGCGCTCAAGCGCGCCTACGCCTCCGGCACGCTCAGGGTCTCCTACGACGGCAAGACGGTCGAATACGCCGCCGAGGCCGATCTCATCCGTCGGATCCGCACCATCGAGGCGGAGATGGCCACCGCGGCCGGTGCGGCGCGGCCGAGCCGCAGCCTGGCCCGCTTCCGCAAGGGATGATCGCAGCGGTGAACCTGCTCGACCGCGCCGTCGGCTGGCTGGCGCCGCAAGCCGGGCTGCGCCGCGCCCGCCGGCGGGCGGCGATGGCGATGCTGGCCCGGGCTTACGAGGGCGCGACGCTCGGCCGGCGGACCGAGGGCTGGATCGCCGCCGGGACCAGCGCCAATGCCGAGATCGGCGGCGCGATGCATCGTCTCCGCGAGCGCTCGCGCGACCTGGTGCGCAACAACGCCTACGCGGCGAAGGCGGTGCAAGCCGTCGTCAGCAATCTCGTCGGCACCGGCATCCTGCCGCGGGCACGCTCGGGCGACAGCGCTCTCGATGAAACGACGGACAAGCTCTGGTCCCGGTTTGCCGAGAGCTGCGATGCCGATGGCCTCACCGACTTCTCCGGGCTGCAGGCGCTGGTCGTCCGCGCCATGGTCGAAAGCGGCGAGTGCCTGGTGCGCATCCGCGCGCGGCGACGCGAGGACGGGCTGCCACTACCGCTGCAGCTCCAGCTGCTCGAGCCCGATCACCTGGACGCGGGCAAGACCGGCGATCTGCCGGACGGCGGCTTCGTCGTCCAGGGCGTCGAGTTCGATCCGCTCGGCCGCCGGCGGGCCTACTGGCTCTATCCCGTTCACCCGGGTGAAGTGGCGATGGTCCGCCGCGCGTCGCTCGCCAGCCAACCGGTGCCGGCGGCATCCGTGCTGCACCTGTTCGATCGCCTGCGCCCGGGCCAGGTCCGCGGCGCGCCGTGGTTTGCGCCGTCATCTTGAAGCTGCGCGATCTCGACGACTACGACGACGCCGAGCTGGTCAGAAAGAAGATCGAGGCCTGCTTCGCCGCCTTCGTCACCGGCGCCGACGACGAGGAGACGCTGGGCGCGAGTCCACGACCGACGCCGAGGGCCGGCGGATCGAGAGCTTCGAGCCGGGCATGATCGAGTACCTGGCGCCGGGCAAGGACGTGAAGTTCGCGACCCCCGCCCACGCCGGCGGTTACGGCGAGTACATGCGGGTCCAGCTCCACGCCATCGCCGCCGGCGTCGGCCTCACCTACGAGCTGCTCACCGGCGATCTCAGCCAGGTCAACTACTCCTCGATCCGCGCCGGCCTGCTCGAGTTCCGCCGGCGGATGGAGGCGCTGCAATGGCAGCTGCTGGTGCCGGGGCTGTGCCGGCCGGTGTGGCAGCGGTTCGTCGCAACGAGCCAGGCCATCGGCGCCCTGCCGGATGGCGCGATCGACGCCGAATGGACCGCGCCCCGGTTCGAGGCCGTCGATCCGCTTGAAGGACATCCAGGCCGACATCCTCGCCGTGCGCGCCGGGCTGATGACCCTGAAGGAGGCGATCGCCCGCCAGGGCTACGACCCGGCGCAGGTGCTGGCCGAGATCGGCGAGACCAACGCCGCGCTCGACGCCCTCGGCATCGTCCTCGACACGGACCCGCGCAAAGCGACCAGGACCGGTGCGGCGAAGCCGGACAGTGGGCACGGAGCAGGGGAGTGAGCCGGGAGTTGCCACTTCCGCTTGCCGGATAGTCGGGACGAAGTTGGCGCGGCTGAGCGAGGACCGAAGGGTTTACGCGGATTGGCCT
>CAWBNC010000001.1:0-33915 GCA_963789785.1 uncultured Alphaproteobacteria bacterium | reverse complement strand
AGGCGGAGCGGGAGACCGGGGTATGGACCGCGCACGGGCTCTCGAACCAGCGAAGACTGTCGGCGAGCGCAACCACCTCGCCGATGACGAGCAGCGTCGGCGCCGCCAGATCGAGCGCCTCCACGCGCTCGGCGAGGCAGGCGAGGCTGGTGATCGTCACCTCCTGGTCGGGACGCGTGCCGTTGACGAGGATCGCCGCCGGCGTCGAAGCGGCAAGGCCATGGGCCATCAGCTGGTCGCGGATCCGGCGGACGGTGATGCGGCCCATATAGATAACGAGCGTGGTCTCTGGCGCGGCAAGGCCGGTCCAGTCGAGGTCGAGCGGCTCGTCCTCCTTGGCGTGGCCGGTGATGAAGCGAACGCCGTGGGCAACTTCCGCGGTGGGTCAGGGTATTCAGGCGTAGGCCGTGCACCCGGATGCGGAGGTGATGCCCGGCACGATCTCGAAGGCGATGCCGTGAGCGGCGAGATGCGCCGCCTCCTCGCCGCCGCGACCGAATAGAAACGGGTCGCCGCCCTTCGGCCGGACGACACTCCGGCCGCTGCGCGCCAGGCTGACGAGGAGCCGGTTGATCTGATCCTGGGGCATATGGTGGTGGCGGGCGACCTTGCCGGCGAAGATCCGGGCCGCGCCCGGCGGGATGAGAGCGAGGATCTCGTCGGACACGAGCTTGTCGTAGACAACCACCTCGGCCGCAGCCAGCAGCCGCTGCGCCTTGACGGTGAAGAGGTCGGGATGGCCCGGCCCGGCTCCACGATGGAAATGCAAGAAGAGGGTCCCGCCATGATCCGCACGTCCCGTCGCTGCCCGCCGCCGTCCCTCCTTCCTAGCCATTGCGGCGGTACCGGGCAAGCGCTTACCGCTTCGCTCCCGACCGTCCGACGGCGCCGGCGAACGGGCGAGGCGGAGCAAACACCGGTGCGCGCGTCCGCAAAACGATTTCTTGTCCTCCGTCGCCGTGGCGAAGTCGCTGCTACGGCCCTAATATTTGCTGCACGAGATTGCAGGAAAGGTTGGTTCGTGCCCCAAACCGGCGCCCTCGCGCCCTATCACCGCTACCGGATCGTCGGACTTTGGCTGTTTGCACTGGCCGCCATGGTGTTCGTCATGGTGGTTATCGGCGGACTGACCCGCCTGACGAGTTCCGGCCTCTCGATGGTCGAATGGCGCCCGGTCACCGGCTGGCTGCCGCCGCTGTCGGATGCGGCTTGGGAGGCGACGTTTCGCGCCTACCAGGCAACGCCCGAGTACCGCCACATCAACGCCGGCATGAGCCTCGGCGCCTTCAAGGGGATCTTCTGGCTGGAGTACGTTCATCGCCTGTGGGGCCGGATGATCGGCATCGTCTTCTTTGTCCCGTTTCCATCTTTCTCGTCCGCGGCTGGCTCGATCGCCGGCTTGCGCCGCGCTTTGCCCTGCTCTTCGTACTTGGCGGCCTGCAGGGCGCTCTCGGCTGGTTCATGGTCGCAAGCGGCCTCGTCGATCGTCCTGACGTCAGCCAGTATCGGCTGGTCGCACACTTTGCCGCCGCGCTGACCATCTACGTTGCGTTGTTGTGGATCGCCCTCGGCCTCGTCGTTCGCACCCCGCCCTGGAACCCTTTCGCGCCGCCTCGGCAGGGGACCACTCGCCGTGGGCGCGCTGATCTTCGTCACCATGTTGTCGGGCGGCTTTGTCGCCGGTACAGTGCGGGCTTCGCCTACAACACCTTCCCGCTGATGGATGGGCGCCTCATTCCCGAGGGCCTGCTGACGCTTTCACCGGCTCATCTGAACTTCTTCGAGAACATCACCACGGTCCAGTTCACCCACCGGGTCCTGGCGTTGAGCGCAGTCACCGCCGTGACGGCCTTCTGGCTCGTCGCCCGTCGCCGCGCTTTGCCGCAACGGTCCGGCTCGCCATCAACGGCCTGCTCGCGGTCGCCCTGCTCCAGGCCGGGCTCGGCATCTCGACCCTGGTCATGGTCATGCCGACGGCACTGGCGGCGCTGCATCAGGCCAATGGCGTGGCGCTTCTGACGATGATCGTCTGGACCGCGTTCGAGCTGCGGCCGCTCGCGGCAGGTGCCCCTGCGCCGGTAGTCTATCGGCCGGGCGCCGCGGGCAAGGCCACGGGCGGCAGGAGCTCCGGTGCGGGTACGAATCTCGGCAGGTCATGCGCGCTGAAACGCTTTACCTCCTCGCTGTCCCACCCATATCCACAGCGATCCGCCGTCTTAGCCGCGGGCCGGATGGCCGGCCTGTACTTTTGGGCGACAGGGTTTGTCTTCCAGCGCGACGAGAAGGTCAGTCTTAAGGACTTTTCGACTAAGCTAACCGTGAGCGCACATCGTCACAAGAGGGAGGTCCAGGTGCTGTCCTGGAGGCACGCCAAGGCACTACTGGTTGTAATCTCGGCTCTGGTCTTTGGGGCCAGTCTCACGCCCGCACTCAACGGCTGCACCGGCGACAGATCCGGTGCGGACCGGGTGGCTCAGGCGATCGGGGTGGATCCGTATCGGCTTGACGATGAGGGCGCTCGGGAGCTTGCCCGTTTCAACCACGTCTTTACCACCTACGCGGACAACCCCAGCGACATTCGCGAGATGAAGCAATTCAGAGACGTCTACAAACGGATCCGAGCCAACTACGTTACGCCCGTCAACGATACCGCGTTGATCGACGCCGCGCTCAAAGGTGCGGTCAAAAGCGATGCGGCGCCCGGTTCGGTGCCTTCGAGCAGTCTCGTCGACGCCGCGCTGGAGTCGATGACGGCATCGCTCGATCCGCACTCGGCCTATCTCGATCCGGATGCACTGAAGGAATCCGAATTGGTGAGACCGGCGAATTTGGCGGCCTCGGCATCCAGGTCACCCAGGACGGCGACAAGATCAAGGTCGTATCGCCGATTGAAGGCACGCCCGCGGAGCGGGCGGGTGTGCAGCCCGGCGATCTCATCACCCATCTCGACCGGAAGGCCATCACCGGAATGAGCCTGCGTGAGGCGGTACACGCCATGCGCGGTCCGCCGGGCTCGCCGATCCTGCTGACGCTGAAGCGCGGCGAGAAGCAGCCGTTCGACGTCTCGATCACGCGCGACGTCATCGCAATTCAGCCGGTGCGGTGGTCCGTGGAGAAAGATATTGGCTACCTTCGGGTCGCCAGCTTCAACGAGAAGACGGCCGATGCACTGAACGATGCGCTGGCGGAACTGCGCAAGCAACCGGGTGTGCGCGGCCTCGTTCTCGACCTGCGCAACAATCCGGGGGGCCTGCTCGACCAGTCCCTCGCCGTCGCGGACGCGTTCTTGACGACGGCGTAATCGTATCGATCCGCGGCCGGGAGAAGGGCACCGGGCGCGCCTTTCAGGCAAGCAAAGGCGATCTCGCCCGCGGCTGGCCGATGGTTGTTCTGATCAACGCCGGTTCGGCTTCGGCGTCGGAGATCGTTGCCGCGGCGCTGCAGGACCACGGTCGCGCCGTGGTCATGGGCAATCGGTCTTTCGGCAAGGGCTCCGTGCAGACGGTGCTGCGCCTGCCGCAGGAAGGCGCGCTGAAGCTGACCACCGCCCTCTATTATGCGCCGAATGGCGAGACCATCCAGGCGCGGGGAGTCGAGCCGAACGTTCATCTGACAGGCGTGGAAGAGACCGGCGAGGACGCCCATGAGGTCGATCTGCCCGGCGCCCTTCCTGCCCAGGGCCTCATGCCGCAGGTTGAGGCGCAGGCGACCGTCGATGCCAAGGTATGCCCCGCCCTCGGCAAGGGCGAAGACCGCGAGCTCGGCTGCGCCGTGGCCTATCTCGAGGCGGGCTCGCCGGAGCGCTTCGTCGCCTCGGTGGGCCGCCGCTCGGCTCTGTAAACCGGGTCGGCGGCAAGCCTAAAAAAGGACTCTCCCGTGCGGGTCGTCGGCGCTTTCTGGCTCGGACTGTTCGTCGTTCTCCTCACCGGCTGTGGCACGTCGGTGCGGACCTTTAGCGAAGCCGACGCGACGACGGATTTTTCCAGCCTTCGCACCTATGCCTGGCGCAACGAGGGCGTCGATACCCAGCCGCCGGGCGGCGCGTCGACTTCTCCCGGCGTGACCGCCCTGACCTTGCAGTCGATCCGGGACGCCGTTGGGACCGGGCTGGCGGAGCGGGGGTTGCGGCCGGGCGATCCGCCGGACGTGCTGGTCGGCGTTCGCGCCGGCACCCGCGAGCGCCTGCAGACCACGTTCTGGGCTCGCGATCCTTTCGTCGACCGGCGCTTCGGGCCTTATCCAGGCTGGCCGCTGACCGATCGGCGGACGGTCGATACGGTCGAGGAAAGCCTTATCGCCATCGACATCTTCGATGCCCGGACCGGCAAGGCCATCTGGTCGGGGATCGGATCGACGCCGGCGCAACTGACCGCCAATGACCGGCAAACCATCAACGAGGTCATCGCCGAGATCCTCCGCGACTTCCCGCCCGCTCCATCGTCCTAGCTTTGCCCGGTCATGGCTGGGTGCGGGTCTGAAACATGTCGAGGACGATCTGCCGGATCAGAGCCTGGGCCCTGCCGTCACTGTCACTGCCGACCTCGCCGATCCGACCCTCGACGTTAGCCATGACCTGCCCGCCGGCGCAGAAGGTGGCCAGCACCCGCGCCGTGACCTTTCCGTCCTCGGCGCCGCCCGGAACCGATCCCGCGCAGTTGGCCGCCCCGCCGGCGCCCCGAGGCGGGTTGAAGGTGACGACGATCCGCATGTCCGGATTGGCCGCGGCGACCGGGTCGGAGGTGAACCGCGTGTCCGCCTGCCACGTCACCGCCCGCGTCATCGCTTCGACGACCATGTCCTGGACCTCTGTCTGTCCGGCGGCATAAGGCCGGCCGCGGACCTCGACCAGGAGCGGCATCGCCGGCTGGGCGAATTGCCACGCGTCATCCAGACGCACGGTCACCGTTGTGATCGGCGCCTCGTCGCAGGTCGCCAGGACCGTGCCGGCCACGGCGAAGCCTGCGAGAAAAACGGGCCAAAGCCTCATCGCCGTTGTCCAAAGTCACATCGGCTGGGTGATGGTGAACGCCCCGCGAATATCGCCTTCGTTGTAGCCGACCGCGGCATCGTTAGGATGGACCGCCGCGATCTTCTCGCGGGGTCGAGGCGCTGTGAGGCGAGGCACAGCGGCGCGGTGGGAGGGGAGGGAAGGGGGGGGAAGGGGACGAGGGGGGGGGGGGGGGAGGAGAGGGGGAGGACCGCTGCCCGGGGGTTGACATCTTATATGAGCCTATGTTAATGTAGAATTACAGATCGGTATGGGTATTACAACGACCTTCGGGTACAGGTCGCTCAGAGCGCTCTGCGGAGCACGAATTGGAGAACTTCACGCCTGTTTCTGCGTTGATCGGCGGCATTCTGATCGGCCTTTCGGCGGTCGGGCTGATGGCCCTGAACGGCCGCATTGCCGGGATCGCCGGCATCGTCGGCGCCCTGCCGGGTGCGGGCGGATCGGAGATCGGCTGGCGGCTCGCCTTCATCACCGGCCTGATCGCCGGTCCTTTCGTGGTTCTTGCGATCCGCGGGGCGCTGCCGACGATTGTCATCGACGTCTCCTGGCCGGCAATCGTCGCTGGCGGCCTGCTGGTCGGCTTCGGCACACGGCTTGGCAATGGCTGCACCAGCGGTCATGGCGTTTGCGGCCTGGCCCGGCTATCGCCACGCTCGTTGGTGGCGACGGCGGTTTTCACCGCGGCCGCCATGATCATGGTCTTTGTCATGCGTCATGGGTTCGGAGGTTGAGGCCATGATGCGGATCGCCGCCGCACTGGTCTGCGGGCTTCTCTTCGGCATCGGCCTGAGCGTGGCGCAGATGATCAACCCGCAGAAGGTTCTGAATTTCCTCGATCTTGCCGCAATTCCGAGCGGAGGCTGGGATCCCAGCCTGGCGCTGGTTCTCGGCGGCGCGGTGGCGACCGCTGCAATCGGCTACCGGATTGTCTTCCGCCGCGACCGGCCGCTGTTCGCCGGCTCCTTCTCGTTGCCCACGCGCCGCGATATCGATCTCCGGCTGATCATCGGCGCGACCATCTTCGGCCTTGGCTGGGGCCTTGTCGGCTTCTGCCCCGGCCCGGCGCTGGCGAGCCTGGGGATCGGCGGGCTCGCCTCGGTCGTGTTCGTCGCTGCCATGCTCGCCGGGATGGCGGTCTATCACCTGCTGTTCGAGCGCCAGCCGACGGGCGACCGAGCGCGTTCCTCGAACGCACCCGTGCGCTCCTGACTCATCGCCAAGGCGCCAAGCCGGCCTGCCCGGCGATGCTGGCCGATCCGGTCGAGCGCCGTTCTCAGCGCGCCGGGGCGGCGGCGGCGGTGCGGCTCCGGTCGGCGAGGTAGCGGGCAAGGCGGCGGTGGGCGACGCCGGCGCGCGCATCCGAGCGCTGGCGTTCGCGCAGGACGACCTCGACGTGGGCCATGTGCTCGGCGGCGGCACGTCGCGCCCGCTCGGGGTCGCGGGCCATGATCGCCTCATAGATCTCGCGATGCTGGACCAGCAGCGCGTCGCGCGCCCCGCCGCGCTCGTATAAGGTATTGCGGTTGAAGACCACGTCCTTGCGCAGCAGGTCAAGCAGGCCGCGGACGACGTGCAGCAGGATGACGTTGTGCGACGCCTCGGCGACCGCGATGTGGAAATCGGCGTCGCGCTCGGCCTCTTCGCTCGGATCGTCAAGCGAATGCGCGGCCTCGATCGCCCGGAAGCGCTCGGCGATGACGGCTCGATCGTCGTCGGTCCCGCGCGAGGCGGCATAGGCGGCGCTCATGCCATCGAGGGTGGCGCGCAATTCGATGAAGTCGAGCGCGGCCTCCGGGTGGCGCTGGAACACTTCGGCCAGGGAGTCGGCGAGACCCGGCGCGATCGCATCGCGGACGAAGGTGCCGCCGCCGTGGCGCGTCTCGACCAGACCGGCCGTCTCCAGCTTCTGCAGGGCCTGACGAAGCGAGGGCCGCGACACGCTGAACTCCTGCGCCAGCTCACGCTCCGGCGGCAGACGATCTCCCGGCGCAATGACCCCCTCCATGATCATCGCCTCGAGCTCGCGGGCGATGACGTCGGACAGGCGCTCCTGCTTGATCTTCGCAAACGTCATGATGACCTCCGATGGCGGCACCCAACCCGGGCGGCCGTCCACGGGAGCGACTGTAGCCGCTCTCCGCGTCAGCGACAAGTCAACTCGACCGACCACTGGTCCAATGGATGATCACAGGCGGCCGCAGAGAGCGTCCGTACGACGTTAACGCATTGCACGGCAACGATCCTCGATCGCGACCCGCCAAACGTCGCCGGATGATTTAAAAGTGGTCATACCATATATCCACTTGACCAGCCGCTTTGCCCAGGCTTAATGTCGGGCCAACAACGTCCCGGCGGGGTACCGCGTAGGCGGCTGAGAAAGCCGGGGCAACGCGACCAGGAAGCAGAGCAGACGTCGAGACCAAGAACAACCGCGGCCCCAAGGCCGCGACCGGGTCGACGTTCCACCGGGAGGACACGCGTGATGGCTCAGGCCAAGACCAACGTGCAATTTGCGCCCGCATCGCCCCACGACGCGCTGGCGGAGGCTCTGGCATCGTATATTCCTGAACAACGGTTGATCCGCGATCCGCTGCGCACGCTGGTCTATGGCACCGACGCCAGCTTCTATCGCCTGATCCCCCAGATCGTCGCGGTGGTCGACAGCGAGGGCGAGGTCGAGCAGTTACTTCGGCTGTGCCAGATGTACGGCACGCCCGTCACCTTCCGCGCCGCCGGGACGAGCCTCTCGGGCCAGGCCGTGACCGACTCGGTCCTCGCCGTCCTCGGCGACGGCTGGGGCGACGTCGACATCAGCGCCGACCGGGAGACCATCCGGTTGAAGCCCGGCGTCCTCGGCTCCGAGGCCAACCGCCGACTCGCTCCGTTCGGGCGGAAGATCGGTCCCGATCCTGCATCCATCAACGCCTGCAAGATCGGCGGCATCGCCGCCAACAACGCCAGCGGCATGTGTTGCGGGACCAGCCAGAACAGCTATCGGACCCTGGCGTCCATGCGGGTGATGCTCGCCGACGGAACTCTTCTCGACACCGGTGATCCGACCAGCCGGGAGGCCTTCCGGCGGAACCGCGGCGACATCTGCGCCGGTCTTTCCGCCCTTGCCGAACGGACCCAGGCGGATGGCCCGCTGGCGGAGCGCATCCGCCGGAAATTTGCGATCAAAAACACCTGCGGCTACAGCCTGAACGCACTGGTCGACTTCACCGACCCGATCGACATCCTTCAGCATCTGATGATCGGTTCGGAGGGCACTCTCGGCTTCATGTCCGAAATCACTTACCGAACGGTGCCGGAATACGCCGACAAGGCGAGCGCGCTGATCCTGTTTGCGAGCGTTGTCGACGCCTGCGACGGCGTGATCCGACTGAAACAGGCGCCCGTCGCCGCCGTCGAACTGATGGACCGGTTGAGCCTTCGCTCGGTCGAGGACAAGCCGGGGATGCCCGAGTTCATCCGCGGCCTGCCGGACGGCGTCACCGCGCTGCTGGTCGAGACCCGGGCCGGGAGCGCCGAGGCGCTTGCAGCCAACATCGACGCCATCGCCGAGACCATGGCCGACGTGCCGACGCTGTTCCCGATCGCGTTCACCGACAAGCCGGCCGAGTTCGACAAGTTATGGAACATTCGCAAGGGGCTGTTCCCATCGGTCGGCGCCATGCGCGAAACTGGGACGGCGGTCATCATCGAGGACATCGCCTTTCCGATCGACCGCTTCGCCGCAGCCATCGCCGATCTGCAGCAACTGTTCGGCGAGCACGGCTATGGCGACTCGATCCTGTTCGGCCATGCGCTGGAAGGCAACCTGCACTTCGTCATCACCCCGGACCTGGGCCGTCCCGCCGAGGTTGAGCGCTACAGCGGATTCATGGACGCGCTGAGCCGCCTCGTGGTCGACCGCTACGACGGTGCGCTCAAGGCCGAGCACGGCACGGGGCGGAACATCGCGCCGTTCGTCGAGCACGAATGGGGCGCGCAGGCCTACCAGCTCATGGTCGAGATCAAGCGGCTGTTCGATCCCGACGGGTTGCTCAATCCCGGCGTGATCCTCAATGACGACCCGCAGATCCACCTCAAGAACATCAAACCGCTGCCGCCCGCGGACCCGCTGGTCGATACCTGCATGGAATGCGGCTTCTGCGAACGGATGTGTCCGTCCCAGGGAATGACGCTGACGCCGCGCCAGCGCATCGTCGGCTGGCGCGAGATCTCGCAGGCTGCGGGCCGCCGGCGAGGCGGACGCGCAGGCCGAGCTGGAAGAGCTTTACGCCTACCAGGGACTGGAAACCTGCGCCGCCTGCGGCCTGTGCGCGATAGCCTGCCCGGTGGGGATCGAGACGGGGCTTCTGACCAAGAAGATTCGCGGCGAGCAACTGACGCCGGCCGACAAAACGGGTAGCCGGCTGGGTTGCCAATCATTACGGCGGCAGCCTCGGCGTTGCCAGGCAGGGTCTGAGCGCCGGCAATCTTGCCAGCCGGGTCGTCGGCCCGGAAACCATGGAAAGCGTCACCCGGACGCTGCGCCGCATGAGCGGCGACCGGCTGCCGGTGTGGTCGAAGGCGATGCCGACGGCGGTGCACTTCGAGCCCGCTGCGGCCACGAACGGGGCAAAAAGCGCAACCCGACAAGCCGAGCCGCTCGAGGTGGTTTATCTGCCGAGCTGTGTCTCGAGAACCATGGGCCCGGCGCAACGCGATCCGGAGACGCAGTCGCTTCCGGTCAAGACGCAAGGACTGCTGGAGAAGGCCGGCTACACCGTCATTTATCCAAAGGGGCTGAGCGGGCTGTGCTGCGGACAGCCGTTCGACAGCGGCGGCCACGCGGAGACGGCAAAGGCGAAGGCCGAGGAGGTTGCCCGGGCGTTGGCCGAGGCGAGCCACGACGGTGCGTTGCCGATCGTCTCTGACACCAGCCCCTGCTCGTACCGGCTGAAGCAGGCGCTCCCCGAACATCTCCGTCCGGCCGACATCGTCGAATTCATTCACGACCGGCTGATGGAGCGGCTGACCTTCACCCGGAAGCCGGACGCGGTCGCCCTGCATGTTACCTGCAGCGGCCGGAAGATGGGGCTCGAAGGCAAGCTCAAGGCGATCGGGACCGCCTGCGCCGAGACCGCGATCGTTCCGCCCAGCATCGGCTGCTGCGGCTGGGCCGGCGACAAGGGCTTCACCACGCCCGAACTCAACGCCCATGCGCTGCGGTCGCTGAAGGCGGAGCTGCCGGAAGGCTGCGAGGCGGGCTATTCCCATAGTCGGACCTGCGAGATCGGCTTGTCGATGCATGCCGATGTGCCCTACCGGTCCATCGTCTATCTGGTCGACGCCTGCACCACCGCGCGGTCGTCAGCCTGATCGGCATCGCTCCCGCACGGGGCGGCCAGCCAAGAACAATCCCATCCACAAAACCAACGTGCCGACAGCGGCACCTAACGGGGAGGAAGTGCATATGGAACGTATTCAGTTGCTGGACGCCATCGTCGCGATCGCGCCCATTGTCATCCTTATCTATATGATGACCAAGAAGAACAGCGTGCCATCGTATATCGCGCTGCCGATTGCGGCGCTGCTCGTTTACATCGCCAAGCTGGTCTACTTCGGCAGCGACGCCAACCTCACCAACGCGACCATCATCGCCGGCCTGCTGACGGCCTTTGTTCCGATCTTTATCATCTGGGGCGCCATCCTGCTGTTCAAGACCATGGAGCACACCGGCGCCATGGATACGGTCCGGGGCTGGATCACCTCCGTCAGCCCGAACCCGGTGGCGCAGCTGATGATCATCGGCTGGGCCTTTGCGTTCCTGATCGAGGGCGCGAGCGGTTTCGGCACCCCGGCGGCGCTGGCGGCGCCCATCCTTATCGGGCTCGGCTTCTCGGCCCTTCCGGTCGCCTGTCTGGCGCTGGTGATGAACTCCGTACCGGTAACCTTCGGCGCCGTCGGCACACCGACCTGGTTCGGCCTCGGCCAGCTCAAGCTGCCGCCCGACGTGCTGCTTCAGGTCGGCATCAACTCGGCGATCATTCACTCGGTCGCGGCGCTGGTCATCCCGCTGATCGCGCTTTCGTTCGTCGTCTCGTGGCAGCAGATCCGCGCCAACATCGTCTTTATTTATCTCAGCATTCTGAGCTGCGTCATTCCCTACCTGCTCATTGCCTTCTTCAACTATGAATTTCCCGTCGCTCATCGGCGGGATGATCGGCCTGTTCGTCTCCGCTGGGCTCGCCCGCGCCGGCATCGGGCTGTCGAGCGACACCGCTGTCTCCCCCGGATCTTCGGTCCATGCGGATGCGGTCAGCGGGAGCGGCGCCACTGGCGGCGGCTTCGCCGGGCTTCAGCCGGGCTTCGCCGAAGGAGCTCCGGCCACTTATTCCGCTCCGCAAATGGGACTGCTCAAGGCCTTCTTCCCGCTGTGGGGGACGGTGCTGGTTCTTGTCGTCACCCGGATCCCGCAGATCGGCCTGAAGGGGCTGCTCAATGCAACCGAGCCGGCATTCCAGGCGGATCTCGGCACCCTTGGCCATCTTAGCGTCAGCGCCGCGCTGGTCGCCAAACTCTCCGAACATCTTCGGAACAACGGCCAACTGGGCCTTCAGCACGCTCTACATTCCCGCGTTCATCCCGTTCTTCCTCATCGTGGGGATATCGCTGCTGCTTTTCCGCACGAACGGCGCAACCACCCACGCCATCTTCGGCGAGACCTACGACCGGATGAAAAAACCGATCCTGGCCCTGCTTGGCGCGCTGGTCATGGTTAGCCTGATGCGCGCCGGCGGCGACAAGGCCCTGGTCATCGTCATCGGCCAGGCCTTCGCCGACGCCTTCGGCCACGCCTGGCAGTACGTCGCCTCCTACCTCGGCGCCATCGGCGCGTTCTTCTCCGGCTCCAACACCGTGTCGAACCTGATGTTCGCCGGGATCCAGAAGTCCATCGCCGAAAGCCTTGGGCTGAACGTGCCGCTCGTTCTGGCGCTGCAGTCGGTCGGCGGCGCCATGGGCAACATGGTCTGCATCAACAACATCGTCGCCGTCTGCTCGATCCTCGGGATCCTCAACATGGAGGGCTACATCATCAAGCGGACGTTCGTGCCGATGTTCATCTACGGCATCATCGCCGCGGTGGTCGGCATCTTTCTGACCTGAAGCCGTCGGCCGGGACGCGGGGCTTTGCCGCGCCGGCGAACCGGACCATATGGGAGGCGGGCGCAACGGCGCTCGTCTCATCCGTTTCGGGACGCAAAGACTAGATGACCGACTGGACGGACTTCTCCACCGCTCTCGACCTCGGCCCGCTGGTGCCCGAGGCGTTCGCGAGATACCGACAGGCCGTCATCGACGGGATGATGGTGTTCCTCGATCGCCTGCCCGAGGAGCAGACGGCGGCGATCCTGCTCGACCAGGCGCTGCTCGGCGAGGACGCCGATATCGGCGCGCGGCTGGTCGCCATCGCCCGCCATTGTCCGGCGCTGCACAAGCTGGCGCAGGTTCTCGCCCGAGACCGGCGGCTGCCGGCGGATCTCCGCCGGCACCTGCAGACCCTCGAGACCATGCCGCCGAACCACGATCTGCCATGGCTGCGCGCGGAGATCGAAGGCGAGATCGGCTCGCTCGCGGCGCTCGACATCACGCTCGACGAGGAGCCGCTGGCCGAGGCCAGCGTCGCCATCGTCGTGCCGTTTCTCTGGCATCACGCCGAAGGAGCTCGGCCGCGTCGCGGCGTCTTCAAGCTGCTCAAACCGGGGATCGAAGCGGTTCTTGAGCGGGAACTCGCGGTCCTTCAGGAGATCGGCGCCGTTCTCGACGTCCGCTGCCGCGACTACGGCCTGCCGCCGATTGCCTACGAGGACTCGTTCGCCCAGGTGCGCGATCTGCTCCGCCGCGAGGTCCATCTCGATCTGGAGCAGCAGCATCTGGTCGCGGCCCGTGCCGCCTACGCCGATTTCGACGCGGTTCTCGTGCCGGAGGTTTTTCCCTTCTCCACGCCGCGGCTGACCGCCATGGAGCGGGTCGACGGCGGAAAGGTCACCGACGTCGCCGACCTGCCCGACAGCCGTCGCCGCCGCCTTGCCGCCGACATTGTCGCCGCGCTGATCGCCCGGCCGATCTGGTCGGAGGCGGAAGCAAGCCTGTTCCACGCCGATCCGCACGCCGGCAACCTGATGCTGACACCGGACGGCCGGATCGGCCTGCTCGACTGGAGCCTTGTCGGGCGTCTCGACAAGCAAGAGCGGGTCTGCCTGACGCAGATCCTCATCGGCGCGCTGACCATCGATGCGGCGCGGATCGTCGCCGGCATCGGCGATCTCGGCCAGCCCGACGGCGGGATCGCGACGCTCCGCGGCGTGGTCGACGCCAGCCTCGCGCCGGTGCGCGCCGGCACCTGGCCGGGGTTGAGCTGGCTGACGGATCTCATGGACGCGACCGCAACGCAGGCCCGTGTCCGCTACGGGGCCAACCTGATCGTCTTTCGCAAGGTGCTGCAGACGCTGCAGGGCGTCGTCGCCGATGTCTGCGAGGACGCAGGCACCGATACCGCCATGGCCGAGGCCTTTGCCGGACACCTCGCCCGGGAATGGCCGGCGCGGCTGGTCGCGCATCCGTTCCGCCGCGACTTCGCGACCCACATGTCGAACGCCGAGCTCACCCACCTGCTCGCCTCGGCGCCGTTGATGGCGTCGCGGGTGTGGTCGGGCTGGGCGGCGCGCACGACCGGACTCGGTCCCGTTGCGCTGTAGGTGCCGGCTTTCAACAGCCCAATGACAGACGCGGCGGCGCTGCCTATGATGCCGTCCCGTCGCCTGCGGCCGGAGGCCATGACCAGCCGCGGCGCACCGGCGGCCGATAATCGGCCGACCGCCCCGGCTCACGACGCTCGAAGGCTAAGGACCAGGCGCCATGACCCCACGCACCGCCGTCATGATCTGCGGCCACGGCAGTCGCTCCGTCGCCGCCGTCAACGAATTCAACATGCTCGCCCACCACCTCCGCCGTCGGCTCCCCGATTACGACGTCGACAGCGGCTTTCTTGAATTCGCCCGGCCGATGATCCGCGACGGCCTCGACGCCCTGCGCGACCGAGACGCCGAGCGGATCCTCTGCCTGCCGGGGATGCTGTTCGCCGCCGGTCACGTCAAGAACGACCTTCCCGCTGAGATCAACGCCTTCGCCGCCGAACATCCGTCGATCGAGATCAAGTACGGCCGCGAGCTGGCGGTCGACACCCGGCTGCTGCGCGCTGCGTCGGCGCGCATCGAGGAGGCGGAGCGTGACGCCGGACCCGGCGTGGAGCGGCGCGATACCCTGCTCATGGTCGTCGGCCGCGGCACCAACGATCCCGACGCCAACTCCAACGTCTCGAAAGTCGCGCGGATGCTGTGGGAAGGCATGGGCTTCGGCTGGACCGAGGTCAGCTACAGCGGCGTCGCCTATCCGCTGGTCGACGCCGGGCTAGAGCATGCCGTTCGCCTCGGCTACCGCACGGATCATCGTCTTTCCGTATTTCCTCTTCACCGGCATCCTGGTCGACCGGATCTACGCCCACGCCGAAGCCTGCCAGGCGCGCCATCCGGGCGTGGAGATCGTCAAGGCGCTCGTACCTCAAGGACCATCCGCTGGTCATCGACACCTTTGTCGAGCGCGTCGAAGAAATGCTCACCGGCGCCAATGTGATGAACTGCCAGTTGTGCAAGTATCGCGAGCAGATCATCGGCTTCGAGCAAGACCAGGGCGCGCCGCAGGTCGGTCACCATTTCCACGTGCGCGGGATCGGCACCGACGGCGATCACGGGCACGGGCATGGGCACGGCACGGCACGGGCACGGGCATGATCATGGCCACAGCCACCATCATGGCCATGCCCACAGCCACGCCGAAGCCCACGCCGTCGCCGATGCGCATTCCCATGAGCCTGGCGATGGCCCAGCCGACGCAGCGGCTGCCGATGTCCCGCCGCGAAAGGCCGCGCAGCGGCCGTGAGCGCGATCTTCGATGCCTACGTGATGGTCGACTGGAGCGCGTCGTCGGTGCCGAAGACCGGCGCCGACAGCGTCTGGATCGGCATCGCCGAGCGCCGCGGCGGCGGCCGGGCCTGCGCCTGCTCAATCCGCCGACCCGCCACGAGGCGATGGAGATCCTGGCCGACATCCTCAGCGACTTCGTCGCCCGCGACCGGGTCGTTCTTGTCGGCTTCGACTTCGCCTTCGGCTACCCGGCCGGATTCGCCCGGCGCCTGCGCCCCGCCGACGGAACCTGGCGCGGGGTGTGGAAGGACATCGCCGCGCGGATCCGTGACGGCGGTAACAACGCCAACAACCGCTTCGCGGTCGCCGCCGCCTATAATGAGACCGTCTCCGGCGGCGCGTTCCCGTTCTGGGGCTGCCCGGCCGCCGCGGCCGGTACGGCGCTGGCCAAGACCCGCCCGGACGGCTACGGCGAGGAAAGCTTTGCGCGAGTATCGGCTCGCCGATCGGGCGGCGAAGGGACCGCAGCCGGTGTGGAAGCTCGCCTACAACGGGAGCGTCGGCGGTCAGACCCTGCTCGGCATCGCCGCCCTGCAGCGCCTGCGCCATCACCCCTGGATCGCCGAGGTCGCCCGCGTTTGGCCCTTCGAAACCGGGCTCGGCGCGCTGGAGCGACCGGAAGGCGAGGACTGGCGGGTGCTGTTCGTCGAAATCTATCCATCGGCCTTTCCCGTCGCCCACAGCGACGACGTCAAGGACGCGCGACAGATCCGCGGAACCCTCGATCATCTTGTCCGCCTCGACGACGCCGACGACGCTCGCTGTCTTGTTCGCGGGCCCTTCAGACCTGAGCGACGCAGGACCGGCGCCTGGTCGAGACCGAGGAAGCCTGGATCCTCGGCATCGAGACCATGACAGGACGCGACGGGCGAGCCGGGACGCACGGCCGGAGGCCCGCTCGCGCACCGGCTACGCCTACATCCGCGATCCGCAGGAGATCTACCGGCAGTCATTCGCGACCATTCGCGCCGAGGCCGATCTCGCCGCCGTCCCTCCCGACATGGATGCGGTCGCGGTCCGCCTGATCCACGCCTGCGGCGATCCGAAGATCGTCGCCGATCTTGCCTTCAGCGCCAGCGCGGCGCAGGCCGGGCCGGGCGGCGCTGGCCGCCGGCGCGCCGATCCTCGTCGATACCGAGATGGTCGCAGCCGGCATCATCCGCTCTCGCCTGCCCGCCGCAAAATCCGGTGATCTGCTGCCTCGGCGACGGTCGGCATCGCCGATGCCGCGCGCGCCGCCCAGACCACGCGCTCGGCCGCCGCGGTCGATCGCTGGGCTGCCCCACCTCGCCGGCGCCGTCGTTGCCATCGGCAACGCGCCGACCGCGCTGTTCCGCCTGCTGGAACTGATCGATGCCGGCGCGCCGCCGCCGGCCCTGATCATCGGCCTGCCGGTGGGATTCATCGGCGCGGCCGAAGCCAAGGACGCGCTGATCGCCCATCCTGCCGGCGTGCCCTACATCGCGCTTGCGCGGCCGGCGCGGCGGCAGCGCCTTCGCCGCCGCCGCCGTCAACGCGCTGGCGGGCAGGTCCGCCGTCGGGTTCGGCCCGTGAAGAAGCGGTCCGGCGTCTTACGCGAGATGCCACCCCCTGGCTCAGCGTCATCGGCATCGGCGATGACGGGCTTGACCGGCCTGAGCTCCGGCCGCTAGCGCGCTCGTCGCCACCGCCGAGCTGCTGGTCGGCGGTGCGCGCCATCAGACGATGGTCGCCGACACCAAAGCCGAGCGACTGACCTGGGCCGCCGGTCCCGAAGGCAACGATGGACGCGATCGAGCGATGGCGTGGCCGCAGGGTAGTCGTTCTGGCCAGCGGCGATCCGATGTGGTTCGGCGCCGGCGCGACCCTCGCCCGCCGGTTTGCGGCGGCCGAGATGCAAGTCCTGCCCGCGCCCGGCGCCTTCAGCCTCGCTGCGGCGGCCATGGGCTGGGCCCTGGCCGAGGTCGAGACGCTGAGCGTCCATGGCCGGCCGCTGGACAGCCTCAACCTGTTCCTGTGTCCCCGAGCACGGCTGCTCGTGCTCAGCCGCGACGGCGAAACGCCGGCGGAGGTCGCGGCGCTGTTGTGCGAACGCGGCTTCGGTCCCAGCGCGATAACCGTGCTCGAACACCTCGGCGGGCCGCGTGCGCGGCGGCATGATGGGACGGCCGAACAGTGGGACCGGCCGCGCTGAGCGGATCTGAACACGCTGGCCATCGTCTGCCGGCCGGGACCGGCGGCGCGCGATCCTGTCCACGCGCCCCCGGCCTGCCGGACGAGGCGTTCGCCCATGACGGGCAGCTGACCAAGCGCGAGGTCCGGGCACTGACGCTGACGGCGCTGGCGCCGCTGCCGGGTCAGGTTCTGTGGGATGTCGGCGCCGGCGCCGGGTCGGTCGCGATCGAGTGGCTCCGTCTCGTGTCCCGTACCCGGCCCGCGGCCGGCACCGTCGCGCGCGCCATCGCCATGGAATGCGACGCCGGCCGATGCGCGGCCATGGCCGGCAACGCCGCCGCACTCGGCGTACCGGAACTGGAGATCGTCCACGGCGAGGCGCCGGCGGCATTTGCGGACCTCGCGCCGCCGGACAGCGTTTTCGTCGGCGGCGGCCTGACCCGGCCCGGTCTGCTCGAGGCCTGCTGGCGGGCGCTCACCGCCGGCGGCCGGCTCGTCGCCAATGCCGTCAGTATCGAGGGGACGGCCCGCCTCGCCGGCTTTCGCGGCGAGAACGGCGGGGAATTGACGCGCCTTGCCGTCGCCCGCACGGACGCCCTCGGCCGCTTCACCGGCTTCCGGCCGCTGCTCGAAGTCGTCCAGTACGCCGGAACAAAACCATGAGCGGCACCCTCTACGGGCTGGGCATCGGTCCGGGCGATCCGGACCTGATCACCGTCAAGGCAAAGCATCTGCTCGCCGTCGTTCCGGTGATTGCCTACCCGGCGCCGGAGGGCGGCGACAGCCTGGTCCGGGCGATCGCCGACCAGCACATTCCCGCCGGCCGTCATGAAATCGTCATCTCGACGCCGATGGTTGCCGAGCGGTTCCCGGCCGCCGAGGTCTACGAGCGCTACGCCAGGATTATCGCCGGGCACCTCGACGAAGGTCTTGATGTCGCGGTGCTCTGCGAGGGCGATCCATTCCTCTACGGCTCGTTCATGTACCTCTACGAGCGGCTCGCCCACGCGCTACCCGGCGAAGGTGGTGCCGGGGGTCTCGTCTTTGGGCGCCGTGGCCGCCGCCGCCGGCGTCCGCCTCGCCTCGCGCGACGAGGTGCTGAGCGTGCTGCCGGCGACGCTGGCCGAGGACGAGCTCGAAGCCCGGCTCGCGCTCACGGACGCCGCGGCGATCATGAAGGTCGGCCGGCACCTGGCCAAGGTCCGCCGGGTGCTCACCAGGCTCGGGCTCGCTGCGGTCGCCCGCTACGTCGAGCGCGCCAGCATGGCCGAAGAGAAGGTCCTGCCGCTCGACGCGGCCGGGCTCGACGCCGCCCCATATTTCTCGATGATTCTGGTCCGCCGCGCCGATGCCGAGGCTCACGCCGCCACGGCGCGCATCCGGCGCGCGGAGCCGGCGCGCACGCAGCCGCTGCCGTCCGGCGCGGCCCTCGTCGCGCTGTCTCCCGGCGGGCTGGCGCTGGCCCGCCGCCTGCAGCCGATCCTGCCGCAGAGCCGGGTCCATGGCCTGAGCGGGCGGGCGGACGGCGGCGACGAGGCTTTTGCCGAGACGGCGAGCCATCTTCGCGCCCTGTTCGCCGCCGGCACGCCGATCGTCGGCATCTGCGCCGCCGGGATCCTGATCCGGGCACTGGCTCCGCTCCTCGCCGACAAGCGGGCGGAGCCGCCGGTCGTCGCCGTCGCCGAGACCGGTGCCGCCATCGTGCCGTTGCTCGGCGGCCATCACGGCGCGAACTGCATTGCCGCCGCCATCGCCGCCGCCATCGGCAGCGCGCCGGCGATCACCACTGGCGGCGATGCCCGGCTCGGCCTCGCCCTCGACGATCCGCCGCCCGGCTGGCGGCTCGCCAATCCTGCCGTGGCGAAGACGATCACTGCGGCGCTGCTCGCCGACCGGCCGGTGCGCCTCTCCGTCGCCGCCGGCGACGGCGGCTGGCTGCGTGCGTCCGCCGCGCCCTTTGTCGATGGCGGCCTCCGCTCCATCTGGCGCCTTGAGCATCAGGGTCACCGACCGGCGCACCCAGCCGTCGGCGACGACGCTCGTCCTCCATCCGCCGGTGCTGGTCGTCGGTGTCGGCTGCGCCCGCGGTGCGCCCAGCCGAGGAGGTCATCGACCTGGTCGAGCGCACGCTGGCCGCCCATGGCCTCGCCGCCGGCGCCGTCGCCTGCGTCGCCTCGCTCGATCTCAAGGCCGACGAACCGGCCGTTCACGATCTCGCCCGGCGCCTCGGCGTGCCGGCCCGGTTCTTCACCGCCACGGTGCTTGAGAGCGAACTGCCACGTTTGGCCAACCCGTCGGAGGTCGTCTTCCGCGAGGTCGGCTGTCACGGTGTCTGCGAAGGCGCGGCGCTGGCCGCCGCCGGTGCCGACGCCACCCTGTTCGTGCCCAAGACCCGCTCGGCCCGCGCGACCTGCGCCATCGCCCGGGCCCGGCTCGACATCGACCCGGCCGCCGTCGGGCGGCCGCGCGGTCGGCTCACCGTCGTCGGCATCGGCCCCGGCCAGAGCGCATGGCGCACGCCGGAGGCGACGGCGGCGCTCTCCGCGGCCGACAGCGTCGTCGGCTATGGCCTCTATCTCGACCTCATCGCCGACGTCATCGCCGGCAAGGACTGCCACACCTCGGAGCTGAGCGAGGAGGAGGCGCGGGTGCGCCGCGCCCTCGATCTTGCCGCCGAAGGCCGCCGCGTCTGCCTGGTCAGCTCCGGCGATGCCGGGATCTACGCGCTGGCGACGCTGGTCTTCGAGCTGCTCGAAGCCGAGAATCGGCCGGAATGGAACCGCGTCGAGATCACCGTCGCACCGGGCGTCTCGGCGCTGCAGGCGGCGGCGGCGCAGGATCGGCGCGCCGCTCGGCCACGACTTCTGCACCGTCTCGCTGTCGGACCTGCTGACGCCTTGGGCCGAGATCGAGCGCCGCCTTGTCGCCGCCGCGGCCGGCGACTTCGTCGTCGCCCTCTACAACCCCGTTTCCCGGCGCCGCCGCGACCAGCTCGATGCCGCCCGAGAGATCCTGCTCGCCCATCGCCCGCCGGCGACGCCGGTGGTGCTGGCCCGCAACCTCGGCCGTGACGGCGAGCGGATCGAGGTGATCACCTTGGCGGAGCTTGCGCCGGAGCGCGCCGACATGCTGAGCGTGATCCTCGTCGGCAACCGCCAGACCCGGCTGATCAGCCGCGGGATGAGCCGCTGGGTCTACACGCCGCGCGGCTATGCTCGTAAACGCGAGACCGAGGCCGCAACGTGAGCGTGCATTTTATCGGCGCCGGACCGGGGGCTGCCGACCTGATCACCGTGCGCGGCCTGAACCTGATCCGTCGCTGCCGGGTGGTGCTTTACGCCGGCTCGCTGGTCCCGGCCGAGGTGGTCGGGGAGGCGCCAGCCGGCGCGCGGGTCGTCGATACTGCGCCGCTGCACCTCGACCAGATCATCGCCGAGATGGAAACGGCCGACCGCGCCGGCCTCGATGTCGCCCGGGTTCATTCCGGCGATCCCTCGCTCTACGGCGCCATCGCCGAGCAGATGCGCCGGCTCGACGCGCTCGCCATCGACTACGACGTTACCCCCGGCGTGCCGGCCTACGCCGCCGCCGCGGCAAGCCTCAAGCGCGAACTCACCCTGCCGGGGATCAGCCAGTCCGTGATCCTGACCCGAACCGCGACGCGCAGTTCGGCGATGCCCGTCGGCGAAGACCTGGAGACGCTGGGCGCCAGCGGCGCGACGCTGGCGATCCACCTGTCGATCACCAACCTCGCCGGCGTCGTCCGGGCGCTGACCCCGCACTACGGCGCGGACTGCCCGGTCGCGGTCGTCTACCGGGCGAGCTGGCCGGACGAGCAGACCTTTCGCGGCACGCTTGCCGACATCCGCGCCCAGGTGAAGGCGGCCGGGCTGACCCGCACGGCGCTGATCCTCGTCGGCCGGGTGCTGGCTGACGAAAGCTTCCATGACAGCCGGCTCTACGCCGCCGATCACCATCACGTCCTGCGCCCGGCGGCACGGACATCCGGCGGCGGCGAGCGATCCTGATCATTCCGGCGCGACGTTGCCGAGGTTTGCCGCCAGCCAGGCCAGAGCCTCGGTGACGTCTGCGACCGCGCGGCCCGGCCGGCTTTGCGGGCCTCGCGATCATCACCACCTGGACGCCGACGGCGCGGGCGGCGGCGAGCTTGGCCTCGGTCGGCCCGCCGCTCTGCTTGGTCACCAGGGTGTCGATGCCGCGCCCGCTCAAGAAGCGCCCGTTCGGCCTCGGGCGTGAACGGCGGCCGGCCGATGACCACGTCGTAGCGGGCCAGCGCCAGCGGCTCCGCCGGCGGCTGCATCAGCCGGACGAGGAAGTGGACGTCGCGCACGTTGGAGAACGCGGAGAGTTCGCCGGGGCCGATGGTGAGGAAGGCGCGTCTTGCCGTCGCCCCGACCGCCTCGGCCGCGGCGGCGAAATCGGCGACCGTGTGCCAGCGATCCCCCGGCTGCGGCACCCAAGGCGGGCGCAGCAGAAGCAGGCGCGGCGATGCCGGTCGCGGCGCAGGCCGCGGCGGCATGGGCGGAAATGGTCGCGGCGAAAGGATGGGTGGCGTCGATAACGAGGCCGATCCGCGCCTCTTCAAGGTAGCGAACCAGTCCGTCCGTCCCGCCGAACCCGCCGATCCGCACGTCCCCGGCTAGGCCCCGCGGCGGCGGCAGGCGACCGGCCAGCGAGGTGATGACGTCGAGCGCAGGCGCGAAGCGCGTGCACGCGGCTTCGGCGAGAGCGGCGGCCTCGGCGGTCCCGCCGAGGATCAGCAGCGCGCTCAGCCATGACCTGCCGGCGCGGCCGACCAGCGCTGCCGGCGCGGTCGAAGACCACGATTTCGACAGCGACACGATCGTCCACGGCCGGAGCCGCCACGACTCGCGCCTGCTTCGGCGATCGCATCGGCGAGCGGCAGGCCGTGCGCGCTCAGCCATGGCGAGAACCTGGGCGGCGGTGTTGGCGCCGGCGGCCTCGGCGCACGAGGCCCGGCGGCGGATCGAGCCTGCCCAGCAGGTCGGCCAGCGCGGCCATGTCGACCCGCGATTTCGAGGAATGGAGAAACAGGTGGCCCTGAGCCAGCTTGACCAGCTTGGCGAAGCCGCCGGCGATGGTCAGCCGCGGGCACCGGATGGCGGCGCAGGTACTTGAGCGTGCCGCCGACGAAGTCGCCCATGTCGATCAGCGCCGCGTCCGGGCAGGTCGTACAGCCGCTTGACCGCCGCCTCGGAGGTGCTGCCGGTGGCGGCGGCGACGTGCGCGAAGCCGGCGGCGCGGGCGACGTCGATCGCCGCGGTGGATCGAGTGAACCCAGGCGGCGCAGGAGAACGGCACGACGACGCCGGTGGTTCCCAGGATCGACAGCCCGCCGACGATTCCCAGCCGGCCGTTGAGGGTCTTTTCAGCCAGCGCCTCGCCGCCGGGAACGGAGATGGTGACGATTGACGTCGCCGCCGGCGCCGTAGGTCTCGGCGACGCTCGCGATGGCGGCGCGGATCATCGCCCGCGGGCCCGGATTGATCGCCGGCTCGCCCACCGGCAAGCGGCAGGCCGGGCAGGGTGACGGTGCCGACGCCGGGCCCGGCGGCGAAGGCGACGCCGCCGATCCAGCGCGGCGCAGGCGTGACCGTGGCGAGGATCTCGGCGCCGTGGGTCACGTCGGGATCGTCGCCGGCGTCCTTGATCACCCCGGCGGTGGCGCTGGCATGATCGCACCGTCGGCTGGCGATCGGCAACGTTGCGGTCCCGCCGCGCGGCAGGGCCACGGTAACGGCGTCGGGAAACGCGCCGCATAGCAGCGCCCGGTAGGCCGCGGCGGCAGCGGCGGCAGCGCAGGTGCCGGTGGTCCAGCCCCGGCGCAGCGCGACCTTGGCGGAAAGCGCATCGTCCATGGTCCGATCGTAGCGCCGAAGCTCGATTTCCCGCGCGGGCGAAATTTGACTTGAGCCGGGCCGCCGGACGTATCTCATGGGAGAAGGCCGCGCGAGGCTCTCGCGCACCGGGTCCAGTGAGCATGGAACTCGACAGCACCATCGCCAGTATCCTTGCGGCCGGCGTCGCCGAATGCCACGCCGCGATCACCCGCCACGGCGGGCTTCTGACCAGCCTGTTCATCGCCGGCCTGCTCGGCAGCATGACCCACTGCGTCGGCATGTGCGGCCCCTTCGTCATCGGCCAGGTCGTGGCCCGACTGGAGGCCCGTCCGGCCGCCGAGATGCGCGAGTTCCACCGGCTGAGCGGCGCGGCGCTGGTGCCCTACCACCTCGGTCGGGCGACCACCTACGCCGGGCTTGGCGCACTGGCGGCGGCGCTGGCCGGCGGGCTGATCCATCTCACCGGGCTGAAGTGGCTGTCGGCGGCGCTGCTGGCGCTGGCGGCGGTTTTCTTCGCCGGCTACGCGCTGCAGAGATTGGGCATGGCGCTGCCCTGGGCCGGCCGCGGCGGCGAGGGCTGGTGGTCGCGGCGCATCGGCCGGATGGTCCGACCGCTGTTCGCCAAACCGGTCGGCTGGCGCGGCTATCGCTGGGCATTGCCCTCGGCTTTCTGCCGTGCGGGTCTGCTCTACGGCGCGCTCGCGGCGGCGGCGGCCAGCGCCGGTCCCCGTCTCCGGAGCGCTTGGGATGCTCGCCTTCGCGGCCGGAACGGTTCCGGCGCTGCTCGCGGTCGGGCTCGCCGGCCATGTCGCCGGACGGACCTGGCAGCCGCTGGCCGGCCGGGTGATGCCGGCGTTCATGCTGCTCAACGCCGCGGCGCTGACCTATCTGGCCTGGCGCACGGTCGCGGCCTGAGGACGTGCACGCAATCCCCGCCGACGCCAACTGATCGCTAAGGACAACGGAGAGAAACAACAGAGAGAAAGGAGAGGACGTGGAGCGGAAGTCGGACCGCCGGGACATCAGGCTCGTCAAAACCCTTCAACGGCATCTGTCATTGCCTTTGCCATCGCGGCGCTGTTGGTCGTCGCCTACTTCGCCGGCCGCAGCTACTTCGCGCCATCGGGAGGCGGCGCGCCGGCCCTGACACCAACGGGGCGACGCAGGGGACGGCGCGGATCGGCGGGCCGATCAGCCTGATCGACCAGGACGGCAAACCGGTCACCGAAGCCGACTTCCGCGGCCAGTACATGCTGGTCTACTTCGGCTTCACCTACTGCCCCGACGTCTGCCCGACGTCGCTGAACCGCAACATGCAGGCGCTGGATCTGCTCGATCCGGCCAAGGCCGAGAAGGATCGAGCCGATCCTGGTCAGCGTCGATCCCGGCCCGCGACACGCCGGCGCACCTCAAGGAGTATGTCGGCTACTTCAGCCCGCGGCATGATTGGGCTGACCGGCAGCGCCGAGCAGGTCGCCGCGGCGGCGAAGGCCTACGGGGTCTACTACGCCAAGGTCGATAACCCGGACGACCCCGAGCACTACCTCATGGATCACACCTCGATCACCTACCTGATGGGTCCGGACGGCGCGTTCATCCAGCACTTCCGTCACGACCTGCCGCCAGACGAGATGGCGGCGCAACTCCGCAAGATCGTCGGCTAGCGTCCGCGGCCGATGGCGGCCGGTCGCGGCGTCGGGTCTGATCGTCGCCGCGCCGGCTTCGGGAAGCGGCAAGACCGTCTTCACCCTGGGCCTGATCCGCCATCTGGCGCGCAGCGGCGTGGTCGTCGCCTCGGCCAAGGTTGGCCCCGACTACATCGATCCGGCCTTTCATTCGGCCGCCGGCGGACGCGCCTGTATCAACCTCGACCCGTGGGCGATGCGCGCCGGAGACGCTGGCGGCCGCCGCCGCCGCCCTCGCGGGCGGCTCGGATATGGTCGATCTGCGAGGGGGTCATGGGTCTGTTCGACGGCGCCACCGCGACGACCGGATCGACAGCGGATCTTGCCGCGATGCTCGGCTGGCCGGTCGTCCTCGTCGTCGACGCCCGCGCCCAGGCCGCTTCGGCGGCGGCCGTCGTTCGCGGCTTCGCCAGCCACCGCCCGGATGTCCGTGTCGCCGGCGTCGATCTTCAATCGCATCGGCGGCGAGCGCCACGCGGCGGTCATCGCCGAAGCCTGCGCCCTGCATGTGCCCGATGTGGCGGTGCTGGGGTTCCTCCCGCGCGCGGATGACCTGGCACTGCCGGAACGACATCTGGGCCTGATCCAGGCCCGCGAGCATCCCGCGCTCGACGCGTTCCTCGATCGGGCGGCGGCGCTGATCGCCGCCCACGTCGACATCGGACGCGCTCGTCTCCCTGGCGTGCGCCGGCGCCGTCACACCAGCGACGTCGCTGGCGGGATCGCCTCAGGTACCGCCCCCCATCCCGCCGATCGGCCAGCGGATCGCCGTCGCCGACGATGCCGCTTTTGCCTTCCGCTATGCGCTGGTGATCGACGGCTGGCGCGCCGCCGGCGCCGAGGTCCTGCCGTTTTCGCCGCTGGCCGACGAGCCGCCCGACGTCTTCCGCCGATGCCGTCTACCTGCCCGGCGGCTATCCCGAGCTGCACGCCGGCCGGCTTGCCGGCAACGCCTCGCTTCCTCGACGGCCTTCGCGCCGCAGCAGGCCGGGGCACGGCGATCTTCGGCGAGTGCGGCGGCTACATGGTGCTGGGTCGCGGCCTCGTCGACGGCGAAGGCGCGCGCCACGCGATGGCCGGGCTGCTGCCGCTGGAGACATCGTTCGCCGAACGCGGCCTGCACCTGGGCTATCGGCGGGTGCGGCTTGCCGCGGCGACGCCGCTGGGTGAGCGCCGGCGACGTCTTTCGCGGCCACGAGTTCCACTACGCGCGGACGCTCGGCGAAGGACCGGGGCCGGCGCTGTTCACCGCCGCCGATGCCGGCGGGCGGGATCTCGGCGCGACCGGGCTCGCGCTTGGCTCGGTCTTCGCCTCGTTCATCCACCTCGTCGACCGGGAGTCGGCGTAGGTAAGCCTGCCCCGAGAGGAGGGTGAAATGAGCGAACAACGTCGCGGCGCGATCCGCATCGGCATCGGCGGCTGGAGCTTCCCGCCGTGGCGGGGACCATTCTATCCGGAGGGGCTGGCGCAGAAGGGGGAACTCGCCTATGCCGCCCGGCGCCTCTCCTCAATCGAGATCAACGCCACCTACTACCGCACGCAGAAGCCGGCAAGCTTCGCCCGATGGCACGACGAGACCCCGGACGACTTCGTCTTCGCGGTCAAGGCGCCGCGCTATGCGACCACGCGACCCCGGCTCGCGGAGGCCGGCGCGTCCATCGGGCGGTTCTTCGCAAGCGGCGTCCTTGAACTCAAGGACAAGCTCGGCCCGATCAACTGGCAGTTCATGCCGGCCAAAAAGTTCGAGGCGGATGATTTCGCCGCGTTCCTGGACCTGCTGCCCAAGGCCGTCGACGGCCGCCCGCTCCGCCACGCGCTTGAGGCGCGCCATGACAGCTTCCGCAGCCCCGATTTTGTGGCGATGGCGCGCGACCATGGGGTGGCGATCGTCGTCGCGGCCGATTCGCGTCATCCGCAGATCGCCGAGCCGACCGCCCCCTTCGCCTATGTCCGGCTGATGGGAGCGCGGGAAGCCGAGCCGCTGGGCTATCCGCCAAACGCCCTCGATCTGTGGGCGGAGCGCGCGGGACGCTGGAGCGCCGGCGGCATTCCCGAAGGGTTGTCCGCCGTCGCCGCACAGCCGGCGGATGGAGCGGCCCGCGACGTCTTCATCTACCTCATCAGCGGCGACAAGATTCGCAACCCCGCCGCCGCCATGGCCCTGATCGAGCGGTTGAGGTCAGCATGAGCGCTCAGCCGGCTCAACCGGCCCCCTTCACCTCATGCAAAGAGAAGGCGGCCGCGTGGCACTGGGATGGGCCGGCCGAGTTCGCGAGCGGTCTCTATCCATTCGCTCATGGCAACCTGCAGGGCGCATAGCGCTTCCGCATGAGTTTTTCCATCCGCCATACAACCTGGAAGTTCGGGCGCCTCGGCAACAAACGCTGAATCGTCGGCGCTCCAGTAGATGATAACCTCGTACTTCAGGCTCATTTCGGCTCCAGCTTGTATTTGAGGATCACGTTGCGAACCTGCCGTACCTGATATGGCTTCGCCTTTGCACCGCTGGGCTGGAGGTTCATGATTTCATCAACCCCTGTTCTCGTGAAGATGTGGTGGTCTCCGCGGATCCGCAGATCAAAGCCAAGGACCTCCAGCAGGTTGCGCAGATCGGCGAAGTCGATGTTCGCGTCCGCCCTGCCGAGCAGTACTTGCCGTAGCGTTTTGTCATGTCTCGCCAAAGCTTACGCGCACTTGGCGGGCAGCAGAACATGCACGGGCGCTACCCCATCCTGCGCACGGTCGACCCGACCTCGCGGAGGATGCGGGCGAAGACGCCCGGCATCTCGGCAAAGGTCTCGTAGCTGTAGTCAGCGGCCGTCGTCTCGCGGTGATCGAGCCACACGCGAGCCCTCGGATTCACGCGGTTGATGTAGCGGACGGTGGTGAAGCCCATCGCCTTCGGCGTCTCGACGTCGTTGGCCTCGGAGTCGCCCACGTAGACGACATGCGTCGCATCGATCCCGGCGGCAGCCATGGTCTCGATCGCGCGGGTGAAAAACACTTGATCCGGCTTCTCGACCCGCTCCCGCGGCGACGACATTCCTTCGCTGGTCATGACGATGTCGACCAGATCGCCGTAGCCGGTCCAGGCGACGATGGCCGGGGTGGCGAACGCCCGGTCGTTCGAGGCGACGCCGACGGCGCACCCGGCGGACTTCAGTTGCGTCATGACCTCAGCCACAGTCGGGTGCTGCGGTTGCGCCGCCAGCAACCCGCGCGCTGCCGTACGGTAGCGGCGGAGGATGCGCGGCGTGAGTTCGGGTACGGCCGCGGGATCAACGGGACCGCCAGGTGCCGCCAAACGCATCAGCGCGCGCGCGATCCAGAATTCCTCCTGGAGAAAGTGGCAGGCGAAGGGGAAGGAGGCGCGGTCGTTCTCCTCGGCCCACGCCGCCAGCAGCGGCTCCTGCGCCGCCGGCGGCAAGCCGGCCGCTTCGAGATCGTCGAGACCCCGCTCGGTGCGAAGCAACGCCAGGGCCGCGGCGAACGGATCGTCGGTCAGCGTGCCGCCGTTGTCGAACAGGAAGACGATCATAGCTTCGCCGGCGGAGTCCCGTTCTTGCCCGGCCGCTTGCCGAACTTCGAGGCGACGAACAGGAACACCAGCGCGCCGACAACGGCGGTCACCAGCGAGCCGATCATGTTCCTTGACGCGATCCCCAGAATCCAGAACAGGACGCCGCCGACCACCGAGCCGATCATCCCGATGATGAGGTTGCCGGCGAGGCCGAAGCTCCGGCCCTCAAGGATCTTGCCGACGATCCAGCCGGCGGCGAGGCCGATCAAAAGAAATGAGATAAGACTTGCAATCAAATTCATACCGATCCTCTTGCATTGACAGGGGCCGGTGGGCCGCCACGATTGGCCCCGCTACGATACAGCGCCGTTCCGTTTCGGCAACGGGATGATACGACGCGCGACCGCGAACGTGCAGGCGATCGCGCGCCGCGCCGCGGACGGACGCTTCCGCAGCGGGACCGGCTGAGCGGGAACCGCCGCCGAATTGCCGAGACCGATGACCGCAACTACTCGTCGGTTTCCGCATGTGTCACCTGGACATCGACCTCCATCCCAAGAAAGGCGCCGCTCGGCCCGGAGAAGGTACCCTGCACCGGGATCGACTGCGACGGCGAACGGGTCACCGCCACCCGGATGAGGTTTTCGCCGCCGATGATCCCGTTGGTCGGGTCGAACTCGGTCCAGCCGGCGCCGGGGATATAGACCTGGACCCAGGCGTGGGTCGCCGCACCGCCGACCATCCCGTTGGGGGAGACTTCGGCGGCCGCGTCGTAGAGGTAGCCGCTGACGAAGCGGGCGGCGAGACCAAGGGTGCGCAGCGCCTCGATCATCAGCAGCGCGTAGTCGCGGCAGGTGCCCGAGCCGCCGGCGATCGTCTCCACCGGCATCTGCGTGCCCATCTCCTGGCGCGCCTGGTATGTAAACCGAGCCTTGATCGCGTGGGTCATCGCGGTAAGCATCGTCAGGGTGCCAACCGGCGTGTCGGCGTAGAACTGCCTGACCCACTGCTCCAGCGTCCTGTCGGTGTCGGGATAGCGCCGCATGATCGACGGCATCAAGTCCAGCATGTCGTCGGCCCCGTACTGGAACGGATAGACTGCGGCGCCGGGGTCGATCTCGAAGGCCGGCGCCGTATGCGGAAAGTGCTGCAGAAGGATATTGCTCTCGAGCCGCAGCTGCGCAGCTTCGTCGGCAAAGGTGGCGTAGGCAATCGAATTGCCGAAGACATCGTGGACCCAGCGCACTTTCCCGGGCGGCGAAAGCGTAAGCTTGGCCTCCAAGAGGTCCAGGTCGTGGCTATCGCGCGGGCGGAACATCATCCGATGTTCGCCGAATCGTACGGGACTGGCGTAGCGGTACACGGTCGAGTGACGCACGCGGATCGTTTTCATCTCGGGTTCCGAAGCAGGTTGTGCCGCTGGATGTAACGCCGAAAGGTGTTTCAGCGAGTACGCGAAGGGAAGCTGGCTCAACTTCAGACTGCACTTCCCGCGATACTAGAAAAGCCGAAAGAAAGCAGCGCAAGGTCTCACGCTGAAGTCGAGGAAGGCAATAGCGTTGGATGCCTCGCCAACACCCGGCTTGTTTCGCCGGCACGGAGGAAACGTCTGATGCGCCGGGCGTGGCATTTGAACCTGGCAGCGCTGATCTGCGGCCGAACTCTGCCTGCCACTAAAGGTTGATTAAGTAACTTATCTTTCTTTGCCAAGACGCAATGATGCCGCGGTGCAAGCTCGGTCCGGCGGCACTGGAAAAAGGTGCAACTTCTGGTGCGCGCAAGAGAAATCACATGATTGACATGTTCTTAATGTGTTCTTATATTAGGTATCGCTTTGCAGAGTGGCCATAAGATGGGCGATTTTCTTCTGACTTCAGGATGCGCGTGCGCCATCAACGTGAACGGCTGTCTTGTGGGTTCGTCGTCGCGGTAGAGGGCCACGCGGTCGATATGATCTCGCGTTGCAACGGTGACGTATCCTGTCACGCGATAAAGACAATGAGGGACCGATGTTGAATTCTGCGGCAATGCGTGAAGACACTTTGGTTCGACACATGCGCGCCGCCCGGAAATATCCGATGCTGAGCAGCATTACCGAGGGCGATCTGGCCCGTCGCTGGCGCGATGAGCGCAGCGCCGAGGCCGCCGATCAGCTTGTCGGCAGCCACCAGCGTCTGGTCGTGAAAATCGCCAACGAGTATCGTGGCTACGGCCTGCCCTTGGCGGATCTGGTTTCCGAAGGCAACGTCGGGCTGATGCAGGCGGTGGTGAAATTCGACCCGGAGCTGGGCTACCGTCTCTCGACATACGCGATGTGGTGGATTCGCGCCGCGATCACCGACTACGTCCTCCGCACGTCCTCGCTCGTGCGCATGGCGACGAACGAGCATCAGAAGCGTCTTTTTTTCAACCTGCGGCGGCTCAAGGCCAAGCATCAGGGTCCGCGCGAGGGGATGCTAACACCGCAGTCCGTGTCGGCCATTGCCAACGAACTCGGAGTGCCCGAGTCCGAGATCGTTTTGATGGACCGGCGTCTCGGGATGCCGGACCTGTCTCTGAACGCCGCTGCCGGCGACGCCGACGACGCCGACTCCCAGTGGCAGGATTTTCTCGTCGATGACCGGGAGAGCCAGGAGACGACGGTCATTCGCGATGACGAGCGCGACAAACGGCGAGCGCTCCTCGACGATGCACTGGACGAACTCGACGACCGCGAGCGGCACATCCTGATCGAGCGCAAGCTCAAGGAGGATCCGCCGAAGCTCTCGGATCTCGCGGCCGAATACGGGATCTCGCGCGAACGCGTGCGCCAGCTGGAAGCGCGAGCGTTGGGCAAACTGCGGATGTCGATGCGCAAGGCGGCCGTGGAGACGGGACTGCTTAACGACACCGCGCCAGCGGACATGCTTGCGGAATAAGGCGCTCACGGCAAGGGCGTCGCACCTCTCCCGACCGCGATCAGCACGCCGGGAGGTTCACTGCCAGGCCGCCCTTCGAGGTTTCCTTGTACTTGTCGGCCATGTCCATCCCGGTCTGGCGCATGGTCTCGACGCAGTTGTCGAGCGGCATGAAGTGAGAGCCGTCGCCGTGAAGCGCGAGGGAAGCCGCCGAGACCGCCTTGACCGCGCCCATCCCGTTGCGCTCGATGCAGGGCACCTGCACCAGTCCGTTCACCGGATCGCAGGTCATGCCGAGGTGATGCTCGAGCGCGATCTCGGCTGCATTCTCGACCTGCTCGTTCGTACCGCCAAGCGCGGCGCACAAACCGGCGGCCGCCATCGCCGAGGCGGAGCCGACTTCGGCCTGGCACCCGCACTCGGCGCCCGAGATCGAGGCGTTGAACTTGATAATGCCGCCGATCGCCGCGGCGGTCAGGAGGAAGGTCTCCACACCCTCCTGCGTCGCGCCCAGACAATGCCGGATATAGTAGCGCAGCACGGCGGGCAGAACTCCCGCCGCCCCGTTGGTGGGCGACGTCACGACCTGTCCGCCGGCCGCGTTCTCCTCGTTCACCGCCAGCGCGTAGACCATCAGCCAGTCGTTGATCGCGTGCGGCTGCTGGCTGTTCGATCCCTTGGCCGCCTGCAGCCGGTCGTAGATGGTCTTGGCGCGCCGCTTGACGCCCAGTCCGCCCGGGAGAATGCCCGCGGTAGACGCGCCCCGCTCGATGCACCTCTGCATCGCATCGACAATCGCGTTCAAGCCCTCCCGGAGCTCGGTGGCGCTCCGGACGACCCGCTCGTTGTCGCGCTTCATCTGGGCGATCGTCTTGCCTGACTCCCGGCCCATGCTCAGCATCTCGGCGGCGGTCCCGAATGGGTAGGGCTGGCGCTCCGCCGCGGGTTCCTTCGCAAGGGACGACACCTGCTTCCGCGCTGCCATCATCTCAACCTCGGTGGCGATAAAGCCGCCGCCGATGGAGTAGTAGGTTTCCTCGAACAGAACGCCGTCCTTGCCGAGCGCGCGCAGCTTCATGCCGTTGGCGTGCAGCGCGAGCGGCGGCCCGTAATCGAAGATCACGTCCGAATCCGGATCGAACGCGATCTCGGGTAGTCCTGGCGGTCGCAGGCGCTTGCGTTCATGCAGGTCAGCCAGCTTTGTCCCGGCCTCTCCGGGGTTGAGGGATGCGGGCGCATATCCCAGAAGACCGAGAATGACCGCGCGATCCGTGGCGTGTCCCTTTCCGGTGAACGCGAGCGAGCCGTAAAGCCGCGCTTCGATCCCGGTGATCGCCGCGGGATCGAGGCGGCCGGCGGCCCCGCCGCGCACGGCCCTCACAAAATGCGCCGCCGCCAGCATCGGCCCCATCGTGTGCGAGGACGAGGGTCCGATGCCGATCTTGAAGATGTCGAACACGCTCAAGAACATCTCGAGGCTTCCCCGCCGCGGACGCCGCGGACGATCCGTTTCATCGCCTCGCGCACGGCGCCGTTCGTCGATTGTCCTCCAGCACAAGCTCGTCCTCAAGCATGCCCGGCTCGCCTGGGTCTGCCGGCCTCGTCGGGTGGCCGACTGGTCGGTGTTCCTTACCTTAACAGCCCGTTGATGATGTGATCATGCCGGATCGGTGGTGATGACGACGAGGCCGTCGAAGCCGGCTTCGTCGATGGCGAGAATGACGAACACCGCCGTTTCCGCCGTTTGAACGACGAGCAGCAACAGTTTCCCTCGGGCGGCGGCTTCCTTGGGCGTTCCGGCGCCGATCAGCAGGCGCATCAGGATCCCGAGGTTGTGGCCGGCGACGTGGATCAGGTAGCGCTTGTGGACGTTCTCACGTCCGCGGAGCCACGTTCGGCGCATGCCGCCACGCTCCAGATTGTGGGCGAACGAGCGCTCGACGATTTCGGCCCGTTTTCGCATTCCCGCCTTGCCGACCTCGGAGCGCAGCCGGTTGCGGTTGGCATAGACGGCGTCCCGGGCCTCGGTATCGCCGTGCCAGCGGGAGAAACTCTTGCGCTGAGGCTCTGCGATCCGTGTCTTCCAGACGCCGCCGTCGAGATCCTTCAGCACCGCGCGGGCGTGATAGCCTTTGTCGGCGACGAGCTCGGCGGCTTTGGCCGCCGTCGGCGCCTGGCCGACGTTCGCCAGGTTCGCCGCCGCTGCCTTCAGCGTGCCCGGCAGCGTCGTCGTGTCACCCTCGTCGGCCGGATGGACCTCCGCCGCCACGACGACGCCGGTGTCCAGATCGACGGCGTGTTCCGGCTTGTAGCCGAGATGGGTGGTGCCATCCTTCATCCTGGCGATCTTCGCTTCGGGATCGGTCGCGCTCACCCAGTCCGCATTGGACAGCGTCTTGCCCTTCCGGTTCCGGTCCAGGCGAACAAGGTCCTCGGCCGAGGGCGTCTCGATGCCGCTTTCGGCGGCCATGCGCTTCAGCATGTCCCGATACGTTTCGCCCGTCTCCCGGCGCACGATCGCGCGCAGCGCGGCGTTGGCCTCCATGGTCGAGGCGTCCACCCCGATCCGATCGCCCTTCACCAGACCGTGCTCCGCGATCAGCGATAGCACCCAGCCGAACACCGCCTCGTGGACCTCATGCGGCAGGCGGCTCCGCGTCTTCGACAGCCACGAATGATCCGGCACCCGGGCGGTCGTCTCAAGGCGCAGGAAGTCCCTCAGCGTGTGAATTGG